>PVEQ01000001.1 GCA_002973575.1 Sediminibacterium magnilacihabitans
CTGCACCGTTGTTGCCGAAAACTCTGTATCAATTGTTGCCGATTTCTATGTACTCCTGATTGCCGAAAACTCTGTAGTTGTGATTGCCGATTACACCGATAAATTCGGAAACGCCTTACACAGCAAAGCTTTCGAACTGGCAGACGCAATTAACGATACTCTTTATGAGATTGGTTTACGTTGCATGGGATCAGGCGGGGAATTAAAAAATAGATTCGAGTTAGCAATCATTGGTTATGGAAAAGAGAACGAAAAAGTTCAATCTGCTTGGGAAGGTCAACTGTCTGGCAAATGGATCGTTTCAATAAAAAACATATTTGATTATCCATTATTATTAGAAAACGAAAAGCCGTTGTGGATAAAACCATATGCATCAGGATCAACTCCAATGACCAAAGCCTTTGAAAATGCAAAAAGGATATGTAATGATTGGATCAATTGGGGTAATCACAAAGATTGCCATCCTCCAATCATCATAAACATTACTGATGGAGAAGCAACTGACTCTGGTAGCAACTTTTATGCACTTAAAAAAGAGGCTGTTCAGATAAACCAAATTGGAACTAATTATGGCGCTACCAACATTTTCAATATCCAAATTTCATCAAGAAGCGGGGAAAGAGTGTTGTTTCCCAATGAATTAACAAATAGTAGCGACAAATTTGCAAGATTACTTTATGAAATGTCAACGCCATTAAATGAAAATATGATTCGTATAGCCAAACAAAAGGGATACAATATTCATGATAATGCAAAAGGGTATGTACTTAATGGAAACGCCACAGACTTAATTAATTTTTTAAATATTGGGACCCCACAATAATGAATATTACAATTTTACAGATTCAAAAACGGTCATCTTATTTATATCAAAACATTCAGGACAAGTTTGCTTTCAATAAGTCAACAAAAACATTCGCTTTAGCTGATGGCACAACTCAAAGCTACAATTCAGAGGAATGGGCTGAATTAATTACAAAAAAATTTGTGTCCAATCCAACGTTCGAACATGAAAAATTGGTTACAAACTTCATTGATTGTGCTCAAATTTTTAAACAATCAAATATTATAACTAATACCAATCCTGCAAAAGCGTCTCTTGAAAAAAGTAAACAAAAGAAAGGAGCCACGGCGACATTCATTGGGCTTCAGTTTTTTGATAATAATCATTTGAAAATTATTAGTTGTGGAGATTCAAATCTTTTCATGTTTAGGAATAATAGGATTACCTGTTTCCCTTTTCGAGATTTAGACAGTCTTGATGCAAATAACCATTTTATCAATACGGAACAAATATTAGAGGATAAAACTAATATACCATCCTTTCAGTATAAAGAGATTCCAGCCGAAAAAAATACTATTTATATTCTCGCAACCGATGCTCTGAGCAGATTAATCCTAAAAAAGCCGTCAATAATTGAGGGGTTAATGCAACTTAATAATTTCCAAAAACTATATGCTTTTTGTATGAAATATTGGAGTAGCAGAGAATTAGAAGAAGATGATATCACATCAATAATCATAGATCATAAAAATAACGGGACAATAAAAAAAATAATCCCCGACGAATCATTCTCATTTCCGAAAGAAGAAGAAAAAGAATTTGTTCCTACAAACTTAGGACAAGAAAATAATCACTATCAATTTACCGACATGCACATACAAGAAATCATTCGGAGATTTGATCATATATCCAATGATCTCTCGCAAATTAAGAGGAAACAGAGGTTGCTTGAAGCTCTTCTAATGATCGTAGTTAGCTTAAGCGTTATTCTAAGTATTGCTTTTTTTCGCTTCCAGATAAATTATCAGTCTGATAAGTCTAAGAATGAATTGCGTTCCGATATAAGAAACAAGTTTATTATCGAAGATAGTATTGCAAAAACCACGCTTTTGGAAATCAGAAAATTAAATGAAAAACTAAACATTCGAGATTCAAGTACTCTAAAAATAGAGACCAACGTAAATGAAAAATAAATTCTATAATTTATTTAATCATTGTGACTGAGAACATGAATTGTAGTCATATTGGCACACATACAACTTAAAGCATCGAAAATGTTTCCGACAATTGCAGAATATAATAAGGCAATCGGTTTAAAAGGCGATAAAGCATTCAGAACGCTTAAGAATATAAATTTTATACCATCAAGAACAACTCCTTTACGAATTTACAGTTTTGGTTCAGGTTCATATGCAGTAGTATTTAAAGCTAAAGATCATTTTAAAGAATATGCTATTAGATGTTTTATAAGCGCATACGAAGAAAATATTGACAGGTATAGAAAAATATCGGATTATTTAAAAAAAATTAATGCTTCGTGGGTAACTGATATTGAGCTTCTTGATAATGAAATTCAAATACAAAATGAGTTTTACCCAGTTGTTAAAATGGATTGGATTGAAGGACAATTGCTAAACGATTATATTGGAAAAATACTATTAAATAATCTGCTACTTTCTAAACTGCAAGACGAGTTTGTGAAAGTCAGCCGAAGCCTAGAAAAAAATTTGGTTGGGCACGGAGACATACAATGTGGGAATATTATAATACAGGAAGATTCAAAAGGGAACCCTAAGATAAAACTAATTGACTATGATGGAATGTATATACCTTCTTTTAAAAACAAGGAGAACCTTGAAAGGGGTAGAGCTGAGTTTCAGCATCCAAATCGACTAAATCAAAAATTCGACGAAAAAATAGATCGATTTTCATTTTGGGTTATTCTTACTGCTATTGAGGCATTAAAATACGACAAAACCCTGTGGTTAGAAAACAATGTGCAGAGAGGTTTTAATACTTTGGATAATCTTCTATTTCAAAATGTTGATTTTTTGCATTTTGGTACATCCGAATTAACACAGAGGTTATATCAATTGAATAAACAATCTCTTACTTACTATTTGACCGCTCTTAAAAGTTTTTGTAGATCAAATCCAAATAAAATAGCAACACCAGAGTTATTCAGTGGGGATGCATTTACGCCTATTGAAGAAGACTCCACTCTCAGTGAATATGAGTACGGAAGTCAAATTAAAATTGTTACTGAGCAACCAGGTGCAATTATTTTAAATGCGTCTTTTAAGAAAATTGGTGTCACTCCACTTACTTTGGAGAGAGACACTTATACTGGGAAAAAAATAATAGTAACTGACGGTGAGAAGTACAAAAATATTCTTATTGAAGCTCATCACACAATAATTGATGTGCATTTTTCCGAAGCGGATAGCACCTTTCGCGTTCTACCTATAGACCCTCCTGAACCGACTAAGCCGAAGGTAAAAGATGATGACCCTGTATTGCCGTACATATTAGTAGTCTGTGCTATACTCATTGTTGCTTTTATAGTTGTAATAGCTATACTTCCCCAAAACAGGACAGATAATTTAATTAATACACCATCTTCTGATGCAAATAATATTGCAATAGGAGCAGCTGCTGATAGTGCCGCTAAAGCTGCTGCTGACACAACTAAAAAAGCGGCTGATTATTCTACTGCTAAAATAGATAGTGCTGCTGCAAGGGTCGATAGTCTGATCAAGAACGAAGCTGGTAGTGACAATAACTATCAAATTTTCCCTTCTGCTGGTTTTAAAATTAAATGCCCTTGTGAACTAAAAGTTGACCCGTCTTTAATTCAAAGCAGTGAAGTTCAAGATAAAAAAAGAATAATTGGGGCGTATGCATGCGCGGTTGCTAAAATTGAAAATAACCCAGAAGATTTTGCCATTTTTAGAATATGGATTATTGACGAATCTTCCAGTTATTTTGAAGTATCCTATAAAGACTCCAGCGATGTAGAAAATAAGCTTTTTGAACAAGTTGTAAATAACTTTGCTGCTAATGAATTTGTGTATGATTATGTAACATACAAAGGGGTTAAAGCGATACAATACAGTAGTATCCAAAACGAGATTAAAGCAAAAGGAATTTTATTCTTTAAGAACAAAAAAAGATATTTACTTCAAGTTTCTTCTAATTACGATTTGACGTCAAAGTTCGATGCGCTTAAAAATTCGTTTGAAATACTTTAGTACAGAATAAACAATATTTTGGGACGGATTTGGACCGGAAATGAGTGAAAAGAGCTTAAAATAGGGCATTTATAAAGGAGAAAACAGGGTTGTCGCACAGGCATGGCATGCAAGAGGCCACCGGTTCGAATCCGGTATTCTCCACTAAAAAAGCCCTGAAATTTCAGGGCTTTTTATATAGGTATAATTCTTATTCTTTTTACCCCCTTATTTAGTAACTGGTTAATTAATCGTAAATTTGGGCCATGGAAAAAAGGCTTGTAAATATTGACCCAAAGAGGGCAGGTATTGCAGTCGCTAATTATGTGCGTGAGCAGGCGCTCAAAACAGGTTCCTTTATAACTTATAAAGAGAATGGTAAGATTATTCGAGAGAACCCACGCACCGGGGAAAAATTTGTTCTCAATTCCCATCCATCCAAGCATCAATAAATGCCGGTCCTCTATATTCTCGGCGGAGCCAATGGTTCTGGCAAAACTACGTGGTATAATTCCCAGGTGTCTATTGGTGATATAGCCCCTTCTATTCCTTTTATCAACATTGATAATATTGTCCTGTTAGAGTTAGGTAACTACACTGCTGAAAACCTTGCTTTAGGAGAAAGTATTGCACAGCAGCGCATAGCTGGGTTTATTGAAAGAAAAGAAAGCTTCATGATTGAAAGCAATCTTTCCAAGAAATCCGATTACGAATGGATAAAAAGAATGCAGCGACACGGCTATGATGCAGTATTATATTTCCTGGGAACGGACGATGTGGAAATAAACAAAGATCGTGTGCTAAACCGCGTTGCCCAAGGTGGGCATGACATTGCAGTTCCGATTATAGAACAACGTTACCGGATGGGATTGACATATCTGAAATCTGAAATTCTGAATTTTACTGATGCATATTTATACGATAGTTCAGATAAGATCCCTAAACAGATGGCTGTATTGAAAAAAGGAAAAATTATTGAGCAAATAGACAATCCATCACTTTGGGTAAAAGAGGTGCTGTTTATTGCAAAACGATTGGAAGAAAAGGGGTAAGTAGAACAAATCAATAGACAAACTTTTTTATTTCAACCTTGCCGTTATTGATCTTTAAAGACAACCACAAATACCCCGATTGTTTAAGGTCCGTTTTATTCCAGGTATCAGCCATAAACAGGAACGTTTTTGTTTTTCCATTAATGGGCAACACATAAGTGCTTTGTGATCCGAATGTTGTATCGGCGCCAGCGCCTTTGCATGGGTTTTCGTATTCTTTCCATGGACCTAATACCTGATTGGCCACGGCATAAGTAGCTGCGTTGGGCGACCAGCCAGTGCAAGACGAAGTAATTAAATAATATTTTCCTTCGCTTTTAAATAGTGCGGGGGCCTCGCGCCTGCGATCTACCAATATCCTGCTGAAAATTTTTGTCGGGCTCAGGTAATCGTCATTTAAGAGGCATACCTGCATGGTATTATTTTGTTCAGATGAATAGATCAGATAGGCTTTGCCATCATCATCCTGGAAAAGGGTCATATCACGAGACATTTGACCGTTTGGTTGCACGCTTCTTATATACCGATACGGTCCGGCGGGATTGTCACTTACTGCAACGCCGGCACGCGAATATGAATAATCGTTCTTATCCACGTGCATCCACATGACAAATTTTTTAGTCGCACGGTTATAGATCACTTTTGGGCGTTCAATGACCCTGCCTGTATCCAAGTCATTTGTGGTATCGCCTTTTACCGGGGATAATGCTACACCCTCGTATTTCCAGGTTTTCAAATCCTTTGAAGAATAACAAGATACACCACCCGCCGGCACACGATAATCTTCCCAGCTTTGCCCCGCCACCAACCAGGTGTTGCCTTTTTTTATTTCCCCGAACAAGTAATAAGTGTCATTGTGATGCAGTATGCCTGCCCCATGCGCGTTAATAAAGTTTCCCTGTGTATCATGCCATTCTTTGCCATTAACATCCGGCGACTTGGGAATCTGTGCAAGCCCACTGTGTTTTATCAGTAAAAAATTACAAAGAATCATTATTGGAATCAGCCTTTTCATTTTAACTGTAACAATTTTAGCTTGTCCTTCAACCCCGATTCTTTGGGCAATTGATAGTTGGTAAAGGAGCTTATTTGGGATGCTGATGTTATATTGATTTTGCCTGGGTTTTTAAATGCAGGGAATACATTAAGGCCTATTACCTGACCGTCTTTCATTTCCTTACCAGTCTTAGTTACCCATGCTTTCAATTGTTTGATGCCATCGATGTTGAATCCGCTTTTTAAACTCCACCAGTCATTTCCCTGGTACTTAACATCGCCGATCTTATCGATTCCCCTGATAAGTGAATCCCTGCCAACGAATATATTATCGTGAAACCGGATGCCTTTGCTTTCGCTTTTTTCTGAAAAGCAAATAGCTGCTACTTTGCTATTATAAATAATATTGCCATATACGTCACAGTCGTAAAATTGCTTTTCATCGTCGGAGCTGTTCCATACATAAAGACCGGCTTGTGAATCGGAAACGGTGCCATCATTCTCGCTTATGTTATACCTGTAAATATTATGATACCAGGGGCTCGCCCCCCAGTACTGAAATATGCAATAACCACTCCCTTGGTTTTCATACGAAACACAATATTGAATGATGGAATTGGTAACGCCGCCATCCAGGTCAAACCCGCCTCCATCTGCGCCACCTTTAGATGTCTTATTACGATACGACAGGCAATGCTGGATAATGACGCTGTCTGCCTCATAGGCCCATATACCAACGGGACCGTTACCTATTCGTGGCATATCCCATCCATTATTGGTAGCGGTACACTGATCAATCAATACATTTTTACAATTTCCTACAACGATACCATTCCCGCTGTGATTGGTTAAATTAGTTGGGTCGCCGGGATTATTTTCTGCCCGACAGTAACGTATCAGGATATTCTTAGAATTCTTTTTACCCAAATCTCCTTCAATAGTAATACCGGCAGAGCCGTTGTCATGCGCATTTATAAATCTTAAAATGATCTCGGTAGAAGTAAATACAAGTACACCCGGTTTTTGAAACCCGCTGACCTCCATACTATCAACTTGAATATGATTACAACCCACCATCAACAGGCCGGATTTAGTATTGCCGTTCTTCCGGCCGGCCCCTTTTAAGTGTAAATGGCGGATAGCAATATATTGTGTCCGGTATAAACTAATCGCGGCGGCGCTATCAGCATCAATAGTTGCTATGCCTTTTCCATAAGACCTGATAACGATTGGATGGCTTTGATTACCTGTAGTAACAGAATCAATCTCTATTGTTCCTTTAAAAGTTTGCCCCGATTGAAAATAAACTGTATCTCCGGCGTTAAGTCGTATGTTATTTATTTTGTCAATTGTTTTAAAAGGGGCCGCTTTTGTGCCAGGATTTACATCGTTTCCCTGAAGGCTTATATAATACGCTCTGCCAATTGCAAAACGATTTATACTTAGTAAGGATAATACCGTTACCAGTAAAAACAAGTGTGTATGTTTTTTTAAACTCGTTTGCAGTTTTTAAAAGTATATAATGATTGTATCGCCCCCTAATTGGGGAGGATCAAGGGTAAAAGTTAAGACATTTTATAACAAAGCTGGAAGGTCATGCAATGTTGGCTAGTGCAGCTACAGTTGACGCTGGAGCACGCATCGCCAGTTTTTTAGGGGAAAATGAACGGATTGAAACGGTATACCATACAACCAACAATTGTATAGTATACAAACCCCAATTGCATAAGTAGTACACGGCTTCCAAGAGCTTGCAACTGTTAGCTGCATACTATACAACTGACAATTGTATAGTATGGAATTACCAATTGTATAAGTAGTGCACCACACCTGCCAGCCTGTTCGTGGGTCATGCAGTGCAGCCGAAGTTATCCATTAACTATATTGACAATCAATACTTTATATGCTAATGGATTAAAAAATGCTGAAAAACACTTGCATATATGAATGTTATTTGTTTTATTAGTAAAAACTATTATTCATATAAGCTGTTTTTATGAAGCTATTTGATCATTACATCCCGCGCACCGATGGTAAACTGAGCGTATGGGCCCACACCTATAAGCAAAAGATTGGGGAGTTGGGGGCATCACTCGGACTCACACCAGAACAAATACCGGAACAACAAAAGATCGCACAGGCACTCATCGACAACATTGCTGATGTAGCTATCAAACGGAATTCGTTCCGGGAGGCGACATCTGCCAAAAAGCTTTTCCAGGAAATCCATTTGAAAGAGATCCGTAGAATGGTTCGCTTTATGAAGACTTTTGGCAATTATTCTCCCAATATGGGTGCAGAATTGAGAGTGGTTATAACAGGATAGCCAGTCAACTTCGGCGACCTGAAACCCGAACTCCATCCCACTTCATTGCTGGGAAAAGTATCGGTGCGGTTTATCAAGAAACGAATGTTTGGTGTTAAACTATACGGCAGACTCCGCGGAGAAGAAGAATGGAAATATTTGGGTATGGGGAGGAGGTCGCCGTTTATTGACAAGCGGCCATTGGCGACAGAAGAGAAGCCCGAAATACGTGAATACAAGGCAATGTGTTACGACGGGCAAAGAGAAATAGGTTTAGAAAGTGATATGGTCAGCGTTGTTCATGCAGGCTAATATTTGTATGTTCTCTTGTGTTCAATAATGTTTTGATCTTGCCAAGCAAATCTGCTGAAGTGAAAGGTTTGGAAATGAATTCGTTTGCTCCCAGCGACAAAACTTCTTCAATAGTAGCTGTATTGCCTATCGATGAAAGAATGATGATAGGTGTATTGGCGGTAACAGGATCATTCCTGAAACTGCTGAGCACTTCATATCCATTCGCATACGGCATCATGAGATCACAAATGACCAGGTCGAATGCAAATCGATCTTTGAGCGCGATGGCTTCTTTTCCGTTCTTGACCTGTGTAACATGGTAACCTTCTTTCGTAAGAACGGTCTTCAGTATTACCAGCATAATATGGTCGTCATCAACAGTCAGTATCTGTGTCATATCATCAATACATTAGGTATTATAAAACATATATTTCATCACAAGCGATCATAGGCTTTTTATTAGGATGATAACGCCACTTAGGCAAGGAAGCATGATTTTTTGCAGAAAACCTGATGTAACGTATCCTCGTTTCCGGAACAGAAAAATCAAACACAATCCGGTGTATATTGTAATGTTCTTCAAGAGCGCCCCCCAGCTGATTCATATAAGTGCTTTGTACGGCTTCATACCGGCTGCCATCTGCCGATACTTCCACCTGTAACGAAGCTGGTAAAAAGATATGGTGCTTTGGATCATCGAGAAATGCGGCATGTATATTACTGACCGTTTTCGTTTCGCCCATGTCGATGGTTGCAATCATATCCTGCCCGTAAAAGCAAAGCCAGTTATAACTGAAATCATGATTGCCGGTAACGCCATCCACCAAAGTCAATGGTCCTTTGTTGGTATATTCAGGTGCAAAAGGAGTAGCTAATTTTACAGCAGCATGCAATGCCAGATTGGGCTGCCATCCTTTTTCAAATAGTCCTTGCCATTCCTGGCCATATGCATCAGGACTCAACCCGCCTTCTGATAATTCTTTTACACCCGCCCTTGTTGCAGCAGCTCCGAAGCGTTCTACTTTTCCAGGCCACAAAGCTTTTACCCGATAGCCGCTTTTGTTCGGCAAGAGCTCGAGGTAACCATGTTTTTCCGGGCCGAAAAACCGGGATTGCTGCAATACGGTATATTCCAGGGATAGCCTTACTCTTTCCACCCTTGCTTTCTTCAATGTATCGTTCTCAACTGCCGCCGCGGCTTTGTCGAGTATCGTTGAATAGGCATCTATTTTTTCAGGGCTCAGGTAAGTATTGTATTCCCATACCGGGTTGCCATAGATATCGATTGGACGCCCGGAATGCTGTGCTGCTTCCTGTAGCTGATCAATATAACTGCGTATGAATGGAGCCGCAGCGCCATAATATTGCGAGCAGAATGTTTCGATCAACTGGCGCCAATCAGCCTGGGGATCCCAGCTGAGTTTAGCCAGCAGATAAGACCTCAGTTCAGCGAGGTCGCTGTAACTTTCACCACTGCCTTGCGAAAACAACCCTTTGACGCCAAGCGATTGATAGAACCTGATATTATCGGCCAGGAAAAAGAGATCTGGGAATGGCGAGAGATAGTTAGTGAATTGGGTATTGTAATCCCAAAGCATGAGATTGCCTGTGAGCTTGCGCCAGCCTTTGATTTGTTCCATGAAAAGACGCGCAGAAGCTTCTTGTACAAGTGGCGCTGAACGATAAGCGTCTATGGTGCTCAGCATGATGAACACGTTGGGCAGGGGTTTGGTTTTTGCAGGTGGTTCCGCTGTGTACTGGTAAGCCAGTGTGGTGATCTTTTTATCGGGGAAAGCAGCAGCAATCCTGTTCACAAACCGCAGATGGGCGCCGGATGCACTCCCTTCTTCTTTCTGGATAGCCCTGCATTTTTCACAGGTACAATAATTGATATTGTCGTTGGCGCTGACGGACCAATATTCAGCATCTGGAAATTTTTCCATTCTTTTTTTGAGCGCTGCTATGGCAATCTCTACCACCTTTTCATTGCTCATGCAAAGCTGTACAGGTTGCCTGATGCTGTCGATGGCTGAAAAGTATTCCGGGTGTGTTTTAAAATAGATAGCGGAATCTACCAGTTTAAAATAACTGTGTCCCCAGATACCCCAAAGGTCCTCAAACTGTTGTAGTTTATGCCACGAAAGGTATTCAGCATCCTGTGATGCAGGGAAATAAGCCTGCCGATAAATAAAAGCAGGGTTGGATATTGCTGGCGTAAAACCGGTCACCACAAGGTCTCTAACCGGAGTAATAAAAACAGGCTCGCCAGCGCCTTTAAAAAGATGGAAGTATTTCTCGATGAATGCATACACCGCATATACCACCCCCTGGCCATGCCTGCCATACAACACCAGGTTATTATCTTGTCGGGTCAGCAAATAACCTTCACCATTTACTGATCCAACCTGAAAACTTTGCGCTTTCTCCGTATTGCCAACATAAATAGAAGGCGATTTGCTTGTAGCGGAAACTGACTCGGGTTGAATGGGCAATCTAAGTCCGGATAACTGTTGAATATACTGTTGCAAGATGCCGGCGGCCTTCTTTTCATTTGCAGTAGCTTCAGCAGGGATGATGATGGTATAAGCAGAGTGGCCTTTGGATACCAATACCAGGTCCGCAGCCCGGTTGCAGGATGTGAGCATCAACGAGATCATTATGGTCAGTACAAAACGCATCATGCCTGGCATTTAAAATTTTCTCAGGAAACTGAAGAATATATCATACTGGTTCCGGAAAGTACCCGATGTCAATTGCTGATTGTACCAGTTCCCCGAAATACTGACTGTATTCCTGTATTGCATGGTATGTGCGTATCCCATTCCAATACTGTAAGTAGTAATGCCGAGGTTAGCCGGTAACCGGAAGTTCCTGCTGAACTCATCGGGCGAGTTGCCAATTCCGAAAGCAGCGCTCAGGTAATCTGTTTTATCATTCAGGTATTGGCGTATGTTTAATGTGGCTGCATGATACAGGCTACTGTTACCGGAGGAAATAAGGAAATACCTCAGGTTGGCCCAGAAGTCGCCGAAATATTTAGCGCCGGAACCAACGATGGAAAATATCCCCGACTGATCCTGTTTGAACCACAGGTACCTGGCACCCAATTCCGCTTCCCATCCTTTTGCAAAATTGTGAAACAACGAGTACCCCAATTTCCACTGGGGGAACACAATATTGTTGGATATTCCAATATTGGCATAAGAATAATAACGGGGATTGTGTTTATAATAACTTTCCAGTTCCATCTGTAAACCGGTGCCTGTATTGCGGCCTGCAAAATTCAGCCTGGCTGCAATAGATCCTTTGCTCAAATAATGCAGGTATTGCAAAGTGGCAATATTGGCACGACTGGTTTGACTGCCTGTATCCAGCACACTGTACAGGAACTGCATTCCTACCTGGTTTTTAAAAGTTCTCGACCGGAGATAATCGGCATACTCCCTGTTTTTCAAGGAAGGGAACAATTTTGCTGTGGAATCGGCTGCCTTGAATGCATCGAGATAAGACGCTTTGTTTTCAAGAACCACCGCTTTTTTCAATAGGAAATATTCACTCTCAGGGTAATGCTCACGTCCCCTGTCTATCAATGTAAGTGCCGTATCGTAAGCCTTTTTTTCATTCAGTATATTGATGGTATACATGAGTGCATTGCTGTCGGCAGGCGATAACGCCAGCACTTTGGAAAATTCAGACAGCGCACTGTCGGTCTGCTGCATTTTATTGAAGTAGCGGCCTGAGGCTAATACCTGTTCCAGGTAGGTATTGCGCAGCTTACTACTGAATGGGTAGCGCTTGTATAATGCACTGGTAATAACATAAGCTTCCCTGAATGACTGCATCGATTCCAGCACACCTGCTTTTTTCAACAGCAGGTTTTTATCATCGGGCTGTACGAGCAATGCCCTGTTGGCATAATACAATGCAGAATCGTAACGGTGCACAGCGCTTTCCAGATTGATCATGCCATTCAAAGCATCCATATTGGATATGTCGCTTGCCAGCGCGGTCCTGAATGCCTCACGGGCTCCATCGTAATCTTCCGATTGCATGTATTGCCTGCCTAATGTAAGCGCCTGATCCACCAAGAAGTTGTTGTAAGCGCTGTTGCCGGGATTCCTTTGCACAAGCTGCCATGCGATTGCCAGCGCATCATCGACCTGGCCTGATTGGGCGAGTATATCAGCCTTTTTAAACAACCATTCATCCCTGTTGCCAGGTTGCGAGGAAATGGCCTGATCGAGTAATACAAGCGCAGGCTTGAACTGTCTGCGGGCAACCAACAAATTGGCGGAGTACTGAAGCGCTGCCAGGTTGTTCGGTTCAAGTGTGAGGACGCGTTTGAAAGCAGCCAGTGCGCTGTCGGTATTCATGTCTTGTTGATACTGCCTGCCGGCCTGTAGTGTCAGTTCAACCAGCCGGTCTTTGTTGGCAATAGTAGACTGCCGGTTAAAAATGTCTTCTGCAACAGTCGCAGCCTGAATATAATGGTGCAGGCTTTCCAATGTACCTTCTTTCTTTAAAAGCAGGTTAAGGTCGCCGGGATAGTGGCGAAGCGCATTATTTTCAAAAGCAAGCGCATCGGTATAAAGACCTTTTGATGTGGCCAGATTGATGGTATAGTCGATTGCTTCGCGGTTGGCAGGTGATTGAGATAAAATGGACTGGAATTGCAGGTAAGGGTCCTGCTTCATATAGAAACGACCAGAAGCCATCTGGAGCGATTGCTGCAGCTGCTGTAGCTTAGGTGTATTGGGAAAATAATGCTGCATGATCTGCAATGTCTCCAGCGCTTCGGCATATCGTTTCATTTCTTCCAGCAGACTCACTTTCTGCAGCAGGTAAGTATAAGAACGCGGGTCGGTTCCCAGCATCCTGTTGGTGAGGTCCAGCGCAGCCTGCTTATTACTTTTGCGGAGTTCGAGGCTGTATAATGCATCAATGGCTTCCTTGTTGACCGGGTCTTCTTCCAGTACTTTATCATAATTGTAATGGGCCCTGGGTATATTTCCGTTTTTGAGATAGCGCCTGGCGTTTTCCAGTTTGTAGTTGATGTAAAAACGAAGGATCGAACTGTCGTTGTAATAACGGTCATACAAACCATCGGCCCATTTGTCTGCACTTTTCCTGTCGTGCCCGGCGTCCAGTGCAGCCATTTTTTTCAGCATGAACTCACGATCATACGGAAAGTAGTAAAGCGCATCATCTGCAAAGCACAGGGCTTCCTCCGGGTGTTTGTCCTGCATTTCCAGGTTGATGATCAATAGATAGGCATCCCGGTATTTAGGTTGATTCACTACTACCCGTCTTAATACGGGCCGGGCACTGTCGGCATTGCCCCGGAGCATATAAGCTTTGCCCAGCAGGAACAACAGGTCCACATCGCCCGACCTGTTGGCTAATCCTGATTTGGCATACCGGATAGCAGCTGTGTAATTTTTTTGCTGTATACTTTGCGTGGTGAGCTCGGTATAATCATCGGCATTCATTTTTTTATTAAACTGTCCATGTACTCCGGATACCATCAACAGTATGGTACAGCAAGTTATTATAGCAACTCTCATACAACTGCCTCCTTTGTTTTTTGAGCTGGCCTGAAGCCCTGTCTTTGCATATTGCCCCAACTGTGTTTTTTACCGGTAATAAAATTAAAATAACCACGAAGAGCAAAGAACACGATGAGCGGATGATAAATAAATGGTTCCAGGAACGCCATCAGGCATAATCCCAGTACTTCGGTCCATCTGCGATAGTAATGAAAGGTAATCTGGTCCCACAAAATAGCCAATGACGTGATCATCACTGAAAAAGAATATGCAAATACCAGGAGTATCCTGGCATAGGGCCAATTGATATGGCCTGCCGAGATCAGATAAATATAATAGAGAATGCCCGTAGCTTCAATCAGCGGGGCCAGGAATTCGAAGAACAGGTTATAAGGGAATACAATCAATCCCATGGAACCATAGGAAGGGTTGAAGAAGATACGCCTGTGCATGGACATCACTTCAAACAATCCACGGCCCCATCTCATTCTTTGTCTTCCAAACACTTTCAATGTAGCGGGGCCTTCGGTCCAGCAGAGAGTAAAAGGGATGTATTTGATCTTATATTTCAGTTTATTGCTGGTCATATAGGCAACCATACGGGTTACCATGTCCATATCTTCCGCAAAAGACTTACCATCATACCCTCCCGCGTTAATAGCAATTTCTTTGTCGAACATGCCCAGGCCGCCCGATACATTGGGAACGGCATTGATCATGGACCAGCCCAATTTGCCAATAACGTAAGCGCGTATGTATTCCATTTCCTGGAAACGGGGAAGTAGCTGCCTGGGCGGACGTATGCGTGTGATCACACCGTCTTCCACTTCACAGGAGTTGGCCATCCGGAGGGTGGCGCCCGTGGCAATAACGCGGCGGTTATCTTCTACCACATGCCGGTAACCGCATTCCGGGCAAGGCTCTCCGACCTCTTTGATTTTTTTACCTTCTTCTTCCATGAAGGGTTTGATCATCCGCAATAATGTGTTCCTTTCCAGTATGCAATCCACATCGGTACAAAGAAAATAAGGAAAGGACGCGACATTGATACCCGCATTACTGGCATCGGCTTTGCTCTTTCCGTTAACCTTGTCTATCACGGTCAATTTTTCATAGGCTCCGATAGTAGATTTGAAAACTCTTTTTACCGGTTTGGTAACGATCCGTTCATTGTAGGCAAAATCAACTTCTACCAGGCTGAACTGTGCGATCATTTTTTCAAGTGTATCATCTGTGCTTCCATCGTTGATGATGATCACTTCATATCTCGGATAATTGAGCGTTAGCAGGGAACGGATATTGGTAATAATAGTTACACTTTCATTAAAAGCCGGGGCGATAATGGAAACACCGGGCGCATGCTTAGCCCAGGTGATCTCTTCATAGTCCACAAACCGTTCCTTTTTCAGGAAACGCCTGACGGCAATAAAAGAAAGGATGGCGAGCAACGCATATACCAACAGGAGACTGACACCATAATAGAATATGAAGCTCTCATAAAAGAACTGTATGACTTCCCATGTGGCGCGTTGTTCAGGCATAAACGGAATTATTTTTTAGGCGTATTGGAAAAACCCTGTCGTTGCATATTGCCCCAGCTGTGTTTTTGTCCGGTGATAAAATTGAAATAACCCCTGAGTGAAAATAACATAACCAACGGATGATAGATCAGCATTTCAAAAAAAGGCATCAGGCAAAGGCTGAATGTTTCCCTCCATGATTTATAGGTTTTATATGTAATCTGATCCCAGAGAATGGCCAGGGTAGTGATCATGACGGAATATATATATACAAAGACCAATAGCATGATGGCATAAGGTGTATTAATATTGCCTGTTATAATCATGATGATATAATAAATAATGCCAACCGCTTCTATCACCGGTGCGATCAGCTCAAACAGGAAGTTGTATGGCATAACAATGAGTCCCAACCTGCCATAAAAAGGGTTGAAGAGCAACCTGCGGTGCTGGCTCATTAACTGGATCAGTCCGCGCGCCCAACGTATCCGCTGCCTGCGCAGGATCTTTACGGTGGAAGGTCCTTCGGTCCAGCAAAGAGATAAGGGTATATAGCGTACTGCGTAATCAATTTTCTGGCTGCAGCAGAACGCTTCCATCCGTATCATCAGTTCCATATCCTCGCCAAATGAAAGCGGGTCGTAACCACCTGCTCTGATCACAATATCTTTGTCGAACAGACCCAATCCGCCCGATACATTCGGTACACAGTTGATGGCAGACCACCCCATTTTGCCCAGCACGAAGGCGCGGATGTATTCTACTTCCTGGAAGCGGGGAATAATGCGTTTGGGAACACGCACTCTCGTAATACCTCCTTCATCCATTTCGCAGGAGTTAGCCATACGCAAAGTAGCGCCGGTTGCGATAACGCGTTTACGCGGTTCATCGATGATCGGTTTGATCAGCCTCAGTAAAGTGTCTTTATTTAAGATGCAATCCACATCGGTGCAAAGAAAATAAGGAAAGGATGCCGCATTGATGCCCGCATTGCTGGCATCGGCCTTGCTTTTCCCGTTCACTTTATCTACTACGGTGAGTTTGCTGTATGCGGCGTTGGAAGACCTGAAAATTTTCCTCACAGGAAAAGTATTGAGCCGCTTATGATAAGCGAAATCAACCGGTACCAACTCGAATTCCCGGATCATTTTTTCCAGTGTGTCGTCGGAGCTTCCATCATTCACAATGATCACTTCATAGCGCGGGTAATTCAGATTCATCAATGATCTTACATTGGAGATAATGGTCAGTCCTTCGTTAAATGCAGGGGCAATCACGGAGATGCCTACCGGGATTTTACTGGTAATAAGCAAATTGTAATCTACATAGCGGTCTTCTTTCTGGAAACGAAGGATGGCTATAAGCGAAAGTATGGCCAGGAGGGAATAGCTGATGAGCAGGGTAATTCCGTAAATGAAAATACCCGATTCAAAAAAATGCGTGATCTTTTCTATGAGCGTAGGTTGTTCCATCAATACTTGATCAGGGGGTTCATGCAATGTTTGAGGATCAGCGCGTTTTCAGTGGTAGCATTGGATAAAAGCTCCTGTATCATCTGTGTTGCCAGCGCCTGGTGCCTGATAATGGATTTTGCCGCATTTTTACGCAATTCAAAATCGGTTGAACGCAGGAATTCGTTCTTTAAAAAATCAAGGTGGTTGCCGGTAGCAATGCGTCCCAGGGCTTTAAGTATTTCAATCTGGCAATTGACGGGTTGATTGAAATACATGTGCACCAGTTTTTCCTCTGCATCTTCCGCCATGAATTTGCCCAGACAGTTGATGGTATCGGCGCGGAGATAGTGGTCGCGTGTATTCAGTAAATGAATAATGGATGGAATGGCCTCGCGCTGGTTATAATGTAATGCCAGCTTAAGGCAGAATGCAACAATGCTCTTATTGGTTGAATAAGATATCCAGCGTGCAAAATTAGGAATGGACAATCCTTCCGTAGTGGTGATGGTACGAAACAACTCCAACTGGTTCCACATAAGCAATGGCTCCATTGTTACATCGAAAAATTTAAAAGGATCGTTTTTGCTCAGCTTGATATAGGCATTGCGCGCTTCGGCTCTCAATGTTCTGTTGCGGCTGTTGGTTAAAGGAAGGATGGTAACATCGGCAATGGTCATATCCATGGAAGTGAGCTCAACGATACCTATCACTTTACTGCTCCAGCCCATTTTCTTCAGTTTCGACATGGAGAATTTGTCAAGCCCCGTTTCAACATAAACCCTTGTCAGCAGCATGGATATATCGCCCGTCACATTTTTCTTAAAATGAATCATACGGTCAATCAAAGCCTGCTTCTGCCAGCGCTTGCGGAACTGGCGGGAAAGGAAGACTTCGGTTTGTAACCTGACTTCTTCAACAGGCACCTGCATCATGGCATCTTCGTTCAGGAGCACATATTCTGTCAGTAATTCGTCGATATGCGGATGAATGGCATGGAGGCGCTTCTCCCGCAAATAAGCTGCAAAACGCCTTAGCAGGATAGAAGAGTATGCAACCAGGATCGTGATCACCGCTATCAGTGTCAGCAGCACCGCAATCTTAATGACCAATGGGTAACGGTCGAAGTAAAAAAAATTCTGTCTGAAAAACCGCTCGAAAAATGAATCGGTCTGTACAGGAATATTCATGGGAGATTTGTTGAACTTTTGGCAAGCAGCCTGTTGATCCTGCTCATGAACTCACCAACCTGGATCGGCTTCTGGATAAAATCGTCGGCGCCTAATTTAAACCCTTCAATCACTGCCTCTTCATTGCCTATCGAAGATACAATAACAACCGGCACCCCGGCAGTTTCCGGATCTCTCCGGAAAGCGCTGATGACTTCAAAACCATTGGCGTAAGGCATCAGCAGGTCGGTGATCACCAGGTCTATCTTGTTCTTTTCCTTGATCTGGATCGCTTCTTTGCCATTCCTGGCAATGAATAACTGAAAGCCCTTTCCGCGGCTGAGAACAGACCTGATAATCTGAAGCATCACTTCATCGTCATCTGCAATGAGAATATTCACAGTCATCATTCAACTGTATTAAAAATCTTGAGTAATTAAATTGGTTTGCTTATAGTTGTTCGAAAGGATACAAGAGGACATGTACGCAGTATATGGCAATCATGAATAAAACCATACATATTGTACTGCAAATTTAGTTTATTTTGCTGTAAGAATGGGGTTAAAATGGTTACAATTCACTGCAAGTGAATATTTTACTACCCCCAATTTAGGGTGTTTTTTTATATGTATGAAACTTACTCGTCTATGCTTAATTATATAAATCCATTTAAATGGATAATATTTGTTTTTTTGTTAATAGGCTGCGGGCTGAATAAACCCCGACCCTATGGTGCTACAATGCAGGAAAAAGAGCAGATATTAAAAGACAGTCTTCACTTTACCAATATTGTCTGGCAGGATTCCATTTATAACTTCGGAACCATATCCCAGGAAGAAGATGTAAATGCACAATACCGCTTCAGGAATACAGGCAGGTATCCGTTGTTCCTGGTAAAAGTAACAGCATCCTGCGGGTGCACGATTCCGGAATATGAAGAGAAGCCTATAGAACCCGGGGGGGAAAGTTTTATCAAAGTCACGCTGAAAACGAAGCAACAATATGAAGAAGTACACAAATACATAACGGTAGAAACCAACACAACCGGCACCCGTTTGCATACCCTTGTATTAGAAGGAAGGGTTAAGGGTTGTTGCAAATAATAACTGCTCCGATTATAATTTCATCTTAATTATGCATAAAATAACCTTCACCATCATCGCTCTTTCCTGTATGTCTGTTTTTCAAACCAAAGCCCAGGAGGTCATCCCTTTGTATGCAAATGCTGTTCCGAATGCAAAGCAGGTTGCTATGGAAGAAAAAAGCGAACTGGGTAAAGATGGTATCCTGCGCATCAGCCATGTAACAGTGCCTACGCTTACTGTGTTTACGCCTCCCGCCGGTAAAGCCAACGGTACGGCGGTAATCATTTGTCCGGGTGGCGCTTACAGCATATTGGCCTTCAGCCATGAAGGAATAGATGTAGCCAAACAATTCAACGAGTGGGGCGTTACGGCCTTTGTGTTAAAATACAGGCTGCCAGATGATTCCATCATGGTGGATAAAACCATGGGCCCGCTGCAGGATGCACAAAGAGCTATCCAGTTTGTGAGGGAGAACCGGAAACAGTGGCATATCCAATCAAACAGGATAGGCATTGCAGGATTCAGCGCCGGCGGGCATCTGGCTTCTACTGCCGGCACACATTTCAAACAAGCGTATATCGATAACCCGCACAAGACAAGCCTGCGACCCGATTTCATGGTGTTGGGTTATCCTGTGATCAGTTTCTCCAAAGAGCTGATGCATGCTGGCAGCAGAAAAAACTTGTTGGGCGCAAAACCAACAGCAGAACAAGATAAATTCTTCAGTAACGAATTACAGGTAACTCCGCAAACACCACCCACTTTTTTAGTACACGCCAAAGATGATGCTGCAGTTCCGCCGGGCAACAGCCTGGTATTTGCGGAAGCGCTCAAAAAGAATGGCGTGGAAGCCACCACTTATTTTTATGAGAAAGGCGGACATGGATTTGGTATGCATAACCACACCAGCACAGTGAAATGGATGGATCAACTGCATGCATGGATGCAACAACACCGATGGGTGAAATGAGCCACATCAAAATAACTTAGTAATCTGCCAATCTTTTTACGGTGAACTGGCGTAGGTTGTGCGGCTTTTAAACTTGTATACATAAATCATTTTGAATATATTATTATGGAGAACGATTTTTCGCTGAAAGGCAAAGTGGTAGTGGTTACCGGCGGTACCGGTATTTTAGGAAACGCATTTGTAAATGCCATTGTAGAAGCAGGCGGCGCAGTAGGTATCCTGGGAAGAAACGAAGCGGTTGCAAACGAAAGAGCAAACGCCATCAATGCAGCAGGCGGTAAAGCGCTGGCATTGGTAGCAGATGCTTTGAAAGAAGATCAACTGGCAGCAGCGAGGGATAAAGTGTTATCTACATTCGGAAAAATAGATGGCCTGGTGAATGCCGCCGGCGGTAATATGCCCGCAGGTGTGTTGCAACCCAACGAAGATATTTTCAAGATGAGCATGAATGGCATGAAGCAGGTGATGGACCTGAACCTTTGGGGAACACTGATCCCTACACAGGTATTCGGTGAAGCCATTGCACAAAACGGACAGGGAAGCATCGTTAATATCTCTTCCATGAATTCCAAACGCGCCATCACCAAAGTGTTGGGTTACAACATGGGTAAGGCTGCTGTAGATTGCTATACACAATGGTTTGCCGTTGAACTGGCGAATCGTTATGGCGATAAAATAAGAATGAACGCATTGGCTCCCGGCTTTTTCCTCACAGAACAAAACCGCAACCTGCTCACCACACCCGATGGCGGCTATACAGAAAGAGGCGGACTGGTGATCAAACAAACACCATTCAAAAGATTCGGACATGCCGATGAATTAAAAGGCGCCCTGGTATGGTTGCTGAGCGATGCATCGAAATTTGTAACAGGCGCCATGATCTGCGTGGATGGCGGCTTCTCTATTTTCGGCGGCGTATAAGCGAACAAGCCTTCAATCAATATCGAAAACTGCATAATAAAAATGACTGAACATAAAAATGGACTTCCGAAAATGGTGCATACCATGCGGTGGTTTGGCCCCAACGATCCGGTAAGTCTTTCCGATATACGACAGGCAGGCTGCACGGGTGTGGTAACAGCGTTGCATCATATTCCCAATGGTGAAATATGGACCATCGCTGAAATTCAAAAAAGACAGGAAGAGATAGCGGCAGCCGGACTGAGCTGGGATGTGGTGGAAAGCGTGCCGGTTCATGAAGCCATCAAAACACAAACAGGAGATTTCAACACGCATATAGAAAATTACAAGCAATGCATACGTAACCTCGCAGCTTGTGATATCAGGGTGCTCACGTATAATTTTATGCCGGTGCTCGATTGGACCCGCACCGATCTCAGTTATACGGTAGAAGACGGATCAAAAGCGCTGCGCTTTGAAAAAGCTGCATTCATTGCTTTTGATGTATTCATGCTGAAACGCGCTGGCGCAGAAAAAGATTATACAGCGGAAGAACTGCAAAGAGGCAAGCAGCGTTTCGATAACATGACCGTTGAAGAGCAAAAGCTGCTGCAAAAAAATATCATTGCAGGATTGCCTGGCAGTGAAGAAAGCTTCACACTGGCGCAGTTTCAACAGGCATTGGATGCTTACAGTAATATCGACGCTGAAAAATTGCGTTCCAACCTTGTCTATTTCTTACAACAGGTAATACCTGTTGCCGAAGAAGCAGGCGTTTACATGGTCATCCACCCCGACGACCCGCCTTTTTCAATATTGGGCTTACCCCGCGTGGTTACTTCTACCAGCGACGTGCAGGCATTGTTCGATGCCATTCCATCTGACCACAACGGACTTTGTTTCTGTACAGGTTCTTTTGGTGTGCGGGCAGACAATGATCTCGTAGCTATGCTCAAACAATTCGGCAACAAGATCAACTTTGTACACCTCCGTGCTACCAAACGAAACGGGCTGGGCGATTTTTATGAAGACAATCACCTCGAAGGCGATGTAGACATGTACGGAGTGGTAAAAGAAATCGTACACATCATGCGCCGCAGGAACAAAGCCATTTACATGCGTTCTGATCATGGCCACCAGATGCTCGATGACCTCAAGAAGAAAACCAATCCCGGTTATTCAGCCATCGGCCGGTTGCGCGGTATGGCAGAATTGAGGGGCCTGGAAATGGGCATCAGCAGGGGATTACAATAATACTGGCAAAAAATTAAACTCGATATGCCAATTATTTCAAAACACACCTTAAAATGAGGTTAAAATAGTTTACTACTATGTAAACAAAGCAGGCAGGGCCGCGATTTAAAAAAACTTACTTGCACCACTAAGCTAATTGCGAAACCAAAACTGCCTGCTATGATGAAAACAACGATCATCCGGCGTCTTATTGTGTCCGGTGCAAAATACAAGACGCGGCCTTTATTACTAATTGCACTATTACTCTCTTTTAGTTGGGCACATGCACAAGCGCTCAAGATCACCGGAACCCTCAAAGATGCTAAAGGAGAACCCTTATCCGGTGCAACAGTTTCTGTTAAAGGAAAAGCCCAGTCAGCAACCGTTACCAACGCCGATGGTAAATTCACCATCAACGCCGAGGCAAAGGATGTGCTGGTATTTTCTCATGTGGGATACTCAAGTAAAGAAGAGCCCGTCAATGGAAGAACAGTTATCAACCCTTCCTTAACGGCCTCCGCATCTGACCTGGATGAAGTAGTGGTGGTGGGTTATGGCACCCAGAAGAAAAGAGATGTAACCGGCGCTATTTCTTCTATCAACTCCAAGAACATTGAAGAAAGACAACCCGTGAACCTGTTCGACGCCTTGCAAGGACAAGCGGCAGGTGTATTGGTGGTGAATGATGGCGGGGGAGCGCCTGGTGCCGAAGGTACCATTCAAATACGTGGAGCCTCTACACTCAATGGTGGCAACGGCCCGTTGTACCTGGTAGACGGTGTGATCACGCCCAACGCATCCACCATCAACCCCATGGATATTGAAAGGGTGGAAGTGTTGAAAGATGCGGCCTCTGCGGCCATTTATGGTGCGCGTGCCGCCAATGGTGTGATCATCATCACTACTAAAAAAGGAAAAGAAGGAAAGCCCAGGATCGACCTGAGCTATTCCCGCATTTTTGGAAAACTGGCGCATAAACTTCCACAAAACAATGCAGCAGAAGTTCGCGAATTCAGAAGAATACAATCCACGAATCCTACAGGCTCAACCGGTGGCAATACCGATTCATTGAACCCGGGATTCAACTCCGATAACGATTTGCAGCAATTGCTCCTGGGCAACCTGGGAGACAGGCAACAGATCAACCTGGGTGTGAGCGGCGGACAAAAAGGACTGAATTTTTATACAGGATTGAATTATCTCGATGATAAGTCGATCATCATCAACAGTTATATCAAAAGGATGCAGGTAAGAACCAATGTGGAGTACCAGGCTTCCCCCAAACTGAAATACATAGGCAATATGTCTTTCATCTGGCAAAAAGGAAATGAAATACCCATAGGCAGAACGGTGAACGTTGCGTTTGACAGGCCCGCTTATTCATTGATCTATTATCCCGACGGATCGCTTACCAGTTATGTAGGTTCCAAGCGAAACCCCGTAGCCAACGCATTGCTGGAAACAAATAAGACGGAAGTGTTCGGCATCCAATTGAGTAATTCGCTGCAATACCAATTCAATAAAGACCTCATGTTCACCACAACATTCAATGCAATGTTGGATCAACGGCAGAACATTAGCTTCTCACCCCGCTACCTTTCGGCCAACAGGGACCAGAACAGTGGTTCAAATGATATGCAAAAGACATTCACATGGGAGTACCAGGCATTTTTCAACTATAATAAAACATTTGGCGGCGTGCACAGTCTGCAAGGCGTATTGGGCTTCGATGCAGATACCAGGCGTTTCGACCAGGCGCACTCTGAATATGCCAACGTAGTAAGCGAGGATATATTTGTAACCAATCCTTCTTATATCACCGCTTCCAAAACCAATACCAATGCCGATGTCAATGCCGGCGCAAGTTTGTTTACGCGATTGAACTACAGCTATAAAGGCCGTTACACATTGGCAGGCATCTACCGGCGTGATGGCTCTTCCAGGTTTGGCAGTGAAGCAAGATGGGGTAATTTTTATTCGGCTTCTGCAGGCTGGCGTTTCTCCGACGAACCTTTCATGAATTGGACGCGCAATGTACTTTCTGATGGCAGGTTCCGGATCGGTATTGGCCAGGTAGGTAATGATAAGATCGGTTCGAATGATTATCTCAACAAGATCATCTTTGCCGGTAACTACAACGGTGTAGGAGGCGCTTATACCACGCCCACATTCGGTAATGAACAAGTACACTGGGAAACAACCATACAGCAGAATGCCGGTGTAGACCTCACTTTCTTCCACGGCAGGTTATTGTTTACAGCAGAATATTATATCAAAACAACAAAGGATCTTTTGTATGAAAAAGCGCTGCCTGGTGAAGTAGGATTCGATAATGTGAAAGTGAACCTGGGCACACTTGAAAACAGGGGACTTGAGTTCTCTGTAAAAGGAATGCCCATTGTTGCAAAAAGCAGGAATAAAGGCGTTACCTGGGAAATAGGCGGAAACATTTCTTTTGAAAGAGGCAGGATCAAAGAACTGGGCGACGGTACTCCTTTCGTAGTGGGCAACAAATGGTACATAGAACCAGGTGGCAGGATCGGTAATTTCTTCGGATGGAGAAACCTGGGTGTATATGCCTGGAATGAATCAAACGCTTATAACGATAATTGGGATCAGTTAACGCTGGTACTCGATAAAGACGGCAAGCCTTTGTACGACAATGGGGCGCCGGTTTATCTATTCAACGGACAACGTTATACCGGGTATGTACACAGTTTATACGATCCTTCGGGCAAATTGCGCGGCGGTGATGCGATATGGCAAAACACCAATAAAGACAGTCTGATCGACGACCGCGACCGCCAGATACTGGCCAATGCACAACCCAAATTCTACCTGGGTATCCTCAATAACATTACCTACAAACAATTCATGCTCTCGTTCCTTATCAATGCTTCTTTTGGCTCCAATGTTTACAATGCATTGTTGTTCAACCAAAGCTATCCTTCCAACACAGGTGCGGGTAGTCCCGATATGGTGTATAATGCATGGAGGAAACCAGGCGATATCGCAAAATATCCTTACTACCCGGAAGCCAAGAACCGCGGTAACCAGAAAACAGATGGCAACAGCCTGTTTATCGAAGACGGATCTTTTATACGCCTGTCGAGCATGCGCCTCTCTTATACGTTTTTACCCAACGCCGTGCAGAAAATATTCATGAAAGGATTGACGGTATATGCGTATGGCACCAACCTGCTTACCTGGACCAATTACAGGGGATATGATCCTGAGTTCAGTGCCACCAATATCCTGCAGCCAGGAAATGATACCGGAAAATATCCGAAAAGAAGAGAGTTTGGATTTGGTGTAAACGTTAACTTCTAAAACGATAACAATGAAAAGATTGAAATATATATTGGCTGCATGCAGTATGGTTGCTGCATTCAGCAGTTGTAAAAAATTCCTTGACCTCACACCGCAGTCACAGGTGTCGCAGAGCCGGTTCTTCAAATCGAAATACGATGTCGATGCAGCGATGGCCGGCATGTACTCCGGTTTCCAGCAACAGATGATAGGAGAAGCACAGTATAAGGAAAGGGTTTTATTCTGGGGCGATTACCGCTCTGATAACTTCGACCGTTTTTTGAGCTATACCAGCATCAACACTACGGAAGTAGCCATGAATGCGCTGACAACCGATAACGATTTTTCTGACTGGTCCGGTTTGTATACAGTGATCGGAAGAGCCAATACCAATATCAAGTACATCCCCGGCGCGGCACTTACAGATAGTAAGGTAACAAAGGACGTGATCAATAAAGCATTGTCTGAGTGTTATGCCATGCGTGCGATGGCTTATTTCTATATCGTAAGGGTATGGGGCGATGCACCGATCCGGACAAAACCATTGGAAGACCTGACGGACACATTGGAAAAACCCCGTGACCCGGCCAGTAAGATCATTGACCAGGTGATCCTACCCGATCTTACGCAGGCGTATGCATTGGTTACTAAAAATCAAACGCCTTCTGTGTGGACACTCGGCGAAGGTGCGATATGCGCTATCATGGCCGATGTGTATATGTGGAAGAAAGACTATGCCAACGCCATCGTATGGATCAATAACCTGTTCAAAGCGAAAGGTCCCACCGGCGCTGTTTATACCGGCACCAGCGGCGCCAACCTGCAGCCGCAAGCCAGTTGGAAAAGCATGTTTACTGCACCTAATACAAGTATAGAATCGATATGGAGCATCCACTGGGATTTTCTGAAGAACGATTGCGCATGCATGACAACATCATGGACTGCCAATAACAAGCCGATCGTTATGGATATTGGATTATACAACAGTTGGGTAATACCTCAAACTGTTGCTTCACCAGCTACTGCCGATATCAGACCCAAGCAGACCATCGATCCGTATTCTGCCAGCAGTGATGCTACAAAATCCAATCGCGACAGGTTCATCAAATGGTATGCTTCACCGGTTAATCCTACCAAAGCATCTACCGCTGCAGAGTTGGCACTTTACTATTACAAAGAACTGCCCGTTTACCTGCCCATGTACAGGCTGGCCGATTTATACTTGTTGTATGCAGAAGCATTGAATGCAACAGGCGATCTCAATAACGCGTTGAAGTACCTGAACTATGTACACGTAAGAGCAGGACTACCAGCTTATACAGCCGGCAGCGCACCTGTAGCTAACCAGGCGGCTATGGCCGATGCAATTTTGCAGGAACGCCAATGGGAATTGGTTGGCGAAGGTAAAAGATGGTTCGACCTGGTTCGTACCGGTAATGTGGTAAAGATCATGGATCCGATATTGAGGAGAAGACAGGTTTCAGCGGGAACACCGGCGGCGGAAGCGATCGGCTTCAGCGATCCCCGGCGCATTTTGTGGCCGATCAATCGGAGCGTCTTGAATGCCAATAAAAAATTAGTTCAGAACCCAGGTTATGGAGGATAAAAAACAGCAACTATGAAAGCACTTAAAATAACAATCAACAGTCTCCTGCTGCTTGCAGTTACGACCACTTTTTTACCCGGATGTAAAAAAATGCTGGGTCTCAACTTACAGGAGAATTACGATTATAAAAAGAAGACACTCGATCCGAATATCAACATGACGGCGAAGGACTTTCTGCTGAAAAGAGCAGATGGAACACCCGATGCACCAACGGATACCGTATTCCGGTGGATGAAAAAAGGACTCGATTATTGTGGATTTGATCTTTCAGAATATGAGAGACCGGGAAGAACTTTTATCTTTCTGCACAACGACGCAGTTCGGGGGTTCAACAGTTCGGGGGTGATGGATAAGGGATTGTTCTTTGTTTTCCAGATCATTGTACCGGATGCCAATGGCAACCCGGTCATGAATCCTACTACGGGATTGCCGCAGACACGTCCTGCAACCCGTTGGGAAGATTATTCGAAAGAAACAGTCAGGAACTTTTTCAAATACCTGATCGGTCAGCAAGTGTACAATTATTACGACCTGAATGCAGAAAACAAAGCCTTGCAGTCAACCCTCCCTGCCGGTACAGTAGCAACCAAGGAGTCCCTCTTGGGCTATTGGGATCCCAGTGTTTCTGCGTTCAATCCAAACGGCGGCAAGGGCTTTGACCAGGATGGCAAGTTTTACCTGCGTATCCAGAATAATGCCGATATTGCTCCGATTGTGTTCAATGATCGTACCAATGACCGCTCTATGGGGTATATAGCAACCAATGGTGTTGTGCATGTGTACGGGGCAGCTTTGTATCCTTCGAAATAATATATCATGATTGTTGAAGCATAGCTTTGTTGCAACAATCATTACTCAATTTCTTATACCAAACAGATCATTCTTATAAGAATGGATACGATGAAAAAAATATTGGGAGCGCTCAGCATTCTGTGTATGGGCTCGATACAGGCACAGGTGAAGCCGGCACCTGTTAAAGGAACATCACCGCTAACGCTCTGGTATACGAAACCAGCAGGTATTTGGGAAGAAGCATTGCCGCTTGGCAATGCTAAAACCGGTGCAATGGTTTTCGGTGGCGTGACTACAGAACGTTATCAACTGAATGATAACACGCTGTGGTCGGCTGCTCCCAATCCTGGTAATAATCCTAACGGACCGGTAATATTACCACAAGTAAGGGCGCAGGTAGAACAAGGCAACTACGACAGTGCACGCGCACTGTGGAGAAAAATGCAAGGTCCTTATTCTGCGCGATACCTGCCGCTGGCCGATTTGTGGGTGAAATCAGCTATGAAGGACACCATCCCCAGTTATTATTATCGCAGCCTGGATTTGCAAAATGCTACTTCACTGGTAAAATACACGGTAGGCAATATTACCTACACAAGGGAAACATTCATCAGCCATCCCGCTAAGATCATGATGGTAAGGATCACAGCCAATAAAAAAGCATCCATCAATATCCAAACAACACTAACCAGTAAATTGAAGTATCATGTCAATGCAGTGAGCGATAATTACCTTGTATTGAAAGGCAAAGCGCCCAAGTATGTAGCCAACCGCGAATACGACCCACACCAGGTAGTATACGATGAGAACGCGAATGGAGAGGGAATGAATTTTGAGGTGCATGTAAAACTGGTTGCCGTCAATGGAACGGTCAAGCAACATGCAGGTGCGCTGAATGTGCGTAATGCAGATGAAGTAGTGATCTATTTATCTGAAGCAACCAGCTTCAACGGTTTCAACAAATCACCGGGGCTCGAAGGAAAAGATCCTTCCATAGAAGCCAAAGCCAACCTGCAGCGTGCTGTACAGCAAAGCTTTCAATCGCTCCGTGCTAAACACATTGCCGATTATCAGTCGTTGTTCAACAGGGTGAAGTTAAACCTCGGTGAAAACACCGAAGCGGACAAATTGCCTACTGATGAAAGACTGAAGCGTTTTGGCAAAACACAGCACGATAATGCTTTACAAGTCTTGTATTACCAGTTTGGCCGTTACCTGATGATCGCTTCTTCCAGGCCCGGCTCAAGGCCTACCAACCTGCAGGGTATCTGGAATGATCATGTGCAGCCGCCATGGGGAAGTAACTATACCACCAATATCAACACCGAAATGAATTACTGGCCGGCAGAAAATACCAATCTTTCAGAATGCCACCAGCCATTATTTGATTTCATGAAAGAGTTGGCAGTGAACGGAGCTGTTACAGCCAAAGTGAATTACAATATCAATGAAGGATGGGTAGTGCACCACAACTCAGATATCTGGGCCAAAACATCGCCACCCGGCGGATACGACCAGGATCCCAAAGGATCACCTCGCTGGTCGGCATGGCCCATGGCGGGAGCATGGTTCAGCACCCATTTATGGGAGCACTATTTGTTCACGGGCAACAAACAGTTTTTGCGTGAGCAGGCATATCCGCTTATGAAAGGCGCTGCGCAATTCATGCTGCACTGGCTCGTAAAAGATAAACAGTCAGGCTACCTCGTTACCAATCCGTCTACCTCACCGGAAAACAGCATTAAGATCAATGGCAAGGAATACGATATGGCCATGGCATCTACCATGGATATGTCCATCATCCGCGAATTGTTTACCGCACTGATCAAAACAACTGAGGAGTTGAAAACAGATGCAGCATTTCATGATGAGCTGGTGAAAGCAAAGGCGCAATTATATCCTTATCATATCGGACAATACGGACAAATACAGGAATGGTTCAAAGATTGGGATGATCCGAAAGACAAGCACAGGCATATCTCTCACTTATTCGGACTCTATCCGGGCAGCCAGATCACAGTGAATCATACGCCAGCGTTGGCTGCTGCTGCCAAACAATCGCTTATCCATCGCGGCGATGTGAGTACCGGCTGGTCTATGGCCTGGAAGATCAACTGGTGGGCGAGGCTTCAGGATGGGGAACATGCTTACAAAATATTAAGTGCAGCGTTTAATTATATCAATCCGGGAGAACCACGCGAAACCATGGGAGGAGGCGGCACTTACCCGAATCTTTTCGATGCACACCCGCCTTTCCAGATCGATGGAAATTTTGGTGCAACGGCCGGCATCACTGAAATGCTCTTGCAGAGCCATGCCGGTTATATTGCTTTATTGCCTGCATTACCCAAAGCCTGGAAAGACGGTTCGGTAAGCGGCATCAAAGCCAGAGGTAATTTCACGGTGAGCATGGAATGGAAAGAAGGTAAACTGGTGAAAGGGAAAATTCTATCAGGCATAGGCGGCAATTGCAGGATACGCACATGGCAGCCGGTGAAGATCGTAGAAACAAAAAGTCAATCTGCAAAAGGAGAGAACAGGAACGGGCTGAATACGGTGTATGGAATGCCTCCTTTCGAAAATGTTACGCATGCAACATTGCAGGAACTGGATCGTACAGAAGGATACGTTATTGATTTCGCTACAGAGAAAGGAAAAACCTATACGATACTACCATTGTAAGTCATTGTTTGAATGCATTTATATGATGAATAAAAAAAGTTGGTCCATCGCATTTTGTATGCTGGTCTGCATGGTTGCCCGTGCGCAAACCATTGCCTGGAAAGAAGTAGCGCCGGGTGTATGGAAGGGAGTGGTAGGCAAACCGGAAGCCTATGATCTCCTGAAAGCTGCCGGTGCACAACCCAATACCAATGCATTGGGTAAGATGTCCAAAGTATCTTTCCCGTTCTCCAATGGCGACATTGCAGGAATGGTAACGGATGGGAAAACTGCACTTCGTTTTCCGCTCGATAAAGAAGAGCAATTGTATGGTTTTGGGTTGAACTTTCAAACAGTTCACCAGCGCGGAAAAATACTTGAATTGCATGTAGACCACTATGGTGGTAAAGACAATGGCCGTACACATGCACCCACGCCTTTTTATGTTTCATCAAAAGGTTATGGCGTGTTTGTAAATGCGGCACGTTATATCAAAGTATATGCGGGAAGCGCTGTGCGGAAAGACAGCAAGCATCCACCGGTATCAAAAGACCGCAACACAGACAAGAGCTGGAGCGCCAGACCTTATTCCGAGGCAGTGGAAATGCAGGTGCCTGTAGCCGGTGTGGAAGTTTATGTATTTGCAGGCCCCACACCCATGGATGCAGTGCGAAGGTTCAACCTGTTCAACGGCGGCGGAGTATTGCCGCCGCGTTGGGGGCTCGGGTTCACACAACGCGTGAAATCATTGTATACCGCAGAAGAAGTAGCAAAAGAGGCAGATGCTTTTGCAGAGAAAGGATTCCCGCTCGATTTTATCGGGCTGGAACCAGGCTGGCAAAGCAAAGCCTATCCCGGCACTTTTGCATGGGACCCTCAAAGATATCCTGCGCCTAAAACCTTTGTGCAGCAGATGCTCAGCAAGGGCATCCGGTTGAACTTGTGGATCAATCCCTATGTTGCTGCCGATGCGCCTTTTTACCAGGCCATTAAACCATATACCGGTTCGCATACGGTGTGGACAGGTGAAGTGCCCGATTTCAACATGCCGCAGGCAAGGAATGCTTTTTTCGGGCAACTGAAAAAAGACCAGGTAGCTATCGGCGTCAGCGGATATAAAATTGATGAAGTGGACGGATACGATTATTATCTCTGGCCCGATGTAGCCACATTTCCTTCCGGTACCAGTGCAGAGCAGATGCGGCAGACCTTTGGTGTGTTGGCTATGCGATACAGCGCTGAAATGTTCCATCAGAAAAATCAGCGTACTTATGGATTGGTGCGCGCTTCCAACGCAGGCGCTGTTTCTTTTCCCTATGTGATCTACAACGATTATTATAACCACGAAGATTTTATCACGGCATTGATCAATAGCGGAACGGCCGGTGTATTGTGGACGCCCGAGGCACGCGCTTCTAAAACAGCAGAAGAATGGTTGCGCCGTTTCCAAACGGTTGTATTCTCGCCAATGGCCATGATCAACGCATGGTCCAGCGGTACCAAGCCCTGGTCGTACACTGAAGTGGCATCGCAGATAAAAGAATATGCATTGCTGCGCATGCGCATGATGCCTTACTGGTATTCGGTCTTTGCGCAATATCATTTTGCAGGAACGCCGCCTTTTTACGGAATGGGATTGGAAGATGGGTTCAAACAGACAACGAAAAAAGAAGCAGCCAATGCCAACCTGGAAGAGAATCCTTACGCAGAAGCCGTTTCAAAAGAAATCAAAGACCAATACATGGCCGGTGAAAACCTGTTGGTAGCTCCTTTGTTCACAGGGCAAAAGAGCCGGAAAGTAGTATTGCCCAAAGGACGATGGTATGATTTTTATACCGGCGCATTTGCAGGAGATGGTACTGTGATCACCGTAGAACCAGGATTGGATAAGATACCAGTGTATGTGAAAGATGGTGGCATCATACCCCTGATGCCTGCACGCATGCACGCACCTAAAGCGGGTGAGAAAGTAGACCTGGAAATACGCCATTACGGAGAAAAGCCAGGCAGCTTTTTATTGTACGATGATGATGGAGAAACTTTCAACTATGAAAAAGGCGAATATAGTTTCCGTGAGATCAAAGTAGAAGGAACAAAGGGGCAATTCAAAGGAACCATCTCAGCACCGGTGAACGGTAAGCCGAACACAGTAGGCAATATTACCTGGACCTATATGACCAAATAATATGAAAAGAACCAGCATTTGCTTGTGCATTGTTACTGTGTTGTGTTTTGCAGGCATGCCTGTTCAAAAGAAGCCGGGCTTTGAAAATCAAATAGCCGCTGTATTACGCAAACAGATTATGCAGGAAGCAGCCTGGGCTATGCAACAGGAACCGGTTACGGTAACGGCTGCTGCTTCGCCACGAAGTGCAGGAGGAAAGCATGATTTTTATTCGGAAGGCGATTACTGGTGGCCCAATCCGGTGAGTGTGGATAGTCCGTATATTCAGAAAGACGGCATGACCAACCCCGATAATTTTGTAGCCCATCGTCATGCAATGATCCGGTTCAGCAAGATCGTGGGGGCCCTTGCTTCGGCGTATAAATTAACAGGCGATAAGCGCTATGTGCAACAAGCCATGAAGCATTGTATTGCCTGGTTTGTGAATGCCGATACAAAAATGAACCCCAACCTGTTGTACGCGCAGGCGATCAAAGGACGTTTTACCGGCCGCGGTATCGGCATCATCGATACCATACAATTACTGGATGTAGTGCAGGGTTTGATGGTAATGGAACAGGCGAATGGTATGGACCAGGAAGCATTGCAATCGATCAAACAATGGTTTGAACAATACCTGCAATGGCTCACTACGCATCAATATGGCAAAGATGAAATGAATGCAGAGAACAATCATGGTACTTGCTGGGCCATGCAGGTAGCGGCTTTTGCAAAATTCACCCGCAATGAAAAGATCCTGCAGTTTTGCAGGGATCGTTACAAGCAGGTGCTGCTGCCCAACCAGATGGCGGCAGACGGTAGTTTTCCGAGGGAGATCAAAAGGACGAAACCTTATGGCTATTCCATTTTCAACCTGGATGCCATGACCACCCTCTGCCAGTTGCTTTCAACCAAAGCAGACGATCTCTGGAATTACCAGACGCCGGACGGACGTTCCATCAAAAAAGGGATTGCTTATTTATATCCTTTTGTAGCCGATAAAAACAAATGGCCTTTCCGGCACGATGTGATGCATTGGGAAGCATGGCCGGTAGCGCAAACCTTTCTGTTCATGAGCGCATCTGCGTATCACCAGCAAGAATGGCTGGATACCTGGAAACGATTGAACCATGCACCTGCAGACGAAGAGATCATACGCAACCTGCCTGTGCGAAATCCATTGATCTGGATCAACTAATCAACACATGAAAACAACGATATACATTCAATCTGCGCTGCTTGCGACCGCTTTGTTGGCTGTTAACATAGTATTTGCACAAAACAACAAAGGCGATGAAGACAAAGACATGTTCAACAACGCCAAAGCACGCGATCAACAGGCGATAGACAAAGCAGTCAAAGGATGGTGGGCGCAATCGATGAAGACCCACGACCAGCGGATCGACTGGTGGCACAAAGCGAAATTCGGTATGTTCATACACTGGGGTGTGTATTCGCAAGCTGGTGGTGAATGGAAGGGACAAAAAGTAAGCGGGTATGCAGAGCACCTCATGCGCAAAGAAAAGATCAGCCGCGCTGAATACCTCGAGCTGGCACATCATTTCAATCCCATTCTGTTCAATGCCGATACATGGGTACGCAATGCCAGGGAAGCGGGCATGAATTACCTCATCATTACTTCCAAACACCACGACGGTTTTGCGATGTACAACAGTAAAGTATCTGACTTCAACATCATGCAACAAACGCCTTTCAAGCGCGACCCCATGAAAGAGTTGTCAGCCGCCTGTAAGAAATATGGAGTGAAGTTTGGATTTTATTATTCACATGCGTTCGACTGGGAACATCCCGATGCACCGGGCAACGACTGGGAATACAAGAACCCCGGAGGCGACCTGAACTTATACGGCGGAACAAACTGGTTCGATGTGCATCCTGAACTATTGCCTAAAGCGGTGAAATATGTGAATGAAAAAGCCATTCCTCAGATCAAAGAATTGTTGCGCAATTATCATCCCGATATACTTTGGTTCGATACGCCGCATAAACTGCCATTGTCGGAGAACATACGCATACTGGAAGCCATCCGGGAAACAGATCCTAACGTAGTGGTCAATGGGCGACTGGCAAGATCAGGTGATATGAATTTTGGTGACTATAAGAATACGGCAGACAGACCCGCTGAATTCTATCCCGTAACAGGCGATTGGGAAGCCATCCCAACTACCAATGAAAGCTATGGTTATTCCAAATACGACGATAGTCACAAGCCCGCTGCTTTCTTCATCCAGTTGCTGGCCAAAGCGGTATCGAGAGGGGGTAACCTGCTCATGAATATAGGACCCAGGGGAGATGGTGAAATGGATGTGAAAGATGTAACAATATTAAAAGGCATTGGAGATTGGATCGCAAAAAACAAAGCAAGCATATACGATGCAGCTCCATCTGATTTGCCTTTACAAAGCTGGGGTGTTACAACACAAAAAAACAACCTTGTTTACCTGCACGTATTCAACTGGCCATCTGATGGCAGGTTGCAACTTGGAGGTTTATTAAACAAAATTGACAAAGCCTATCTGCTTACCGATCCGGCTAAACAGTCACTCAAATTAATTGCAGGTAATCGCATGACCACTATCATGGTGCCACCCCAGGCGCCTGATACCAGCAATACAGTGATCGTACTTGCATTGAAAGAGAAGCCAAAGACAGATTCGGTTCGCTTTGTAGCGAGCAATACAGCTACCAGGCTGCTGGCCTTTGATGCTATATTGAAAGGAAAAGGATTTGGTTTTGGAGATGGTAAGGCGAGCGGTTATTATGTAGATGGATGGAAGTCAACCAATCAACAGATTGCCTGGCATTTCAATTTTGGAGAGCCTGCTCGGTTTAAAATAGTAGTGAAATATGTAGCCACACCGGAAACAGCAGGTGCTTATCAATTGCAATTGGATCAAAACAAATATGAGGGCAAAGTACAGGCTACTGAAAAAGGAAGTGTGATACAAAAAATAGAATTGGGCACCGCTGATCTTACAGCAGGATATCACCAGCTTACCATTGCGCCGCTTGCATTGGGAAAAAGTGAACTGATGCGATTACTGGAAGTGCAGTTGGTACCACAAAACCTGGCTGCAATATTTACAAACGCTGAAGCGCAAAGCAGGCTCATGATACAAGAAATAGCCAAAGCCGGTGCAGGCAAGCCCGACCTGGTTTCCCCGCGAACACTGGAACATGGTAACCTGAAACTGGTAGCATCGCGCGACTGGACCAGCGGGTTCTTTCCCGGCGTACTTTGGTTCCTGGATGCGTACACAGGAAAACGGGAATGGTTGCAGGCTGCCAAACAATTTACTGCTAACATAGAGAAAGAAAAGACCAACGGCACTACGCACGATATGGGCTTTAAAGTGTATTGCAGTTTTGGTACAGGTTACAGAATCACCAAAGATGCGCACTATAAAGAAGTGATCGTACAGGCGGCCCGCACGTTGGCCAGAAGATTCAATGCAACAACTGGCACGCTTCGTTCCTGGGATCACAGCCGCGATAAATGGGGCTTCCCGGTGATCATCGATAACATGATGAACCTGGAATTATTGTTCGAAGGCGCTAAGCTATCAGGCGATACTTCACTCTATCGTATTGCCGTAGCACATGCAAATACCACTATAAAAAATCATTTCAGACCCGATTACAGCTCATATCATGTAGTGGATTATGACACGCTCACCGGCAAAGTGGTAAAGAAAACCACGCACCAGGGATATGCCAATGAATCGGCCTGGGCACGCGGACAGGCATGGGGATTGTACGGTTACACGATGTGCTATCGTGAAACTAAAAACAAAGCCTACCTCGATCATGCAGAGCATATCGCTGCTTTCATTTTACACCATCCCAACCTTCCCCAAGACAAAGTGCCTTACTGGGATTTCAATGCGCCGGGTATTCCCAATGAACCAAGAGACGCTTCTGCCGCCGCAGTGATAGCGTCTGCATTGTATGAACTCAGCGCCTATACCAAAACGAATGCGAAGATATATCGTGCAACGGCAGATCAGATACTGGAGAGCCTCGCAGGCAGCCAGTACACTTCACCCGCGAATGAAAACAAAGGCTTCATTCTGTTGCACAGCACCGGCGCCAAACCGGCTAACAGTGAAGTGGATGTTCCTTTGAACTACGCAGATTATTATTACCTGGAAGCATTACTGCGCGGTAAGAACTTGCAGGAAGGTAAACCTGTTTTACAACTTGCTAAATAAGCTATTGTTTATGAAGAAAACACCCATGCCTCAATGATGATCTGATCAATAAATGGTATTTTAGTAGTACCAAAGGAGCCAGAGATATTCCTGACTCCTTTTTTATTTAATGATTGCTCTTTTAATTATTGACGGGCGCTGGTACTCACTATTGCTGAAATAGAAAAAGGAATAGTTTGGCTCATAATAGCTGTTTCACCCTTACCTTCTATGTTGGTCTTTTTTTCTTTGATCACACCAGACGTGGTATCAACGGTCAGCGTGCCTTTGTAATTGTTGGTGCCGCTGATGGTAGCTGTCATGCCCTGGATAGATTTGGGTTTCTTTGTTGATTCTTCACCGGTAAATGCAATAACGGCTTCATTACCATTGATTGACTGGATGGTGTAAACAATTTTTCTTTTGTTATCGGCGTCCTTGTTGTGTTCTTCGGTCCAGCTATCACCCGCTTTCAGAGAAGCAGGTATTGCCAATAACAACTCAGGAGCAATATCGTTGATGTCGCCACCCAATACTGCTTCGGCAGAGGCAGCACCGTCGTCTTTTTTCTTCTCAACCGGTTTGCCATCGGTTGAAATAAAGATATCGTTGGCAGTGCCAATGAAACCTTTCACCGCCTGGCCAATCTGTCCATCCATATCTTCTTTTTTATCAGAATCAAAATCCATGGACTGTCCCATCGCTTCGTTCTTCAATAAAAGTTTTGTAACAACAGATGACAAATGAATATCAGGATTGATCTCTTTCACTTCCGTTTGAACGGTCATGGTAACATTGGAAACAATTTTCATTTCCTGTCCCATCATGTTCTGTGTGATATTATTGACTGTATTGATGGTGCTGTGGATTTTCTCGCCGGTCTTTACAGGCACTTTGGATTGTGCAAAAGTCATGGAGCCGGACAAGATCGCTGCAACCAGCAGCGGGGCGGATAAGATTTTCATAGATGAGGTTTAGTTAAGAATGAATCAATAGATATTAAAAGTAATCGAATATGATAACATGACCTAATAATTAATTATTACGCGCCAAAATCACTGAATAGATAGTTAATCCCCTGCATTGCAGGCTGGAGGCTTCTTGCTTATTTCACGCATCTGAACCCGGCCGGCACCCATCATTCATCATCATTGCTAAACTCATGAAAAAAACTGTTTTTTTTATTGTAGCTTGTCTCTTTACTTCACAATTGATTTTCAGTCAGCAACTTCCGAAAGACGAACGCATGAAATGGTGGCGTGAAGCCCGTTTCGGTATGTTCATACACTGGGGTGTATATGCCCAGCTTGCGGGAGTATATAATGGGCACGAGCAGCAGCGGGGCGGTGCCGAATGGATCATGAACCGTTCTAAAATACCCGTTGCTGAATATCAGCAATACGCCAAACAATTCAATCCTGTAAAATTCAATGCAGATGACTGGGTAAGGATGGCAAAAGAGGCGGGTATGAAATACATCGTTATCACAGCCAAGCACCACGATGGGTTTGCCATGTTCGGATCAAAAGCGAGTCCGTGGAATATTGTCGATGCAACACCTTATGGTAAAGACATTTTAAAAGCACTGGCGGCAGCTTGTAAAAAACAGGGTATGAAGCTGGGCTTTTATTACTCGCAGGCGCAGGATTGGAATAACCCCGGTGGCGCCGCTGCCCGTAAATTGATGTCGGAGGGCTGGGCTAATCCCGATAGTGCGAAGATCGATGCTTTTACCGCTGCGCACAATGGCCATTGGGATGCAGCACAGGAAACATCCACCTTTGCGCAATACATTGACCGTGTTGCCGTACCGCAGGTGAAAGAACTGTTGAGCAATTATGGCGATGTGGCTGTATTGTGGTGGGATACGCCCACCAACATGACAGATGATGCCGCATTGAAATTACAGGAGCTCTTGAAACTGCAGCCTCGGATCATCACGAACGACCGGTTGAAGCGACCCAATTTTCCCGGAGACACCAAAACACCGGAACAAAAAATACCCGGCCTCAGCGAACTCGATGGTAAAGACTGGGAAACCTGCATGACCATGAATGGTACCTGGGGTTTCAGAACTTCCGATACCAAATGGAAATCTACCGAAACACTGATCCGTAACCTGGCAGATATTGCTTCCAAAGGAGGAAACTACCTGCTCAACATAGGACCCAAACCAGATGGAACATTCCCCGATGCCAGCATAGAGCGCCTGAAAGAAATCGGCCAGTGGATGAAAGTGAACGGAGAAGCCATTTATGCAACCAAAGCAAATCCGCTTGCACCGCTGAATTGGGGCCGCTGTACCATGAAAGAAAATGACGGCCAGACCATTCTTTATTTTTCTGTTTTCAATTGGCCCACCGATGGGCAGCTCTTAGTGCCCGGCATTAAGAATACAGTTGTATCGGCCAAATTGCTTGCCGGTGGTGCTGCTTTGAAAACAACTACTACAACGGATGGATTGAATATTGCAGTGCCATTCAATTCGCCTGATGCAAACGCTTCTGTGATCAAAGTAATATTGAAGGGAAAAGTAGAAAACCAGCAGTCCGCCGCTAACGGTAAGATGAAAACGGGTGCGTTGGATTAAGATAATCTGGTTAATGGCTCAATGATTAATAGTTGTTAGATGTTAGTTGTTAGCATTTTGGCCTTACAACTAGCAACTAACAACTAACAACTAACATCTTCCCACTAGCTTTTCTTTACTTGTGAAGTTGTTTTTTTAACAGGCCCTCGTATAGCTTTCACTTCGGCAGCAGTAACGGCGGTTGCTTTATTGCCAAAGCTATTGCGAACATACGTGAGTACATCTGCTATCTGCTGGTCAGTGAGATAGCTGTGCGATGCCATGACATTGGAATAATATTCATCATCGAGCGGAATACGGTCCGACATGCCCTTCAGTACAACAGTAATGATCTTTTGCTTGTCCTTCAGCACATTGGAGCTTTGTGCCAGCGGTGGGTTCATGTGTGGAACACCGCCGCCATCTACCTGGTGACAACTCAAACATTCTTTTTTATAAACGGCTTCGCCCCTTGCAACAGAAACGGAAAGGTTATTGGTCTGTGCCCAAAGCATAATGCCAAAAGAAAACAAAGCCATTGCTGTGATCAGTTTCTTCTTCATGGTTGTGAAGTGTAAATTATTTTCCTGAATAAGTGATGCGATAAATAGTGCCTTTGTTATCGTCGCTTACATAAAGCGAACCATCGGGCCCCTGGGCAAGACCGCAGGGGCGGTGTTCTGCCTGCCGGGTAGCGTTCACTACTTTCACACCCGAAAAGCCATTGGCAAAAACTTCCCATTTGCCGGAAGGCTTGCCATTCTTGAAGGGCACGAAAACCACATAATAACCTTCCTGTGGCATGGGAGCACGATTCCAACTGCCGTGGAAAGCAATGAAAGCGCCGTTCCTGTATTTTTCGGGGAACATATTACCTGTATAAAACAATAATCCGTTTGGTGCAAGGTGACCAGGGAACGCTACTACAGGCTCGATAAAATCTTTTGCCCTGGGGCTTTCTGTTTTACCATCGCCACCGTATTCGGGCGCAAGCATTTTCTTGTGCAAGATCTGGTTGTAATAAATATAAGGCCAACCTGCATTGTCGCCTTTTTTCAATTCATACATACACTCGGAAGGCAGTTCGGCGCTTTGTTCAGCATCAAAATACTGAGGCCAATCCTGCAATAAATTATCGCGGCCATGTTGCATCACAAACAATGAATTGCTTTGTGTATTCCAATCGAGACCCACTACATTTCTTAATCCTGTTGCATAGCGAACGCCCTGTGCATAGCTTTGATTCAACTTGTCGGCTTTGAACATCCAGATACCCCCCGCGCTATCCAGTATGGGACAGGGCATCCTGCCTTTTGATCCGTTGCCACGGTCTACTTCCTGGCAGGAATTGGAAGGGGCGCCAATATTCACATAAATATTACCGTTGTTGTCGAGGGCAATAGATTTGGATTCGTGTTGTCTTTTATTCCAGAGACCGGTAATGATCTTTTCGGGATGCTCCGCATCGATCACTTCATTTTTTGCATTCAATTTGTAACGGAAAACTTCGTCATCACTGGATGCATAGAGGTAGCCGTCTTTTAAGGCAATGCCTGTGCCGGTATAATTGCTGAATCCTTCAACCTTGTCTATCTTACCGTCTCCGTTCTGGGCGGTCATTTTTAAAATGCCATTACCTTTATATAACCTGCTTGTTCTGGCATAGATCACCCCTTCAGGCGTAACCAGTAAATGGCGGATACGGCCAATGCCATCAGATACTTTGGACGCTTCGAAGCCTTTAGGGAGACTAAGCCCCGCGTTGATGGTGTCGGCATAAGGATTGGCCAGGCAGGGTACGGCAAAAAGGAAGCTAATGGAAAGAAAAGAAAAAACTTTTTTCATCGGTATTTTTTTTGTTTGCAATAGGTCAGCTCGTTTGACTGCAATAGCAGGCAAAATCGATTTATCGAGGCACTAATTTATGCTAAGATTGTGAATGAAGTATTACTTTTTTGTTCAATGGTTTTGCCAGAATTGCTGAATATTTTGACAATCCTGTCACCGGAATGCTCATGATTTCTTATTCTATTGCAGATGATCAGCGGATCAATCATCAACATAAAACCCATCTGTTTATGAAATCAAAATTGAACAGGTATGTCATGATCGCTTTTGCAGCTGTACAGGTTGCTTATGGCTTCGATCAGGCAGCGGCGCAAAAAAAGGAGAGCGCCGATCTGAAAAATTTTCCTGAAGGAGAAGGTCCGGCAGCAATAGGACAAAAGATAGCCGCTCATTTTGTTGCAACACCGCATACCAATTTTGGAAGACCCACTCCGCCGAGGTACATCACTTACCCGGAGACCTGCACCTGGTATGGTGCATTGACTTTTGCAAAAGAAACTAAAGACACCCATTTATTGCAGCAGCTTGCTGAACGTTTTGAGCCGCTTTTCGGCAGCAGCGATACACTGATCCCTAAACCGGATCATGTAGATTATTCAGTCTTTGGCGCTGTTCCGTTGGAACTGTACATGCAAACAAAAGAACAGAAGTACCTCAACCTGGGCAAGCAGATTGCAGATAAACAATGGGGTACACCGGAAGGCCCCCGGGTGAATGCAGAGGCGCGCCGTTTTTATGCAAAGGGTCTTAGCTGGCAAACACGTTTGTGGATCGATGACATGTTCATGATCACTGCATTGCAGGCGCAGGCGTACAGGGCCACCGGCGATAAAAGCTATATCGAACATGCGGCAACAGAAATGGTTTTTTATCTCGATTCGTTACAAAGACCCAATGGCCTGTTTTATCATGTACCCGACGTGCCTTTTTTCTGGGGCAGGGGCAATGGCTGGATGGCTGTTGGTATGAGTGAAATGCTGCGTTCAGTGCCTAAAAATAATCCCAACAGGACCCGCATCATGCAAGGCTATCAAGCAATGATGGCTTCTCTGCTACAATACCAGGCAAGTGATGGTATGTGGCGGCAACTGATCGATGATGCCGAATCATGGCCGGAAACATCCTGTACGGGCATGTTCACTTTTGCATTCATTACGGGTGTGAAAGAAGGCTGGCTCGATAAAACCACTTATGGCCCCGCGGCACGCAAAGGATGGCTCGCATTGATCAAATACATCAATGCTGATAATGATATCACCGATGTATGCGAAGGCACCAATAAAAAGAACAGCCGGCAATACTACCTAGATCGTAAGAAGAACACAGGTGATTTACACGGACAGGCACCGATACTGTGGTGCGCTACGGCATTACTTAGAAAATAAAAAAAGCGCCCACCTCTTTAAAATGGTGGGCGCTTTTTTAGCGTTGCCTTGCTTTGAGTTGCGCCATATACAATGAAGCAGGTTCAGCAGTCTGGTTCATCAATTCCCATTCTCCATCGGGCCTGTCTTTAAACCGCCCTGTTGATTTTTTTCCTTTCAATCCGATACAATAATTTTTTCCGGATACCCACGGGCTTTGTACGGCCGCATTTTTAGCAGTACAGTTCCATACGATTTGAGTAACACCGGCCCAGCCATGCCCGCTGCCATAATTGCCCCTGTCCTGCACATTGATCTCTCCATCGGTAACAATATTGTCGTATAAAGTGCCGCTGGCCCAACGGTGGTGCGGACCAATATCGGCATGTGTTTGCTGCGCCGTGCAGTTGTAAAACACATTGGGGCCGCAAACGCGCGCACCTGTTACAAAATCATGCCGGCCTTCGGTGGTATGGCAATTCATGAACAGGTTCAACTGGCCATTGTTACAAAAAGAATACCGGCGGCCTCCTGTGATAATTGATTTGGCATCCAGGCAGTTCGAGTTCAATACGGAAATATGTTTGGCAAGGCTGCCAAGCTCAACACAAGCATAACCAAAATACCTGGAACTAACATTTCTTATCCAACTGTTTTCGATCCTGTCGCATAAGATGGCCTGCCATCCATGGTTTTCGGCGGTATCGCTGCTATAATCGCTTTGAAAAAACAGTTGTTCAATACCCACATGGTTGATGCGTTTGGAAAATTCATATTTGAAGATGATGGGAGCACCATATTTTGGTTCCATTGGCATAACGATGGGGTTGTCTATAAATACCTTATTGCCTTCGATCTTTGTGATCACCCTTTCGAACGACAAATTATATTCATCCGGTTGCCATTGCTTCGTGCCATCTCTTCCCTCAATCTGGTCCATTTTGAGGTCTTGTATCCATTGCCTGGTTGCGGGACGAAACACCATGACCTTGTCACCGGCCTTGTAACGCGTAGCGTCTGAAACAGTCAACGAATGAGTGCCGGCCGGAACATAATTGTCTGTAACCTGTGTTCTGGTGCCGGGTATCTCACGCGGTGTGCCTGATCCGGTAACACGCAACAAAGGCATTTGTGTGGCTGCTGTAAGTTGTATCCTGGTGCCGTTTTCTGTGTTGCCTTCGCCTCTTAGTATTACGCCGCTTGCTTCCAGTCGGAGGGAAGTGGCAATCTTATACAATCCCCGCTTCAATAAAATAGCGCCACGAAAACCAGTAGCATCAAGCGGCCGGTTGCTCACTTCATCAATGGCCTGTTGGATCAACTGCTGATCATCGGCACCGGTAGCGCTGATGGTTTTTACTATTGGTATATTAGGAATAGACCGGTCGCCACCATAAAAACCAACACGACTGAAATCGGGAATGGTATTTCCTTTTTCATCCGGCATGTACACAAGACTGCCGTCTGCATTGAGTTTGACAAATTTTGATGATGAATGGCTACCTGTATCAAGGGTAATAAAAGAAGTGGATAGGATGCTGCAACAAATGCAGGCTGCCCGGGCAAGCTGTCTGAAGATCATAAAATGATTTTGATAAGTAATGGTGACAGCAAGGAATTTAGATGGTCTAAGATAAACAGGAAAAGACGATTGCAGAAGGCCATGCCAGAATTGCTGAATAGATGGCTAACGCAATAGCTTTCGCCTGACTGGTATGAAGAACCCGTTATATTTGTGAGAAGGCTCAATCAAATAAATAAAGATGATGCGATTCAACAGAACACTACTGGCAGCTGCATTGATGTGCGGCTCCTTTTTCGCCAGGGCACAGATGATGCTCCTGACACAACAGCAAGACCGGTGGAAGATCACACCTGAGGGTAGCATTGAATGGGTGGTGGATGGACGATTGCCCCACAATGATCACATCGAGATGGGCGGAGAAAAAGTAGCGCTCTGGATGCGGTATGGTGTGGACAGTAATTACCGGCCGGTTCTTTCGCGTACCCTGGTATTTCCATCGAGCCGTTTGTTGCCTGTGCAAACCATTGCCCACATGATGTACAATGTGGAAGACAATGACCTGCCGCGTATCTACATCAATAACCGCATGCTTAGATCGGGTGTATACAATGCTGCTGTTGTGCCCGATTTGCCGGAAAAAGTAATACGCATCACACACAAGGGTATCATGGAAATAGAAAGCATGGTGGGCAAAGACGGTATCCGGCTGAAAAGGATTTATTTTCCTTCGGTAGATAAACCAATGGCCATTGAAAAAATGGTATTCATCAATGAAGGTAAACAAGCAGCCAAAATTGAAATGGAATACCTGCACAGGGAAAGCAGGCCTGCTGCAGAAAGGACCACGGGCGGACCGCATCATTTCATCGTATCTACCATTGGCGATGGATTGAAAACAGTGCAGCCGGGCGATAGTGTGGTCTTTGCCATTAGTTATGAAGCCACAAAAGGATCGGCACAACCGCTGGCCATCAATGTTGACCAGGAAGAACAGATGCAGAGAAACAGGGTAAACCAGATCATATCGAAACTGGTGCTGGAAACACCCGATCGTTTGTTGAATACAGCTTTCGCTTTTGCCAAGATCAGGGCTACCGAAAGTATTTATAATACAAAGGGAGGGTATATGCACGGTCCCGGCGGATTGCGTTATTATGCAGCCATCTGGGCCAATGACCAGGCTGAATACGTCAACCCTTTTTTTGCTTTCCTTGGAGATGATATTGGCAACCGTTCTGCTATGAATGCTTTCCGTTTGTTCGCCCGTTACATCAATCCGGAATATCAACCCATTCCCAGTTCCATCATTGCGGAAGGAGATGCCACATGGCATGGAGCGAAAGACAGGGGAGATATGGCGATGATTGCTTATGGCGCTGGCCGTTATGCACTGGCCAATGGAAATGCCGATAGCGCCAGGGTGTTATGGCCTTTGATAGAATGGTGCCTCGAATACCTGAAACGCCAATTGAATGATCAAGGAGTAGTGAAAAGCAACAGTGATGAATTGGAAGGGCGTTTCCCCGCCGGCAAAGCCAACCTCAACACCAGCTCTTTGTATTACGATGCATTGCGGTCGGCCGTTATGTTGGGCAGGGAACTGCATATACCGCTTGCGCAACTCAAAATATACGAATCACAGGCAACAGCTTTGCGTTCGAATATTGAATTGTATTTCGGTGCAACGGTGGAAGGATATAAGACCTATCGTTATTACGAAGGCAACGATACCCTGCGTGCCTGGATCACCACGCCGCTGGTAATGGATATTTTCGACAGGAAAGAAGGTACCATTGAAGCGCTCTTCTCACCGCGATTATGGACTGCAGATGGATTGGCTACACTGGCAGGTGATAAAACTTTCTGGGACCGCTCTACTTTATACGGACTGCGCGGCGCATTTGCAGCAGGTGCCACCGGGAAAGCTTTCCCTTTCCTGGAATATTTTTCACGCAGGAGACTATTGGGCGAACACGTGCCTTACGCGGTAGAAGCATACCCCGAAGGGAACCAGCGACACCTTGCTGCCGAAAGCGGTTTGTATTGCCGCATTTATACAGAAGGAATGTTTGGCATGCGCCCAACAGGATTCAACAGCTTTGACATACGCCCCAGTATACCGGCAGGATGGGATCGTATGGCTTTGCGCAATGTTCATGCGTTCGGGCATGTATTTGACCTGGAGATTACAAGGTTGTCCGGCGAGCGCTTAGCGATTATGGTAAAACAAGGAAATGCAGTTAAACAATACACAATAAAGGATGGGGCCACACAAGAGGTAAAATTGTAAACAATAAGGATGTAACTTACGATTCATTAATACAACGATTGCCGTATGAAAGTATTTGAAATCCTTTACCAGGAATTGATTGGTTTCCTGGGCCTGGGAGGTATTATAGAAATGGTTAAAAAAGGCGATTACTCCTCGCTCTCAACATTCGATGGAATTGCCAATTTCATTTACCCGCTTATTCCGCTCTTATTGATCATAGAAATAATCAGGGCGGTTGTGTATAAACGATTCAGGATAGAAGACTATAAAGTTCCGTTCCTGGTATTTGTACTGAACCGGTTTTTATCCCGTTTTATTTCAATAGCAGCTGTCAGTTTTTGTATCGGCCTTTTTGGGAAATGGGCAATCGTAAAAACATCGTTTACCTGGTACTGGTTGCTGTATGGTTATATTGTATGGGAGTTAGCCCACTTTGTCTATCATTTCCTGGCGCATAAGGTACGACTGTTGTGGTGCCTGCATTCTACCCACCATGCGCCGCAGCAGATGAACCTTTTCGTGAACTTCGCACATTTCTTTTTGGAAGCGCCTTATGCAGATGTGATACGCACTTCCATCTGTATTATTATGGGTGTGAATCCGCCCATGCTGTTCCTGATCATGTTTATAGATGGTTTCTGGGGCTCATTTATTCATATCGGGGAGAATATAATGAAAGATGCCAGGCTGGGTATATTCAACAAAATATTGTTAACCCCTTCGCATCATCGCGTACACCATGCACGCAATCCATTATATATGGATACCAATTTTTGCAACCTGCTGAATATTTGGGATAAAGTATTCAAGACTTACCAGCAAGAGCAGTGTGATGTTAAAATAGAATACGGCATTACCCGCGAGATGAACCCGAACAGTTTATGGGATGCTTATTTTGGCGAGATCATTTGTTTGTGGAAAGATGTAGTAAAAGCCCCGGGCATAAAAAATAAATTACTATACATCATCATGCCGCCGGGATGGAGCCATACCGGTTCGCATAAAACAGCCAGGGTAACCAGGGACGCCTATATGCATGAGCAGCAAAATCATAACAGCTTGTAAGCCGCTACTGTTTTGCCATTGAAGGAAGGAATATATACGATCCGCTTAACCGGGTCATAGCCAATATCGGCCGTATTCTTTTTTTGTTCGTGTGTTTCCAATAAAGTCTCAACGGTGCCATTGGCATATACATAAAATACCCATCCGCTCCATGCGGTTACAATAAAATCGCCATTGCCTACCGGCTCAATACCATCGATGGGTTGGGGAACATCGGCAATTTTTGTAACCTTTTTTTGCGCGTCGGCTTTTAGAAAGTCCTTGCCGGCGCCTATTACCAGTCCATCTTTGACAACTTTGAGTCCATTTGCACTCTTCATGCCATCGAGGTACAAGGCCGGTACATCATTCTCAATGCGCCATACTTTGCTTTGTTTCGTATCAGAGACAAACACAACGCCTTTATCGGTTACGGTGATATCATTCAATCCGTTGGCATCGGCAACACGGATCTTTTTTTCTACTTTTCCTTTTTTGATATTGATAACCACTACATCAGAAATATCTGCTACATATAAACGGTTTTGATAAATACCCAATCCCTTAGGGGCATTGAGACCGGTTATCCAGTGAAGGTCAATGATCTTTCCATCCTTATCAATCTTGGCTACTCCCCCTTTACCATCGGCTGTCCAGGGGGCTCCATCTATCTGCGAGACATACAAAATATCGCCAACAGGCAATACAGATTCCGGTACAGCTACTACCGTATCAGTTTCCCAAATCTTTTCAAGTTTATGCTGTTGTGCAAAACAGGTACCTGTTGCCATCGCCAGCAGAAGAAAGAATAATTGTTTCATGAAGTATTATTGAATAGCTAAATATAATGAAAAATACAAATTTATGGCTCCGCAGTTAATTCATATACGTTACTGGTTAGGGGAGTAGTTCTTACAGACAGGTTAAGGCCTGCCTGCAGCAGGTATTCACCCGAAAATACTTTGTCATGATCGGCCATTGCAGACGTAGTACCCGGAAACAGGTTGATCTCTCTGATGCGGTATTTTTTCTTCGGATCAAGTCCTTGTAACCGCACTTTCCCGAATACATCGCTGCGGGTACTGTTCAGGTGATAGTTGAATAAGATCGCCTGGTTTTGATCCTTGCTTACATACATGAGCACTGCGCGATTGTTTTCATAAGGAGAAACGAGCCGGTACAGATCGCCACGCCAGATCACCGGACTGATGCGTTTGTAAGTCTTCACGGCTTCTTCGCTGAACTGCAATTCCTGCGGCGTGAAATTATTGGTGCGTATATCATAGCCCATCCTGCCCATCATGGCAACATCGGTCTTGTATTTCAACGATTGTTTACCCATGCCGGTAATATGCGCAGCCATGGTATTGGCGGGAAAGAAATAAGAATAGCCCCACTGTATATAAATGCGAGAGAGTGGATCGGTATTATCGCTGGGCCAGAACTCCGTAAAATATTTCAACGCGCCATAATCGGTTCTGCCACCACCACCTGAGCATAGCATGATGGGCAATGTGGGATATTTGGCACGGATGCGATCCATGACCTTGTAGAAACTCCGTGTGTATTCAATATACAACTGTGATTGCCGGCTGCTGCCCAGGTAAGGCGACCAGGCATTGGTCATGCTGCGGTTACAATCCCATTTGATGAAAGCGATACCGGGTGTTTTCGTCAGCATATTGTCTACAATCGAGAACACAAAATCCTGCACTTTGGGATTCGTGAGATCGAGTACCAATTGATTGCGGCCATAATTTTCCGGCCTGTTGGGTAATTTCAATATCCAATCGGGATGCTGTTCGTAAAGTTCACTTTTCGGATTGACCATTTCGGGTTCGAGCCAGATACCGAATTTCACGCCTTGTTTCTCCGCTTCTTTCACCAGGTAACCCAACCCACTCGGCAGTTTCGCTTTGTCTTCCTGCCAATCGCCCAGCCCGTTTTTATCATCGTTGCGCGGATACTTGTTACCAAACCATCCATCATCCAGCAGGAACAGATCGGTGCCTAATTTTTTTGCTTCACCAAACAATTCCACCAAACGGTTTTCATTGAACCTGACATCCGTAGCTTCCCAGTTGTTCAACAATACCATCCTGTTGCCATTGCCATCCATCACACCGTAGTTGCGTGCCCAGTTATGCAGGTTGCGACTAGCCAATCCTTTTCCATTTCCCGACCAGGTAAAAAGAAATGCAGGCGTGGTAAAAGTTTCTGCCGGTTGAAGTGCATATTCTGAAGCAAAAGGATTGATGCCCGACAATACGCGCAACCCGTTGCGCTGATCAATTTCAAAACTGTACCTGAAGTTCCCGGTCCAGTTGAGTGTACCTGCTATGAGTTCGCCATCTGTTTCAGTAGAAGGCTTATCCAGTGAAACAAAAAATACCTGTGTTTGGTAGAAGTTGCTACGTGTACCCAGTTTGCTTTCCAGTGTTTTGATGCCGTTGTTCAATGGCTCTTCTACCTTATTCATTTCGCGCGCCCAATCGCCATGAAACTGTGTGAGCCAATAAGCATTGGCATTGAAATGCAGGAGGGAAGATGCATAAGCGGTAAGTTGTACCGGTTTCTTTTCATTGTTCCTGATCTCGGTCCATGCCTTGATCACATCTTCATTGTAATAGAGCGTATAATATAAAGTTACTTCGAACGGATATTGCGGGTCTCTCAGCAGAATGCCGGTAGTGCTGCTGTCTCCACCCGAACTGATCGTTTTGTGAGCAACATATTGCAGCTCCAGTGAAGGGTTGCCATCTGCATGCACCACCCGTACGGCGGGTTCGTTCTGATTTTCCATACCTGCCGTGAGGTACACTTCGCGGCCGCCTTTCAATAAAGCATAATCTGCCGGTTGTAGTTTTTTACCAAAATAAGATTGGGTAACGCGCTGGTTAGCGCCAATGGAAAGTAACAGCGCAGTATTTTTTGTTTCCAGCAATATCTGCCGGTCGCTCTGCGCGTTTACAAGAAAAACCAGGAGGGTACAAAATAGGGTACAAATGCATTTTTTCATAAGGTAATTTATAAGGGAGGATGGCTCAATACTCAATGAAAGTAAAAAGTTTACATGGTAAAACCAGGTAATTATCGAATTGTCAAATTGACAAATTACATTGAGTTGTTAATTCGCAGTAAACTCTTTCTGATAAGCCAACGGACTTTTCCCGGTAATCACTTTGAAATACTTATGAAAGCTGGTAAAATTGTTGAAGCCGCTCTCATAACAGATCTGTTTGATGCTGAAATTGTTTTCGATCAGCAATTTGCATGCATGACCCACCCGCAGCTCGATCAAAAACTGGGAAAAAGTTTTGCGGGTACGTGATTTGAAATAGCGGCAGAAAGAGTTGGGACTGATATTGGCCATTGCCGCGATCTCTTCAAGGTGGATCTTGTTCTTGAAATTCCGGATGGAATATTCATAGATGGCATTGATGCGATCGTTTTCCGATTCCACAAAATCGTGTTTGAAGCCTATTGAAGAGATGAAAGAATAATTCTGGCAATTACCAATCACGGTGAGCGCTTCCATCAGCAAGGATACACGGTTCGGGCCTTCGGCTTTCATGAGCTCTTCCAGTATATCGGCAATTCGTTGCCTGGCTTTGCCGTTGATGCGTACGCCTCGTTTCCCTTTTTCCAATGCACTGCGGATGCTGATGTTCTCCGGAAGCTGGAGAAACTGGTCGCCCCAGAATTTCTCATTGAAATGGGCTACCCTGATATCGGCGCCCGATTTGGTGTCTTCCTCGTAATACGTATCATCGAAACGCCAGTAGTGGGGCAGGTTGCTGCCAATGATCACTACATCGCCCGATTTGAAGCGGCTGATGTTATCACCTACGAACTGGGTACCGTCTCCTTTTTTAATATGGATCAACTCTACTTCACCGTGGTAATGCCAACGGTTGTTGATGGGGTAAAGATCCTGCCGGACACTAAATGAATGGCCCGGACCCTGCGATATCTTCAATAACTGGGGGCGCATTTAGTTAGCTATTTTGACATGAAAATGAGGCAAAGCAATCGATTTGGGGTAAATATAAGTTAATTTTGAGGCGGGCGCATGGCAGCGGCCGCAGGAAGCAGGTTTTTTTACGCAAACGTTCCCGGAGGTTAGAATAAGTGAATAAAACGTAAGCCTGGCTTACTGCTTGCAGTTACATTCAATCGTTATTTGGGCCCTGAAAATGATGCAATTTCGCATTGAATAATCTAACAATACATGGATACAACCGCTAAGACCCGCAATTTTTTAAAGATCCATCCTTCCGATAATGTATTGGTTGCCCTGGGAAACCTGGCCGCAGGCGCTATCATTGAAGAGCATGAGAATAGTATTACACTGAAAGAAAATATTCCGGCCAAACACAAATTCTTCATTTCCGATATGAAAGCCGGTGATGAAGTGATTATGTATGGTGTGCTGGTAGGTAAACTGCAATCAGCTGTAGAAAAAGGACAACTGATGACAACCGCCAATACCAAACACGCGGCAGGCGCTTATGGATACCGGGATGCACATTATCAATGGCATGTACCCGATGCATCGAAATTTACAAACAGAACTTTTCTCGGATACAAAAGAAGCAATGGAAAATTCGGAACGGCCAATTACTGGTTGTTCATTCCCACTGTATTTTGTGAGAACCGGAACCTCGATATGATACGGGAAGCGCTGCACAATGAACTGGGTTATGCTGTTTCAGATAAATACACACGCTATACCCGCGAACTCCTCGCAGCTTACCAGGCAGGCGCCGATATCAGTCACCTTGATCTTTCACCCGCCGCAACTGCGAAAGAAAAACGTTATTTCAAAAACATAGATGGCATCAAATTCCTGAACCATACCGGCGGATGCGGCGGTACCCGCCAGGATGCAGAAACACTCAGCGCTTTGCTGGCTGCTTATGCAGACCATCCCAATGTTGCCGGTATTACTGTGTTGAGCCTGGGATGCCAGCACCTGCAGACAGAGATGTTCCTGAAAGACCTCAAAAAACGGAACCCTTCTTTTGATAAACCGCTATTTGTTTTTGAACAACAGAAAGCACAGAGTGAAGAGCAGTTGATCATTGATGCGATACGCACTACTTTCAATGGATTGGTGGAAGCGAATAAGATAATGCGCGAGCCTGCACCGCTGAGTGAATTGACGGTTGGCGTGAAATGTGGTGGCAGCGATGGTTTCAGCGGTATCTCCGCTAACCCGGCGGTGGGCTATAGTGCCGACCTGCTGGTGGCTTTGGGCGCTAAAGTATTGCTGGCAGAATTCCCAGAGCTTTGTGGAGCCGAACAGCAAATGATAGACCGTTGTGTAACAAAAGAGGCAGCCGAAAAATTCATTCACCTCATGCAGACTTACGATGCATTGGCCAATAAAGTAGGATCGGGATTTTACATGAACCCATCACCCGGTAATATCAAAGACGGACTCATTACCGATGCGATCAAATCAACAGGCGCTGCACGCAAAGGTGGCACTTCGCCGGTGGTGGATGTACTGGATTATACAGAGCCCGCTACCAAAGCCGGACTGAGCCTGGTATGTACACCGGGTAATGATGTGGAAGCCACTACCGGTAAGGCGGCGGCAGGCGCTACATTGATATTGTTCACTACCGGTTTGGGAACGCCTACAGGAAATCCTGTTGCGCCTACCATCAAACTGTCAACCAATTCAACATTGGCAAAACGCATGGGCGATATTATCGATATCGATACGGGAGGCATCATCACCGGCGAAAAAACAATTGAACAGATGGGAGAGGAGATACTGGAATACTGCATCAAAGCAGCGAGCGGAGAAGTGATACCCAAAGCCGTTTTATTAGGCCAGGACGATTTTATTCCGTGGAAAAGAGGTGTAAGCCTGTAATCATGAAAGTAGGATTATTCATACCCTGTTATGTAGATCAGTTTTATCCGCAGGTGGCCGTTGCCACACTAGAGTTGCTGGAACGTTATGGATGCGAAGTACATTACCCGCTGAAACAAACCTGTTGCGGACAACCCATGGCCAATTCAGGTTTTGCTTCTATGGCAGGCGGATGTGATAAAAATTTCATAGCCAATTTTTCCGGTTATGAATACATTGTTTGTCCCTCGGGAAGTTGCGCGCTCCATATAAAAGAGCATTTGCATTCAGCGGAAGAACCCAATGCGGCCGCTACTATCCGCGAGCGTATATACGAACTGACGGAATTCATCACCGATGTGTTGAAGCTGGAAGGAGTGAAAGCTTCTTTTCCGCACAAAGTAGGTCTCCATGTAAGTTGCCACGGACAACGCATGTTGCATCTTTCTTCCATGAGTGAAAAAGTAGAGAAGCCTTTTTCCAAAGCAGAAGCCCTGTTGAGTACCGTGGATGGCCTGGAATTATTCCGCACTTCACGCGCCGATGAGTGCTGTGGTTTTGGCGGTACTTTTTGTGTAACGGAAGAAGCCGTGTCGGTAAGCATGGGTAATACCCGCATCAAAGAGCACCTGGCAAACGGCGTGCATTATATCACAGGCGGCGATATGAGTTGCCTGATGCACCTGGAGGGATTATTGAAAAGGCAAAAGATCGATATCAAGGTCATTCACCTCGCTGAAATTTTAAACACGCAATGAGTCAACCTGCCACCCATCATAACAAGGCTGCCGCTGCTTTCCTCAAAAACGGTCAGCGCGCGCAATGGCACGACGAAACACTTTGGTTCGTAAGGGCTAAAAGAGACAAAGCGGCGCATCAAATTCCCGAATGGGAAGCATTGCGCAACCTGGGTTCACAGATCAAAGAGCATACATTATCGAACCTCGACGAATACCTGTTGCAATTTGAGGCCAATGCCAAAAAGAATGGCATCAAAGTACATTGGGCGAATAACGCGGCGGAACACAACCAGATCGTGTACGAGATTTTGCTGCATCACAATGCGGTGAATGTGGTGAAAAGCAAATCGATGCTTACGGAAGAGTGCGGACTCAATCATTATCTCGCCGAAAGAAAAATATCGGTGGTTGATACGGACCTGGGTGAATACATTGTGCAACTGCGGAATGAGCCGCCGAGTCATATCGTGTTGCCGGCCATTCACCTGAAAAAAGAAGACGTCAGCAATACTTTCCACAAACACCTTCATACAGAAAAAAACAACCAGGATCCGGTATATCTTACCCGCGCAGCAAGACAAGTACTGCGTAAAAAATTCATTACTGCAGATGCAGCCATCACCGGAGTAAATTTTGCAGTAGCCGAAACAGGTGGTATTGTGGTTTGCACCAATGAAGGCAATGCCGACCTGGGTGTGCATGCCAACAAAGTGCATATCGCCTGCATGGGTTTTGAAAAGATCATACCCCGTGCACAAGACCTTTCTGTTTTCTTAAGGCTGCTGGCGAGAAGCGCTACAGGACAACCCATCACTACTTATTCGAGTCATTTCCATCGCCCGAAAGCGGGACAGGAAATGCACATCGTATTGGTCAATAACGGAAGAACAGAACAGTTGGGCAGGGAAGCTTTCAGGAACTCTTTGAAATGTATTCGCTGTGCCGCCTGCTTCAATACCTGCCCGGTGTACCGGCGCAGCGGCGGACACAGTTATCACAATTCGGTGGCAGGTCCGATTGGTTCCATACTGGCGCCCAACCTGGACATGCGCAAGAATGCAGACCTTCCTTTCGCTTCCACGCTTTGCGGTTCCTGTACCAATGTTTGTCCGGTTAAGATCAATATACACGAACAGCTTTGGAGCTGGCGGCAGGTATTGATGGCGGAAGGTTATGGAGGTTCAGCGAAAAAAGCATCGATGAAATTAATGACAGGTGTTTTGTCAAAGCCCGCTGTCTACCGGCTGAGTACCGGTATGGCAAGGTTCTTCATGCGATACCTGCCTTTTTTAGTGAACAACCGGCTCAACCCCTGGTATAAACAACGGGATATGCCATCGGCCCCCAAAGAAAGTTTCAAAGACTGGTATAAAAAGAACAGGAACCATGAGTAACAGCAGGGAAAACATATTAGCAGCTATCAACGCGAATAAGCCGGCGCCTGTAGAACTGCCCGAAATACCGCTTTTTGAAAGGAAGGGCGACCTGGTGAATGTATTCATAGGAGCGCTGGAATTTATTGGGGCAACGAGTGTAAAAGTGACATCGTTGAGTGAAGTGGACGAATACCTGGAAAGCTTGCAACAGGCGGGTACACGCCTGGTGAACACCATCGCCGAACTCAACGGTTATAATATCAATGCATATAAAAAGGCCAATGCATCGGAGCTTGAAGCGCTGGACACTGCTTTCATCAAAGGACGGGTAGGGGTGGCAGAAAACGGCGCTATCTGGGTGAGTGAATCGGATATGGTAAACCGGTTGTTCCCGTTTATATGCAGGAAGCTGGTATTGGTGATCAATGCCAAAGACATCGTGTACAATATGCATGAAGCGTACCGGCGCATTCAGGTAGACGAAGACGGGTACGGAACCTTTATTGCCGGGCCTTCCAAAACAGCCGATATAGAACAATCGCTGGTGGTGGGTGCTCATGGCCCGTTGGAACTGAAAGTTTTCATCGTTTCATGATGAAAGATTAATAGCGAGCTGTCTTTTTCTCCTTATCTTACATCAAAATTTAATGTTATGCAACTGCTAGCTGCTTATTGGTGGGTATTGATACTCATCTTCATCTTCTTCAGCGGACTGGTTACGGTAAACCAGGGATCCATTGCGGTGATTACTTTATTCGGTAAATACCAGCGGATACTCAGGCCGGGATTGAATTTCAAGATACCCATACTGGAACAGGTGTATAAAACGGTGAGCATTCAGAACCGCTCTGTGGAGCTGGAATTCCAGGCGGTGACGGTAGACCAGGCCAACGTATATTTCAAGAGTATGCTGTTGTATTCGGTGATCAACCAGGATGAAGAAACCATTAAAAATGTAGCATTCAAGTTCATCAGCGATAAAGACCTGATGCAGGCATTGATCAGAACGGTGGAAGGCAGCATCAGGGCTTTTGTAGCTACGAAAAAGCAGGCGGAGATATTGCTGTTACGAAGGGAAATTGTGGAATTTGTAAAGCAGCAGATCGATCATTCATTAGAAGAATGGGGTTATCACCTGCAGGACCTGCAGATCAACGACATCACATTCGACAAGCAGATCATGGACAGCATGAGTAAGGTAGTGGCCAGTAATAACCTGAAAGCGGCCGCGGAGAACGAAGGACAGGCATTACTCATTACCAAGACCAAGGCGGCAGAGGCAGAAGGAAATGCCATCAAGATATCGGCAGAAGCGGAGAAAGAGGCAGCACGGCTGCGAGGCCAGGGTGTGGCCCTTTTCCGCGAAGAAGTGGCCAGGGGTATGAGCCAGGCTGCCGAGCAGATGAAACAGGCCAACCTGGATACCAATGTGATCCTTTTCAGTATGTGGACCGAGGCCGTTAAGAACTTCGCCGAGGGCGGTAAAGGCAATATCATTTTCCTCGATGGAAGTCCGGAAGGCATGGATAAAACGATGAAGCAGATCATGGGGATGCTTAAAATGAAAGATCAAGTTGTTAGTTGATAGATGTCAGTTGTTAGAACATCCCTCTGACAACTAACAACTCAAAATGTGCAAAATCTTTCTTAAAACGCCCTGGTAGGGCAATTTTATTCACATGCTGGCTGTTCTTTTGCAGAAGCAGCTAATTTTAGCATAACCATAAAACAACCAGCATGTTCTATTTACTGCAGACCGATACCCTCCAGAAGGTTGCTGCTGCAGCTGTTCCCGCTGCACCGGAAAAAATATCCATGTGGAGCCTTCTCGAAAAGGGCGGTTGGATCATGTATCCCCTTTACCTGCTGCTGGTCATAGCCATTTTTGTATTCGTGGAAAGGTTATTGGCCATCCGCCGCGCCTCCCGCATTGAAGGCAATTTCATGAGCATCATTCGTGACAACATCATGACGGGTAATGTAGCGGCAGCCAGGAACCTGGCCAGGAATACCAATAACCCGGTTGCCCGTATGATCGACAAAGGCATACAGCGTATTGGCAAACCCATCGATGCCATTGAAAAAAGCATGGAGAACGTAGGCAAACTGGAAATGTACAATATGGAACGCAACCTGAATATCCTTTCGCTGGTGGCAGGTATCGCGCCTATGTTCGGGTTCCTCGGAACCATTGTGGGTATGGTGCAGTTGTTCTATGGCATTGCTTCAACAGGTGAATACACGCTGAATACCATCGCAGGAGGTATCTATACCAAGATGATCACTTCGGCAACGGGTCTGATCATCGGACTGATCGCTTATGTAGGACATAACTATCTCAGTACACAGATTGATAAAACAGCAAACAAGATGGAAGCTTCGAGTGCGGAATTCATTGACATACTGCAGGAGCCTACCAGGTAATTTTTTATTCATTGCAATCTGCCTATCATGAATATCAGGAAACGATTCAGAACACACCCGGAAGTGCATACAGGCGCATTGAATGATATCCTGTTCATACTCCTGTTGTTCTTCCTCATTGTTTCCACACTGGCCAATCCCAATGTGATCAAGGTCTCCAACCCCAAAGCCAAAAGCGATACCCGCGCCAAACAAACGGTGGTGGTAACGGTTGATAAGGACCAGCAGATATACCTTGGTTCACAGAAAATAACTTTTGATCAACTGGAACCGGAACTGAAAAACTTCCTCGCTAAAGAAACAGAAAAACCTTCAGTGGTGATCAATGGTGATAGTACTTCCCATCTTGGCACCGCCATCCGGGTAATGCAAGTGATCAAGAAACTGGGCGCTACGCCTGTGATGGCGGTGGATAATACGCCTTCGAAGCCTTGATCATACGATCCTTTCCCTGTAAATCTTGCTTTATTGTTACATGATATCCTGTTGCCTCGAAGAGTTGTTTTACTTCTTTTCCCAACGCTTCATTGATTTCCATATAAATGCTGCCGGCATTGTTCAGATGGGTTGATGCGAAGGCTGCTATTTTCCGGTAGAAAACAAGTGCATCATTGTCGGGCACAAAAAGCGCTCGTGCAGGCTCATAGTCCAGCACATGCTTTGCCATGGTATTTGATTCCATCGCTTTTATATAGGGTGGGTTGCTGACAATGGTATCGTAATAGCCAGGTAATTTGTGCCAAAAAGATTCATTTAAAAAATCCAGTTCAATCAATTGAATATCCGCTTGCAGAGTAGTTGCATTATCATGCGCCACCTGCAATGCATTGGGGTCTATATCAATTGATGTGATAGACGCAGCAGGCAAACCTTTTTTCAATGCAATGGGGATGCATCCGCTACCGGTACCAATATCCAATACCTGTTGAGTACCTTGTGCAGCTTCATCAATGATCCATGCAACAAGTTCTTCTGTCTCCGGCCGGGGAATCAACACATGTTCGTTGACATAAAATTTCATACCCGCAAACCATGCTTCCCCCAATACATACTGAACAGGACGATGCCGGGATAATTGATCTATATATGATTGTAACAAAGATTTTTGATCTGCAGTCAATACAGATGCGGGCTCCAGCAGGCGTTCTATTTTTGTTTTACGGGTCAGGTGCTCCATGATCATGTGAGCAATAGCACTTGCTTCGCGTGCATCGTATATGGGAGCCAGTATTGCCAGTAATTGCTGTTGGGCCGATTGGAACGTCATGCTGCAATGTTAGCACCATTTGGCTATTTTTGTTCATTCTGTTGCGATGAACCAGGACGAACGATATATGCTGCGTTGTGTGGAACTGGCCCGGCTGGGTGCAGGGTCCGTAGCGCCCAACCCCATGGTAGGTGCGGTACTGGTGTACCGGGATCGTATCATTGGAGAGGGTTGGCACCGTCAATACGGACAAGCGCATGCCGAAGTGAACTGCATCAATAGCGTTGCTGCTATTGACCAGCCACATATCAGGCAAGCCAGTTTGTATGTTTCCCTGGAGCCCTGTGCCCATTATGGTAAAACACCTCCCTGCAGCGACCTGATCATCGAAAAGCAAATACCCCATGTAGTGATAGGATGCAGGGATCCTTTTAAAGAAGTAGACGGCAGGGGAATTGAAAAACTAAAACAGGCAGGCATTACTGTTGAAGTGGGTGTATTGGAAGACGCCTGTAAAACATTGAACAAACGTTTTTTCACTTTTCATACAACCGGCCGGCCCTATGTGGTGCTGAAATGGGCGCAGACGGCAGATCATAAAATGGCCGCTAATACGGGGGAACGTCTGCTGATCAGTAATGCATATTCCAACAGGCTCGTGCATCGTTGGCGCAGCGAAGAAGCAGCCATACTGGTGGGTACCCGTACAGCTATGCTCGATAACCCATCGCTCGATAACCGTTTGTGGAGCGGGAAAAGCCCTGTGCGAATGGTCATTGACCGGAACCTTTCGCTGCCATCGTCGCTGAAATTATTCAACGGAGAACAAACTACCATTGTATTCAATAACAGCAAAGAGGAACGGCATAACCAATTATGGTACCACCGGCTGGATTTTGAAGCGCCTGTTGTGCCGCAACTGCTCAAAGCCTGTCACCACCTGCAACTGCAAAGTATATTGGTAGAAGGAGGAAATCATTTGTTGCAGCAGTTTATTGACGAAGCATTGTGGGATGAAGCGCGTGTGATCACAAACCGGCAGCTGAACATTGGCAATGGTTTGCCATCGCCACTCCTTACCAATGCAGATATGCAACTGGAAGAACAATGGGAAACCGATCATATCACTTATTATACACCCGGTCTCTTGCATTAAATCCCTGTTCCCATGCTTTACCTGCTCGGCAGTATTGTGCTTACCAGTTATCTCACGCTTGCGATCAAAGCTTGTGAAAGATACCAGGTTAGTATATTCCAGGTCATTCTCTTTAACTATTTCACCTGTGTTGTTACCGGTTCATTCGTGAATGGCGGTTTCCCCATCAATGCTTCGGTAACAGGCACACCCTGGTTCCGCTGGGCCTGCCTCATGGGTGTTTTCTTTGTCTCCATCTTCAATACATTGGGCGCCACCACACAAAAGATCGGCGTGGCAGTTGCATCCGTTGCCAATAAGCTATCGCTGATCATACCGGTGGTTTTATCGGTATACCTGTATGGAGAAAGTATAGGGATTTGGAAAGGGATAGGAGTTGGACTGGCATTATTGGCCGTTGTACTTACTTGTTACAGGAACAAGGCGGCATCATCGGAAGTGAATGATAACAAGCAGCAGGCTTCGCACAGGTACTCCCTGGTTCCTTTTTTGCCTTTGATCCTTTTCATCGGCAGCGGCCTGCTCGATGCACTGATCAACCATGTACAGAAAAATTATGTAACCGAAGAAAACAGCAATGCTTACCTCATCAGTGGTTTTTTATCAGCAGCCACCATCGGCTCCTGCATTCTATTGATACAGTATCTTCGCGGCAAACAGGTTTTTGCCTGGAAGAACTTGCTGGCCGGCATCATCATTGGCGTACCCAATTATTTTTCTATCTGGTGCCTGGTCAGGTTTTTGAAAATCAGTCCCTGGCAGAGCAGCGCCAGCATACCCATGAACAATATGGGCATTGTATTATTCAGCGCTGTGGCCGCCTGGTTATTGTTCAGGGAACGATTATCAAAAATTAATTGGGCAGGAATTGTTCTTTCCATGGTATCGATCTGGTTGATTGCATTTGGAGACAGCTTATGAGTAATGAAGATTTTTACCAGGCCATTGATAAAACTGCAATGGCCGAATTCAAAGACAGGGGCAGTAAGTTCATCGCTTTTGTTTTCCCGGTGCAAACACCCGAGGCATTCAAAGAGCAGTTGCAGCAACTGAAAAAAGAACACCCCAAAGCAGTGCATCACTGCTTTGCATACCGTATAGGACTGGATGGAAATCAGTTCAGGGTGAGTGACGATGGCGAGCCCAGTGGAAGCGCCGGCAGGCCAATCCTGGGGCAGATCGACAGCAAATGGCTAACCGATACCGGGGTGATTGTAGTGCGTTATTTTGGGGGCACTTTATTGGGTGTACCCGGACTCATCAATGCCTATAAAACAGCTACTGCCATGGCGTTGCAACTGGTGCCCATTGTGCAGAAACCAATTGAAATCATGTACGAATTACAGTTCGACTATACGCGCATGAACGATGTGATGATGATCGTTAAACAATGCAACTGCAGCGTGGTTGGACAGGAAATGCAATTGTTCTGTCTGCTCCGTATTGGCATTCCCAAAGCAAGACTTGATGAAGTATTGTATCGTTTGCAGGATATGCATACGGTAGATGTAAAACAGGTGTAATGATCAGGCTTTGCCTGTTAAACGATAGGCAACGAAACCTACCACTTCTTTGATGACCCATGACCATTTCTTCAATAGAGAAATATCGGGTATGATATAATTATCAATATCAAATCTTTCATCGATGACTGTATAATCGCAAGGGTAACTAATGAAGTTGATGCCCGCTTTTTTAAATACAGCGACCGACCGGGGCATATGCATGGCAGAAGTTACCAGTACAAACGGCGGTTGTAATTTTAGAGAATCCAATACCCGCTTACTGAATATGGCATTCTCGTATGTGTTACGAGACCGACTTTCGAGGATAATGTCTTTTTCGTTTACGCCATTACGGATGAATTCCTGTTTGAGAAAAATAGCTTCCGGTGGTTCCCTTTGCATCAAATTGCCTGTGCCACCGGTGATCAGTACTTTATTGATGATGCCCCTGTGATACAAGTTGGCTGTTTGAATGAAGCGATCGGCTGCTAATGAAAAGAAGCCGCTGTCTTTTTTATCGTAATAGGAAAGTCCGCCTAAAACAATACCTGCACTGTAGTGCGCAGTATCCGGCAAGGACTTCGGTACAGGCTGCCAGCTCATCACAAAAGATCTATACAGGAATGGATTGGAGAAAACAATACCCAGCACAATCATACTTATCAGTAATCTTTTACGTGTGGCGGCAGTGCGTGATCTCCATCGCCAGACCCACAAAATAAGGATCCATGAAATGGGGTATAACAGGAAGTATAATACTTTGGAAAGAATGAAGAACATCAATCTTATTTTTTAAAACGGTTGCTCACTACCAGTTCCTTGCTTCCGCCCGAATAAACATAAAACCCTTCACCGGATTTTACGCCCAGTTTGCCGGCTGTAACCATATTCACCAACAGGGGACAGGGGGCATATTTCGGATTGCCAAATCCTTCGTGCAGCACGTTGAGTATACTCAGGCACACATCGAGACCGATGAAATCGGCCAACTGCAAAGGTCCCATAGGATGCGCCATACCCAGCTTCATGATGGTATCGATGGAATCCACACCGGCAATGCCTTCATACAAACTGTAAATAGCTTCATTGATCATGGGCATCAGTATCTTGTTGGCGATGAAGCCGGGATAATCATTCACCACACATGGTATTTTACCTAAAGCAGCGCTGAGCTGCACAATGGCATCGGTAACAGTTGCTTCGGTAGCATAGCCATTGATGATCTCTACCAGTTTCATCACAGGAACCGGGTTCATAAAGTGCATACCGATCACTTTACCGGGCCTGCTGGTGGCGGCTGCTATTTTGGTAATGGAAATAGAAGAAGTGTTGGTAGCCAGGATGGCCTGGGCAGGCGCCGCTTCATCTATCTGTTTGAATATTTTTAATTTCAGTTCTGCATTTTCTGTGGCGGCTTCTACAACGAGATCGGCCTTGCTTACCGCTTTGGCCAGGTCGGTATCGGTGGTCAGGTTCGCCAGCGCCTTTTGCTTTTGTTCTTCGCTAACAGTGCCTTTGCCGATTTGCCTGTCGAAATTCCGGGTGATGGTCTGCAATGCTTTTTCCAGTTGCGCCGGATTCACATCCACCAGCACAACAGGAAAACCGCTTTGTGCAAAAACATGCGCAATACCGTTGCCCATGGTACCGGCGCCGATAACAGTAATATGTTGTAATGCCATAATAGGCAAAGATTAGTTCTTTTTCTTGAAATCGCCCCTTTTCCAGGCTTGAATAAAATCGAGCCAGGCCGCAGGATTCAGGATATTCATGGGCGGTACCTGTCCGGCGTAATAGGCTTTGTTGGCTTGTTGACGTAACTGGTAATTGACTGCTTCGCGGCCATCGGCGGGCAGGCTGTTCAGCAAAGCCCTTCGTTGCGCTTCATTATTGTTTTTGCGAACGGTTTCATAGAGGTCATCCTGGACGGGTATGTTCACAAAATCGCGTTCAAACTGTTCACGCGTAGGACGCGGCTTCAATATGGTGGCGGGAAGATAAGTGGTGTCGCTGATCAGCAATTGTATCACACTGTACTGGTTGCCCGGCAGATCGGCGGGGATATGAATGGTTTTATCTTTATAGCCAATACTGGAAAAACGGATATGGTCTCCTTTTAATACCGCAATAGAGAAAACCCCGTCGCTATTGGAAATGGTACCGCGCCCCCTTCCTTCTACAATAACACTCGCCGCAGGTATGCCCTTGAGGCTGTCGGCCGTCATAACCACACCATAGAGTTGTACTACAGAATCGCGATAGGGATTTGCCTGGGAATAGCCTTTGTGAAAGGTGAACAGGGTAGCAATAATTAAAAAGTATCGTAAAAATTTCATCATCCGCGTAAAAATACAAAGCCATTGCTCATAAAACCGAACTGCAACCGGCCTTCTTTGTTTAAAAGGAAGGATTTAGAACAAAGTACGGTTGCAAGGGGTTAACTTTGCGTGCCGATTTTCTTTTTTAACAAAAACTTGCGTGATGACCGAAGAAGCAATTTTGAAGGCCTTGAGTAATGTGCAGGAGCCGGACCTGGGGAAAGACCTGGTAACACTCAATATGGTAAAGGATATTCATATATCTGGTAACGATGTGAGCTTTACCATCGTGCTTACCACGCCTGCTTGTCCGATGAAAGATATGATGCGTACTGCCAGTGAAAATGCCATCAAATTACTGGTGAATCCATCGGCTTCCGTTAAAATAAACTTTATTGCCAATACATCTTCCTCCAGGAAAGGCGATCAGCAATTGCTGGCAGGTGTTAAGAATGTCATTGCAGTAGTGAGCGGTAAAGGCGGTGTGGGTAAAAGTACGGTCGCTGCCAACCTCGCACTGGCTTTATCTGAAGGAGGCGCCAGTGTTGGATTGATGGATGCAGATATTTATGGCCCCAGCGTTCCCATCATGTTTGGCGTGCGTGGCGAAAGGCCGATGATGAAAGATGTGAATGGAAAAGGGATGATCGTTCCTTTGGAGAAATATGGTATCCGTTTGATGAGTATCGGGTTACTGGTAGACGAAAAGAACGCAGTGGTATGGCGCGGCCCTATGGCCAGCAGCGCCATACGCCAGTTTGTAACCGATGTGGATTGGGGTGAACTGGATTACCTGGTGATCGACATGCCTCCCGGCACCGGCGATATACACCTTACATTGATGCAGACCGTTCCGGTAACAGGAGTGGTGATCGTTACCACGCCGCAAAATGTAGCGGTGGCGGATGCTAAAAAAGGAATTGCCATGTTCGGACAAGCGCAGATCAAAGTGCCGATCATTGGACTGGTGGAAAATATGGCTTATTTCACTCCAGCAGAATTGCCCAACAACAAATATTACCTGTTTGGTAAAGAAGGCGGCAAGCGATTGGCCGATGAGTACGACCTGCCGTTCCTGGGCCAGGTACCATTGGTGCAAAGCATCCGCGAAGGCGGCGACGAGGGCGTTCCGGCAATGCTGGGAACCGATGCCATCAGCCAGCAGGCATTCCGCGATTTTACCGCTTCGGCCGTAAGAAATATCGCCATTCGCAATGCGAACGTGCCCAAAACCAAACCGATCGATGTAGTTGCGTAACTTCACTGCATGTACCATTTACCGCATTACAAAGAGAAAGACCAGGCTGTTGTGATCGATTTCATGAAGCAGCATCCTTTTGCCATGCTGATCGGGGTTGATGCAGGCGGACTGCCCGTTGCCACCCAGTTGCCCTTCCTCATCAAAGAGAAAGAAGGGGTACTTTACCTGCAGGCGCACATGATGCGACAGACCGATCATTGCAAAGCATTTGAGACCACCCAACAGGCACTGGTGCTGTTTACCGGTCCGCATACCTATGTGAGCGCCAGCTGGTACAAAAATCCGCAGCAGGCTTCTACCTGGAACTACATGACAGTGCATGCGCGGGGAACACTTGCTTTCCTGGATCATGAACAGTTATTGCAGGTGCTGGAAGAAACCACCACACTTTTTGAACAGGATGCGCAATCACCTGCTCAATACAAGGAATTATCGCCCGAATATGTTGAACGCATGGCCAAAGCCATTGTTGCTTTTGAGATAAAAGTAGATGCACTGGAGCATGTATTCAAGTTGAGCCAGAACCGCGACCGGCGCAGCTATGAGCAGATCATGGAGCGATTGAATGAACAAGATGCTGATGCAAAAGCCGTTGCCGCCGAGATGCAAAAAAGAAAAGGCCGTTTATGAAGAAGATCATCATCACGCTCGACGGTTTTTCATCCTGTGGCAAGAGTACCCTGGCACGCCAGCTGGCGAATGAGCTCAACTATGTTTTTATCGATAGCGGAGCCATGTACCGCGCCATCACTTTGTATTTCCTGCGGCAGCATATCGACTGGCAGAATGAAACAGAAGCGGTGAAAGCCCTGGGTAAAGTGAGCCTGGATTTTCGTTACAATCCCATTACCGGCAACAGCGATATGTATTTGAATGATGAGAATGTGGAAGCATTGATACGGGATATGCTGGTGAGTGAAAATGTAAGCGCCGTATCTGCGCTGAAAGCAGTAAGGGAATTTGCCGTTGCGCAGCAACAGCAAATGGGAAAGAAAAAGGGGATCGTCATGGATGGGAGGGATATCGGCACCACGGTATTCCCGCATGCCGAATTAAAAATATTCGTTACGGCCGATCCGGCTGTGAGGGTGGAAAGACGGTTCAAGGAATTATTTGCCAAAAATCCCAATATCACCATTGAAGAGGTGAAAAACAACCTGGAAATGCGTGATTATATTGATAGTAACCGGGAGTTCAGTCCCCTTAGAAAAGCAGAAGACGCCATTGTGCTAGATAACAGCAACCTCACCCGGGAAGAGCAGCTGTCGTTGGCGCTCAAATGGGCCAGGGAAAAGATTCGCTGAAAAAAATATTAAGGAAATGTTATTTTAATTAAAATCTTCCTTACCTTGGCGCCAACAAAAAAGGTCCCTCCGTGGAAACGGAACGACCTCTACGATTGCTTGCCATACGAAAACTCTTGCTGCGGTTGGCGTTATTATCTACCGCTTAATATTTTGAACTGCAACGGTTGCAGTGTATCTTCGATTGTTAGCCTCTTCTAACGATTGCTTGCCTTACTTCCTGTCTCTCGAACCAATCTGACACAAATGTAGATCGGTTTGAGACATTAAGAAAAACAAGTTTACTAAGGTTTTATTATGCTGAAAAGCGGTTTCATTCACTGAAACCCTTGTCAGCATTGCGTTTTTGGTTAAAATGAATATGATGCCCAACCGTATTTCCGACCCATTGTTCCAGTTGATAAAGTCCCTCCAGAAGTCGGAAAAGCGCAATTTTAAGCTCTATATCAAGCGAAGTTCAGCCAAAGAAGACCTGAAAATCATCCAGTTATTCGATGCGATGGATAAACTGGCTGAATACGACGATAAAATATTGCTCAAAAAGCTCACCAACGTGGGAAAACCACAGTTGGCCAACCTCAAAACCCACCTCTATAAGCAATTACTGGCCAGCCTGCGCCTGCTCAAGAGCAGTGAGAGCATCGATATGCAGTTGCATGAGCAGTTGGATCATGCCCGCATTCTTTATAACAAAGGATTGTATCACCAGAGCCTGAAAATACTCGATAAGGTGAAAGGGATGGCCCATACCTATAACCAGGAAAGCTTTTTGATACAGGTGATTTCCCTGGAGAAAAAGATCGAAACGCTGTACATCACGCGCAGCATGGTAGAAAAAACCGAGGAACTGATTGTACAGGCCAATGAGGTGAATGAGAAAAGGATGGTGATTACACAATTGTCGAACCTGGCGTTGCAATTGTACACCTGGTATATCAGGAACGGCCATGCGCGGAATGAAGAAGATGAAAAGGGCATCAAACAATATTTCAGGGAACACCTGCCGGCGAATGCACAAAGCCTGACGGGTTTTTATGAGCGTTTGTACCTGTTCCAGAGTTATTGCTGGTATGCTTTTGTGCGGCAGGACTTTATCATGTATTACCGGTATAGCCAGAAATGGCTCGACCTGTTCGATGAACAGCCTTTGATGATACCGATAGAGACAGGTCACTATGTAAAAGCCCTGCACAACCTGCTGAATGCGCATTTCGACCTGCGCAATTTTGAAAAGTTCCAGGTTGTATTGAAACGATTCGAGGAGTTCTCGGCTACTCCACTGGCCAACCAGCACGATATCTTCAGGGTACATTCTTTTATCTATATCTACAGCGCCAAACTGAACTGGCACCTGATGACGGGTACTTTCAAAGAGGGACTGTTGCTGGTACCGGAGCTGGAAGCCTGGCTGGAGAAAGAAGCATTGTATCTCGATAAACACCGCATACTGGTATTCAACTATAAGATGGCTACGCTGTTTTTTGGCAGCGGAGATTATGAAACATCCATCGATTACCTGCGCAGGATCATCGACGACCATGTAGACATGCGCAGTGATTTGCAGTGTTACGCACGGTTGCTGCACATGATGGCGCACTATGAGTTGGGTAATTTGGAATTGATCGAAGGCTCACTGATCCGCTCGGTATACCGTTACATGGCCAAAATGAAAAACCTCACGGTGATTGAAGAAGAGATGTTCAAATTTTTGCGGCACTCTTTCCATCGCCCTGCCCACCAGGTGAAAACAGAACTGAAGCAGTTCCTGCACAGCATCCGGCAGGTGGAGAAAAGCCGTTTTGAAACAAGGTCTTTTGCTTATCTCGATATGATATCCTGGGTAGAAAGCAAAGTGTATGAGAAGCCGATGAGCAAGGTCATCCACGACAAATATTTACAACACAAACGGAAAGGGGGCGTTAAGCGGGAACAACAGCCTGTTGCTGCGCTGTAAGGACCAGGTCGAGAAAATTAGGGAGCACATGGTTATGTGTTCTCAGTATCTTATCCGGGTCCTGTAATTGTTCCACCATGCTTTGCCATTTGGCTTTGCCATGGTTTTGAATAACGGTCTGCTTTTTATCTTCCCTCAATAAATACATGTGCATACCTTCTGCATCGGCCTCGGGATGGAACTGGGTGCCGATAAAATGCTCATTGAAACGGATGCCCATAATGGCCCTTTCAAAAGGTACATGCGGCCTGATCTTTTCGAGCGCCAGTAAATGAGCGCCCATTGCTTTTAGTTTTTCGCGTTTGGGTTTGATCACCTGGTAATCGCGGCTGTCTACGGCAAAGAACGGATCTGTAAGACCCTGAAAAACCGGTTCTTCTTTGCCATACGGCAGCATGTGTACAGGAAAAACCCCGAAGGCGGTGGACTTACGCTTGCAAACAGTAGCCAACTGGAAATACCGGCAGGCCAGTTGGAAGCTATGGCAGATGAAGAATATTTTTTTCTTGGGAACTTGGAGCGCTTCCCGGTTCCATTGCTCCATGCGTGCTATCCAGTCGAAATAACGCCGTTCCCATTCAGTGCCTTCGCTTTCCAAAGGAGAGCCGGGACCGCCACTGGAAATATATACATCATAGGAGGTATCAGGTACAGCCAACTGTTGCCGCACGTCGAATTCATCGAATTCCACGTCGAGTTGTTTGAAATCGCCCCATTGGTTAATGATCTCCCTGATACAGCGCATTCCCTGGTTGGGCTCGCCCGCATAAAGGTCCAGGATGGCTATTCTTATATGTTCCCTGTTTTGCATGGAGCCGCAAAAATAATGATTAATGTGAAAATGGCTCAATACTCAATGGCTCAATGTAATTTGACAATTTGTCAATTCGTCAATTTGATAATGACGAGGTTTTACATTGAGCCGCTGAGTAATTGATACCTTCATTATAAATAAGAAAGGTTGGTCTTGGGCGTCAGGGTCAGCAAAGTATGATACATTAATTGAATGGTACCCTCGATATCGCTCTTGTGCAGCATTTCCACGGTCGTGTGCATGTAGCGCAGGGGTATGGAGATGAGTACAGAGGGGCAACCATCATTGGCATAGGCGAAACTATCGGTATCGGTACCGGTGCTCCTGCTGAGGGTACGAAACTGAACGGGTATTTTGTTTTTTTCTGCTACGTCTTCCACCACTTTCAGCAATTTATTGTGGATAGCCGGCGCATAAGCGAGTGAAGGTCCTTTACCGCACTGTATATCGCCTTCAATGATCTTGTTGATCATGGGCGTACTGGTATCATGTGTAACATCGGTAATGATCGCTATATCGGGCTTGATGCGGCGGGCGATCATTTCAGCGCCGCGCAAACCAATCTCTTCCTGTACGGCATTCACTATATACAGGGCGAAGGGTAATTTCTTTTTGTGCTCGTGTAGCAGACGTGCTACTTCGGCAATCATGAAGCCGCCTACGCGGTTATCGAATGCGCGGCCTATATAAAAGTCATTGGCCAGCTCATCGAACCCTTCTTCATAGGTAACCACTGCGCCAATATGAACGCCCAGTTCTTCTACTTCTTTCTTGCTGCGGGCGCCACAATCGAGACAAAGGTTCTCCACTTTGGGTTGCTGCTCTTTATCGCCATTGCCCAAACGGGTATGGATCGCGGGCCAGCCGAATACCGCTTTCACAGGTCCTTTTTTACCATGAATCCATACCCGCTTGGCAGGCGCCACCTGGTGATCTACGCCACCGTTGCGTTTCAGGTAAATGAGTCCTTGTTCATTGATGTAGTTCACGAACCAACTGATCTCATCGGCATGCGCTTCAATGACCACTTTAAAAGGAGCGGTAGGGTTGATCACGCCCACAGCAGTGCCATAAGGATCGGTAAAGAAAGTATCGGTATAAGGCTTGATGTAATCGAGCCAGAGTTTTTGCCCGCCACTCTCAAAGCCAACCGGGGAAGGGGTATTGATATAATTCTTCAGAAAAGTCAGTGATTTGTCTGTCAGGATGGATGTTGCTTTCGTTTTTTTTGTCTTTGCCATAATCTTTGTTTTAAAAATATAACGCGCCGATGGTACCACACAGGGCTTTGACCAGCATAAGTCCGTCTATGATTGCAAGATAATAGAGAATTGATTTACGCCGTTGCATGGACAGCGCCACCATGATCAATAAAATGAAGGGGATCGTATTCAGCACAATGCGGAGGAAAGGGAAATGCATGTAATAAGCATAGCTGAGAAAAGTCCCCAATCCCACCACACTCAACGGTAGAATGATGTAAAAAATGGTCTTCCGGAGCCCGATCTGCACCACAAAAGTTTTCAGCTGTTTGTTATGGTCCGCCACATAGTCTTTGAAATCGAACATGATACAGAGGACAGTGATGAACATCAGGTTTTTGATGAAGAGCAAAACGTTGAACAGTTTAGGGGCATAAGGCAAGCCGTCCTCAATACTTTTGAAGAGTACCGGATACACCGTAACAGTGCCCGCCCATACAAAACCGATCACGAAGGGTTTCAGCCACCCGTTGTTGCGCAGGCTGTGCGAGCTATTGAGCGGTGCTGCACTGCCATAATAGAGTGCTGCAGCTACCGGGAAAATACCAATAGCTACCCATTGCAGAAAAGAAGCCGCTACCATCCTGGATCCGAACTCGTATAAGAGGATGCCGCCGCTGATGAAAGAGACAGCAGTGAGCGATAACTGGGATACCCGCATAGCCCGGTGGTTCCTGACATACCAGATGGAGCGGCGGTTACTGCTGTTGGTAATGCTTTCGGCCATGTAAGCATGGGTGTAATACAGTACTGTTGCGGCAAAAACAAACAGGTAATAGGTAAAATTGTTCAATCCGTATCCCTGTTGCAGACTGGCTTCGATCGATAGGGCCACTGTGCAGACGCCGTAAAAATAATTACCAAAGAAAAGCGTATGTATTATTTTCGATTGCAGATATAAAATTGTCTATTTCAGTATCACGATGGTGGGTGAAACGACGGTGTCACTCACATTTTTCTGCTTATCCCGCGCCCAGAATTTAAAATAGCAGGTGTCGTTCTTTCCAATCGGACATTGGGGCAGGATCGGATAGCCCGCCGCAGAATTGAATCCAACGGCATAACCGATCTCCAGGGTGCCTTTCAGGTTGGAGGTTGCCACAAATTCGGGTATTTTAAGCCTGTCGGCGAAATTATTGCAGCCAGTGGTACGGGTAATTTTTTGTATCCACACACTGTCTTGCAGGTCGCCTTCCTTATCGGTGAATTCAATATTGAAGAGGATGGTCTGGTTGACGCTGAAGCTGCTGCCGTTGACACTTTTGAAAGTTAATTTCGGACGCGTAGTATAGGTATCTTTGTTGCAAGACAATGCAATGAGCGTGATAGCAGTTAATATCAATAATGGGTTCTTCATTCGTTGTACTTTCCGTTCAAATTTAGTCAAAACCTTACAATAGAACACAGTGCTTCCTTTTGAAGTTAACAATATTTTCTCTATCCGGCCTGCCGATTTTGAAAAGTATTGCATGGATACCTTTCATTTCCAATACCGGCATAACCAGGTTTACCGTAGCTGGTGCGATCTGGTGTGCAAAGATATCGCTACTGTTATGACACCCGCGCAGGTGCCGGCGTTGCCCATCTCTTTCTTTAAAACGCACCGGGTAGTGACTACGGATTTTGAACCGCCCCTGTATTTTGAAAGCAGCGGCACCACACAAACCGTTAACAGCCGGCATTGGGTAAAAGCCCCGGACATATACCGGCGCAGCTTCACCCATGCTTTTGAACAGTTTTATGGTCCGGTACCCGAATGGTGTATCATAGGATTGTTACCCGCCTACCTGGAACGGCAACATTCTTCACTGGTGATGATGGTGGATGAAATGGTGAAGATGAGCGGCCATACCGCCAGTGGCTTTTATTTATACGAGCATGAAAAGCTGGCAAACACCCTCCGGCAACTGGAAGCGGCCAGGCAAAAAACACTCCTCATCGGTGTTACTTTTGCCCTGCTCGATTTTGCTGAAACCCATCCGCAGCAACTGGAACATACCATTGTTATGGAAACGGGTGGCATGAAAGGCCGGAAGAGAGAAATGACCAGGGCAGAAGTGCATGAACAGCTTTGCACAGGTTTTGGTGTAAAACAGGTACATGCAGAATATGGCATGACCGAATTATTGAGCCAGGCTTATTCGAAAGGAGAGGGGCGCTTTTATTGCCCGCCCTGGATGAAAGTGCTGGTGCGCGACGAAGAAGACCCCCTGCATGTGCAAACGAGTGGACGGGGCTTGTTACAAATCATAGACCTGGCAAACCTGTATAGTGTGTCTTTCATTGCAACGGAAGATGTGGGTATTGTTTATGAAGACGGAAGCTTTGAAGTATGGGGGCGGCTGGACCACAGTGATATCAGGGGGTGCAGCTTACTGGTAGTGTAATACAACCAGGTAACCGGCTGCGTATTGAATGATTAAAATGAGAAACCATCGTATGTACCTGTTCAACTTTATGTGGAATATCATCAGTAAAACCTGGTACATACTTTCTGTGCGGAGAAAAGAGACCAAATGGGCCAGAGTGCGTTTGAGGGAATTAGAACAGCAACTGGGAGGACGTTTGGATGATGTCACTTTTCATAAAGTGATTACCAGTTATGGTATTTATAATCCTATGATGTGTGATGCTTTTACACGCTTAAGGGGTAGGGTGTCGAACCGTGCAGAGCGGGACCGTATGCTGCATTATTTTATCTGCAGTTCTTTGTTCGATAACTTTTGTGACAGAAAGGAATTGGATCGGGAAAGTCTTTACAAAATCTCTTTTTCTCCCACCGTTTACCAGGCTGAATCCTTTGATGAAAGACTTTTTTTGCATGCCCACCTGCTGCTGAAGAATTATGTACGGGATAAACAATGGTATGAAACAGTAACCCATCGTTTATATGAGGCCCAGGAAGATTCAGCGAAGCAATTCAACCCCTCGATCACCGATGAAGAAATAGAACAGATCACTTTACACAAGGGTGGATATTCGGTATTGCTTTGCCATTTTTATCTCGATGATCCTGCCGGGAAAGAGGAACAACAATGCTGGTACCTGATCGGTGGCATCATACAACTGACGAACGATCTGTATGATATTTATAAAGATTACCAGGAAGGAATTGTTACATTGCCTAACAGGATGCAAGATGCGTATGCTTTCCATGACTATTTTACCGGTAAGATAACACAGCTAAAAAAAGAGATCGCAGCATTGCCCTTTCCAAATAAAACCAAACAGCATCTTAACATTTCCCTGATGGGTATTTGTTCTTTTGGGTTGATCGCCATTAAACAATTACAAAAAATACAGAGACAAGCGGATGCACTGCCCAACCTGAAGCAATTGCCGCGTAAGCAGTTGATCGTAGATATGGAAAAGCCGGCTAATTTATATTACTGCATGCGCCAGGTATACCTGCATGCAAAAAAATTGCATCAGGAAAAACAATTTGAATAAAATGCCTGAAAGAATCGACCTGACATATGACTGGCAGGCAGCGGGGAAATTCAGTAGTTTTCTTTGGATGATACAGATTTTTGCCCTTATATTTGCACCCCGTTAAAGCGGAAGCCCAGGTGGCGAAATTGGTAGACGCACTGTGTTCAGGTCGCAGCGTTCGCAAGGATGTGCTGGTTCGAATCCAGTCCTGGGCACTAAAGTGGACAAATCGAAAATTGACTCGGTTTGTCCATTTTCATTTTGGCTGAAACCCTTGTCCAGACTGTATATTAGCGAAACAGCTTCGTTCATTCTGGTGGTTCGATATTGAAATCCATCAAAAACGAGTTTTTCGGGGAATATCGAACCAATAATTTCTCGTTTGGCTTTGTTATCAGCTTTTTCATAGAGTTTATCCAAGCAAGTGAGGTTTGTTAAAGCTTTATTCAGTAATGGTTCGATGCTTTTGCCTTCTTGTGATAGTTCTATCAGCCTTGATTCAAGCCCGGTTATTTTCTTTTCGTATTCTGACTTAATAGAGCGGTATTCTGAAGGCTCTATTTCATTTGACAAAAGCAGCTTGCGGGCATTAGCAAGCTCTGTATTGGCTTTTTCCAAGGCCTCCTTTACTTGTTTCAAATCATCCCGTTGAGCCTTTGTTTGGGCTTTAAATTCTTCCTGCAACACCACTTTATAAACCTCGGTCATGCCAGGCTTTGGAACTAATTTTTTAAGTTCGCCTGAAAATAACTTGTTTGCATTTTCTGCCTTAAACCTGGCGCCACAGGATGATACACAATGATAATAATAATACCGTCCGTTCCTTCCCCTTGATGCACTGCCGGTAAGTAACTTGCCGCATTTCGGGCAAATCAGATAGCCTCTTAACTGAAGTTCGTCCATGCTGCCAACCTTTGCCCTATAGGCTCTTTTCTTACCATTCAAATAATCCTGCACCTCATAAAAAAGCGCTTCTGAAATGATGGGCTGATGTAAGCCTTGTACATGCCTTGACTCTTCTTCCTTATAACCGGACAGATAAATTCGACCACAATAAACTGGATTTCGCAACAGGTTCCAGAAATTAGCTTTGCAACATTTGATACCTCTTGCAAATGCTTGTTTCATTATTTGCTCAACATTTAACTGACCTTCTGCCAAAGTCTCGAACACCCATTTCATAATACTTGCTTCCGGCTCTACAGGTGCAATATATTTCTTGCCATCTTCTGTTATTTTATTCGCATAGCCCACTGGGGCAACTCCCATCCATCTGCCTTCTTTTTTTGCTTTTCTCATTCCAAGCAAAACATTCAGTGCCCTGCGGTCATTTTCAACTTCAGGTGCCGCCAAATAAAATGCAAGCATCAGTTTGTTTTCAGGAACTGATAAATCTAAAGGTTGTTCAATTGCCTGTGGCTCTACACCCAACTTGCGAAGAATATTTATCATCTGATAAGCATCCCCAGCATTACGGCTAAACCTATCCCATTTGGAAAACAAAACGAAATCAACTACATTTTTTTTCTTCTTTAAATCCAACAGCAAACCATTCCACTTCGGACGGTTGAACGTCTTTGCAGAATGGTCTTCAAAAATTACCTGGCGAATTTTAATCTGATTGCTTTCGCAATACTTCCTTAAACGTTCCTCCTGGTCCCGTTGTGAGTAACCTTTATCAGCCTGCTCATCTGTACTCACCCGGATGTATAAATCTGCTGTCATTGGCCCCTGTTTTGCATTAATGTTAACTTAGCAAATTTAAACATAAAGTCCAGTATCAAGGCAGCCTGCTCCAACGAGATATGCACATTATGCTTTCTTAAAATTTCAATTACTTGTTCCGGTTTCACACTAGCCATATCACACCTCCCTCTATTGAAATTGGTTTATTATTAAGTTTTCATTTCCACATTTTTCAAGTGAATCACACTTGCCTCAAACTGATTGGAGCATGGCTCATAAATTATATAACCATATTCCTGCAACTCATTGATACATTTGTTATATGTCTGCCGGGCATTTACTTTAGCAGCATTCATAATTACGTCTCTTTCTATTTTCACAGGATTACTCCCACCATTAATATTCCATTGTTGTAGTAAAGCCATATAAATACTGATATGAGTGCTGCCGATTCTTGCATCATCTGCAATGGCTTTGTAAAAAACTGATAATGGCGGGAACAGCTCCATACAGTTTAATCCTGACTAACTCTGTTTCGTTTGCCTCTGCCTGCAATTCGTTTTTTCTTCAGTAATCCACTACTTGATGTACCATTGGGTTCTTCATCAGTTGAGTCAACTTCATTATCAGCTTGCTTTCTTTTAAACTGCAACTGCTTTTCCATCCATTTGTTTTGCAAAAAGCGGTAAGCTTCATCTGTTGTTATGCCGCCGCCATCTTCAGCAATGTAGAACCGCTGGTTAACGTCTGCTTTATTTTTAACGGAAGTGATTGAGCCAACTATTTCATGGTGCAATGTACCTGTCCAGAACTTTTGTTTCAAAGATGAAGCAATGGCTTTTCCCTGTTCTGATTTTTCAAGAACGGAAAGATTTTCAATGATACTTGAAATTTTCAATTCGGTTTCCCATGTTGCTTTATCATCAGGGTTCCAGTGTTTCTTTTCATCCAGGCTAAAGGCTCTTTTCCAATCAACAGCTGCCATCTGTTTTTCTAAATCCACAGGATTGATTCCATCTACAGGCGAAGCCGAAGCACCGCTCTCTTTTTGCAGCGTTACATCATAGTATTGCAGTGTATAGTGGTCGGTTTTTTGCCGTCGTTCAAAATATAAACTGAACAGCAGTACTTCTTTATTCTTATTTACTCTTTGAAGCAAATAAAAATTATCTGGCTTAAAACAGATACGTTTTAGTAACAAGCTGCCTGTATCCTGAAAACCGAGTGCCTGTAACTGATTAACAAGTGCCGATATATTTTGAATATCCATTGTTCAACATTTGGTGATTACCAAAATGGTTTAGGGATGCACTACGACACCCCTAAACCTTTGCCTTTACTTTCTCTCTTTTTAGGCAGCAGGCTTTGTCCGTTCTTTTTTTCCTGCTTTTCCTTTTCAGTTTTAGTTGCTGGCTTCAAATCTTTTTTTTTATCATTCTCCTGACCTTCCTTTACTTCCTTGCTGCCTTTATCTATTCCGGATTTGTATTGCTCCAACGATTCTTTAGCCACCATTTTCATATTTGAATCGTACAGCGTTACTTTCTTATACTGTGGGTCGGCTTCCATAAACATTTTGTGGCTGCTGCCGTCTTTTTCAATGGTTACAGATTGCACATTCCCTTTTTCCAGTGATTGCATCAGCGCCTTTGCTTTATCCGGGTCGTTTAATTCCGCCACTGCAAATTTTTCAACTGCCGCTTTCAAATCATAGCCATAATTTTCATGGAATTGTCTTACCTCAAAATTGTTATTCTTGTCCTTGTTTTCAAAGTCAAGCTGAATCCATGCTTTGTACGGCTGGCCTTCTTTAGTGGTAAGGTCTTTATGAACGGCACGGCCATCCAGCAGGTTGTAGGCTTCTTTTGCCGTTACTCCCTTGCCCTTGTTGAGGTAGAAAGTTTGCTCATTCTTTTCACCATTACTTTTTTCTAATGAAGCATAGTAATTGTTGAAGAAGTACATGTCCGTAGAATCCGATTTACGGAAATTGAGTGTGGCTTCGAAAGGCTTCTTATTGATTTCTGCTTTAAAGTGCAGTTGAAATTCACCCTTGCCTTCACTCATGTTCTTTTCCAAATCGGCTTTAAGTGTTTCACCAAAGCCCATGTATTTGATGTTATCCGTCAAATACTGAAGATTTTCATTGTTCATAAAATTTGTTTTTAATTGTTTATCGAATAATGATTGTTGTTGTGATTCAAAATGGTCAATCAATGCATCGGTAAAGGCATTGCCTTCTTTATTATATAAACCATTTGCATCGGGATTCAAATGGCGACTTATACTCTCAGCGTATGGAATATGTTCAAGAATATCCTTGATTGATTTAAAATGCAGAACCGCAAAGTTGTCCCGGTCACTGATATTATTTATTGAAAACTCAGTTGCTTCTTCTTTTGTATTGAAAAAATGAATATCCTCTTTGTCAATAAAATAAAGACTGTTATTGTACGCCAAATAATGCTCGCCTTTTGACAGAGCAATATTCACCAGGTCAAGTACCTCATCAGCTATGGGATGTTCTCTATTCATTCGTTTAGTTTCTTTAAGCCTTTTATATGCTTCTTTTGCATGTAGCAAGCCCCCGCTTGCCTCAGTAACTTTAAGTGATGATTCGTATTTTGCTTTTAACTTGTTCCCTGCCTTTAAGTACTTAGTGTACATACTTTCGGGCCAATGCTTAATCATCAGTAGAGATGCTAAATCCATCCCTTTGGTACTGGCAGTAAAAACTTTCATTAGGTCAGCTTCCAGTTTTTGCAGAAATGATGCATCATTTTTACTAATTATCCCAGAGTAATAGTTGTTGTATATGCTATCAGCTCTTGCAAATCTTCTTTCTAATTCTTCAGTGTCAATCCCCGCTACCATCGCTTTCTGTAACGCAATAGATGTTTTAACCAGGTTATAACCATTAAATCTCCATTCGTTATTACTCTTTTCAAAATCGAGTGTGTACATCAAGTGGTCATTTCTACTCTTTATAAACATGTATGCTTTAAATTTTTCATTACCTGCTTTAATATACTCTTCTACCTGATTAACAGTGCTTGGAAAGCCAAGCCTGTCTAACTGCTCCTTCAAGGTTTTAAGGTTCTGCTGTGACATTGTGTCATTTTAAGGCCGGCAATACCCTGGCTTTCATTATATCCTTATTACGAATCTTAAATAAAAAGTGCCTGCCGCCATTCTTCTCTGTAATCTGTACTGCCAGATACTTTTTATCAGGAACAGTAAACTTTTCAAGTGCCGCCACAAATACTGTGCTGTTGCCCCCTTTCACTTTACTATAATTACCAGTTATGTGGAGTGGTTTTTGTTCTGATTCCTGCACGGCAGTTCTTTTACTTCTTTTCTTGTCCTTAATAAAAAAGCGAAGAAGGTCCACATCATAATCAACAGTTCCACCATTGTTGATATATACCTGAAAGTAAATTGTATTGTCCTTGATGTATATACCTTTCACACCTGCCTTCATGTTATACTTTTTGTCCTTTATTTTTTTTACGGTTCGTCCATTATCCATAATCATGTTTGCATAAGAGCTGATGGTGGCAGTTCTGTTTACAGGCAGATAAAGCACCCACACCGAAGGCTTGTAATCGTAGGTGACCGTAAAGGCATATACGCTGCCGTCATCTGTAACAACACTCAGGTTTGTTTCTGTAAAATCTTTTTCGGCTGCTTTTACTAATAGAATTTCCGGTGCCTCTTTTACCTGCTGAGCCAAAACTGAGGAAGTGCCCCTGTCAACATGTTTAATAGCAAACGGAAATACAAGGCTTGTGGTTTTATCTGTTGTGATACTTAGTTTTGTTTGTGCCTCAGCAGAAACGAATACCCACACTGCACAAATCATACACCCTAATCGTTTCATCTTTTTTAAATTTATTTGGTTATTAATCAGATTCGGTATTCTTGTCCTTCAGTAAAACTTTGTAACCTTCTTTAACCATAACTTTTACCTGTTTTACTTTCCGGCTCATTAAACTTTTTACCGTGTTGATACCGGCAGCGGCGGCCTGTGCCTTTAAAGAGGGGTCAAGAGTGGTAAGTTCCATCAGTTGCAGACTATTATCGGCAGAGTTCTTTGCCACATCCCGGCTAATGGAACCTGGAATATAGATACCTGGTAAACCGTCCATATCATATAATTCCAATTTTACAGGGAATAAAATGTTTTTATAACGAATAGAGCTTATTCCTACTTCAAGCCTCTCATTATTCAGTGACGCAGTACCATTTATAGGATTTCCTTTGGGAATTAAAATACCATTGATGAAAATGTCTGTTGAAAGCCTTAGCTGAATAACTGCGCCATTTACCAACACTTGATTACTATGTACAATTGCTTCAATTGCCCGTCCTTCCTCAGCCATTGATTTATCATAGTCCATGCTATAGAATTTGTTTGCTCTACTTGTTGTGATTTTGCTTGTGTCCATCAACGAAACACTTGCCAATGCAGGCATTGTAGTTATAGCGTAAACCACCTGCTTATGTTGTAATGATTTCTCCTTTAGTTTTTCCCTTATCCTTTGCGGATGCTGGATATCCAGTATTTTTTCCAATGTTCCATTGAGTTGGTCCATCTCCGGGTCACCGCTATTTGTTTTATTCATTGTGAGCAACATGTTTTCTAACCTATTCACTTCGCCGGAAAATTCTTCCTCTTGTTTGAAACTGGTTGCATTTGTGTTTTCATTGACTGATACTTCCGGTTGTTTGTTGATTTCCTTTTGCAGCAATGCTAATTTTTGCATTAATTTTTGTTCGGGATTATTTGAAGATGTTTCATACGGTGAAGAATTTAACCGCTGGTTGTATTTAGAGGCTGAGTTTTGGGTGAGTACTTCTAATTCGTTTACCGGCAATAGCGATGTGTCTTCATGTTGTTTGTAATACGGATCTGTCCTCATCCATTCTTCCAGTTTGGCCGAGTCTTTGTCAGCCTTATCATAAAAGCTTAGTTTGTCTGTTAAGTTCTCATCTTTCATTTTAGCATCAGGGAGATTTAAGTTTAAACCTTGCTGCTTTACTATAGTGGCCTGTTCCTTTCCCTGACCACCACCCAATGCCCAAAATGCCATTGTAAGAAATGGTATTACCAATAAAGGCAACACCAGCATCATTTCCCGTTTACGCAGGAAGGCCTGCGACCTCTGCACAGTACTCATACACTTCATTTTTGTTTTTGTGATAAATAAATTTGCTCCAGCATCTGCACACTGTCCATCAAACCAGGCCGGGCCTGCAGGATGCTGTCGTATTCATTCCTTGCTTTTTGCTTCAGGCTGTCCATATAGTTTCTGAACTGTTTTATTTGCAGCCAGGTTTCTTCATCCACATAGGCTTCTGGCGCCAGTTCTTCATCACCGGTTTTGTTAAAGTGTTTTGGTACATCCATCTGCTGTATTTCAAAATCCTTTTGGCTGTTGTCGGGACTAATGATGCTGTTTGCAACCAGGTAGATACTGTAACCTCCTGCGGAAATGCAGAAAAGTATAAGTATTAGTTTTAGTCGTTTAAAATCTGTTTTCATAAAAACCCTGTTCATCTTTTCGGCAAATAGTTGTTGTAGCTTGATACCAAATCCTGCAATCTTTCCAGCCACCTTATCAGAAACAGTTATTTTGTTTCCGGTCTCTTTATCTTTTTGCTTTCTTTTGTACAGCCACATATTACCGGTTTTGAATGTTGATGTCAGTATTCTCCAGCGTTCGCCATTTCTCAATTAAAAAACCATGTGAATTATTATCACTACGGGATACGTTTCTTAAATAACCTTCGGTAATCAGGTTCCTGGTTACAATTGTGGTAGGACGAATAATTTTCTGTTCCCCTTTATACCTGAAATAGAAGGGATACACATCTGTATTAATGATGATACTATCAACTGCAATTTCCTGGCTAATGTTGCCTGAAATAAGATTGGAATAGTAGCCATTCTCTTTCAGGTTGTCGTACTGCTGTTTTGCAGAGTTATCTGCCAGGTATAATGCTTTTGTAATATTGGACTGAATTACCTTATCATCCGGGTCGAGAGTGAAAAAATAATGATGAAACATTTTTACATGGTCTCTTGCCTCAACGGGGATATTATCTTTCCTGTCTGCTGCATAGGCTTCCAATGCTTTGCCATTTGCCAATATAAAAACTTTGTTTTGAGATTGGGAAGTAAGCTGATAGCTTTTGTAAGCAATAAAAAGGGATATAATAACACAGGCGGCTAAGAACGCCACGCTGAATAGCCGGATGTACCTAAAAGCAGTGTCTATATTTTTTGTTTTTTGAAACATCACTCACATTTTTCCAACGCACCTGAAGTAAACAATACAAATTAGATTCCAATACAACTTTTTGATAGGTAGTGACGGTAGGACTATCTATGTTTTCCCACTCAATCTATCTTTCATATATCCGCTTCCTCCATTATTATTTCCACCTTTAAAATACCCGTCAGACACTCCGGCATCTGCCATGCTATTGGCAATTTTATTATAGCCGCCGCCAAGTGCATCCCTTGTCATAGAGGCGCCGCCTGCAGCTACAGTACGGGTAGAAGTGCTCATCATGTTGGTTACTTTATACAGGAGTGTATTGCCGCCACCGGCATGAATAATATAATTAGCTACCGATGGAACAGTGAAATAACCAATGATGCCGATAATCATGAATATCAGATATGCCGTGTCGGTTGTACTAAAAAAAGTATCACCGTTTGTTGCTATCTGCTGCAAATCTTCCTTCAACATGTTTTCCTGAATCTTTCCCATAATACCGCCAAAGATATTGGCGACGGGTAACCACAAAAAGATGTTGAGGTAACGGGCTATCCAAACAGTGAGTGTATGCTGAAAGCCATCGAACACAGCAATGCCAAAGACCAATGGACCAAGAATTGCCAGCACAATTAAATAAAACGTCCGGATTGTATTGATACAAAGAGCTGCGGCCTCAAAGAGAACTTTTAGTACTTCGGCCATCCATTGCTTAATTGAGTTTCGGAAATTGTAGGAGAATTTCGCAAAGGCAAATTTGATGTCGTTGCCAATGCTCTTAAGCCAGCCTTCTCTCTTATCAGCATAGTGGTATTTATACCATTTATCCCGGTCACCTGACCCATTGGGGCCAACATACATTTGCCAGTAAGCGGTTTTCTTGATAGCTTCCTCTTTCATTTTCAGCAATTGTGCGACAGCTTTATCTGAATCTGTTACCATTGCTGCCGTAGAAGTAACTGTAGGCTTCATTACTCCATTTATCATAGCAATAACAGACGGAAATATTAATACAGCAAACCCCAAAACGAATGGCCGGAACAACGGATAAAAATCCACCGGTTCTGCCCTTGATATATGCCCCCAAACCCTTGCAGCAATATACCAGGTGGCAGCAAAGCCGGCAATACCACGTCCCACACCAATTAAACGGCTACAGAGCGGCATCATATCATCATACAGCTTTTCTAATACTTCATGCAGGCTGCGTATTCTGTTTGCCATTCCCTGGGCTTCTGCTAAATGCGGAATTAGTAACACAACAATTGCTATACAGATAACCCTTACACACATTTTCATACTCACAACTTTAAAAGTGGAAAAACTATTTTATCTACTCAATCCATACAGTCTTCTGGACATCTCAATCTGCGCCTGTTCAGATTTACGTTGAAAGGAAAGCATATTTGTATTGTTGGTAAAATCTTTCAGGAAGGAATACTGGTCTTCAACGACCATGTAAATCTTATCAATAGCCTGCAGCCGTTCATCATCACTCATACGCAACTTTCCAGATGTAATGACCATCGAAAGTTCATCAAGGCTTTTTAAACTCTCAGCAAACAGGTTGCTGTACACTTTGCCGAGATAATCAATTTCTTCTGTAGTAAACTGCTTTTCTTCTTTAAAGCGGTTAAAGGCAAGTTTATATTCTTTAGCTATCCGAAGTTGATAACTGATGATATCCGCAACCCGTTTATACTTTTTTACGGCAGGGCTCACCTGCATTAAGGCATCTAAGAAAGTTTTATGGATATTGAAATTACCTTCCGATATGTTCTTTACTGCAGTGTATCCTTTATTCAGGAGTTTATACCCATCATACATGTTTTGCAAAATCTTTTTAAACTGCGCCAGCTTTTCAATATTCAACAGCAGCTGCTGCACTTCTTCGCTTTGTGCTTTTATTTGAAAACTCATGCCGCACATAATCATAACCACAAACAGTTTTTTCATTTTATTCCATTTATAAGTTTAGAACGATTGATTTCCATTTGCTCTCCCAAGCGTTGAACGGCCAGCAAGCCCATATCTTCACTAAAGGAACAGGCAAAGGAATATTTATCCTGTACATCTGCATACAACCCGTCAATCCGTTTCAGCCTTTCATCATCCTTCATTTCCAATTCACCTGATGTTGTAACCAGTATTAGTTCCTCCACCGTTTTTATACATTCATCCAAAAGGGTATCAAATACCTGTTTGCAATAATCCAGTTCAGCTTCAGTAAACTGTTTGGTTGCCCTTATTTGCTGAAGGGTGACTTTTGTTTGTTTGATGATTTTTGCCTGGTAAGCAATTATATCCGCCACTTTAGCATAACGACGGATGGCAGGATTTACATTTTTTAGCCGGTTAAAGAAATCCCGGTGCAGGTTGAAGTCCCCGTTTTTTATGTTGCGGATAGTATTAATACCGCTAGTTGCAATATTATATCCCTTTTTGGCATAACCAAGATAAACCTGCAAGGCCGCAATTTGTTGCAGCAGGTATTTCTTTTGGGTTGCCTTTTGATTGAACCATTCATCAAAGGTTTGGGCATTTGATGAGTGAGCAACAAGATAAAGTGTTATTGACAGAAGCAATACTTTCATATACCTACTTTTGAATTAATTAAAGACTAAAACATGCTCAAAAAGCTTTCCAGATAATCATTGAATGGGGTAATAGCCGTTGTGCTACCCAGGTATACTTCTAAAATTCCAGGCAACACATTTGGATAAATTAATAATGATGGTTAAGTTATATTTGAAGAAACTATTACGCCAAGCGTTGAGGTAAACAAGTATTTTCTGCACCTTTAATTGCCTGAAATGGATATTGAAATTATAACTGACACTTTATTTTTACAACTTCATGGTTTTGGAGGCATTGCTTTTAATAAGGATTATGCAAGTACTGCTTTTAAGCTAAGCGGAAAAATGTGGGATTGTGTAAAATCGCAAGAATTGAAACATAAAGGAAAAAATATTTGGGTTTATGAAAACGACGACAAAGTTTTTGCAGGTATCGAGTTAGAAGTTAATCAGCCGACTAATAGTTTGCTTGAAGAAAAGAAAATTAAATTGTCAAAATATGCTCGTTTCACATAGGCCCATACAATCTTATAAAACAATCAGGTCAGATGATGACGAAGCAACTTGCAATGAAAGGATTTGAGGTTGAATTACCGTATATCGAAATTTATGGACACTGGACAAAGGATGAAAGTAAATTAGAAACTGAACTTTTAATGACCTTAAAGTAGCTCATAATAATAATAATAATAATTGCACACAACCTAAACTGTGTAAAAAATTACCTCTGAATCCCATATAGCCTTTTCACATATTCAATTTCACCCTGCTCGCTTGCCCGTTGTATACTCAATATCTTATTCTGATTATTGAAATCTTTCAAGTCAACATATTGCTGTTCCAGATTGTCAGAAACAGTATTAATAATTTCCAACCGTTTGGCATCACTCATTTGTGTAGCGAAAGCATTCACTACTAAAAACAACTGGTCAATACTTTTCAGGCTTTCATCCATCATGCCGGAATAGATATTATACATATAATCCAGTTCTTCAGAAGTAAAATTCTTGTCTTGTTTAAACAAAGCCCAGGCACCCTTGTATTCGTTTACCATCTGTACCTGCCGTTCTATAATATCCTTTACCCGGTTATAATAAGCCAGGGCAGCTTTCACTTTCCATAGTTCCTTAAAATAATCATCATAGAGTTTTCGCTGTTTTTCCACCCAGTCCTTAATCTCATTCAGCTTTAGCTGGCTCATTTTATTCTCCAATGTCTTTTGGGCATTTTGCAGCCAGATAGTTTTGTTCTGCAGCCGCTGCATTTGAAGGTCAAGTGCTTTAATAACTTTCTTTACTGCCGCTTTAATGATGTCTGCAATGGGTACCTGAGCTTTGGTTTCCTGTATTGGCAAAAACATACAGCACATACTCAATCCCACAACTGCCAATAATCTTTTCATATACTGTTAATTTATTTTTTTAAACTTATTCGTTCCGTCAAATAAAACCTTTTCTTTTACATCAAAAGAATAATGGTCTAAGGTTTCTGCCTCTTCCAGCAATTTGGTTTCGGCATTGTAAATTCCTGATGTTTCTTTCACCTTATATTCAGGAACATTGGCTTCGCCTTCTACCTGCCGGATATAATGCCAACGATTTTGAATTTTAAATTCCTTTGCTGCCAGATTCTGGACAGAGATAACGAGAGTGTCAAACTCTTTTCCAAATTCATTTTGCCCGGTTCTTATATAAGTGCCGGGTATAAATTCCATAATTTCGTCTTTACCGCTTGTGTTGCAGCTTGAAATAATTACTGTTGCGGAAAGGATAAGCAATGTTATTTTCATACTATCAGTTTTTGGAGTGAATAATTTCATCGGCTAAAGCCTTAATTCCTTTTTCAATATCTCCTCCAAACTTTGATGCATAAGCCTGTACTTTCACTTTTTCTTTTTCCTCTGTTGTATAAGCCAGGTACTCTTCCGGCGATACTTCTGTACGATAAACTTTGCTTAACACACCACCAAGAGAAATAAAGACCTCTTTATATTTTTTAATTGGGTCATTGGCTTTGTTGATAGACAAGACCAATGCCTTTTCTTTTTCTGTTAATCCAAGCAATTCCTGTATCTGATCAAACTTGTTTTGATACTTGCTCTGATCTAACAATATCTTGCAATCACTATTGTTGATAATCGCCTGCTTTACCACTGGCGATGAGATAATATCTTCCACTTCCTGAGTCACAACAATAGCTTCACCAAAGAACTTTCTGACTGTTTTAAACAAATACTTGATATATTCTGCCATGCCTTCTTTAGCAATTGCTTTCCAAGCTTCTTCAATCAGTATCATTTTGCGAATACCTTTCAGTTTTCTCATTTTTGAAATAAACACTTCCATGATGATGATAGTTACCACAGGAAACAGAATCGGATGGTCCTTAATATTATCCAGCTCAAATACAATAAACCTTTGCTGTAACAAATCAAGATTTTCTTTTGCATTTAGCAAGTAATCAAATTCACCGCCTTTGTAGTATGGCCGCAGCACATACAAAAAATTGGACACATCAAAGTCTTTATCCTTTACATTGTCACCTTTCAGCACATTTACAAAATCATCTTTCAGGAAATCATAAAAACTGTCAAAGCAGGGAAAGATGGTTTTATCACTTTCTACTTTCTCAAAATATAATTGCAGGGCATTTGACAGCGCTACATATTCACTGCGGTTGAAGGTTTCATTATCCTTTTTCCAAAGAGCCAATAACAGCGTTTTTATACTTTCCTTTTTCTCCGTATCAAGATTGTCCCCTTCACCAATATAAAAAGGGTTGAATTTAATGGGTTTGGTTTCAGAATAAGTGAAATAGTATCCATTCACCATATCGCATAGCCCCTTGTAGCTATGACCGACATCTACCAACACAATATGTGTGCCTTTTTCATAGTAACTCCTCACCATATGGTTGGTAAAGAAAGATTTTCCACTACCAGACGGGCCCAAAATGAACTTGTTTCTATTGGTACAAATGCCTTTGTCCATCGGTTCATCCGAAATATCCACATGGAGTGGTTTACCAGTTAGCCGGTCGCCAAGGCGTATCCCGATAGGGCTAAGAGACGACCGGTAGTTCGTTTCCAAATTAAAAAAACAACAAGCCTGCGGACTGAACGTATCAAAAGTGTCATTCATGGGAAAGTCGGCGGCATTGCCAGGGATGCCTGCCCAGAATATCTGCGCCGAGCCTTCAGTTTCCATTTTGGGTGTGGCATCCATTTGGGTCAAAGCTGAAGAGCATAGATTACGAATGTTTTTTAATTCATCCCTGTTGTTTGTCCATGCCAGAATATTAAAATGAGCTTTAACTGGAAGCCGTTGTTCACTAATGGCTTCATTCAGAAAATCATCAGTCGCCTGTTTGCTTATAGCATTTTCTCTGCTGTAAGCTGAAAGTGATTGAAGCCGCAATCTTTTACTTTCCAGCTTCTGCATTGTTTTCTGCACATCCTCAATAAACACATACTGGTTATAGATGTGATTGCAGGAGAGCAACTGACCGATTGGTGATGCAAACCCTACACTGAATTTTGTTTTATCAGTGGAGTACTTGTCATAGTTAATCCGTGAGCCGCATAATGCTGGTACGAATTCTGCATCAGCCATCGTGTAAAGCTGACAATGGTGTTCACCAATTTTCCATTCTGGCTTAAATTCAATATCCCGGAGAATAACTCCATCATTACCGAGATTCAGATAGTTCAGAACAACATCGGCCAGTAATTCATTTGTCAGCATTTTCATTGATACAAATCCGCTATCGGCGAGAATCTTTTGAAATTGCCCAACATGGTTCACGAAATCATGGAAGTATTTAGGTTGTAATGTTTCTTCAGGTACTATTGTCCTGCGCAGAAGGCTGCTGAAAATTGAAGAACCTAATTTACGATTTGCCGGCTTTTTTGTAAGCATGATATAACAGCGATGGTCCAAATAAGGACGTTCATTAAAGAACCGGTCGCTGCTTCTGGTAAGAAAACTATTGTCTTCCTGAATAAACGAAGGTTTATACTTTGCTTCAGTAAACCAATCCTGCTTGTGCAGCACACTATTAACGGGTAAAACTTTTATAGCTTTTATCCAGGCATGATGAAATGCTTCGTATTCGTCATTGCTCATTGTAAACAGTTCTGGTAATTGCACATTAAATACAACTGTTACATCACCCATTTTGGAAAGGATGGCATTATTTTCAATAGAATAAACCGGCAGTATCTCATTTAGATTTTTCATTCAGCAACATCTTTTTCAGTTTCACTTTTGAATAACTCTTTATCACATCCGGCACTGAACGGCGGGCAATCTTTTTCATCATGCCATATTCGCCGTAAGTCCGGCTTAGTTTATAGATACGCATAAATAAGACGGTAGTAAGTACAGCAATGAACGGCAGACAAAAGAAGATACCCAGGCCGCTGATATAGAGTACTGCAAAAAGTATCAGTAACACTACTAAGCCGCCACCCAGGTACCAGATATATTGAGCCTTGAGCCCCTTGAACTCAATGCTGCGGTTAATTCCTTTGTTGATTTGATAGACGCTGTTAGACATAACTATTTACAGAAGAGGATGCAGCAAATAGTTTTCCAAAAAACATTTAGTATAAGTAAGCAAGGTAGGACTACGCCTTTTCAAATCCTTATGCCCTTTATTTTAGCATCTTCTGTTTTTTTCTTTGGTAACAGACTTTTACTTTTTTTTGGTGTGCCAGGTTCCATTTTTACAACGGGGGCTTCAAGAATTATTTCACTCGTATCATTCTGTTTAATCTGGTGGGCCTGTATCTTTAGTGTAATCTCCCTTTCCAATCTTGAAACGTCTTTCTTTAACTGTGCCAATTCATCTTCTTTATCAAATGGCTTAGCTACAATTTTCTCCAGCATTGGAATATTATGCTCCAGTTCCTGTAATGTTTTTTGATATTTTTCTTTTAGCGATTCAACTCTGTCTATTGCATTTAAGAAATATCGGGCAGCCAATTTTGGGTTATCAATATTGATATGCCCCTGGTTCCATGAATATTTTATGCCTGTCTGTTTACTTTCTGCATAAAACACATTACTGTATTTATATTCAAACATTCCCTTATCCTCGTAAGTTTCTTTCTGCCGACGGATATATAAATCGAACCCGTAGAGTGAGCCTACTCTTTTATGGTCATCTTCGCCAATATCTGGCTTCCATGAAGCATAAAGCCTGATAAGGCGGTTACCGATACTTTCGGCGTCAGCAGCATTTAAACTATCAATTTGTATGGGGTTGTTTTTTATGCCTTCGTTATTAAAGGTTAATACTCCTTTAAATTGTTTATCGTCAATAGCAAGCTTATCAAGTGTTTGAACCGTCTTTTCTTTTTCTTCCTGCAAATTCTCCAACTTAAACCTCGAACGAAAAACTTCTTTATGATGTGCATTTCGCAGACTTTCCAAAACGGCAACTTTCTTTTCCATTTTAGATTTTTCCAGTAAAGTGGTATCACCAGAAAGGATGGCGATATATTCAGAAAAATTCATACCGCTTTTTTCATCAATAGCCCCTTCATCAATAGTTCTTACATTCAGCTCACAATTTTTCATCTGGCTGATGAAGGTTTGCTTATTCTTCAAAAGGTTGAATTTGTAGTTATCCAATGATTGCTCTACTGCATAAATAAAATTCCTGACTTTATTGTTATAGAACTCTTTTGCAACAATATTTCCCTGTCTTGCCCCACGGCCATCCCTTTGTTCAAGCTCCGATGGTTTCCAGGGAATATCCAAATGGTGCATTGCAACAACTTTTGCCTGTACATTCAGCCCAGTACCTGCTTTTTCCGTGCTGCCTAATAAAATGCGTATATCCCCATTATTCATTTTACGGAATAACTCTGGCTTCTGCTTGTCTGTCCAATCATGTATGAATGTAATGTGATGCGAAGGGATTTTAAAATCATTGATTAGCTTTTCCTTCAGGGCATCATACACATTAAACTCACCAGGCTTTGGCGTACCAATATCACAAAACACAATTTGTGTACCCTTATGTCCATTGCATTGCTCATATACTTCAGCTAATTTTCTTGCGCAAACATTTACTTTATTATTTGGATGGTCACTGTATTTTCTGCTATCAATCAGGCGCATATCCGCTGCCATCTTTTTGGCGTAGTTTGTTGCAATCAGCATACGACCTTTATCTTCTTCATCTGTCAGTTTTGGCCTGCCAATTAATTCACCATCTCCGGTTTTGGCAAATTGCATTAGTCGCTTTGTAAACTCCTGCTGCTCTGGTGTGGGTGGAATATTGATTAACTGTTCACTAATTCCCGGTTTATCGAGGTTAATATGTTTAGCTGTTTTGTAGTCTGTAATTTCATTATAAAATAAAGCCAGTTCTGGCACTTTTATAAAATGACGGAAGCGTTCTTTCGCAATAATTTCATTGGTAACAGAAAATTCAAAGTCAGTTGTTTTCTTTGCGAATACAGCAGCCCACGCATCAAAATTTTCAATACGCTGTCGCTCCATTTCCTTTGGCCGCAGGTATTTAAACAACAGATACATTTCAGTAAGGCTGTTGCTGATTGGAGTGCCGGAAAGAAATGTAACACACAGGTCACTGTTAAACCTTGTTTGCAGTTCCCGAACTGCAAATAACATATTCAACGCTTTTTGGCTTCCTTCTTTATTGCTCAACCCGGCCACACGGTCATGCCTTGTAGTGTAAGTAAGATTCTTATACTTGTGTGCTTCATCTACAAACAAATGGTCAACTCCGAGTTCCCGGAAGTTGATGCCAGCATCTTTCTTTTCTTCGATACTTTTTCTTAACTCTTGAAGCTTTACCCCGAGGTTTGTTTTGCGGATTTCCAAACCCTTCAGCATCCTCCGAGAAATTTCACCGCCCATTTCTTTGAGTGTATGTAAATCCCTCTCAACATTATCCAGCTCTGTCTCAAAAATCTGCTTTTGTATTTCCGGACTTTGGGGAATTTTTCCAAATTGGTCATGAGTAAGAATAATACAATCCCAATTATTATTTTTTATTTCATTAAATAGCCGCAATCTTTTAGCAGGAGTAAAATCATTTTCGTCAGGGGCCAGTATCCTTGCATTGGGGTATGCTTTTCTGTAGGTTTCTGCAATCTGCCTCACATTAGCTTTAAGTGCAAGTATCATTGGTTTATTTACAATCTTTAGCCGTTTCATTTCATGAGAGGCAACCACCATCGTCAATGTTTTTCCCAAACCCACTTCATGGTCAATCAATGCACCACGGTTTTGTACAATACGCCAAACAGAATTTTTCTGGGAACTGTATAAGTCATCAATGCCTAATCTCCTTTTATCAAGACCGGGAAATTGTAAATGACTGCCATCATATTCTCTTAAGACATAGCAATTGAATGTTTCGTTATAAAGTGTCTCCAATTCTTTTTTGTCATTCAGTGGTAACTCTTTTAACCAGTCAATAAAACCATTGCGGATAGATTCTATTTTTTGATGTGCCAACTGAATGGCTTCATTATCCGGCACACGGATTGTTTTATCACCAAAATCAACTTCATAAGTGTAGAAGGGTGTAGTGTTTTCTAAGGCATGTTCCAGTAGAAAAGCTCCATAGGTTGTTTTACCACCCTTTGTTGCTACTGCATATTCCTGATTGGTTTTTGCATTACTGCTGATAGGTTTTACTTTAAAAGAATCAACAGAAGGAAAATAACTGACATCAGTTTGCATCTCAAAAAGATGAGAAGCAAATCCGTTATAGTAGCTTTCCGGTATCCATCTTTCACCAAGGTTAAAATCGAGTAATTCGAAGGGTATTATTTCGGGCTGCACCTTTTGTAAAGCGATAAGACTTTTCAGCAATTGAAGATTATCTGGATTCTTCTCCACAGCTTCTGACGCTACTCGTAGCTTACTCACCACATTACCGCTTAGGAACTGGTCGGCAGTTTCCCATTCATTGTTAACCGGATTAATATAAATATGGTTACCCAGAGCGGCAATGGTTTCAGGTTCTGTACTGTCTGTTGCCGCAGCAATAAATTCCATATCCACTTTACCTTTATCATTCAGGCTTTTTGCCAGAGCATCTAAAGGATTATCCGTTGTATAAACTTCCTGTTTTGGTATTAATGATTGAGTGAGAATATCAGCCTTTACAAATTGTTCTCCTTCCTTCCGTTCAAGTGATGAAAGTATGGTTAATCCAAATGCTTCATCTTTTAAAATGCGTTGCCTGTTAGCAGGTGAATTTAAAAGGCCAAAACCTTTAATCAATGCTTCATACGCTTCGTTCAAATCTTTCCTTACATCCTCATCTGCGGCGGGTCTTCCATTTTCCCTTTCTGAAAGTGTCAGATACATATCTCTTATGGCGGTGTATTGCTGATAAAATCCCAGGTCTTTCTTATCATGAAGGCTGGGCATAAAGACCGGCTTATCATCATCCGATGCCATGTAGGAAACAAAGCCAACACGGTTACTATATATAATCAGCGTTCCTTCTTTGTAAAAAGGATTAACGTTATTTAATGTATCCAGTTTATCATCGCCTCCCATTGATACATGGAATACAATGTCTCCGTCATTATAAAATTGTTGGTCATATTTTTTAAGTGTATTGCTTATGCCACTCAACTCATGCTGCAATAAAGCAGCATTCATCCAATTAGCGGAGAACTGAAGCTCCTCTGCATTTGAGTAAAGTTTATATACGTATTGTTTGAATGCAGCTGATTTGGCTGTCATCAAAACAATTAACTCTTGTTCCGGCTTATCTGCTGTACGGATAACGTTTAAAATTCTAGCTGTCTTTTTATCTACTACAGTTGCATCCAGAGGATTGATATAAGCTGAGGCCCTGTTTAAGTTATTAGAAGCACCGGTATCAAATAACCCCAACTGCACAGAGCTGTTGTCGGGTCTATTTTCCGGCATACTTGTGTAGGTAAGTTGTTTGCCTCTTTGTTTTTGAACTTGTTTTATTTGTTGCCTGAAGGCCTCTTTATTAAATCTTGCATCAATCCCTTTTGCAACTGTTTCAGCCAGTTTATGAGCAATGAGGTTTATGTCACCAGTCTGCCAGATAACTTCATGTGCTTTGCCGTACTGGTCTTTTCCCGGCTTTATCTGGTTCCCCAAAATAATTTCAGGATGAAGAACTATATATTGATTGCGGTGATAGTCGCCAAATTCGTTTTGTTGTTCAACTGTTTTAATCAACTGTTTTTCTTCTTCTGAAAGAGATTTTTTAGCTTGGTTTTTCTGAACAATCAATAAATGGCTTGGTGCTTCGGTATTGCCTGTATCTTTCATCAGGTTATCCGGCATTACATTCAGGCTGATAAAATCGGAATGGTTAAAAAGATATTCTCTGGCAACCCGGTTAGAGGGGCTGTTGAGAAATGCGTCGGTAGTGATATAGGCCAACAAGCCGCCATCTTTTATTTTATCAAGGCCTTTCGCAAAAAAGTAATTATGAATTTTATCTGTTAATCCACTTTCTTGTATGCTGTCATCATACACTTTAAAATTTCCGAAGGGAATATTGCTGACGACTAAATCATATTTTCCATTTTCAGAAGCCGGAGTGCCTTCAAAGCCTTTAATATGAACAGAAGTACTAAAATGTAGTGAGCTGCTTAATGCAGTCAATACTTTACCAGTTATTAAATCTTTTTCAACAGCGGTGATTGTTTGTAATGATGGAAATGCTGAAGCCGCTTCTTCTACAAACACTCCAGCACCACCGCTTGGTTCATATACAGCAGTGGGTTCAATACCTTTTTCTTTTAAAACACTAAAAAATGTTTGCGGAATTATTTCGGGAGTATAAAAGGCAGTAAGGATGCTATTGCGGATAGAGTCAATAGAATCTTTGTATTCCTTCTCTGTAAGTTTTTGCTGCAATATCTCATGCAGCTCCATTATTTGCGGATGAAGTTTTAAATCTTCCTTTGAAGCATTTTGCTTTTCCCATTCTTCTTTAGCTGCATTTGGAAAGAGGATTGCTTTTAGTCCACCGAAACCGGAATACTTTTTTAAAGCAGAAATCTGGTCAGCAGTCATTTGTTTTCCCACTGACCAGTTTAAGGCAATACGAATAGCTTCAATATTGTCTCTAAGTTTCTGCTGACTGTTGTAACTCATTGCTCACAGGTTCATTCACACGGTTACTTTCCAGGTATTCACTTACTGCGCCGGTTATGGCATAGTGTATAAATTGATTATCCTCATTTTCTTCAGTAAACACCAGGTCATCAAAAATTGAGTTGCAGTAGCTAATCATATTGACAGCCTCATGCTGAAGTAATCCTGATTGCAGAAGCTGTTTGTAATCTGTTTCAAATTCTTCTTCCAGAATATGCAGGATGTAGTTGTACCTGGAAGGCCGCAGGTCCTTTGTTATTTCCTGCAGACAAGTTTCTACTATGATGTTTTCTGGCTGCCTGGCATTTTTTAATTGCTGGAAAAGAGGCTCTGCGGCACTTATTTTATCATACAGCCAAACACGGAGTTTATCTTCAGCTTCCAAAGCAAAGAGTATATCGGGGTTATTATCCCTGATATGCTCCAGAAGCTTTCCAATCAAGATTTCTTTCATACAAAACAGTTTTATACGCCAAAGAATGAGCGGATAACGGTGGCCACTATCACCAGGAATACACAACTGCCAAACCATGCTGCTGCCACTTTACCTGTATCATGGTCGCCGCTATTCCATTTCTGGTAAACTTTTACGGCACCTATTAACCCCACAATGGCGCCAACTGCATACATAAGATTTACACCAGCAGCAAAATAGCTTCGTACTTTGGTGTTTGCTTCGTTAATACCAGCGTTACCATCTTGCGCTAAAGCTGATACTGTAAGGAACAGTAATAGAATGGAGAATGTTCCGCAAATCAAATTTTTTCTTTCAATCACTTTTTTCATATACACATTAATTTTGAGAAATAAATAATAAAAAGAATGCTTCATTATACTAACCCATCGCACTTGATTTTCCTGCACGCAGATAATGAAGCATTACTTTTTCAGTGCCAGATATATTGCAAGTCTGTTACTGTAAACTTTTCAGGGAAATATTGATTTAGTAATCCTGATATTGTAGTCTCTACTTCAGCCTTATATTCTGTGCTGTTTAAGTCTGGATATTTTCCTAATATTGTCCTAACAGCAAAATAAATTTCCTCTTGGGAAGCTTGCGGCTTTATTTCAGCCAGGTAAGCATTTACTTCATCCCAAAATAGTTGAAGTATTTCATTTAATTTACTGAGAGGCTCCTTTGGTAAAAAATCAGCATGATTACTTGCTGTAAACTGCTTTCTAATTTCAGCTACCACAACAGCTTCATTTCTTCCGTCTATTCTTTTTATACCGATTACAGCAAGAATTTCCCAACGAAAATATTTGTAAGCCACATAGATGTAATAGCAAATTAAGGCAAACAACAGAGCTGTAATGTATTGACCCCATGATATTGATTGTAACATAATACCGTCAATCTTTAGTGATGAATTTGTAACAATAAAAGAAATACAAAAACTTTTCCAAAAACTGCGAAGTTGAGATAGGTACAGTAGGACTACCTAAAAGAGGAAAAAGCTTCAAGGTTGAATTAATCAAACCCCGTCATAAGTAGTTCGGATGGCGAGATATCTAATGCCTTTGCTAATTGCAGGATTGTAGTAAATGTTATATTGATTTGACCTTTTTCAATTTTCGAAATCTTGCTGTTGTCAATATCACAGGCATACGAGAGTTCCCGGAGGCTTAGATTTTTCGCCTCCCGGAGTCTTTTAATATATGCACCCAACTTTTTTAAATTGCCTTTGTCGCTTTGCCGAATCATATTAAATAATGAGTTGGCAAGATGACCTAAACAGGCATAATAATTGCGGCCTAAAAAGACCGCAGTTGATAATTACTTACAAGTTTTAGCAATGAATGAAGAATTATTTATAACAACTCCTCTATCAAATCATCCTTTTACTCCGGGGTTTCAAGAAATGTGTGGGTACTTCTGTTTTAAGAATATTGGCCAAATACTAAATTGGCCGGTAAGCCAGCTACTAAACTTAAATGGATTTACATATCACCATTATCAGGAACTGTGGAAGTATCTTGATAAAAATGGCCTTACCAGACTAATTAAATTTTAATCGATTATTTTGTTTTGCCTAAAGAAATGAGGTGCTTACAACTTTCCCAATATATGAATCCACTTTTGGAGTATTTCTTTCATCATACCTATTGTCGCTTTATCGGGTGCATGATATTTAGTTTCTAAGCTGCCAAATGAAATCTCTTCCCGTTGCAAAGTGGTGAATGTTTTGGCTACAGTTCTTAACATGGGCGCTACGGTGCGGTTGATAATTATTTTATCAACCACCAGAAGTCTTACGAGTAAACCCAATTTTGCCACAGAGAGTGTTGTATGGATTTTGTTTTCAGACTCCATTCCTGATGAATTGGTTGACTGAATATAACTTCCTGCTTCGCAATACTTTATTTCTTCTGCTATCCAAGTGCTAACCTGTTCTTTCAATGAAGGCATATTTTCATCAAAGTAATAGTTAATCCTGACAGGTAGTTGATTGATATTTTTTAATTCAGACCGAAGCCGATTTATTTTCTCTGATTTTGATGAAAGTGGAGTTAAAAGATTCACTAACCTGTCGAACTCATAAATCACAAATCCAGAGCAGTTGAAATTAAAATAATAAAGTAAGTTCCTTATAGTAGAACTGTTGATGTTGCGTTCCTTTAACAGTTCATGCAGAAGTTCTTTTTCGTAGAACAAAAGCCGGTAACTAACATTGTGATGATGACCCTCCGATGGCTCCAGGAAATGGCTGTTAATTACTTCAGATAGCCCTGCCTCATCAAGCATTGAACTATTAATTACTTGTTTTAACTTTTCAGCCAGGTTGCTGATTTCCTTTTGGTAGATAGTTATGAGTGCTGCGGGTACTCTTTCATTTTTATCAAAATAATTTCCAAAAAACTCTTGAACAAAGTGTATCGTTTTTAGCAGTACCTGTATGAATGATAACACTGAATCACTGGCGGTTTTATTCAGGTTTGTGTTTGTGTAAGCTGAAAGATGGTCAAGCAGTTTTGCTGCCATCATTTGAACCATGCGGATAAATTGCTCCTTGTCCTTTGCAGCATTTCTCCCAATCATTTCATCAAGAATCAATCGTTGCAGGTTTTCAGCTACATTGGTATGCTGAGCAATTAAACTATCAATTATATAAATTCCCGTATCGCTTTCACCATATTTTAATACGTTACTTAGCGAATTACTCCATTGATGAAGTATTTCCATGGCTGATGTCAACTCCATTTTCTCCGTTGCTTCCGCAACAGAAGCAACACCGTTCTCTCTTTTTGACATAATGGTTGAATTGGTATTAACAATACCAATTCAACCAGCAAAATATAAACCTAATCCAGTACGCAAAACTGACTATTTAGCTGAGTAAAATTGACTATTTTTTACTTTTTGGCTTACTACGCATTTTATACCATATCCAGTTTTCTGCTCAGCTCTAAGCGATTAGATACCTGTGCCTTTTCAAATATGTTTTGAACATGTTTTGCAACAGTCCTTTCAGCTATAAATAGCATTTCAGCAATTTGTTTATGAGAATAACCTTTATAAACCAGTATAACGATTTCAATTTCCCTGGTTGTGAGGCTGTATAATTTGCAATTCTGTGTAAGCCTCTCTTCCCGGCTTATCCTTTCTAATTCCTGTGTACGTTTTCTCACCTCGTCCTGTAATTGCTCATTCCATTTTAGCAACTGTTCCTCAGAGGTAATCAGTCGTTCATGTTCTTCCCGTAACTGAACGATATGCTGTTTCAATTGCAGCGCCAGCAATAAAAGAAACCCGGTATTTGTTGTAGTAGCTTCTACTGCTTGCCCCAGGTTGAAGTAGTCAATAATTGGCAGTCCGACCCAGGGCGTCAAACTCAGAAAAAGAACAGCAACTTCTTCTTTCGCAGCCTTTGTTTTAAAGTTATTTTCATACTTGAATTTTACTGCCCCAATCAATGTAAGGATAACCCAAATTGCATACAAAACAGGAATAACTAACAGGTTTTTTGCAACATCTAATTCACCAGATGCAACAAATAAAGTAACAAAAATAAAATAAGGAATTACAAGGAATAGAAAGACACCTTTGTAGGCATGAAACTTCATTTTTTTAAGTGCGAAGGCATGATAAACGTAATATGGGAAATAGCAGGGAGTAATAAACCCTGTGGCATAAGCAATGGATGTTTGGACAAAATAGGATCCAGGAAGGTTAGAATCAGGCAAAAGGCCTCCGGTAACATTGTAAAGAATAAGTAACAAAATAAGAATAATATTAAGTCTGGTTGATTTATCATCTGGTCTTGCAAGCCGGTAGATAATAAGATAAAACAGAATAACTGTTTCTATACAAATGAACAGAAACGTAATTACATGCATTTGTGTACCTGGCAAAAGCATATCCCTGGATGTTTATTAAGAAATTTTCATGCAATACAGTTTATAACCAAAATCCATTTCCCGGTAAATTTCAAAACCATGTTTCTCATACCATGGAATGTTTTTGAGAGTGGATGTTTCAAGGCAAATAGTTTTTTTCTCAGAAATCCCTTTTTGGATAATTTCATTTAGAAGCTGGCTGCCAACCCCATTTCCTTGTTTTGATGGTTGGACACCTATAAACCATAAATAGTAAATATCTTTTGACGGATGTATTTTACTGATGGCGGATTCACGACTAATGACTTTTTTAATATTTGAAAGCCCAATAACAAAAAGAGCCATTTTTATATCGAGTAAAATTGATTTTATTGTGGTTTTTTTTCTATCAGGCATTACAATCAATGCACATCCATTTTTATCATCTGATATAAAAACATCGCCAAATAAATTACAGATATCAAATGAGTATTTCATCAGGCCTTTTATACGCTGTTCTTTTTTTTCATCTTGTTTAATTATGTAATTAACGCTCTTGTTATCAATAAAAGACCGGGTTAAGATATCTACTATCAAATCCCGGTCACTCAATGTTGCTCTCATCATAGCTTAATTGGTTGTCTATAAATAAGTGACATTCAATTTTTATACCGATAATGTTATTTTCAGACCTTTGTTATAAAATAATACCGAAAATCAGGCCTCGCCTTAAACATCCTTCCATATACAGCCACAACTTTGCATAAAATTGCGATATTACATGTCGTAGAAATACTAATAATTTGATTCATATTTATTGAAATGTCCACTTATGATTTTATTTATAAAGAACATGGTTTGTCATCGCTGTGTAATGGCCGTTAGCCAGGAGCTTGAAAAGTTGAGATTGAAAACAGTGAGGGTTAAGTTGGGCGAGGTTGAATTAGCTACGCCCCCGACAAAAAAACAAATGAGTCAATTTTCCGAGCGGTTAATTTTATTGGGGTTTGAAATACTGGATGACCAGAAACAAAGACAGATTGAAAAAATAAAAAATCTGCTCATCAAAAAAATACAAACAGGCGATATAGAAGAGCATTTTACCATCAGCGATTACTTAGCGAATGCATTACACAAAGATTACAGTTATCTGTCACGTCTTTTTTCGCAAGTGGAGGGAATCACCATTGAACAATATTTTATTCTTCAGAAAATTGAAAAGGTGAAAGAATGGATTGTATATGGTGAAATGAGTTTGAGTGAAATTTCATACAAGTTGGGTTATAGCAGTGTAGCACACTTATCCTCTCAATTTAAGAAAGTTACCGGACTTACTCCCAGCAACTTTAAAAAAAATGGAGGTGGGCGCAAATATTTGGACAATGTGTAACTTTTGTCACTTGTTTTATTTGCACTTCCAACAAACTTTGCGTAATGGAGATAAAGAATCACTGGAATTTAGTTTTTGAAAACAAAACGGATGAACAAAAAAGCTGGTTTCAACCTACACCTGAAACATCCCTGCGATTTATGAATGAGTTTGCTCTTCCAAAAGAAGCTTCCATTATTGATGTAGGTGGTGGTGATAGTCGCTTAGCAGACGTATTGCTGGCACAGGGCTTTACTAATATTACTGTGCTGGATATTTCTTCAAAGGCATTAGAAAACGCTCAAAGAAGATTAGGAATAAATGCTCAAAAGATTACCTGGATAGAAAGTAATATACTGGACTTTACTCCTTCAATCCAGTATGATTGCTGGCACGACCGTGCTGTTTTTCATTTTGTAACTGATAAAAAAGAAATTAATGCATATAAGATACTGATGGCTGGTGCTTTAAAAAATAATGGGAAATTGATAATAGGAACCTTTTCAGAAAAAGGCCCTGAAATGTGCAGTGGTCTCCGGGTGCAACGGTATTCACAAAGTAAACTTTCAGAAGCACTTTCTGAAGATTTTAGAAAAATCAAGTGTATGGAAGAAATACATCATACACCTTTTCAAACCACACAATCATTTACGTTTTGCAGCTTCAGCAGAAAAGAATCAGCAAATTAAGTACAACTATTTCCCAGAATAGTGTAACAGGCATTTAATTATTCTCTCTCAACTTTGTGTCATAAAAATCTGAAATGACACATACATATAAAGTAACCGGAATGACCTGCAGCAGTTGTGAAGCAAAAGTGAAAAGCAGCCTGCTGACGCTGCCAGGTATAACAGGAGTGGAAGTTTCAAAAGAAAAGCAAACCGCCATCATCATCATGAGAAAACATATTGCTTTACTCTCCCTTCAAAAAGTATTAGGTAGCAAGTACACTATCAGCGCTGAAGAGCATAATGAATCTGTTGAACACACTAAAAGTTGGCTTGCCACTTACAAACCTATTCTGTTAATTTTTGCCTATATCACCGGTGTTACCTTGTTGGTTGAATGGATGCAGGGAGATTTTGTATGGATGCGCTGGATGAATCATTTTATGTCTGGGTTCTTTTTGGTTTTTTCTTTTTTTAAATTACTTAACCTGAAAGGATTTGCTGAGAGTTATAGTATGTATGATATTGTAGCCAAAAGATGGGCCGTATGGGGCTATGTGTATGCGTTTACTGAGCTGGCTTTGGGATTAGCCTACTTAACAGGGCTCAACCCTGTGCTTACCAATATCATTACCTTTGTAGTAATGACGGTAAGCATCATCGGAGTTTTACAAAGTGTTTTAAATAATCGCAAAATAAAATGCGCCTGCCTTGGTGATGTATTTAATCTGCCAATGAGTACCATCACTATTATTGAAGATTTACTAATGATTGGCATGAGTGGAATAATGTTATTAACTATGTTATAATGACTGTGGTAAAATCTATAGGACAATTTTTGTGGCGGCTTTTTAAAAGCATCTTCATACGAAAAAAAGACTGTTGCAAATGAATATTCGGCTTCATTCGGTTATAACCTGTCCTTTCTGCGGATATAAAGCAACAAAGAAAATGCTATTGGATGCCTGTTTGTACTTCTATGCTTGTAATGTTTGCGGCTCCCTCCTGAAACCCAAAGCCGGAGATTGTTGTGTATTTTGCAGCTACGGAACGGTTAAATGTCCGCCTTTTCAGCAAAGCAAAAAATGTTGTACTCAATAAATGCCGCCTGCTTTTAAATTTTTTATTTCTGACGTAATAGCTGTTTACGTTGGCCGCAATGTGCAGACAAAGCTGCATACTCATAAGCAATCCTAAGAAGCTCAATTAGTACAAAAAAAATCTCACTTTGAGGCAACCCTTTTTTCCAATCTCTTGTATTATTGACTAAATATCTTTACAGAAAACAATTAATTTTTGCCTTATACCAATTCTGAGCTAAGGGAAATGCTGAATGGTTGCAGGGCCAACGACCGGCACTGTGAGGGGATTTTATTTGAATGGCTGAAAGAATTTGCTGCAAATATTTGTTTTCGTTACGCTTCACACTTAATTGAAGTTCAGGATTTGGTATGTGATGGATTTATAAAAGTGTTTAAAAACCTGCATTTATACAATGAAGAACTGTATGGCTGTAATGAAGCTGCCTTCAAAGGTTGGTTTAAAAAGGTTCTCATTAACAACTGCATCAACTACCGGAACAAGTTTCATCCCAAAATAATGTATTCTGAAGACGCATTACTTATGCTTGCCGAATTGGAAGACGATGCAGAATCGGCGCTTGATACCATGAGTTACCGGGAAATTCTCAACTGCATTACGTTGCTTCCCCCTGCTTATCGTATGGTGTTTAACCTGTATGTCATTGATGGTTACACCCATGTGGAAATAGCCGATATGCTGGGTATTACAACGGGGACATCTAAATCCAACTTGTTTAAGGCAAAAAACTGGCTTAGGAATGAATTACAAAAAAAAATGACGGTTAAAAAATATGTCTGAACTTAACGAACATAAACTGTTTGAGCTTAGCAGGAAAGCAGCAGAGGACTTTTATGATTCATCTCTTATTCCAACCTGGGATAAGATGCAACAGCAATTAGACAGGGAATTACCTGTTAAGAAGAAACGGAGAAGAGTTATAATTTTCTGGATGTTATTTACTGTCATATTTGGGGGAATCATTTATCTGTCTGGAAATAACTGGTCCAATGTGAAAAGCAAAAACCTTAAACAAACACGACTTTCTTCTCCAATTGAAAAAATAGATGAAGGTCACCAAAGTAATACTCAAAAAATTGGTGTGACGGATAATACTCAAAATACATTCAACAGTATACCCCAGCCACAACAGGACATTAACTCTAAGGAAAATACTTTAGTTTATGAAAATGCAGGTGATAATATATTGTTTCCAAAGCATTCTGATGAAATTGATATAAGAAAAACCAGTATAAATAAAAAAGAATCGCAACCCTTCCAAACTTCGGCCACTTCCCAATTATTTAGTGACAACAAATCGGATATCCTGACAGAAACCAACAGTCTTTTGGTAAGCTCTGAAAACGATACAATACAGCAAAACGCCGTTGCTCAAAAAGAAATTGATTTTAACCTTGAAGAAATAACTGCAGACCCAAATAACGGAGTAAACAATTCTTCAGTAACTAATTTCACTGAAGTTGATTCAGCAACAAATCTTTCTATTCCCACTTTAAAGCCTCAAAAAAAAATTGAACGCAACAGCAGATTTTCAATCGCAGCCGTCACAGGCACAAATTTTAACAACGTCAAATTCAACCAAACCTCAAGACAAGGATTGGATTATGGATTGCTTTTGGGCTACAGGATAACGCCAAACATAGAACTCAGAACCGGGTTGCTAATATCTAAAAAATATTTCAATGCAGATGGTAAGGTAATTTCATTTGACTCGGCAAAACTCAATTTGCCTTCATACAGCAGCATCAACCTTCAGGATGCAAATGGTTATTGTCGTTTTATTGAAGTACCTGTTATGTTTCTTTATCATTTTTCGCCACAAAAGAAAACAGGGTTTTATGCCGGAGCAGGTTTATCTATCAGTAAAATGAGAATGGAAAACATAGATTATACCTTTCTGATAGATGCCAGTACTGTTGTGGAACGGTCTCATGCTGGCATATACCACAATATGAACAGTTCTTTTACCTCCCTCACATCCAATTTTTCAATTGGCATTAAACGAAGGCTCACTCAAAACTGGAGTATTGCTGCAGAACCATACATCAAATTACCTCTTACGAAGATAAATGACAGCAACTTAAAGCTTACCACCTTCGGAGCTACATTGATATTTACTTTTAATCCGGCTTTAAGAAATAGAAATAAATAAACTCCACAACCAAAATCAATAATTATGCAAACAAAATTATTTATCGTTCTTATTACTTTTCTTTTTGCCTGCAACAGCAATGAAAATGCTAATCATACCCATGATGAAAAAACAGCCCATACTGGCGGACACGATATGCCGATTAATAACAAAGGATATGAGTTTGGTGATGACAAATACATTGATATTGCAAAAAATGGCATGAACGAACTTGCCAGCGGAAATGTTGAAGGATGGCTTGCCGGTTTTTCAGATGATGCACTGTTTCGCTGGAATGGGGGGGATAGCCTCGCAGGCAAACCTGCAATTGCTGATTACTGGAAAAAAAGAAGAACTGAAGTGATAGATTCACTCTCTTATTCAAATGAAGTGTGGTTGCCTATTCATGTAATCAAACCATCTATACCAGCACAGTTACCAGGTAACTATGCACTTTGCTGGAGTATGGTGCATGCACGGTATAAATCGGGTAAAGAAATGAATCAGCGTATGCACATGGTATTTCACTTTAACGATAGTGATAAAATTGACAGGGTAACGCAGTATATAGACCGTGTTCCAATTAATATTGCGCAGGCTAAATAAATATATGTAAAAGGGCAATTATAAAGGCTGTTCACTTCATGTCCCTGAAGAAAATTAACTTAAAAGTCAGGCAACCTTAAACTTGTTGTCACTGTATCATACTTTAACGATCAATAATCTAAACAAATTAGAATGAAACAATTAAAATCCAATGTGCTTTTACTGGCTGTTATTTCTTTGGCTGTTTATGTATCTGCATGTAAGAAAAAGAATGACATGCCGATGAATGAAAAAAATATTGACTACCCTGCCGCTTATGTAATTAACGGTGAAAGCAGCACTATTTCTGTTATCAAACTAAGCACCAATGCAGTTACTGACAGTATTGATTTAATGAACAGTGCCGGAAGCATGATTATGTGGCCCCATCACATCTACCATCATCAGTCAGGCGGGAACCATCACCTGGCAATTGGAGTACCAGGAATGGACTTAAGTGCAGGCCATACCGGAGGAATGCCCGGCATGAAAGGAATGGTTGTTGTTATGGATGCAGTAACCGGAGTATTAAAAAAGAACTTAGAAGTGCCGGTGATGAATCACAACGCTGTATTTTCTCCTGATGGGTCTGAGATATGGACTTCACAGATGGATATGTCCGGAAAAGTATTGGTTTATGATGCCACAACTTACACGTTAAAAAATACAATTAATGTGGGAGATGAACCAGCCGAAGTTACTTTTAGTGCTGATGGAACAAAAGCATATGTATGCAACGGTATGAGCAATACAGTCAGCGTAATTAACCCTTCTACAAAAGCTGTTGTTGCTACTGTGAATGTAGATATGAATCCTGTGGGTGCATGGCCTTCATCAATTGGTAAAATGTTTGCTGATTGTGAAGATGGACAAAGCATTACAGTGATAGATGTTGCCTCCAATACAAATCTTGCTACAATAATGCTTGGCTTTAAGCCAGGTTTTGCGGCTTATAATTCCACCGCTAATGAATTATGGGTAAGTGATGCTACCAACGGAAAGATTGCTTATTATATTGATATGGGCGGCAATAGCTGGATGAAACATGGTGAATTTGCAACCGGCGCTGATGCCCATGCTATAGCCTTTTATGGCAACTTTGCTTACGTCACTAATCAGGGTGCAAATACTGTATCCGTTATTAATGTTTCTACCCATACAAAAGTAAAAGACATTCCAGTTGGAAAAAAACCAAATGGAATTGTGTTTAAATTGTAGTTTCACTTTTCAAAACTTGTTTCAAAAAAAAGGAGCTACTAAATTCTCATAGAGCTTAATGTAAAGAGATTGAGTTTACTCAGTCTCTTTCATTTTATGCTCTTTTCGTACAATAATGTATTTTGCTGTAATATTTTAAATATGAGCAACAGCTTTACCCAAATCATCCGGCAATACAAAGAAGATAGACAGTCAGTTTATAATACCTGGTTTATAAATAACGAAGAAAGACTAAAGGCCTTTCGCTCTATCCGGCGTGGCGTGATGCAGGTGGTGGATGATATTAAAAACAAAAGATTTCCTAATGATTTTAAGGGCTCTTCTCTTGAGTTTGTACTTACCTGCATTACAGAACAAAAACAGGTTTTTGAAGGTGCTTCTCATCCCTTCTACTGGAAACCTAAGCTCCGCATACCTGACATATATGAAAACGAAAACAACAAACAGGCATTCGGTCAGTTTCTTGAAAATTGTCTGAATGCAAAGTCAGAGGAACAAATTATTAAGGAAATTATCAGGCTTGATAGTTTAAAAATTAAGGGGCTTGGCCCGGCAGTAGCCAGCATCCTTTACTTTTTACACCCTACCATTGTTCCACCCTTTAATACAGCGATTATTAACGGCTTCAATTCACTGTTCAAAGACAAAAAGAAATTAGGCAGTTGGTCAGAATACCTGAAACTGCGGGAGGTAATGATTGATAGCAACAACCAGTACCGGTCGGATTTATCGTCAGACCTTGGAGCAATAGCCGGGCTGCTGTTTGAAATCGGCACTCAAAAATTGATACTGGGTACTGATGAATATTTATCTGAGCAGGAAAGAAAGAAGCTGGAAAAGCTTATAGAGAAACGACAGGAAGATGTACAGCAGGAAAAAGAAGAGGAGGATTTACACACCGAAATGCAGTACCACTTATTGAAAATTGGTAACGCTTTGGGCTACGATGTTATCGCCGCTTCCAATGACCGCTCCAAATCGCATTGCGGTAATAATTTTTCTTTTTTAAGCCTGCAACAATTTCCTGAAATCAATCTTGAAAAAGAAACGTTGAATACAGTAAAGCTCATTGATGTGTTATGGTTTCAAAAAAAGACCAACAACGTAATTGCTGCATTTGAAGTTGAAAAAAGCACCAGCATCTATTCAGGCATATTGAGATTAACTGACCTTAGCTATACCATTGCTGATGGTGACGAGGTTTTTTACCTGATAGTGCCTGATAAGAGAGAAAAAGATGTTTGCCTTCAGTTGTCCCGTCCAGCCATCAGGCAAAACCGGGTTATAATTAAATATATTTTGTTTTCTGAACTCCGAAGCCACTGTGATGCGTTGTGCAAATTTGGTGATAGCCATCATATTATGGAGAAAATCGCAAAGACAGTGTAATTTTTTGGGGTTAACCTTTAACTTTATGACGAAAGTCATAGGTTTAAATGATTAGGCTCTTTTTTAGTTGTTTCGGTAGCAAATAATTTTACACCACAAGTTTCTATTAGTGAAAAAATTTGGGGCTATATTACTTCTGTTTATTTATACCAGTACTGCACTGGGGGCTACCATTAATTTTCATTTTTGCAAAGGTCATCTTTCACATGTTACTGTTTTAAACGTTGGGGGGAAAACCGGTTGCACCTGCAACCCGGATGCTATGCCTAAAGGCTGCTGTGAGGATAAACTGATTTCCGGCAAAGCCGACAATCACAATTCTATTCAGACGATTTATACTATTAATAAGATTTCATTTGTACCCGAATTACCTCCGGTTAATAATCTTCCTGATTTAGTTTTATATAGTACTACTTTAGATACTGACAATTCTCAAAATTATGTCAGACGAAGTTGTCCCGACCCTATTTATCTCCTCAACAGGGTTTTCAGAATATAATACCAAGTACAGCTACGTCAAAAGGATTTGAATTCTTTTTGAACGGATAGCACTCCAGGACAAGATGATTGCTTGCCAGCATTCTATGTGTGGCTGTTTTAAGTCAGTACACGAAAGAATGTAAAAATTCAGTAATCATTATTTCACACTTAAAATCAATTAAAAATGAAATCTGTAGCAACGCTGATGATGGCAGCTTTTACCATCTTGTCTGTTTCTGTTTATGCGCAAGACACTACTAAGCAAAATGTGACAAAACAGGAAACTGAAAAAACAACTTATGTGTGCCCGATGCACCCCGATGTGATTATGGACAAATCGGGAAAATGTCCGAAATGTGGTAGAAACCTGTCTCCAAAAGAAAAAATGAAAATGGAAACAGTGGGCATCTATGAATGTCCCGCTCACCCCGGCGTTACCAGTAATAAACCAGGTAAATGCCCGCAATGCGGAGCAAAAATGAACCTGTCTCCAAAAGAAAAAATGAAAATGGATGCAATGAAAACATATACATGTCCTATGCATCCTGATGTTGCAAGTGATAAAGCTGGCAAATGCCCCAAATGCGGAATGGAGCTGAAAGAAGAGGCCCAATCTGCTCAGACATATACATGCCCAAATCACCCGGATATTACAAGTGATAAGCCAGGTAAGTGTTCAAAATGTGGAACCTCGTTAAACCTTTCTCCAAAAGAGAAAATGAAAATGGAAGTAATGAAAATTTATACTTGTCCTATGCATTCGGATGTAACCAGTAACAAGCCAGGTAAATGCCCTAAATGTGGCATGGATATGAAAGAAAAGAATAAATAACCCTTTTATAAACTGATTATTTATAACGCTTCAATTATACAACAATGAAAAAGACATATTATTTATTGACGATGGCATTTAGTATGCAAATATTCACTCAGAATTTATTTGCCCAAAAAGACAGTAGTGGTGTGTATATAACGGCAGATGATTTCAAAAACAGGAAATTATCTTACGCAATTAATTATAAAACTGAAAAACATAAGATAAACACTTATGTTCTTTTTAAAGGCAATACTATCAGAGTAAAGCACCAGGGTATTACTTACGATTTGAAGAAATCAGAAACTTATGGCTACAGGGATACAAAAGGCCGGGAATACAGGTTCATTGGTGAAGCTGAATATACCATACTTAATCCTGGTGAGCAATTGTTGCTGTATGTTTATCAGCACCCGGCACATTCAGGAAAAGAAGCAGATAAATATGCCCCGGCTTATTATTTTACTACAGATGCCGCCGGTATGCCACAGGCATTGACTAAGGAAAATCTCAAAGCCGCTTTTCCTGAATATCATAAGTTTCATGATGCTTTGGACGAAAACTTTAAGAATAATAAAGAACTGTACGTTTATGACAGGTTTCATAAAATGTATAAGCTGAGCTGGCTTTTAAAAAACAACATCAATTAAAACTTAAAAACCGGGTTATGACCACTACCTGTTTGCAGATAAAGAATATGTGTTGCGACCGATGCATTGAAGTTGTGCGGAACTTGCTTCGGGAAGCTGGATATAACCCGGTTTCTGTTGTTGTAGGGGAAGCATCATTTGTGCAAAATTTATCAGTGAATGATGTGGAAAGCATCAGGCGTAAATTGAAAACTAAAGGGTTTGCTATTGCTGAAAAAAGTAACGAGAAGATTACAGTGAAAATTCATGCTGCCATTTGCGGGTATCTTAATCAGATGGCAAACAAAGGAGCTATGCTTCAAAAACTATCCGCATACCTTTCAGAGACGCTTCACCAAAGTTATTACCAACTGAGCCGGAGGTTTACCGAAACTACAGGGGTAACCATTGAAAAATATTTTATCTGTCTCAGAATGGAAAAGGCAAAGGAATTACTCATGCATGATGAATTAAGTATTGCCGAAATAGCGTGGCAGTTAGGTTACAGCACTCAGCAAATTTTTAGCACCCAATTTAAAAAAGAAACCGGCAAAACACCAGGTGAATACCGGCTTAAACCGGTGCCACAAAGAATCCACTGGGATAAATTATTATGGCAACATTTCAAACAAAATGCTTAATTAATCAAACTAAGGCGCCTGTAATACAGGCTACCTTTACAAAACAACTATATAGCTATAAGTATATGCATATAATAAAACTCATCATAAAAACTGACTTCCGTCATATTTGCTGGGCAGTACACTATATAGCTTTAACAGGGTTTAATGTTTCTAATAATGAAATCTAACCGGACGATAAAAATCAAGGCGCTGTTTCTGCTGGCCATCTTTTCACTGAATACGGTGGTTGGTTTTGCCTGCTCATTAGGTCTGGATATGGGTTTCAACTCCAGGCATCACTCTCATGAAGAAAGTGAAAAACAAGAGCATGTCAATGGTCATCACCATGAAGGGAATAAGAGCCACAGTCACCAGCATGGCCCGGTATCTCACCATCATACGGATTCAGGAAATAACATTGCTTCATTTTCGTCTCCAGGCGAGGAGAATTGTTGCACTGATTTTGTTGTCGGGTTTCAAAATACTGATAAACAGATTGCAGAAAAAAGCAGTATTCCCCAAAAAGGAACAAACACTTTATTATATCTCGTTTTTGCACCCCCTTCTGCAGAATTACTCAACGCAAAGGGTTTTGCAGAACATTCCCGCATTCCTCCCAGGGAAATTGATTATTCTCCGCCCGATATACGGGTCTTCATCCAGTCTTTCCTTATTTGATACCGCTTTAATTGTGCAAACACACAGGTAAGCATCTATTGCCTCAAAGGTTGTACTTACTTCACTGTGCCGATACAATCCTGTAAACAGTAAATTTTAATTTGAAATTACTGTTGTGGGAAATACAGCACTGAATAATTATCACCGAAGTGCAGCATTGCTTCCTGCCTGATGTTTGCTGCAATTAAAATGTCCCTCTATTGTTTTTAAATCAGTTCACAATTAAAAAACAATCACAATGGCATGCGGTAACAATTGTACATGCAACCGGAACGAATCCGGTAACCAGGATAATTCCAGGAGAGATTTTCTTTTGAAAGGATTAATGGGTGGCATTGGCGCTGCTTTTCTCAGCGGCTGTTCAGGCAACACAGGTTCCAAGTCAGAAAGTGGTGACAAAGTGAATGTATTAACCCACGATGGGAAATTGGTTGCAGTAGATAAATCACAGGTCGCCAATTTTAAACCACACATATCAGAGGAAGATGTACGCAAAGGGATTCCCGGTAAAAAATTTGTAATGGTAATTGACCTGGCAAAATGTGATGGCTGTGGTAAATGCACCAAGGCCTGCAATAAAATGCACTACCTGCCTTCCAACAAAGAATGGATTGAAGTATTGGAAATGCAGGATTCACCAGAGGTATCACCCTATTATTTTGTAAAGCCTTGTATGCATTGTGATAATCCGCCGTGCACAAAAGTATGTCCGGTGGATGCCACTTTCAAAAGAGAGGATGGCATTGTAGCAATAGATACAGACCGTTGCATCGGTTGCCGTTTTTGTATGGCTGCATGTCCCTATTCAGTTCGCTTATTTAACTGGACAGAGCCGGTTAAGCCCAATATTATTGAAACAACTCCTGCTGCAGAAAATGTTTTTCAAAGTAAAAAAGGTTGTGTTGAGAAATGCGACTTCTGTCCGCACATGGCAAGGGAAGGAAAGTTACCTGCCTGTGTTACCGGCTGCCCTATGAATGCCATCTGGTTTGGTGATGCCAATGAAGATGCAGTAACCTGTTACGATGGGACAACAGCAAAATTATCTCAATTGCTGGAAGATGGAGGTGCTTATCGTTTCCTGGAAGAGTTGGGTACCGAACCGAGGGTGTATTATTTACCGCCCGCTAACCGAACCTATGATGCTAAAGAAATAAAAATTGAGAAAGAAGGAAAATAAATCAAAGAATGTGTATGCAAAGGGTTGTTAGTATAATAATATTTATCGCCATTTTCAATTTTCCTGTTAAGGGACAAATTGATAGCACCGGCATATATAAAAATGCTGATGATTTTGTGGCAAAAAAATTGACTTTCGGCGGTAATCGCAAAATGGACAGACACAGGCTGTTACTGAATAATTTTTTTAACAGGCCATTTATTACAATCCGGCATAATGATACGGCATATAATATTTCAAGAAATGAAATTTACGGGTATCGCCTGCAAAACGGGGCAGAATACCGCATAGTCAACCGTCACGACTTACGGATTTTGAATGCCACAGAGTATATTATTATATACCGGAGAGATGTAACTCATCCTCCTTCTGGCAAAACCAATGTTACAAATTACTATTTCAGTATCGGGCCTTACTCATCTGTACAAAAACTAACAATTAAAAATCTCAAAAAGGCTACTTCTTCAAGTCAACTGTTTCTTGAAGAGATAGACGGTCTTTTTAAATACAATACAGAGTTGGCTACTTATGATAAGCAACACAACATGTATGTAATTAACTGGATTTATAGAAAAAGCATGGAATAAACAATAATACAATTGCTCACTATAACAAAAATACAATTATGGAAAAGCTGAATCCTGAAATAAAAAATCAAATTGAAAACGAACTGCTGGGCACAGTGGGCAGGCGTTACAGGCAGGAAACATTTTGGGTATTTTTTCTTGGGGCGATTTGTATTGGGGGAACTGTAGCCTGGATTATACAATTGCGAAAAGGATTAGGTGTTACAGCCATGAGGGATTATGTTTCCTGGGGGTTATATATTTCGTTGCTGTTCTTTTTTGTTGGGGTGAGTTTGATTGGCGCATTAGTGTCATGTGTGCTCCGTATGTCAGGTGCTAAATGGCGTTATCCTCTTATTCGTATTGCAGAAGCTGTTACATTATCCGCTATCTTCTTCGCAGGGTTTATGCCAGTATTGGATATGGGTCGGCCTGAACGTTTATACTTTCTTATTACACATGGCCGTATTCAATCACCCATTTTATGGGATGTTATTGCGATTGCAACCTACTTTATCGGGAGTCTAATTTATTTCTACCTGCCATTGATACCTGATTTAGCTATCATGCGTGACAAGCTCACTGATGCACCTAAATGGAGAAAGAAATTATGGCGATGGCTGGCAATGGGTTGGGAAGATAATTTGCTGCAGCGGCGGTTATTAAAAAAAGCAATGCTCATTTTATGCATTGTGATTTTACCAGTAGCTATATCCGTACATACTATCAGCGCCTGGTTAATTGCATTTACATTAAGGCCCGGCTGGAACTCAACTATTATGGGTCCCTACTTTGTATTTGGTGCTTTAATGGCTGGTACGGCTATTATGATTTTAATTATCGCCAAACTTCGTCATGGATACAGGCTGGAGCATTATTTAACTCCAAAGCATTTTAATAACCTGGCAAAAATATTACTGGCATTAACAGCTTTTTATCTATATCTCAATATTAATAAATATGGTGTGCCTGCATATAAAATGGCAAAGGAGGAAAGAGCAGTATTGGAAGATTTATTTTATGGCAAAAATGCTTTCTTTTTCTGGTTTACACAGATTGCAGGCCTCGTACTACCAATAATTATTTTATCATTTAAACGATTCAGGCAGTCCATCAAATGGGTTGTAGCTGCATCAGTAATGGTACTGCTTGGCGCATTAATCAACCGCTATCTTATTGTAGTTCCAAATATGCTCCATCCGTTTGTACCTATTCAGCATGCCCAGCATGGATATGCCACCTATAATCCAACACTCATTGAATGGACAATTACCGCTTCTTCGTTAGCAGGGTTTGTACTGTTAATTATACTGCTGTTTAAACCCTTCCCTGTTATTACGATGTGGGAAGTAACGGAAGAAGTAGAAAAACGTGGAGAAAAAGAAATTGGTGTTGAAAATATTATAACCCTTCAAAATATTCCAACTCATGCAAGCTAATAAAATATACAACTTTATATTCTTGTCACTCCTGCTGACAACAACCGTAGCTGCGCAGGATGAAAAAATAAACGGAAACATTGCGCTGCAGATGGGCTCCAACGACAGCATGTATGTTGTAACAGCTACGGTTACCAACATTGCTACTCAACAACCAGCAAAAAATGTTGAATTGACCTTTTATATACAGCGAACATTCGGGTTAATGAAAGTAGCGGATGGCACCACTGATAGTACAGGCATTATAACAGCAGAATTTCCATCGGATATCCGTGGGCATGACTCCTCAAAAAATTTCATACTGATTGCCAAAGTAGAAGAAAGCGATGTAATGAAGGATACAGCCTTCCAGGTTTCTATTCAATCAAAATTTCCTTTTCCGGCTGATAAACCCATACCCCGTTCCATAGCTGGTGCTCATGCACCGTGGTGGCTTGTAATCACATTCATAGCAGCAGTGGGTGCTGTGTGGCTATTGTTTGTGTATGTATTATACCTGGTTTACCGAATTAAAAAAGCATCTATAAAAATCATTTCCTAACAGTAAAAATTACAATTATGAAAGTATTAGTTCAAAAGATTATCCGGAAAAAAATGATGACTGTCTCATTGCTGCTACTGGTTGCAATTGCAGGCAGTGCATTCTTCCAGCAAAAAGAATGGAAAGCCCCTGCCTCTGCTGATGCTAAAAAGAATCCGCTTACGGCTGACGCAACAACCCTTGCTGCTGGTAAAGCAGTGTACGTAAAAGAATGCCAATCCTGCCATGGCAAAAAAGGTAAAGGCGACGGGCCTTCAGCAAAGGATTTAGATATACCTGCAGGAGATTTTACAAAGGCAATCACACAAAGCCAAAGTGATGGAGCCCTTTATTGGAAAATTTCAGAAGGAAGGAAGCCAATGCCATCTTTCAAAAAGAAACTAAATGAAACACAGATATGGCAATCTGTAGTTTATATGAGAACATTAAAACAATAATTTATGAAAAAGAAAAAATTAATTCAATGTGCCGGTCTGTTGTTATTTTCAGCAACAGCATTTAGCCAACAATACAACCAGGAGAATATAGACAGCCTGATACAAAGTAAAGTACAGACACAGGTTGCAAGGAACAGCAAGTTTCTAATTTCAGGTTATACAAATATGACTGCCCGGTTTTCAAAGGAGCAATCCTCTTTCTCCAACATAGGTTTTGTGCCTATTCTATTATGGAAGCCACACCAGAATATTTTAGTTGAAGCAGAATTGGAAACAGGGTTGGAAGGAAGTGAAACCAGCATTGAATTGGGCTATGCTGATGTCTCTTTTTTCTTAAACAAATACCTTACTGTACGTACGGGTAAATTCATTTCACCATTTGGTATTTTCCAGGACAGGCTTCATCCATCATGGATAAATAAGTTACCGACATTCCCAGTTGGCATTGGTGAGGATGAACTGGGTGTAGGCCCAACATCCGAAGTAGGAATTGACTTCCGGGGAGGAATACCCCTTGGCTCATCAAAAATGAATTACAGTGTTTTCCTGTCTAACGGGGCACAATTAATTACAGACCAGGGAATACCTTCTAAACAAGGAACCCTCAGTTATGGTAATGCGGATGCTATCTCCAAAAAATTAACCGCTGGCGGAAGGCTTGGTTTGCTTCCATTTTCAAACTCGTCGTTGGAATTAGGTGTTTCGTTCCGAAGCGGTAATGTAGGTGATAAAAACTCCGCTTATAAAAACGTAGGCGCTAAGATGTATGCATTTGACCTCACTTATGTAAAGCAACTTGATTTTATCAAAGGAGTGTTTGATGTAAAAGCACAATGGAATAAAGTGAATGTGGATAAGGCTGATTACATTGACCCTGATGACCCGACAGGAAATACCATATACACTTTTGATAATAAAAGAAATTCATTTTTTACACAGGGAGCCTACAGGCCAAGTATGGCACAAAGTAAGTTTCTGAAGAAAACAGAACTGGTATTCCGCTATGCTGGTTTCAATCCACCGGATGGTGCTAAGGATTTGGCGAAAATAAAGCAATACACTTACGGCATAAACTATTGGGTAAACTGGCGAACAGCAGTGAAGCTTGCTTATCAAAACCAAAAAAATGACAACGCCTTCCTGGTACAATTTGCCGTAGGCTTTTAATAAAATTTAAAACATTTTATATGAAACGTAATACAATAATAATAGCAGTTGCAATGATACTTACAACCGGCTTACTAATCGCCAGTTGTGTATCAACCAAAATAACCGATAAAAGCGGCAGCCAGTTGTGGAGTGAAAACTGCCAGCGATGCCACAACACTCCGCCCAGCTCTGCTTTTACCAATACACAGTGGGAAGTAATTAATACCCACATGCGGCAAAGGGCCATGCTTACGGACGATGAGTATAAGAAGATAACAGAGTTTATGCAGGCAGGCGAATAAAGTTGATTTCTTCACATCCGTACCCTTAATTAAACGAAGCAGAAAAGTATTAAATGCTGTATATGAAAAAGATAAATTTTCTCTCAATGTTAGTGATAATCCTGATTATCGTGCCATCATCATCATTTTCACAGGAGAAGAAAGAACGAGATTCAATCTCTGCTGTTATAAAAGAGCCATCTTACATTTTGGCAGGCACTGCATTTAACAGCGACATCGTTTTTTTAGGACGTAAAAGCTCAATTAAATCTCCTTACATTTCAGCATCTGCGGGATATTATCATAAATCAGGCTTTTTTATTACCGGCATTGTATCCTACCTGGCGGCCTCACAGCAAAACAGGATTGATTTATTCACAGCTTCCGGCGGGTATGATTATTATAAGAAAAACTTTAGTGCCGGAGTTTCCACAACAGGGTATGTTTTCAATAATAAAAGTTATACAGTCAAGTCTGTATTAACAGCCAATCTGAATGCTTATGCCGATTATGATTTTGACATACTGGAAGTTTATGCCGATGGTACTATGTATTTCAGCAATCAAAGTGATTTTATTTTTAGTGCGGCAATAAGCCATAATTTTTATACAGCGAATGATAACTTAAAAATCAGCCCGGCTTTTTCGTTGTATAGCGGCACACAAAATTACTACAGCAACTACAATAACAATAAGCGGTTTGGACAACACATGATTAATGCCGGCGGCATTAATACAATGGGTACAGGTATGATGAATGGTGGTATTTTCAATATTCAGAATTACGAGTTCAGTATCCCTGTAAGATATGATTTTAAGCATTTCAGGTTCATATTCCTGCCTGTGTATGCTATGCCAGTAAATCCGGCAACAATTACAGATAATCAGAATACATATAAAGAAGACCTCAGCAATACTTTTTTCTGGTCAATGGAAGTGATTTATAAATTTTCTAAACAAAAAAAATAAATTATATGAAAAAGATTCTTTTAGCAGCAATGTCAATCGTACTTCTGACAACTGCCTCCGTAGCACAACAGGAGCAAACAGAAAACAAAATTTCAAAAAGTACAACCGTAAATGATGAACACCTAATAATGAAAGACGGAAAGATGTATCATAATATGAACGGGAAAGAGATGATGATGGAAAGCCAGATGACATTAGAAAACGGCACGGTAATGCAGGCAAATGGTTCGTACCAGCTAAAAAATGGCAAACAACGTCAATTACGAAATGGACAATGTATGGACATGAATGGCAGGAAGTACCGGTCGCATCAAATGTTTCAAAAAAGCATGATGCGGACGCATGGTTCAGGTATGCATTCCGGTGGCAGCCACATGGGCATGAATATGAATGGACATCATTAATGATTTTAAGCCGGTATTCTTTATAAATTAAAGAAGTTACCGGAAACGAACCTGCTATCAATATAAAAAAACATTTTCTATGCGCTTAGGTTTAATGGCAATATGGTTCCTGGTTATGGGAATTTCATCAGCCGCACAAATGTACCAAACAAAGGCGGGGACTATACTCGTCAGCGGAAGGTACAGGGGTGCAGGTGTAACGGCAGTGAGCAATCATTTATTCATGCATTTGAATTATGATAAAGCAGAAATGCACCTGCGGCTGATGATTCCCACTATAATAACAGAAAATGATTCCTTAAACATCCTACTGCAAAAACTGGCAGGCCAGGAATTGGTCTTTAGCGGCAAGATGAATATTGCTTTTGTGCAAACTAAAAGCCATCCTAAACAAAAGTTTATTACACAAGGAACTCTTTTTCTGAACGGAGTAAACCGGCCATTTAGTTTCAACTCGGTACTTGAGCATTTTCCAAGGGGCAACACAAGCTGCATTTTGTCAGGAGATTTTGTAATAGACCTGCAGCAATTCAATGTACAGAATCTTTTGCCCGGAGAGGAAAAGATAAATGTAAAATTTAATCAGCTTGTTTTGAAAAGGCCGGGTGAATAATTGTAATTAATAACATCTAAATATATAATTTATGAAAACGAGTATCTGGATTTTAAGCATTCTAACAATAATAGTGCTGGTTGGCTGCAGCACTACATACAATGCTGTATCCACTGATTATGACCGGTCAGTTAACTTCAGCCAATATAAAACATTTGCATGGCTGCCCGATAAGGCAGACACGGCAAATACACCCTATAACAATGAAATTATCCGTAATAATATCCGTAATTATTTCGGACAGTGCATGAGCGACAGGGGATATACATTTGATGGAGAAAACCCCGATATTTTAATGCAACTGGTAATAACCAACGCAAAAAAAGAACGGGTAATAACTTCTTACCCCTCCAGTTACTATTACCGTCCTTATTATTTCGGAAGCTTCTATTATACCCCCTATCCCTATGGATATTATTACCGGTATTATCCTTCTTATGGTTATGGTTATTCAGGTTTTCCTGGTTATTCTACCACTCAAAAACAGGAATATGTAAATGGTTCTATCACTTTAAATTTTATTGACCGAAAAAACAATAAACTGGTTTGGACAGGAACGGCCGGGGGAGATATTTATGACGCATCGCATATCAGTCATGACCTGCATCCTGCTGTGCATAGTATCCTTAATGAGTATCCTGTAAAACCACTGGTAAACCGCAGTCATAAAATGCGCTAAAAGAAAGAACAATGAAAACAACAAACGAAATCATATTGCAATCATTGGGAGCAGCTGAAACGGTAACAGGTTCCAAGCATTTGTTACGAACTCCTGAATTAAATATACTGGTTGATTGTGGCCTTTTTCAGGGTATAAAATCATTGCGAATGAAAAACCGTGAGGAATTACCCGTGCACCCCGGTGATATTGATGTGCTCTTGCTAACACATGCACATCTTGATCACTGCGGGTACATTCCCCTTTTTGTAAAAAAAGGATTCAGAGGTAAAATCTATATGACGCCTCCTACGAAAGACCTGACAGAAATTATTTTATACGACAGTGCCAAAATACAAGAAGAGGATGCAGAAAAAGCCAATCAGGAAGGTTATTCCAAACATAAACCGGCATTACCTCTTTACAAAACCGAAGATGTTGACTTTGCAATAAGTCATTTTGAAACGGTAGAGCACAGTTCAGCAATTCAGTTATCGCCCCATATCAGCTTTCAATTCAGAAAAAATGGTCATATCCTCGGCAGCGCCTGTGTTCAATTGAATTGCTTTGATAAAACCATTGTTTTTTCAGGCGATATTGGCCGTTATCAATCTGATTTCTTGTTAGCACCGGCAAACATGAGTAAAACGGATTATGTAATTATGGAATCAACTTACGGAGACAGATTGCATAAAGGAGATCCTGCTGAACAACTGGCGGCGGTAATCAATGAAGCAGTGGATCATCATGGCACTATACTGATACCCAGTTTTGCCGTAGGCCGGGCACAGGAGATCATGCACATTCTAAATAAACTCAAAAAGGAAAATAGAATTCCACATTGGTTACCGGTATTTCTTGATAGCCCAATGGCTGCTGATGCAACGGAAATTTTATGTAACTACCCAAAATGGCACAAGTTAAAGCACGACGAATGTATGAGTGTTTGTAAAGATGTAGTCATCAACAGGGATTGGCACAATACAAAAGATATTATTCACAAACATGGAAGCAAGATTGTGATTTCCGCCAGTGGTATGCTCACAGGTGGCCGTGTGCTGGAATACATGAAACATTTGACTCCGCATGAAAATAATATTATCCTGCTAATCGGTTACCAGGCTGAAGGAACAAGAGGCCGGGCATTGCAAAACAAGGCACATGAAGTAAAAATTCATGGTAAATATTATCCCGTAAAAGCAAGAGTTGTTGAAATATCAGGCCTTTCTGCCCATGCTGACCAATCAGAGTTGATAGAATGGCTAAAAAGCTTTCAGCAATTACCACTGAAAATCTTTTTAGTGCACGGTGAGCCATCAGCTCAGGAAGTATTAAGAGTAAAGATTCAGGATGAATTAAAAATTCCTGCACACATACAGCAACAAAATCAGGCAATCACTTTATTTAATACCAACGTTTATGCAAACGCAACATCACTTTAACGAAACAGATTTAAAAGAAGGCCATATTCATAAGCTTGCTTTTAAAAATCTGGGCATTGATACTAACCAGGAATTGGTAGTGTTCATGCCAGCCAGTTGTCATGTTTGTAAGTCTGAAGGTTTTCAGGCACTCACCCGGGTAACCGTTTCTTTGAATGGTAAAAGTATTATCGCTGCATTGAATGTTACAAGTGATGGGCTGCTGGCTGAAGGCGAAATCAGTTTGTCAGAAAGCGCAGCCAAAAAACTGGCAGTTCAGGAAGGTGATTTATTGAGTGTTTCTCATACCGAACCTTTACATTCAGTAGCTCATGTAAGAGCTAAGTTGTATGGAAGTATTCTGGACCAACAGGCATATAATGAAATAATCCATGACATAGTTGACGGGAAGTATTCCAATATTTTATTGTCGTCCTTTGTGTCCGCTTGTTCAGGCAATAATATGAACATGGACGAAATCCGGTACCTGACCCATGCCATGGTTGATGCAGGCAATAAACTCTACTGGGGGAAAGGTGTTATAGCAGACAAGCATTGTGTTGGCGGCTTACCGGGTAACCGTACCACAATGATAGTAGTACCAATTATTGCTTCGCTGGGTATTATCATACCAAAGACTTCTTCAAAAGCAATTACTTCACCTGCCGGTACTGCCGATACTATGGGGGTATTGACCAATGTGAATTTAAGTGTACAGGAAATCCGAAAGGTTGTAGAAAAGGAAAACGGATGTATTGCCTGGGGCGGAGCTGTGAAACTTAGCCCTGCGGATGATTTGATAATTCGGGTGGAAAAAGCGTTGGATATTGACAGCGAAGGGCAAATGATTGCTTCTATCCTGTCTAAGAAAGCTGCTGCAGGCTCAACACATTGTTTGATTGACATACCAGTGGGGCCAACAGCAAAAGTGAGAAGCATGGATAGCGGAGTACAATTAGCATTAAGATTAAAAGAAGTTTCAGAATTCATTGACATCAAAACACAGATAATATTTTCCGATGGCTCTCAACCTGTAGGCTATGGAATTGGGCCGGCCCTTGAGGCAAGAGATGTGCTGCATGTATTGCAATGTAAAAAAGATGCTCCCAAAGATTTATATGAAAAATCAATCCTGATTGCAGCAGAGCTTGTACGCCTCGCCTGGGATATGCCAAAAGATACTGCACGGGAGATTGTAACAGAAAAACTAAAAAGCGGAGAGGCATTTAAAAAATTCATTGCCATCTGTGAAGCGCAGGGCGGATTTAAAGAACCTGGGAAAGCCCGATATACAAAAACAATTGAAGCTGACTTTACCGGTACCATTCATGAAATAAACAACAGGAAAGTGGCACAAGTGGCAAAGCTTGCTGGCGCACCGGATACACCGGAAGCAGGAGTTGATTTTCGTATTCAGTTAAAAGAAAAAGTGGAAAGTGGACAACCATTGTTTACGATTCATGCCAATTCACCCGGTGAACTGGAGTACGCCTATGAATACTACAAGAATAATAGCGAGGATATCATTAAATATTTAATCAATGAATAATTGTGTTTTATTCAGCATACCTGGCAATGAGCTGCTGTGCCACTCCTTAACGGAGCTATTGCATGTGCAGCAGGGAGAAGCCATCATCCGGCATTTCCCTGACGGAGAAACCTATGTGAAAGTTATTTCAAACGTGTATGAGAAAGAAGCAATAATTGTTTGTTCACTGCATCACCCTGACAATAAAATATTGCCACTATACTTTCTGGCAAAAACGCTGAAAGAATTCCGTGCTTCTTCCATAACGCTGGTAGCTCCTTACCTGGCTTACATGAGACAGGATAAAAGGTTTACAGATGGCGAATGCATCAGTTCTGATTTATTTGCAAGGCTTATTTCCGGTTTTGTTGATAAGCTAATTACCATTGACCCCCACTTACACAGGCGAACATCTCTAAATGAAATCTATTCAATCCATACCTCTGTTTTACATGCGTCTCCGCTGATTTCAAAATGGATTAAGGAAAATATACAAAACGCTGTATTGATAGGCCCCGATAGTGAAAGTGAGCAATGGGTAAGTAAAGTAGCAGAAGACGCCGGGGCGCCTTTTATTGTATTGGAAAAAATTCGTAAAGGTGACCGTAATGTACAGGTATCCGTACCGCAAGTAGAAAAATATCAAAACCACGTGCCGGTTCTTGTAGATGATATCATATCTACTGCACATACAATGATTGAAACCATCGGGCATCTGAAAAAGGCTGACATGAAACCGCCAATATGTATCGGTATTCACCCCGTGATGGCATCAAGAGCCTATGACAAATTATTAAAGGCCGGAGCAGAAAAAATAATCACATGCGATTCAATCATACATCCTTCAAACGGAATTAAAGTAGATGAATTGCTGGCGGATGAAATATGTAAAAATTGTTTTGTGGTAGATTAAACGAAAGTTTTATGAAATCTATAGAAAGAATAGAGATATATGATGCCACACCGGAAGATGTATTTAAGTGTATTGATAACCTTGGTGTAACCGGCACGCACATGACCAAATCGTCATGGATGATGATGGGCAGTAAACTGAAACTGGAGTATTTAACTGAACAGCATAATGGTTTGGGTACAAAATACAGATGGACAGGAAAAATGATGAGCATGACTATGGACTTTACAGTGGAAGTAACACAGTGGGTGGAAGGAAAGGAAAAAATATGGGAAACAGTCGGGGAATCAAAAATGATTATTTATTCATGGTTTCAGATGCATTTAACTACTCCTCCTATGTTTAACAAAGGAACGAAGGCAGAGCTTTCCATCACTTATAAAAAACCAAAAGGGTTACTCAACAATATTCTTTGTTTTCTTTTTGCGGACTGGTATTGCAATTGGTGTTTAAAGAAAATGCTGGGTGACGCAAAAAAGACCCTTAATGCTATGAAATCATAGTTCTCAACTTATTAAATCAGACGAAAATGAAATCAATTAAAGATATAGAACTCTCTCCCAAACCCGGCAAAAAATACTGGAGAAATTGTCAACGGGAATGGAGAGAAGAATTCATTTACTTTTTGCTGGTTGACCGTTTTCACGACAGTAATAAAAGACATACCGTTGAATTTGAAAGCCGCCATCCGGGGTTTGGAGATGATGCTCAATTAACAAAACAATGTGGCGGTACGCTACGGGGCATTATTAATAATCTTGAATACATCAGGCATCTTGGATGCACGGCTATCTGGCTCAGTCCCGTCTTTAAGAATAACCCTGAATCCTATCATGGGTACGCTATTGAAAATTATTTGGAAATTGATGAACGCATTGGCACAAAAGCAGACCTTGAAGAATTGGTGGATTTAGCGCATACCTATGATATGCGGGTATTTCTGGATATAGTGCTGCATCATTCCGGTGATAACTGGTGTTATCCTGATGGACAAGAATACTATTATTATAACGGAATTGAATTCCCTTTTGGTGAATGGCGACACACAGACAAACCTGTTCCAATTGAATTAAGAAACCCTGCTTTATATGGACGCAAAGGGCAAATCAAAAATTTTGACGCCTATCCGGAAACACAAGAGGGCGATTTCTTCAGCCTGAAAGCTTTTAAAAATGATGAATCAAGAGAAGCGATTTACATTCAAAAAGTATTAACCGCTATTCATTGCTACTGGATAAGGGAAACAGATATTGATGGTTTCCGGCTGGATGCCGTAAAGCATATGGGTGAATTAGCCATCAGCCGCTTTTGTTCTTATGTAAGAGAGTATGCCTATTCTTTAGGAAAGAGAAATTTTTTCCTTTTTGGCGAGTTAGTTGGTTCAGATGCTATGGTAAGTAATTATGTAGGTCCTAAAACACTTACAACATACAATGACCAGAATCTTTATTATGGTTTGAATTCTGTTTTAGATTTTCAGTTACACTTTGCATTAGAAGGCGTAATAAAAGGCAAAGATTCTCCGGGTAAATTAATTGAGCGATACACGGAGCTGCAGAAGAACGCATTGGACAGAGGCGAATATGGTGAATTCCTTGTTACATTTTTGGATAATCATGACCAGATTGGTGATGCCTTTAAACATCGTTTTGGTCATCACGCCGAACCGGAACAAATAATTGCCGGTATTGCCTTTTTGCTTTGCGCCCTTGGCACACCTTGTCTTTACTATGGAACAGAACAAGGTTTTGATGGATGTGGTAAAGGCGACCGTTACATCAGGGAATGTATGTTTAATCCAAACGATAAAACTACTAATGTACTCAATCAGCAATCTGAAATATATAAAGCAATAGCTTCCATTGCACGGTTCCGGAATGAAAGTAATGTACTGCGGTTTGGCAGAATGTTCATGAGGGAAACTTCGCAAAACGGCAGCCGCTTTCATCTTCCTGAATGTAATAAATGTATATTATCCTTTTCAAGAATATTATATGACCAGGAGGTTGTATTTGTATATAACTCTTCTACATGTGATGTTAAAGAAGAACATATACTGGTGGATTGCCAGTTAAACCGGAACCGCAAATGGATGAAGCCGGTATATGGGCTAAAAGCGAATGTGGAAATACTGCATTCGGAAAATCCAGCCAATCCGGTATGCTATATAAAGTTGTATTTAAGGCCGATGCAGTTGGTGATTTTAAAAAACTATTAACCAGTATATAATTATCTGTATAATCAGATAGTAATATGATAATAATCAGGTAAGACCAGTAGATGAATCATAGTTTTTCATTCAGAAGGGAAAGACCTTCATAAAAAAGGGGAATGCTATGACAAAGAATACAAACAAAAAACAAAACAAAGATGAGATGCAGAATATGGCTGAAATAATGAAGGCGATGGCACATACTGACCGGCTGGCAATATTAAAATTGTTGTGCAAAAATCAAACAGATGGATTGAGTGTAAAAATGATTTATGAAAAATTGCAGTTGCAGCAGCCGGTTGTATCCCGTCATTTGAATATACTGAAAAGTGCAGGTGTTGTTCGTCGTTTTCAACAAGGGCAAAAGATTAATTACTGTTTATGTATGGATAAGAAAAATATAGAGTCCTTGCTCAAATGTTTTTGCTGAAAAATTTTATCAATAAGCATTCAGGTATCTGGCTACATCAATAATTAAATATTAATACAATGATAGAAAAAATAGTTTCCTGGTCAATCCGCAACCGGTTCTTTGTTTGGCTCGGGATTATTCTTATTGCCGTAGGCGGGTTTTATTCTATCAAAGAAACACCAGTGGATGCATTACCTGACTTATCAGAAAACCAGGTTATCATATTCACAGAATACATGGGCCGCAACCCAAAAATTATGGAAGACCAGATAACTTATCCGTTGGTCTCTAACCTTCAGGGAATCCCAAGGATAAAATCAATCCGTGCTGCTTCTATGTTCGGTATGAGCTTCATATTTGTAGTGTTTAAAGATGATGTAGATATTTATTGGGCAAGAACAAGAGTGCTGGAGCGTCTAAATTATGCTCAAAAATTTTTACCACAGGGAGTCACCCCTTCTCTGGGCCCTGATGGCACCGGCTTAGGACATGTCTTTTGGTACACTCTTGATGGCAAAGGATACAATTTGGGTGAACTACGGGCTTTACAAGATTGGTACGTAAAGTTCGCCTTGCAAAATGTGGAAGGTGTAAGTGAAGTAGCGTCTTTTGGTGGTTTTCAAAAACGCTACCAGGTAACCATAGACCCATACAAACTGGTTTACTATGGAGTGCCGTTGATGGATGTTACCCGTTCTGTGGCTGCTAATAATAAAGATGTCGGAGGGAGTTTATACGAGATGAATGCCACGGGTTATCTCATCCGGGGATTAGGATATATCACCAGTCTTGATGATATTAAAGAAATCCCCATCGGAACTTATAAATCCATTCCTGTAAAATTGAGTGATATTGCTGAAGTACAGATGAGCCCCGACTTAAGGTTGGGCATTGTGGAAGAGAATGGAGAAGGTGAGGTAGTAGGCGGTATTGTGGTGATGCGTTTTGGAGAAAATGCAAAAGATGTGATAGAAAGGGCAAAAGCAAGAATGAAGGATATTGAAAAGGGGCTGCCAGCAGGAGTAAAATTCAAAACAGCTTATGACAGGAGTGATTTGATACTCGCTGCCATAGATACCCTCAAAGAAGCGCTGTGGCAGGAAGTGCTTATAGTTTGTATTGTTGTGCTTCTTTTCCTTTTCAGCGTTAGAAGTAGTCTTGTGGCCATTATCTGTATACTTCTCTCCGTGCTTATTGGATTTATACTCATGAAATTTTTTGGTATCACAGCCAATATTCTTTCATTAGGAGGTATAGCCCTTGCTATTGGCGATGTTGTGGACCCCGGCATTGTGATGGCCGAGAACGCATACAGGCAATTAACCAATCGTATTCTTCAGAATAAATAAAGCATTCCGGTATGGCAAAGCAAAAAGAAATAAAAGTAAAGGAACGAATCGGGCATACTAAAGAAATCCCGGAAACAGAAAGAGTGGCAATTATAGAAGAATCGTCACGAACCGTGGGCAGGTCCGTCTTTTTTTCTGTTATCATCATGATTATTTCCTTTGCGCCAATCCTGTTCCTCACCGGCCAGGAGAAAAAACTTTTTACCCCGCTTGTGCTTACTAAAACTTTTTCATTACTGGGAGCAGCCATCCTTGCAGTCACCGTTGCCCCTATGCTCACAAGGACTTTCATGAAGTGCAAACTGATTCCTGAAAGCAGAAATCCGGTTTCTAATTTTTTTATTACTATTTATCAACCAGTAGCAAGGTGGTGTTTAAAATGGCGCAAAACAGTTTTAGCTATATGCTTTGCAATAATAGCCGGCAGCGTACCCTTAGTAATTAACCTGGGAACAGAATTTATGCCTCCGCTGGATGAAGGTTCCTTATTGCTAATGCCGGTTACCCTGCCAGATGTTTCAAATTCAGAAGCCAAACGAATAACCCAGTTGCAGGATAAAATCATTAAAAGCTTTCCTGAAGTGGAAAATGTATTAGGTAAAGCAGGCCGTGCGTACACAGCTACTGACAATGCGCCAATCAGCATGATTGAAACTATTATAGTGTTGAAACCGAAAAAGCAATGGCGGAAAGGGATGACAAAAGAAAAGCTCATAAAAGAAATGAATGAAAAAGTGCAGATTCCAGGTGTCGTTGTTGGATGGACACAACCTATCATCAATCGTATCAATATGCTTTCAACCGGTATCCGTACTGATGTAGGTGTAAAAATCTATGGAAAGAATCTTGATAGCATCTATAACATCGGCCGAAAAGTAGAATCAGCCCTGAAAAACATTCCAGGGTTGGTTGATTTATATGTTGAGCAACTTACAGGAGGTAAATATCTGGATATAAAAATCAGGAGACCCGATGCTGCAAGATATGGATTGAACATTGATGATGTGAACATGGTCATAGAAAGTGCTCTGGGCGGAATGATTTTGACAACGACTGTTGAAGGCAGGGAACGTTTTAATGTAAATCTCCGGCTGGCGCAGGAATACAGGAATGATATTGATGAAATCAAAAGAATCCCTATACAAACGATGAAATATGGGGTTATCCCGCTTTCCTCGGTTGCTGATGTAAAAGTAACAGAAGGGCCACCCATGATAAATTCTGAAAACGCCATGCTCCGGGGTACAGTACTTTTTAATGTTCGTGGCAGAGATATGGGTGGTGTAGTAAACGATGCAAAGAAAAAGATTGAAGAAACTTTTAAGCAATTGCCACAAGGTTATTATTTAGACTGGAGTGGACAATATGAAAACCAGGTGAGGGCACAGCAAAGACTGAAGGTTATTATTCCCATTGTGATGCTGGTTATTGCTTTTATTCTTTATATCACATTCCATTCCTTTAAAGCTGTACTGATAGTATTTATCAGCATACCTGTTGCGCTTATGGGCGGCGTTTATTCGCTTTACTATTATAATGTCAATTTCTCTGTAGCAGTTGCTGTTGGCTTCATTGCACTGTTTGGAGTAGCCGTTGAGACCGGTGTATTGATGATAGCTTATTTGAACGATTCAATAAAAAAACTGGTTGAGGCCAAAGGCAATAGTATTCAAAATATAACTAAGGAGGAACTTAAAGAAACATTTTTGTTTGGCGCTACACAGCGTGTACGTCCCTTGCTGATGACGGTTTTAGCCAACATACTAGGCTTGATACCGGTAATGGCTTCTACAGGTACCGGTAGTGATGTAATGAAACCGATAGCTATACCGTTTGTTTTTGGTCTCATCACAGCAACCTTGTTTGTATTGATTGTATTACCGGTGATTTATAATCTGATTAAAGAGCGGGAACTTAAAAAAGGAAAATTGGAAGTACTAACTATTGAGGAATAAAATTTAAAAATATACACATGAAAAGAATACTGACATACAGTTTATTAATGATGATAACAATCGCAGCGAAAGTAAAAGCACAGGATACTACGAGGTTGGGCATGCAGGATATATTTTCAACCATTGATAAGAATTATCCATTGCTGCAATTGTACGAAGCCAGAATTTCCTCTGTACGTTCATTGGTAGAAGGCGCCAAAGCATGGATGCCCCCCACTGTGGCGTTAGCCTTTGACAGGTTTCCCTACCGTCTCTCACTCCTTAAAGAAATGACCCCCGATAACCAGGCAGGCCTGATGCTGTCAGTTCAGCAGATGATTCCCAACCCGGCAAAACTAAACGCCAAGAAAGATTACATCGCTTCATTGGAAAATGTACAACATAACGACTTGGAGTGGCAAAAGAATGTATTGCATTTTACCGCAAGATTATATTATTACCGGCGCTATACAGCAGAGCAAAAATTAAAAATCATCAAAGAATACCGTGAGTTGCTCCAAATGCTTATCAAAACAGCAAAAGACAAATATGCTTACAACCAGTCCGACCTTCCAACTATTTTCAAAGCCGAAGCTTCGTTGAGTGAGTTAGGAAATATGGAAACAATGCTATTCTCTCAAATAGCTGAATCCAATATTGGCCTTAATACATTAATGAGCCGGGATGTTAATGCTCCTTTTTTCATTGATACTTTATTAACGCCAAAAGACTACAGCAATGAGTATCTGCTTGCGTTAGACAGCTCACAACTACAACGTAATGATATTCTTTCTGTTGAAAGCCGTATCCGCTCCATGAAGATTAATCAAAGATGGGCAGCTACAGGTTCTAAACCCGATTTTGGAATTCAATTTTCTCATGGCCAAATGTTTGGCATGCCCAAACAATTTTCCATCATGGGTATGATGACAATACCGATTGTACCCTGGTCATCTAAAATGTATAAATCAGAAGTAAAATCAATGGGATTTGAGATACAGGCTATGCAAAAAGAAAAATCAACCATGCAACTAATGGCTTCACAAATGATACGGGAAAAAATCACCATGCTCATTTATGAAACAAGGCAGCTTATTAACTATGACAAAAACGTATTGCCTTCATACCAAAAAAACCTGGAGAGCAATCTGCTGGCTTACCGGCAAAATACAGGCAATTTTTTTGTGTTGCTGGATGCATGGAATATGGTACTTATGAAACAACTGGAAAGAATTGATAAGCTGGGCCAGGTATTTACTGTTCAGTCTGAATACGAATATCAACGGGAAATTAAATAGCAATGTCAAAAAGTATTCACCATATAAAAATGAAAATAGCCAATTATGGGTTATTCCTCCTGACGGCCGGAGTTACTCTTGTGTTTATTGCTTGTAATGACAAAGAAGACAAACACAGTGGTCATAACAACAAGATAACAGAAGCTAAAGCGGACAGCAGCATGCAACATGATGCTATGGAGGGGATGCAGATGAATGATGATAGCAGCAAAAGCATGAACAATATGAGCAGTGATACTGTAAATCATTCATCCCATAATACTATGGATGGCATGAGCATGAATGATAAAAACAGTATAGCTGATACAGCCGTCAACGAAATATATTGGAATACGATGCCTGCTAACCAAACTGTCATCTCTACTCAAAAAGCGGTTGAGCCGGTTGACAGTAATATGAACTATACTTTCAAAGGGAATGGCTATATCAGTTTTGACTTTCGGAGAAGCCGCAAAGTACCGGTACGTATCGGAGGCAGGATTGAAAGGTTATATGTAAAATACAACTATCAATATATTAGAAAGGGTGAAAAAATCCTGGAATTATACAGCCCCGAAATCAATACTTATATTGAAGAGTTATTATTTCTAACCCGGCAACCTGCTGACTCGGCGCTTCTGGATAAAGCAAAACAAAAATTATTACTGCTCGGCCTTTCTGCGGCACAAATAAAACAAATTCAAAATTCCAGCCAGGCCCCTCTTACTATTTCTGTTTATAGCCCTTTTGAAGGATATGTTTTGTTCAATCCTTCGGCAATGGCAGGTATGAGTACAAGTGGCAATAATTCTTCAGGCATGGGCGGTATGAATTCAGGAGCCAATGCCGCTCCTTCCGTTACCCCTACTGTCTTGCCTGATAATAGCATTCGTGAAGGTATGTATGTGGCCAAAGACCAGACATTATTCTGGATAAATGATTTTAAAGAAGTGTGGGGTATTGCAGCATTCACCAAAGAAAACGAAAAATACCTGCGCAATGGACTTCCAGTAACTGTTACCAGCGAACTGATGCCCGAAAAAACATTTCAAACATCAATCCAGTTCATGGAACAGATATACCAGGGCGGCCAGAAATTCAGCCAGGCAAGAGTTTATCTCCCTAATACTTCTGGCATATTAAAACAAAATTCATTGATAACAGTCTCATCGTCCATACCTGTAAGGTCATTAATGGTACCGGTCAGCAGTGTGTATTATCTGGGAAAAATCGCTATTGTATGGGTACGGACTGGAGTAACTAAAGAAGGCAGTAATATATTTCAGTCACGAGTAGTTCGTATAGGGCACAGAGATGGTAAAATGGTGCAGATACTGGAGGGTTTAAATACCGGTGAGTTCATTGCAAAGGATGCCGGTTATTTGGCCGATAGTGAAACCATTATTAAATATTAAATCAGTAGTTATGAAAAATAGATATTGGTTTGTTGCAATGCTGACTATACTGCTGCTGGCAAATGCGTGTACACGAAAAAAAAATGACAACACAAAGCAAGAGCATGCTGGCCACAGTGTTTCTCAACCTGCCATGAATAACATGGATATGATAACATTGACAGGCCGGGATGAACAATATGCAAATATTACTACTGATACAGTAAGACTAAAAGCCATGGCCGAATACACCACTCTGCTGGGCACAACCAGTTTTGATGAACGAAAGGTAACGGTGGTTACGTCTCGTATCAGGGGAAGGCTTGATAAACTTTTTGTTCGCAATCCACAGGAAATTGTAGGTAAAGACCAGCCACTGTATTCCATTTATAGCGAAGAACTTCTTTCTTACGAAAATGAATTGCTGAATGCCCTGCAACAGCAACAACAGTTTACCAATATGAAAGAGGTGATGGAGCAGTTAGTTGAAGCGGCGAGGAAAAGGTTATTGTTATGGGGGCTTACGGCAGAACAGATAAAGCAGTTGGAAAAAGACCGTGAAGCATCACCACTTGTTACGTTTTACAGCCCGGTATCCGGAACCTTGATTGAGCTGCCTGTTAGTGAAGGACAGTATGTTGAAACAGGCACTCCATTGTTTCGCCTTGCAGATTTATCTCAACTATGGATAGAAGCACAAATGTACACCAGCGAACTGCGCTGGTTATATGAAAAACCTGTTATAACGGTGGAGTTTGACGCTTATCCAAATGAAATTTTCTCTGCTGTACCTGTATTTGATAACCCGACTGTTGAAGCAGACCAGAAAATCAGCCTTGTAAGATTTCTTGTTGCAGGCCGAAGTCATCAATTGAAGCCGGGAATGATGGCCTATGTCAATATAAAACGGAACGAAAAGAAAACGGTTGTTATACCTAAGTCTTCAATATTAGTGGGCAATATGATTACCGCATGGATAAAAACCGGCGATGGTACGTATGAGAACCGGATGATTGAATTGGGAATTCAGAATAAAAGAGAAGTAGAAGTTATTAGCGGATTAAAAGAAGGTGAACTGGTTGTTACAAACGGAGCTTTTTTGTTGAATAGTGCGTTGATACTAAAGAAAGGCGCTGGCATGCCGGGTATGGAAGGCATGAAGATGTAATATTTTTTTGTAAAAAAATCTATGAATGAAACAGGACTATTTTTTCGGGCTGGATATTGTGTATATAGCCGCAACAATTTTCTTCATTATTGTGGTAGTATATCTTTTCTGGATTTCACGAAAAAGAAAAAAAGATAAATGAGCAAAGACTGATAATAAGAAAAATGATTGTTGCACAAAATGGTAAAGGTTATTTATGAAACAAATTCAATTAAACAAAATTGACACCGGCGCACCGGGCAATGCAAATAAAGAGGAACTGAAAAAAGAACTTTTTTCGTTGCGAAAAAAAATGTTTTCGCTGCAACATTTATTCTATGCAAATGGTTCCAAAAGTATGCTGATTATTTTCCAGGGCATGGATACATCTGGTAAGGATGGAACAATACGACATGTATTTTCCTGCGTAAATCCATTGGGGGTGCATGCAAACTCCTTTACAGAACCATGTGATAAAGAAAGAATCCATGATTTTTTATGGCGCATTTATCAGAGATTACCAGAAAAAGGGCGCATCCAAATCTTTAATCGTTCACATTATGAAGACATTCTTGTTCCAACCGTACATGGATTGCTAAATAAAAAACTTATTGAACGCAGATACGATTATATTAATTCTTTTGAGAAACAACTGGAAGATGATGGAACAATTACTTTAAAATTTTATCTCCATATCAGCAGAGATGAACAAAGGAAGAGGCTTGAAGAAAGATTGACCGATCCATTGAAGAAATGGAAATATAAAGCATCCGATGGAATTGAATCTGAAAAATGGGATGATTATATCCGGACTTATGAAAGTATTATTAATCGCTGTAGCCCTGATATTCCCTGGCAGATTATTCCGGCAGATGATAAATGGTACAGGAATTATTTGGTGGCGAAAGCAATAGTAGGCAAATTAGAATCCCTGGAAATGAGGTATCCAGGGGATAAAAAATAAAATAAAAAGATAGTCGCCACCAGGATGAATATTTAATGACTTAAATCTTTTACTATGAGTAAGTATTATTTTATAGGAGGAGCAGTATTTTGTCTGGCTCTGGTTGTTTACGCTATTTGGGCTTCAAGTAAAAGAAAAAATGATAAATGAACCTGCTGATTTGTTATGAGAAGAATAAATGGTCGCATTCTTAATAAGTTATAAAAACTTAAATGGGTTTATATGAAATGGAAACATACACTGATGATGCTGGTAGGGTGCGCCCTTCCTCTGTTGCTGATTTTTATAGCACCGTTATTGGGAATCAGGGGTAATTGGCCGGTATTCATTTTCGTGGCAGCCATGTTTGCCTGTCATTTGCTTATGCCAATGCATCATCATTCTGATAACTCAAAAAAATCAAATCATGAACAGCATTCACATTAAAAAGTTTGGCTTTGCCTTTGGTATAACAGGGATGCTCCTGTATCTCGGTTGTATGATTGTGATGGCAACAGTGGGCCGTGAAGGAACCATACAATTCTTTAATAACCTTTTCCACGGTATTGATACATCACCGGTTATTCGTATGGAAGTATCGTTGACAGAAGCTGTAATGGGATTACTTGAAGTGTTTATTATTTCCTGGCTTACCGGGGCAAGTATAGCGGCTATATACAATATTATGATGCACATTGGCAAGAAGCCACAATAGACAATAATGAGGAATGTCTATACATACAGAATTTAAAACCGTAAATAAAGTATTATGAAACTACCGGACATAGATGAAGTAAAAGCGGCATGGTCACTGGATGACAAAACGGTAATATCGCATCTTCATGCAGACCCGGAAAATGGGCTGTCCCTCACAGAAGCAGAAAGAAGATTGTCCTTTGTTGGATACAATAAAATTGAGGCAGGCAAAAAAATTAGTGTGTTCACAATACTACTGAATCAATTTATCAGCCCCTTTGTTTTATTGTTAGCTGTTGCTGCCGGGCTGTCTTTTTTCTTTGAAGAATGGCTGGATGGCTTTGCCATCATTGCTGTAATTATCATTAACGCAGTCATAGGTTTTTTAATGGAATTTCAGGCAGAAAGGTCAATGGAAGCGCTGAAAAAACTTACGATGGTTCCTGCCAGAGTTCTTCGTGATGGTAAACTCACACAAATACCATCTGAAGAAGTAGTGCCAGGTGATATACTTTTCGTAGAAGGCGGCGATATGATTACCGCTGATGCAAGATTGATAAAATTAACTCAATTGCAGACAGATGAATCAGCATTAACCGGCGAATCTTTACCGGTAGAGAAAATAATTACTGCCCTCCCAAGTGCGACATCATTGGCTGAACGCAGTAATATGCTGTATAAAGGAACCTTTGTTGCCAAAGGCAATGGATATGCGGTAGTAGTGCACACCGGTATGTCAACGGAACTTGGCTCTGTAGCAAGAATGGTTCAACAAGCACAGCAGGCCGCTACGCCGCTGGAAAAAAAGATACAGCAATTCAGTAAAAAACTAATCTGGATAACGGTTGGCCTTCTTGTAATAATTTTTATTGCAGGTATTTTAAACGGGCAAAAGATAGTGGAGATGCTTGAGACATCCATCGCCCTGGCGGTTGCTGCCATACCTGAAGGTCTTCCTATTGTGGCAACATTAGCCCTGGCCTTTGGTATGCTTCGCATGGCAAAGCATAACGTAATTGTAAAAAAATTGTCCGCCGTTGAAACCCTTGGTGGAACAAATGTTATTTGTACGGACAAAACCGGCACTCTTACTCAAAACAAAATTGAGGCAGCATATATCCAAATACATGGCAAGGCTTCACGCATTACTGCAGACATTTCAAATGTATCCATAAAGCTTGAAGATGATGAAAGTCTCAGGGATTCTATGCCATATTCTCTGCTTCACAGAACATCCGCATTGTGTAATACCGCTTCCTATCATTACGACGGTCAGTCTGAGAAAGAATCAGGCGACCCTCTGGAAGTAGGTTTGCTTAAAATGGTATTTTGTTCTGACAGAAAACCTGAAGACCATCACAGGCAATTTCCGAAAGTGGATGAAATACCATTTTCTTCCGAAACTAAAATAATGGCGACCCTTCACAAAAACAATCAGGAATTCTTCATTGCAGCTAAAGGAGCTGTGGAAGAGTTACTCGCCTGTTGTTCTGCTGTACTGGAAGGAGACCAAATAGTTGAACTCACTCCTGATAAGAGAAAAGACTGGTTAACAACTGCAGAAAGAAAAGCACAATCTGGATTAAGAATGCTGGCATTCGCATTCAGAACTACTAATGCAAAAGAAAAAGAATTTCTTCATCATTTAGTCCTTATAGGTTTAATTGGTTTTCTGGATCCCCCAAGACCCGAAGTCCCTGCAGCTATTGAGGAATGTAAATCTGCCGGCATCAAAGTAGTAATGATTACCGGTGACCATCCAGCTACTGCTAAAAATATTGCCATGCAATTGGGACTTGCAAAACAAGAGGATGCGGTAATGCACGGAAATGATATGAAACCCTATAATCAACTCACTATTGAGGATAAGGAAAAGTGGCTTAATGCACCTGTCTTTGCCCGTGTTTCACCGGAACATAAGCTGAATCTTGTTTCATTATTCCAGGAAAACAAAATGGTAGTAGGAATGACTGGTGACGGAGTGAATGACGCTCCAGCTTTAAAGAAAGCAGATATTGGTATTGCGATGGGCCAACGGGGAACACAGGTAGCCCAGGAAGTGGCAGATATGGTATTAAAAGACGACGCATTTTCATCAATTGTATTAGCAATAAAACAGGGAAGAGTGATATTTGATAACATCCGCAAGTTTGTCATTTTCCTGTTGAGCTGCAATTTGAGTGAACTGTTGATAGTTGCTGCTGCCTCTGTGCTTAATCTGCATTTTCAGCTGTTTCCCCTACAAATTTTATTTATCAACCTTGTAACGGATGTATTGCCTGCATTAGCATTGGGAGTTACAGAAGCAGCACCGCATATCATGCAACGCAAGCCCTACTCATCAGAGGTCTCTATTATTGACAAAAAAAGATGGACAGCTATATTTACTTATTCAGCCATCATTGGAGTAACCTCTATAGGGGCAGTTTTTTTAAGTCATGAATTATTACATGATGCAGAAGGATGGAACAGGGAGTTATGCAATAATATCCTTTTTTACACACTGATTTTTTCACAGGTACTTCATGTGTTCAATATGTCCTTTGAACGGGGTGTGCCTTTTCATAAAACAGAAGTATTCCGGAATAAATATGTTTGGTATGCTGTGGTGAGTTGTATTGCGCTTGCCATGATATCCTACTGGATTATACCTGTAAGGAATGTATTGGAAGTAACCATTTATGGATGGAAGGATTGGGCGGTTGTGGTAACAGCCTCTTTTCTGTCACTTTTCCTGATACAACTGGTCAAAAAACAGAGATGGGTAATATAGACTAAAACCGATTTGATTTCACTATTTAATTTAAAAGCGAACTGAAAAAATATTACCAGTGACTTTATAAGGTATTTAAATGATGATATGGCAATAATGACGACTACAGGTCAGTTCTTTCTGAAATTGTTGAAAGCAGTATTTGCCAAAAAGAAAGACTGTTGCAAATAAAATTTTAAGGAATTCAGCGTTTTGTCAAAGGACTGACATCAGATAAGATTAACAGATTATACTTTTAAAAGTATAAATAACTGCCTATCTTTAGGTAAGCGATTTATGAAAAAATGTTTAGTAACCATATTAGCTTTCATCTATCTTATCTCTGCGGTAGGTGCTACTGTGCATTTGCACTATTGCATGGATAAATTGGTTGCCTGGGGCTTTGTGAGTGAAAAGAACAATGAAAAGGTTTGTTCATACTGCGGTATGGCAAAATCTGCCGCTGACAAACATTGCGTAAAGGAAAGTAAAGGTTGCTGTAAAGATGAACAGAAGATTGTAAAACTGGAGAATGACCAGAAAGTTTCTGATGTAGCCTTCCAGTTTACGCAAATTTTTTCAGACGCTATTTCTCATTCGTTTTCCGATTATGCTTTTGAATACGCTTCCTCATTAACAGAAAAATTTCCTGTTACTCATGCTCCTCCACGAACACAAGGTGTTTCCCTTTTTGTTCGTAATTGCGTTTTCCGCATTTGATTTTGCTTTACAAATACCCGTAGTACTTTATTTACGGGCTATAGGTATTTCTTTATACCCGAATGAATCTTTCAATTCACTTATTCTTATTTACCTGGAATGTCACTACTGATTTCAATCAGCATTCCGGCGCACAGCATTAATCAATAATATCTAAAATTTAGTTTATGAAAAAGATTTTAATGTCATTGGCCATTGCAGGCTTATTTGGAGCAACAGCCAATGCACAAAATAATGTAAGCGGAGTGTATCTAAATCTTGCTGACTTTGAAAATGGCAAACTTTCCTATGCCAGCAATTCCCCGTCAGGTTCAAGTAAAATTCAGTTCAATGAATTTTTTGAAAAACCTTTTATCACTGTTAAACATGATGGCGAAAAAACTCAACTCTTCAAGGATGAAATCTTCGCTTATCAGAACAAGGGTACTGTTGTCCGTACTTCGAATTTCACCAATTACACTTTTGTGGAAAAGGGCCCCGTTTGGGTTTTTTATAAGGACATCACCATTGTAAATGGCAAAGAAAGAAGAAGGGAAAGAAAATACTTCTATTCCACTTCAGGTGATGGCGCCATCCTCCCCTTAACAATAAATAACCTGAAAAAGTCATTTCCCGACAAACATTTATTCCATGACCTTTTAGATGCCCAATTCGGCAGAGATAGTGAATTGTCATATTATGACAGCTTTGAGAAGAAATTTAAAATAAACCATCTTCTGGAAACAACAGTTCTTTAAATTCCAAAACGCAAAAATTTAATTCTCAAAAATATTTTCTAATCATACAAAACAAACAAAATGAAAAAAATTATCATTCTCCTGGTCTCAGTAACAGCTTCGTTTGCAACATTTGCACAGGAAAAGGCTGGAAAAAAAGACACTATTACACATGCTATTTTGTACGCCTGTCCAATGCACCCGGATGTAACCAGTGATAAGCCAGGTAAATGTGCAAAGTGTGGAATGGATTTAACGCTTTCTCCAAAGGAAAGAATGAAAAAGGAAGTGGCAAAAAACTATACATGTCCTGTGCATGCAGATGTACTTGTAAAAAAGCCGGGTAAGTGCCCTAAATGCGGAAAAGATTTGATACTGTCGCCAAAGGAGAGGATGAAAATGGAAGTGGTAAAAAACTATACTTGCCCGATGCACCCGGACGTAGTCAGTGATAAGCCGGGAAAGTGCCCCAAATGTGGAATGGATATGGGTGAAAAGAAGGAAAAGAATCAGAAAAACAGATAGAGATAAGCTTGAAAATGAGGCAAATCACTCAATTATATGATGGCTGTCAGGTCTGCTCTGATTAGTAAACTATAATTTTACTAAATTAACATTGTTATGCGAAGAGTTATCGCCATAATATTATTGCTAGTTTACGCAAATGTTGGTTTTGCCACAACACTAAACTTTCATTTTTGTAAGGGGCACCTTTCAAAAGTGAGCCTTGTTAATGTCAAGTTTCATTCATCCTGTTGTTGCAAAACTGAAAGCATGACAGATGGTTGCTGCAAGGACAAAATTTTAATATCAAAATCAGATAATCATCAATCTCAAATATCTTCCATTCTGCCCGAGGCTGGCTTTAAAATTCTAATTATTCCCGCTATCATACTTCAAAATGAGCTTCCGTATAACCAACAAGACCTGCAGAATTTATTCTTTTATACAAAGCTTCGAAGTCCTCTCATTGATGATATTTTTATTGCTGTTTGCAATCTCCGTATTTGATTTAGCTCATTAAGCCGGAAGCACCTCGATGACCTTCAAATGGTTTTCGGTGCCGGCATATTGTCGTCCATCTTCTGATGGTTGTCACATTTTACCTATTATTCATCTGAAGAAAATAATTATGAAAAAGCTGTTGGCCGGGTTTGGGGTAATAACAATTCTTGTTATTACAGCCTGTAATAATAATAAACAAAATAATACGCATGACCATAGTATGAATCATGACTCCATGAACCATGATTCAATGCAAATGGATACCATGAAAGGTATGAAACATGAAGGCATGAATCACAGTAAACAAACTGGTTCAATGACTGATATGAATGACGACATGAAATCATCAGGCATCTATACCAGTAGCACAGACCCTGTGGTCAGAAAATTCATCAACAATATCATTTCCGAATATCTCTTTATTAAAAATGGATTGGCAGCTGATGATAAAATGGAGCCAAAAACAGGCGCTGCTAAAATGGCGAGTAGCGTAAGGAAGTTTGATAAGTCTTTTTTCACGGCAAGTCAGAAGAAGGAATTTGATAAATATGCTGATAACATGAATGACCAATTGCAGGGAATTATTATTGCAAAACAGATTGAAGAACAAAGAGCATTATTTGGTTCATTGTCGCAGCAGGTGTATGAATTGGTAAAGTTGTTTGGAGCAAATCAAATCTTATACTATGACCATTGCCCGATGGCTTTGAATAATAAAGGTGCCATGTGGCTCAGCGAAACAAAAGAAATTACAAATCCATATTTAGGGAGCAGTATGTTAACCTGTGGCACTGTACAGGAAATTGTTCAATAATATAAACTCATTCATCAATTAATCAGTTGTTATGATAGAGAAATTGATTTCACTTGGGCTTCGTAACCGGTATATTATCCTGCTAATTGCAGGCAGTCTTTTTGTGTGGGGGTTTTTTGCCGTAAAACAGAACCCTATTGATGCTATACCTGACCTGAGCGAAAATCAGGTAATAGTATTTACAGAATGGATGGGCAGAAGCCCTCAGGTAATGGAAGACCAGGTTACCTATCCGCTTGTAAGTAACCTGCAAGGCATTCCAAGAGTTAAAAACATCCGTGGCACTTCCATGTTCGGGATGAGTTTCGTCTATGTGATTTTTGAAGATGATGCCGATGTGTATTGGGCAAGAAGCCGGGTGCTTGAAAAATTGAACTACGCACAACGGTTTCTTCCGCAAGGCATCACACCTACATTGGGCCCTGACGGAACCGGTGTTGGCCATATATTCTGGTATCATCTTGAAGCGCCTAAAATTGACCTTGGCGAGCAAAGGGCATTACAGGATTGGTATATCAAACTGGCATTGCAGACTGTTCCCGGTGTATCTGAAGTAGCTTCATTTGGTGGGTTTGAAAAACAATATCAATTAATTATTGACCCTGTAAAACTACAGTACTATAATATTTCCATGATGGATGTTATGAATAAAGTAAAAGCCAATAACAATGATGTGGGCGGCAGAAAGTTTGAGATGAGTGATATGGCCTATATCATCCGGGGTCTTGGCTATGTAAAGAAAAAGGAAGATATAGAAGAGATTGCGCTGAAGAATTACAATGGAATTCCTGTAAGGGTAAAAGATATTGGTACTGTACAGTTGGGGGGAGATTTACGGCTTGGAATCTTTGATGTAAATGGTGAGGGAGAAGTTGTTGGTGGTATTGTGGTGATGCGCTATGGACAAAATGCAGATAAAGTAATACAGGCCATAAAAGCTAAAATGAAAGAAGTGGAAAAGGGCCTGCCCGAAGGGGTCAAGTTTAGAATTTCCTATGACCGAAGCACACTTATTGAAGCGGCCATTGAAACGATAAAAGAAAAATTGGTAGAAGAAATTATCGTAGTATGTATTGTCGTTATCATTTTTCTTTTCAACTGGCGCAGTGCCCTAAGTATTATCATACAGATTCCCATCACCATTGCTATTAGTTTTATTCTGCTTAATGCGTTTGGCCTGTCGTCTAATATCATGTCGTTAACAGGAATTGCACTTGCCATAGGTGTAATAGTGGATAATGGGATCATCATGTCGGAAAACTCATACCGCAATCTATCAGAATGGCAAAATAATCCTTCACCAGACAAATAAAAAAACATGAATAAAATCAATAAATGGTGGAATAAAATGGTGGGCAGAAGTGATACCTATCGCCCAATACCCCAGGATGTACGCATTCGTATAATTGAAAGCTCCTGTAAGCAAGTATCAAGAGGCGTATTTTTTTCAACTATAATCATTATCACCTCATTCTTACCGGTATTCATGCTCACAGGCCAGGAAGGAAAACTCTTCCATCCTCTTGCCTATACAAAGACATTTATAATGGTGGTTGATGCTATTCTTGTAGTAACACTTGCCCCTGTGCTGATATCTTTCTTTATGAAAGGACGTTTCAGGCCGGAATCTTCTAATCCTATCAACAGAGTTCTTGAAAAAATATATGAGCCACTTATCAGGGGTTGTATCAAATGGCGCAAGACAACTATTGGTATCAATATTCTTGCCCTGGCAATAAGTGTACCGCTGATTGTAAGTCTTGGCCGTGAGTTTATGCCGCCGTTGGATGAAGGGTCGCTTTTATTTATGCCGGTAACATTACCCGATGTATCAAATTCAGAGGTTAAAAGAATTTTGCAGGTGCAGGATAAAATCATCACTACTGTGCCCGAAGTTGCTCATGTAATGGGTAAAGCAGGAAGGGCCAATACGGCAACCGATAATTCTCCTATCAGTATGATTGAAACTATCATCTTACTCAAACCCCGAAGTGAATGGAGAAAGGGAATGACGAAAGAAGATATAATTAATGAACTCAACAGTAAACTGCAAATACCAGGAGTGACAAATGGATGGACACAGCCCATCATTAACCGCATCAATATGCTTTCTACCGGCATTCGTACGGACATTGGCTTAAAAGTATATGGCCAGAACCTTGATACGATTTACGCCTTTGCTCAAAAACTGAAGAAAGAGCTTGAAGGTATTGATGGTGTGAAAGACCTCTATGTAGAACCAATTACCGGCGGAAAGTATATTGATGTAGCTGTGAAAAGGGAGGAAATCGGCCGTTACGGCTTAAGTGTAGATGATGTGAATGCCATTGTGGAAAGTGCCCTGGGCGGTATGCGGTTAACAACTACTGTGGAAGGGAGACAGCGTTTTTCGGTAAACGCAAGGTTTGGTCAGGATTTCAGAAATAATATTACTTCACTCAAACGTCTGCAGGTTCAAACCATGGATTTTGGACCTATCCCACTGGAGGCTGTTGCTGATATTAAATTAAGCGAAGGCCCGCCGATGATTAACTCTGAAAATGCGATGCTGAGAGGAACAGTGTTGTTTAATGTTAGGGGCAGAGATTTGGGAAGCACAGTAAGTGAAGCAAGAGAAAAACTGGATAAAATGGTTATACGGTTGCCGAAAGGTTATTTTCTTGAATGGAGTGGTCAGTATGAAAATCTTATCCGTAGCGAAAAAACACTAAAGCTTATTCTGCCAATTGTGCTGGTAGTAATATTTCTCTCCATGTATTTCGCCTTTCATTCAGCAAGGGAGGCTTTTCTTAGCCTGATTACAGTTCCGTTTGCATTAATCGGAGGCGCTTACATCATCTATTTCTGGGGTGTGAACTTATCGGTGGCGGTGGCGGTGGGCTTTATTGCATTGTTTGGGTTAGCTGTGGAAACAGGCATTGTTATGGTAATTTATCTCAATGATGCCATGCAACAACTTGTAGCTAAAAAAGGAAACTCAAGAGAAACGATTACAAGGGACGATTTAAAAGAATATGTAATTGCTGGCGCTGCAAAAAGGCTTCGTCCAAAGCTGATGACAGTTTGTGTGTCATTGTTTGCATTGATTCCAATACTGTGGAGCCATGGTGTGGGAAGTGATGTAATGAAGCCTATTGTACTGCCGATGGTTGGTGGTGTACTTACCTCTGCCACACATATATTATTGGTAACGCCATTGATTTTCCTGATGGCAAAAGAATATGAGTTAAAAAAATATGGCAAAATAGAAGTGCTGGAAGTTAAACATTAAGAAAATGAAAAGGCATAAAAAATATTCACCTACAGTTCTGATTGTATCAGTCATACTTTTCTCCGCATTTGTTAGCTGTAACCGGAAAGTTTATAAAGACATTCAAAGCAACTATGACAAGTCCGCCGACTTTAAACAATATAAAACGTTTGCCTGGCTTCCTGATAAAGATTCTACAGATGCAAAAACTGTTTTTGGACTGATGCGGAATAACACGATTAATTATTTCACCCACTGCATGGCAGAGCGGGGTTACAAAGCAGATGTTGACAACCCTGATGTTTTATTGGAACTCATTATCAAAAGCCAAACAAAAGAAATAGAAGACCCGTCTCTTCCAAAACCATTTAGTACAACAACCGTAACAGTATATACTAATCCATACTTGCATCCTTTGTCAAATCCATTCAAATATAATAAGCCCTTTACTTATAAATATTTCAATTATCCGCCGCAAAAGCAATTGCCAAAGGAGACATACCTGAAAAATTCAATAACGCTAAATGTAATTGACAGGCTGCAGCAAAAAATAGTCTGGAGCGGAACTGCTAATGCCGATTTATACGATACTGCTTACCTCCGGATGAACCTGCACCCGGTGGTTTACGATATTCTTGAGCAATATCCTGTTAAGCCCTATTACAAACACAGGAACAAAACAAAATCAGTAAACAATTTTTAAAATAAACAATTTTAAAATGAAAAACTATTATATCATAACAATGTCTTTTGTTTTACTGTCTGTATTGCTCTCATGCAATATCAACGGCTCACACAGTAAAGAGACAAAAGGCAAGTCTTCCGGGCCAACGATTGCTTTTTCTGATACAGTCATCACCAGATTGCCAAATAACCAGGTGTGCATGGTAAATAACCGCTTCCTGAATTCAGATCAGATTCCGGTTCCGATAAATGGCAAAACATATTATGGCTGTTGTGAGGGTTGCGTTAAAATGCTTAACGAAGATTCAACTTCCCATTATACCTATGACCCCCTATCAAATGAACAGGTGGACAAGGCAACAGCATTTATAATTGGCAAACCCGGGTCAAAAGAGGATGTCTTCTATTTTGTATCGGAGTCAAACGCAAATGAATATTTCAATAAATACCTGAAAAAGACATCAGCTTTAAAACAATAAATTAATTACTCAAAATTCTTCAACTATGAAACGCAGAGATTTTATTAAAAACACTGGCATTGGAGCAGGTAGTGTTCTTACTGCTGGTTCATTTATGAGCCTTTTGGCCTCATGCAATAAAAATAGCATGATGGGTGGAAATATGAATATGGGTGGTCAACCGGTACCGGTAACAGAAGGAAGCTTCACCAGACTGCTGCCCATTCCAAACACTGTAACTGGTACTACGTCTTTGATTGCACAGGCTACCAATACCAATATAAATGGTAACGGCTTTTCAGTCTTAGGCTACCAGTCAGGAGGCATATTGGGCCCAACTATCCGTGTCAACACTGGCACAAACGCCAATATAAATTTTCAGAATAATCTTTCGGAGAAAAGCAATATCCACTGGCATGGCTTAAAAATTCCTGATGATATGGACGGACATCCGGAAGCCATTGTAAATTCCGGCAGTAGTTTTAATTATCAGTTTGTCATCAATCAACGGGCTGGATTAAACTGGTATCACCCTCATCCGGATGGAGCAACAGCAAGACAGGCTTTCCAGGGATTAGCAGGATTATTTATTGTTAATGACACAGAGGAAGCAGCCCTCAACCTGCCATCTGGTATTTATGAAGTTCCATTGGTGATTCAGGATAAGAGGCTTACTTCATCTGGCATTGCATACAATCCCACTTCAATGGAAGTAATGACAGGTTATATGGGTGAAACCATACTGGTAAATGGAGAAGCATCACCATTTACGGAAATAGCAACACGATTTTATCGTTTGCGAATATTGAACGGCTCTAATGCACGGATTTATAATCTTGGGCTAAGCAACAATGCTGATTTAATAATTATTGGTAACGATGGAGGCCTGTTAAAAAAACCTGCCACTGTCAAGAGTATTTTATTGTCGCCGGGTGAGAGATTAGATGTATTGGTAAACTTTTCCGGACTTTCAATAGGCTCTGAAATATTTTTAGAGAACAAAATGTTTGACAATGCTGGAAGTGCCCAGGGAAAACAAGGGTTTAAGATTCTGAAATTTAAAATAACACAAACAGTAAACGACACTTTCAATGTTCCTGCCAGTCTTTCGTCTATTAATTCAATACCGGCAACAGCCGCTACCCGAACAAGAAACTTTGTACTGAACGTAATGCAAATGAGCGGCGGCATGAATATGACCGGTATGCACCAAATAAACGGGAAGACGTACAACAAAAGCCGCATTGATGAAACCGTGTCGGCTAATGCAACGGAAATATGGGAATTTGACAATTCACAGGGCGATGAACCACATCCTATTCATCTTCATGGAGTACACTTCCAGGTACTGGAAAGAACAGGTGGCCGTGGCCAATTGTTAGCCTCTGAAAGCGGTTGGAAAGATACTGTTCTGCTCTTGCCACAGGAAAAAGTAAAATTGATTATTCCCTTTGCATCCTTAACCGGGGTTTTTGTTTTTCACTGTCACAACCTGGAACACGAAGATGATGGAATGATGCTCCAATATCAATTGAATTAACCAATAATTACATGAAAAGACTATTATTACTAAGCGGCTTTTTTTTGACAATCATCACTGTTTCCTGTAACAACAACAAAGGCCCTCATTCAGGACATACTACAGATGTTGCAAAGGAAATGTACACCTGCCCCATGCCGGGAGATTCAGTATTCAGTGATAAGCCCGGTAAATGTCCTAAATGCGGAATGGGGCTTGTTAAGATGAAGCAAGGTAATCATCAGCACAACGACGGCAATCAAACAGAAGTTTATACCTGCCCCATGCATCCGGAAATCATCCGGGATAAGCCGGGGAAATGTCCCATTTGTGGTATGGACCTGGTAAAGAAAGGTGGAGCAGTGGATAATTCGTCAGATTTGAATATTGATTTTTTATTACAGCCTACGAATGAATATGTTTTATCCTCCATACCCATCACATCACTTCATTCAGCCAATGAAGAAATTGAAGTTGAGGCACTGGGCAAAATAGCTTATGATACAAAACAGGTGGGAACAATTTCAGCAAGGGTATCTGGCCGTATTGAAAAATTGTATGTACGCTACCGCTATCAGAAAATAACAAGCGGTCAAAAGGTGATGGAAATATATAGCCCGGAAATATTAACAGCACAGCAAAATCTTCTGTTTCTCTTAAAGAATGACATTGAAAACACTGTTTTAGTAAATGCTGCTAAAGAAAAGTTATTGTTATTGGGCATGAGTCAGGAACAATTAAATGATGTAATAGAAACAAAGAAAGCCGCCTTCACCATTTCTGTGTATAGCAAGTACAGCGGACACATACATGAAGCTGGTTCGCAATCTATGCAAAAGGAGCTTGGAGAAATGAGAGATATATCCCTTCTTACCGAGGAATTGCCGTTGAAAGAAGGAATGTACGTTCAGAAAGGTCAGACGGTTTTTACTGTATATAATCCAAACCGGGCCTGGGCTATTCTTAATTTTTATGCCGATAAGCAAGGCCTCATCCGTCAAGGCAGTCCTGTACGTATAGTACCGGAAACGGCGCCGGATAAAGATTTCAGAGCAACAATCAATTTCATTGAGCCATTTTATCGCCAGGAAAGCAAGACCGTTACAGCAAGAGTTTATTTTGATAATTCCATCTTGAAGATTCCTATCGGCAGTCAGGTTAAGGCCACAATTTTCGGAAACAGCCGTGAAGCGAACTGGCTTCCGGTACAAGCAGTTGTTTCGCTGGGATTGGATAAAGTAGTATTTATAAAAGATGGTATCGGTTTCAAAGCTTACAAAGTAAAAACTGGTATTACTTATAAAAATAGAATCCAGGTTTTAGAGGGTTTGTCTGCGCATGATTCTGTTGCAGCAAATGCACAGTTCCTGATGGACAGCGAAAGTTTCATTAAAGTAAACGAATAAATTATGAAGAAAGATATTTATACGGCCAGCTTCAATAATTCAATCCCCCTGCAGTGGAAAGAAGTCATTACGCAGTTTGTTGTTTATCTATTGGCAGTTGTTGTTTTAGGATTATTAGTTAACTCCTGCAAAAGCAAATCAGAAGTATCTAAAGACCCGGATATTTATTACACTTGTTCAATGGACCCACAGGTGGTGGAATACAAACCAGGTAAGTGCCCCATTTGTAAAATGGAACTGACGCAGGTGCGTAAAAGCAAGAGCGGGAATCCACATGAGATACAGCTAAGTGAAAATCAAATAAAACTGGGCAATATCCAGTTAGATACAATCAGTACAGGCAGTATCGGTGACAAAATGTATCTGACCGCTACATTAAATTTTGATTTATACAAATCCAATTCTGTAAGTTCAAGGGTGCCGGGCAGAATTGAAACGCTATATTTTAAAAACCTCGGTGATTATGTACATAAAGGCGAAAAGCTCTTTGATATTTATAGTGAAGAACTAAATACAGCCAAACAGGAATACCTGTTGGCCTTGCAACAACAGCAAACTCTTAATAATTCATTGATAGATTACAATGAACTAATTCAAAGTGCAAAAAATAAATTACTGCTTTGGGGCCTCACAGAAGTACAAATTGATGAGCTTTCAAAAAGCAGAAAAATAAACCCACTCACCTCATTTTACAGTCCTGTTTCAGGATTTATTACCACATTGGATATTAAAGAAGGTGATTACACAATGGAAGGTGGAACGATTATGCGACTCGCCGATTTATCTACCCTATGGGCAGAGGCACAGGTATATACTTCGCAATTGGCTGAACTGGACAAGAGCGGAACGGCCATTGTTCAGATTCCCGATATGCCAGGCAAAGAATTTACCGGCCGGATTGAATACTTAAATCCGGAAATCAATCCTGATACAAGAATTAATTTGATACGGGTTGCTATACCCAATACATCTCAGCAATTAAAGCCCGGAATGCCTGCCTATGTTATTATTAAAGGTAGTCAACGCAGTACACTAACATTGCCCCTGGATGCTGTTTTGCGTGACGCATTGGGTGCAACTGTATGGGTAAAATCAGGGCAAAATTCATTTGTAAGCAAAATGGTAGAAACAGGCTTGGAAGCAGAAGGCAGAATTGAAATCAAATCAGGACTGAAACAGGGAGATATTGTAGTAGTTAAAGGAGCCTACTTGCTGCAAAGCGAATATAAATTTAAGAAGGGAGCTAATCCTATGGAAGGTCACAATATGTAATCATCTTTTCTTAATTACAGTAATAAGTATTTTATGATTGTCACAATAACCATCAACCCCGCTGTAGATAAAAGCACCACTTTGGATAAATTGATTCCAGAAAAAAAACTCCGGTGTTCCGATTTGCTGGTAGAAGCCGGTGGAGGTGGTATCAATGTCAGCAAGGCCATTGAAAAATTGGGCGGAGAAAGTTTGGCAATGTTTCCTTCTGGTGGAGCGAATGGAAAACTGCTTGAGGGAATTCTTTTTGAAAACAAAATTCCTTTCAAAAGTATTCCGGTTGAAAATGAAACAAGGGAAAGTTTTACCGCAACAGAATTATCAACAAATGCACAGTATCGCTTTGTAATGCCTGGCGGCAACTTAAGCAGCGCAGAAATTGATTCTTGCTTATCAACTATCACTGCATTAAACCCACTTCCCTCCATTATTATAGCCAGTGGAAGCCTGCCGCCCGGAGCACCAGATGATATTTTTGCACGCCTTGCGGTTATAGCAAAGAAGCGGGGAATAAAATTGATTGTTGATACTTCCGGCAAACCATTACACCTTGCTGCACAAGAAGGTGTTTATCTTTTGAAACCTAACCTTTCGGAATTATGCAGCCTGGTAAATAAGGATTATCTCCAAATGAGTGAAGTTGATGAAGCGGCAAAACATGTTATAAGAAATGGTCATTGTGAGGTGATGGTGGTTTCAATGGGGCCTGCAGGGGCAATGCTTGTAACAAAAGATATGCATGAGAAAATTCCCGCCCCGACAGTAAAAAAGTTAAGTACCGTTGGTGCAGGTGATAGCATGGTAGGCGGTATGGCCTGGATGCTGGAAAAGGGAAAACCTCTATTGGAAATGGTTCGCTTCGGAGTGGCATGTGGCACCGCAGCAACGATGAATTCCGGCACACAGTTATTTAAAAAGGAAGATGTCTATAGATTATACCAGTGGATTAATCAGCACAGTATTTCTTTTGCAGCAGCATAATTATATAAAATAGAATTGCATATTATGAAAGTAGCAGTTTTCAGCACACATAAATTTGAGAAAGATTTTTTGCTCCGTGCGGCAAAAGGTAAACATGAATTAATATTGCTTGAACCACAACTTTCGTTAACTACTGCTGGTTTGGCCGAAGCATGTAATGCCGTTTGCATTTTTGTGAATGATGATGGCTCAAAAGATGTTTTAAAAAAAATATCGGCTATAGGAATTAGATATCTGGTTCTTCGCTCTGCAGGTTTTAATCATGTAGATATCAAGGCTGCCTATGAATTGGGCATGAGAGCGGCCCGAGTGCCTGAGTATTCGCCTTATGCCGTAGCTGAACACACGATTGCACTAATGCTTGCATTGAACCGAAAATTGGTATTAGCTCATAACCGGATCCGTGATTTAAATTTTTCTTTGAATGGCCTGACTGGTTTTGATATGCATGGTAAAACTGCCGGCATTATCGGAACTGGGAAAATAGGAAGAATTGTTGCGGAGATACTTCATGGTTTCGGATGCAGAATAATGGCCTATGATATAATGCCTGACAATGATTGGGCAAGTAAATATGGAGTGGTCTATACCGGCATTGATAACTTATGTAGTCAATCAGACATTATCACATTGCATGCACCATTGACCGAACAAACCCGCTACATCATTAACAGGGACAGAATTGCAAAAATGAAAAAGGGTGTAATGATGATTAATACCAGTCGTGGGGCATTAGTGAATACAAAAGATGTTATCGCTTCTTTAAAATCCGGTCAGATTGGCTACCTGGGGCTTGATGTGTATGAAGAAGAAAGAGGTTTGTTTTTTGAAGACCATTCCAGCGACATTTTGCAGGACGATATTATAGCAAGATTAATGACATTTTCAAATGTGTTAATCACCAGTCACCAGGCTTTTTTGACAGACACCGCTTTGTATAACATAGCCGAAACAACTATCACCAACCTTGACTGCTTTGAAAATAAAACAGCATGTAAAAATGAGTTAAAGCCATAGATTTTGATGACTTGGCAAGCATCAATATCGTTAGCTTCCGAACTTGTAAATTCCTTCGGAAAGATGGCAAGCATCCTGCCTCAATAAATATTCATAAAATAATAAAATGAAAAGGAAGCTGATTATTGGCATTACGGCACATTGTAGAAAATGTCATTGGGATATTTATGCAAATTGGATTAAAGGAGATGACCCTGATATTGATGTTTTAAGAATTTCAAACAGGGATTATGTTACATTGGAGTCAGGGAGATTTGATGGGATGTTGTTAGCCGGTGGGCAGGATGTACACACCCTCTTTTTTATGGTAAGCCAGAATACTACAAATTGCTGAATCCTAAGAATGTGGCCTGGCGAAGAGATGAGTTTGAACTGGAGGTCATTCGTAAAACACTGCAACAGCAAAAACCGTTACTGGGTATTTGCAGAGGATTACAAATTGCGAATGTTTATTTTGGAGGAACTTTAATACCCGATATTCCTTTACATTTACAGACTTATGAACATCTGACAAAAGCAGGAAAGCCTTGTATGCATGAAATCACAGTAAAGAAAAATACTCTCCTCAGTCAAATTGTACACACTAAAAAAGGGGAAGTATTTTCAGCACACCATCAAAGTGTTGATAGAATTGGCAAGGGATTATGTGTGAATGCTATGGCAAAAAAAAGGATTATAGAGGGGATGGAAATTAAAGATGATAGGAGTAAAAACTTGCTATTATTGCTCCAATGGCATCCCGAAAGAATGAAAAATAAGCAAAGTGTTTTTTCAAAAAATATTCGGGATTATTTTTTGAATGAGATAAAAAAGACAATTTAAGTCTGAAGGAAATAAATTGAAAAATGGGAAGAAGATTTGCTTAATGAAATACAATATCACCTGTTAGCTACAACCCTATTAGACACTTCCCGTTTACTTAATCGGATATTTTTTGCGACGCTTTATAGTCACATTGTAACCTTGCAGACAATTTTGTATTTAAGTATTTGCTTAAATAAGTAATCTTTGTTACTTTTGCCCGACTAACAAATTTGACAATGGCAAACGACACTTGCATAAGGTTACAGGCAGACATAGAACAAATTAAAAGCTGCCGGGAAAAATTAAAGGCTAACTCAAAATCATTTTTACAGTTGGGACAAGTTCTTGCTTTGGCAGGCAACGAAGTGCGACTGAAAATACTGTTTCTGCTTGAAGAGGAAAATGAACTTTGCCCTTGCGACCTTAGCGATATTTTGGGAATGAGTATTCCAGCAGTTTCTCAACACTTACGCAAACTGAAAGACGGTAACATCATTGAAGCCAGAAAAGAAGGGCAAACAATTTTTTATTCATTACGCAATGAGCATTTAAAAGTTTTAAAACCATTCTTTAAAATTATCAATCAACAAAATTTGGCGACAGTATGACAACGACTCCAAAAAATAGTAAAGGCTGGATTGCAGGGCTGTTGACAGCAGTTGCAGCATCGCTTTGCTGCATTACACCTGTTTTAGCTTTCTTAGGTGGTGCAAGCGGACTTGCTTCATCATTTTCGTGGATTGAGCCGTATCGTCCATATTTTATCGGTTTAACAATTGCAGTTTTTACATTTGCCTGGTATCAAAAACTAAAACCACAAAAACAAGTTGACTGCGATTGTGAGACTGACAATAAAAAATCATTTTGGCAATCAAAAACATTTTTAGCTATCGTTACTGTGATTGCAGGATTGTTAATAGCATTTCCATACTACGCAAAAATATTTTATCCAAAGCCTCAAGAAGCAAAGGTTATTATTGTTGACAAAAGCAATATACAGACAGCAGAATTTAAAATAAAAGGTATGACTTGCAAAGGCTGCACAGAACATATAAACAGCGAACTTTCAAAAACAACGGGAGTGATTGAGTTCAATACTTCTTATGAAAAGGGCAATAGCCTTGTTAAGTTTGACAACAGTAAAACTTCTGTTGACAGCCTTGTATCCGCCATTAATAAAACTGGATATAAGGTAACTTCTCAATCTGTAATCAACAACTAATGGAAAAAACTATTATACTTCAATCTGTTATTACTTGCCCTGTTTGTGGACACAGACAAGAAGAAACAATGCCAACAGATGCTTGCCATTATTTTTATGAGTGTTCAAGTTGCAAAACACGACTTAAACCAAAGGAAGGCGACTGTTGCGTTTATTGCAGTTACGGGTCAGTAAAATGTCCGCCTATGCAATTAGGAACATCCTGCTGTTCGTAGCGACGAAAGGGTATGCAGCTCAAAAAAAGTATTGTCAAAAGCGGGGCAAACGAATATATCCGCATCTGCATATCGCTATCAGCTTCATCCGGGATTGGCTTGCTTCGCTGCATCAATTAAGGTTTATTCAGCTTCAGTAATCCTATTTACCTTCGGTTACCGAACTGGACATTATAAAATATCCCGCCTTCGTTAATACCTGAATCTTGTGGCAACTCTCCTTTTGATAACAGGGGTGTCAGAGTAAGGAATCTTTTATATGGGGCTATTGTAGCTAAAATTTTTATGGGAGGTGAGGATGGCACCGGGCAGCCTGGGTCTGGCGGCTGTGCTGGTGGTGGAGCAATTTTTGTAAGCACCTCATCTTTACCTCCCAGTATATACTCTTGTAAGATAATTTTATTAGTGGATAATAAAAACGCATTAGATATTTGTTTTTGATGCCCTCAACTTTTTGTCTCCAATTTTTTTTCCCGCTTATAATTTTGCCCCAACTGATACAAAGAAAGTTCTACCATCGGCCGGTAATGCACCCGGTCCGGGATAACCACCTGCACGACGTGTAAAATATCTCTCATCAAACAGGTTATTTATACCAGCTTTCAAATTCAGGCCTTTTGAGAATTTATAAGTGGCTGTTAAATCAGTTACAGTATAAGAAGGGATTAGCCCAGTATTTCCGTTTGCCGATGGTGTAACTGTGTTATTTGCATCGCTGAAGGTTTCTCCAACACTACTTACCTGTGCTGTTAATAAAAACCCTTTATAACCGCCGGTGATACCGCCCCTGAAAATATTGGCTGGTGCATTCTCCACTTTCTTTCCTTTGGTATTGGCATCTTTATGGTCGCCACTATACTTGGCATCTGTGTATCCATAAGAACCAAAAATGATTAAGTCTGTATGCTTGCTTTTACTAAATGCCCTGATGGGGTTAAACTCTGCATATCCTTCAAACCCTTTACTGGTGCTGCTGCCCACATTAGTAATAAGACGGTAGGAAGGTGTTCCGCTAACAGTAACTGTACCTACACGGTTATCATACTGTAAGTAAAATCCACTTACGTCAAACTGCAGAAAATTTTTCACTTTGCCCCGATAGCCTAAATCAATATTATATCCCCTGGCATCTTTTAAATCAGGGTCAACTACATCAGTTGTAGGCGGCGCCTGCAGGTTTGCAAACTGAATAGGCCGATAAGCCTGTGAAATATTTGCATACACTTCAGTGGCCTTTGTGATATGATACTCTGTTCCAATGCCTGCAAGAACAAAACTTCTGTTCCTTGTAATATTTTGTAAGATTATTTCTGCACCACCGGAAGCATATCCGTTTCGCCCCGAAGAAGAACCTTCCAGCCACTCATAGCGAAGGCCTGGAATAATCAACAACTTATCTGTAACACGAAAAATATTTTCTACAAATGCGGCTACGTTTCTGGATTCAAATGTTATATCACGGGGGTAATTACCGGTAACAGCTATATCATATCCTGTACCTGTTGTTCCTTTACCATCTGCCTGCCTTGTGGTAGTGCCGGTGTATAAACGGATACCGCCGGATAAAGTATTTTTCATTTTGCCCAAATGATAGTCAGTGATAATGCGGCTTTCTAAACCATAATTTCTGTATTGGTCAAGATTAACAACCCTGTTATTATAAGTAAGTGTTGCGGCATTGATGCTATCTTGTGTTGTGATGGATTGTAAAAAACCAACGCTGTTCCTGTCGCCGATAGTGCCAAATAATTTTGTATTCCACCGGGTGTTTTCATTTATTTGATAGTTGGCGATTAAAGCTGGTGTCGTCCATGTTATGTCAAACCAATTACGGCTTCGGAAACTTTGTTGAGCATCCTGTTTTATTTGTGTATCGGTCAAACCACCGGGTTGCTGGCTGCGGATATGCGAACGCATCACTTCAGCCATTAATGAAAATTTTGTACTGAAATTATAGGTTACAGTAGCGTAACCTGTGTTGGTGAAATAGCGGCTGTTTTCTCTCCACCCATCTCCGTTACGATGGTCAAAAAATGTATAATAATGAACTTTACCCTTTTTGCCTCCTATCGCATTATAACTATTAAACAGTCCGTTACTGCCAAATGTTTGCTGTGTTTCAAACTCAAGAGACTTGTTTATTTCACTCCCGTTTTTGAGAATATAATTTACCAGTCCGCCGAACTGGGGGCCATATTGCAAAGAACCTTGCCCTCTTACTATCTCTATTCTTTGCACAGCCTGTAATTGTGGATTATAATAAGCTTCAGGATAACCGAATGGGTCAGCAGCAATATCATATCCATTTTGACGAACATTAAACTCCCAACTTCTGTTAGGGCTCAATCCTCGGGCGGCAATGCCAATTTGAATTCCGCTGGCGTCGCTTTCCCAAATATGAATACCGGGTACTTTGGCCAGTACTTGCCGCATATTATTTGTTACAACATTCCCCTGCACATTGTCCAGCACAATCAGTGCATTCTTTTTGCCGGCATAAATATTTGTTCCAACAATTTCCGGCATTTGCTGATAATCACTTTTGCTGTTCCTGCCCACTACTGTTACGTCGGGTAAGCTTCTTATATGCAACGTATCATTTCTTTCCTTTTTGGTTTGTGCCTTGGCTACATTTATTGCTAATATCATTAAACAAAAAACAATTCCTCTTTTATTCATAAGTGTGATTTTTAGTTGCAAAAGTGCCAACACATTAAGCAGCATCAGTTATGCAAAGGGGAAATAGAGTTATGCAATACGGAAAACCTGAGATTTCTTTGAAAATATGTTATATACAGGCAACCTGTTTGGGCTTTTAATTGTACCAATGAAATTGCGATGTTGCTATGCAATACAAATTGCTGGAGATATCCTGCTTATTTAGAGCAAAGATGTTACGAAATCAGATGAAAAACTGGTCTTTTATGCTTAATTCATACGTTTTCAGGTAGAAAGGCCCATTATTTATCTGAATTAAAACAGCAAAATTCTATAAACATTGTCAATAATTTTACAAATAGTCTGAGCAGTTCTTATATATCTTTGCCCTGCAAGGAATTATTTTTCAATAAAATAGCCCTATTTTTACAAATATTAAATGACCCGGAATTTATCCATAAAACTAAAAGCACTATTCCTGCTGATTGTATTTGCATCAAATACAGCAGTAGGATTTGCCTGTGCTTTAGGCATGGATATGGGTTTTAATACATCTCATCATAACGAAACTGAAGAACCTGCAGAAGTGCATATACATGCTGATGGTAAAAAACATGTTCATGAAAAAGAAACACCAGAAGTAACCACACATGTTCACCAGGATGGTTCTAAACATCAGCATGAAGATGAGGCGACAAAACAAGTTCCTGCGGGTAAAAGCATCTCTTTTACCAAAGGCGCTGGTGGATGCTGCAGCAATGAAGTGCAAAAATTTCAAAATTTAGATAAAACCGTTGCTGCAAATACCAGCATAAATGTACCAGCATTTATAGCAGTATTGAGTGTTTTTTTGGATATTGATATATCTAACGGTATTAAGTACCTCCCTACTAAATGCACCGCCCGTTTTTATTATCCCCCTCCGCCTGACATTCGCATAGCGATTCAGCGTTTCCAGATTTGATTACTGTAAAACAGATGAAGCCTTTGACTTCATCAAACTTCATTTTGCCTTTGGCAATCTGGAGCTATTTGTTTTACCGTAATCAATTTTTATGTTCAGATATAGTATCATAGTTTTTCTTACAGGAATTATTGGTTTACCAGCAGCGGCACAGCAGGTACTTACAGAAAATGAAGCTGTGGCTAAAGCATTAGCTAATAACAAGAATATTCAGGCCGCATCACTACAAGTAAAACAGCAACAGCAATTACTAAAGTCAGCTATCAACCTGCCGAACCCTGATTTTTTTTGGGAAAGTCCAACAGGCAAGTTTTATACAGGTAGTATCACCCAATCTTTTGAATTTCCAACGGTGTACAGTAACCAATACCATTTGCAAAAACAGCAAATTGGTGTGGCACAAAAAGAGAAGCAGCTGACAGAGGCAGAATTAAAATACAAGGTCAGGGTTTTATACTTGGAAATACAGTATGCTGATTCGCTTACCAGGCAACTGTATATTCAGGATACCTTGTATGAAAAGATAAAACTGTCAGCCATACGCCAGTTTAAGGCCGGGCAAATTGATTATCTGCAACAAACATTTGCTGAAACGCAGTATGGAGAAATTCACAATCAATATCAGCAATCGCTTACTAGAGCCACATCCTTAAAAGCACAATTGCAGTGGTTCACCGGCATCAAAGATTCTATTTCAGTGGAACCGCTGACTGTTGTAATTACTCAGACACAATTCTCCCTTGCACCTGATTCCACAGCATTACTTTCAAATCCCGCCGTAAAGCTTTTACAGCAACAGGAGAATGTTGCCAGACAAAATATTGCGTTACAAAAAAGCAGGGCTTTGCCCGGTTTGGCTTTTGGCTACTTTAACCAGGGCGAAAGGGATTCAAAATGGTTTAACCGCTTCAGGGTTGGTATAAGCATTCCATTATGGTTCGGGCAGTACAAAAGTAATATCAGTGCTGCCAAAACAGAACAGCAAGTAATTCAAAACAAACAACAGGGGCTACAGCAGGAATTATCAGCACAGGTTATAAATGCTAACAGCGAAATGCAAACTAACTGGCAGTCTGTTAACTACTACCAGCAAACCGGTTTAAAAAAGGCACAGGAAGTTATTACTACTTCACAGCGTTTTTTTGTGAGTGGTGAAATTGACTATATAAGCTTACTTAGAAACAGCAATGACGCATACACCGTTTACCAGAAATACCTGGAAGCTGTAAGAAATTATAATCTCAGTGTTATCAATCACAAATATTTAATGGGTCAATTATGAAACGATTAATCATTCAATTTTTATTGGGGCTATTACCGGTAATGGCATTTGCACACGGCGGCGAAGACCATGACGAAGCAAAAAAAGCAAGTGTAACGCCTGTAAGTTACTTCTCTTCTGAGGCTGCTTCTGAAATTTATGAAGTGCTGCTAAAGTACAGCCCGATAGTGCCAGGCAAGGAAACAATGCTTCGCCTGTACTTAAGTGAATACAATACTAACAAGCCTATTGACAGCGCTAAACTGGAAATAACAGTAGCCGGTAATCCCAATATAAAGATTACTGCTGTGAAAATTGACAAAGGTGTATTTGAGTTGAAAACCACATTTCCTGAAAAGAAAGCATATAACCTTGTAGTCAATATCAATAGTTATGCAGGTATTGATTTAATCCAGCTAAATAATATTGAAGCTGGAAAAGAATTGGTCACAACAACAACCATGAGCAGTCCTCATGCTCATTGGTACAGCAGTAACTGGTTTTTTGGAATACTTGGATTGCTGATTGGCTTACTTGTTATGTTTTTTATAAATAAAAGCCGCAGCAGGAAAATGATTACAGGAGCTATCATTCTTTTCTGCCTGTTACCGACAGCAACATATAATCCGGTTTCTGCCCATGATGGTCATGATGAAGCTGGTGCAGCAAAAAGCGGTGGATCTTCTACAACATTTATAGTTGAGAAAGAAACGCAGTTCCTATTTAATATTCAAACACAAAAAATTGCTACTGGAGATTTTAATGAATCATCCGTTTTATTGGGAACTGTAATTGCCGCCCCGCAAGGCCGGGCTGTTATACAATCACCACAGGCAGGAAAGATTGTTTCCTTAAGCGTAGCCCCGGGCCAAAGAGTTGGTAAAGGACAGGTAGTAGCTGTTATAGAACAACAAGTAGATGCCGGAACGCAAATCAGTATCATTTCTCAAAGCAACAGTGTAAATGCTGAGTATGAAGCTGCCAAAGCACAATATGAAAGGTTACTGGCGATAGAAGACATTGCAGCGAAAAAAGATATTACTGAAGCAAAGGCCCGGTATGAAAGTGCTAAGAAAAATAAAGCACTATTTGATGCCAATACAGGGAGGAATACAGGCAGCACAAAAGCGATAACCCTCACTTCGCCTGTTAGTGGTGTTGTCGGCACTTTTAACTATGCTATAGGTGCTGTTGTAAACAGCGGTGAAACCTTGTTTGAAATAACCAATCTTGACCAGGTGTTTGTGGAAGCTCAGGTTTTTACAACAGATGCCGAAAAATTGAAATCAGCCACCGGGTTTACCACTATTTCAAACGTGGATACGCTTGCTTATAAATTGAAAATGATTAGCAGTGCCCAATCAGTTAACAGCGGCAATCAATCCCAGAAAGTAGTATTTGAAATCATTAACCCCAAAGGTCAGTTTAAAATTGGTGAAAATGTAAATGTGCGGATGACAGGAAACAATATCATCAGGCAGGTGGTATTACCCAACGAAGCTATCACAGATGTAAATGGTAAACCAGCAGTTTTTGTAAAAGATAAGGCTGAGCAATACAGTATCAGCTTTATTGTAAAAGGACAGAGCAATGATAAGTTTACTGTCATCAGCAAAGGTGCAGAAGATGGTGAACGGATAGTTACTGCCAATGTGTATCAAATGAAAATGATGTATTTAAATCAATAACTAAAATAAACAAATATGAGAAAGTTTTTAATGATGTGCCTGCTGCTGGTAACTGTTACCACAACATTTGCACAAAACGGCGATAAAGAAGCCGTAAAGTCAGTGCTGAATAATTACAAAATGGCAATTGAAAAGTTAGACACTACCGGTGTTGTGAATCTTTTTGTAAAAGACTCTAAAATATATGAACAGGCAAGCGATGAGGGCACAATCGGCCATTATCTGGAGCATCATTTAGGCCCCGAACTCAAAGAGTTCAAATCATTCGCCTTTAGTAATTACAAAGTGGATGTAACGGTTGCAGGCGAATATGCCTTTTCAACCGAAACTTATATCTACACAATCATTCTTGCTAAGGATGGTAAAGAAATAAAAAGCCAGGGAGTGGCTACTTCCATATTAAGAAAAACAAAGGATGGCTGGAAGATAGTACAAACTCATTCTTCATTCAGAAAAGCAAAATAAATCTCTGACTATAAAAAGAAAAAATGAAACACCTAAAATCAATGATGCTGTTACTGATTGCAACAATCACCTTTACAGCAACAAAAGCACAGGATACCAAGACCGAAACCTTCAAAGTATGGGGCAATTGCGGTATGTGTAAAAAAACAATTGAAAAGGCAGCTAAAACAGATGGAGTTGAAAAAGCAGAGTGGAACAGGGAAACAAAAATATTTACCCTTGTGTATAATCCGGCAGTTATCAGCAATGAAAAAGTACAAAAAGCTATTGCCGCTGTAGGTTACGATACGGAAAAATTTACCGGCGATGACAAGGCTTATGAAAAACTCCCCGGCTGCTGCCATTATGAGAGAAAAATGAAAGAGGATATTAATTAATTCGTCACTTTTTAAAAAATCAAATAAACAACAATGAAACAAATATTTAAAATTGCCCTGCCAATACTGGCTCTTGGTACAATTGTTTTTTTCACTGCCTGCAATAACAGCGGAACAAACTCTAAAAAGGAAAATGCTGATTCAACCCATACGGAAGCGGCTCACAGTGGCGACCATACGTTTGCCTGCCCTATGCATCCTGAAATAATAGGAAAAGAAGGTGATACATGCCCTAAGTGCGGTATGAAACTGGAACATAATGATAATGCAACCGCAGCAACGAATGTATCCATGCAATTCAACACCACTCCGGCAACTGCGAAACCAAATGAGGAAATTACTTTGTCGCTAACACCAAAAATGAAAGATAATCCCAATGAACAAGTTCCTTTGGATGTTGAACACACAAAGAAAATCCACCTGATAATTGTAAACGATGACCTTAGCTGGTTTGACCACATACATCCTGAGTTGAACGCAGATGGCTCTTATACCGCTAAAGAAAAATTTCCTGCACCCGGCAAGTACACTTTGTTTGCTGACTATAAGCCAAGCGGTGCTAACCATACAGTTGACTATCTGAATGTAACGGTGGAAGGAACAGTGCCTGCCGCAAAGGTTTACGGACCCGATAAGTTAACCGGCACTGCAGGTGACGGATTTTCTGTGTCACTTGCCCCGGAAGGAGGAAAGTTTTTAACCAACATGGCTATGCATATTAACGGTGTTATGATGCTTAATGGTAAAGAAGTAGATGTAAACACTTTAGAGGATTACCTCGGTGCAAAAGCCCATATGGTAGTTGTAAGCCTTGCCGATAAAAAATATTTGCATGTTCATCCAAGTGTGGAAGGTGGCAAGTTTGATTTGCATACAACATTTGATAAGCCGGGTGTATATCGTGGTTGGATACAATTCCAGAGTAAAGGGAAAGTTTACACCAGCGACTTTGTAATGAATGTTGCAGAAGGCAACGCTGATAATATGAAAGGCATGGATATGAAAAAGGACGAACATACTGACCATGCACATTAGTAATTAATTTATTTTCTAACAATAAAATTTTAAACAATGAAAAAGATAACAATCCTGGCTACAATGATGCTGATAGCATCCTTTACCACATTTGCACAACATAGCGGCGGCGACCATAAACATGGTTCACCACATGGAGGAACAGTTAAATCTGCCGGTGATTTTCATATTGAAGTAAGTGTAAAAGATGGAATGGTGATGGCCTATTTACTGGACGGCAAGGAAAAAGCGATGAAGAATACAGGTGTAACGGGAACAGCGGTTATACAAATGGTTGATGGGCAAACTTCAAATATTACATTAATCCCAAGTGGAAACGAAGGGTTTATGTACACTCTTGACAAGAATAAAAAGTACAACAAGGCCATTGTAACGTTTACAAGCGGTGGTAAAACTGCATCAGCTTCGTTTGACCTGACTGTAAAGGCCAAGCCTGCAGCAGATGGACATGACCATCAACATTAATCCGTAAAATATCATGGCAGGCAATCCACCTGCCATGATATAACCAATTGCATTGTTTTTATAAGTACCGTTAAAAAATTATTTAACACCGGATGTTGGAGCCTGCTCAAAAATATGATGCTGAAGTTAAACTGAGACTTATACCGGATATAATTCCGGGATGGAAAACAATTATAACACTGGTTTCCATAACAGTACTTTTTGGTTTCTCAATCTGGTGGTTCAATAAAAACCCGGCTTTACAGGGTTTGTGGAACAACTTCATCATTGACAAAAGGGTGCCTGCGTCATTTTGCGAACAGCTGCATATAAACAGCCCGGTCCGTCAGCCGGTTAATACTTTTAGTAACATAATTTATTTGGTTACCGCTATCATCATTTTGAGTGCCTCATGGAAAAGCAAACGTTCAAACACAAATGAGCACCTGGTTAAAAGCAATTTTTTCTCAATTCTTTTTGCCTTTGTGCTGCTGTATGTTTTTGCTGCAAGTACTTTTTACCATGCTTCTCTCATCGGAATAGCTCATACGCTTGATTATTCTGCTGTATTTTCTTTTTCGCTTTTCCCTGTTATGTTTCTTCTATATCAATGGTGGCTTATGAAAAAGAAAAAATTGTCAAATACGAAAAGGAGAAAAACAGAAATCCGTTTTTTATTGGTTTTTTGCGGCGCTAACCTTGGGCTGGCTTTGCTAACGCCAAAGGGCAAGGAACAGATTGTAGCCATATTACTCGTTTTGTTTTTTTTGGCAACAGCTATTATTACCCTCGTAATTGAGAAACATAAGTCCGGGACCAGTTATCTTATTTACTCCATCCTTGCGGTTCTGACGGCGACGGTATGGTTTGAGTTTGATAAAAATAAAATTGCATGCAACCCAAGAAGTTTTTTTCAGCCGCATAGTCTTTGGAATGTTTTTATTGGGGTATCAGCATTCTGGTTTTACCTGTATATGTGTATAGAGAAAAGCGGTGAACCTTTAATTGTAAAATTGGAACAATAGTTATTTTATATGAATAATGCAGTGGTTAAGGTTTGATGGTGAACAACAGGCGGCCTGCTGCCCTCTTTCCATTCAGCAGTGATGGAGGATTTTTTCTCAGGCAGCAGGCGCCTGTTTGTTGTAACTCTAATATTGAATCAATTATTTGAACTACTTCAGATAATGTGTATCTGAAAACATACTATTTAAATTATTTGAAATGCTGAACAGACTCATACACTTCTCTCTTAAGAACCGTTTACTTGTGGTGGCTACAGCTGCTCTGTTAATGGTGTATGGCGTTTTTACTTTGGTAAACCTGCCTGTGGATGTTTTACCTGATTTAAACCGGCCCAGGGTAACTATTTTCCTTGAATCTAATGGCATGTCACCAGAAGAAATTGAAGCGCAGGTTATATTACCCGTTGAAACTTCTTTGAATGGCGCACCTGGAGTAGAAGTAGTAAGGTCAGTAGCATCTCCCGGATTGGGTTTGGTATTTGTAGAATTTGACTGGAAGACGGATATATACAGGGCCCGGCAATTGACTGCGGAGAAAATACAAACGGTTCAACTGCCTAATAAGATTGTACCTGTAATGGGGCCTATCAGCTCTGTTATGGGACAGTTTATGATGATAGCCGTTTCTTCCGATACTACATCTCCTGAAGATTTGAGAACGCTGAGTGATTTTGTTATCCGCAGAAGGCTGATGAGTGTTAAAGGTATTGCACAGGTAATTCCCATTGGCGGTGTCCGGATGCAGTACCAGGTTTTAATTTCTCCGGAAAAATTACGGCAGTATAATTTATCTGTAGGTGATGTTGACAATGCTCTGCAGCTTACAAATATCAACACAACAGGCGGCTTTGTAAACGACAATAAAGGCTCTGAAGTGTTGGTTCGTAATCTTGCACGGGCAAATACATTAGAAGATTTGGCCAATACGGTAGTAGCCAATAAAAATGGCGCACCTGTACTCCTTCGCCAACTGGCCGAAGTAAAATTTGGCGGGCCAGTTAAAAGAGGTGATGGTTCCCTTAATGGGAAACCTGCTGTAATCCTGAGCATAGAAAAACAGCCGAATGCCAATACGGTTACATTAACATCAGAAATTATAAAAGCAATTGATGATATAAAAAAATCAGTACCGTCTGATGTAAAGATTAATACGGATGTATTTCAGCAAAAACATTTTATTGTAAACTCCCTTACCAATGTGGAGGAAGCTTTAAGAGATGGGTTTATCCTGGTTATAATCATTTTGTTTCTCTTCCTTCTTAATTTCAGAACTACCATCATTACACTCACTGCTATTCCTCTATCACTTATTATTACGGCGATTGTTTTTAAAATGTTTGGAATATCCATCAATACACTTACACTTGGCGGCCTTGCCATTGCCATTGGCGAGTTGGTGGATGATGCGATTGTAGATGTGGAAAATGTATTCCGGCGATTAAAGGAAAACTGGATAAGCCCCAACCCAAGACCACTTATGAAAGTGGTTTATGAGGCCAGCAGTGAGGTGAGAAATTCAATTGTATATGCCACTATCATTGTTGTACTCGTATTTCTTCCATTGTTTTATTTGCAGGGTATTGAGGGAAAAATATTTGCGCCATTAGGTATAGCATATATCACTTCAATCATAGCTTCTTTAGCCGTATCACTTACCGTTACACCGGCTTTGTGCAGCTACCTGTTAGGTAAAAAAAGGTATCTCGACCATGTAAATCTTGCTTTCTGGAAAGGAAGAAAAAAACACACCCACACTTTTGAAGAGGCCGAACAGGAAAAACCTCATGGGCGGACTATTGAAGAAGAAGCTTTGTATGCCTCCTCTCATGACGACAGTACTTTCGTAAAGTTCTTAAAGCGACAGGACATCAAATTACTTAAGATAGGATTAAAGCATCCGAAAATAGTTATTGGCATTGCAATCACAATGATTATAACTTCTATTAGTGTCATTCCTTTTTTGGGAACAGAATTTTTGCCTCCGTTTAATGAAGGCAGTTTTACAATCAATCTTTCACTGCCACCAGGTACTTCACTGGAAGAAGCAAATAAAACAGGGAGCATTGCTGAAAAGGAAATTTTAAAAGTTCCGGGTGTGCAACTTACTGCCCGCCGAACCGGCCGGGCCGAACTGGATGAACATGCAGAACCGCCAAGCAACTCAGAAATTGAAGTAGCGTTAGAAGCCGATAAAATTGGCAACAGGGACAAAATACTTGCGCAGATAAGAGAAAGGCTATCCATATTAAAAGGTGTAACCGTAAATATAGGGCAACCCATTTCTCACCGGCTTGACCATTTACTTTCAGGTGTTCGGGCACAGATTGCCATCAAAATATTTGGAAACGATTTGGCTGACTTACGCAGTAATGCCGCCAGGCTAAAAGATATCATCAGTACAGTTCCCGGCGCTGTGGATGTACAGGTTGAAAAACAGGTATTGGTGCCCCAGCTAAGTATAAGAATAGACCGTGCGGCTGTACAGCGGTACGGATTGCAAGTGGGTAAAGTAGCCGAGGATATTGAAATTTTTTACAACGGTAAAGTAAGTACCCAGATATTGGACGGGCAAAAAACATTTGATATCGTTTTGAGAACCTCAGACAGTATAAGAAATAACCTTGATGAAGTGGGAAACACACAAATCGCCACATCTGATGGAGCGCTGATTCCGCTAAAACAAATCGCACAAATTGAAATGGAAAGCGGTGTCAATTCTGTATATCATGAAAACACATTAAGGCGAATTGTGGTTTCTGCTAATGTACAAGGCCGGGACCTTGGCAGCACGGTAAAGGAAATGCAACAGAAGGTAAATGAACAATTACAACTGCCGCAGGGGTATTTCTTGCAATGGGGTGGCCAGTTTGAAAGCCAGCAATCCGCTTCCAAACTCATCACAATACTGAGTATCTTCTCAATTGCAGGTATTTTTTTAGTACTATATAGTCATTTTAAATCGAGCCGCATAGCGCTTCAGATTATGCTGAATGTGCCATTGGCATTGATAGGAAGTGTGGTGGCGGTATTACTCACCGGAGGTGTTTTTTCTATTGCTACTATGGTAGGCTTTATTACACTTACAGGTATAGCATCAAGGAATGGTATTATGATGATAAGTCATTACATACACCTGGTGGAATTTGAAGGCGAAACCTTTAATGATAAAATGATTATCCGTGGTTCGCTGGAAAGATTAGTGCCAGTGTTGATGACTGCCTTGGTCGCAGCATTAGCATTAATTCCATTAACGTTGGATGCCACTGCACCGGGAAAAGAAATATTATACCCTGTTGCTACTGTTATCCTCGGCGGGTTAATCAGTTCTACTTTATTAGATATGATTGTAACACCTGTTGTATTTAAACAGTTTGGCAAAAAAGCATTGGACAAATACATAGCTGAGCATACTAAAAAAGAAATGGAGTAATAGAACGATATAGCTAAACACCTTATTCAGCGATGAGTGTTGTTAAACAATATTGGCAACCGTTAAAAGTAAAAACAATGAAATACAGATTATTCATTTTGTTTCTTGCTGCAGTGATTGTATCAGGATGCAGTACCGCTTACAATTTGTCATACACAGATTACGACCAAACCGCTGACTTCGCTAAGTACAAGACCTTTTCCTGGATTCCTCATACAGACAATGATAACACTCCTTATCACAACCAGATTATTTTCAATAATACCATCAATTATTTTTCGCATGAATTGGCGGCAAGGGGTATGACTTTAGATAATGACAACCCGGATGTGCTCTTTGAACTCAAAGTAACAGAAAGTAAAAAGAGCAGGACTGAACAGGTCCGCACAACTGTTCCTGTCTATAATTATAATAATGCCTATCAGTACAGGGCCATTTCACCTCATAACCCCTATTATAATGTTAACCCAAGGGCTTATTATTATAACAGGCCATTAAATTACAATTATAACAGCTATACATACGGCTATACTACCAAAACTGTAGAATACATCCTGGGAGCAATAACTGTAAACGTTATTGACAGGAAGCAAAATAAGTTTATTTATACTGCCACAGTGGAAGCCGATTTATACGACCCCTCCACTCTGCAGAGAGAATTGCACCCTGCCGTGCATACACTTTTGGAAAATTACCCGGTAAAGCCCCCTGCGGTGACAAAAAAGAAAAATGGAAGATGACAGCATATTTATAAAAGTTAAATACGGTCTGGATATACATCACTTAACATGAATTTGATTTTAAAATATCATCTAAAACTAAAAATATGAAACAGTTATTTGCATTTGTTATGATGCTATTATCTGCATCATTTTTAAAGGCACAGGATATTATTATTTTGCGTACAGGAGAATCTATCAATGCCAGAATATCTGAAGTTGGCATCAGCGAAGTAAAGTATTTTAAATCTTCTAACCTTAGTGGGCCGGTATATGTTACTGCCAAAGCAGACATTGGCAGCATTGTATATGAAAATGGGAATAAAGATGTATTTAATGCCCCTGCACAACAGCCAACTACCGTAATTGTACAACAACCAACACCACTTACTGTTTACACTGAACAATCCGTTCGCCGGATAAGCTTATGGAACAGCGGCTGGTGGCATCCTATTGTCGTTAGTCATATTGACTTTGGGCACCATGGCGGATATTATTATGGTGGTCATCATGGAGGTCATGGCGGGCATCATTAAATAGAAAAATATGGGTCGGAGTCCTGCTTTGTTTGTCCCGTTTTAAAAATGGAAAACCTTTAGTAGCAGGGTTTCCGCACCCACCAATTGACAACTCTGTTTTAAACCGGATTTAATTCAAGTATTACTTTAAAATAAAGTCATTTCAATGGAGCAGCAAAAAAAATTTATACCGGCACTCAGGTTCAAATGGCTTACTCCTGTATATGATTTTTTCATCAGTATTACTATGCCCGAGAAAAAGATTAAAAAGGCATTGATTTCCGATACAAATATCTATGCCGGTGCAAAGCTGCTTGATTTTGGGTGTGGCACTGCTACATTAACTATCATGGCAAAACAGTCATCGCCGGAGGCAAAAGTAACAGGCATTGATGTTGATAAAGAGATATTGGAGAAAGCAACCAAAAAGATAAAAGAGGAAAGGCTGGATATTTTTTTATTTGATTATGATGGAAAACATTTGCCCTTTCAGCGTAATGCTTTTGACAGAGTAATTTCCTGCCTGGTTTTTCATCACCTTGATACAGATGTAAAACAAAATATGCTGGCAGAGATTTTCCGGGTTATGAATAAAGATGGTGAGTTGGTTATTGCCGATTTTGGCCGTTCTAAATCATGGATTCAAAGAATGCTTTTTAATATGATAAGAAGCTTAGATGGATTTAAATCAACGGATGCAAATGCCAGAGGATTATTACCTGAAATGATTTCGGATGCCGGATTTGAAAATGTAGGCATTAAAAATCGCTTTAAGACAATGTTTGGTGAAGTACAAATAATCAGTGCGAAAAAAATATAAATACAACTATACAGTATCATGAGAAAGAAATTTTATTTACTGCTTTTAATAATTGGGTCAGCGCTTTCTGTAACAGCACAGGAACTAATGAAAGAGGAGGTTTGCTACAATCCTAATTTAAAAAAAGATACCAGCAAGAAAAGTATTAAATCTATGGCTTTTGCAGTTGTCAATGGCGATAGCATAAAGATTAATTATCATTCTCCGGGTGTTCGTAAAAGAATTATTTGGGGCGGATTAGTTCCTTATGATGAGGTATGGGTAACAGGTGCTCATGATGCCACCACATTGGACATGCCACAGGCTTTTGTTGTGATCGGTAAAGAAATACCCGCCGGTAAATATGCTTTCTTCTCCATCCCTGGTAAAAAAGAATGGACTTTGATAATAAATAAAAACTGGAAACAGCATCTTGCCACAGAGTACGATGAAAAAGATGATGTAGTGAGAATAAAAGTGAAACCGAAGAAAAATAATTATACCGAAAGACTGCAATATTTTATAGAACCTGCTAACGGTAATAGTGTAAACATTGCTATGGCTTGGGAACAAATAAAAATTGAATTTGAACTAAAAATTATAAAATAATTACTATGAAAAGAATACTATTCTTTATTGCTTTTACTTTGACTATTTCCTTACCATCATTTTCTCAAAGTAAAGAAGATGGCACCGACCGTGCCGCAATCAAACAATATTTTAGGGACAGAGATACGAATACAGTCTCACCTAAAACTAAATATATTAATGCGGTCAGGGCTGTCCTGAAACAATACAACAGTGCATTAGAAAAGCTGGATATAACAGGCACAGAAAACCTTTTTGCTGACGATGCTGTAATTTATGAATCCGGTGAAAATGAAGGGCCTTATACCAGTTATATGCAAGAACATTTGAGATCTGAGTTAAAGCAGTACAAATCACTAAAATTTACTGATTACAAAGTGGAGGTTATAATTGCGGGCAATTATGCTTTTACTACAGAGACATACAACTATGTAATAGTAGTTGCAAAAGACAATACAGAGGCGAAATATAAAGGTGTTACCACCGCCATACTAAAGAGAGCAAAAGGTGAATGGAAAATTTCAGTAAGTCACAATTCATCAGGAAAACAATAAAGTAATGTTCAAAGATTTTTCTTCATTACATCCACTGGCGGTGCATTTCCCCATTGTGCTTATTCTATTGGCTGCCGTTTTACAGGCCGTTCTGGTTTGGAAAGACCTGAAGCAGATTAAATGGGTTACACTTGTTATCATGGCCGGTGCTTTCTTTTCATCCCTTGCCGCCAGCACCATCTTTCATGCAGAGCCATCAACAGATGCCCCTAAAGCAGCTTTGGAAATATTTGTGCAGCATGAGAAATATGCTCAATTAACATTATGGACGAGTGGTATCACTTTGTTATTAAAGTGTATCGGCGTTTTCTTTAAAATTAATCGTCGCTCATTTGAAATTATTGTACTTGTATCCGCAGTCATTGCTGCTGTTTTTCTTTCCATTGCAGGTCACCATGGGGCAAAACTTACCCATGTGGCCGGTGTGGGGCCAATGGGTAAATACCTGATGAAAGGCCATGGCGCTGTTGAAGATATGGAAGGCATGGATATGAAGAATGATTCAGAATTGAAGATGAATGATACTATGCCTGGTATGAACACTATGGATAAAATGTCAGGTATGGATACAAAGAAGATGGACTCTTCTATGAGTATGAAAGACATGGTTATGCCCGGAATGAGTAAAAGCAGGGATATTAAAGATATGAAGGGGATGAAGAATATGCCAGGTATGAAAGGCATGGATGAAATGAAGGACATGAAGGATATGCCGGGCGTGGATAAAATGAAAATGGATTCATCCATGAACATGAAAGACATGAAGGATATGAAAATGGATTCCTCTATGAAAGATATGAATAACATGCCCGGAATGGATAAAATGAAAATGGACTCATCTATGAACATGAAGGACATTGATATGTCAGGTATGGGAGATATGAAAATGCCTGTAAAAAACCCGATGGATACATTGCGTTTTCCTGACAACAATCCGGGCCGTAAAAAGAATTATAAGCAGAATAAACAATAAATGATAACTACATGAAGAAACTGTTTTCATTTATATTGCTGATTCCGGTTTGCACTGTTGCACAGATGAAACATTCCATGTCATCAGCAAAAGGCGACAGCACAAAAAAGATTACATCGTACAATTTTCCTTTAAAGCCAAACCAACTTGCATTTGGAAAAATTTACCAGGGTAAAAAAGTGGAGTATGACCTGTATGTAACTGACACCATGGTAAACTTTACAGGCAAACGCCGTCATGCCATTGCTATCAACGGGCAGATTCCGGCCCCGATTCTTGAGTTTACCGAGGGTGATACTGCCATCATCCGGGTACATAACATGATGAAGATGGAAACATCTATTCACTGGCATGGCATATTATTGCCTAACAAAGAAGATGGCGTTCCCTATTTAACAACGTCTCCCGTTAAGCCTGGCCAAACTTATACTTTCACTTTCCCGTTAATACAAAGCGGCACCTACTGGTATCACTCACATACCATGCTTCAGGAACAAAGTGGTTTATATGGTTCTATTGTAATCCATCCGGCCAAGCCAGAACCTCAATTGAAAGAGTATGTATTATTATTATCAGACTGGACAGATGAAAACCCACATCAGGTAATGCGTTACCTAAAACGTGGCGGTGAATGGTATGCTATTAAAAAAGGTGCATTGCAAAGTTATGGAGAAGCAATTGCAGCAGGTGCATTCAAAGATAAACTCAAACAGGAATGGCAGCGTATGCCTGCCATGGATGTCTCAGATGTTTATTACAATAAATTTTTACTGAACGGACAGGAAACAAACGAGTTTAAAGATGCAAAGCCGGGAGAAATAATCCGGCTTCGGATTATTAATGGTTCAGCCTCTACATACTTCAATCTGCAATATGCAAACAGCTATATGCGTATAATTGCTGCCGATGGTATCAACGTTACACCTGTTAATGTAAATAAGCTTGAAATCGCTATTGCAGAAACCTATGATGTATTGATTACCGTACCGGAATCAGGCGCAGCTGAACTTCGGGCTACTTCATGGGATGTAACAGGATACTCATCTGCTTATTTCGGCAACGGCTCTATTATTAAAGCCCCTGATATTCCAAGGCTGAATTATTTTAAAATGATGAAGGAAATGGGCAACATGAATATGAAAGGGACGGATATGAGTAAAATGCAGGGCATGAATATGAAAGGCATGAACATGTCTAACGATACCGTGTCAGCAAAGAAGAAAACGGATATGCAGAATATGGAGGGAATGAAGATGGATGATATGCAGGGCATGGATATTAAGATGGACATGCCGGGTGAATTTAATTACAACATGCTGCGGGCACTGCATCCAACAACGTTAGATTCTTCATTATCGCCAAGGGAAATTAAACTAACGCTAACCGGTAATATGCTCCGGTATGTCTGGTCGTTCAATTATAAAAATTTATCGGCTGCTGATAAAATCCTTATCAGAAAAGGCGAAAGAGTGCGGTTCGTTTTAACCAATAACACTATGATGCGGCACCCATTGCATTTGCATGGGCATTTTTTCCGGTTCATCAATGCGCAGGGTGAGTATTCACCAATGAAACACACATTCGATATTAAACCAATGGAGACTGTTACCATAGAGTTTGAGGCTAATGAACAACAGGACTGGTTTTTTCATTGCCATATTTTATACCACATGATGGCTGGTATGGCCAGGATAGTAAGCTATGAAGGAAGTGAGCAAAATGAATTTGCAAAAACCAGCTATAAGAAATTAAAGAAGGAAGATAATGCAATCTATCCCTGGTATGATTTATCTGTACACACACAGGGGGCATGGTTGAGTGGAAATATTTCAAACAATAAAATGGCATTGGAATTTGAAGGTCGTGTAAGCTGGAAAGGAAACTATGAAACAGAAACACATTTGCTCCGCTACCTTGACAAAAATCAATACCTGGCCTTTTATATAGGATATGATTACCGGAAAAATAAAACGCTTCCGTTGTTTAACAAACCGAATAGCAAAGATAACCGGCATGTTTTGGATGCAGGCTTTTACTATTTGCTGCCTATGCTAATCCGTTCTGAATGGAGAATTGACCACACCGGACGTTTACGACTACAACTGGAAAGAAGGGATTTACCCTTGAGCAATAACTTCTTTTTTGATTTCAGAATAAATACTGATAAGGAATATAATGTAGCGGCAAGATACATGATTGCCAAATCGTTTTCTATCAGCACAAATTATGACAGTGATTACAAATGGGGAATTGGATTAACATGGCATTACTGAGAAATTAAACAACGCATAAAAATGTTTTATGGAACATAATAACGACAGCAAACAAAAATATACCTGCCTTATGCACCTGGAAGTTATAGAGGACAGACCGGGTATTTGCCCGAAGTGTGGAATGATGCTCATTCCGATTGGCACAAAAGAGGAAGAACATTCTCATTCCCAACATCAACATACCGATTATAAAAAAGAGGAGCCTTCTTCTCATGAAGAGCATGTTGCACCAATTGCAGAAGTGAGAAACACACAAGGGTTTCAGAAATACACCTGTCCCATGCATCCGCAAATAGTACAGGATAATCCCGGCAAATGTCCTTTATGCGGGATGACACTCGTACCACTTACCAAGCCCGGTGCACAAGGAGGGCATGAAACTCATTCATCAGGTATTGCAGATTTCAAAAAACGCTTCTATGTTGTTTTAATACTGACAATACCCATCATGTTGTTGTCGCAAATGATACAGCATTGGCTGAATATTCATATCAGTTTTCCCGGTTCAAAATATGTATTGCTCATTCTATCATCCATTGTATTCTTTTACGGAGGCTGGCCTTTTTTGAAAGGATTGGTTGGAGAAATGCGGGCAAAGAACCCAGGGATGATGACACTTGTAGCTTTTGCCATTTCAATAGCCTATGTGTACAGTGTGGCAACGGTATTTGGATTAAAAGGCATGGATTTCTTTTGGGAATTGGCCACTTTGATTTTAATAATGCTGCTGGGTCACTGGATAGAAATGAAATCGGTAGCAGGCGCTTCCAGAGAACTGGAGCTGCTGGTGCAATTAATGCCTGATGATGCCCATTTGGTGAATGGAGATAAAATAACCGATGTAAAAACAGAATCGCTGAAAGAAAATGATGTAATACTTATCAAACCTGGTGAGAAAGTAGCCGCAGATGGTGTTATTGCAGATGGCGAAAGTTATCTTAATGAATCCATGCTCACCGGTGAATCAAAACCTGTTGAAAAAACAAAAGGAGATAAAGTAATTGCAGGTTCTATTAATGGAAACGGCGCTATTAAAGTATCCGTATTACATGGTGCAGCGGATTCTTATTTATCACAAGTGATAAAACTGGTACAGGATGCCCAAAAATCAAAATCAAAAACACAATTAATTGCAGACAGGGCAGCAAGATGGCTGACACTGATTGCTATTGTAGCTGGCATTACTACATTCCTTGTTTGGTATTTATCTGGAAAGGATTTAGCTTTTTCCATTGAGAGGATGGTAACTGTTATTGTGATTTGCTGTCCCCATGCATTAGGATTAGCAGTGCCATTGGTGGTAGCGAAATCAACTGCCCTATCAGCAAAACATGGTTTATTGATAAAGAACAGAACGGCGTTTGAAAACGCAAGAAAGATAACTACCCTGGTATTTGATAAAACAGGAACGCTGACAGTTGGTAAGTTTCAGGTGGTGCGGTATGTAACGCATAATGATAAATACACCCAGGAACAAATACTCAAATACGCAGCAGCACTTGAACAAAATTCAGAACATCCTATAGCAACCGGCATAACCGCCAAAGCAAAAGAACTGAATCTTGAACTTCCTGCTGTTACTGGATTTGAAGCAATAACCGGTAAGGGCATAGCAGGAATCATTGACAAAAAAGATATTCTGGTAGTAAGCCCGGGATACCTGCAGGAAAAATTTACTTTTCTTACAAAAGACAGTGCTGTAAAAGCGGAGGAAACATTAGTCTTTGTATTAATTGATGATGATATTGCCGGCTCCATTGCACTGGCTGATGAAATAAGACCTGAATCAGCAGAAGCAATTAAAACATTGCATGAAAATAATATCAAGGCAATCTTATTAACCGGCGATAATGCAACTGTGGCAAAAGGTGTAAGTGAACGATTAGGCATGGACAGTTTTTTTGCTGAAGTATTGCCACATCAGAAATTAGAGAAAATAAAAGAGTTGCAGGATAAAGGAGAATATGTTGCAATGACAGGTGATGGTGTAAATGATGCACCTGCTTTGGCACAGGCCAATGTAGGGATTGCAGTTGGTTCAGGTTCTGATATTGCCGCCGAAACAGCGGGGATTGTATTGGTTAACAGCAATCCTAAAGACGTTGTTTCATTGATTCAGTTTGGTAAAGCCACTTACAAAAAGATGATGCAGAATTTGATGTGGGCTACAGGTTATAACGTAGTGGCTTTACCATTGGCGGCAGGTGTGCTGTACAAAATGGGCATATTATTAAGCCCTGCTGCCGGTGCTGTATTAATGAGTGTAAGCACAGTTGTGGTAGCGATTAATGCAAGTTTGCTAAAAGTAAAATAGCGTTAGCGATAAAAAAGAATGGAAATTATTCAGAAGGTTATTCATTATTTTCTTCACTTTGTTTTTCCCTTGGGAATAGCTTTTATCTTTTTCAGAGAAAGATGGAAACAAACTTACCTGATATTATTATTAACAATGTTGATAGATTCCGACCATTTATTAGCAACCCCTTTTTATCATCCCTGCCGCTGCAGTATTGGCTTTCATCCGTTGCACAGTTATATCGCAGTAATGATATATACCTTGCTGATTTTATTTCCCAAATTCCGTGTCATATCAATCGGATTATTATTGCACATGGCTACTGACTATATTGACTGTATTTTCATTACTCATAATTGTAACTAATATTATAGTTTATGGCAAAAAGCAAACACTACTACATACGAAAAGCTCACCGCTGGCTTGGCGTTATTTTAGGTATCCAGTTTTTATTATGGACAATTGGCGGCCTGTATTTCAGTTGGAGCAATATGGATGAAGTACATGGTGATTTTCAAAAAAAGAATGCGCCGTTACTATCTTCTAATATCTCACTGGTTAGTCCTACGATGGTTCTTGATACCATAAAGAAAGTTCATCGCATTGATTCAATTGTATCAATTCAATTGATTGAAATTTTGGGTAAGCCTTTTTACCAGGTTCGTTGTATAAGTGCCATTCACAACGAAGCAAATCATCAGCATGACATCCAATCCATGAATCATCTGGCTGATGCAAATACTGGTCAACTTCGTGGCCCATTGACAAAAGAAGAAGCAGTTGATGTAGCCAAAATGAGATTTAACGGTGAACCAAAAGTAAAATCAGTTGAATATTTAACAGGCACAAATGGTCATCATGAATACAGGGAAAGCCCACTGCCTGCTTATGCCATCACCTTTGAACACCCATCAAAAACCACTGTTTATGTTGCCAGTGAATTAGGAACCATTCAAAAGTTCAGAAATAATAAATGGCGCATATTTGATTTTCTTTGGATGATGCATACTATGGACTATGAAAGCAGGGACAATATTGGTAACTGGTTGCTTCGGGCATTTTCCATTTTTGGATTGGTAACCGTGTTAAGTGGGTTTGCATTGTTCTTTGTGACTATCAAACGCAGGAAGAAAAAGGTTGCCAATTTCCCATCGCTGAATTAACATCAATGTTCAGAACATTTGTTATGTTCCATAAATAAATGTTGCAAACAAACAGATTGGACTGACGATTATTGAAACAATTATATTCTGTAATTGATTATTTAAACTTTTGTGAGCATTTCAAGAACAAAGAAGAGTAATAAAAACAAAAGGGTTAAGAGCAAAAAGTCAATTCCAAAGGTTTTGAAATATGCCCTTTGGGTTATTCTTGCTCTTATTATACTTGCAATTTTTGCTCTTATCATGCTTCTGCAAAACATACATATTGAAAAGTAATAAAGGCTGACACTATTCAATCCGAAGGTATTTTTGGGTTTTAAAAATAGTCGGCAAAATATGATTTAAGGCTGCTCAAAGGCCTGATTTGCAACAATATTGCTAAATAATACATTGACAGGTGTGTAAATTGCAACAAAACATCCTATTTTTGCAACCAATGAAATTATTCTTCTCAATATTGTCTTTGGCAATGCTTTACATTTCCTGCCTGCCTTGTGGCGACAGGAACGAATGTAATGTCAGGACAGAAGCAAAAATTTCAGCTACCGATAACCACCAGCAGCATAAACACAATTCAGAAGCCTGTACTCCATTCTGCTCCTGCTCCTGTTGTGCAGCTTCAGCATTTTACTCTCCCTTCTCTAAGGCACAGGTAAATAAAATTGAATTTCAATCGGTGAAGTATCCCCTGTATAATGTAACGTTTAGTACAGAAGCTCATAACAGCATCTGGCAGCCTCCCAAACTTTCTTAACCTCCTTTCTTTATTGAATTTGCTGTAAGTCATTTATTGGCTTATTCAGCTATTGTATCATTCATTCCCATTGCTGGCAATGGCCACAGCCAAGAAAATTACAAAAGGCAAAAAAAGAAAAAAGCCTTTAGTGATAAGAATAATCAGAATCATTCTTATTGGAATTGCCTGCGCTATTCTTCTTGCAGCCATTGTGGAAAGAATTATTCATTTCTTCAGGTATCATATATAACCAAACAGAATTAAGACATGCTCAATAAAATCATTCAATTCTCCATCAAAAATAAATTGGTCATTGGCCTGTTTACACTTGCATTGATAATATGGGGTGTTTACTCGGCAAAAAAATTGCCGATTGATGCCGTGCCCGATATTACCAATAACCAGGTACAAATCATTACTATCAGCCCATCATTAGCAGCTCAGGAAGTGGAACAACTGATTTCCTTTCCGGTTGAGCAAACGATGGCCACTATTCCCGAAATCAAAGAAATCCGTTCTATATCAAGATTTGGGTTATCAGTTGTTACCGTTGTATTTCACGATGATGCAAATATCTATTGGGCCCGTCAGCAGGTAGGTGAACGGCTTATAGAAGCCCGCAATCAAATACCCAATAATATCGGTAACCCGGAAATGGCTCCTATCTCTACTGGATTAGGTGAAATTTATCAATATGTGTTACATGCAAAAAAAGGATATGAAGATAAATACAATGCCATGTCGCTCCGTACTATTCAGGATTGGATTGTGCGTCGTCAGTTGCTTGGCACACCTGGTATTGCGGATGTAAGCAGTTTCGGGGGCTTATTAAAGCAATACGAAATAGCATTGAATACCGATAAACTTCGAAGCTATAATTTATCAATAGCAGATGTATTTAATGCCCTCGAAAAGAATAATCAAAATACCGGCGGTGCGTATATTGATAAAAAACCGAACGCTTATTTTATCCGCAGCGAAGGCTTTATTAAGACCATCACCGATATAGAAAAAATAGTTGTTACAAGAACTTCAGGCGGAGCGCCGGTGCTTGTAAGAGATATTGCTACGGTACAGCTTGGTCATGCTACACAATATGGGGCATTAACCCGTAATGCAGAAGGCGAAGTGGTTGGTGGCATTGTTTTAATGCTGAAAGGAGCAAATTCCAGTATTGTAATTAATAGTGTAAAAGATAAAATAATTCAAATTCAGAAAAGTTTGCCGGAGGGTGTGGTCATTGAACCCTTCCTTGACAGAAGTGCTTTAGTTAGCAGGGCAATTGGAACTGTAAAAACTAACCTTATTGAAGGCGCCTTGATTGTAATTTTTGTATTGGTGGTTTTCCTTGGCAATATCCGTTCCGGGTTGATAGTGGCTTCGGTAATTCCGCTTGCTATGCTTTTCGCTATTGCGTTGATGAACATGTTTGGTGTATCCGGTAACCTGATGAGCTTAGGCGCCATTGACTTTGGGTTGATTGTAGATGGAGCAGTGATTATTGTGGAAGCAACCATGCATCAATTAGGACATCGAAAACCCGGAAGGCTCACACAAGACCAGTTGGATGATGAAGTTTATAAATCAGCAGGTAAAATGATGAATTCTGCTGCATTTGGTCAAATCATCATATTGATTGTATATCTGCCTATTCTTGCATTGGTTGGCATTGAAGGAAAAATGTTTGGCCCGATGGCGCAAACAGTTTCATTCGCTATACTTGGTGCATTCCTGCTTTCACTTACTTATGTACCCATGATGAGTGCCCTTGTATTAAGCAAAAAAATAAGCCACAAGGAAAATCTTTCTGATAAAATGATGAAGTTTTTCCAAAGGCTTTATACGCCATTAATACGTGGCGCACTGAAGATGAAATTGCTGGTGGTGAGTATTGCTGTAGGAGTATTTATAATCAGCCTGATTATTTTTAAAACATTAGGTGGTGAATTTATTCCCACATTGGAAGAAGGAGATTTTGCTGTAGAAACAAGATTGTTGACAGGTAGTTCGTTAAGCCAGACGATTGAAAAAATAACCCAGGCTTCTGATTTACTGATGAAAAAATTTCCCGAAGTGAAAGAAGTGATTGGAAAGATTGGCGCCTCTGAAATACCTACCGACCCTATGCCCATAGAAGCATGTGACATTACAATTCTTTTAAAAAACAAAAAAGAATGGACAAGTGCACATAACCGGGAAGAACTGGCCGAACTGATGCAGAAGGAGCTGGAGAAAATTCCCGGTGTTTCCTATGGGTTGTCCCAACCGATACAGCTTCGTTTTAATGAATTGATTTCAGGCGTTCGACAGGATGTTGGGATTAAAATATTTGGAGAAGACCTTGATGTACTGGCAGACCTGGCAAAAAAAATCGGTGTGATTGTACCTACTGTCAAGGGTGCAGAAGATTTATATGTAGAACAGGTAACCGGGCTTCCGCAGATTGTTGTTAAACTAAACAGGGATAAGATTGCTCAATTTGGCTTGAATGTAGAAGATGTAAACCGCACGGTAAGCGCTGCCTTTGCCGGAGAATCAGCAGGTATTGTTTACGAAGGTGAAAAAAGATTTGATATGGTAGTACGTTTGGAAAAGGCAAACCGGCAAAGTATTGAAGATGTAAAAGGCTTATTTGTTGCAGCGCCGGATGGCAACCAGATTCCTTTGGAACAGGTAGCAGATGTTAGCTTACAGTTAGGCCCCAACCAAATACAGCGGGAAGATGCAAAACGCAGAATCATTGTAGGCTTTAATACACGGGGCCGTGATATTTCATCGGTTGTAAAAGAGATACAGGAAAAAATTGACAAACAGATAAAGCTTCCTCCTGGCTATTTTATTACTTATGGCGGACAGTTTAAAAATCTTGAAGAAGCAAACAAAAGATTATCTGTTGCTGTCCCTGTGGCATTAGCATTAATTCTGCTGCTTCTTTTCTTTACGTTTGGTTCAATTAAATATTCCTTACTCATTTTTACTGCTATCCCCATGAGTGCTATTGGTGGTGTGTTTGCCTTATGGTTCCGGGGTATGCCATTCAGCATTTCTGCAGGTGTTGGTTTTATTGCTTTGTTTGGTGTGGCAGTACTAAATGGTATCGTACTTATCAGCGAGTTCAACCGGCTAAAAAAAGAAGGTATGACAGATATCAATGCAATTATTTTAAAAGGAACATCTGTAAGGTTAAGGCCTGTGTTAATGACCGCTACGGTTGCATCATTAGGTTTCTTACCAATGGCATTATCTACCGGCTCTGGTGCGGAAGTGCAAAAGCCTTTGGCAACAGTTGTAATTGGCGGATTGATTACAGCTACTTTTCTTACACTGATAGTGCTGCCGGTATTGTACACCTGGTTTGAAAAGATAAAATCAAAAACAAAAAAATCATCTCCGGCCAAACACTTCCCTACATTAATCATCCTGTTTTTAGCTTCATCATTTACTGCAAATGCACAACACCCAAAGACAGTTCTGAATCTTAATGATGCTGTTACATCAGCCATAAATAATAATCCATTGGTAAAAGTAGGAACGCTGGATATTGGCTACCAGCAACAATTGAAAAAAACAGTAAAGGACTATGGCAGAACAAATGTTGGTCTCACATTCGGGCAATATAACAGCCGGATTGCCTATGACAATAATTTCAACATTAACCAGGGCATTCCTAATCCTGCCTATTTCAAAAGCCTCATACGGTTATCTGAATCTAATATCAAAAGCAGTGAACTGCAATTAAAAATTTATCAAGCAGAGCTGTCAGCTAATACAAAGACATCTTACTACCAGTTAAGTTTTTGGATAGAAGAAATAAGGTTGCTGAAAGAACTTTTAGCTATCTATGAAAATGTATTGAAAGCGTCAGCGTTGCGGTATAAAACCGGCGAAACAAATGCACTGGAAAACTATAATGCCGAAAGCAAAGTGAATGAGATAAAGGCACAGTTGCGGAATGCAGAAGAAGATTACCGGATTGAGTTAAACCGGTTGAAGGTATTTACAGCAGACTCGTCTGTTACAGCAATCAAAGACACTTTACTTGTGGAGAAGGTTTTGCAGATGAACCTGGACAGCGCTGCCATTGCTGCTAACCCTGTACTTGCATTTATTAAACAGCAGATTGATATTGCTGAAAAAGAAAAAGGTGTTGAACAGTCAAGATTAAAGCCTGATTTCTCTGTAGGTTATTTCAATCAGTCGCTGGTGGGGTACCAAACAATAAACGGGGTTGATAAATATTATGGAGCAGGTCATCGTTTTCAGGGCGTTAATTTAGGTATCAGCATTCCCATATTTGCAAAGGCACAAAAAGAAAAAATAAAAGCTGCTGAAGTAAACCGGGTGCGCCGTGAAGCAGAACTGACGAATTACCAATACAACCTGCAGGCTGAACTGACACGGCTGTTTGGCGAATTGCAAAAGCAAAGAGTTCAAATAAACTACTACCGCAATACGGCTTTACCGCAAGCAAATCTCATCATCACGCAGGCGCAAAAGGCCTTTACTGCTGGTGAAATCGGTTATTATGAATTAACACAATCACTCAATAATGCTGTTATTGTAAAACAGGAATACACAAAACTTTTAAATCAATACAATCAAACCGTCATTGCAATTGAATTTATTGGCGGCATCAACTAATTAAAACGGGTAAACAATAATAATATGAAACAGAAATTTTTAAGTTCACTGATAATACTCACTGCCGCCATTGTATGGCTTTCATCCTGCTCTTCCAAAGGCAGCGCAGAAACTACACCTACAGGGGAAACCAAAACCAAAGAGGCGGACATGGTGGATTTGTCCGAAGACCAATTCAGAACTGTAAACATACAGTATGGCGCTGTAGAAGATAAAAATCTAAGCAGTGTTATCCGGGCATCGGGGGTACTGGATGTTCCTCCACAACAGCTACTAACTGTTTCTTCTCCTTATGGAGGTACCTTAAAAAGTACCGATTTGCTGCAAGGCAAACCGGTAGTGAAAGGTGAAGTAATAGCAGTACTTGAAAACCCAGAATTTATCCAGCTTCAGCAGGACTATCTGGATTATAAGAGTCAGTTGGTATATCTGAAAGAAGAATATGAACGACAACAGGAATTGGCAAAAGAAAATGTAAATGCAAAAAAGACATTACAAAAAGCCAGCAGCGAATATAATAGTATGACGGCAAGGGTGCAGGGCTTAAAATCTAAGTTGCAACTCATCAATATTAACCCTGATAAAATCAATCCGGCAAGTATCTCAGGCAGGGCAAATATTTATGCTCCCATATCAGGCTATGTTACTAAAGTGCTCGTCAACATAGGCAAATTTGTAAATGCTAACCAGGAGCTATTTGAAATTGTAGATACTCGCCATCTTCATGCAGAGCTTATCATTTTTGAAAAAGATGTTCCGAAATTGAAAATAGGCCAGAAAATCCGTTTTGTGTTGAACAATGAAACAAAGGAACGTTTTGCAGAAGTGTATTTAATTGGCAGGGAAATCAGTGCTGAAAGAACGGTTCGGCTGCACGGACACCTGTTGCAGGAAGATAAGAATCTGTTGCCGGGCATGTATTTGAAAGGAATTGTAGAAACAGGTATTGCTACTACTACCGCCCTTCCCGATAAAGCTATTGTACAATCGGCAGGTAAATCTTACATTTTTATTGCAGCAAATGAAATAAAAGAAGAACAAAAACCTGATGAAGAGAAAAAGGGCGGGGTAACTGAAAAACATATTCCGTTTAAAAGAATTGAAGTAACCATTGGTGTTTCAGAAAATGGCTACACAGAAGTGATTTTGCCCGAAGGATTTGACAGAAATAGCAAAGTGGTGATTAATGGAGCTTATGATTTGTTATCTAAGATGAATAATGTGGAAGAGGAAGAATAGATTTTACATGGGTCGGGGCCCTGTCTTGTTTTATCCCGTTTTAAAATGGAAAAACCTTGAGCGGCAGGGTTTCCGTACCCACCAACAATCAGATAATAATACATCCAGAATGGATATACAAATTGAACTAATTATTGTGGCTAAACTTATCGCCTCATTCCTGCTTGGAGCCTTTATTGGGCTTGACAGGGAAAAACATGGCCGTGATGCCGGCATCAGAACTTACGCTGCCGTTTGTATCGGTGCAACTTTATTTACTGCTGTTGCGGCCCATCTTGTTAGTGATGTGTCAGCTGCTTCAAGAGTAATAGCCAATATTGTTACCGGTGTGGGTTTTCTTGGCGCTGGTATTATTTATCGCAACAGCAGCGCCGGTACATCGCATGGTTTAACAACGGCGGCCACTGTCTGGTGTACAGCCGCTGTAGGAGTGGCGGTCGGCCTCAATATGTTTATTATCGCCATTGTTGGGGCCATTGCATTGTATTTTCTGCTTTCATTACATCACCAGCCCTGGTATGTAAAGTGGAAAAAGAAAATGGTAAATAAGCATAATGAAAACACCAACACTAATTAATTTTTAAAAGTAAATGTATAACAACTGTTCTGTAACATGTACAGCATTATAACAGGCACCATATTATTAGGCATTACACATGCTCTTATCCCCAACCACTGGTTGCCATTGGTGGCAATTGCCCGGTCGGAAAAATGGGAGAAATATGAATTGATGCTGGTGGCTTCCATCACCGCATCCGCCCATGTGATGGGTACTGTTATCCTTGGAATTGCATTGGGAATGGTAGGCTCAAGGCTGGCACATCAATATGAAGGATATGTTCATGTTATTGCGCCGGTACTATTGATAATTTTCGGACTGATATATTTTACTGTTAACCTGCCCCACCATCATCATGCTGCCAACAAAGATGTGCAGCAATATAAAAAATCAAAAACAAAATGGGTGTTGATTTTTGCAGTAACCATGTTTTTATCTCCGTGCCTGGAAGTGGAAAGCCTTTTTCTTGCAGCAGGCGCCTATGGGTTGGATAATATTTTATTACTGGCCCTGGTGTATGCTGCAATCAGCATCACAGGAATTATCACTCTTGTAATGCTTGCATTTAAGGGAGTGCAGATGATGAACTCACAATTTATTGAGCATAATGAAAAACGTATTACCGGCATGGTATTAATTATAGTAGGTATTGTTACATTTTTCTTACACTAAACATAGTATTATGGCACATAAACACGATGAAACAAAAATTGCAGAGCAGGAAGCCTGCTGTGACCTGGATGAAAAACTCAACGAAGCAAAAGTGGTTTCACAGCATAATAAAGAGGATGGTCATGACCACGGAGAGGAAGAAGGCCGCGCCATCAGACCCTGGTTACCCGCTATTGTAAGTTTTGCTTTATTAATAGCAGGTATTGCATTGGACAATTGGATTAAACCAACTCCTTCCTGGTTTACTGGCTGGCTTCGTCTTATTTGGTATATCGCAGCATATATCCCGGTGGGATTGCCAGTAGTAATAAAAGGAATAAAGACGGCCATTAAGGGAGATGTATTTACAGAATTTTTTTTAATGAGTGTTGCCACCATTGGTGCATTTTATATTGGCCAATATCCCGAAGGGGTTGCTGTTATGCTCTTTTATGCAGTTGGGGAATTATTTCAGGATGCTGCTGTAAACCGTGCCAAAAGAAGCATCAAGGCATTGCTGGATGTAAGACCAGATAGCGCCGATGTGCTAAGAAATGGTATCTACGTCAATCTTCCGCCTGAGAGTGTAAAAGTTGGAGAAATCATCCAGATAAAAGTTGGTGAAAGAGTTCCATTGGATGGAGAAATGCTAAGTGAAGGAAGTTCATTTAATACCTCTGCTTTAACCGGTGAAAGCAAACCTTCCACTTTTGTAAAAGGCGAAACAGTACTGGCTGGTATGATAAACCAGGAAAAAGTAGTGGAGTTGAAAGTAACAAAGCTATTTAATGATTCTTCTCTTGCAAGAATATTGACACTTGTACAAGACGCTACAACAAGAAAAGCGAAAACCGAACAATTCATCCGCAAGTTTGCAAGGATATACACTCCGATTGTTGTGTTTCTTGCTATTGGTATCACACTTATCCCCTGGTTATTTGCAGAGAATTATGTGTTCAATACATGGTTATACAGAGCATTAATCTTCTTAGTAATCAGTTGCCCCTGTGCATTGGTAATTTCAATTCCTTTAGGTTATTTCGGTGGTATTGGCGCAGCCTCACGAAGCGGCATTTTATTCAAAGGCTCCAACTACCTGGATTTAATGACCAAAATAAACCAGGTAGTAATGGATAAAACAGGCACACTTACCAAAGCTGTTTTTAAAGTGCAGGAAGTGGAGAGCTATGACATACCCAAGGAGGAATGGCTGCCGCTTGCTGCCGCACTGGAAGCTAAATCAACCCATCCTGTTGCAAAAGCTGTTGTGGAGTATGCAAATAATAACTTTAGTAAAATACAAGTAGATGCATTGGATGAAATCAGTGGTCATGGACTGAAAGGCGTAGTGAATGGAAAGGAAGTGCTGGCCGGTAATGTAAAGCTGATGGATATGATGAAAGTGTCGGTGAATGATGGACTAAGAAAAATTGTGGATACTATTGTTATAGTCGCTATTGATAGAAAACTGGCTGGCTATTTAACCATAGCCGATGAAATAAAAGAGGACAGTAAACAGGCTGTTGATACTTTGCATAAACTAAATGTAAAAACAACCATGCTTAGCGGGGATAAACAAGCGGTTGTAGATAAAGTAGCAAAGCATTTAGGCATTGACAAAGCCTATGGCGACCTCTTGCCCGAACAGAAGGTGAAACAAGTGGAATCTATCAAGGAGAATAAATTAAGTGTAGTGGCTTTCGTAGGCGATGGTATTAATGATGCACCCGTACTTGCTTTGAGCGATGTGGGGATTGCAATGGGTGGCCTGGGCAGCGATGCCGCTATCGAAACAGCCGATGTGATTATACAAACCGACCATCCATCTAAAATTGCTACAGCAATACAAATTGGTAAAGCAACCACAAAAATTGTCTGGCAGAACATAGGACTGGCGTTTGCTGTAAAACTGATTGTATTGATATTAGGAGCCGGTGGGTTGGCCACCATGTGGGAAGCCGTTTTTGCTGATGTAGGAGTAGCGATGCTGGCAATATTGAATGCGGTAAGGATACAGCGAATGAGATTTTAAGATTCTTAAATATTTTTTAAACCAATTTTCTAACACGTTATTTAAAACAAATTGTATGAACTATTATTTCACAAAAACCATTGACGGGAATTTTAATGACATCATTGAAAGAGTAACTGAATCATTAAAAGCCGAGGGATTTGGAGTGCTTACAGAAATTGATATAAAAGCAACCTTAAAAAAGAAACTTGATGCAGATTTTTATAATTATAAAATACTTGGTGCCTGCGACCCAACTTTTGCATACAAAGCACTCCAAACTGAAGACAAGATAGGTGCCATGTTACCCTGCAATGTAATTATTCAGGAAAAAGAAACTGGGAAAATAGAAGTTTCAGCAGTGGACCCTGTTGCTTCTATGCAGGCAATAGAAAACCCCGGTTTGAAAGATATTGCTGAAGAGGTAAGGGAGAAATTGAAACGGGTTATTGATTTGATTTAATAACATTTTATTACAATGAAAAAGCTAAATGAACTAATGCAGAAAATACTCCTGCTAACGACTAAAATTGAAACTGACTACCCGGAATTATACCGCTATCATAATTAGTACATATTTTTAGGCATCGTTAGTCTTAATCATAATGGCGTTTCTTTCAAATTCTGAACTTAAAAGCTTTAGAGGGATTTTATCCGGGCAATACTTTGTTGTTTCTATTAAGTAAACTACGCTCAGGTTGGTAAGCGGTTTTAGCCATACCAAATATTCCCGAAGATGTTTCGCAATTTGCTTAACAGTTGTATTTGGCTTCTCTTTTATTACCAGTATCAGTATGCCATTCTTTTCATTGGTCAGGAATCTTCCTGCTTTCAGCATTGCCCCTAAATATCCCTTACGGCTTGTTCCTGTGTCACATTCCATAATGATATAATCATTGTCCTTCTGTAAAACAGTATCAGGTTTATACCCCTTGGCAAGTTGCTTTCCTGAATTGACAACCGAATAGCCATTGGCACTGTGCAAGAGATTCTTAAATACTTTGTCTTTCATCGCTTTGATAAAAATTGATTTTAAGTATTGTAAAAAGCAAATTCTAACCCCTATTTCAAATTTGTCAAAATGCAATTCAGAATCAGGTTCGCTCTTGCCTTAGCAAACTCTTCAAATTTATCCTCCTTCCACAACGATTCATCAGCAGGAATTAAATGACGCTTTACAAAAGCAGCTTTATCGGCTACATGATTATTAATCCAATCCCTGAACGGGCTTCCATTTTTTAATCCCCGGTTAGTGCTGAAATCTATTAATTGAAAATTTCTGATACTATTGATTTTTGCTGATTCAACCTCCAAAGACTCTAATATTGATTTGGGCATGATGTGGTCAATATCATTTATCCTTATAGTCTGTCCTCTGTCGTACATAAGATAATAAACAAATGAACTTTCTAAGTCATCGAGGTTATCAATAGTGTATGTTCTGGTAAATGTTATTGGATGGTCAGTATAAACCTGGAACAATTCATCGGTCGGAAAATCTTTGCTCTTGAAATGCTGTATCTTATCCAATAATTTACGGATGCCCGTTTTGTAGGGTATCCAGCCAGCTCCTTTGCTTTTGAATACTCCATTAATCAAAGAATGATATATCCATTTCTCCGTTCTTGGGTGTTCTGTATTCTTAGCATCAAAATTGGCAAAGAATGCATCCAGTTCGGCATTACTTATTTGCTTATGAAAAAGATGATAAGCGATAAAAAATAATGGAATAAAGGAACGGTTGCCATCTTTATAGTAATAATATAATTTTGAATTAATGAGAAAGTCTTTAAGACACTTGAGGGTGATTTTTATTCTTTCCCTGTTTTTTATGGCAAACTGCGCATCTGCCGCTTCAATGGCAGCCATCTCTTTTTTGTGATTGTCCTGCAACAGAAAAATTAGCTTGATAAGATTATCCTGTGTTAACCCGATTTCTTCATAGCTCTTTAATGTTTCTTCCAAAAAACCCTCCATCTCCCATTCAAAACCTTTGAGCACAGAAGCTACTAAATCAAATGAAGATAGCTTGGTACCACCATCATTCAATCTCCTGAACAGTTCCACTATTCTTTGCTTATTGGTTATTTCATCAAACGATTTATTAATTGACACTTTTGAAATGCCAAGACAATCTGCTGTCAATGTATTTTTGTAAAAAGCCTTTATATTTTTCTCAATATGCTTTCTCTGAATGGCATCCTGAATATTTTGCACTTTTATTATCTCTTCAGCTACCTGGTCTTCATCATTTGTATCTTTTAATCTTTTTAGCAAGGAACTGGCGAGATACCAATTATGTTCAGGTATTGTTCTGTCTTCATTTCCCTTTGAATGTTTGGGTAGTTTGCTTTCTTCTTTCTCAAACTTAAATTCAAATTCAGTATTATAATCGCTGAACAAATCAAAATACAGCACCTTGCCATTGATACTTCCTTTTAATCCGATATAGAAAGATTGCAATCGCTGTTGTCCGTCAATAACGAAATGCTGTAGTTGGGTGAGTGTATCTACCTGTCTTGAACTAATAATCCCGCCATCTTTTGTAAAAGCCCGGTAATTAAACAGGGGTTTACTTCCTTTTTCTTCCTCAATCACCATAATACCGCCAAATGAATCTCCTTTAAGAAGTGTATCAAACAATAATTCCATTTTTTCCTCATCCCAAACTAATCGTCGTTGAATAACGGGGAGCACAAATTTTTCCTCTTCTATTTCGTTGATTACATCCGATATCTTATATGATTTCCAGATTGCCATAAACAGGTAGTTAGTGAATTGCTAATATAGCCAGATTTGCTAAATTATGGGAGACCCGGCACAGTCCTTCTGCCTCATTAATCTCCTTCCTTTATTATAGAAGATGGCGGAACCACTGTGCCGGACAATGAAACTGGGAATTGAGTTTGGCTATGCTATGAAATGGATATACTATCCTGCCAAACACAATTCCAGATAACCAAAGAAGCGATATAAATTTGCAACCTAAATCTGGATACTACATGTTGATTTTTGCTTACGGCTCAAATATGAATCTGAAAAGGCTTGTACAAAGAGTTCCTTCTGCAATGAAAGTTGCCAATGCATTTCTGCCGGGTTATAAATTGGTATGTAACAAAGTCAGTAAAGATGGCTCAACCAAAGCTAATATCATTAAGACTAATATTTCCGATAACTTGGTTTGGGGAGTGTTGTTTACTATTGATAATACCGAGAAATCGTTGCTTGATAAAGCAGAAGGTTTAGGACTTGGTTACAATGAGGACACATTGACTTTTTTTGATGAAACCAATAACCCTTACGCTGCACAGATATATATTGCCGACAGTAAAGCTATAGACGATGGTTTGTTTCCCTATGATTGGTATAAAGAATTTATTGTAAGCGGCGCTATCCAAAATAAATTACCCACTGAATACATTTCACAACTACAATCTATTATTTGTATTCGTGACCCTGACGAAGAAAGAAGAACTAAAAATTATTCTATTTTGTGAGAGAAGTAGTATTTTTTGTTACCAGCTTTTAAACCATTGTTCATCTTTCGTTGCGACGCTCCATTCATCGTTCTGTTCTTCTATCATCAAAGACCCGGCGCAGTACACCTGTCTTATTTCTTTTCCGCCTGCGGCAAATAAGCCTGGAGAACTGCACCGGATAATCATTATTGGGAATTGAGATTGCCTCATTCTTCAGCAAACACAATTCCAGATAAGCAAATCAGAACAACTTCAACTCATCTTTCTTTTTCATTCTCTCAAAGACACAACAAGTAATTATAACCTGTTTTGTAAGAAAATGGACAAAGCGAAAGCGAAGTTATGCGGCTGCTCGGATGATTTACCAAAGAGCAAAAAGACTACGGCATAAACAAGGCCATCCCACACTACTTCAGATTTAATTTATTCCGTTTCCTTTTTGCTTCCCTGCAGCCGCCTTGCAGTAAGGCTTTCTTTTTTTCCATTTTTTCTTTTACAAAACATTTTTTTCATCATCAACACACAATTAAACAATCATTTTTAAACATTTAAAATTTCAGTTATGGAAATCATCGGAAGAATTACCGCAGACGCCACGGTTAGCGAAACAAAAGCAGGGAAAAAAGTAGTGAACTTTTCCATCGCTATTAATGACACTTACAAACCAAAAGGAAGCACAGAGGTACAAAAGATTACGACCTATGTAAACTGTTCGTACTGGATCAATCCGGGTGTATCGGCATATTTAACCAAAGGCACATTGGTGGAATGTTTTGGCCGTATTGGAGCAAGTGCCTGGACAAACAAAGAAGGCGAAGTAAAAGCCAGCCTTACTTTCCATGTAAATACCATTAAGCTGCATGGTAAATCAAACGGTGGCGGTACTGCACCGGCCCCGGTTGTGCCAATGAATACTGCACCAGCAGCAGCTTTAGAAGTTGCCGAAGACCTACCATTTTAATCAATCGGGCATCCCGTCAAACTGCGGGATGCCTTTCATCTTTTATCTAATTTAAAACTTACAATTATGGCACACAATATCAATTTCAATGAGCTAACAGGTAAACACAGTTTCTTTTCAGTAAAAGAAAAAGCATGGCATGGTTTGGGACAAATTGTGCAGGATTATCCCAACAGTAAAGAAGCATTGCAATTTGCAGGACTTGATTTTGAAGTATTGAAACGACCCAATACACACCGTTTAGATGATGGCACGGAAATCATTTCAAAAAACTCATTCTATACTTACTGTCCCGACACCGGAGCCATCTTAGGCGACCGTTTAGGAAAAGATTATGAAGTAGTACAGAATGTGGATGCGTTCAGTTTCTTTGATGCTATTGTGGATGGTGATGGCATTCAATACGAAACTGCCGGAGCATTGGGCAAAGGAGAAAAGATTTTTATTACTGCCAAACTTCCCGGTTATATTAAAGTAGGCAACGACGATATGATAGAAAAATATTTATTCCTTACCACTTCGCATGATGGATTTGGCAGTATTATGGCGTCTTTTACGCCAACAAGAATTGTATGCAACAATACACTCAACGCCGCATTGAAAAACTGTAGTAATTCCATTAAAATCCGCCATACTGCAAATGCCAAAGAGCGGCTGGAAGAAGCCCATAAAGTAATGGGTATTTCTAACCAGCTTTCTGTACAGTTAGAAGGAATTTTTAACCAGTGGGCAAAGGTTCGTATTACAGATAAAGAAGTACAGAAACTCATACAATTGGCAATGGTTCCTAACAAGGAAGTATTGCAGAATATTGAAAAGGGTGAATTGGATGAACTGAGCACCTGCTTTAAAAATATGTGCGATGATGTGTATGTGTATAACATGAGCAGCCCATCACAGCAATATGAAACCACAAAAGGAACGGTGTTTGGAGCTTACAACGCTATCACTGGCTATTTTCAGAATGTAAGAAATTACAAAGATGATGAAGCCAAAATGAAATCCTTATTGTACGGAGGCACGGCGCAATTAAGAACACAAAAAGCCTTTCAGCTTTGTGATGATTTTGTTAAGGGTGAAATTGCAGGGAGTTATAATTGAGTGTTAAGGGGGCAATCTTTTAAAGGTTGCCCCTTTGTTTAAAGACCGGAAACGAGCCACACTTTGGGGTGTGGCTCGTTGGTTGTTCAGGCAGAATTTTACTATTACCTGATAAGATTTGTATTTAAGTATTTGCTTAAATAAGTAAATATTTCATATTTTTGGCATGACAAAAAATTTTACAATGATTAACACTTGCATCAGGTTACAGGCCGACATGGTACAAATAAAAAGTTGCCGTGAGAAACTGAAAGCTAACTCCAAATCTTTTTTACAGTTGGGGCAAATTCTTTCATTGGCAGGCAATGAAGTGAGGTTGAAAATTCTTTTCCTGCTTGAAGAGGAAACCGAACTCTGCCCCTGCGACCTTAGCGATATTTTGGGGATGAGCATTCCTGCCGTATCTCAACATTTACGAAAACTCAAGGACGGAGATATTATTGAAGCAAGGAAAGAGGGGCAAACCATCTTCTATTCGCTACGCAACCAACATCTAAAAATATTAAGACCGTTTTTTAAAATCATCAATCAACAAAACTCAGCCACACAAACTGTATGACAATGACAGTAAAAAATACTAAAAGCTGGATTGCCGGAATTATTGCTGCTATTGCAGCTTCTCTTTGTTGTATCACTCCTGTTTTAGCTTTCCTGGGCGGTGCAAGCGGGCTTGCTTCATCTTTTTCGTGGATAGAACCATACCGGCCCTACCTCATTGGTTTGACAATTGCAATTTTTGCCTTTGCCTGGTATCAAAAGTTAAAGCCGCAAAAAAAGGTTGACTGCGATTGCGAAGAAGACAATACAAAATCTTTTTGGCAATCCAAATATTTTTTAACAATCATTACTATCATGGCAGGGCTTTTAATTGCATTTCCTTATTACGCAAAAATATTTTATCCTAAACCACAAGAAGCGAAAGTTATCATAGTTGACAAATCTAATATTGTAACAATTCAACTCAACATAAGCGGAATGACCTGTGAAGGTTGTACATCCCATATTGATGGAGAACTTTCAAAAGTAAACGGAATAATCAGGAGTAATACTTCTTACAAAAATGCAAACGCAATCGTAAAGTTTGACAACAGTAAAACAACTGTTGACAGTCTTGTAAATATCATCAATAGTATCGGCTATAAAGTAATTTCATCAACAATCCTGGATAAATAAAATGGACACAACAGTAATACTACAATCAGTAATTACCTGCCCCAATTGCGGACACAAAAAAGAGGAAACAATGCCTGTTGACGCTTGCCAGTTTTTTTACGAATGTGAAAACTGCAAGACAAGACTAAAGCCCAAGCAAGGTGACTGTTGTGTTTATTGCAGTTACGGAACTGTAAAATGCCCGCCAAAACAATCAGGATCTTCTTGTTGTTGACAGAGAAAGTAGGCAGATAACATTTATTTGGCATTATGCCCGGGCAGCTCGGGTTGGCGAAGATTAATTGTATTGGTAAATTTGGATAATGCACTATACTAATCAAATAGAACCAGTCAGGAAAGCCCTGATAATCGGTAGCCCTGGCACAGAAGGTGTAGATTATTTATATAGTGCCTCAACAGATATCACGAATATCAAGAACCACCTGCTTTCTTCAAGAGGAGGCAAATGGCGGGACAATGAGATAAAAGTCCTGTGGAATCCGGGCATCGCTGAATTAGCTGCAATTGTTGAAAACGCAGTTGCAGATTATCTTTTTGTTTATTTTGCTGGTCACGGATATGAAACTGCAAGCAGAGAAAGACGGATATGTTTTAATAATGCAGATGTTTCTGATTTTTTTCTGCTGAACAGTAGTCCACGACAATTAGTAATTATTGATGCCTGCCGTGAAAAAGAATATCCTGCAATAAGCGGAATTCCCGGGGAAGAAGAATGGTTGCCATTTGACGGTTATTATCCGGAAAGAGAGGCATTCGATAATTATATTTTGCAATCACCGGTTGGAAAGAAAATAGTTCATGCAACAAAAAGTGGCTTTGCATCATGGGAAGATGTAAACGGGCGAGGCGGCGTATTTACTACAAGTCTGATACTAAGTGTAAGAAAAATTCAATACAGTGTTCTTTATGCTCCGGTTAGTATAGAACAGTCACTTAAAAAAGCCAGGAAAATTATTAAACAGTCTGGTGATGAACAAGAACCAGAGATTGTTTATTCAAGCGGCAACTTGCAGGTGCCATTTGCTGTTTATATTAAGAGTGAAGCAAAAGCAGTTTATTCAAATTTCTCCAATCACAATAAGCCCCGAACTGTTTCAAGAAGAGAGTCATCAAATTCCGGAGCTTTGGCCTTTTGTTTAATCTTACTTGGGATTGCTTTAATAGCTAACATCTCCGATTGAGAGTTTTTTTTATTCATTAATTCCCTCACAAAGTTCGCCTTTTGTCTCCGTGGCGGCAATGAAATTCCGGCATAAAGAAAACTATTCCTGCATTTCAGCAGATACCATTTATTCCGTTGCTTCATTGCCTTGGTCGCCAGAAGGCGGCGATAGTTCCATAATTAATTTCTAAATCTTTAAAATGAAATGTTATGGAACAGTTAGTAATGCAATTTCCGGAATGGACAAGAGTAGCAGAAGTAGAATTGGTTTACAAAACAAAAGTAAAACCTTCTGAAAGACCAAAGATTGGAACGGTTAAAGAATGTTATGAATTGCTGAAAAAATTATGGAATGAAAACACCATTGAGATGCAGGAAGAATTTAAAGTAATATTGCTGAACAGAGCCAATAAAGTAATTGGTATCTATGAAGCATCAGCAGGTGGTTTAACAGGCACTGTGGCCGACCCAAGATTGATATTAGCAGCCGCTATTAAATCTTTATCGGTTTCAATCATACTTTCCCACAATCACCCGTCAGGAAATCTAAAACCAAGCCGGGCGGATGAAGAATTAACGCAGAAAATAAAAACAGCCGCCGCCTATCACGATATCAGAGTGATAGACCACATGATTATCAGTAGCGAAGGCTATTACAGTTTTGCTGATGAGGGGTTGTTATAAGCCCCTTTAAATCATTCTCTTTCATTTCTTTAGCCTAAATAACTTATTTTAGAGGTATGACCTTTGAGGAAATACTTTTACACTTTAAAACGGCTAAACCGCTGCAGCTTTTACGGGCTAAAAATGCACCGTTTATCATTTCATTTTTCTACAAAGTATTTTCTGATGCCAATGTTACCACTATTTCAAACAGTGAGTTAAGAAGCAAGCTGGAAGGTTATATGGAGGAGCTTTCGTATGAGGAAAAAGATGATGAGTTAGATGCAGAAACACTATTCGATGATTTTTCGGTAAGAGCTGCTCAATATATTGACAAATGGAGTAACAGTGGGTTTCTAAGCAAATATCCAAATGATGATGGCGAAGATTTGCATGAGCTGACAACCGATACCAGAAAAGTATTAAAGTGGCTGGGCGATTTAGAAAAGAGAAGTCATGTAGGAACCAACAGCAAGTTCAGAGATATTTTTTTCAAGCTTCAGAAAATAATTGAACAAACGAATGAAAATGTTGAAACGAGGATTGAAGAACTCAATAAGAAAAAATGGGAGATTGAAAATGAAATAAATCTTTTGAAAAATGGTAAGAAACCTTCGCTCTTTGATGAAACAGAGATTAAGGAACAGTTTTACGATTTAAATAAAATGGCAAGGGAACTGCTGTCAGACTTTAGCGAAGTAGAGCAAAATTTTGAGCAGATAAGAAAAGATATACAACGAAAATATACAGAGAAAGATATAGCTAAAGGAACATTACTGGTCTTTGCTCTCGATGCACTTGATGAGATTGACCAAAAACCACAGGGAAAAAGTTTTAAAGCATTTTGGGAGTTTTTGATGGATGAAAAACGACAACAGGAATTTACACAACTCACCGAACGGCTGTACCATCTTTTAAGTGAACATAATATTGATTACAACAACGACCGTTTTTTAAAACACCTCAAACGCTACCTCCATGTATCTGGCCGTAAAGTGATTGATTCGAACAGGAAGTTGAGTGAGAAAATCAGTCGTGTACTTTCAGAAAAAAATATGCTGGAAAGACGAAGAGCAATGGAATTGATAGGTGAAATACGACAGATGGCATACAGCCTGATTGATACTAAAATTAAAGAGGATGAATTTATTACTATAGAAGACGAGCCTTATGTCAATTTGTTCGACCGATGGGAACCCGGTGAGGAAAAAGATGATATAAATAATATTCTTTTCCCTGACGGAAGTATGGCAGATGAAGATGCGGATTTCAAAACACTTTTCGACCAGTTTACTATTGATAAGAAAAAATTGCAGCTACGAATTGATGCTATGCTGGAGGAAAAAGGCCAGGTAACTCTTAAAGAAGTAGTGGAAGAATATGGCCTTGAAAATGGACTGAGTGAAATTGTGGGTTATTTTTCTATCGGAGCTTCAGGTTCTCACCAGATAATTGAAGGAACCAAAGAACCAATTTTGATTGGCAACAGGATAGTAAATGTTCCGCTGGTTATTTATATAAAGCCATTAACAAAATAGTATGGAAGAAAAAATTGTAAGGGCGCCATTCGCTGCCGTCATAATTAAATTGCTCCAAGGGCCAGTATATGCTGATGACAAAAATATCTGGCGGGAGCTGATGGGCTGGCAATCGGCCATACAGGAGTATTTTGGTAAAATAGGAATTGATTTAGTTATTAATGAACAGGATGGGTTTGCAAGAGTACTCCAACCCGAGGCTGATGAGCATGACGATAATCCTTTACCCCGTCTCATGAAGAAGCAAACGCTGAATTATGAAGCCACTTTACTGGCTGTAATTCTTCGGGAGGGGCTTGAGGAATTTGATATAAAAAGTGATGGCAATAAGTTTTACCTGACACAGAAGGAAATTAAAGAACGGATAGAACTTTTTTATAAGGAACAGACAAATAAAAGTAAGCTCTGGAAAGATTTATCAAAACCAATAACAAGTTTGTTGAATATTGGCATACTGAAATTGAACCGGGAAGATATTGCCAATAAGGACAATAACAAGTATGAAGTAAAGCGGATTATCAAAGCTTTTATCAGTAATGAAAAATTGGAAGAAATAAAGAATAAGTTAAACAACTATGTCAACCCTGTTCAGCAACAATAATTCAGATAATGGTTACCGGTTAAGATACCTTGAGGTGTTTAATTGGGGAACATTTAACGGTAAGGTTTACCGATTGCAGCCAGATGGCCGCACTTCGTTGTTAACAGGAGCGAATGGCAGCGGCAAAACCACATTAATTGATGCATTGCTGACAATCCTGGTTCCAACTAATAAAAGATTCTACAATCAATCATCAGGTGCAGAATCCAAAAAAGAAAGAGATGAAAATTCTTATTTCTGGGGTTACTATGGAAAAATATTTTCCGAACTGGAGGAGAAATCAAAAACAGAACAACTGAGGACTAAATCAGATAATCCTTATTCAGTATTGCTTGCCTGTTTTCAAAATTCCGGCACACAACACACCATCACTCTGGTTCAGGTTCGTTGGTTTAGTAATGGTGGTTTGCAAAAAATATTTATTGTTTCCCCTTATCCGCTAAATATCAATGAGCATTTTGGAAAAGACCATTTTGACCTGAAAGGCGACTGGAAGAAAAAACTGCTGAAGCAATTTGCAAAGACAGAGATCTATAACAGCTTCAAAGAATACGCTACCCGGTTTAGCGAATTGTTCGGATTAAGGGATAAAGCCCTTTCGCTTTTCAGCCAGACAGTAGGAATTAAAGTGCTGGGCGATTTAACCAATTTTATACGGCAGGAGATGCTGGAGGAAGCAGATGCGGAGGAACAATTCAAAAGCCTTTATAATCATTACAGTGATTTGCTTATTAGTCATAAAGCTATTCAGAAGGACGAAAAACAGCTTGAATTACTGGAGCCAGTGATAGCTAACAAAAACAAACTGGAGACACTTCGTAACAATAAGCAAAAACTTGAATTCATTGAAGAACAAATGCCTTTTTACCTGGGCAAAATTGAGTACGATTTATTGGAGAAAGAGGTAGAACGTTTGGAACTTGAAATAGAGATTGCTAAAAAAGATAAGGAACTGGTTTCTTCATTGGTAACAAGGCTGGATAAAGATAAAGAGCACCTGATAACTCAAAGAGCGGCCTTGAATATTGACAGCCAGATTTCGTTGCTGAATAAGGATATAGATACCGAAACAGATAAACGAATACGAAAAACTGAAACGGCTGGCAGCTATAGTAAACTTTGTGCAGAGTTAAAACTTGATACAGATATTGATGAAGCGGTATTCAGGAAAAACTATGCTAAAGTTATGGAGCTGAATACCACTATTCCTGCTGAAGCCGAAAAGCTCTCTGAAAAACGATATGGATTTAAGATTGAACAGGATTCCATATCCAAAAAAATAGAAGACCTTCAACAACAGATAACTTCCTATTTGTCCCGAAAAAACCGAATACCAGATGATTTGATAACTGCCCGAAAAAGACTGGTTGATATTTTAGAAACTACAGAAGACGAGATTCCTTTTATAGGCGAGCTAATTAAGGTGAAGGCAACAGAGCAATTGTGGGAGGATTCAATAGAAAAACTGTTGCACAATTTTGCCATGCAATTGTTGGTGCCTGAAAAATTCAGTAAGGCTGCCAATCATTTTATTTATAATAATGATATGCAGACAAAATTAGTATATCATAAAATTGACAGAAGGCCGTCTAACAGTATTGTTCGATGGCCGGCAGATGATGACGCAATAGTGAATAAACTTGACTTAAAAGATTCCTCTTATAAAAGCTGGCTGGAAACTACACTGCTTGACAGATTTAATTACTATTGCACGGACGACATTGAGGTATTTTATGGTTCACAAAAAGCAATCACTTCAAATGGCCTGATGAGGAATATAAACCGCCATGAAAAAGATGACCGTCCGGGAAGATGGAATAAATCAAAATACCGTCTTGGTGGAGATAATAGAACAATTGTACAATACCTGCAGCAACAGAAATATGATGAAGAGCAACAATATGCTAAGTTGACAGACGAAATAAAAAATCTTACGCCCCTTATTACAGCCCTAAAATCAAAGGAACAAATCATAACAAACCTCATAGCAATTAAAAACTATGATGACATAAACTGGGCTCAACATGCAGAAAGAATCAATGAATTAAATAAGCAGATAGCAGATTTAAAAAAGTCTTCTGACAAATACGATTTAATAGTAAGTCAGATTGAAGAAGTTGAAAAGCAATTAAAGAAAGAAACCGACAAAAAGGAGGCTTTGGGAATTAAAGTCAGCAAGCTGGATGATGAGTATAATGACAAAAATTTTCGGAAACTTAAAATCAACTTTGAAGACCTGAAAGAAGATGGCGAACAAGCCATCATTCAATTCCTGAACGAGATAGACACTTCGCCATCAAATATCCAAACCCTGGCACAGTTTGATGTGATGGTTACCCAAGCTGGAATTAAGTTGAAATCAAGACAAAAGGCAGCAGCGGAGGCAGTAAATACTTTGGAAAAAGAAACGATTGTGCTGATAGCTGCCTTTGTGCATCCCGGCGAAAAAATCACCACTGAATTTCCAAACTGGAGTGGTGATGTCATCAATATTAAACCTGACCTTTCAGGCCTTGGAGACCTTGAAGATTTGCATAAAACCATACAAACACAACGACTGGTTGAACATAAACGACGGTTCAGGGATTACATGGATAAAAGTATGCTGGATGCACTCACCAGCTACAGGGCATGGCTCAATAATGAATTGAGCAGAATTGAGGATATGATAGAGGAACTGAATGTGCCACTGAAGAAGATAACCTTCAATCAGAACCCTGATACTTATTTGCAATTGGAATGCCGCCCTATAAGAGGCGAAAATGAGATTAATATTTTCAGGAATCAGTTAAATGCTGCCATACCCGGAACACTGGATTTTGCGATACAAAAAGACGACAGCTACAGGGAACAGGTATTTTATAAGATAAAGGAATTAATTACAGAATTACAAAAGGAAGAGAACTGGCGAAGAAAAGTAACCGATGTAAGAAATTGGTTGTTATTTAGTGCCAGGGAACATTCAGTAGTGGACGACAAGCCGGGTCAATATCACGATAATACTGCCAGCTATTCAGGAGGACAAAAGGCACAGTTTACTTACGCCATTTTAGGGGCGGCGATAGCGCATCAATTTGGCATATTTCAGCAGGGTAAGCAACATAAAAGTCTTCGCTTTATTACAGTTGATGAAGCATTCAGCAAACTTGACCCGGAGAAAAGCCAGTTCCTGATGAAGTTTTGCGACCAATTAAACTTACAGATATTGGTGGTAACACCGCTTGATAAAATCAACATTGCAGAACCCTATATTCATGCCGTGCACTACGTGGAAATAAAAAACAAGAAAAGTTCCATTTTGTATAACCTTACGATGGAACAGTATTACGAGAAAAAAGAGAGTTTTAAACAGTTAGCTGAAACAAGAGAATGATAACACCCAATGAACTTTTTGAGAAATCGGATAAGCTGTTTAATAAAGTAATCACGGCTGTTCTGCAAGAGGAAAATATTTTCCCTTTGGTCATACCTTCTAATAAGAAATTATCAGGTACAAATTTCAGCGAATTGAAAGCCTCTTTAGTACCGCTTTACCAGCATTCAAAGCAGGCCAAAGGGAAAGGTTACACTATTGAATGGAAGGAGAAAGCAGTTGATGGGACTAAGCAAAAAATTCCTTCAAAAATCGTTTTTGAAACCCTGGATGACTACCTTTTTTACACAAAGCGAATAAAAGACTATGAAGCGATTAATAATGTCTTTGAAAAATTAACATCTTCGTTCTCTTTTTTGTCTGGTTGGGCAAAAGAGAATGTTTCTTTTTTACTTACCCAGGCGGAAAGAATGGATGATTTTATTAAAGTGTGTAACTATTTTCACAACAATAAACCGCCACATAAGTTATACTTAAGGGAATTGCCAATTGAGGTTCATTCTAAGTTTATCGAAGATAACTCCGCTGCTTTAAAAAGAATACTGGATGTACTGCTCCCCGTTGAGTGGATAAACAAAAGCGAAACTGATTTTTCCAGTCGTTACTACATCAAAAAACCTAACATATACGCTCAGATAAGAGTTCTGGACGATACTTTGAAATCAGTAATCGGATATGATGAATTGGCATTGACATTAGATGATTCCGCATTGCTTAACTGGCAACCTGAGAAAGTATTCATCATTGAAAACAGGGCTTGTTTTCTTTCATTTCCCAAAGTAAAAAATGCTGTAGCGATATTTGGCGAGGGGTTTAAAAGCAGGGTTAGCAAGCATATTCCCTGGCTGTCAAAGGCAGAATTATTTTGCTGGTTTGACCTTGATGCGGCTGGATTTGAAATGCTGAATATCATCCGGCAATACTACCCGCAAGCAAAAAATCTTTTAATGGATGATAAAACTTACAATCAATTCAAACAGTTTTCAGTCACTTCTACATACAGAAAACTACAATTAGATAAACTTACTGCTGATGAATTGAACCTGTATGAATTTCTGCAAGCGAATAATAAAAGGCTTGAACAGGAGCGAATAACTAACAATTATATTTTAGAAAGGCTTCATGAAACAAAACTGCAATAAAACTTACATTATTGACTGTCAATTTTCAGTTTTAAAGCAAGTAAAATACTCTTAGCAACTCCTGTATTTGCTTCCGTTAAATCATACCAACTACCATCCTTCTTCGTCTTATATAATTTGTAGTTTACACCAGCAGAATCTGTAATAGAATATTCATCTAAAACAGCAACAGTAGTACCTAAAATATTTATTATTTCAACCTGCTTTATTGTGTAAAAAAACTGACTGTTATCGGCTAAAAAAATCTGCTTACTCTCTTCAGTCTTTATATCCATGTCCATGCGGCGAAAATAATCATTTCATAATTAATGAATTCTTATATGCTGCCTGACCAAAAATTAGCCATGTAAATAACAAATACTGGTATAAATTTTACACCCGTTTTATTATGAATTTGCAAATGCCAATAACATTTTCAACGGATAGATTTAATAAGGGATTAATGTGCCCGGTCTTGCACATGGCAAGATGTACAAACGTTATACGTTTGGGGCATCTTGCCCTTCACTCCGGAGTCGCTTCGGGGTATTGAAACAGAAAACTTAAAACCATGAAGAAGTTGGAAAGTGAAGTGAGGAAAAAAATGGTAGTGGTAAGGATGAATGACACGGAGTTTAATCAGCTTGAAAAGCTCCAGCAAAAAACTACTGAAAAAGACACCAGCAGTTACCTGCGGAAAGTAGCACTGCAAAAACCCGTTACCGTAAAGTACAGAAACGAAAGTGCAGATGATTTTTTATTAGACATGCTGAATCTCAAAAAAGAACTCAATGCTATTGGAAACAATTTTAACCAGGCAGTACACAAACTTCATATCCTCGATAAGATCCCGGAGTTCAGGGTTTGGGTGCAGCAATATGATGGTTTGCAAAAAATATTAATAAGCAAAGTGGAAGAAATAAAATTAAGGATGAATCAACTCTATGAGCAATGGTTGCAAAAATAACCATACCGAAAAGTATTGAAGCTGCACTCAATTACAACGAAAAGAAAGTGCATAAAGGGAATGCTGTTTGTCTTTATGCTGCCAACTATCTAAAGGATGCTAAGGAGATGAACTTTTATCAAAGGCTTGCAGGCTTTGAAAGGCTAAATAGTTTGAATGAAAGGGCAACGACAAAAACACTGCATGTATCACTCAATTTTGACCCATCTGAAAAATTACCTGAAAGCAAACTCCAGCAGATTGCGTCAGACTATATGCAAAGAATTGGCTTTGGTGACCAACCTTATCTCGTTTACAAACATGAAGATGCCGGGCATCCTCACATTCACATTGTAAGCACTACCATCAAAGCAGATGGCAGCAGGATTAACACCCATAACATCGGCAAGAACCAATCTGAAAAGGCAAGGAAAGAAATTGAAAGGCAATATGGGTTGATAAGAGCGGAAAGACAGCAGGAATTAAGGAATCCCGGCATTAAACCTGTTGATGCAGAAAAAGTGGTTTATGGAAAATCAGAAACCAAGAGAAGTATTTCAAATGCAGTTAGTGCCATTTTCAGTCAGTATAAGTTTACTTCTCTGCCGGAGTTTAATGCCGCACTCAAACAATTCAATGTAATTGCTGACAGGGGAAAAGAAGAAGGAAGGATTTATAAAAATCGTGGACTGGTTTACCGGGTGATGGATGCTGGTGGAAATAAAGTGGGTGTTCCCATCAAAGCAAGTTCAATTTCCTGCAAACCAACGCTGGATAATTTGGAAGCCAAATTTGCAGCAAATGAAACAGAAAAAGAAAACCTGAAACCTTATGTAAAAGCAAAGCTTGATGAATGTATTGCCCAGTCACCAGCAAACATGAAAGATTTGATTGAGAATTTAAAACAAAAAAATATCTACACGGTTCTTCGCCAAAATGCTGAAGGAAGATTATATGGAATTACGTTTGTTGACAACCAGAACAAATGTGTTTTTAACGGTAGTGATTTAGGCAAGGGCTACAGTGCCGCTGCTATTCAAAGCAAGTTGTCAACTCCTGCAATTGATAAAACAATTAAGCAGGACGATAAAGAAAGCAGTCATTCATCTGGTTCAGTGGGTAAAGAAATGGCTATTACAAAGGACAAAGAAAAAAATATGACAGTTTCTGATTCAAAAGAAAATATTTTGGATGTGCTGCTTACTGCAAAAGAGCAATTCGGTAATACTCCATATTCGCTGCTGAAAAAGAAACGAAAGAAAAAACGGAAGAATCCAAATTCATAATTCAAAAAATAGTGTATGTCAGTTACAGGAGAGAACGAACAGGGGCTGCGGAAGATAATTGACCTTACCAGGTTTGCCAGCATCTTTATTTTGTTGTTGCATTTTTATTATTTCTGTTACCGGGCTTTTGAGCATTGGGAAATTGCCAGCACTATTACAGACAGGCTAATGAAAAATATCAGCCAGACAGGTTTGTTCAACGGAGTGTTTGTTTCAAAATTTATTGCTATCGGTTTATTAATAATTTCTTTGCTGGGAGCACAAGGAAAAAAGGATGAAAAGATAAACAAACGAAGTATTGCCGCTTACTTGCTGATTGGGTTATTGCTTTTCTTTGGCAGTAGTTGGTTCTTTCAATTGAATGAAGCTATTGAAACTATTGCTGTGGTCTATATGGTTGTTACAGGTATTGGCTTTCTGCTGATATTAGCAGGGGGCAATTTATTAAGCCGTTTAATCAAACTCAATCTTTCTGATGATGTCTTCAATTCATTGAATGAAACCTTCCCGCAGGAAGAACGTTTACTTACAAACGAATACTCTATTAATCTGCCTGCTAAATACAATTTGAAACGGCAGGCAAGAAAGAGTTGGATAAACATCATTAACCCATTTAGAGGCTTGTTGGTTATCGGTAGCCCTGGTGCCGGTAAAAGCTGGTTTGTTATCCAGCATATCATTAAGCAGCACATTGAAAAGGGTTTTGCGATGTTTGTGTACGATTTTAAGTACGATGATTTAAGCAGGATTGTTTACAACTGGCTGCAGCAAAATAAACATCGCTATAGTGTAAAGCCGTCTTTCTACGTTATCAACTTTGATAACCTCTCAGTATCACACCGCTGCAATCCATTAGATCCGTCCACAATGAATGATATAACCGATGCAACAGAAAGTGCGAGGACAATTCTACTGGGATTAAACCGCGAATGGATAAACAAGCAAGGTGACTTCTTTGTGGAATCACCCATCAACTTTGTTACAGCTATTATTTGGTTTTTGAGAAAATATGCTGAAGGCAAATATTGCACCCTGCCGCATGTAATAGAACTAATGCAGGCAGAATATGATGAATTATTTCCGGTACTAAATACCCAACCAGAAATTGAAGTGCTGGTAAATCCGTTCATCACAGCCTATCAAAACGATGCTATGGAGCAATTGGAAGGACAAGTTGCATCTGCAAAAATTGGTATGGCAAGATTAGCTTCACCGCAATTGTATTGGGTGTTATCAGGCAATGATTTTACTTTAGACATTAACAATCCTAAGCATCCCAAAATTGTTTGTGTTGGAAACAATCCGGAGAAGCAACAGATTTATGGAGCAGTATTATCACTTTACATTTCAAGATTGGTGAGACAGGTAAACAAAAAAGGAATGCATAAATGCAGTTTGGTGTTTGATGAGTTCCCCACCATCTACTTTAATAACATTGATAGCCTCATTGCAACAGCCCGTAGTAACAAAGTTGCCACCACATTAGCCATGCAGGATTTTAGCCAACTCAAAAAAGACTATGGAAAAGAACAAGCGGATGTAATTGTAAACATCACAGGCAATATTATCAGCGGACAAGTAATGGGTGAAACTTCCAAACTCTTATCAGAACGTTTCGGAAAAATTATGCAGGACCGCCAAAGTGTTTCTGTAAACCGCACCGATACATCTATCAGCCATTCCAAACAGTTGGATAGTGCCATACCCGCCAGTAAAATTGCAGCCCTTTCTTCCGGTGAGTTTGTGGGGTTAGTTGCCGACAACCCCGATGAAAAGATAAAACTCAAAATGTTTCATGCCGAGATTGTCAATGATGCTGAAAAGCTAAATGCTGAAGTAGCCGCCTACAAAAATATCCCGGTCGTTTCCACTGTAACCCAACAGCAGGTAATGGATAATTTTTACCAGGTAAAGATGGAGGTAAAGCGATTAATTGGAGAGGAAGTGGAGAAATTAAAGGCAACGAAAGCATAATCTTCTATTAGGTTTTAAGCTTAAAATCAATAACTTATAATTATTTTTTAAACTTGATGCAAATAAATTGAATAAACTCTCTAATTTTATACAGTATTATACATTTTGTATTATGAGTGAAGAACAATTATCAGCTAAAGCAAAAGAGGCATTAAAGCATATCCGCAATTGGATAATGAAATACAGCCTTACACCCTCTGTAAGGGAGCTAATGCAGGTAATGGGCTACAAATCCCCCAGGTCTGCTATGCTACTAATAACAGAACTTGAAGAAAATGGGTTCTTAGAAAGAAAAGCAGACGGCAGTTACAAAATGGTAAAAGACCTGTCAACCAATGAGACCGCCAGAACCGTAGCTGTTCCGTTGGTTGGCAGCATATCCTGTGGGGGCGCCTTGCTGGCAGAAGAAAATGTGGAGGCCTATATTCCGATATCAACTTCGCTGGTTAAAACAGGAAATAAGTATTTTCTCCTTCGGGCAGTTGGTGATTCAATGAACGAAGCCGGCATTCAACCAGGGGATTTGGTCTTGGTAAGGCAACAAAATGTAGCTGAAAATGGGCAAAGGGTCGTTGCATTGATTGATGACGAAGCAACGCTGAAAGAATTTCAGCACAAAGGAAATGTGGTGGCATTGGTGCCGAGGTCATCAAACCCCAAACATAAGCCGATAATCCTTGAAAGGGATTTTCAGGTTCAGGGAGTAATCATCACATCAATTTCTAACGTTAATTTTTAAAATATACAATTATGGCAAATTATCATGTTTCAAAAAGTAAAGAAAGTGGAAAATGGAATATCCAGAAAGAGGGTGGCGAAAAATCAAGTAGCTCTGCCAATACCCAAAAAGAAGCAGAAAAAATAGCAAAAGGCTATGCTGCAAATTCTGGCGGTGGCGAAGTACGGATTCACGGACTGGATGGAAAAATAAGAGATAGCGATACTGTGGCTCCCGGTAACGACCCGAGTTCCAGTAAGGACACGAAGCATTAATTAGTGCAATGATACAGACCAAAAAGTAATTGTAATTAGTAACTGATATGGGAATACTTTCCAAAGCAAGACTCACTGAGTTAACCGAAACAAAACTTGGATACCGAACATTTAGTGACCGAATCACTGAGGCGAAAAGCGACAGCAGATATCTGGCCACAACGACTATATTTTTATCACACAGTCATGATGATAAAGAAGAAGTGAAAAGGGCTGTGGTTTTTCTGCGAAGCATCGGCGTAAGAGTTTATATTGATTGGCTTGACCCCTCAATGCCGCCATTTACCAGTGCTGAAACAGCCGATAAAATCAAGAAAAAAATAAAGGAGTGCAGTAAGTTTATTCTCCTTGCTACCAATAGCGCCATTGCGTCTAAGTGGTGCAATTGGGAACTGGGATTTGGTGATGCACAGAAATACATTGACAGAATTGCCTTATTTCCACTTTCTGAAAACTCCGGCACATGGAACGGCGCCGAGTATTTAAGGATTTATCCAAGAATTGAAGAAAGCAATTACAACAATGAATATTACAAATTAATATATCCTGATGGGAAAGAAGTGTCCGTCTCCGACTGGCTTAAACTCTAACTGAACAATTATACTACTATGACATTTTCAAAAGAAGTGGAAGCATTTATAAAAGATTTTGTAAATGACCTTTTAGAAAATAATGTTGCGATATTTAGTGGTGCCGGTATGTCAATTCCTGCTGGCTTTGTAAGCTGGCCGGATTTGCTCCGTGAAATTGCTGATGAACTTGGTTTGAATGTGGATAAAGAGCATGACCTTATTTCCCTGGCGCAGTATCATGTAAACGAAAACCGTGGAAAAGCCAAAATAAACCGGAAAATACTGGAAGAGTTTACAGAAGAAGCTGAAATGACGGAAAACCACCGCATATTGGCTCGACTGCCCATCACAACGTTTTGGACCACTAATTACGATACACTAATTGAAGACTCGTTAAAAGCTGCCAATAAAATTGTTGATGTAAAACATGATGTAAAACAACTCGCCGTTACAAGACCAAAACGGGATGTAGTGGTGTATAAAATGCATGGAGATGTTGCACACCCTGCAGATGCTATCTTAACAAAGGAGCAGTATGAATCATACCATATTTCTCATCGCCCCTTTGTAACTGCATTGAGTGGCGATTTAATATCCAAAACATTTTTGTTTATTGGGTTTAGTTTCACCGACCCCAATCTTGATTATGTTCTCAGCCGGTTAAACATACAATTTGGTGAAAATACCCGGCAACACTATTGCTTCATAAAGCGAAAAACGAAAGCAGCGAAAGAAGATGAAGAACTACACAAATACGGAGTAAGAAAACAGGAGTTAATGATTAATGATTTAAAGCGGTATAAGATTAAAGCCCTCCTGATTGAAGAATATGGTGACATCACCGCCATATTGAAAGAGATTGAACGCAGGTATCGTAAGAAAACAGTTTTTATTTCCGGCAGTGCAGAAGAATATGGAACCTGGGACAGAAATAAAGCTCAGAGTTTTATTCATCAGTTAAGTAAGAAAATAGTTGGTTCAGGGTTCACCATTGTCAATGGTTTTGGTTGGGGTGTTGGCAGTGCGGTTATCAATGGTGCACTGGAAATGATTTATGAACGGCCTGATAAACACTCAGAAGACCAGTTAGTCATGCGGCCATTTCCACAATTTGAAACCGGGGCTAAAAAGTTACCTGAACTATGGGATGAATACCGTTATAAAATGATTTCGTTGGCTGGTATTGGGATTTTCATTTTTGGTAATAAAAAAGATAAGGATGGAAAATTAATAGAGGCCAACGGGGTGAAACGGGAATTTGATATCGCTGTTGAAAAAGGCCTCATTCCAATACCCGTTGGCGCAACAGGGTATGTTAGCAAGATAATATCTGAAGCGGTTTTAAAGGATGCTGAGAGGTATTATCCCAAACATAAAGAGATAATACCTGTAATTGAGGAACTGGCTGACGAAAAACTGGAACCAGATACTATCATTGAAAAAATCATAAAAATTATTCAAATAATAAACAAGTAAACTATGGCACGGAGAGCATTTTTTAGTTTTCATTACGAGAATGATGTATGGCGGGCAAATATTGTTCGTAACAGTTGGGTAACAAAGGAAGACAGGGAGGCAGCAGGCTTTGTTGATGCGGCTGATTTTGAAGAAGTGAAAAAAGGCGGAGATGCCGCTATTAAAAAGTGGATTGACAACCAACTTTTAAATACCTCAGTTACGGTTGTGCTGATTGGTACTGATACCAGCAACCGTCCCTATGTACAATATGAGTTGCAAAAGAGTTATTCAAGGGGAAATGGCATGTTGGGTATCTATATTCATAAGCTCAAAGACAAAAACGGAAACACCTCTTCAAAAGGTGATAATATGTTTGGCGAAATTGGCAAGGATAGTTCTGGAAACTCTGTTTATTTCAGCAGCGGCTATACCTGTTATGACTGGGTGGATGATGACGGTTACAACAACCTTGGTAAATGGATTGAGGAAGCAGCTAAAAAAGCAGGTAAGTAATGGCAAGGTTTGTATTTTTTAGTTTCGATTACGCTGATGTAGGCAATTTTCGGGTGAACGTAGTTCGCAATAGTTGGTTGCTAAAAAACAAACAAGAAACTTTTGTTGATGGTTCTATTTGGGAAACCGCTAAAGGCAAAGGTGATACTTACCTGAAGAAATTAATTGATGAAGGACTTAACAGAACATCGGTAACCGCATTGTTAATTGGGCAGGGAACAGCCAACAGGCGATGGGTTAATTATGAAATTGTAAAAAGCTTTGAAAGAGGGAACGGCATTTTAGGAGTGTATATAAACCGGATAAAAGGTAAGGATGGATATATAGTTTCTCGTGGAGCTAATCCTTTAGACCGCTTAGGTTTTAAAGTTTCGGAAGAAGGGAGAAAAGTAAATTTTTATGAATTAAAAAATGGCAGATGGATTGAGTTTGACGACCTGCCTCAAATAAACAATAAAAAATCAAACACTTTATATTTCGAAGATAGTTTTTGGTTTGGCAATGATTATGGGGAGTTCTATACCTTTTCAAATAAATTTAAAACTTATTGCTGGGATTTTGATGGAGGAAATAAAAATTTTACTGACTGGGTAGATGATGCTGCGGAAGACGCCGGAAGATAGATTGCCGGCAAGTATAACCACTTAATGAGATTTTACTTTTTTGCAAAAGTCCTTAATACTAAGTACAAAATTTCCTGATATTTCGTGCAAATGTAACAGATAATATAACTTTTGTAAATTGCTAACCACAGCCCCAAACCATCCATGATATTCGAAAGAGAACATTTTAGCAGCGATATTCTTGAAAAGTCCGTAGTGACTGAAATCTTAAACGAGTCAAGAAACTTTAGTAAATCCACATTTGATACTGACTCTGCATCAGTGTTTCTGTCTCATAAACATTATGATGAAAAAGATAAAGAGTGGAAAGACCTGCGTGGTGTAATAAAAATGCTCAAGGACTTAGGCGCAACACCATACATAGATAGTATGGATAATACAATGCCTGGAGAAACATCAGCAGAAACAACCCTGCGTATAAAACAGGAAATCAAAAGCTGCGACAAGTTTATATTCTTTGCTACTAAGGAAGCCATTCAATCGTATTGGTGTAATTGGGAACTTGGCATTAGCGATTCGACAAAAAAGCCAGGAGAAATTGCTTTGCTTCCTTTAAAAGACAAAGGGACGGCTGACGAAAATTTCATTGGCAATGAATATATGCGGATTTACCATACCATCGAGTTTAGGGACGGTACTACGAAATATTCAAGTGGCAACCCAATAAAAAGAGGTTATTATGTATGCACTCCAAGACAAAAGAATAAAAACAGAACAATAACCTCTTTAAAGGATTGGCTCAATAGTTAAAAAAATGACACCCCTATATAAATACCAGCTCACATTTATTGGCACTCCGAATTCATATTGGGAAAAGATTAAGCAATCATTCTACACCCATGTAGAAGAATTAGGCATGCTTCGGGATTTGGTAGTATTTCTCGATGAAAACAATTTTGATATTGAATACAAGCCTAATATGCCTATGTATTGTTTGTATTTTGGTGACCCGGATGGTAAATTTCAAAATACAGACAAACTTAATCGCCTCATCGCCGATGCCTCGTTGATTCTGCCGGTTACAGATGATTTAACCCGGTTTAAACAAACAATACCTAAGCAGCTTGAAACGATAAATGGTTTTGAACTTTCTTCTGGCGAAAAGATTGAGTCATTGGTTGGGGTAATAATGGAGGGACTTAGCCTGTTGAGAAATACAAGAAGAATTTTCATCAGCTATAAAAGAGATGAATCAAGTAAAGTAGCCATTCAGCTTTTTGAAGCATTAGAGAAAAACGGCTTCGATGTTTTTCTCGATACGCATAGTGTAAGACCGGGAGAACCATTTCAGGAAGAATTATGGCACAGGATGGCTGATACAGATATTGTAGTCTTATTAAACACTCCGGGCTTTTTAAAAAGCGAGTGGACTACAAAAGAACTCGCCAAGGCAAATGCCATGATGATTGGCATCCTGCAATTGATATGGCCAACACATAGACAGGAAAGAGAAGCAGAACTTAGTATTCCTTTTCAATTGAATGATACTGATTTTGGCAACAATCACTTTACTAATTCAAACAGCTATCTTACAAATGCTGTTATTGAGAAAATTGTTCAGCAGGCAGAATCGTTAAGAGCAAGAAGCCTTGCTGCCCGGCAGGATAACATTGTAACTGAGTTTATTTCAGCAGCAAAGAAGACAGGTGTATCCGTAATACTTCATCCAGAAAAAATAATTACGGTTACAAAAGCCAACGGTCAAAACTATGTGATGATACCTACTGTTGGTGTGCCGCAGGCATTCCGGTATAACCAGGCTGAGGACGGTGTTAAGAAAATCGCTTCATTAAAAAATCCACAGGTTTATCTTGTGTATGACCATATAAACATTCGTAATAAATGGATTGAACATCTTGATTGGTTAGATAAGCACTTGCCAATAAAAACAATAAAAATATTTGATGCAGAACAATGGCTAAAAAAATCTTAAATAAAATATTTCTATCAGCAAGCATTCCGTACGCTGACAGGCATCCGGAGTTTTATGATACGGCTGATGTATTAGCTATCAGGGATTCTGTAAGGGCACTCGCTGCAGTAGTAATCCCAAAAGCACATTTAGTATGGGGAGGTCATCCGGCTATAACTCCTTTAATAAGGTATGTAGTTGAACGGATGACTGGTGAATGGAAAAGTCATATTACTTTGTATCAGTCCAGGCATTTTGAAAAGGATTTTCCAAAAGATAATTTTGCCTTTGAGAATATTCAGCTCATTCCAGATTACGGGGATATTTCTTCAAGTGTTTTTCAAATGCGAAAAAAGATGTTTGAAGAAAATATTTTTTCCGCTGCTGTTTTTATCGGCGGAATGGAAGGGGTAATTGATGAATATAGGATGTTCAGGGAGTATTATCCACAAGCATTAACAATTCCGCTTGCAAGTACCGGTGCCGCTGCAAAAATTGTGTATGATGAATTTCAAAATAGTAAAAATAAACGCCTGACAAATGACTATGCCTATATGGCTTTATTCAGGGATTTATTAGCAGACTTTATTAAATAGATAACTTATGGGGAAAGCAATTTTTGTTTCGTATAAATATTCAGATGTAAATGTTTTTCAATTACCGGACGTAATTGGCACAACTACTGCGAGGCATTATGTAGATAAGCTTGCTGATTTGTTAGAGCAGGAAGATTATTTATATAAGGGAGAGGATGATGGTGAAAGTATGGCTACATTGCAGGACTCTACCATTGCATCAAAACTCGGTGATAAAATTTTCAGGAGTTCTGTCACAATTGTTCTTATTTCAAAAGGCATGAAAAACGATACAATAGCCGATAAAGACCAATGGATACCCTGGGAGGTTTCTTATTCCCTTAAGGAACAATCCAGGGATGGGGGCAATAGCAAGACAAATGCTGTTTTGGCAGTTGTTTTACCTGATGAATATGGCAGCTATAGTTATTACATTACTGAAAACCCCTTGTGTAACAGCATAACATATCACACCAACACTCTTTTTGAAATACTCAGATTGAATATGTTTAACCACAAGAAAAAGGAGGACAATATTCGCCATTGCAATGGACAAAAGATTTATGAGGGCAACCCATCTTATATTCCATCAGTAAAATGGGAAAACTTCAAAAACAATATAGACCATTACATAGGTCTGGCAGTTACTACCCGACAAAACATTAATGAATATGACTTAATGAAGGTGGTAAAATAACCATGAAAGCTTTATTTCACACTTCCTAAAACATCAACATAACTCAATTTCAATTTTGAAATCACTTTATCACAAAGCTCCTGGTTGCTTTGCTTACTCCAGTAATATTTTTCTGCCGCATCATCATAGTACCGGTACACATCTGTTACTTTCTGAAGAATCATGGTGTCGGTAGATTTAATAACCTCCCTTAGTTCATCAATAAGTTCTGAAGCAACTTTACCTTGGCCTGATAAAACAGTGGAGCTATAGTTTTGGAGGTATTGATCTAATGTACCACCCTTAACAATAGCTTTAAGTACAATGTGGGTAAAAAGATCACGGTATTTGGATCCTTTAAAGTCAGCATAGATTTTGGTAGCGTTGCCGGGCACTGCATTTCTTACTGCATATTCCATAACCCGCCGGAGATTATGTGCCAGAACAAGAAATTGGATGTGTTGCAGGTTCTTTCCTGAAAATACTTTGTCGTATAGCTTTTTTGATTCAAATATTTCACTCACACGGGAGGCGTAGGCCAATGGCATTTCAGAACAGCATACAAGTACCTGAGCCAGTGAATCTATGTAAATAGGCTCTTTTGTACTGTTGTAATACTTCTCCGTGAACTTTTCTTTTCCTTCCCTTATTAGGTTTTCAAAGGCACCCTCTTGCCGCTCGTAGAAAATACCTAAGTCTTTGAACCGGTTTTCAAGGGTAATCTGTATTTCATCATTTGCTCTTAATGCAGCAGCCGACATCGAATTTTGCCTGTTGTTAGCTTCAGCTACCTCACGCCAAAGCTCCTTTTCATCAGTAGCAACAATGCGGATAGATACAGGTATCTTATTCCATATTTTTTCGTCCAATTTATTCTTCGAGACCGCTTCCTGATAAAAGAAATATGCAGATTTAATTGTTTGACATCCGTTCAATACAGATGGATTAACCAGCTCTACAGTCTTATCCTTCTTTTTTACATTTATTTTAGTGGAATAGATGGTTACGCCATTATGCAAAAAGCCAAACTTTTCAGGTGGAAATCTTCTGTTGTTAATCAGGTCAAGCGTTTCTTTTATTTTCCCGGCTGGCCCCTTTATTTCATTTTTCTTGCCATATAAATATAACCGCACATTTTTATCAAACAATTGGTTTCCTTTCATCTCATATAGATTAACCAGGTCAGCCATTTTACCGAAGCCAGATAAAAAGGTAGAGTTATTCATTACAATTTCATCAGAGCCATCGAAATGAATTTGAAAAGGAGCAGCCGGCCTTCTTGAATCAATTTTTCCTGATTCAATAAGATTGTTCACATTGAGAACAGAAAGGGATAATGCAAAGTTGGCACTTGTAAATTCTCTTTCAAAAGTTCTGAAAAGTTCTGCTTTGTTCTTTTCAGCTTTAGTAGCAATTTCCTCTTCACTTTCATCCGAAAGCGAAAGAATGTATGCGTTTATCTCAACAGATAGTTTTTTAAACCCTGCAGCAGATTTTATTTTCTGCTTTAGACGTTTGGCAAGTATATCTTGTTCTTCAGCGGCGGCTTCTATATTTTCTAATACCTGAACCAACCGGGGCAGAAACTTTGAGAGTTCGTTAATTGCTTTGTTAATCTGATTTGTATCCTCCGAATATTTTGCCTGAACCAGGGTTAAAACCACTTCGCCCTGCTTTTCCTGAATATTAAAGGCGTTAATACCCAAATCGAATAATCCGTCAGAACTAAGCATAGTGGCTTCTTCATCCGACAAACGAAAATGTTGTTGCAGCCACCATGGCGCAAAATTATCTTCATCAAGGCGGCCGAAATTGGTACGCTTTTGAAATTCCCGTACTCTTTGTTTGATGGTTTCAGGTGTCATAAATCTAAGTCAGCAATAAGGTTAAAAGATTTAATTAATTGATAATCAAATATATGCAATTAATTTGAATTTTCTTGCCCCAAATTACTCCAAATCTCCCTGAAAATCAACGAAATAAGAGACCTTCACATTTCTGAGAAAAGTGAACTGCTTATTCGAAACTTATTTGACTTAGTTTAAGAGTTTTACTAAGGAATTTGTATCAGGCAGGACTTTTTTCATTTTATCTGGTGTTTTCCTGGAAGTTTTGTAAGTAGCGACACCCATTGCTTTATCATAACTCTTTATAGCAAATTCAACTACAGTATTGTTTTTTTCCTTGCAAAGTATGATACCAATGCTTGAGTTTTCCTGTTCCAGTTTTATTTTTTCGTCCAATACATTCAGGTAAAAATTGAGTTGCCCGGCATCGGCGGGCCGAAACTTACCTCTTTTTAATTCAAATGCCACAAGGCATTGAAGGTGGCGATTGAAAAATAACAGGTCAATAAAAAATTCATCGCCATTCACTTCCAACCGGAATTGATTTCCAATAAAACAAAAACCCTTACCCATTTGCAGTATAAAGTTTCTGATATTTAAAACCACCTGCTGTTCTATATGCCGTTCGTCATCCAGTTCTTCACCTGCAATAAAATCGAGCAGGTATTCATCTTTGAAAACCTTCAATGCAGATGGCTTGAGGTTATCTGTCAGTGTACTATCAAAATTATTGGGCAGTTTTCCCGTTTTACTATAAAAGTCATTCTCAATATGATGTTCTAAAACCGATAAAGACCAGAAACTGCCTGCTGCAGTTTGGATATAAAATATCCGGGCTTCCCAACCTTTCACTTTGGTGATAATTGCAAAATGATGGGAGAAACTGATAGCTGTAAATGCTTCGAAAAAAGTCCTGTCTTCAATTAGGTTCAACAGTGTCGAACTAATTGAAAAACTCTCCCCAGTACCAGCCAGCCCAATTTGGTTCGACGGCGTTGAACCAATTGCCAAATGGGGTGCATAAGTTTCTGCAAACAGCCTTATTTTTTTAAGATTTCCCGTCGAGAAGCCCTTGAGTCCTGGTAGTTCTTTTTGCAGGTCAACCGAAATCTGGTCAAGCACTTTGGCACCCCATTTTTGGGCCTTTATCTTCTCCGATATCATTAAGCCTGTTTTAAAGTATAGCATCAGTTGCTCCCGGTTAGCAAGCCTGGCTGCCACATACCGGCTCTGCACAATTTGCTGTTTAATGGACAGGATAAAATCCATGTAGCTTTTATCAATTTTCATACTTCTCAATTTTATGGTTTTTAAACCGCTTAAAATCAGGCAATAAAAAAGACCTGCTGAATTCTTATGCAATCATAAGATTCGCAAGTCTTGTCAAATCCGGTATAAAATGGTTCGAGAATTGTACAGTTGGGTGCACCTGAGGGCCTCGTATTTGTGATAAATGCGAGGTTTTTTTATTTCTCCTCTATCTTTATATACATATGAAGAAGTGCATTTATCTCCCCGTTATTTTCCTTTTTGTCTGTTCATTCACCCGCCACCCGATTACCTGGGTTGCCATTGGCGATTCTATTACCTACCTCAATGACCACGCGAATGAAACGGGCAACCGGGTTACCAAAGGCTACCTTTCGCGCGTAACAGAAAAGCTGCCATACATACAATATGTTAACCAGGGACACAATGGCTGGACTTCAAGAAGGATTGCCGACTCTATTGAGCGCCTAAACATTCCCCGGGCCGATATATATTCTATCTTTTTAGGCACTAATGACTGGTGGCACGGAGACCATATAGGCAGGTGGGAAGATTATGTTATGGCAACAGGGGATAGCACTGTGTATGGCGCTTTCCGTATCATCATCAACAAGATACGTTCACTGAATCCTAGTGCGACGATCGTGTTGATCACGCCCATGCAAAGAAGCGATTTTGTGTATATCAATAATGCCAGGAACAATGCTTATGGCTCTTATAAAGCAAAAGCGGGCCAGACACTGGAACAGGTAGTGGATGCCATACGTAATATAGGAGCGCATGAACATTTTAAAATAGTTGACCTCTATCATAATAAGAAACTTGAAATCCCCCGCCTCGTTCAGTTCAAACGGCTGCGCGATCCGCAAACGGGTGAATACAAAAACTACCCTTATCCGGCCTACACGGGTGTTCCGTTCGATCCCGCAAAAGACGCCTATCCCTATCCTGTAGAAGCTATTGGGATGACTTATGATGGGCTGCATCCCTCCGATAAGGGAAATGCATGTATTGCCAGGGAACTGGTAAAACTGATGAGAAAGTTGTAGCTCCATTTCCAACGTCCATGCATGGTGGGCCATTCACCACATGAAATCGCTAATTTTACACGCTAAAAAACAGCGATGAGAATAGCGATCAACGGAATGGGCAGGATTGGCCGGTTATTGTTCAGGAGATTGGTAATGATGCCTGGTGTAGAGTTAGTAGCAGTGAATGACACCATGGAACTGCACCAGTTGGCTTATTTACTCAGGTACGATTCAGTATATGGTCCGGCTACCTTTGAGATCGCCGTAGAAAACAACGAACTCATCGCTGCCGGTCAAACTATTCGCTTTTTGCATGAACCTGCCCCTGCAAAACTGCCCTGGAAAGCATTGCAGGTTGATCTTGTTTTGGAGTGTACCGGTAAATTCCTGACGAAAGCCCTCGCATCTCAACACCTGGAAGCAGGAGCAGGGAACGTCATTCTGTCCACTACGGGTGCAGAAGATATTCCGCTAAGGATTTATGGATTCAATCAGCACCAACTGAATGGAGATAAACACCTGATTTCCCCCGGAGGCTGCATGACCAATTGCTCAACGCACCTGATCTATCTCATGCAATCCATCGGCATAGAATCGGTGCACATCAATGTGCTGCATTCATATACATCCAGGCAGGAACTGGTGGATGGTCCGCATAAAGATCTTCGCAGAGGCAGGGCTGCTGCCGAATCTATCATTCCCGTACCTGTTGACCTGGCACAATCTTTAGAGCGACTCTTTGTTCTGTTGAAAGGCTGCATCTATACCATTACTACCCGCGTACCGGTCGCGAACGGTGCACTGGCTAATTTTGTTTTCCAGATGAAAGAGGCGGTTACGGCAGCACAGGTGAATGAACTGTTCAAGCAGGCTGCTAAGCGGGAATACAAAGACATCATTCAGTATACCGAAGACCCATTGGTTTCACTCGATATCAAAGGCAATAGTCATTCAGCCATTATCGACGGGTCACTGACAACTGTAACAGGCCGCACCGTGAACCTGATGGCTTTCTTCGATAATGAATACGGCTATACTTCACGGGTAATCGATTGGGTGCGTTTTGTTGGTGCGGGCAAATTATAAGGTTAAACCAGAGCCTGTCAACCAACACCCGGTAACCGTCTTTGGCCGAAGGCTTTTCGTATACCCTTTTGATGGTGAATTGTGCAGAAGGCATTATATCAGGTTTTGCATGTTGTTGCGCTGGTGATGGGCTATTTTGATTTCAAACAGCTCGGCCATTTTACCGGCCCTCCATTTGGCTTCCGCCGCTTTTTCTCCATCGAACAATTCATCAATGGTAGCGGTAAACAATTGCATCCATCTTTCAAAATGTGCGTGTGCAATAGGTAGCCTGGCATGAGGGGGAAAAGGACTCCCAAAATATTTTTGTTCATCCAGTAAAACGGTTTGCCAGAAATAGACCATCTTTTGCAGGTGCGCGGGCCAGTGACTGCCGATCCGCTCATTGAATATAGGAGCTAACAGCGCATCTTCCCTTACTTTATCGTAGAAGCGGTGAACCAGTAAACTGATGTCGGTCTCATTGTGAATGTCGTGCCGTGTTTGCATAACGTTTATCTGTTTTTCAGATAAGTGAATTGCTGAAGCAGTTCTTCATTGAACTCTGAAAGCCTGGTTGACTTCAACGCTTCATGAATCTCTTTCCTGATCTTTTTGAATTCATGGTGGAGTGGACAGGGATATTGTTCCGAACAATGGGAGAGTCCCAATGCACAACCTGTAAACAACGAATCGCCATCAACAGCCTGCACAATGTCGGCCAGGGTACATTTACCCGTTTTCTTATCCAGGTAAAACCCGCCCGATGGTCCCTTCAGCGACGATACCAAACCCTTTTTGCTCAATTGCTGCAAAATTTTTGCAATAAAATGCTCAGGTGCGTCAATGCCTCCGGCAATTTCCTTGATGCCCAGCTTATTATCGGTTTCGGCGTGCCGGGCAATGAACAGCATGGCCCGGATGGCATAAGTACAGGTCTTTGAAAACATATCATTGATTGCAATAGCAAAGGTAAATGAATCGATTTAATAAAATACTTTTTTGTCTTTTATTAATGAATCTACCTGATATGACTGAAACAGATTATCTTGGCGCAATCAATGGTCCATTCACCATAGCCCTTCGTCAGACCAATGTGGTACATCAGGAATACATTGCTGCTTTTGTTGTTGACGGGATGTTGTATTGTGCAACGGGCCGAAGCGGCGAATGATACCCTGCATCTCCAGTTGAAATGGTGGCACCAGTTCCAGTTTGCAGGTTATTATGCGGCACAGATCAAAGGTTTTTACAGCGCTGAAGGCCTGAAAGTAAAATTGGTTCCCGGAGACGGCAATCACGACCCGCTGCAGGAAGTATTGGCGGGGCGGGCGCAGTTCGGCATTTCCGGTTCTGATCTGATGATCCAGTTCGCCAAAGGCAAACCGATAGTGGCATTGGGGGCGCTTTTTCAACATTCACCCTATATATTGATCTCTTTGGCCAGCAGGGGTATCCGTGTGCCGTCGGACCTGGTAGGCAAGACCCTGATGGTTTCGGAAGCGCAAGGCTGGATAGAATTACAAGCTGTTTTTCTCAAAGAAGGCATTCCCATCAATTCGTTGCATGTGGTAACACATAGTTGGAAAAACGACGATCTCATCAAAGGGAAGGTAGATGCGATGACCGGTTATTATTCCGATGAGCTCAACCAGTTGCGGAAGCAGGGGATAAAACCGTCTTATATACAACCCATCAACTACGGCATTGACTTTTATGGAGACTTGCTCTTTTCACTCCAAAGCACGGCAGAGAATAACCCTGAAAAGACCAGGAAGTTTGTGAAGGCAAGCTTCAAAGGATGGGATTATGCCCTGGATCACCCGGAAGAAATAGCCGATTATATCCTCACATTGCCTGGCGTAAAAGAAAGGGGCGTTACAAAGGCCGAACTGCTGGTGGAAGCCGAAGATATGCGCAAACTGATCGTGCACGATATAGTGGAAATAGGGCACATGAATGAAGGACGCTGGAATCATATCCTTGATATCTATAAGTCATTGAAGCTGGTTTCGCCGCATGCGCGGCTCGATGGGTTTGTGTACAGTGAGAGCAAAGGCTTCTCATCTGATGTGATACGAATGGGGATCATCCTGTCGGTAGCAGTCCTGTTGGTATTGCTGATCATCATATTGTACAGCATATCATTGAGGGCCTCGGTCAGGAAAAGAACGCTGCAACTGGAAAAAGAAATTGAGCAAAGAAAACGTACACAGGAGCAATTGCGCATCAGTGAAGAGCGATTGGAAATGGCTACCGATGCTGCTGAAATCGGTATATGGGATTGGGATATCCGGAACAACACGATTTATTTCAACGATATGTGGAAGATCATGTTGGGATATGACCCGGGAGAACTGGATAATAAATGGGAAACTTTTACCATGCTGCTGCATCCTGATGAACGGGAAGCGATAGAAAAACAATACAACGATTATATGACGCGTAAAGTCAGCAGTTACCAGGTGATGATGCGGATGAAGACCCGCGAGAATAAATGGAAATGGATATTATCCATCAGCAAATCCCCCCTACGGGATGAGCAGGGGGAAACCATCCGTGCAGCAGGCATTCATATCGATATGGATGATATCAAGCAAAAGGAGATGGAACTGCAGGAACTTACCGAGGAACTGATGATCAGCAATAAGGAATTGCAACAATTTGCTTATATTACTTCACACAACCTGCGTGCCCCTGTTGCCAACCTGCGCAGCCTTACCTGGTTATTCAACAAAGAAGAACTGGCAGGCAGGAATAAGGATATTTTTGATAAGATCAACCTCAGTATTGATAAGCTGAGCAGTACACTGGAGGATCTCAATGAAATACTAAGCTCCCGGGTGCACAAAACGGAACTGCGGGAACCGGTCTCATTCGAAAAAGAACTGACAGATGTGATGCATTCCATCTCGGAAGAGATCATGGAAAAAGAGGCGGCGATTACTTATGATTTCTCCAAAGCAAAAGACATCTGCTATCCCGGGAAAGTTATTCACAGTGTGTTCCTGAATACCATCACCAATGCCATCAAATACCGGAAGGAGCATGAACGGCCTGTTATCCATATTACTACGCAGGAAGACGGAGAGTTTGTGGTACTTACCATCACAGATAATGGCAAAGGAATTGATATGGGAAAATACGGGAACAAAATATTCGGATTGTACCAACGCTTTCATGAAAATACGGAAGGAAAGGGATTGGGACTCTACATCGTTAAAAGCCAGGTAGAAGCCCTTGGAGGTAAGATAGCAGTGGAAAGTATGGTGAACAGGGGTACTGCATTTCAAGTATTCCTGAAAAAAAACACAATGCCCTATGACGCCTGAATACCAGCGGATACTTTTGGTAGACGACGATGATGTAACGAATTTCCTCAGTCGGGAAATATTCCGGCACTATCATCCAGACGTTTGCATTGATATTGCCCAGAACGGAAAAGAAGCTATCGAGTTGTTGCTCCGTGCATCGGAAGAGGGGGAGGCCAGCCTGCCCCAGATCATCCTGCTTGATATCAATATGCCTGTAATGGATGGATGGGATTTCCTGGACCATTTCAAGGCAATGGCGGAAAGCCGGCCAAACCTGGGTGAAATCCGTGTGTTTATTTTAACTTCTTCGGTCTATCCGGAAGACATCAAAAGGGCTATGACCTATCCATTGGTGCAAAAAGCCTATTCTAAACCACTGAATGACCGGCAAATTGAAGAAATGATGGGGTGAAAGGTCCCGGAATGGGAAAAATACGAAGTTAGAACACTGAAAAATTCCGTGTTTTCACCGTTAAGAAATGGTGATTTACACAGAAACTTAATCTTTTTCTCTGGTTAGCTTTGTATGAGTTTTAGTAAATCTATCCCTGATTCCAATTTCCTTATAGCTATACGAATCCTATATTCTATTGCAAAAACTACGGAATAGGGGCGAATCTTCTCCGCCCCTATTTTATTTCTTGGCCTAACAGGATCGTATAAACATTTTTGGAGTTTTGGTGTAGCAGATTGCCGTTGGTTCGGCTATCTGCTTTATTTGTTTATTGGAACTTGATATGAATGGCGAGTAAGGTTAACCAGAACTCATTAACTTTACGCCATCAGCAGTACTGCAAATCAAACAAGGAACATTAAATGAGAATATTGATCGCAGACGATCACACATTGATCCGAGAAGGGCTCAGAAAGATACTGGAAGAATCACTTTCTTTTGCAGAAGTGCATGATGTATCCGATTCTGCTGATCTGTTCAAGAAAGCAGTCGGAGAAAGCTGGGATATCATTATTTCCGATATCAGCATGCCCGGGTATTCCGGTATCGAAATACTCAAGCAGATCAAAGAGCATGCCCCCCAAACGCCTGTGCTCATGTTGAGCATGCATTCGCCTGAACAATATGCGGTACGTGCTATCAAGGCAGGAGCGGCTGGTTATCTCACCAAAGAAAGTGCACCTTATGAATTGGTGAAAGCCGTTCAACAAATATTGAGCGGAAGAAAATACATTACCAGTGAGGTGGCTGAAGTGCTCGCAGGTTCACTGGAAGAGAAAAGCGACAAAGCCCCTCACGAACAATTATCAGACCGCGAATTTGAAGTATTCAAAATGCTGGTGTCTGGTAAAAGCATCTCCGAGATCGGTGATATACTCTCCCTAAACGTAAATACCATCAGCACTTACCGCGCCAGGATCATGGACAAAATGAAGATGCAAAGCAATGCCGACCTGGTCCGTTACGCCATCCAGAACAATATTGTTTGACAAAACACCGTTTATTGTAGTGTTTATACTACGCATTTTATATAACTCTTGTTATGGGCGGACTGGTGGGAACTGTGTTTCTTTGTGATGTATTATCCAATATTCTAAGTAAAGATCCTCTAAAAGCCCGTTAGCCGGACGCTTCCTGTGTTGGGTTAACGTCCACATTACCTGATTCTCCTTGAGAAACCTTGTAGTTAACCGCTACGCAAGCTTTGTAGGGCTAATCCTTTACAAAGCTTTTTTTACTCCAAACAGATGATGCACCCCCAGTCGTCTATTTTAAATGCTATGATTGCCAACGCATTACGATTATTAATGGTGGACGACTCTGATTTTATCAGGGAAAGGTTGCTCTTGCTATTGGCCGATCTGGGGTCAGTAAGGGAAATCCAATCAGCCAAAAGCGCCGAAGAGGGAATGGCTCTGTTAAATGATGGTTGCCGGCCGGATATCATACTCCTGGATCTCAACCTGCCGGGGAAAAATGGTCTCCAGATGCTGAAAGACATCCGGAAAATGGAAGGCTTTTTGCCGGTAGTAGTGATCCTTACCAATAATACCCTTTCCGGCTACAAATCGGAATGCCTCCGCTGCGGCGCCGATCATTTCCTGGATAAAGCCCGGGATTTTCAACAGATTCCCGCCATCATCGAAGCTACCTGGCAAAAATTATATTCCCAGCAGTTGCTTTAATTTCTGGTATCCCGATTTACTCACGGGAAGCCTTACCCCCACACTGAGAATGGCCAGATGGCCGTCTTTTTCATAAGGATCAATTCGACTGATGAGCTGCACATTCACGAGGTATGAACGGTGGATGCGCACGAATTGCTGCGGGTCGAGTTGTTGCTCAAAATACTGCATCGTCCGGTTCTTCAGGAACGCACCTTCTGCCGTATGGATTTTCACATAATCATCGGCCGATTCGAGGTAACGGATATTCGCCGTAGGGATGATCTTGATCTTTCCATTATCCTTCAGCACGATCCTGTTGGAACGGAAAGGCTGGTTACCCAGACCCTCCAATAATTGACCCGTTTGCAGTGCCATTTCCTGCCTGCCCAGTTGTTGCCATTTCTGCATGGCTTTATCGAACCGTTCTTTGCTGAAGGGTTTCAGCAGGTAATCGATGGCATGTGCTTCAAAAGCTTTGATGGCATATTCCTCGAAAGCAGTGGTGAAAATAACAGCAGGTGGCTGCTCTACCAGTTCCAACATTTCAAATCCATTGATCTTCGGCATTTGTATGTCGAGAAATAAGAGATCGGGCTGGTGTTGTTGTATGGCTTTGATTCCTTCAAATCCATTACTGCACTCCTGCACTACTTCTATTTCAGGATAGTATTGCAGGTATTCTTTTACCATGTTCCTTGCCAGGAATTCGTCGTCAATGATGATGGCCTTCATAAATATTTTGTGGGATGAGTAGCGTAGTTGAAAAAACAGAACCGTTTGCATGCGTTAATAACAGGTCGTTCCGCGCATATAGCAAGAAAAGTCGGCGCTGGATGGATGCCAGTCCGAACCCTGTTCCCTGGGTATTGACAGCAGTTGTTTCATCGAATGGATTGGTGACCGTAAGTTCCAGCATACCTTTTCGCTGAGCGGCATCCAGACTGATCAATACGGTATCGATGGTATCATATAGACCGAATTTGATGGCATTCTCTACGATCGGTTGTAACAGGAGTGAAGGGATTAATAGTTTGCCGGCTTCTTCTCTTACATTGATAGCTGTTTGCAACCGGTGACCGAAGCGCACTTTTTCAATCTCCAGGTACAATTGCAGGTGATGCAACTCATCTTCCAGCGTCACCAACTGGTGCTCTTCTTTCTTTAAAGTGCCTCTTAAAAAATCAGACAATTGCTGGATCATGTGCCGGGCTTTTTCAGGCTGACTACCGGCCAGCGCACTGATGGAATTAAGGCTGTTGAAAAGAAAATGCGGTTGCAACTGCTGACGCAGTTTGAGCAGTTCGGCGTCTTTGGCCAACCGCTCTGCATCTTCTTTACGCCGGTCATTCTCCTGTTGTTCCTGCAGGGTATACCACAGGATGGCTATCATGGCCATGCATCCGATCATCAGAAAGGCGAGAATATAACGGATCGGAACCGATTGATCGAGAAAAGCCTGATAAGCTACATTGCTTCTGAACAACAATTTCAATATCCATTTGCTCATCAATAACCAGATAGCGCTCTCCACCAGGCTCACAACCAGCAGGTACCAATAGCGTTCCTTCCTGGGCAGGTAAAACCGCATATTGTTAACGATCAGTGCGCAACAGCCTGCCAGCAATATATTACAGCAAAGAGCATCTGTAAAAGCAATCAGGAAATCAAAGCCCGCCCGCTCTACCATGGCGGCCTGGACGAGTATCCACGCCAGCCACCAGCAGCAGAAAATAATGTAAAAGCCTTTGCCTGTTGTGATAGATCTTACCATATCGGTTAAACAGTTTCCAGGAATTTATCGGTACACTGCTCCAACAAATATCCCGCTTTTGCATGAACGGAGTGCTGGTAAGCACGGCCGTCATCTTCTTCCCTGATGCGGGAATACACTTCGGCGCCATCTGTAAGCTTTTCCAGTTTGTGCAGCTCGGTTACGTTGATGAACTTCCATTGCACCAGGTGGTTGGCCTGGTTGAAAAAATTTTCCTGTTCTTTCTGGCCGGTGAGCTGGGCTTTGTTAAAGGCATGCAGTTCGTCTTCTGCATGGATGAGCCTGAGTTGTTCATCGAACTGTGCATGGTGTTCGCCATTGCCGCAAATGATGCGATACACCAGTTTTGCAAGATACCATTCCATAACAGATCAATTTACAAGGTGAAAACAGTTGAATTGATTTAATAACTTTTGATCTCAATGCCGCCAAAAATGCTGGTGCCACGTATGATGATCACTTTAGAAGGATCGAAATTGCTGGCCTGCACCGGGCGTTTGTCATCGATACCGGCGAAAATGGCCACGGACTCTGACCTGACTTCCCAATGCGGGGGGATGATGAGCTTGGCTCCGCCAAAAATGAGGGTGATATCTATCACGATGGTGCCGGTAATATCGGCCTGGCTCAGATTGACTTCAGCGCCGCCCATGAAACAACAAATTTCCCCGCCCTTAAAATTTTTCGATGTGACTGTTTTTTTAACGCCGCTGAAAACTGATACGCTGTCGATCACATCTTCTGTATGTATTTCTGCATCGCCAAATACATGTACTTTATCATAGTCATATTTCCCGTACCGGTCTTGCCAGCGGTTGAAGCAGCGCGACCTGCGCCTGGGGCGGAACATGAAAATGAGTCCTACTCCGATGATGATGATGGGCCACATATAAGTCCGCATGTCCATATCATTGAATACTTCTCCCATCAGGAAAACCACGCCAATGCCGGCAATGATAAACCAGGAAAAATTCCGGAACCTGTGTTTGATACCTGAGATCAACCCAATGATGATAAGTATCATGGGCCAGGTAAACAGCCAGTGAGGGAAGGGCGCGCTTATTTGCTGGAGCAGCAACCCCACGCCGATCAGTACAAATATCAGCCCGGTCCAGAATCGGCTGTGTTTTTCGTTTTGAATGTTTTTGTTGAAGTCTTCCATTATTTATCTTTTGATAGCACAAATCTAGTGGCACGAAAAAAGCCGGAGAAGCCTCTTTAGGCAGGTACAGTAGGAAAGGCGGTAAGTGACGGAAAAACCTCGGTAAATGACAGACACCCATCAATTCGCCGAGCGCCAGCCGATGAACAATAGGCCTATGATCACCAGTGCTGTACCGGCTAGCTGTAAGCCCAATATGGGTTCGCCAAGGATAAAATGCGCCTGCAGGATGGTGGAAACAGGACCAATACTGGTGATGATGGCTACATTGTTACTGCCAATGCTTTTCATACCGGCACTCATCATAAAAGAAGGCAGTACGGTTGCAATAATGGCAAGGGCAGGGAGAATAACATGCGCACCGTGAGTAAAGTAACGGCATCGGTGCCTGTATCATGAAAAGCCAGTTTTACAAAAATGGCTTTGGTAGAAAAGAAGACAGCACCCAGCAACGTGATCAAAAATCCTTTTAACCCGATGCGTTGTGCTGCCATCTATCAAGTATAATTGAACGGTCAATAATGAGTTTATACGCTTACATTGAAATCGCGTAATGCGTCGTTGAGGCTGGTTTTCAGGTCTGTACTGGGTTTACGCTGACCAATGATGAGGGCGCAGCTTACCTGGTATTCGCCCGCATTGAACTTTTTGGTATAGCTGCCCGGGATCACTACACTTCTGGCAGGAACACGGCCCTTGTATTCAATGGGATCAGGCCCACTAACGTCGATGATCTTGGTTGATTGGGTAAGTACCACATTAGCGCCCAGCACCGCTTCTTTTTCTATGATCACGCCTTCTACTACAATGCAACGGCTACCGATAAAGCATCCGTCTTCAATGATTACGGGGCTCGCCTGCAATGGTTCGAGCACGCCACCGATGCCTACGCCACCACTCAGGTGAACGCCTTTGCCTATCTGGGCACAGCTTCCCACGGTGGCCCAGGTGTCTACCATGGTGCCCTCATCTACGTATGCGCCAATGTTCACATAGCTGGGCATGAGTACCACATTCCTGCCCAGGAAAGCGCCATAACGGGCTACGGCATGGGGAACAGCCCTTACACCCAGTTCGCGGTAATTATTTTTGAGGAGCATTTTGTCGTAAAATTCGAAAGGCGCGATAGACCAGGTCTGCATTTGCTGGATGCTGAAATACATCAAAATAGCCTGTTTCACCCACTCGTTCACCACCCACCGGCCATTCTCCGGGGAAGCTACACGCAGCCTGCCTTTGTCAACCTCTTCAATAATGGTGCGAACGGCTTCGGTGTAGGTCACTTCTTTCAATAACTCCCGGTTGCCCCAGGCTTCCTGTATCAGGGCTTTCAATGATTCCATGGTCAGTTTTTTGTGCAAACATACAGTATCATGGCTTTTGCAGCATGTATCTGCGTTACAATTTGTAATTTGCTGCCGGTAATTTTGTATGAAGATGCTTCCATTCCAACAAGATATTGATGCCTGTCTCGATGTATTGCAAAAAGGAGGACTGATCCTGTATCCTACGGATACCATCTGGGGTATCGGTTGCGATGCTACCAATGAAGATGCGGTGAAAAGGATTTACCAACTGAAGCACAGGGCCGATAACAAAGCCATGATCGTGCTGGTGGCCGATGAAAAAGATATCCTTCGCCACGTAACCCAGCCCGACCTGCAAATATTCGATTATATCAAAGGGGTTACCAAACCTACCACGGTCATTTATGAAGGAGGGGTGGGGCTGGCATCCAACCTGCTGGGAGCCGATGGTTCGGTGGCCATACGGATTTGCGGCGATACCTTCTGCAAGCACCTGATCCGCCGGTTCAGAAAACCCATCGTCAGTACATCGGCCAACCTTTCAGGATACCCGCCACCGCAGTGTTTCCGGGATATAGAGCCGGTCATTCACGAGGGGGTGGATTATGTAGTCAAATACAGGCGCGATGAAGAAGACTATGCCAAACCGTCTTCCGTCATTAAATGGGAGAAAGACGGCAGCCTGAGTATCATAAGGCCTTAAGCGCTTCAGGGGACTTATTTTTCACATGGACATCTTTAAATAACTGTAAAAGAGCCGCTTGCGAGGTAACATTAGTTTAATACTAATTTTAACCCTTTTTGTTTGTAGAACCCGGAAAAAATATCGAACTTAAAGTTGATATCCTAAAACAGGTAAATACTGTATATGGCAAGGGTTATTTTAGACGTCCCAAGTGAAAAAATGCATTCATTCATCAACGCTGTACTCAGCCTTGGGATAGACCGTCATGCCATTAGCTCCACCAGGCTTCGCCATCGTTCTTCACACAAAAGGAACAGAAGTGAATTTTCCCTGAAAAGTATTTCTTCAAGCTTCCTGTTGTTCGACTGGGAGTTTTTCAGCAACGAATTGGAATACGAATAAAGAGTTGTTAGTTGTCAGATGATAGTTGTTAGTTGGCGGAATTATTTCTCACAACTATCATCTGACAACTAACAACTTCTCTTTAAGTGCGTTAAAAAAATTATTTTTGCTGATGCAGAAAGTCCTGGTCGTTCAGACCGCTTTTATCGGGGATGTTGTATTGGCAACAGGGTTGCTTGAAAAACTGCACGCATATTTTCCCCAGGCTTCCATTGATATAGCTGTTAGAAAAGGAAATGAATCCTTGTTCATACAACATCCTTATGTACACGAAGTACTGGTATGGGATAAAAAGAAAAATAAATACCGCAACCTGTTCAAACTGCTGAAACAGATCAGGTCCAACCGGTACGATTGTGTGATCAATGTACAGCGTTATGCTGCAACCGGTTTGCTCACCGCTTTTTCTGGGGCCCGCAGAACGATTGGTTTTGATAAAAACCCATTTAGTTTTTTGTTCACAGATATTATCCGGCATGTGTTTTCAGAAGAAGGCAAAGGCATCCATGAAATAGAACGCAATCACTTGTTGATTGCCTCTTTAACGGATGAGCATGCGGCCAGGCCCAGGTTGTATCCATCGCAGCAGGATATGCAAGCGGTAGCTTCCATGCAATTACAGGCTTATGTTTGCATGGCTCCCGCATCGGTATGGTTCACCAAACAATTTCCGGCCGATCAATGGATATCGTTGATCGGATCTTTGCCGGCGGAATATAAAGTGTACCTGCTGGGTGCACCCGGCGATCGGGCATTGTGTGATGAGATGACGAATGCCGTGCAGGGCAGACAAGTAGAAAATTTAGCCGGCAAACTTAGCTTCCTGCAGTCGGCTGCCCTGATGCAGGGAGCGCTGATGAATTATGTGAATGATTCTGCACCGATGCATTTTGCATCGGCAGTGAATGCACCGGTAACGGCTGTTTATTGTTCCACTATTCCCGCATTTGGATATGGGCCATTGTCTGATAACAGTCATATTGTGGAAGTAACAGAGGCACTTTCGTGCAGGCCTTGCGGACTCCATGGAAAAAAGGCCTGTCCGCAAACCCATTTCCATTGTGCAAGGCATATCACCACCCGGCAATTGCTCGATTGTCTTCCCCGTTGATCCAAAACAAAACAGCGCTACATTTGCAGTTTATGGACATAGTTTGCTCTGATAAGGAAAAGCAGGTACTGGAGAAAATTGCGAAAGCTGCAACAGCTTTGGATACGCCTTGTTATCTCATAGGAGGATTTGTGCGCGACAAGATCATTGGCAGACCTACCAAAGATGCTGATATTGTTTGTATGGGAGATGGCATTGCGCTGGCACACAAAGTGGCAGAAATGTTCAAGCCCAAACCACAAGTGGCTTATTTTAAGAATTTCGGTACGGCACAGATCAAACTCGACGATTTTGAAGTGGAATTCGTAGGCGCCCGGAAAGAAAGTTACCGCTCACATAGCCGCAAGCCGGAAGTAACGCCCGGCACTATTGAAGACGATCAGAACAGGAGGGATTTTACTATCAATGCACTTGCCATCAGCCTGAACAAAAAAGATTTTGGCAAGCTGGTCGATCCTTTCAATGGGGTGAGGGATATTGAACGGAAGATCATCCAGACGCCACTGACCCCTGCGCAGACATTCAGCGACGATCCGTTGCGGATGATGCGCGCCATAAGGTTTGCAGCCCAATTGCGGTTTACCATATTGCCTGAAACCTTTGCTGCTATTGGAGAAAATGCCAAACGAATCAAAATTGTTTCACAGGAAAGGATCACCGACGAGTTGAACAAGATCATGTTGTGCGACCGGCCATCGATTGGGTGGGACCTGCTGTTTAAAAGCGGGCTCCTGCAACTGATCTTCCCGCAAATGGTAGAACTGCATGGAGCAGAATACATAGATGGAAAGGGACACAAGGATAATTTTTACCACACCCTGCAAGTGTTGGATAATATTGCCGATAAAACAAGCGATCTCTGGTTGCGATGGGCAGCATTGCTGCACGATATAGGCAAGCCGGCTACCAAAAAGTTTGAAGAAGGGCATGGGTGGACTTTTCACGGACATGAAGTAGTGGGAGCCAGGATGGTTCCGAAGATTTTTACCAAGCTCAAACTGCCGCTCAATGAAAAGATGAAACTGGTACAGAAGTTGGTGCTGTTGCACTTGCGACCTATCAGCCTTACCAAAGAAAATATTACCGATAGCGCCATCCGCCGGTTACTGTTTGATGCAGGTGAAGACATAGATGAATTGATGATGCTTTGTGAAGCGGATATCACCAGCAAGAATAAACTGAAAGTAAAAAGATACCTGCAAAACTTCGAGCTGGTGCGGGAAAGATTACACCAGGTGGAAGAAAGCGACCGTATCCGCAACTGGCAACCGCCTGTAACAGGGGAGATGATCATGCAAACATTCGGATTGGCACCAGGCAAGAAAGTAGGCATCATCAAAGATGCGATACGGGAAGCAATACTGGACGGTGTTATTCCCAACAACTATGAAGCGGCCTACCATTTCATGCTTGAAAAGGGCAAGGAACTGCACTTGCAGGCCGTTGAATAAATTGTATTTTGCAGCAATTATAAACAACTAACAATTCACGAAGAATGGCTGTTTTAAAATTCAGGGTATATCTGGAAGAAGATGATGCGGTTTACAGGGACATCGTCATACAGCACAAACAGTTTTTTCAGGACCTGCATTTTGCGATCCTGAAAGCGTATGAATTTGATAGCAAGCACCAGGCTACATTTTTCAGGAGTAACGATAACTGGCAAAGGGGCAGGGAGATCAGTTTTGCCAAATACAATAAATCTTATGTTGCCGAACCATTGCTCATGTCTGAGACTACCATCGGCAGTGAGATCAGGGATACCAACCAGCGCTTCATTTATGTGTATGATTTTACAAAGAACTGGACCTTCCTGGTAGAACTCATCAATGTAAGCAAGGAAGAAAGCAGCAAGATCACTTATCCTGCTATCTCAAGAACAGAAGGGATCGGCCCGCAACAATATGGAACCAAAAGTCTGTTGGGCGATAAATTTGCAGATATAGAAGAGAAATATGATCTCTCAGAAGCAACAGAGGGTTTTGGTGAGGAAGGAGAAGAAAAGGGAGGAGAACACGAAGAAGAAGGGAACAACGGGGGTGAAGAAGATTTTTAATTGCGGCTTATGCAGCCAGTTGCAGCAAAACATGTTATCATCATTGTTGGTCCTACTGCAGTAGGGAAAACAGCTGTTGCCGTTGATCTCGCGCGGCGCTTACATACAAACATTATCTCTGCCGACTCCAGGCAATGTTACCGGGAACTGAATATTGGCGTAGCCAGGCCTTCACCCGAAGAACTGGCAGCCGTGAAACATTATTTCATTGCCTCTCATTCGGTGAAAGAAGAGATAAATGCAGCAAGCTTTGAGCAATATGCATTACAGGCGGCTGATGAAATTTTCCAACAGCAACAGTATGCGGTGATGGTAGGCGGCACCGGTTTGTACATCAAAACTTTTTGTGAAGGATTGGATGAAATGCCTGCGGTGTCGCCGTTGGTGCGCAAGCAGATCATAGATACATACAACGAAAAAGGGTTGGACTGGTTGCAACAGGAATTGCGCACCAAAGACCCCGCTTTCTGGGAAATAGCCGAACAACAGAACCCGCAACGCCTCATGCGTGCATTGGAAATTATGGAAGCTACGGGGCAATCTATTACTGTCTTTCGTCAACGCAACCAGGTAGCGCGTTCATTTACTGTATCAAAGATTGGACTGGAACTTCCCCGTGAGCGCTTATACGAACGCATCAATGCGCGGGTAGACCAGATGATGGAAGCAGGTTTGCTGGAAGAGGTCCGTTCAGTTGCTGCGTATCAACACCTCAATGCGTTGCAAACGGTGGGTTATAAAGAATTGTTCCAGTATCTGGCTGGACAATATTCGCTAGACGAAGCGGTTCACCTGATCAAACAAAATACCCGTCATTATGCCAAGCGGCAGATGACCTGGTTTAAAAAAGACAGCTCCATTCAATGGATCGATGCGCGAAATGCTGGTCAGTGGCTATCAGAGTTTTACCCCGAAAGTTAACATGAGGTTACCGGCGCTGCCGCTTTGTTCTGCAAAAGTGTTGGGCTTATCGTTGAGGCGATAGGGGAATTGTGCATCTGTGTTGAAAGCATGCGCATAGCCGAGATCGATGAAAATACCATGATCGCGGTAACCAATACCGCCGCTGGCCACAATACGGTTGGCTTTGATGGCGGCATCTGCATAGGGACTGCCATAGTAGGCGCCTCCCAACCGGAACATAATGGTGTGCAGTTTGAGTTCACCGCCTAATTTGAAATTGATATTGCCTTTATAAGATGCTTTAACGGCATCGTTCACCTGGTGATAATAATTTGCTAATGCCTGATCACCACCATCGGTAGAATAAAAACGGGCGCCGCGGTAATTCACATACTCGAGATCGGCGCTGATGAAAGCCCTTTGCAAACGTGTATCCCTGATCTCACGGAATACATAACTACCACTGACAATAGCCCTCCAGGGAGTTAACAGGTTGTAGGAACGTCTGCCGGGATTGCCGCTGTTGAGCCGGTCGCTGGTCTCACTTACTGTTCCTGCAAAACCTTCGGTATTGGTAGTCATAGATGCCCTGAGTTCATCTTTGAAGCCAATGAATTGCGGCGTGTGTATCGCGAAGCCTATGCGCCAGAAATCCTTCGGTTTATAAATGATACCGAACTTACCACCAATACCTATACCCCGGGAACTGAACTGCTCTTTAAAAGTGGAATAAGCAAAATGATTGTTTGGATTATTGGTGGCATCCGTTTCTGTATAGGTGAGATCACGTGCATAACTGATCACCGGAATGGTGAAGCTGCCGCCTATGTATAATTTATCATCCATATTGCCGGCGAATCCCAAAGCGATCTCATGGTATCCGCCGCGTGTAACGGCATTATACAATTGATTCACACCTGTTGAAATGGGCACCATGCTTTGATAACCGGCCAGCGTGCCGCCGGGTCCCTGCAATGTATCTACCAGGTAGGTGCGGAAGGCAAGTGAAGAACCAAAAATATAATTGCTGAGCGCTGCATTGGTATCGGCACGGTCGCGCGTAAGCTCTTCCAGGAATTGCTCGGAATAAGAACTGAAATTATTGAAACCTTTGAACTGGATATGGTTGTTATAATTCGCTACTTCCATCACCGATAAAGCGAATGCGCTACTCGTCCACTTCCTGGCGCCATCGTGATTAGCCGAACTGAGAATAAAACCCGATGTGCCGTAGTTGAAACGGTTGAGACTACTGGTGGTATCGGAACCCCTGAAATTGAATTTATTATTGTTCAATAAAAACGCAGGAGATAAAACCAACTCATTGGTCTTGTACATACCAATACCCGCGGGGTTCACGTGGTTGGCTGTGATCTCCCCACCCAGAGAACCCATCACACCACCAATTGCAACGTTGCGTGCCGTACCATTCTGTGTAAACCAGGCGGTACGCAATGCATCTTCCGGTGTTTGGGCAGATGCAAACAAAGCAAAGAGCAATAAAGAACCCAGTATAAATGATTTCATAATAGTTTTGTTTGGATACACTTATCACTAACGACAGGCAAACCATTCACCTGACGGGCATGTACTGAAGACGTTTGTACTAATTACCCCTGCTACGGCCACCACCCGCACTGCTGCCTGTGCTTTTGTAGCCGCCGCTGTTGCCGCCCGCACTACTGCTGCTGGAAGAACTGGATGAGGAGTTGTTATTGCCGGAAGAATAAGTGTTGGTATTGCTGAAAGTACGCACGGGCCTGTCCCAACTGCTGGCATTGCTGGAATTATTGGGTGCAGGACTGAACACCCGTCTCATCAGGTTGCCAAAACGATTCTGGTTATTGTCGACATTGATCCATTGTCCGGATTTGTTATCCCGGTAACCGGAATTGGTGTTGTTGTAAGTCCTGTTGCGGAAAGCCGCTATATTCGTTCCCGAGTTGAAGTTTACAGATGTATTGCTTCCATAGAAAACTTTCGGATTCGCATAGCCGATCACAGTATAAGCGGGACAATTCCATCCCAGACCCCATCCTGGCCGCCACATCCCATAGCCTAATCCATAACTTAATCCGTAGTTCCAGGCAGGGAACATTGAATAGGAGTAAGGATTCCATCCATATAAGTTATTCCAGGTATTGTAACCACCATAACCATAATAGGATTGGCCAAAATCATAACGGCTGTCGTACCAGTAATCGAAATCATCCAGTGCACTCCAGCGATTGCGGTTGGCTACTTTCATGCGCAGGTACCGGTCGTCCTGACTACTGATATAATCTTCGTAACGTGCTTCGTTATCCTGCTGCTTTTGCTGACCTGCCGTGAGACCTTCTCTTCCGGGGGAATAATAAACGTCATCGGGTGTTTGTCCGGATTTGTACATAGTAGAACAACCCGCCAGTAAACTGGAGCCGATGAGACCGAGGAGTAGCATTCTTTTCATAACGCCGGCATTAAGAAGTTAGATACTGTGAAGTTACATACATTTGCGTCTCTGTTGCTAGTTAATAATTGAGCGTCAAAGAGTTTGCCAACAAACGATAGCAAGTAAACTATTTTGTTAATAGAATTGTAAAAATTTATAATGAGTAAGGAAATCACATCCAGGGAACAGGATTATTCGCAATGGTACAACGATCTGGTGTTGAAAGGTGGTCTGGCCGATTACAGCGCCGTGCGTGGTTGTATGGTGATCAAACCTTATGGTTTTGCTTTGTGGGAGAACATGCGGGATGTGCTGGACAGGATGTTCAAAGATACCGGGCATCAGAACGCCTATTTCCCACTCTTTGTTCCCAAAAGTCTTTTTGAAGCGGAAGAAAAAAATGCAGAAGGTTTTGCAAAAGAGTGCGCAGTGGTAACGCATTACCGTCTCAAGAATGATCCTTCACAACCAGGCAAGCTCATGGTAGATCCCGAAGCGAAACTGGAGGAAGAGTTGGTGGTAAGACCCACCAGTGAAGCGATCATCTGGAATACTTATAAAGGATGGATACAATCGTATCGTGATCTTCCCATACTTGTTAACCAATGGGCCAACGTGGTTCGCTGGGAAATGCGTACCCGTTTATTCTTGCGCACAGCCGAGTTCCTATGGCAGGAAGGACATACCGCGCACGCCAGCAAGGAAGAAGCGATTGAAGAAACCCGGAAGATGCTGGATGTATATGCCGATTTCGTAGAGAATTGGATGGCGGTACCGGTGATCAAAGGCGTGAAAAGTCCGAATGAACGTTTTGCCGGTGCAGAAGACACTTATTGCATAGAAGCGCTGATGCAGGATGGGAAGGCATTACAGGCCGGTACTTCACATTTCCTGGGGCAGAATTTTGCGAAAGCGTTTGATGTGAAGTTCAGCGATAAAGAAAACAAACTCGATTATGTATGGGCTACCAGCTGGGGGGTGAGCACCCGCCTCATCGGCGCCCTGGTAATGGCGCATAGTGACGATGATGGCCTGATACTTCCTCCGAAGATCGCACCCATTCAGGTAGTGATCGTACCTATTTATAAAGGCGATGAGCAAAAAGCATTGATCGATGTGAAAGCGCATGAGCTTGTGAAGAAATTAAAAGGACTGGGCATTTCTGTGAAATACGATAACTCGGATAATTCACGTCCCGGTTGGAAATTTGCCGAATATGAAATGAAGGGCATTCCCGTTCGCATGGCCATTGGTGCGCGCGATATGCAAAACAATGTGGTGGAAGTAGCGCGCAGGGACACCAAAGAAAAGCAAACGGTGAGTATGGATGGCATTGAATTCTATGTGCAAACCCTGCTCGAAGAAATACAACTGCATATTTACAACAAAGCCAAAACTTATCGCGATGAACACATCACGAAGGCCGACGATTGGAATACATTTGTAAACCTGCTGGATACCAAAGGCGGTTTTATTTCAGCGCATTGGGATGGTACTGCTGAAACGGAAGAACAGATCAAAGAACAAACCAAAGCAACCATTCGTTGTATTCCACTGGATGCAAAAGAAGAAGCAGGAAAGTGCATCCTCACTGGCAAGCCTTCTTCCGTAAGGGTATTGTTTGCAAGGGCTTATTAATTATGCGACAGAAAGAAATTCATCCTTCCATGCAACCTTACCTCGATGGTAAGGTTTTACTGTTAGATAAACCTCTTGATTGGACCTCCTTTGATGTGGTGAAGAAAGTGCGCATCCTCACGCGCATTAGCAAAGTAGGCCACGCAGGCACATTGGATCCGCTCGCTACCGGATTGCTCATTGTATGTACGGGTAAGTTCACGAAAAAGATCAATGAGTACATGGGCATGGAAAAAGAGTACACGGGCACATTCACGCTCGGAGCTGTTACACGCACCTATGACCTTGAAAGTGAGCCTGAAAACCCTAAAGACATCACCCATCTTACGCCAGAGATGATCCATGCAGCAACCAGGCAGTTCACAGGTCCTATTATGCAAGTTCCGCCTGCACATTCGGCCATCAAAAAAGATGGCAAGCCTGTGTACCTGGCGGCCCGAAAGGGAGAGGATGTAGAGTTGGAACCGAGACCCGTGACCATTCATGCTTTTGAGATTGAAAAAATAGAATTACCCAAAGTATATTTCAGGGTGGTATGTTCTACAGGAACCTATATCCGCAGTCTCGCTAATGATTTCGGTGCAGCATTGGGTGTGGGTGGATATATGAGCAGTTTATGCAGAACACGCATCGGCACTTTTGAACTCAGCGGAGCTATGTCGCTGGCCGACTTTGAAACATCCATCAAAAAAATGCTGGCATCAGAAGGGTAGGTTGATACCGAACTGGAAAGCGTAGTTGTCTACCTTCAATCCATTCTGCCGGGTATCGGTCCATTCAAAATTCTTGAGGCTCATCCATCCGCCGTTCTGCAAGCGTGCGGGATCTTTTACTTTATAAGCAACATCGAGTCGTATCAACACATACGAGAAGTCAATGCGGATACCGGTTCCCACACCAATGGCCAGGTCGCGGCCCAGGCGTGAAAATGAAAATTGTGCATCGGGATCTGCACTGTTGTTTTTGATATTCCAGATATTACCGATATCGGCATACAACGCACTGCCTATTTTGAATCCGGCAATCGTCGTAAGCGGGAAACGGTATTCGATATTTGCTTCTATCTGCATATCACCAAACCGGTCGTGGTACCTGCTGGTAGTGATCGTATCACTCGATAAAGAACTACCAGGGCCCAGTTGCCGCAATGCCCATGCACGCATACTGTAAGGGCCACCCGCTATGAACTGTTTGAAGAAGGGTAATGTTCTGCCGATAACAGAATCATTTCCATAGTTGTAACCGGCACCAATGAATCCCCGGTAAGCCAGTTCTGTTTTACCCATTTTGGTAGACTGCTTGTATTCGGCTTCTGCTTTGATGTAGCGGTAAATATTATTGGTGAGGTCAGGTATCATCCCGAATAACCCGCCTGCCTCTTCCACCCCTAAACGGATAAAATGGCTTTTATTTTTATTGTTGGGATTGCTCACCGATCTGTACAATGTAAGACTTTGACTCAACACATTGCCTTCGTTGAAAGAAGCCCGCAGGAAAGGATTGATAGCGATCAGTTTTCTAAGACTGTCGAGTTTGTCAATACCGTATAATTCCAGGTTCAATGGTTTGTATAGCCAAAGATTATCTCCATTGCGTTTCTGCACTTTCCATTCATAACCAAAGCTGGTTACGAGTGAACGCAGACGGTAAATATCGCGCCTGTCTACATAAGAACCATTGATGGAAAGCAGGGTCTTTTTGTTGTCAAGCGCTTTCAACGCTTTCCAGTTTTTGAAGGGCTGGATCAACCGGGGAAATGCATAAGTATGCCCCAGACTGAGTAAGAATGTTTGCACCAGCCGGTCACTTGTTTGCGAGAATAAATTGAGTTCAACTCCCGTGCGCAGGGTGGTGACTGACTGGATGGCCTGTTTCCATACATTTTTGTTGTGGTAAGAGAAGTTGGTAGAAACGCCCCAGGTATTACCCGATATGATATCGGCCCTGTTGAGACTGGTTTCCAGGTCTACGGTAAAACTTTGTTTAACAGCCGGTATGAGAAAATAATAGAGATCGATACTGTCTTTCCCCCTCACCACCGGTGTTACATCTACCTGCTGCCAGGCGCCGATCTGGCCAAGGTTGTTGATGGATTTGAGATAGCTGTCTTCATTGTAAAGATCGCCGCGCCGGAGATAAGTATGTTCTCTGAGCGGACGGTAATTAAAGAGTCCTTTTTTATAACGAAGGATGCCTTCTTTTCTCCTGATCTCATAAAAACCGAGCCCATGTTGTGCGATCAGGCTGTCTGTGACATCGCCCGGCCTGGTCTCGGAATAATAATAATTGTTGGCGATATAGAATGGCTTGATGACAGCCGAATCGGTCACGGGTCGCTGTCGTATGTCTATATCCCAGGCGGGATTTTCTTTCCTGTGTTTGGCTGCTTCGGCAATCAGCTTTGCCTGCTGGAAAGGGTCGAGGGTGAGCGCCAGCAACCTGGCATCGGTACTGTCAACCTGCGCATAAATATTGTCGCGGGTAAACCTGAAGTAACCGTTTTGCCGGTATAGGCTTACGAGCCTGTCGAGTTCGGAACTGATGATGCCCTTGCTGTAAGGGTTGCCTTTTTTGAGCAGGCTGTTCTTTTCCTGCTTACGCGTGAGGCGTTGCAGGTTGCTGTCGCTGAGCGTATAGGAAACGGAATCGATGGTAACATTCTTCCCTGCTTCAATGATCATTTGGATATTGGTGCGCAACTGGTCTTTGAATGTATCGATGTTGACAGAGTCTTTGAACCGGGCGTAATAATATCCCTGCGAGTTCAGGTAAGCGTTCATGAAACTGATGGAACGGATAATATTCGTGCTGTCGAAGACCGGCGGGTTTTTGATACGGTCGAAGAAAAAGAACTGGCGAACCTTGCGGCTTTTCAGGCTATCGTCCCAATAATTCTCCAGGTCGGTGGTTAACCTATTTTTCTCATCTTTGGAAAGATTCCCGTTCAGGATTACTTTATTGGAATAAACAAAAGGGCGGCCGATGGGATAGTTTTGTTTAGCGCAGGAACAGAACAACGCCAGTAAAAACAGCAGTGAAAAGAGACTGAAAAAAGATATTCGTTTACCGTTCAAATACATACAGGATGTTAAGCAAGAATGAACTCAAATATATTCAATCTTTGTGCCACAAAAAACAAAGGCAGGAGACGGGCCTTTTCCTGGCCGAAGGCCCCAAGCTGGTAGAAGAACTGTTGCACAGCGATTACAGGATCAAAAAGATACTCGCTACCGGCCGGTGGACTGAGGAGCACGGAACAAATCACATTGTTGAGCAGGTAACAGAAGCGGAATTGGGAAAGATCAGTGCATTGCAAACGCCTAACCAGGTACTGGCGATTGTAGAACAAAAGGCGCTTGCTACTGAACCAGTGATAGAGGGCCGCCTGAGCCTGGTATTGGATGGTATACAGGATCCCGGCAATATGGGAACCATTATACGTATTGCAGATTGGTTCGGTATCGAACAGATCATTGCCAGCGAAGATACTGTTGAATTGTATAACCCCAAGGTGATACAGAGCACTATGGGCAGTTTCATGCGGATAAAACTATGGTATAAACCGCTGACACATTTTTTATCTGCTCTACAGGTTCCTGTATATGGCGCTTTGTTAACAGGAAATAATTTGTATGAACAACCGTTGCTGAAGGAAGGCGTTCTGGTAATCGGCAATGAATCGAAGGGCATCCGCCCGGAGTTGCTTCCGTTCATCAGTCATCCGGTAACCATTCCCAGGATAGGAGGAGCGGAATCTTTGAATGCGGCGGTTGCTACTGGCATCCTGCTTTCCCACCTGATCAAATGATCTTTACAGTTTGTGCAATTGGCCGGCCAGTTCGGTTAGCGGAACATGCTGCATATAAGAACTGATCAGGTTACCATTCTTATCATATAAAGCTGCAAAAGGAACACCGGTCATTTTATAATAATTGCGAAGGAAAAAAGAGTTGCCTTCGGTACCGGTGATGATATTGGGGTATTTATATATTTTATGTTCTTTCACGAACTGGTTAACAGCCGCTAAAGGAAAATAAGTGATCATCACAACAGACGCTTTATCAAAATCATGAACACGCTTGAAAAAAGCATCCATCATCACTTTACAATGATCACAATCGGGAGAGAAGTAAATGAGCAGGATGGGTTTGCCCATAGGCAATTCCGTAGCCCTGTATAGTTTGGCGTCATTCTTAACGATTTTGAAAGGGGGTAATTTGCCGCTTTGCGCACAAACAAGACCGGCGCCGGATAAAAACATTGCGAGAAGCAGGGTAAGGTATTTTTTCATATTTGGGAATGATTGATAGAGCTACCGGCAATTTAAGCAATTGTTGTTGCTTATGCCTGCTCCGGTTTGCCGGTAGCTTTTATCATTTGATCATTACCAGGTACTTTTCAACGGGGTATGTACCAATTTTTTAATAATGAGGTCTTTGGAAGCTTTCACCGCCAGCCGGTGAAAGGGCTGGTGAGGGAAGAATATCTCTGTCATTACACTCAGCCCTCCATCGGCAAATAATTCTACTGAACTCCTATCAACCACGAGGTCCAGCTTTATGCCGGCAGCCTGGCTGAAGCGTGGCGCTGTATGCCTTCCGGCGAAACCCTTTTTGAAATCTATTTCGCCCGAACGTAAGCGATCGATATAATATTGATGAGACAGGGCATCATAACCAATCTCTACTTGCTCACCTGCTTCATTGGACAATACCAGTGAAAGATCCTCGGCTTTATCTGCCTCCAGTTGCAACCGGAAAGGCTGCCCATCGATACCCAGCGATTGGGTAAGATCGAGACTGGAATGAACGGCCAACTGAGTTTTCACTACCGGCTTTTTTTCAATAACATGCATGGCAGATACTGGTGCTGATGCCACCAGCCATTCCTGTTTTACCTGTTTCAAACTTAATACACGTGGGATGGTCATAGCACTTCTCCAAGGGGAAGTGGGTACTACATTGGCATAGTTCCAGTTACTCATCCAGCCCAGGAAAATTCTTTCTGAACCGGTGTTGGACCAGGTAACACCTGCGTATTCATCTGGTCCGTAATCGATCCACCTGGTACGGGTATCAACGGGTGTGAATTGATGACCGTTGAAGCTCCCAACAAAATATTGCGTAGCAGAACCTCCGTTGGGACCTCCGGGATTCAGGTTCACGATCAGTACCCAATGTTGTTTGCCATGCTCATCAGTTAATGTAAACAGATCGGGACATTCCCAAACGCCTCCATGTGCTCCCAACGCTTTACCAAACTCGCTTTCTTTGGCCCACTCTTTTAAATTGGGTGAAGAGAAAAAGCTGATGCAATCTTTGGTGGCTAGTGTCATGATCCATTTGTGTTGAGGTTCATACCACATCACTTTCGGATCGCGAAAATCAGTGATGCCGGGATTCTTCAACACGGGGTTGCCCGCATATTTGGTCCAGGTCTTACCATCGTCCAGGCTGTATGCCAGGCTTTGATGTTGATAATCGTTTCTCTTTGCACGCAGTGCCGCTGTATCATGGTGTGTGAAGATGGCAACGAGTGGCGTTTGCCCACCGGTTCCGAATCCAGTGGTATTGTGTTCGTCCACTACTGCACTGCCCGAGAAAATATAACCCAGGCTATCTGGATACAATGCAACCGGCTGATGTTGCCAATGCATAAGATCAGTGCTGGTAGCATGTCCCCAGTGCATAGGACCCCATATCATTGCACCGGGATAGTACTGGTAAAAAAGATGGTAAGCGCCTTTGTAGTACACCATTCCATTGGGATCGTTCATCCATTTTTCTTTAGGAGAGAAATGGATCTGTGGGCGGTGTGGTTCCTGGTAGGTGGACTGCGCCTGCGATGAGAAGGTGGTAACTATGACCATCAACAAAGCAGGTATCCGAATATGGTTCTTCATGTAAAAGGTTTTATACGCACAGAATATGTGATCAGTATCCGGGGTTTTGTTTATACAAACCGTTGGTAAATGTAATCTCCGATTGAGGGATTGGCAAATACTCGTCGCGGCCTGCAGTGAATTTTGCTGTTGCTAAAAAAGACCTCCTGGTTTTTTCAACGGCGATATAGGCATTCAATGTTGGTTCAGCAATACCCCAGCGTACAAGATCAAAGAAGCGGGGTCCTTCCGTTGCAAACTCCAGCCTTCTTTCCCATTGCAAAGCTTTGCGTGCATAATCCTGGGTCCAGCCGGTGGCAGGATAAGGTTGGATATTGTATTTGGACGGGAAAGTACCATCGGCTTTTTTAAGTCTTCCTGTGCTGGCTGCCGCTCTTACCCTGATCTGGTTGATCAATGGCAATGCATTGTTTTGTTGTCCCAGTTCAATATAAGCTTCCGCCTGTATCAATAAAATATCATCGTAACGAAGCACATCTTCATTCAATGCAGTGCCCATGAATGGTCCCAACTTCAGGTAAAACGGACTGTTCGCCAGCTGTTGGTGACGCATGGTATGAAAGTTTCCATACACACCCGGATCGCGTACCCAGCTGTTACTAAAAGGCCTGGTATTATCGTATTTGTAAGGATGTCCATCGATGCCAACGGTATGATCCAGGCGGGGATCTACTGTTGCCGTGCTGAGATCAGCGATGTTATTATTGAAATTATCAAAATTGGGCAAACCATTGATATCTGTTGTATGCGCATTGACCAGGTTCTGACTCGCAGCATGGAAACCGCAACAGCCATACTGTGGCGCACCATGCGGATAATTCAAACCATCTTCAAAAGCCAACCGGCCGTTGGCGGTACCATCATTGATGCTGAACTGGATCGCAAAAATAGACTCGGGTCCGTTCTTGGTTTCAGCTAAAAAATTATCACCGATATCTGCACTCAAAGCATATTTGCCCGATGAGATCACTGCCTGTGTCAAAGCCACTACTTCCTGCAGCCTGGTTTTGTTGATGTTGATCACCTGGTGCTTATCGTTCTGTTCATAGGCCTGGTATAATCTCAGTTTGGCCAGGTAAGCCTGGGCGGCCAGTTTATTGGCTCTGCCGAGCTGCGGTTGAGTTGCAGGTAAATTGTCGATCGCATATTGAAAGTCAGCTGCGATCTTATTCCAGGAGTCATCGTTTTTCAGATCATTGGAAGTCTTCAATATGTCTGCATCAGTGGCAGTTTCATCGAAAATGGGAATGTTCTTGTACAGGCGCTTCATCGTAAAATAACTGTGCGCTCTCAGGAACCTCAATTCGGCCAAACGTATTTTTTTGTTGGGGAAACTGGCATCTGAAGTAGCATTCACCGCACGCAATGCTACATTGGCCCTGGAAATGGATTTGAACAGGTTTGACCAGGTACGGGAAACAAAAGCTCCCATAGTAGGTGCTACCAGGTTATAGTGCTCCATGGCATCGATTTCACCCACATCACCGGTACCACCACCTCCTTTGTATGCATCGTCTGAACGAACACTGCCATATGCCCAGTTGCTATAGATAGGGCCAATCATATCTCCGTTTCCAATAGCGGCATAAGCGGCTGTTACCAAGCCTTCCACAGCAGTGGGTGATGTGAGGTCTGTAGATGATAATACCCCTGTTGGCGTATAGTCCAGCGCTTTCTTGCAAGAACCCAATAACAGGAGTCCTGATAAAACAGTGGATGATAATATTATTTTAGTTTTCATGATGATTCAATTTTATGAGTTAAAATGAAGCGTTGATACCAAATGAGAATGTTCTGGGAATGGGTATCGGATCAAGACTGATGCGCTCAGGGTCGGGACTTTGGTATTTCTTGCTCTTGATTGTCAGCAGGTTTTCGGCCATCAGGTAGAAACGCAACCTCGAGAAAACAGATTTGGGAACAATGTTGTAACCCAATTGAACAGTACGTATTTTGAAATACGACGTATTCACAATGAAATAATCGGAAGTGCGGCCTTCATTGTTATTATCTTTCAATGTCAAAGCAGGAATGCTGGTATTGGTATGTGTGGGAGTCCAGCCATCAAATACGCCGGGTCCAACATTTTCCCTGCTTTTCATGAGATTGTTGAATAAGGTATATACATCAAATCCAGATCTTCCGCTAACACCTGAACCGAAAACAGACAGGTCGAATTTCTTGTAGCTCATGTCTATCCTGGCGCCATATTCCAAAGAAGGCAGTGTGGTGCCTATCCAGGTTCTGGCATCATCGTCAATTTGACCTTTATGGGTTACATCTACATAACGTATCCGGCCGGGAGCAGCGCCTATTTGTTTGGGAGCCGCATCTACTTCAGCCTGTGACTGGAAGAGTCCGGCAGTTTTGAAACCGAAGATGTCGAACTGCGAATGACCAATGATGGTATTGAGCAGGTTACCGGGGTAAGCTGGACGAACCTTTTCAGGTAAATCTGTGATCTTATCCCTGAAGTGAGAAAAATTCAGTGTTACATTGTATTTGAAATCGCCTGTCTGCGGACCATGATAGCCCAACACCAGCTCCCAGCCTTTGTTGCTTTTGGAAGCGCCATTCACTGCTTTCGATTGACCTTCGCCCAGCGCCGATGCAACAGGTGGTACGATCAGAATGCCTGTTGTATTCCGGGTAAAATAATCAAACGAACCAAAGATCTTATTGCTGAGAATAGAGAAGTCTATGCCCACGTTGATCTCATCGGTAGTTTCCCATTTAAGTCCCGGGTTGGCAGCCTGTGTTTGTACAAAGCCGGAAGGCAATGTACCGGTAGAAGCGCCGGATAAAGAGTAGGCGGTACCAATGTTCATGTATTGTTCCCAGAAACCTCCTACGAGTTGCGATAATACAGTACCGTACCTGGTGTCGAATAATCCAAAGCGAGCGAGATCGCCGATCTGCTGATTACCTACACGGCCTATACCCACCCTTGCCTTTAATTCGGAGAACAGCCGGTTGTTTTTCATGAAACTTTCCTTGTCAATTCTCCATCCCAATGAAGCTGCGGGAAAAATTCCGTACTGGTTATCCGAACCAAACCTGGATGAACCATCACGGCGTACGGTTAATGCAGCCAGGTATTTATTCGAGAAGCTATAATCGATGCGACCGAATTGAGAGAACAACTGATTTCCTGTAGACCCTCCGGAAACAGTGGTATTGCCCGTACCTGCATTCAGTGTAAAATATTCCTGGGTCTGGATGGCAAATTTTTCTTTCTTGGTGGTCTGGAAGTCCAGCGTGGTTTTGATGTATTCCGTACCTACCAGGAATTTGAAATGATGATTGGCACTCAGGTCCCAGTTGTATCGCAGTGTATTGGAGAAGGTGGTACTCAGGAAATGATTCTGATCGAAAGACAGGCTGTTGGTGGTGCGGTTCAAGGCGCCTTCTGAAAAAGTAGGAGTGATCACTTTACTCAGATAAGTAGCATTGTCGGCACCGAAATTGGATTTGAAAAAGAGGTTTTTGACAGGTTGAATTTCTACAAATACGTTACCGAATGTACTTAACCGGTTGGCATTGTTCCATTTGGCCAGGTCCTGCATGTGCAACGGATTGTTGCGATCTGAATAACCCGCGCCCAGTTCGCCTGCATAAGTAGTACCATCTTTCTGATATACCGGAATGGTAGGTGCCAGCGTAACTGCCAGGAATGTGGTAAGAGCGCCACCCAGGTCCCTGGCCGTGAGCCTTTCATTGGAATTGGCCATGCGCAGGTTCACACCAAAAGTAACTTTGTCGTTAAAAGCGCGTGTGATGGCGTTGATGCTTCCGCCGATGCGGTTGTATCCGGTGAATCGCAACATGCCTGAATTACTCAGTTGGTTCAGGTTGATCTCGACTGAAGAATTTTTATTGCCTACCGATGCAGTCAGGCTGTTGCTGGTAACAATACCTGTTTTGTACATTACACTTTGCCAGTCGGTATTACCCACTGGTGTGTTAGGATCGCCGCCAACGAAGGGCTGGAGCGATACGCTGTTCAATATAGGATTGTTGTAATCTTTGTTCCAATCGAAATTATAAATCTGGCCATATCCGGCAGTCGGATCCTGTTTGTCGTTGACAGAAGCCTGCCATAAGGCTTTACCCCTATCCAGCGAGTTCAGCATTTTTAACCGGAATGGTTTTTCCGACTGGATGGCAGTACTGCTGTTGAATTGAAAATCCACTTTGCCATTGGTGTTCCCGCCATTCCGGGTAGTCACAATGATCACACCATTAGACGCACGTGAACCGTAAATAGATTCTGCAGATGCATCTTTCAAAACTTGTACAGAGGCAATGTTGGCAGGGTCCAGGTTCTGAAATACCTCGGGTCTCGTAGTAGGTATACCGTCTATTATATACAACGGATCATTATTGCCGAGCGTATTGGCACCCCTGATGAGTATCCTGCTCGTTGATCCGTTCGGAGAGCCGCTTTTTTCGATATACAGACCTGCAACCCTGCCTTGTAACGCCTGCATAGCATTGCCTGAAGTATTGTTTTTGACAGGCGCCATATCTACAACGGCTACAGAACCCGTCAAGTCTTGTTTTCTTTGTGCGGTATAACCAACGATCACCACATCTTCCAGCGCTTTACCTGCAGCCGTTAAGATGATATCTATTTGTTGTTTTCCTTCTACAGCAACCGTTTGGGGTTCGTATCCAATATAGCTGACCAGTATGGATTTTACTTTGTTGGGAACTGTGATGCTGAATTTGCCTTCAGCATTAGTGGCGGTACCACCGGCAGCACCCTGGAAGGTAATGTTGGCGCCGGCCAATGGTTCATTGGTGCGTGCTGCCCTGACAGTGCCGGTTAATTGTTTTTGTGCATTTGCATATTGTAATGCAAAGAGCATTACAGTCAAAAAAAGTAACTTCTTTTTCATAACGCAGTTTTTAATGGTTGGCAATCCTGAACAATTGAAAATGAGCAGACGCTCGCATGCGGCATCAGCCGCATGGCTAATCGTAATGGCAATCGCATAAGTGTTGGGGTTTTAGGTTGTATGATCAGTGAATTCTTTTCTATGAAGGATGGGATCGATTTCCGTGACCAGGTAATCGGGGCATCCGCCTTTTTTGGTAGCAATGAGCGCACCCATGGCACAGGCAAAAGCCAGTGCGTCTTCAACAGCGGCTCCATTGATGAGTTGATGGAGTAATCCGGCAAGGAATGCATCACCGCTGCCTACTGTATCGGCTACTTCAACAGTGTAGCCGGCATGTTGGTATAATTGACCCTCTTTGTAAAGCATAGCGCCTTCACTTCCCATGGTTACTACGATCATGGGTGTTTTGAATTTTTCGTATACGGCTTCAATGCGTTTGGCATGCGTAGGATAATGACCCAGCCAGGAAGTTACCAGCTCCAGCTCGTGCATGTTCAGTTTGAATATGGTTGCTTCACTGATGAGGTATTCGATGGTAAACTGATCATAGTGTGGCGCACGGAGATTGATATCGAGTACTTTGGTACGAGCCAGGTGCAACAATTTGAAAAGCGTATCTCTTGATTGCAGGCTCCTTGCCGATAAACTGCCGTAAATAAAATAGTTGGCATTGACGGCCAGTTCAAGGTTTTCATGGTCAGCCACGATCTCATCCCAGGCAGCGGGCTTCACAATATCATAGACCACATCGGTTTGCTCGTTGGCGAGCACTCTCACTAAACCAGTTGCATAGGTTTTATCTAACTGCACATAATGTGTGCTGAGTCCTGCATTTTTCATCACTTCCACCAGGTCAGATCCATATTGATCGGAACCGATACGGGTGATGAGCGCAGGCGCCTGGCCCAGCTTTTGCAAGTGATAGGCTACATTCATGGGAGCGCCTCCGGGCTTGGCACCCGACGGAAAAAGATCCCAAAGGATTTCGCCATAAGAGGCGATGTTGTGTTTGTGTTGGTTCATATAGCAGTCATTAAGCAATCATGGATGATTTTAGTGCAACACCAGGCTTCTTTCAATCTGTTCAAGCGATTTACCCTTGGTCTCCGGCATGAACTTCCATACGAATACCAGTTGCACCAACATCATCACCGTGAAAAACAAAAAAGTATGTCCGCCTCCGAGTTTCTCTGCCAGTACCGGGAAGGAAAAAGCAATCAATGCCGCCATGAACCAGTGCGTGAAGCTGCCCAGGGTCTGGCCTTTGGCCCGCACCTGGTTGGGAAATATCTCTGAAATGAATACCCATATCACAGCTCCCTGACTGAATGCGAAAAATGCGATGTATACGAGCAGGTAAACCACAATGCCCGGTCCGCTGAAATCCTGCAGGTAAAAAGACCGGGCTACGAGGCCCAGGGTGAAGACCAATCCTACAGACCCAATCAGCATCAGTTTTCTTCTGCCTATCCGGTCAATGAAATTGATAGCCACCAGTGTGAACAGAAAATTTACACCGCCGATACCTACAGTCGATAAAAGAGAAGAGCTGCGGCCCAAACCTGTCATTTCAAAAATGCGGGGCGCAAAATAAATAATGGCATTGATGCCCGATACCTGGTTGAATATGGCAAATGCCACCGCTAGAAAAATAGGGAACTTGTTTTTCCTGGTGAACAATACCTCTCCGCCACCACTGGCAGCTTCCTGCGCTGCATTAGTTTCGATACCGGCGAGTACCGTATCTGCATTTTCCGGATTGATGATGGTCAGGATGCTCGCAGCTTCTTCTTTCCTGCCTTTGTGCAGCAATAGCCAACGCGGACTTTCCGGTATCAAACGCAACAGCAGCAGGAAAAGAAGTGAAGGCAGGGCCTGGATACCCAACATCCACCGCCAGGACAAGCCACCGGTTTCGCCAATCAGGTAATTGGAAAAATAGGAGATGAGTATGCCCAGCACTACATTGAACTGGAACATGGCTACCATCCTGCCGCGCGACTCCGGGGGCGAGATTTCGGAAATATACACTGGTGCGGTTACAGAGGAAGCGCCTACTCCCCATCCGCCCAATAAACGGAATAGTAAAAACAGGTGCCAGTTGGTGGCAAAGGCCGTACCGAGAGAGGCAATAAGATAGGTAGCGGCAATGATCATCAGGGTTTTCTTTCTGCCCAGGTTGTCGCTGGGCATGCTACCGGTGAGGGCTCCGATGATGGTGCCGATCAATGCAATGGAAATGGTTAGTCCGTGTTGAAGAGAACTGAGGTGCCAATATTGCTGGATAGATTGCTCGGCACCGGAAATAACAGCCGTATCAAATCCGAATAAAAATCCACCCAGAGAAACAATGACACTCCAAAGAAGTACTTTTCGTTTGTTCATATAGCAAGCTTTCGGGATCAAACTTAGCTTTGGAGGGCAGGATTTTATTTTAGAAATTGTATCAAATAGTTTTAGAAGAGCAGTTTCAGAAGGGCATTTTTATATTATTGATAATCAACTATTTAATAAAATTTTGAAACTTGCTTGCTTTTCTTTCTTATAATTTTGTTTCAATAATTTTTAAAAATATTCCAATTTTAATAGACCAATCCTGCTTGAAAGGGTCGATAAGTGGTACTCGCCGGATGTTTTTCTATATTAATGAGGGGAATGCTTATTTCACCTTTCCAAGCAAACATTGTTCAACGATTGTGAGTATGCCATGAGAAAATACTATTTCATCCTTATTTTAACGACTATTGGGTTTCTGACGGGGTGTACCCGCGGTGGAAACAAAGACAACCAGTTCCGGATCGGTTTTTCGCAATGTGTGGGATCGGACCAGTGGAGGAAAAGCATGCTGTTAGGTATGCAGCGGGAACTGAGTTTTTCTCCGAATACCACACTATTATATAAAGATGCCGATAACAGCAGCGAAGTACAGATTGCCCAGATCAATGAATTATTGAAGGAAGGGATTGATCTGTTGATTGTAAGTCCCAATGAAGCCGCACCCCTCACACCGATCATTGAACAAGTATACACCCGCGGAATTCCCGTGATCGTGATCGACCGCAAAACAAGTTCGCCACTTTATACAGCCTATATTGGCAGCGATAATTATGAAATAGGAAAACGCGTAGGGCAATACACGGCCAATATGTTGCATGGCAAAGGCAATGTGATAGAAGTAACAGGGTTAGCGGGATCATCTCCGGCTATTGAAAGAGAAAAAGGATTTTATGAAGCTTTGAAAGGATATCCCGAAATCAAGATCATTGCTCATTTGCATGGCAACTGGCTGAAGGATAAAGCTTACCGGGAGTTGAACAACCTTCCGAAAGAAGTAAGGGCATCTGCCGATGTGGTTTTTGCACACAATGATATGATGGCGCTGGGATCGTATGAATGTTTTAAGGCGGCGGGTCAATTGAGCAGGGCGCATTTTATAGGTGTGGATGCCTTGCCGGCGACAGGGTTACAATTTGTGTCGGATAGAATATTAAGCGCTTCTGCTTTATATGGTACGGGCGGACAGGAAGCCATTCAGACAGCCATGGCCATTTTGCGTCATGAAGATTTTAAAAAAGAAAACATCCTCAAAACGGTGTTGATCGATTCCACGAATGTGGACCTGATGAAGCTGCAGAACGAGAAAGTCAACAGCCAACAGGCAGATATTGTGCGGCAGCAAAAGATGATCGACACGCAGCGAAGAATTTATCAGAACCAGAGTGTCACCCTGCTCATCATCCTTGCCAGCCTGATCATTGCGGTGATACTGGCGGCCGTTACCTTCTATTACCTGCGCGAAAATAAAAAGATCGCCAAACGGTTGCGGCAAAAAAACGAAGAAATCATCCGGCAACAACAGCAGTTGATTGAAATGTCCGATAAAGCAGAAGCGGCACATGATGCCAAACTGAAATTTTTTACCAATATCTCGCACGAGTTTAGGACACCGTTGACGCTGATATTGGCGCCGCTGGAAGACCTGCTGAATAATCCCAAACTCAATTTTGTTACCCGCAACCACCTGAACCTGATCAGGAAGAATGTCATTCGTTTGTTGCGCCTGGTGAATCAGTTGATGGATTTCAGAAAAATAGAGTTGGACAAGCTGCAATTGAAAGCATCGGAAAACGATTTCATTGCTTTTGTTACCGATATCATGGACGCTTTCAAAGACCTCGCAGCTAAAAGGAATATCGATTTCCGGTTACTGACCAAAGAAAAACAACTGCTTCTCTGGTTCGATGTTAACATGTTAGACAAAGTGATCTTCAATCTTTTGTCCAATGCGTTTAAGTTTACCAGTGATGGTGGATATATACACCTGCACATTGCCCAACAAAACAATAGCAATCATGTTTTGCTCAGGATAGAAGACAACGGTGTTGGTATGAGCAAGGATACCGTGGATCACGCTTTTGAATTGTTTTATCAGGGTGAATATGAAAATTACAAGGGATCGGGTTTGGGGCTGGCTTTGTCGAAAGAGCTCATTGTATTGCACAGGGGTACTATACAGTTGTCAAGTGAAAAATGGAAGGGGAGCAGTTTTGAGATCAGGCTGCCGTTAGGCAATACCCACCTGGAACCCCAGGAAATGGTGTCAACAGACGCAAATACCCAGGTGCCGTACAACGATGAAAAGATATATACCGAAGAACTGCGCCTCGAATCAATGCCTTTACCCGAATTGGCATCGGTTGAACAGTCAAAAGAGCATACCATTCTGATAGTAGAAGACCATGCCGACCTGCGGAATTTCATCACAGCCAAATTATCACCTGCTTATGAAATCATTGAAGCGGATAACAGCCAGACTGCTTTGCAGCAGGCATTCGATACTATTCCCGACCTGATCATTTGCGATGTGGTGATTCCAGGTAAGGACGGCATTGCGTTGACGAATATCCTGAAATCGGATATCCGTACTTCGCATATCCCGGTAATCCTGCTGACAGCCAAAACAGGTGTGGAAGAACAGATAGAAGGCATGAAGAAGAAAGCCGACTGTTATATTACGAAACCTTTCAACGTGCAATACCTCGAAGAAACAGTGAGCAGTCTGATTGCCAACCGCTCTATGTTAAAAGAGCATTATACCGGCGAATTACCTGCTAACCTGAAAACGCAGGTGATCAGCAAAGACGATAAAAAGTTTACAACCGGATTCACCGCATTGGTGGAAGCCAACCTGTCTAACGAACATTTTGATGTGGAAGAAATATGCAGGTCGATGGGCATTTCCAGGGTGCAATTGTACAGGAAAGTCAAAGCATTACTGGATGTCAATGTAAATGAATACATCCTTCAGAAAAGATTGCAGAAAGCCAAATATCTTTTAAAACAGGAAACAGGGCCGATAGGGGAAGTGGCGTATAAAGTTGGTTTCTCTTCTCCGGCATATTTTTCCACTGTGTTTAAATCCCGGTTTGGTATCACACCCAAAGAATTCAGGGAGCGATAGTTCAGAAAGGCAGGCGGAATTTGGTGTAAAGCAGATCACCCGTATATACCAGTGAAGAATACCCGAAGAAAGACCGCTCATCTACCAACATGTTGTATTGCGACAACCATGTGCTGCCTTCATCGAAACTGAACTGGATGGTCAGGTTCCTCCGGCCTTTCTGTACGTGCGGGTTTGAAAAAGCCAGTACGTTTTTTCCGTGATATATGAATGAGATCATGCTGCCCTGATCGTCGCTGTAAGACATGCCGGGTATCCGGTAAGTGTGTACGCCGTCATGGCCTTTGTTTCGGACGATTTTTTCAACGGGTAAACGATGAAGCGGGCTGCAGTTTTCATTGAGGTTGATTCCGGTATCGGCATCTGCAAATTTCACACGGGGGAAACGTGCGCCGATACTTTGATCACGACCGATACCCCTTGCAGGGGTTCTCCGCTGTTTTGTGCGGTAACATGGCCGGTGATGACAGGGGTTTGAGCAGTCAGCAGGTTGAAGAAGAGAATTCCAAGAGCGGACATGGCAGCCCGGAAGAATCCCGTTGTTGGGTTCATATATAATGAGTATATTAGGTTATTTTTGATACAAACATATTAATATAAATATGTATAATGTATTGAAATAATGAAATCGTCATATAGATCATATAGGGTGATCATAACATGCCCGGAAGCATATTTTCATCATCCCAAAATACTATCTGAACTGTATGGCTTTCACAGGACTGATTTTCCTGATGAGCCAGGTGGGCAATAAAAGAGAAAGGTAACAAACCAATGCAGTGGTCATACAAACCACTGCAACCTGTATCCAGTTGATCGTTACAGGCGCATACCGTACATAATATGAGGCTTCGTCGAGTTTGATGAAATGTGTATACTGTTGCAGCAGGCAGATGCCGGTACCTGTCACAAACCCAATACCAATGCCCGCGAGGGTAATAACAGTAGCATGGTACAGGAACACACGCTGTATCAGCCAGTCGGTAGCGCCAATGGCTTTTAGGATCCCAATCATGCGGGTTCTTTCCAGCATCAGTATCAGTAAACAAGTGGCCAGGTTGATAATGGCCACCACAGACATGACAATGAAAATGACATTCCTGTTCACATCCTGGATGTTGAGCCAATCAAAAATATTGGGATAGATCTCGGGTATGCTCCGGCTCATCCATTCCGGCGGCAGGTGATTTAGCAAAGCATCATTAATGGCCGTCATGGAATGATCATCTTTTACAAACAATTCATAGCCGCCGATCTCATCATCCTGCCAACTGTTTACGCGCCTGATCAGCCGCAGGTCGCCGATGATGAACAGCTTATCGTATTCTTCAATACCAGTTTTGTAAATGCCGGCTATGCTCAGCCTGCGGTAAGTTCTGCTGCCGTCGACGGATGAAATGAAATAAACAGTAATAGTATCGTTCAGGTTCACTTTCAATTGCGAAGCCAGTTGTGCAGAAAGCAACAATTCGCGGCTATACAGGCTGTCATTGAAATGTATCCATCGGCCCTCCACGAGGTAAGGCTTCAGCCGGCTGCTGTCGTAATTCCCTTCAATGCCTTTGAGCAGCACGCCTTCGATCTCTTTATTCTTTTCCAACACCACCGATTTGGTAGCAAACCCCTGCACTTGTGTTACACCGGGTTGCTGGCGAATGATGTTTTCTACTGAAGGATCTTTTTGAAGAGGGGTTTCTTCGGCAACCAGCGATTTCCCGGCCTCATATTTCTGTACACGGATATGCCCCCAGAAACTGAATACTTTTTCCGACACTTTCTGCTGGAACCCATTTACAAAAGAGAGGGTAATGACCATGGCCGCCACGCTTAAAGCCGTTGCAGCAACCGATAACCGGATGATGAACCTGGAAAATGATTTTTGACGGTTGAACGCAACACGCTTTGCAATATCAAGGGCAAGACCCAAACGGCATTGATTTTGATTCAGCCAAATCTACGGAGCTGTCTGCAATGCAGCAAAATGAATTGACTGGCAGGCCGTTTTACTGCATCTTTACAACATGAAAAAGTTGCTCTTGGTATTCCTCGTCTGGCAGGGTTGTTTTTTGTTGCATGCACAGCGTTTGCCCGATCATGTGTATATGCCGGGCATCAGGACCGTCAAATTATTCCAGCAAAACAACCAGCAGAGTTTGCCGGTCATCCGGCTCAATTCTCCCGACCTGCTGGAGCTGCATTTCGATGATCTTGACGGATATTCGAAGAATTATTTTTACACCCTTCAGTTGTGTAATGCAGACTGGACGCCGGCGGACCTGAGTCCGTTCGACTATATCAATGGTTTTCAGCAAAACCGTTTGTACCAGTATCGCATGTCATCTATCAGTACCACTCCCTATGTACATTACCAGGCCCTGCTGCCCGAACGGAATTGTATCCCTACCCGGAGCGGTAATTACCTGTTGAAAGTATTCCTTAATGGCGATACTTCACAATTGGCTTTTACCAAACGCCTCATGGTGATGGAAGATAAGATGTCTGTCGGCGCGCGAATATTACAACCGTTTGATAATGCATTGATACAAACCCACCAGAAACTACAGTTCTTCATCAACACCCGTGAAATGAATGTGCTGAATGTGCAGCAGCAGGTGAAAGTGGTTGTGTTGCAAAACAACCGTTGGGATGATGCGGTTACCGGTATCCAGCCATCCTTCATCCGTAACAATGTACTGGAGTATAACGGAGAGCGCGATTGTGTTTTTGCAGCCGGGAAAGAATACCGCTGGGCCGATTTGCAGAGCTTTCGTTTTGAAAGCGATCGCGTAGATCATATCGACCAGCGCGAGCGGCCATTTGCCGTATACATGAAACCCGATTTTCAGCGGCAACAACTTGCTTATGTGTTCTTTACAGATCGCAACGGTTGGGACCAGATCAGTGCTACAGAATCGATCAACCCCTGGTGGCAGAGCGATTATGCGCAAGTGAAGTTCACATTGGCGCCGGCGAATAAACAGCCTCTTGCAGGGCGCCGTGTATATTTGTTGGGTGAATGTACAGGCAACCAGGTAAGCGATACTTCCCTGATGCAGTTCGATGAAGCGAATGGCGTATATACCAAGACCCTGTTGCTCAAACAAGGTTATTACAGCTACATCTATGTTACCAAATCTGTTAAAGATCCGGACGAAAGAGCTGCTACCGATCTCACCGAAGGAAATTATTGGGAAACAGAGAACGATTATACCATATTGGTCTATTATCGTTCATTGAGCGGCAGACACGATGAATTGCTGGGCATCAGCACAATCAATTCACGCACAGGACGATATTAAAAAAAACGGGAAAATAAACTGCGATGCCTTAGCTTTGCAACCGGCAGGTCTTACACGACCAGCTCCTGCTGAACCTCCCCAGGGCAGGAATGCAGCAAGGATAAGTGGTTGAGCGGTGCGATGTGAGTAGCCTGCCATTTTTTACCCCCTCCACCCCCGATGGGGGCATTTCATTTGAGGGGGAGCTAATTTTATACCGCATGAAATTTTTTATCGACACGGGTAATCTTTCCCAGATCAAAGAAGCCCATGACCTGGGTATCCTCGATGGTGTAACCACCAATCCTTCCCTGATGGCAAAAGAAGGCATCAAAGGAGAAGCTGCTATTGCCAATCATTACAAAACCATTTGCGAGCTGGTAGATGGCGATGTAAGTGCAGAAGTGTTATCGACCGATTTTGCTACCATTGTTGAAGAAGGGAAAAAACTGGCGGCCATTCACCCCAATATCGTGGTGAAAGTTCCCATGATCAAAGACGGCGTAAAAGCCATCAAATGGTTTACCGATAATGGTATCCGTACCAATTGCACTTTGGTGTTCTCTGCCGGACAGGCCATCCTGGCTGCCAAAGCAGGCGCCAGTTATGTGTCGCCTTTCATCGGCCGTATCGACGATAGTGGTTGGGATGGTATGGAACTGATTGCGCAGATCCGCCATATCTACGATATACAGAATTACAGAACAGAAATCTTGGCGGCTTCTATCCGCAGCGCACTGCATATCACCAAAGCTGCAGAAGCAGGGGCGGATGTATGTACCTGTCCGCTCGATTCCATCCTCGGCTTGCTCAAACATCCTTTAACGGATATTGGTCTGGCTAAGTTCCTGGAAGATGCCAAGAAAATGTAAATGAACGATATTGATTAATAAAAAAGCCTCCGCATGCGGGGGCTTTTTTATTTGATGATATTATAGTTGGATCAGTTTACCTGCCGCACTGCTTTGTACTGCAGCCTCAATGATCCGCACAACGTTGATACCATCTTGTACGGTAACAGGCATCTCTGTGTTTTGGATGATTGCATGATAAACAGCTTCATAATATGCATAATAATTGCCCTGTAGCGTATGAATCCGTTCCCTGATAATTTTCCCGTTCTTTTCTGTATGCAATAATCCTTCTTCTGATACAGGTTCTGTTCCCCAATCGGTTCCGCCCGGCTTTTTATTTTCTATCAGATCCGCTTCCTGTACATCCGCGCGCGTTTTGATAAATGATCCTTTGTGACCATGTACGATAAAAGAAGGAAGGGGTTCTCTCACCAGGTAACCTGCTTTCAGGCGAACTCGCATGGTTTTATAATAAAGCAGTAGCTCAAAATAATCATCCACCTGCGATACCGGCCTGGTAATGCGGATATCGGCAAACAATGCATCGGGCATTCCGAAAAGAAACAGGGCCTGGTCAATCAAATGCGGACCCAGGTCGTTGAGCACACCTGCACCGGGACCGGGAATCTCTTTGTGCATTTTGGGACTCAATTCTTCCTTGTACCTGTCGAAATGAAACTCGGCTTCGGTGATATCACCGAGCCACCCTTCTTCTACTATTTTTTTTACGGTCTTGAAATCACTATCCCACCTGCGGTTCTGGAATACGCTTATTTTTTTATGCTGTTGTGCAGCCAGTTGTTGCAGTTCAATGGCTTCGGCCACGGAAGTGGTGAATGCTTTTTCCACCACCGCATGTTTACCTGCTTCCAATACTTTTTTAGTGTATTCAAAATGCGTATTGGTGGGTGTGTTCACAATCACCAGTTCAATGCTTTCATCGGCAAGCAGTTCTTCCAGCGAACGAAAGATGCGAATGCCAGGATAAAATTCGAGTGAAGCGGATTTTGTTCTTTCCCACACACCATATAATTCGAGGCCGGGATGTAAATGAATGAAGGGGGCATGGAATATCCTGCCCGACATTCCAAAAGACAGCAGTGCGGTTCTGATCTGTTGCATAATATCAATGAATAATGATTCGGTTAAAATTCTTTTTTTGAATGATCATGGTATTGCATTATAGTCCAGGACAAATTTGTTAAGGTTGGGTTGATGAGAACGTTTCCGGTTTTGTTCATATTCATATATGATCCTGCCTACTTCTTTAAAGAAAGGATAACCGGTTTCTTCATACTCGTATTTGTCATCGTTTAAAATTCCATCGCGATTAACATATATGACACCAGAAAGCATGAATTCAATTTTTTTATCGAAATCAACGATGTAAGCTGCATCGGTAAGATAGCCGTAAGACCATCCCGTTTTATTAAAGATACGGATATTGGAAGGTATTTTTTGACGGCCATCTTTGAACAGGAAGAATTTGGTATAGCTGTCGAAATAGGTGGTGGTGTCATAGCGTGGATGCTGACTTTCAGAAGGGTATTCCGACATATACTGGTATAAGAGTTGCTCATCCTCATCCGATAAATGGAATCGTTTCGATGCAGGAACCGATTGAGGAAAGAGCACCGACTGAAGTACCTGTTGCAGGTCTTCCAATGGAAAATTGTTATGCCGCGTGAAATCCATCGGTTGATGAATGAGTGAATCGTAACGATCGTAAAAAGAATTTCCTACCAATACCTGCTTATTGTAATTGAATGGGATATCGCTGTAAGCGGCAGGTTGTTGATATAACAATGTTCCATTCTTTTCAAAGCGGATGGAGTTGGTATGACGGTTCTCTTCCTCACTCATAGGTGTAAACCGCCGTACAATGCGTATATCAGGATAACCTTTGCTCCATAAAGTACGGTTGAGTGCTGCTTGTCCCACGAATTCATACAAGCGGTTGTATGCATCATTATCACTAATGAGAAATATTTTTTTGATGTAGTGTTCAACAGAAGGATAACCATCTGCGGAAGAACTGTCACCCCATACGGCAGACTGGGAACTGAAGCTGCTATCGGTTAACATGTGTGTTCGCCTGTCAACCCCATATTTACGAAGCGAGTGCAATTTTTCCAATGCCACCAACGCAGTAGGCAGTTTAACCGTAGAAGCAGGATTGAAATACCGGTTACGGTCTACATGCAGGTAATGATTTTTGAAATGAGGCCGGTTGTTGGCGTCTCGGTTGATTTCTGTATAGATGAGCTGGTATTGAAAACTGTCGGGGTGGTTCAACACCTTTTGCAGCAGCGGCGGCGCTTTACTGTTCAGCAGTTGTTGCAGCCAGGAATCTGTTTTTTCCTGGGCCGGAACGAGGCAGGGGCACAGCAGGAGCAGAAACAGCCAGACAGCTTGTTGTTGGTGGAGAAATAAATTACACATGATGATGAACTGTTTGTGAACTAAATATAAATATAAATTGCGTCTCATGTTTTTTTTGGCATGGCATTTGGCAATACAAGACATGAATCAAACAATATTGTAATGAAAAAGAGTATGATGGTAATGGGAGCATTCCTGATGGTATGCTGCTTTACAAAAGCAAAGGCACAAGTAATGGGGGTAAAAGGCGGTTTTAGCATAGCGGATATATCCAGTACGGGTGGCAACAGCCGTACCAGCGGGCATGTGGGTTTGTTTTTCAATTCATTGCTTACAAAATCATCAAGAAATTGGTATATCCAGCCGGAGATCATGTATTCGGGTGAAGGCGAAAGATTCCAGACGCCGGTGGGCGACAGGGTGATTGCATTGAGTTATATCAATGTGCCTGTGATGTTCCAATACTATCCTGCCAGGCAGGTTTATGTGGAAGCAGGTCCGCAATTGGGAATGCTGGTAGGCGCGGCCGACAAGGACCCCAGCCGCAAAATAAATGTCATGAGCGATTATAACAAGTTCGCATTGAGTGCGGGCCTGGGAGTGGGGATACAGGCAACGGATCAGATAGGGTTCGATGCACGATATAATTTCGGCCTTACCAACATTGTAGCCAATACCAATTTTTTGCATTATAGCAATGTGCTCCAGGTAGGAGTTGCAGTGAGGATAAAATAAAACCAGCAGGTAACAAACAGCGAATAAACAGCAACAACAGGTAAAACAAAGGCCTTACTGATATCGGTAAGGCCTTATTGTTATTGCGGCTCATTGGTTGAGTCGCCTGGTTGTTGGTATTTGTTTCGCACATGAAGTATATGTGCCGCTTCTACCAATCTTTCCATTTTTTCATAAAAGAAAAGTATAGAGCCTCTCTCGTGCTGATCAAGACCATCAGAAAAATCTCCGTTCACCGTGGTTTTCAGCCAAAGCCATAAAAGCTCTCTCACATCCGGGAGATGCGCGTAATCAAAAAGTTCATCGATTACCAGCAGGGGATGCTCAACCTCTTCTTTGCTGAGTTTTCTGGAATGGGATTCCCATTCCGGGTACTGTGTCAAAGGCATTTTTACTGTTTTTAATAGTGATCAATCGCTCTTTGCTTGCTGGACTTTTTGTGCGATGCTGTGCACAATACCCCCGGGGTTTGTATTGTTACAAAGCAGTTGTTAGTATACAACCACTTCCCCGATAGTGGCGGTATACTTTGGGTTCGTTTTACGAGATAGGTTTGGACCGTAGATTTGTCTTGTAGGTTAACGGATGGTTCTGCATACCCGCTGTGAGTTAAGACAAATTACCGTATAAACAACCATTGTGGTGTCATACAGATTGATTTACTTCGTAAAACATTTCGACCACAATAATAGTAATATTTCTATTAATAATAAAATTTTTAGCAAACTTTTTTCTAATAAATTTATCCACATTGACGATCATTGAACGCTTATACCAATACATGGATTTTCGTGGTCTCTCTGCTTATGAAGTAGAACATGCCTGCAGTATATCCAACGGATATCTTGGTAAGCAGCGAAAGAAACAGGGAGCCGTAGGTACCGATATCCTGGAAAGAATCAAAACACAGTATCCAGAGCTCAGCATCATCTGGCTTTTTTCAGGCAGGGGTAATATGCTCATCGATGCAAGCCTGCCTCCTGAAGAACAATTGGCCTACGAAATGAATGAAGAGAAAGCGGCCTATCTCACTTCCAAAGATGAAATCATCGCACTCCTCAGGGCCCAGGTAATCCTGTTGGAAAATGCACTGTCGGACAAACAAAAACTGATCACACTGCTGGAAAAAGAAACAGAAAGAAAAAAGCCGTAAGAAGATGAACGCATCATTTTCTTACGGCTTTTGGTTTTGATCAACGGTATAGCTTATGCATTTTCTGCGTAAGCCGAAACAGGCCCGCAAGTGCATACCAGGTTGCGATCGCCGTGTGTGTTATTCACCCTCGCCACGCTCGGCCAGAATTTATTCTGTGTAACATAGTACAATGGAAACGCTGCTTCCTTACGTGAATAGGCATGGGGCCATTCATCACCACAAACAACGGCTTGCGTATGTGGCGCATGCTTAAGCGGATTATCGGCTTTGTCGGAATGTCCTTCCTCTATAGCCCTGATCTCTTCATAAATGGAGATCAATGCATCACAGAAACGATCGAGTTCGGCTTTATCCTCACTCTCGGTAGGTTCAATCATAATAGTGCCCGGAACAGGAAAGCTCAGCGTGGGTGCATGGAAACCGTAATCGATCAAACGCTTGGCCACATCTTCTGCTTCAATACCCACGCTTTGTTTGAACGGTCGCAGGTCAACAATGAACTCGTGCGCACAGGTTCCATTGCTGCCGGTGTACAATATCTTATAGTATTTTTCAAGCCGCGCTTTCATGTAATTGGCATTCAGGATGGCGTATTCAGTTGCCATCTTTACACCATCTGCCCCCAGCATTTTGATATAAGCATAGCTGATGAGCAGGATGCTGGCCGATCCATAAGGCGCTGCACTTACAGCCAACTGGCCATTGCCTGTGCTGGCATGACCCGGAAGATATGGGGCGAGTTTGTCGTTCACACAAATAGGGCCCATGCCGGGACCGCCACCGCCATGCGGGATAGCGAAGGTTTTGTGCAGGTTGAGGTGACACACATCGGCACCAATGGTACCCGGACTGGTCAGTCCTACCTGCGCATTCATATTCGCTCCATCCATGTACACAAGACCACCATTCTCATGTATGATATTGCAGATGTCTTTGATGGTTTCTTCAAACACGCCATGGGTCGATGGATAAGTAACCATCAACACACCCAATGTATCTTTATATTGTACTGCTTTTTCTTTCAGATCAGCTACATCGATATTTCCTGCATCATCACATTTTACCACCACCACTTTGAAACCGGCCATGACCGCACTGGCAGGATTGGTGCCATGCGCACTGATCGGTATCAACACTACATTGCGATGTGCCTGGTTATTCGCCGCATGATATGAGCGGATAGACAACAGACCGGCATATTCACCCTGAGCGCCGCTATTGGGTTGGAGGCTGCAGGCAGTAAAGCCGGTGATCTGGCAAAGGAATGTACTGAGCTCTTCAATGATCTGCTGGTATCCCGTTGCTTGTTCTGCGGGAACAAAAGGATGAAGACCGCCGAACTCAGGCCAGCTCACAGGGATCATTTCAGTAGCGGCATTCAACTTCATAGTGCAACTACCCAAACTGATCATGCTGGTATTCAGTGACAGGTCTTTATTTTCCAGTTGTTTCAGGTAACGCATCATCTGGCTCTCGCTGCGGTGTGTATTGAACACAGGGTGTGTTAAATATTCAGAGCTGCGCAGCAGGGAATTGGGCAACTGATAAGCAACACCATTTGCATTTGCTGCTGTTAACAGATAGCCCGTACTTTTCTCGGTAAGCGATTCAAATATTTTGATGATGGTATTAGCATCTTCTATGGATGTGGTTTCGTCTATGCTGATATGCACAGTGCCATCGGCTGCATAATGGAAATTGGTATGGAATTTCTCCGCCATTTTTTTCAAAGCCGCCGCATCAACACCTGCAACATGCAGTGTGTCGAAATAGAACGCATTCTTTTGTTCAATACCCAGCTTGCTCAATCCTTTGGCTACCGCTTGTGTCAATGCATGCACACGGGAAGCGATGGCTTTGAGTCCTGCTGCACCATGATATACAGCATACATCGCCGCCATATTGGCCAGCAATGCCTGCGCGGTACAAATATTGGATGTGGCTTTTTCGCGTTTGATGTGCTGCTCCCTCGTTTGCAAAGCCATGCGCAATGCACGGTTGCCCTGCGCATCGATGCTCACGCCGATCAACCTGCCGGGCATGCCGCGTTTGAATTCGTCTTTGGTGGCAAAGAAAGCGGCGTGCGGACCACCATATCCCATCGGAACGCCAAAACGTTGTGTGTTGCCAACGGCCACATCTGCGCCCAGTTCTCCGGGAGGAGTGAGTAAAGTGAGCGCCAATAGATCGGTGGCCATGATCACCAATCCGCCTGCTGCATGCACCTGTTCAATGAAAACACGCTGGTCTTCAACAGTACCGTGACTGTTGGGGTATTGCAGGATGGCGCCAAAATAAGTATTGTCCAGAGACGCAGTATGATAATCGCCATATACCAGCTCAATACCAATGGGTGTTGCCCTGGTAACCAATACGTCTTTGGTCTGTTGGAAAATGCTATTGTCAACAAACAACTTGGGTTTGCTGATCACATCTGTTTTGTTCAAGTGATGAAAGATCATGGCCATGGCTTCTGCTGCGGCAGTGGCTTCATCAAGTAATGAGGCGTTGGCTATGGGCAGTCCCGTGAGATCAGCCACCATGGTCTGAAAATTCAACAGGCTCTCTAACCTGCCCTGTGAAATCTCGGCCTGGTAAGGCGTGTACTGTGTGTACCATCCCGGATTCTCAAAAACGTTGCGGAGAATGACACTGGGTGTGATAGTGCCGTAATAACCCTGACCTATATAATTTTTATACACCTTGTTTTTAGCCGCTACTTTTTTCAATTCGCTCAGGTATTCAAACTCACTGATGGCCGCGGGAAGATCGAGCGGCTTTTTAATACGAATGGCATCAGGAACGGTTTTGCCAACCAGCGCTTCCAGTGTAGAGGCGCCGATGGTCTTTAACATGGCCTGGGTGTCTTGCTCGCCGGGACCGATATGCCTGTGTTGAAATTCAACGGACTGTTCTTCAAATAACTTCATAGCAATAGCTGTTTTTTCAGACGCCGCAAAGGTAAGATGATATACTGTTAAAAAAACGCTGTCGTAACCGGCTGGGGAAAAGCCGGGCCTAACCGGGGAGAATGGTATCTTTGCCATCGATCGACGACCAGTGAATGGATGCAATAAACATGGATAATTGGGAGAAAAAGTCTGCCGAGCACCAAAAGCAATACCGGCAGTACTTGCAACGGGCCGATAAGCAAAAGACATTGAAATTGCTGCCGCGCCTGCATGAAGAGGCTTTTGAACAGATCGACTGCCTGCAATGCGCCAATTGTTGTAAAAACTACTCCCCGCGCTTCAAAACCCCTGATATCAAACGGATCAGCAAGCACCTCAAGCTGAAAGAAAGCGTTTTCATCGATACTTACCTCCGGTTGGATGAAGACGGCGATTATGTGGTGAAGAACAGTCCCTGTCCTTTTTTGGGAGACGGAAACTATTGCTCCATTTATGAGCAGCGCCCTTCTGATTGTCACCGCTTTCCTTACACAGATGAAGACGTTTTATTGAAACGTCCCGCCATCACACTGAAGAATTCGAGTTTCTGTCCAGCAGTGCATTATGTATTAGAGAAACTTTTGCATATCCTTGCGAAAAACAGCCTATGAACCATGTACCGGCCCTGATCAAAGACTTGGCGCTGATTCTTGGCGCAGCAGGAGTCATCACCTTGTTTTTCAAGCGGTTGAAACAACCTGTAGTATTGGGTTATATCATTGCAGGTCTTTTTGTAGGTCCCAATTTCAGGCTATTCCCTACCATTACCGATCTCGAAGGGATCAAGATATGGGGCGAAATAGGTGTTGTGTTTTTACTGTTTGCATTGGGTATTGAATTCAGCTTTAAAAAACTGGTCAAGGTAGGTGGATCGGCAGCCATCACCGGCGTGGTGGAGCTGACATGTATGATGCTTACGGGTTATGGAATGGGGCAATTGCTCGGTTGGCCTTATATGGACAGCCTCTTTTTAGGAGGCATAATAGCTATTTCATCCACTACCATTATTTTCAGGGCTTTTGATGAACTGGGATTGAAATCAAAGCAATTCACCGGGCTGGTATTGGGCGTTTTGGTGATAGAAGACCTGGTAGCCATCTTGTTATTGGTATTGCTCTCAACCGTTGCCGTCAGCCGCCAGTTCGAAGGTTCGCAAATGGTTTTCTCCATCCTGAAATTGTTGTTTTTTCTCTGCTTGTGGTTTGTCATGGGCATATTCCTGCTGCCTACTTTTTTCAAAAGGGTTTCCAAATGGCTGAGTAGTGAAACTTTATTGGTGGTTTCCCTGGCGCTTTGCCTGGGCATGGTGGTGCTGGCAGACAAAGTAGGGTTCTCAGCAGCATTGGGCGCCTTCATCATGGGATCTATATTGGCCGAAACTACGCAGTCGGAAAAAATTGAACATCTTATTGCTTCGGTCAAAGATTTATTCGGCGCCATTTTCTTTGTTTCGGTAGGGATGCTCATCAACCCCGCCATCCTGGTGGAATATGCGGTGCCCGTATTGTTGCTAACGCTGGCCGTTTTACTTGGAAAGACTTTATTCGTAAGCGCGGGTGCCCTTCTCGCGGGAAAGCCACTCAAACAGGCAGTACAGGCGGGTACCAGCATGTCGCAGATTGGGGAGTTTTCGTTCATCATTGCTACATTGGGACTTTCATTGAACGTAACCAGCTCCTATCTCTATCCTATAGCCGTAGGCGTATCGGTAATCACCACCTTCACCACGCCTTATATGATGAAGCTCTCCGAGCCTTTATATGCACTGCTACAGAAAATATTACCGGCCCGTTGGCTGGCGGGCCTGGAAAAATACAGCAGCAGTTCGCAGATCATTGAAAGTGAAAGCAACTGGAAAAAATTGCTCCGTTTTTATTTCCAGGTAGTGGTGGTGAATAGTGTAGTGATCATTGCCCTGATCCTGTTGGTTAGTTATATACTGTTGCCGTTTGTATTGCTTCATTTTGAAAATCAACAACTGGGAAGAATCATCACTACTGTGGTAGCGCTCCTTTTGATGGCGCCTTTTGTATGGGCCCTGACAGCGAAAAAAATGAAACGCAGCGCTTATGCAGCATTGTGGCTCGATAATAAATACAATCACGGCCCGCTGGTGATGCTCGAAATAGCCCGAAATATCCTGGCCGTTTTATTGGTGGGCTTCTTGTTACGAGAGTTGTATCCTTTCTGGACTGCCGTAGCCGGTACCATTATGGTGATGGTTGTAGTAGGCGTGATATTCCGGCAGCGGCTGCAAAAATTCTACCAGCGTATCGAAGACCGTTTTCTCGCTAACCTGCACGAAAAAGAAATGCTGGAACTGCAAAAAAGACAAAGCCATCTTTCACCCTGGGATGCGCACCTGGTGCATTATAATATCAGTCCGCATGCACCTTTCATAGGCCATACACTGGAACAACTCCAATGGCGTGAACAATACGGTATCAACATAGCTTTTATAGAAAGGGGCAATGAAACATTGTACGCCCCTGCGCGAACAGAACATATTTTTCCCTTCGATACCATCGGAGTAATTGGTACCGACCAGCAATTACAGGAGTTTGGCAAGATCATCGTAGCCTATGAAGCCAATTTCCCTGCAGAGAAAGAAACGGTGGAGTTGGAAACCATCATAGTGGATGAACACAACCGGCTGAAAGGAAAAACCATCCGCGAATCGGGCATCAGGGAGGAAACAGACGGACTTGTAGTAGGCATAGAAAGGGGAGGAGATCGCATATTGAACCCTTCTTCACAAACCATACTCGAATGGGGCGATATACTTTGGATAGTGGGTAACCGGAGAAAGATCAGGAAGTTAAGCGCGAATTAGTATTCCATTTTTCGCAGGCTGGGGGCTTTGAACCAGGTAACTAGAACCACACCCAGCGTCATGCATCCTCCAAATACAACAGAAGGTACCACGCCCATGAGCTTTGCAGCTACACCGCTTTCAAACTGCCCCAATTCATTGCTGCTGTTGACAAACATGGAGTTTACGCTCAAAACCCTTCCGCGCATATTATCGGGTGTTTTCAATTGCATGATGGTACCGCGTACTACCATGCTAATACCATCGAGAATTCCGCTCAGCATCAATGCAGCAAAAGACAACCAGAAAGTGGTAGAGAGCGCAAATGTGATGATGCACAAACCGAATCCGGCCACGGCAAACAATAATTTTCTTCCCTGTTTTTGGCGTAAAGGAAACAAAGCCAGCAATACCACAATGCAAATAGCGCCTATATCAGATGCGCCGTTCAAAAAACCGAATCCGCGCGGGCCTACATTTAAAATATCCCTCGCATAAACAGGTACCATAGCTACAGCGCCACCAAACAACACCGCAAAAAGATCAAGGGAAAGAGCGCCCAGCACTTCTTTTGTTTTGAAAACAAAGTCGATCCCTTCTTTCACACTTTCCCAGGTCTTTTTCTCACCGCGTTCATTCAGGGGAGGATGCTGTTTGAGTCTCGATGAAAAGAGCAGTGCTGCAGTCATCAGGCAGGCGATGGTGACCAGCGTACCGGTATTGCCCAAGCCGGCTATGAGAAATCCGCCGATAGCATGGCCCGATACCGATGCGGTGAGCCAGGCACCCTGGTTCCAGGTAGTGGCGTTCTGCAGTTTAGATTTAGGTACTACCTGCGCCAGGATCACATTGAACACCGGGCCAGTGAAAGAGCGAATGATACCCGTGCAAAAAATAATCAGATAAATGCTTAAGGCAATCCAGTGATGAGAAAGACGGGTATCGGTGAAACGCGATGAAAGCAAAACCAATACAAGCGCTGCAAGCAGGTACAGGCTTAAGCCGGTACGCATCAGCTTTTTTTTCTCGCTCAGGTCAATGATATGACCGGCATATAATGCCATCGAAATGGCAGGGATCACTTCAGACAAGCCAATCAAACCAATTGCAAAGGGTGCATTGGTGAGTTCATAGATCCACCAGCCAACCAGGGTGCTCATCATGCGCAATCCCATGATGAACAGGAACCTGACGGTGACCAGGCTCCTGAATTCGGAAATACGCACTGCTTCAAACGGGTCTCTCTTGTTACTATCGGTATTCGTCATGTTTCATGGTCTATGGCAACGTGAAATAGTGTTGCCCAACATCATAGTCCTTATCCAATGCATCCAGTACCACCTGCAAATGTTTTTCATTACCCAGGAAATCGGCATTGCTGGCGTCGATAAAAATAGTTTTGATGTTGTGTTGTTTGATATAGCTGGTATAAGTTTCCTGAATGCTGAACAGGTATTCATCGGGTATGGACTGTTCATAATCGCGGTTCCTTTTTTTGATGTTGGCCTGCAGTTTATTCACGGGTGCATGCAGGTATATGAGGATGTCGGGAAATACCAGTTGCTGGTGGATGATCTCGAACAATTTCTGGTAAAGCCTGAACTCTTCCTCGGGCAGGTTTACTTTGGCAAAGAGCAGGCATTTGGTAAATAGATAATCCGAAACGGTCACATGTTGGAAAAGGTCCTTGGTGTGTACCAGGTCTTTCATCTGTTTGTAGCGCTCGGCCATAAAGAACAGCTCGAGCGGGAAAGCATATTGTTGAGGATTCTCGTAGAATTTAGGCAGAAAAGGATTGTCTGCAAATTCTTCCAGGATGATCCTCGCATTGAAATGCTTGGCCAATAAATGGGCCAATGTAGTTTTGCCGGCGCCGATATTCCCTTCTACCGTAATAAAATGATGCTTCATTAGTTGCTGGTCGGTGACTTTCAAAATTAACCGTCATCGGCAACTGTGCCCTTATTTTTTTTGCACATGGAGCCGGTCGGGGCATTCATTGAGTAATTGGCGGATGGTTTTATGCAATACAGGGTGCACCAATTCGGCTGCTATCTGGGCCAGTGGCGCCAGTGCAAACCTTCTTAAAGCCAGTGCAGGATGTGGAACAGAAAGCTGTGGTGTGTCCATCACCAGGTCATCAATCAATAAAATGTCTATATCAATGATCCTGGGACCCATTTTGATGTTGCGTTTTCTTCCCATCCTTTCTTCGATAGTAAGTAGCTCATTCATGAGTAGTGGCGGCTCATGGAAAGATTCCAGCGCCAGCGCCTGGTTGAAAAAGGATGGCTGGTCTGTAAGTCCCCAGGCTTCCGTTTCATAAATAGAAGAGCGGCGCGTAATAATACCACAGGATGCTTCGATCTCGTCGGAAGCCTGTTGCAGGTAAGCCAGCCGGTTGCCCATGTTGCCGCCTATCAGCAAATATGCTGTTCTCATAAATTGGTAGAATAAATGGCTTCAAATATCTTTAAATTCATAAAGCCGTAATTAAAAATATGAAAAGCTTTTTTAAAACCTTTTTTGCCGTCCTGCTGGCGCTGGTTGTTTTATGTGTGATGGGTATTTTCATTCTTGCCGGTTTCATTGCCAGCGCTACTTCTGCCGAAAAACCCACCATCGGGAATGATGCGGTACTGGTAGTAGATCTCGCCAATCATTTCAGGGAAAGAAAGCAGGAAAACCCCATCGGTTCAATTATCGATGATGGGGCCTATGATATACCATCCCTCTACGATGTGGTGCGGATGATCCGGTATGCTAAAGCAGATACGGCCATCAAAGGGATATACCTGGTATGCGGACATAATGCCAATGGCTTCGCTGCCAGTGAAGAACTCCGCAAAGCCCTGGCAGATTTTAAAGACAGCAAAAAGTTCATCGTGGCTTATGGCGAGGCGATTTCGCAGAAAGGGTATTACGTGGGTACCATAGCCAATAAGTTGTACTGCCATCCGGAAGGTGGTGTTGAATGGGGAGGTTTTTCATCGGGGATGCTGTACCTGAAGGGAGCGCTAGACAAGTTGGAGATACAGCCGCAGATATTTTATGCCGGCAAATTCAAGAGCGCTACCGAGCCTTTACGTGAGACACACATGACCGAAGCCAATCGGCTGCAGACCTCCGTATGGCTGGGCGATTTATATAGCCGCCTTTTGCAGACCACTGCTGAGAGCCGTGATCTCGATACGGCCAAACTGAGGATGCTCGCGGTGAACGGATCCGTACAGACTGCCCACGATGCATTGCAACTAGGATTGGTAGACGGCTTGAAGTATGATGATCAAGTGAAAAACGCGATACTCCGGAAACTCCACGCTGCAAAGGAGGAACAGAAAATCAATTTTGTAAAATTGACTGATTATGCAAGAGCTGTTGAATTCAAAAAAACAGGTAGTGATGGCCGCATTGCCATTGTATATGCTGCGGGAGATATCGTGGATGGAAAAGGAGAGAGCGACCAGGTATCGAGTGATGAATTCAGGAACCTGATACGCAAGCTGCGGCTCGACAATGATATAAAGGCTATTGTGTTTAGGGTGAATTCACCGGGTGGCAGCTCGCTGGCAAGCGATGTGATCTGGCGCGAGATTACCCTGGCAAGAAAAGAAAAGCCTGTGGTAGTGAGCATGGGCGATGTGGCAGCGTCTGGTGGGTATTATATTTCCTGCAATGCCGACTCGGTTTTTGCCAATGCCAATACCATCACCGGTTCTATTGGCGTATTCAGCATTGTTCCCAATTTCGAATCCTTTTTCAGGAATAAGCTGGGGGTTACATTCGACAGGGTAAAGACAGCGCCCTTTGCCGATATGGGTTCGGGCGACAGGCCGCTGAATGAAACAGAGAAAAGGTTCGTACAGTCAGCCGTTGATTCGATCTACCATACATTCAAGACAAGGGTAAGTGAAGGAAGAAAAAAAGACATGGTGTATATCGACAGTATTGCTCAGGGCCGTGTATGGACAGGAACACGCGCTTCACAGATCGGTTTGGTAGATAGGGTAGGCACCATGCAGGATGCAGTTGATTGTGCCGCGCGGATGGCGAAACTGAAAGACTATAGCACCAGGGAATACCCAGAGAAAAAAGGATTTTTGGAACAATTGATGAGCAATTATAAAAAATCAGTAAGCAAAGACCTGATCAAAGAAGAGATCGGTGCAGAAGAGTGGAAAGTCTTACAGCAGGTAAAGCAGGTGCGCCAGATGATTGGGATACCGCAGGCCCGCATGCCGTTTACGGTAGATGTGAACTAACGGTTTGTTTGAATAGCCGGTGGTCGAATTCAAAATCACTTACTTCAGTCAGCTTGATGCGTTCAAAATCGGCGTGAAGGGGATTGATGAGGTAATTATGTTCCTGAGGTACCACTGCAGAAGGACAGCGGACGTACAATACTTCTTTGTTGCGGATGATTTCCTGTCCCATCCATTGCGTGTAATCAAAATCCTGTTGCCAGTTCTTTTTAAGGTTCTTATTCTCTATGATATGACTGTGGGTAGTGCGTCCCGGAATTTCGATCTGCACGAGTCGCAATAGGTGCAGGTCTTCCAGCGAGCATGCGTTCACCAGGGTCTCGAGCAGGGCCAATGAAATATGTTCACTGGTATACAGCAATGGTAATCCTTTTGGATTCCACCTGCCACCTCTCAGCCGGGCACCCGTTCCTGAAAGATCGTCTGCATATTTTTTATGTGCAATGCGGTAGACGATCATGAATAGACCCCGTATTGAATCCTGGCTAACTGATCGGTGAGTTCAATGATGCCGCGGCTGTTGTATAACGACTCGAAATTGAGGTTGTGCCCCAGTATTTGCTTGTCTTTTTTGAGCCAGCGGTAAAAAGCATCGGAGGAAGAAAAGGTTTCGAGGCCGGTTTCAATAAGCTCCTGCATTTCAAGGATACGGTCTGTGTAAATACCTTCGAAAGAACTGTTGTTTTTGGCATAACGCTGCAGGGTTCTTTCGGAAAGGTGAAGAATATTGGCCCATTCGGTTTGTGTAAAAGGAACGAGATCGGCAATTTTTTTAAATTTCCGGTAACTGAAATCGGCAACACTGATGGGCTGCTTTTTAGCAGGCATATAGGCTGCCGGTTCTTCACTTACTTTAGGAGGAAGAGCATCTTGTTTGGGGTATTTTCTCACTTTTGCCATATCCGTCATTTGTTATACAAATATACGACTTTTGTCTGTTCCTTCGAACAAAAAATAAAAAATAGATTTGTCCCCTAATCAACAACGCATGACAGGTACTTATAGCCAGGCCAAAGCGATGCTCGCCATCACAAGAGGCAGCCTGAGAGCCACTTTCCGCAGCCCTTCGGCCGTAATTTTCAGCATTGCTTTCCCCCTGATCTTTATCCTGGTTTTCGGATTCATTGGCGGAGGAGGTAAGGTGTCGGTGAACATTGCATTCGCCAGCCATACCGATACCACCAACCCCGTTTACCAGGCCATCAAAAACATTGCAGCTCTGCATGTAGTAAACAAATCCGATGCAGAAATAAAGGAAGACCTTGAAAAAGGAAGACTGACAGCCGTCATCAACATTGAAAAATCAGGGCTCACGAATCCACCATACAAGATCAGCCTGCAGAGCTCGGAGGCTGTGAGTCCGCAGAACATCCAGGTGTTGCAATCCATCCTCAATGCGGTTATATCGGGTATCAATCAACGCGCTTATCCCAATATACCTACCATCGCCATCATCAACAATAATGTGCAGAAAATTCCCGGCCGCATTTACAGGACCATTGATTTTATCCTGCCCGGTCAGCTTGGTTTTTCGTTGCTCAGTTCCGGTGTATTCGGTGTGGCATTCCTTTTCTTTAACCTCCGTCAACAACTGGTATTGAAAAGGTTTTATGCAACGCCTATCCGGCGCTCTTATATTGTGCTGGGAGAAGCCATCAGCCGGGTATTGTTCCAGATGTTTACGGCGATCATTATCATAGGAGTGGGGCATTTCCTGTTCAAATTCACGCTGGTGCATGGCTTGCAAACCTTCCTGGAGATCATGTTGCTCAGCTTCGTGGCCCTGATCTTATTCATGGGTTTTGGTTTTATTGTGAGCAGTGTGGCGAAGAACGAAAGCACCATTCCACCCTTTGCCAACCTCATCACTTTGCCGCAATTCCTGCTGGCAGGCACTTTCTTCTCCATCGAAGCTTTTCCCGCCTGGCTGCAGCCCCTGTGTAAGCTGCTGCCACTGACGCATTTCAACAACGCCATGCGCAATATCGCTTTTGAAGGCGCCAGCCTGGCGAGTTGCTGGAGGGAATTGGGTATTTTGGGAATATGGGCGGTAGTGATTTACGCCATTGCTTTTAAAACTTTCAAATGGGAATAACCGATGCGATTGATTAAACTGGTACTGATAAGCCTGATAATACTTTTTGCCCTCTCTACCGGGCTTTCTCTTTTATTGCCCTCCATGGTGCTGGTGTCCAGGGCGGTGACTATAGAGGCGCCGCCCGATTCGGTCCTTGCTAAAGTGAAAGATATACGTCAATGGACAGGGTGGGTGGGTGGAATGGAAAGCCCCGGGGTTCAAATACATTCGGCCACCAGCGCCACATTGGGTGGAACGGAGGTAACCATCGGCCCGGTATCCGATACGGCAGTAGTATCGAACTGGACCAGTAAAAAAAGCAACCCCCAGGTAGCCACCATCCGGCTGATCTCACGGCCCGGGCAGCCCCAAACGGTGGTGCAATGGCAATTCGTAGAACAGGTTAAATGGTATCCCTGGGCCAAACTGGGGTCCATGATGAACGACAAGATCATGGGACCAATGATGGAGAAAAACCTCGACAACCTTAAAAAAAGCTTAGAAAATAAATAATCGTTAAATTTAGTCAGGTTGGACGGCCGCTGTTCGTTAGTTTAGCTCACGGTTCGGTTTTGCCGTTCAATTCCCCCCACAAACTAACAATGCACATGGGGAAGATTCTCTAAATAAAGAAGCCACCCGGTTTATGCCAGGTGGCTTCTTTCATAATGCCATCATTGTGGTACAGATCAGATGATCAGCAGGGCATCGCCGTAGCTGAAGAAACGGTATTTGTCCTTGATGGCTTTTTTATAAGCTTCCATAGCCAGGTCATAACCGGCAAAGGCGCAAGTCATGATGAGCAGGCTGGTTTTGGGCAGGTGGAAATTGGTTACCAGGCTGTCCGCCACATTGAATGTATAAGGCGGATGAATGAAATGGTTGGTCCATCCTTCACTCGGCTTCAGTAATTTCTGCGCAGTGAAACTGCTTTCCATGGCGCGCATGGTAGTGGTGCCGATGGAACAAACGCGGCGACCGGTTTCTTTTGCTTTATTAACGATCCGGCATGCTTCTTCGGTAATGGCGTAATATTCAGCGTCCATTTTGTGTTTGCTGAGGTCTTCCACTTCAATAGGACGGAAAGTGCCAAGGCCGGTATGCAGGGTTACTTCTGCAAAACGGATACCCAGTATTTCGCAACGCTTGATCAGTTCCTTGCTGAAATGCAGGCCCGCCGTAGGAGCGGCAACAGCTCCCTCGTATTTGGCATATACAGTTTGGTAACGCTCTTTATCTTCTTCATCGGGCTTGCGCTTGATGTATTTGGGCAGCGGTGTCTCACCCAAAAATTCGAGCATTTTTTTGAAGCTCTCATCATCATCATCCCAAAGGAAACGGATGGTACGTCCGCGGCTGGTTGTATTGTCAATTACTTCCGCTACCAGTTCTTCGTTGTCTCCGAAGTACAGTTTATTACCTACCCTTATCTTTCTTGCGGGATCAACGATCACATCCCACAAACGGTTGGGCTTGTTCAGCTCACGCAACAGAAAAACTTCGATCTTGGCGCCGGTTTTTTCCTTGCGGCCATACATACGCGCAGGAAACACTTTGGTGTTGTTCACTACGAACACATCTTTGTCATCGAAGTATTCAATGATGTCGCGGAAATGTCTGTTTTCCATGTGACCGCTTTTACGGTCTACCACCATCATTCGGCTGTCTTCTCGTCTTTTGGTTGGATTTTGCGCAATAAGGTTTAAAGGAAGGTCAAATTTGAATTGTGATAATTTCATGTTACGGCATGAGTTTTTTTAGTGAAGTCGGCAAAGGTACGAAATTTTGCTCAAACGGCCTTTTACCGCGGTATTGAAGCAATCAGGCGTTGTGTATAGGCAGATTGTGGTTGATGGTAAACCTGTTCTGCCGGTCCGTATTCTTCAATGCGTCCTTTGTTCATGACCATGATCCGGTCGCTGATATAACGCACTACCGACAGGTCGTGCGAGATAAAGACAGCCGTAAACCCGAAGGTGTTTTTCAGATCGTTCAGCAGGTTGAGTACCTGGGCCTGCACACTTACATCCAGTGCCGATACACTTTCATCGCATACCACAAATCGGGGATTCAAAGCAAGCGCCCGCGCTATCACGATCCGCTGGCGCTGCCCGCCGCTGAACTCATGCGGATACCTATTATAATGCGATGCCTGGAGACCAACTTTTTCCAACAGGTCAATCACTTTTTCTTTTCTTTCTTTGGAAGCAAGAACCAGGCCATGTACTTGCAAAGGCTCGGCAATGGCTTCGCCAATTGTTATCCGCGGGTTGAGGGAAGAATAAGGATCCTGGAAAACGATTTGCAGTTCCCTGCGCAAATGCTTCAGTTTGTTGCCTCTGGCTGCCAACAGGTCTTCCCCTTTATAATAAAGGCTGCCGCTGCTTACATGGGTCAAACGCAGCAAAGCACGGCCAAGCGTACTCTTGCCACAGCCCGATTCGCCTACGAGTCCAAGCGTTTCACCTTCATACACTTCAAAACTTACATCGTCCACCGCTTTGTTGTATGTTGATACACGGCCCAGGAAATTCTTTTTGCCGGGATAGTGTACGGAGAGATGGGAGACTTTGAGGAGCGTTGTTGGTTGTGCGTTGTTGGTTGGGGGTTGTGAGATATTGGTTGAAGGATGAACAGGCTGTGATGAACCTCCCATGAAATCACTTACTACAGGTAATCGTTCTCCTTTCGAATATAAAGCAGGGCGACAGGCCAGCAGCGCTTTGGTATAAGGATGTTGTGGCGTTTTGAGCAGGTTGGCTGTTGTGTTTTGTTCTACCAACTGCCCCTTGTACATCACAGCTACGCGGTCTGCAATCGCAGATACCACTCCCAAATCGTGCGTAATAAAAATAACGCCCATATTGTTATGCTGTTGTAAGCGGCGTATCAATAACAGGATGCTTTGTTGAACAGTTACATCCAATGCGGTCGTAGGCTCGTCACAAATGAGTAAGGCAGGATCGCAACTCATGGCCATGGCAATCATCACACGCTGTTTTTGTCCACCGCTGAGCTGGTGCGGATAACGATCGAACAGCGCCGCCGGATCGGGCAATTGTACTTCTTCAAACAGCGCGATCGTTTTTTCCTTTGCTTCAGCCGCCGATAGAGAAAAATGCTCCCTGATGGCCTCCATGACCTGGAAACCGCAGGTGAGCAAAGGGTTCAATGATGTCATGGGTTCCTGGAATATCATGGCAATATGCCGGCCGCGTAATGCCTGGAGCTCCAAAGAAGAAAGCCGGAGAATATCCCTGGTATGGCCATCGTGCGAAAACAATATCTCGCCCGACCGGTACAGGGCGGGAGGAGCCGGCAATAACTGCAATATGGAAAGGGAAGTGACCGATTTGCCCGACCCGGATTCACCCACGATAGCCAGTATTTCCCCACGTGCTACAGTGAGGCTGATATGCTGTAACGCTTGTGTAACAAGGCCATCGGAGCTGAAATCTACGCAGAGATCATTGATTTGTAAGAGGGGTTGATCCATATCTTCACCCCACAAGTTAAACATCTATTCACTAATTGTGAAGAATGGGGGTATACAAGATAAGAATGAAAAAACCCGGTATCTCTACCGGGTTTTAATGACATGATGGTTTGTGTGTTTAGGTGATCGTTTTACATTGCTAATTTGATCCTTCTTAAATCCTCTCCGATAGAATGCACGGCGGTCTGAATTGCCTTTAATCTTTCGGTGCTTGGACTTTTTACACCTGATGCGTATTGACGCATCAGGGAAGGATTGATACCAGCTAACCTGGCCACTGAAGTTATATTCAGGTAGTCCTTGTGGTCGAATAGGCCTGAAATGTCATGCTGAATGTCAAAATCGATCTGTCCTTTTTTTAGATCATGAAATTCCATCAATTGGGCTGTCATTTTGTTTTTCAGTTCTTCGACATCTCCCGCGCTGTCAACAATCAGATCATCATCATAATGTACCCTACCCCAAATTTCTCCATCTGACGCGGATTCAATGATTAATGCGATCTTTTTCATGGTTTTCTGTAGTTATGTGTTTAATTTATACTGTAGACAGGTGGGGCTTTTTTTATATAAGCCCCGCCTGTTTTAAAATTGATTTTAATGTTTTGGGTGGAATTTCTTTTTTCCCATGGGAAGCAACCGTAACCTTCCCTTTCTTGTCTGGGTGAACAAATTGGATATGGCTGGTACCACCTCTCTTCTTTTCCTGCCATCCGTCATTCTTTAATAGCTTGATTACATCATTCGAATTCATTGTTTAAAATTTATAATGTTGTTTCTTTCATTGAAGGAATGAAGGCATTACCCTCAATCAATACTCAAAGGTAGCATATATGCTACTATTTTCCAAATTTTAAGGTAACTTTTTTGCTACTTTTATTCTGGCTAAGTAGTATACTAGCCAGTTTTTCGAAGAGTCATTTGCTGAGGTAATAAAGGTATCTGCGATTAAAACCGGAATCAATTGATCAACGCGGTCAGATTTTGTAATGTGATAAATAAAGGTTTCGGTGAGTAGTTCTGCTCCAAAAGAAGATATGTCCAAAAAAACGACTAAAAAGAAGAAATAGGCCTTTTTGGGAGGTCAAAACGATAAATGTATGTTACTTATCACTCGAATTTTCCTTTGGTAGCATTACTTTCAGTATCTCTAATTGATGACGCAACTTCATCCAATGATGAAGGAATTTCAAATGTCTTTTGTAAAGTTCTGTTTTGATTTTTAAGAGTTAAATTATTAACACGCTCAAGCAACCGCTGCTTAACATTATTAATTTTCCTATCCCTCCGTTCAGTTACTAATACCATAGTTCGGTTTTTTATAGATTTTATCGAGGAAGCACATAATTTACTGATTTTTTCCCTTTTTGTCCCAACTTGTATATAGTTGCCCTAATTTTGCGCTCACAGTTGTTAGTTTATCTGCAAAAAACAGATTCATGATTCGCAAATCCTGGTGGAAGATTCTGGCATTCGTACTGCTTATTTATACCTGCTCGGTCGGTTTTTTGGTGAAAGTGCCTTCCCCGCCGGGTGTGCCGCTTCACCAGACCATCCGCAACCTTTTTTTCCATGTACCCATGTGGATAGCCATGATGGTTTGTTTCACCGTTTCAGTGGTATATGCCCTCAAATACCTGAATAAATCCGATGTAACAGCAGATATCTATTCAATGGAGTTTGCCAGAACAGGGGCTTTCTTTGGTGTACTGGGACTGCTCACCGGCATGATCTGGGCCAATTACCAGTGGGGCAAACCCTGGAGCAGCGACCCGAAACAGAACGGAGCAGCCATCGGTGTGTTGATCTATTTTGCCTATTTCGTGGTACGCGGCAGTCTGCACGATGAAGAAAAACGCGCACGCATAGGCTCGGTTTATAACATATTCGCCTTTTTCATGCTTTTCCCTACGATTTGGATATTGCCCAGGTTAACGGAAAGCCTGCACCCTGGCGGACAGGGAAGCGAAGGAAATCCCGGACTCAACCCTAAAGACAGCACACCCGCCATGCGCAGCGTGATGTATCCGGCTTTTATCGGATGGACATTATTGGGTGTATGGATCACTACCCTGCGGATACGCGTTCAACTCATTCAACAAAAAAGACTGGCTCATGAATAAGTTCACAAGAATATTCCTGGTATTAACAATGATGATGGTATCGGTAATCTCACAGGCACAGACTGCTGTTGCAAACGAACCGAACGATTTCATGCACAGCAATGGCAGGATCTATGTGGTGGTTGCCGTGGTATTGACCATATTGCTTGGCATGTTCGTTTACCTCTTTATGCTGGATAAAAAGATTTCCCAGATGGAGAAAAAATAAAAGCGTTCAACGGGCAGTGCGCTCACACTGCTGTTCTATACAAGTCAAAAACAACTAACTAAAAAAGATTAGCTCATGTCAGAACAAAAACCGTACAGCTTCTTTCAAAGTGTTGAAAGGAGTTTTGATAAAGCGGCCAAATTTACCCGATGGGAGAAGGGGGTGCTGGAACAGATCAAAGCCTGTAACAGCGTGTACAGTATGCGTTTCCCTGTTAAGATGGATGATGGAAGTATTGAAGTGATCGAAGCGTACCGGGTGCAGCACTCGCAGCATAAATCGCCTTGCAAAGGAGGTATCCGTTTCAGTGAAGAAGTGAACCAGGATGAAGTGATGGCGCTTGCCTCTCTCATGACTTATAAATGCGCCATTGTGAACGTTCCGTTCGGTGGAGGTAAAGGAGGGATCAAGATCAACCCGCGCAAGCATAGTGTGTATGAACTGGAAAAGATCACAAGACGTTATACGAGTGAACTGGTAAAGAAAAATTTCATCGGACCAGGCATTGATGTACCGGCGCCCGATTATGGAACCGGTGAAAGGGAAATGGCCTGGATCGTAGATACCTATACTTCATTGAAACCCGGTGAGATCGATGCAGCCGGCTGCGTAACCGGTAAACCCGTTTCGCAAGGCGGGGTAAGGGGACGAAAAGAAGCAACAGGTCTGGGTGTGTTCTTTGGCATCCGCGAAGTGTGCAGCATGCCGGATGTCATGGGTAAACTCGGACTCGCCATTGGTGTAGAAGGAAAAACAGTAGTAGTACAGGGATTGGGTAATGTAGGATACCATTCTGCCAAGTTTTTCCGCGAACACGGTTCCAAAGTGGTAGCCATTGCCGAATACGAAGGCGCCATTTACAGTGAGAAAGGATTGAATGAAGAAGAAGTATTCCAGCACCGCAAAAAAACAGGTTCCATACTCAATTTTCCCGGTGCACAAAACCTGCAGAACAGCAACGAAGCACTCGAACTGGCTTGCGATATATTGATCCCGGCGGCATTGGAAAATGTGATCAATGCCGGTAATGCGGCGCGTGTGAAAGCAAAGATCATTGGCGAAGCAGCCAATGGTCCCCTTACACCTGAAGCAGATGAAATACTCGTAGCCAATGGAACCTTGGTGGTACCCGATATGTACCTGAATGCAGGCGGTGTAACCGTTTCTTATTTTGAATGGCTGAAGAACCTGAGCCATGTGCGTTATGGCCGGATGGAAAAAAGGTTCACAGAGAACATGAACAGCCATATTCTGAGCCAAATTGAGGTGCTCACCGATAAAAAAGTTACGGAAGCGGAACGTTCATTTATTTTGCATGGTCCGGAAGAGGTAGACCTGGTACACAGCGGACTGGAAGAAACCATGATCGCCGCTACGCGTGAGATCATGGATATCTGGAAAGCTAACCCGGCTATTCCGGATATGCGCACGGCGGCGTATGTTTGCGCCATTAATAAAGTGGGTACGTCGTATGCCGAGCTGGGTATCTTTCCTTAGTGTTTTTGAGGTTCACTATACATATGGGCCGTTGCAGCAATGCAGCGGCTTTTTTATGCGGCATCTTTAATAAGGTGGCAGCGTTTCCAGCTCTGCTAAGCGGCCGTTTTCAACAAGATATCCCTGCGTATAGCTGCCGTTTGTTACAACAATGAAAGGCGCTTTCAACACAATATTATAATGGAGGGCTTGCCGGAATACGGCTTCGGTGAGAGATGTGGTGGTATCCTTGCATTCGACCACCATCCAGGGAGCCTGGTCTTTGTACACTACAATATCGAATCGTTTCCTGAGTTCACCCAGTTCAATTTCTTTTTCAACAGCGATCAGCGAAGCAGGATATTTTTTTTCCTGCACCAGGTATTGGAGGAAATGTTGTCTTACCCATTCTTCCGGCGTGAGCCGTACCCATTGCTTGCGAATGGGGTCGAATACCCATTCTTTCCCGGCTTCTTCTTTGATCCTGAAATCGTATGAAGGATAAGTTATTTTCATCATAACGCTTGTCCCGCCGCTGTTTTTTCGTATTTTAGCCAATTAACTTTTTCAAAGATATTGACTAAAAGATGCATTTATGAAGACGAAAGAAGAGATTGTTGAGAACTGGCTGCCGCGTTATACGGGTGAGAAGCTGAAGAATTTTGGCCAATATATATTACTCACCAATTTCAGTAATTATGTGACACTTTTTGCCAAATGGAATAATGTAAAAATAGTGGGGCACGACAAACCCATGCAGTGCGCTACGGCCAATGGTATTACCATCATCAACTTCGGCATGGGCAGTCCCGGTGCTGCCACCATCATGGACCTGCTCACGGCCATTGAACCCCAGGCTGTGTTGTTCCTGGGCAAATGCGGCGGACTGAAGAAAAGAAATAAACTCGGCGACCTGATCCTCCCCATCGCGGCCATCAGGGGCGAGGGTACATCCGGCGATTATTTCCCGCCCGAAGTGCCGGCCATGCCTGCCTTTGCCCTGCAAAAAGCGGTCTCCACCACTATACGCGATTACAAAGTAGATTACTGGACGGGCACTGTATACACTACCAACCGCCGCGTATGGGAGCACGATGATGATTTCAAAGAATACCTTACCAAAGTGCGTGCTTATGCTATTGATATGGAAACGGCTACCATTTTTACAGTAGGTTTCTATAATAAAATTCCCACAGGCGCCCTGTTACTGGTGAGCGACCAACCTATGATACCCGATGGCGTTAAAACAGAAGCCAGTGATAAAAAGGTAACAACCGACTATGTAGAAAAGCACCTGAAGATTGGCATCGACTCATTGAAGCAGTTGATCAATAAAGGGCTTACTGTGCGTCACCTGAGATTTTGATTTCTGATTTCCTCAGTCCTTCCAAAGAAACGGAAACAGTATTACCGCCAACGCTACCACCATCAGGTCAAGCGCTACCAACAATACCACCATTTGCCAGAAGCCGCCCTGGATCACATCTGAAAAAGCAGCATTGGCTATTTTCATGAGCAATAATAATTGAGGGATGATGATGGGGAAACCCATGATGGCCATCAGGGCCGATTGCTGCTGGGCTTTGGCGGCGATCGCCGCGAGGAAAGTGAATACCAGTCCCAGGCTCATGCCCCCCAGGCAGGCGATACCCAGGAAAGCAGCCATCTTTTGAATGGGATTACCCAGCAACACCGTAAACACGCCCAGGCTCAGCAGGCTCATGACCAGCATGAGCAGCAGGTTGAAGAGCAGTTTGGATAATATAAAATCACGCGGACCTGCGATTGAATAAAAATACAACATGCGGCCGCGGCTTTCCTGCAAAAAGCTTTTGGCAACGGCATTCACGCATACAAACAATTGTATCACCCAGAAAAGACCGTTCCAGACTTTGTCTTCCGGTTCTCCCATCGATAAATACACAACAAATATGGTAGAAGCTACATATAACAGGATGCCATAGAGGGTGTACTGCTGCCTGAATTCCAGCAGCAGGTCTTTTTTAACCAGTGATAATATGGGATGGCTATTTTTCATGGGCACATTTGCGGCAACGGGGTTCATAAGTTTCTTTTTCACCCAGCAATACCTGGCTATCGTGTGTGGTTTTCCGGAAAGAAATACTGGCAAGGCTGCCGCATTTTACACAAATGGCATGCAGTTTGGTGATAAAGTCGGCGATGGCAAGCAGGTCGGGCATTTGTCCGAAAGGACGCCCTGTGTAGTCCATGTCCAGCCCGGCAACAATGACGCGGATACCCCGCAAAGCCAGGGTTTCACAAACAGTTGTGATCTCGTTGTCGAAAAACTGGGCCTCATCAATGCCTACCACATCCACATCCTGGGCCAGGAGAAGGATGGTCTGGGAATTGTCGATGGGGGTTGACTGGATGGCATTGGCGTCGTGACTAACCACCTGCGTTTCATCATATCGGGTATCAAGGGCGGGTTTGAATATTTCTACTTTGAGATTGGCAATGCGGGCCCTTTTGAGTCTCCGGATAAGCTCCTCCGTTTTTCCGCTGAACATACTGCCGCAAATAACCTCAATCCAGCCTCTTTTTTCACCTGATATGATGGGTTCTATGAACATCAATAAAATAAATTAACAAATAAAAACGTTAGTAACTTTATAACTTGCCAACGGCCATTGGTAACCCCCCAAATGTATCACATAACTATGGAAAGAGTAGGCGCTTTGATCAATAAACTGAAAGAACAGTTTGAACAGCATGCCGATGCTGAAAAATTAGCTGTCACCACCAGACTTTTATTGTGCGAATTACAGTCCGGCCAGGAAAAGATAATGAACAAAGGAAAAGTGTCGGTAGTATTGCCTGCAATCACTCAGGTAACTCCACCGCCAGTAGCTCAACCAAAGAAAGATGTACCCAATAACTGGCTGCTCAATAAAGAAGAAGCCATTCCCACCCTTGCGCACCAGGAAGGACAGGAAGAAAAAGAAATACTGGAACTCAACGACCACCTGGTGGTATCGAGAAACGGCAGTCTGAATGAAAAACTGAAAGAAGACAGGGTAGAGATCGCTACTTTGTTGCAGGGCAGTCCCATTCGCGACCTGAAAAAAGCGGTGGGTGTAAATGACCGTTACCAGTTTGTCAACGATCTTTTCCGTGGCGACGAGAGCATGTATGAGCGCAGCCTCAAAACCATCAACGGGTTCAACATTTATCCCGAAGCACAGTACTGGATACAGCGCGAGTTGAAAGTAAAAATGGGATGGAATGAAAACAGCGAAACAGTAAAACTCTTCGATCAGTTGGTGAGGAGACGGTTTGCCTGAATATATTGAATGATCTTTTGCGTAGCGCCCGCATGCTGCTGTACATAATCCAGCGCTGCTTTTGCAGCAACATCGTATAAAGCTTTGTTTTCAAGGAGCAACTTAAATTGTTTTTCCAGTTCCAGTGCATCATCAACACTGAAAGCGCCTCCTGCATCCAATAATTCCTCCGCTTCGAAATACTTCTGGTAAACAGGGCCGAATAAAACAGGCTTGCCATATACAGCCGCTTCCAGGATATTGTGAATGCCATCATCGCCAAAACCTCCTCCTATATAAGCAAGGGTAGCATAATGATACAGTTTGCTCAGCATGCCAATATTATCAATGATCAATACATTGAAATGCCGCTGCGGTTCGGCTCCTTCGCTGAGCATTTCTTCGTAAGCAGAATACAATATGGCATGTTTATATAGCTTCAGGCATTCATCCAAACGGTCGCTGTCGATATCATGCGGCGCAATGATGAAGCGTAATTCCGGGTGGGTATTGGCAAAATGATCCAGTACTTCGTCATCGTCTGTCCAGGTACTGCCGGCCACGATCACCGCGCGGTGATCGCAGAACCTGTTTATCACAGGCAATGTCTGGAACTGCGACGCAATGGCAATGACCCTGTCGAACCGCGTATCGCCGCTGATGCTCACATTGGCATGAAAACCGGCTGTTTGCAGCAGTGTTGCCGATGCTGCATTCTGTACAAATAATTGTGTAAAACAGGAGAGCATGGCACGGTGAAAACCGCCATACCATTGAAAGAAAGGCTGGTCCTTTCTAAAGATGCCCGATACCAGTAACAGGGGAATATTCCTTTGCCTGGTCTCCTGCAGGTAAAAATGCCAGAACTCATACTTCACAAAGATCACCAGTGAAGGCTGTACAATGTTCAGGAAACGGCTGGCATTGCCCGAACCATCCATGGGCAGGTAGCAGACCAGGTCGGCCCCTTCATAGTGTTTCCTGATCTCGTACCCTGAAGGGGAAAAAAAACTGAGCAGGATCTTGTGTTTGGGATAGAGTTGCCTGATACGCTCCAAAATAGGACGCCCCTGTTCAAACTCACCCAGCGATGCCGTATGCATCCAAACCACGGGCTGGCGGTTGTTGTGAAAAAAAACAGACAGCTTTTTAAACAACCGGCTTCTGCCTTTCACCCAAAGTCGGGCTTTGTGGTTATACAAACCCAGTAACCAGGCTGCTTTGGGATAGATCCATATAAATAAGCGGTAAACTGCCTGCACGGTGCTTGATTTTCAAATACAAATAAACAACATTAAAATGATTAGTAGTTTTGCCCGGCTTAATACGCCCGATTATGACGAGACCCATCCAGATGGTTGATACCAGGAGCCAGTACCTGCAAATCAAGACAGCAATAGACACCGCCATCCATGAAGTGCTGGACAGTGCAGCTTATATCAATGGTAAGGCGGTTCAGGACTTTGCAGCCGCCCTGGGAGCATACCTGGATGTGAAGCATACGATACCCTGTGCCAATGGAACAGATGCTTTGCAGATAGCGATGATGGCATTGGGACTGCAACCGGGCGATGAGGTCATCACGCCTTCTTTCACCTATATTGCTACCACTGAAGTAGTTGCCTTGTTAAAGCTCAAGCCGGTGTTTGTGGAAGTAGATCCGCAAACCTTTTGCATCGACCCCGCTGCATTGCGAAAGGCCATCACGCCCAAAACCAAAGCCATTGTGCCGGTGCATTTATACGGACAGGCAGCCCCGATGGAGGAGATCATGCAGATTGCCAATGAGTTCGCTATTCCGGTGATTGAAGACAATGCGCAGGCCATTGGTTGCCACTATCTTTTTTCAGACGGTACGAAGAAAAAAACAGGTACCATCGGTACCATCGGCGCCACTTCATTTTACCCCAGTAAAAACCTGGGCGCTTTTGGAGATGGGGGCGCTATTTTTACCAATGACGACCAATTGGCACACAATATGCTGATGATTGCTAATCACGGTCAGTCGAAAAGATATTATCACGATGTGGTGGGTTGTAATTCGAGGCTGGATTCCATACAGGCGGCTGTATTGAACATCAAACTGAAACACCTCGATCGATACAATGCTGCGCGACAGGAGGTAGCGGCTTTTTATGACCAGGCTTTTGAAGCGAGCGATGCCATCATCACTCCTTTCAAAGCGGCTTATAGTACCCATGTGTATCACCAGTATACCATTATATTGGAGAAAGGCAACAGGGATGAGCTCAACAGGTACCTGGCCGAACATAAAATACCTTCGATGATCTATTATCCTGTACCGGGACATAAACAGCGCATGTTCGATTCATTCGGCCTGCCCAAGCTGGATATGCCGCAGACCGACTGGCTTACCGAGCGGGTAATATCGCTTCCGATCCATACTGAGATGGACGAGGAGCAAATGGCATATATTGCAGAACATGTACTGAAATTTGTAAAGAAATAATGTATGAAGATTGCAGTTGTAGGAACGGGTTATGTAGGATTGGTAACGGGCACTTGTTTTGCCGAAACGGGCAATAAAGTAGTCTGTGTGGATATTGATAAGAGTAAGGTAGAGAAGCTGAGCAATGGAGAGATCACCATCTATGAACCGGGACTGGAGAAATTATTTCTGCGCAACCTCAAAGAAGGCCGTTTGAAATTCACCACCAGCCTGGCTGAAGGCATCGAAGGCGCTCCCATCATTTTCCTGGCCCTGCCCACGCCTCCTGGTGAAGATGGGGCAGCTGATCTGCGTTATGTGCTGGGTGTGGCCGATGAACTGGGCAAGCTGTTGAAAGATTATAAAGTTATTGTAGATAAGAGCACGGTGCCAGTGGGTACTGCACAGAAAGTACACAGCGCTGTTGCTGCACATTATAAAGGGGAATTCGATGTGGTGAGCAACCCGGAGTTTTTGAGAGAAGGTGTGGCGGTAGATGATTTCATGAAGCCGGATAGGGTAGTGATCGGAACAGGATCTGAGAGAGCCCGCAAACTGATGGGCGATCTGTATGCCCCTTTTGTTCGCCAGGGTAACCCGGTGATTTACATGGATGAAAGATCTGCCGAGTTAACGAAATATGCAGCCAACTCTTTTTTAGCTACCAAGATATCTTTCATGAACGAGATCGCACAGCTCTGCGAAAAGCTGGGAGCCGATGTAGATATGGTGCGCCGTGGTATTGGCAGTGATGAGCGCATTGGCAAGCGATTCCTGTTCCCCGGTATTGGTTATGGGGGCAGTTGCTTTCCCAAAGACGTGCAGGCATTGATCCGTTCTTCGGAAGAGGCGGATTATGATTTTAAGATATTGAAAGCGGTGGAGTCGGTGAATGAATTACAGAAGAAACACTTGTTGCCGAAAGTCAAAGCTTATTTCAAAGGGGCTTTGAAAGGGAAACGCATTGCCTTATGGGGATTGGCTTTCAAGCCTAATACCGATGATATACGCGAGGCGCCGGCTTTGAGCCTGATTGAAGCATTAACGGCAGAAGGCGCCAACGTAATTGCTTTTGATCCGGAAGCGATGAGCAATGTTAAAAAGACACTGGGCAACCAGATAGAATATGCCGCCAACCAGTACGAAGCATTGGTGGGTGCAGATGCGTTGATCATTGCTACGGAATGGAGCGAATTCCGCACCCCCGATTTTGAAATGATCGGAGAGCGGTTGAAGAACAAAACCATTTTCGATGGCCGCAACCTTTTTGAAGTGAAACAGATGGCCGCACTGGGCTATCATTACGAAAGCATAGGACGTCCTTAAATTATTAATATGTCAGGAAAAAGAATACTCATCACAGGGGCCGCCGGATTTCTCGGATCTCACCTGTGCGACCGTTTTGTAAAAGAAGGCAATGATGTGATTGGTATGGACAACCTGATTACAGGCGACCTGCGCAATATTGAACACCTGTTCAAACTGAAGAACTTTGAATTTTATAACCACGATGTGTCGAAGTTCATCCATGTACCCGGCCACCTCGATTATATCCTTCATTTTGCATCGCCCGCCAGTCCGATCGACTATTTGAAAATACCCATCCAAACATTGAAAGTAGGAGCATTGGGTACACACAATTGTTTGGGACTGGCCAAAGAAAAAAAAGCCAGGATACTGGTGGCTTCCACCAGTGAAGTGTATGGCGACCCATTGGTACACCCGCAAACGGAAGAATACTGGGGCAATGTGAACCCGGTGGGGCCACGTGGTGTTTATGATGAAGCCAAACGGTTCATGGAATCCATCACCATGGCGTACCATACTTATCATGGTGTGGAAACGAGGATCGTGCGCATATTCAATACATACGGACCGCGTATGCGCCTCAACGACGGCAGGGCATTGCCTGCATTCATTGGCCAGGCATTGAGGGGAGAAGACCTGACGGTATTCGGAGATGGCAGCCAAACACGTTCTTTCTGTTATGTAGACGACCTGGTGGAAGGTATTTACCGTTTGCTGTTGAGTGATTATGCCAAGCCGGTGAACATCGGTAACCCGAACGAGATATCGTTGAAAGATTTTGCAGAAGAAGTGTTGAAGCTGACGGGATCGAAAGTGAAGATCATATATAAACCCTTGCCTGTAGATGATCCCAAACAAAGAAAGCCGGATATCAGCAAAGCCAAACAATTACTCAATTGGGAGCCTAAAATAGACAGGGCAGCCGGTTTGAAAAAAACGTATGACTATTTCAAATCGCTGCCGGAAGCAGAATGGTCGAAGCAACCCAAAGAATTCGGAAAACATAAATAACTGTTCAGCCCATGCCAAAACCATTAATTGTTGTTACAGGAAAAAACGGGCAGCTGGGCTGGGAACTCTTGCAATTGTCGGGCCGGTTTGCCGGAGCGTTTGATTTCCTGTTTGCAGGAAGGGAAGACATGGATATGAGTGAACCGGAAACCATTCCCGTTTTTTTTGAGAACATCAAACCGGATTATGTCATCAACTGCGCGGCGTATACGGCGGTTGATAAAGCAGAGACCGACCAGGAAACGGCGTACACGGTCAATGCAACGGCTGCCGGTATGATCGCCAAAGAATGCCATCGTTATGGCTGCGTGTACCTGGGCATTTCCACCGATTATGTGTTCGACGGAAAAGGAACAGCGCCGTATACTATCGGTACCACCTGCGATCCGGTCAATTATTATGGATATACCAAGTACATGGGAGAGCAATTGGCATTGGAACATTGCGAACAATCAGTTATCATACGCACTTCGTGGGTGTACAGTTCACATGGACATAATTTCGTCAAGACCATGTTGCGATTGATGAAAGAAAGACCGGAGATCAAAGTGGTGCATGATCAGATAGGATCACCTACTTATGCAGCAGACCTGGCTGAAGTATTGATGCAGGTGATTGAATCTATGCAACAAGGCCGTGCACATTATGGTATTTATCATTACAGCAATGCAGGCGCCATCAGTTGGTACGATTTTGCCCTAGCCATCAAAGCCGCAGCTGGTATGCAGTGCGAAGTATTACCCATTCCTACTGCTGCTTACCCCACGCCTGCTAAACGGCCGGCTTATTCAGTGCTCGATACAAGCGCTATACAGGCCGATTATGGCATTGTGTTGAAAGATTGGAAGGAACAGCTCCGTCGATATTTGATTGAAGACTTCCCGATAAGAACTCCTTGATGGGTTACCTGAATAATATACACGCAGCAGTAGCTGGTATGGTGATGCTGTCCGCAGTTATCTTTTCAATGCCATTCTCATCGATGAGATCACCCTTTGTAATCAGTGTCCACTCACCTGCAGGCAAATGCATGGTTTTGGATACTGCCTCACCGTTGAATATAACCAGGATGTCTTTCCATTGATCGCCATTGGCATGATCGGATAGTGTATACGCAATGAGCAAAGGATCGTTGGTTTCAAGGAAAGTTAAATGTTGCCGGATCATTTGTGCCGAAGGCATCCTGAAAGCAGGATGGTGTTTGCGCAAGGCAACGAGTGACTGGTAATACTTGAATACTGCTTTATATTGTGTCTTACGATTCCAGTCGAGTGCATTGATAGCGTCGGGCGATTCAAAAGAATTGGCTACACCTTTTTTGGTACGCAGCATTTCTTCTCCGGCATGCAGGAAAGGAACACCCTGGGAGGTAAGTACAATGGCTTGAGCCAGTTTATCCATTTTGATAATGTCTTCTTCTGAGGCACCAGGGTTATCGATCAGCAGGCGATCGAACAGCGTATTATCATCATGGCAGGAAACATAGCTGATGGATTGATAAGGCTCTGCGGCCCAGGCGCGTTTTGAATAATTCACCTGCTTGTAGTTGATCTGCGGGTGCTGCACGGCGCCTGCAATACCGAATTTGATGCTTTCTGCTGTGCCCGTTTTTCCACTGATGAACCCTTTTTCTTTTACATCGGCAAAAGGTCCACGCAGGCCATCCCGCATTTCATCGCCGAACGCCGCGATCTGGTGTAGCTGGTAAGTATTTTGTTTAACTGCACGCAGCGATTCGTCCAGCGGACTTTCTCCGGCAGTCCACCCCTCACCGTAGATGAAAATGGTTGGATCAATCTTGTGCAACGTATCACTGATGGCATTCATAGTAACAATATCGTGCACACCCATGAGATCGAAACGGAAGCCATCGATATGGTATTCCCTGGCCCAGTATGCTACAGAAGCTATCATGAATTGGCGCATCATGACTTTTTCTGAAGCGGTTTCATTGCCGCAGCCGGTGGCATCGGAATAATTACCGTTGGCTTTATGGCGATAAAAATAACCGGGTGCAAACTGATTGAAAGGAGATGCAAGATTGGCTGTGTGGTTATACACCACATCCAATATCACACGCAATCCCCTGTTGTGCAAGGCCTGAACCATTTGTTTGAACTCTTTGATACGTGTATTGCCATTGTAAGGGTCAGTAGCATAAGATCCTTCCGGTACATTGTAGTTGAGCGGATCGTAGCCCCAGTTGTATTTGTTCAATGAAAGTTTGGTTTCATCTACGGAATTAAAATCGAAAGAAGGTAACAGGTGTACATGTGTAATACCTAATTCGGCCAGGTGATCGAGCCCCGTTTTTTCACCGGCTGCATTGCGTGTTCCTGTCTCGGTAAGACCCAGAAATTTTCCTTTGTGGTGAATGCCGGAAGTGGGACTGATCGACAGGTCGCGTACATGTAATTCATAGATGATGATGTCGGTAAAATTTTTAAGCAGTGGTTTTTTATCTTTAGCCCAGTTGACCGGGTTGGTGGTTTTCAGGTCAACCACCATTCCACGTTTGCCGTTGACGCCTACGGCTTTTGCATTGATATCAGGACTTTCATCCAACCATTTACCATCCTGTTTTACCTGGAAAGTATAATAGCGGTTGACAATGTTTTTATGGACAATGGTTTCCCATATGCCTTGCCGGGCTGGCAGCAGTTTTATCTGTTCCAGCGGCTGGCCGCCATCGCCAGCTGCGTATAAACGCAACAGCACTTCTGATGCCCGGGGCGTCCAAATTTTAAAAGAGGTTATTGCACCCTTATAACGAACGCCCAAATCTTTGCCGGAATAGACGGAATCATTATGAAGATCGCTTTGAGCGCAGACAGTAGCACAAAGCAACAGCAATACATAAACAGGTAATGAATACTTTGGTTTCATGTAAAAGGGGTTTGAAGGCCGATAAATATACTATTGGTTGATACTAAAACCACAGCAAACCCACACCATTTCCACAGTAGCTCACTTTTAATGTGGATTATCTCGTTTTTAATATATGTTTAATTACTACGTATTAAAAACCATGGCTTATGGCAAGAATAATGAATTTCGGTTCAATACAAGATATTCTAGACAGAAAACCTTATTTTAAAGCTGTCTTTTCAAACAGCTGCCATGTCAAACCAAAAGATCAGGATATCCTTATTCCTCAACTATTTTGTATTCGCCATACTGCTCAACAGTGTAGGCATATTGATCCAGAAATCCATCAATTCATATCATGTCGATGAATTACAAGCCAGTATCCTGGAAGCTTTCAAAGACCTTTCCATTGCTTTTGTGTCTTTTTTTGTAGGCTCCTTCCTGCCCAGGCTGGGTTATAAAAAAGGCATGCTGGCGGCCCTGGCGTTGGTCTTTGCCGGTTGCCTTACTATGTATTTTGGTAACTCATTTGCAACGGTTAAATTGATGTTTGCTTGTGTGGGCGTCTCTTTTGCCGTTATCAAAGTATCTGTGTATGCATTGATAGGTGTGGTAACCAATGATGAAAAAGAACACAAAAGCCTGCTCAGTTCAGTGGAGAGCTGTTTTATGATCGGTATTGCCGCCGGATTCATTGCTTTTCCTTTTTTCTACAGCGATACCAACCCGAATGCATGGCTGCGCATATACCTGCTGTTGGCAGGATTGATAGCCGTATCTTTTTTGGTGTTGTTATTGTCAGATTTTAAAGCGGATTATGAAATTCCGGGAACATCGGTGATAGATGATTTTGTGGAAATGGTAAAACTGATCAAAAGACCCCTGGTACTGGTTTTTGCCGTCGCTGCTTTCATGTATGTGATGACAGAGCAGGGCATCATGAGCTGGCTGCCTACTTTTAATCAAAAAGTATTGCACCTGCCCGAGACAACCAGCATTTATATGGCGGTCATTCTCATGCTGTCCATCGCATTAGGACGGTATTTATCGGCGCTGTTGGTAAAGAAAATATCCTGGTTCTTCATGCTATTTGTTTGCCTGGCAGGTGCAGCGATCATCGTCTGGCTGGTGTTGCCGGCAGCGCAGAACCTGGCGCCAAGGCAGATCCTTTCTTTTGCCGATGTGCCGGTGATTGGTTATGTTTTCCCGTTGATCGGCTTTTTCCTGGCGCCCATTTACCCGTTGGTCAATTCTTTTGTACTCAGTTCTACAGAGAAAAAGTTTCACAGTCCCATGGCATCCCTGCTCGTTTTCTTTTCAGCTATTGGAGGCACTTTGGGGTCAAGACTGGTAGGATATTTATTCAAACACATTGGCGGGGAAAAAGCGTTTTATTTTTCATTGGCACCCATGGCCGTCTTGCTGTTATGCTTGTGGTTTTTTTACAGGTTCCAACAGAAACAAAAGACTTGAAAACTGTTTCAATAAAAATGAACATGAAAATGACGGTTGATTTTTTCCGTACTTCTTTGTTTGAAGCAGTGCAGATGAACAGGATTTTCCCTGATGGAAAGACTTTTGTGGATTGCGCACCCAAAACAGGAATACCGGATATCCTGAACACATACGAAGCAGAGAAACACAAGCCTGACTTTGATCTTACTTCATTTGTACGGCGTTATTTTACATTACCTGCTGCCCCAGCCGTTGACTTTGTTGCACAAAGCAACGCTACCATGTTGGAGCATATTGAATCACTCTGGCCGGCCCTCACCCGTAAGCCGGATACACAGCGAGGTTCTTTGATCCCGCTTCCTTATCCTTATATCGTTCCGGGTGGGCGGTTCAGGGAAATTTATTATTGGGATAGTTACTTCACTTTGCTGGGCTTGCAGGCATCGGGCAGGACAGCTATGATGGAGCACATGATCCAGAATTTTGCCCACCTCATCAATATCATCGGGTATATACCGAATGGAAACCGCAGCTATTACCTGGGTCGGTCGCAGCCGCCTTTTTTTGCAATGATGGTGAGCCTGCTGGCAGAGACTAAAGGAGAGCAGGTGAAGCGTCAATACCTGCCACAACTGGAAAAGGAATACCAGTTCTGGATGCGCGGGGAAACTGAATTAAGCGATGAACAGATTGCGCTGCACCACATAGTGCGGATGCCGGACGGATCCATACTCAACAGGTTTTGGGATGAGTACGATACACCAAGGCCTGAATCGTACCGGGAAGACAGGGAGCTGGCGCAACGATCAGCCAGCGAGCCGGCAATATTGTTCCGCAACCTGAGAGCGGCAGCAGAATCGGGCTGGGATTTCAGCAGCCGCTGGTTCAAAGATGGTAAGTCGTTGTATACCATCCACACTACCGATATCATTCCGGTTGATTTGAATGCGTTGCTTTTGTTCCAGGAAATGATGATCAGTGAAGCCTACCGGCAGTCGGGCATGCAAGAGAAGGAAGACCAATACCTGTCTGCTGCCAGGAAAAGGCGAGCAGCGATGGATGCTTATTGCTGGAACAGTCATAAAAATTTTTATGTTGATTATGATTGGAAGGAAGAAAAACAAAAAGAAATGATCACACTGGCTGGGATGGTGCCTTTGTTCCTGTTTGGTGTTGATCCATTAACGGAATATGAGCGGGTAAGTGATACGATCAGGGAACATTTTTTATGTGCCGGGGGAGTTGTAACCACTACACAGCATACCGGGCAGCAATGGGACCATCCCAATGGTTGGGCGCCCCTGCAATGGATGACGATCATAGCACTGGAAAAAATGGGGTCGCATGAGTTGGCAAAGGAGATCGCCACCCGGTGGCTGAACCTGAATAACGAAGTGTACAAACGCACAGGCAAACTGATGGAAAAATACAATGTAATAGACATGCACCTGGAAGCGGGTGGCGGCGAATACCCTGGGCAGGATGGGTTCGGATGGACGAACGGCGTTTGTGCGGCGCTGGCAAAAAAATACAATATCAATACATAAATTTATGCACCAGATCACCATTATTTCATCCAGTATCAGAAAAGAACGCATGAGTCACCGGGTGGCTTTGTTCTTCAAAAAATTCATAGAAGAGCACGAATTAGGTTCTGTAGAAATACTTGACCTGCAGGAATACGATTTTCCCATTTTCGACCAGCGGCTCGGCGAAATGCAGAACCCGTTACCTTCTTTGGTAGAATTTGCCGAAAGGATCAAGCATGCCGAAGGCATCCTGATCGTTACACCGGAATACAACGGGGGATATCCTGCCAGTCTCAAAAATGCAATAGACGTTTTGTATGCAGAATGGAGAAGAAAACCCATTGGATTGGCTACGGTATCGAACGGACAGTATGGAGGTTCGCAGGTAATGACATCTTTATTATTCTCTTTATGGAAAATAGGTGCATGGGTAGTGCCATCGATGTTTCGCGTAGGCAATGTGCAGGATGACTACGATGAGCATGGGCATGTAACAAGCCCATTGATACAAAAATTTGCCAGGTCATTTTTACACGAAATGACCTGGTGCATGGAAGCAAAAGGGAAGATGGACAAACATTGAATCATTTTATTTAACCCAAAATCAAATCATTATGATGCTTGATTGGAATGAATACCAAAAACAAATAGCAGCTGGCAATGTCCAGATCGGAAGGATCAACCACGAAATCATCAAAGGCTATCGTGGGCTGAGTGAAGCAGGCAATGCCACCAACCTGTTAGGCGCTAAAGTAAGAGAGTTGATTGCACTGGCAGTAGCTGTTACACGGGAATGCGATGGATGCATCACCGTTCATACCGATGCCGCCATTAAACAAGGCGCTACAAAGGAAGAGATAGTAGAAGCATTGAGCGTTGCGATTACAGTGAATGCCGGGGCTGCACTGGTTTTCTCTACAAGGGTGTTGGACGCTTTTGATGCCAAGACATCTTCTTTGTGAAAATCAGAATAAGAGCATAAAAACAGTCCCTTCGCTTGTGGCACTTTGTACCTGGATATTTCCCCGGTGCAGCATCATGATCTGTTTGCAAAGGCTCAGCCCAATACCGCTGCCGTGTTTTTTGGTGCTGAAGAATGGGATGAAAATCTTATCCATGATCTCGGCTGGTATACCCAATCCGTTATCAGCGACCTTGATAATGGTTTTGCTATTGCCGGATTGGTAACCGGCTAAAATGATCCTGGGCTGGTTGGTCGATTTTACCGCTTCGATCGCATTCACCACCAGGTTAATCAGTACCTGTTCTACCAGGTTGGTATCAGCCTCCAGCATCAGGTCGGGATCTTTGAGAATGATTTCCAGTTCAATCTCTTTCTGTTCCAGGGTGGGTTGCATCAACCGGTGCAGGTTTTCAAACAGATCCCGTACATATACTTTTGTAAGATTGAGGGTGGTGATCTTATTCAGGTTACGGTAGGTCTCGGCAAATTTCAGCAAGCCTTCGCTTCTGCGCTTGATGGTTTCGATACCCAACTCAAGGTCGTCTACTGCGCCGGGATGGTGTTTGAGCAAAGGCGCCGATTGCTGCAACCTGTTCTTTAGCGTGTCGGCAAGAGAAGAAATGGGCGCCACCGAGTTCATGATTTCATGTGTCATTACGCTCAGCAGTTTCTGCCAGGCTTTTGATTCTGTTTCATCCAGGGCTTCGTCTACGTTCTGGAAAGCGATCAGCTTGTATTTTTTTCCGTCGGTCTGGAAGGAAGTGGCAGACATGCTCGATCGTTTCCAGATCGTAGGGAAAAAAGACCTTTTCCCCGAACAACTTTCCGGCGGACAACAACAACTGGTAGGCATCGCACGCACCCTGGTGGCCAGGCCGCAATTGTTGCTGGCCGATGAGCCTACCGGCAACCTCAACTCAAAACAGGGTGAAGAGATCATGCAACTGTTCAAACAATTGAACGAGGAAGAAGGCATCACCATCATACAGGTAACACATTCAGAAAAAAATGCCGGCTACGGATCGCGGATCATCCACCTGCTGGACGGAAGAATAGAGAAAAAAGACTAAGCAGTTAAAAATATATTGATGAAACAATTTCTGTTATTCATAGGCATCGCATTGATATGTGTGCCCGGATTATCACAACGCAATTCCCTGACGCTCCGTCAATGCATTGAAACGGCCATCGTCAATAATGCCGATGTAAAGCAACAGGAGTTCCAGTTGCGAACGGCGGCCGTTAACCTGAACCAGGCGAAAGGCAACCTGGTACCACAACTCAACGGCAGCATCAACCACGCCCTCAACCAGGGAAGAAGTATCGACCCTTCCAATAACAGCTATATCAACCAACAGCTTACCACAGCCAATTATAGCCTGGGCAGTAGCGTTACCATTTTCAACGGATTCAAGCTGTTGAATACACTCAAACAAAACCAGTATGCGTACGATGCAGGTAAAATGGATTGGCAACAATCGAAAGACAAGCTCACGCTGGACATTATACTGGCCTATTTGCAGGTATTGAACAACGAAGACCTCATGGAACAGGCAACGAAGCAAGTATACCTTTCTGAGCAACAAGTAGCGAGACTGGAAATACAGGACAAAGCCGGCGCCATCAAGCCTTCCGATCTGTACGATCTCAAAGGACAATTGGCCAGTGACCAGGTAACACTCATCAATACCCGAAACGCAAGGGACGCGGCAAAGCTTTCTTTATCACAACTGATGAATATGCCGTTGGATACAAGCCTCAGTTTGGAACGCCTAGGCGCCGACCTGTTCGATTTATCGTATCGTGCTACTGCCGACAGCATCTATCAAACCGCTGTATCGCATCTGGCTGCCATCAAATCGGTAGAGCTCAAAACCTTGCGTTCTGAAAAAGCGCTTCGTGCAGCAAAAGGAAATTTATTCCCCAGTCTTGCTGTTGGTGGCGGTATCAATACCAATTATTCCAGCAACAGCAGGGACGCATTGAATAACAAGATCGCTTATGCCGATCAATTGAAAAATAATTACGGTACTTATGTAGGAGCCGGTATCAGCCTGCCCATCCTGAATAATTTCCGTTACAAGAACCAGGTGGCACAGGCAAAGATCGACTTGCAAAATGCCCGGTTTGTTGATGAAACAGCCAAAATACAATTGAAGCAACAGGTAGAAAGAGATCACCTGAACATGACTTCGGCAAAAGACCGGTACACTGTTTTAATGGAACAGGTAAAAGCGTATACGGAATCTTTCCGCGCTGCGGAAATACGCTTCGAACAAGGAGTAGGTACTTCGGTCGATTACCTGATTGCCAAGAACAACCTCGACCGGGTCAGGAGCAACCTGATCATCGCACGCTATGATTACCTGCTCCGGACCAAGATACTCAATTATTACCAGGGTAAGCCGTTATGGTAAACGTTCACTTTTTTCTTTTCTTCCAGCAATCGTTGATGTGATCGTCTACCATGCCGGAAGCTTGCATGAATGCATAACAAATAGTGGAACCAACAAATTTAAATCCACGCTTGAGTAAATCTTTACTCATCGCATCGGATATGGCTGTTTTGGCGGGTACATTACTCATGGAGCTTACCTGGTTTACAATGGGTTTGCCACCCACGAACTGCCAGATGTATTTGTCAAAACTGCCGAATGCTGTTTGTATAGCCAGGTAAGCTTGTGCATTGGTAACAAAAGCGTTCACCTTTAAACGGTTCCGTACAATCCCTTCGTTCAGCAGCAACTTTTCAATTTTCGCTGCATTGTATTTTGCCATTTTCTTTGCATCAAACCCGTCGAATGCTTTGCGGTAATTCTCCCGTTTAGATAAGATCGTATACCAACTCAATCCCGCCTGCGCTCCTTCGAGGCAAAGCAGTTCGAACAATTTTTGATCATCATGCAAAGGCGTTCCCCATTCTTCGTCGTGGTATTGTTTGTACAAGTCGTCTTTCTGGCACCAGCTACATCTTATTTTTTCTTTTGGCATGGATTGCTTGTTTTGTAGTAAAGATAGATTACATCTGAAAACTATATGTTAACATAGCTGAACAGGATGCCAATAATAGCGTGTTTTTTGTATTTAAGAACTAGCACAAAACACTGGATATTAATTACTTTGTGCGAACAAATGCTTCCATTATGAAACCTCACGACGCACTCAGAAGAAAATTATTAAAAGATACAGCCTGGGCTTCCGGATTAATGCTCATGTCGCCACTCATGGCAGGGGCCAGGTCTATCGAGTCTACCAACAAAGAAAAAGCCCTGAACATAGCACCCGGCCGGATCAAGTTTGGCGTTGTCAATATCAACCATGGCCATATTTATGGCATGGTGGAAGCTGTAACAAGAGGAGGTGGTGAGATGGTGGCTGTTTATGCAAAAGAGCCCGACCTGCTGAACAATTTCCATAAAAGATACCCCAATTGTAAAATCGCCAAAAGCGAACAGGAAATACTGGAAGATACTTCCATACAATTGGTACTGAGTTCCGGTATACCCGATCAACGGGCGCCGTTGGGCATCAGGGTCATGCAGCATGGCAAAGATTACCTGACAGATAAGCCGGGTGCCATCACACTGGAAGAATTTGCACAGGTGAAAAAAGTGCAGAAAGAAACCAAGCGCATCTACATGATCATGTACAGTGAGCGATTGGAAAACAAAGCCACGATGAAAGCCAGTGATTTGATCAAACAGGGTGCTATTGGAAAAGTGATTCAAACCGTTAACCTGGCGCCGCACCGGATGAGTATCAATTCCAGGCCCGATTGGTTTTTCGACAAAAAAAGATATGGCGGAATTCTTACGGATATTGGCTCTCACCAGTTCGACCAGTATCTCTATTTCACCGGTACTACAAAAGCAGAAGTGCTCATGTCTCAAACAGGCAACGTGCATTATCCGCAATATCCCCATTTTGAAGATTTTGGCGATGTGATGCTCAGTGGTAATGGCGGTACAGGTTATATCAGGGTAGATTGGTTTACACCCGATGGTTTGGATACCTGGGGAGATGGCCGGTTGACCATATTGGGCACCGATGGATACATTGAAGTGAGAAAAAATACAGATATCGCTTCGGGCAACAAAGGTGGGAATCACCTGTACCTGGTTAACCAGAAAGAAATGGTCCACATGGATTGTAACAAAGAATCACTTCCTTTTGGTCCTTTGTTTGTGGATGATATCATCAACAGAACAGAAACTGCCATGCCACAGGCAGATTGTTTTTTGGCTACCGAACTGGCGTTGATCGCTCAGAAAAAAGCCAGGCCCATGACGCTTAAAAAATAATTTGTTTTTAACCGTCATCCCGAGCGAGCGAAGCGAGTCGAGGGACCTGCTGAATATTCGGGCAGATCCCTCGGCTGCGCTCGGGATGACGTTCGTTAATTCGCTTCACTCGCTCAGGATGACGATCTAAATATTCATTATGAAAAAAGAAAAAAAAGGTGTTGGTAGAAGGGAGTTCCTCGGTAATACCATCAAAGCTTCTCTGGGAACTGCCCTGGCGGTAAACTTCCCCACGATTGTACCGGCCAGTGTATTCGGTAAAAATGCCCCGAGCAATATGATCAATGTAGGATCTATTGGTTGCGGCAGGATATCGATCACCCATGACATGAGCGGTATTGCAAGATATGCCGGCGCCAGGATCATGGCTGTTTGTGACCTGGATAAAAACCGTGCAAATGCAGGCCCCGCAGCTGTAAGAGCAAATTATGCAAGAGCGGCTGCATTCAACGGCGGCCTGAAAGGCGATTGGGATATCAAAGTATATTATGATTATAAAGAGCTGCTGGCAAACAAAGACATCGATGCGGTACACATCAGCTTGCCCGACCACCAGCATGCCATTGTAGGAGTGCATGCAGTGAATGCCGGCAAAGATGTGTATTTGCAAAAGCCTGCTGCATTAACGATTGAAGAAGGCAGGATATTAAGCAATGCAGTAAAAAAGACCGGACGCATTTTGCAAATGGGCAGCCAGCAACGATCCATCGATCCATGGCCTCAATTCAAAAAAGTATGCGAGCTCGTAAGGAACGGAAGGATCGGTGAATTGAAAACAGTAGAAGTAGGATTGCCGGGTGATCCTGGTGGTGGAAGCAGGGCATCTATGCCGGTACCTGCCAGCCTGGATTATGATGCATGGCTGGGCGCTACACCCGATGTGTATTATACGGAAGACAGGGTACATGCACAGGATTTTACCATGAAGGGCATTACAAGCCGGCCCGGATGGCTGCGCTGCGAACAGTTTGGCGCCGGCATGATAACCGGATGGGGCGCCCATCATATTGATACAGCGCATTGGGGAATGGGTATGGAATATTCAGGGCCTGTTGAGATCTGGGGCAAAGGATCATTTCCTACCGATGACCCCGCTTATAAAGGATTGTGGGATGTGCACGGGATATTCAGAACAGAAGCCTTGTATGCAAATGGTGTGCACATGATCGTTTCCAATGAACTGCCCAACGGCGTAAAATTCATTGGTACGGAAGGCTGGCTATGGACAACCCGTGGTAATTACCGTGTTACAGATTCCGACCCGGTTGCAGACAGCAGCGGCATCAAACCAATCGACGCCAGCAATCCTAAAATATTGCAATCGGTGATCGGTCCGAATGAAGTTCATTTATACGAAAGCTCCGAACAGCATATCAACTGGCTCGATTGCGTTAAATCAAGAAAACAGCCATCGGCGCCTGTTGAAGTGGGCCATCGTTCCTGCAGCGCCTGCCTGTTGCACCATATTGCCATGAAGGTGAAAAGGAAGATTTATTGGGATCCCGTAAATGAGGTCTTTAAAAACAACGATAAGGAAGCAACGGCTATGTTATCACGTCCACGCAGAAAAAAATATGATTTTTAATTCCAGCTTTATCATGAAAAAAACATTCATCGCAATATTTTCTATTTCTTCCATGCTTTTATCCTGCACGATGCATCAAAGCAATAAGAGCAAACCCTATCACCTGATCACGCTCGACCCAGGACATTTCCATGCGGCATTGGTTCAGAAAACAATGTACGACCAGGTAGATTCAGTAGTTCAGGTATATGCACCCAGGGGCAACGACCTGGATCTGCACATCAAACGGATCGATGGCTATAATAACCGGAAAGACAACCCTACCGCATGGAAAGAAGAAGTCTATATCGGGAATGATTTTTTCGAGAAGATGATCAGTGAGAAGAAAGGGAATATTGTTGTGCTGGCGGGTAATAATGAAAAAAAGTCCGATTATATCCTGCAATCGCTGCAAAATGGTTTGCATGTTTTGGGCGATAAGCCAATGGCCATCAATAGTGAAGGCTTTGCGAAGATTCAAACCGCATTTGAAACAGCTAAGAAAAACCATTTACTGCTGTACGATATCATGACGGAGCGTTTTGAGATCACTACCATATTGCAGCGGGAGCTTTCCATGATCCCTGAAATCTTTGGCCAGTTACAGGAAGGTACAGCTGCAGACCCTGCTGTGGTAAAAGAAAGCGTGCATTATTTGTATAAATATGTATCAGGCAATGTGCTCATAAGGCCCGAATGGTTTTTAGACGTAACCAAACAGGGCGAAGGCATTGCCGATGTAATGACGCACCTGGTTGACCTGGTGCAGTGGGAATGTTTCCCCGAAAAACCGATCGATTATAAAAATGATATCCATATCGGTGCAGCAAAACACTGGCCAACAGAACTTACGCTGAGTGAATTCAAAACGATCACGCAATCCAACGGCTTCCCAGCTTATTTAACTAAGAATGTGATCAAAGACTCCATACTCCAGTATTATTGTAATGGAGAGATCGATTACAAATTGAAAAACATACACGTTAAAACAACCGCTTTATGGAAATATAAAGCGCCGGAAGGAACGGGAGATACCTATTATTCCCTGATGAAAGGAACCAAAGCAACCTTGCTGATAGATCAGGGGCAGGCCGAACAATACAAGCCCACTTTATACATCAAGCCGGTGGCCAATACCAGCGAGTATGAAGCTGCTTTACAAGAGCAGTTCAAAAAAATACAACAGCAGCACCCCGGTGTAGAATTGAAAAAGATCAACGACGGCTGGCAGGTGGTCATCCCCGAAAAATACAAAGAAGGACATGAAGCGCATTTCGGCATGGTGTTCAAACAATTTTTAAATTACCTGCAGAACAATAACATGCCTGCATGGGAAGTGCCCAATATGCTGGCGAAATATTATACTACTACTCAGGCTTTGACAATGGCGCAACAGGCACAAAGCCATACAAAATAGCGTAAAAAGATATATGACCGCCAGGAGTTGATCTTCTGGTGGTCTTTTTTTACTATTGTCTACTGAAAATACAGACCACACAATTTTTCTCTTTTAAATAACGATTATGCTGCTGAAAACATTTTTTTACCGGAGCTTTTACATTGGTTTGTTCATGCTATTGTGTTGCACTGCTCAAGCCCAGGGATTCCTGAAAGTGGACGGACAGAAAATTGTAAACGACAAAGACGAAAACCTTTTATTAAGGAGCATTGGTTTGGGCGGATGGATGATACAGGAAGGCTATATGCTTCGCCTGGAAGGGGAAGGTATGCAACACAAGATCAAAAGCAAGATTGAACAGTTGATCGGTAAGCAGGCAACGGATTCTTTTTATCATCGATGGAGAAAGAACCACATCAGCAGGGCTGAGGTAGATTCGCTGAAAGCATGGGGTTTTAATGCCATCAGGTTGCCCATGCATTTTAACCTGTTCACGCTGCCTGTTGATGAAGAGCCGGTAAAAGGGCGACATACATGGCTGAAAGAAGGATTTCAACTTGTCGATAGTTTATTGGCATGGTGCAAAAAAGCGCATATTTATCTCATCCTGGATTTGCATGCTGCACCGGGCGGACAAGGGAATGACCTGAACATTGCTGACCGGGATGCTTCCAAACCCTCGTTATGGGAAAGCCGGGAGAACCAGCTAAAGACCATCGCTCTTTGGGAGAAAATTGCCCAACGCTATGCAAATGAACCGTGGATAGGTGGCTATGATTTGCTCAATGAACCTAACTGGGGTTTTTCTTTAGATCCCAAGGACCGCAATGGAATATGGGAACAGCATAATGAGCCATTATGGGATTTTCTGAAAGAAGTTGCTACAGCTGTTCGTAAAGTAGATACCCGCCACTTGTTGATCATTGAAGGAAATGGTTGGGGCAATAATTATGCGGGACTGCCATCTATATGGGACAAAAACCTGTGCATGAGTTTTCACAAGTACTGGAATTACAACGACCAGCAATCGATTAAAAATATACTGGAGGCACGCCAACGGTACAATGTGCCGGTATGGCTTGGAGAAACGGGAGAGAATTCCAATGTATGGTTCCGGGAAGCTGTTGCTTTGCTGGAACAGAACAATATTGGCTGGAGCTGGTGGCCATTGAAGAAAATGGGAGTGAATAATCCATTGGAAGTAAAAGTTCCTGCCGATTACGGAAAGGTCTTAAGTTATTGGAACGGTAACGGGCCTAAGCCAACGAAAGCAGCAGCTGAGAAAGTATTTTTTCAACTGGCCGAGAATGTGAAGCTTAGAAATTGCCTGCTTCACAGGGATGTGCTCGATGCCCTGTTTCGTCAGGTGCATTCTTCAGAAACGCTTCCTTTTATTAATCATAAGAAAAGCAGTTCAGGTTTGATCATCTATGCCACAGATTATGATTTAGGCCGGAGTGGCAGCGCTTACCTCGACATGGATTCAGCAGATTATCATATTTCCTCGGGAGGCTCCTGGCAGATATGGAACAAAGGGCGGGTGTACCGAAACGATGGCGTGGATATTGATGTAAACGACGATCCTTTGTCGAATGGATATAAGGTTACTAAAATGGAAGATGGGGAATGGTTGAATTATACCTTCTATCTGACTGCACCGGTAACCTATTATATCCGGTTACGTTTGAGTGCTTCTGCACCTGATCAGAAAATGGCAATAAGTGTAAATGGAGAAGAGCCGCAGGCTATCAGTTTCAATCCAGTTGAGAACGAAAAACAAAAATGGCAAACAATAGAAATAGCGAAAAAGCAGTTGCCAAAGGGAAAAAATAGCATCCGCATCTATGCCAAAAGCAATCAAATGGAATTCGGGTTTATTCAACTAACCAAATTGTAATCAAAGAATAGACTCAAACGTGCTCACAATGCGTGTATAACCCACTTAACAAAAAATGGGATTACATTATGAGAAAAGAAGCATCCATACGGGGAATAACAATGGTATTTGATGAGGTTGGTGCCGGAGAAGCCATCCTGCTGATACATGGACAACCATTCAACAGAAGCATGTGGGATGACCAAAAAGAAATGCTGGCCAAAAATTACCGCCTGATTATTCCTGACTTGCGTGGATACGGTGAAACGGGACAAGGCAAAGATATCATTTTACTCGATGAACTTGCCCTGGATTTGTTGCATTTGCTGGACCACCTCTCTATCAAAAAGGCGGTAGTGATTTCCCTTTCGATGGGCGGTCAAATAGCATTAGAAATGTACACATGGGCACCTGATCTGTTTAGCGCAATCATTTTTGCCAACACGGAAGCAAGGGCGGAAAACGAAGCTGGCTATCAAAACCGGATTGAACTTTCGAAAAGAATATTATCGGGAGGGATGGAGAAATTCACAAATGAAAGGATCAGGCATTTTATGTGCACGAATACTTTTACACATAAACCAGAGGTCGTAAGTAGGGTAGAAAAGATGATGAAAACAACGCCTGCAGCAGGTTCATCGGCAGTTCAAAGAGGGCGGGCAGAGCGCAGGGACTACACTCATTTGCTTGAAAAAATAGACTTCCCTGTATTGATCATTGTAGGGGATCAGGATGAATTTACTCCGTTAGAATCATCAGCCTATATACACCAAAGGATCAAAGGATCAACGCTGGCAATCATTCCTGACTGCGGACATATATCAAATATGGAACAGCCCGAGGCATTCAATAAAGTAATTTCAAAATTTCTGAGTGAACAGGTGAAATTTTAATGAGGCCTTCGCTGACATTGCCAGGAAGATCATCAAACCGATGAAAAAAATTATAGACCCTTAAATGACGTTGGTGTACTACCTATTTTGTTTTTGAACACCGTTGCAAAATAGGCGGGCGAGGAGAAACCTACTTTGTAGGCTACTTGGCTAATACTTAAGTCCTCGTGCTGCAAGAGATATTTTGCTTTCTGGATACGCAGGTCGAGGATATAATCGTTCACACTGGTATGCAGAAGCCCTTTGATTTTCTTGTATAATAAGCCTTTGGATATACCCATGTTCTTGCAGATATCTTCTACACCAAAATCCATATTGTCAATATTGCTCTCTACCAGGGTTTTGAAGTTGAGTATGAATTTTCGGTCTAGCTTATTAATAACTTGCGTATTGAATTCGGTTGAGAGGGTTCCCTGGATATGGTCCTTTAATAGCTTTCTGTTTGTGAGCAGGCTATGAATGGTTTCTTCCAGCAAACGAACACTGAATGGTTTAGTGATGTAAGCATCTGCATTCGTTGACATGCCCTCTATTTGCTGTTCTATCCGTGTTTTCGCTGTCAGCAAAATAACTGGCACGTGCGAAGTGCGGATATCATTTTTAAAGATACGGGTCAGTTCCAAACCATTTTTACCTGGTATCATCACATCGCATATAATTAGGTCGGGTATCAGGTCAAAAGCGAGTTGTAAAGCTGTCTGCCCATTGTCTACTGCATGTATTTCAAACTCATGCCCCAGTTTCTGAGATAGAAAATCCTGCAGGTCTTTATTGTCTTCAATAATCAGCATACTGTATTCCTTATTCAGAAGGGCATTGCCATCAGATTCGTCTGGGTAGGCATAGGGCTCTGGTATATAAGGAAGTGCAGGTTCTTTTGCCGTTATGTGATTGGTTGCTTCATGCAGTAACTCATCTTCCCGTAAATGCTCCCGCCCAAAAGGAAGTGTGATTGTAAACAAAGCTCCTTTTCCTTTTTCACTTTTTACCTCAATGGACCCTTTCTGAAGGTGGATCAGTTCCCTTGAAAGTGCCAGCCCGATGCCGGCGCCATCATAATGTTCATGCTCTCCCTGGTAAAACAAATCGAATGCATGCTCCTGAGTGATGCTGTTCATGCCGATCCCATTATCCTCTACTTTGATCAATGCGTTTTTCCCATCATGACTTTTTTCAACATACACATAAATAAACCCACCATCTGTGGTGAATTTGAAAGCATTGGACAAAAGATTGAACAACACTTTATCCAACATAGCTTCATCTATCCAGACCCTCAATTGGCTTTCCTGTGTGATGAATTGTAGATTGATCTTTCTTTGCTGGGACATCTTTTGATAGGATTGAACGATTTGTGCCACAAAACCAATCAGGTCTTGCTCAGTAGCACGTAGCTTCATTTTATCCACGTCTACTTTCCTGAAATCCATTAATTGGTTAACCAGCCGTAACAGACGTTGCACATTTTTATGAATGAGAGAAATATTGAGTGCATTATAATAACCGGTTTTATTATTGGCCATTAATTCTTCCAGCGGCCCTAATATCAGTGTTAGCGGAGTGCGGACTTCGTGCGTAATATTGGTAAAGAAATTTACTTTCGCTTCATTGGCTTCCTGTGCACGGGCACTCAATATCTCCATTTGTTCTTTCTGCTCGAGAATCTCCTTATTTTGGCCCGATAATTTTCTATTGATTTTACGATTTTCCCGCAATGAATAGACAGCGATTCCCCCTAAAATCAGTGACATCACCAGGGAAGAAATCAATACGTACACGAAAGTCTGCTGATTATTGTAAATCTTTTTTTGTTCTGCCAGTAATTCCTGTTGCCGTTCATTCTGCTTTTGTTGGCTGGCAGCTTTTTCGGCCTGTAGTTGCATGATTCGTTCATTGGTGGAGTCAATGATAGTCGTCTGCAGTATGTTATCCTTACTGAAAGATTGCTTGTTAAGTATCCTGAGAGCAATCTGGATGGCTTCCTGCCCGCCCGTAGGATACAAAATGGTAGCTGTTATTGTTTTATCCGCAACCAGTTGCATACCCTCATTGTTGCCCAGCAAACCATCTACACCAATGATACGTGGTTTAGTTAGCTTCTTGCTTTCATACAAATTGGCTATTTTCAACGCCAGGAAATCGTTTTGTGCAAATACCAGGTCAATATCCGGATCAGCTACTAAAACAGACGCAACCTGGTCGCCCAGATTCTGTTTCAATAACTCGCCATTGATTTGGGCATGCAGGCGTATAGCCGGGTAAGGGTGGATGGCATCCATAAAGCCTTTATGACGTTCCTTTGCAGGAGATGAACCAGGTGGTAACATCACTTCGGCCGCTCCTCCTTTACCTTTTAACAAATGAACGGCATACTCTCCTGCCAATTTACCTACCTGCTCATTATCTGCACCTACATAGGCTGTGTACTCAGGCGATGCGATCTTTCTGTCCACAATGATCACAGGTATGCCTTTCTCATGAGCTTCGCTAACGATGGGGGTCAGGGGCTCCGCTTCGTTGGGCGAAATGATCAGAAGATCGACTTTCTGATTCAACAGTTCTTTTACCTGCCGTATCTGCAACTGTGTATTTCCATCTGCTTCTTTATATAATAATGTGATGTCCGGATAAAACGATAATTCTCTTTTCATTTCATCCAGCATCACCCTTCTCCAATTACCACTGATACATTGGGAAAAACCAATGCGATAATGTTTTGTCTTTGGTGCAGGGGTACAGGAAGATCCTATTAGGAGTAGTCCAGTAAACAATCCATATAATAATCCGAAAACTGTACTTCGTTTATTCATATAGCAGCAATGAGAGTGTTATTAATTTTCGATACAATATACTTGCAGGCGCAGTTTTTCATTCAGCCTTCACAACCCGACCGTTTTCTTTTATGTACAATTTTGGAGAAACCGTGGACAATATTTAATCCCTGCGTGGGGTTAGCGCTAAAAAATAAAGTTAAGCTATTGATAATTAAAGATTTACCCCACTACTAAAAATAATTAACTTTTTAAGAACTTATATACAAAAATGAAACGCGCTTTTCTTCTTGCCAGATAATTTGCCCGAAAATTGTTTGCCATATGAAGAATGGAAACGTTCTGTTCTGGAGCATTGCCGTGGCTCTGGGTGGATTTTTGTTTGGATTTGATACGGCTGTCATTTCAGGAGCCGAACAGGCTATCCAGCAATACTGGAAATTATCTTCTCTCGCACACGGCTTTACCATTTCTGTTGCTTTGATCGGAACAGTCATAGGTTCACTTGCAGGAAGCATACCTTCCGATCGTTTGGGCAGAAGAACTACGCTGATCGTTATAGCACTCATTTATTATGCGCCGCGCATTTTTGAAATGGCCGGACTGGGGAGAAACTCCTCTTTATTCTCAACAGTTGGAATCGGCGTAGTCAATTTTCTCTTCACACTCATTGCACTGAATTTTATTGACCAGATAGGACGGAAAACGTTGATGATGATTGGCTCTGTGGGATTGATTGTTGCCCTTGGGCTGGTATCACGGTCCTTTTACCTGCACGATCTCAGCGGCTGGAACAGATCAAACATACGCTTGTACTTAATTAATCGAATAAAACCACCCAATCAATTTTCTCTAAAAAAATGCTGATATTATGAGAAGACTACTAACATCAATTTTGCTGTTGTGCACACTTGGGGCTGTAGCACAGCAAAGAACTGTTTCCGGCACCGTCCGGCAAAAAGAAACGGGTTTACCACTGGCAGGAGCCACAGTGAAATCTTCTTTGCAAACCATTGCAACAGATAGCCTTGGACGCTTCCAAGTACTGACGAAAACTGGTGAGCATTTGCAGGTAACCTATGTAGGTATGATCCCAGCGACTGCAAAAGTTCCTGCAACAGGAACGATGGCTTTTGTACTCACGCCATCATCAACAGACCTTACCCAGATTGTGGTAACCGGTTATCAATCACAACGCAAAGCCGATCTGACCGGTGCTGTATCTGTTGTAGATGTAGGCGAACTAAAGAAACAAGCCGTGGCCAACCCTATCAAAGCCTTACAAGGAGAGGTTGCCGGCGTTTTTATTTCTTCTAACGGATCGCCTAGTGCACCGGCAACCATCAGAATACGCGGGATCGGTACACTCAACGATAACGACCCGCTGTTCATCATTGATGGTGTTCCTACCAAGGCAGGTATGCATGAACTCAATCCCAATGATATAGAATCCATGCAGGTATTGAAAGATGCATCTGCTGCCAGTATTTACGGATCGAGGGCTGCCAATGGTGTGATTATTATTACTACGAAGCAGGGCAAGGCAGGCCGCGTACAGGTTTCAGCTAACGCGTACACTGCAACGCAGTTTTATACAACCAGTCCCCAAATGCTCAATGCAGGCGGTTACGGACAGGCCTACTGGCAGGCAGCAGTGAACAGCGGAAGAGACCCCAATGTGAACAATATCGCTTATCGCTTCCAATGGCATGCAGACAATAGCGGAAAACCGATGCTTGATAAGATACTGTTGCCAGCGTATTTAGATGCAGCACATACCATGCATGCCAGCAATACAGATTGGTTCGATGCTATCTCAAAACAAGGGTTGATACAAGCCTATGATATTTCTATCTCGAACGGTACCGAAAAAGGTAATTACTTGTTTTCAGCAGGCTACTTCGATAACCAGGGTGTTGTGAAGACCACAGGTTTCAACCGTCTCTCTGCCCGCATGAACGCGAGCTATAAATTAATAGACGGACGGTTGACCATCGGAGAAAATTTCACGATCAACCGTACCAGGGAAGTAATAGATCCCGGAGTGTTGAACCTCGCATTACAGGCGCTTCCGATAGTTCCTGTACATACAGTGGATGGTATCGGCTGGGGCGGACCCGTTGGCGGGATGAACGACAGGCAGAATCCTGTACGGCTGCTGGAGGATAACAAACAAAACAATTATCACTACCTGCGCGTATTCGGTAATGTGTATGCGAACCTCAACATCATGAAAGGCCTTGATCTAAGGACCAGTGTTGGACTGGACTACGGCAATTATGTACAAAGCAATTTCCAAAAGAAGTATCGCTCTGGTTACCTGGTGAATGATATGAATAAACTCACGATGACCTATTCCAACACTTCGAAGATCACCTGGTCGAATACCATCAATTACAACCGTTCATTTGGCGCACATTTGGTGAATGCAGTGGCCGGTACGGAATTCTATCGCCAGAATGATATGAGTTTTTATGCGAGCAGGCAGAATTTTGCCATTCAGGACCCCGACTATACTTACCTGGATGCTGGTACCGGTAATAAAGACAACGGAGGAGGCGCTGCCGCCAATGCATTGATGTCTTATTTTGGGAAACTGAACTATATGTATGATAACCGTTACCTCGCCTCCTTTACTATTCGGCGCGATGGTTCTTCGAGATTCGGTAGTAACAATCGTTATGGCACCTTTCCGGCCTTTTCTTTAGGATGGCGTATAAGCCAGGAGTCATTTTTTCGCCAGTTGCTGAACCCATCTGTTATCAGCGATCTGAAGCTGCGTTTTGGCTGGGGAAAAACAGGTAATCAGGAGATCAATAATGTAGCTGCCTATTCGCTTTATGTTACCGACTACGCCGGGGGCAATCCGTTGTGGGGACCTACCAATGGTACTGCCTATGATATTACCGGTGCACATACAGGAACGCTTCCTTCAGGCTATCGTATTACACAGCGGGGTAATGACAACCTGCAATGGGAAGCAAGCACCATGAGTAATTACGGAATTGATTTTGGTTTGCTGAATCAGCGCCTTACCGGAAGTATAGAATATTATATCAAGCATACAAGCGATATCCTCGTGTTTCCCCCTTACCTGGCAGTACTGGGCGAAGGAGGTGGCCAGTATGTGAACGGGGCTTCGATGGAAAACAAAGGATGGGAACTCACGCTCAGCTACCACGGAAAATGGAGGCAACTGAATTTTCAGATGACTGGGAATATCAGCGGCTACCGCAATCGGATCACTTCTCTTCCTGCTTCCGTTGTTAATAATTATGGTGGTAATGGACTCAATGATAATATCCTGGGCAGACCCATTAATTCATTTTATGGTTATGTAGCCGATGGGCTTTTCCGTACACAAAAAGAATTGGATAATTCACCGGCACAGCAAGGTAAAGGCCTGGGCCGCATCCGTTATAAGGACCTCAATGGCGACGGTGTGATCGATAATAAAGATCGCACCTGGATCGGGTCACCTCATCCTGATTTTATCTATGGCTACAACCTTACATTACAGTATAAGAATATTGACCTTTCTCTTTTCCTTCAGGGAGTACATGGTACGGATATCATCAACCAGGTTAAATACAACAGCGATTTCTGGAGCGTGTCTGAAACAGGATCGAACAAAGGCAGCAGGCTGCTCAATGCATGGACACCGCAGAATCCCAATTCCACCATACCGGCACTGACTGCTACAGACAACAATTTTGAATCTAGGTTTTCAACCTATTATATAGAAAAAGGTACTTATCTGAAGCTAAGGAATGTACAGATCGGGTATTCGTTGCCTGCTTCCGTTTTATCGCGAATGAAAATGCAGCGATTGCGCGTATACATTGGTGGTGATAATCCGTTGCTGCTGCTGAAGAGCAAATCGTTCACAGGCCTTGATCCGGAAAGCCCCGGTTACGGTTATCCCAATCCCGTAGTGGTTACCGGAGGTGTCAACATTACCTTATAATTCGTTACAACTAAACTATTGTATTTCATGAAAAGAATCATTGCATTGCTGTTAATAGCACTGGGTATATTCAGCAGTTGTAAAAGACAACTGGAAGTTCCACCTAAAGGCGTATTAAGTCCCGATCAGGTGGCCAATCCCGAGAACATCGACAAGTTTGTGATCGCCGCTTATTCACCATTGGGTAATGGCGACATCAATGTATCCTTCAGTTTATGGCAGTACGGAGATGTGCGTTCTGATGATGCTTACAAAGGCGGTCGTGATGAAGGAGATGGACAGGAATTCCATTTTATGGAAACCTTCTACAATATGCGGCCTGATTTCTGGCCAATCGATGGGTTATGGTACCGGATATATGTAGCCGTTTCAAGGACCAATATCGCACTGAGTTATTTGAACAAGATCGATGAAAAAGCATACCCGCTGAAAAAGGCAAGACAAGGCGAGGTACGCTTTTTAAGAGGCTATTATTATTTCCTGCTGAAGGAATTGTATTACCGTGTTCCTTACATAGATGAAACCGTGCCACAGGATAATTATGCTACTATTTCTAATACAGCATTGAGCAGTGATGCTTTATGGGAAAAGATCGCCGGAGATTTTCAGTTTGCTGTAGACAACCTGCCCGTAAAACAAGCGGAAGTAGGCCGTCCGAGTCAGGCAGCAGCGTATGGATTCCTGGCAAAGACCAGGTTATTCCAGGCTTATACGCAAGACGATAAGTACAATGTAACGGGTATCGATAAAGGAAAAATGCAGGCTGCACTGGATGCCGCAGATAAAGCGCTGAACAGTTCGTTTCATTTGGAGCAGGATTTTGCCAATAACTTTTTGCCGGGCAATTTCCAGAACGGACCTGAAGCGATGTTCTCCATTCAGTTTTCACACGACGATGGTACTTTATATGGACGCCTGAATTACGGCGATGCCCTCAGCGTACCCCAGGGGCTGGGTTGTTGCGATTTTCACAAGCCCAGTCAGAACTTCGTGAATGCTTTCCGTACAGATAATAACGGACTCCCATTGCTCGACAATTTCAATGAACGCAATGTTGATCTTGCCAACGACAATGTTGATCCGCGCCTTGATCATACTGTGGCCATTCCTGAACATAACTGGAAATACGAAACCAAGCATGTGTTCAAAAAAAGCTGGAGTCGTAACCCCGGGGTATATGGTTATTATGCTTCTATGAAAGAAAACGTCTCTCCCGATTGTGATTGTTTTGTACAGACTCCCCCCTTCTTCCCCAATAGTAAAAACAAGATACTGCTGCGTTATGCAGATGTGTTGCTGATGAAAGCAGAGGCATTGATAGAATTGGGTCGGCAGGATGAAGCATTGCCGCTCATTAACCAGGTGCGTACACGTGCTGCACAAAGTACCAACCTTTTGAACGATGCCAACGGTAGCCCACAGGCTAAATACAATGTAGGCACTTATCGACCCGGCGTGAATATCACCTGGACGCAGGATATAGCACGAAAAGCATTGCGATTTGAACGGAGGCTCGAACTTGGGCAGGAAGCGCAGCGCTTTTTTGACCTGGTGCGCTGGGGTGTTGCTGCGGAAAAACTGAATGCATATTTCCAGGTCGAAAAGAGCAGGGTTCCTTTTTTGAACAACGCCAATTTTACTAAGAATAAAAATGAATACCTGCCCATTCCTCAAAACCAGATCAATTTCAGCAGGGGTGTTTATCAACAGAACATCGGTTATTAACTCCCTTTCAATTATTCAATCATTTAATACCATTCAATATGAATCGTTTTAAGTTCTCTTTATATATCCTCTTTGCAGTCATGTCATTTGTGTACATGGGTTGCAGAAAAGAATCCAGGGGCACAGACCTCAATCTTTCTTCATCGGTAGATATCCAACAATTCACGGTAGGCACATCGCAGGGTAAAATTGATTCTGCCAAAGGGGCCATCAGCATCAATCTGCCTTTCGGAGCAGATTTCACTAAAGTAGTGCCGAATATTGCACTTGCTGCCGGTGCTACTGTCAATCCTGTTTCCGGAGCATCAGTAAATTTAACCAACCCTTTGCAGTACCGGGTAATCAATGGGAATATTTACAAAGACTATACTGTAACGGCCAAAGAAATACCCGCCATCCTTTTGTTCAAAGCACAGGGAGATACCGGCGTCATAGATGAATCGGCGAGAGCCATTAAAGTAGTGGTACCTCCAGGCAGCGACATGACACAGATCAAAGTAGAAGTACAACTTGCCGCTGGTGCCAGCATTACCCCGGCATCAGGAACCACCATAGATTTCACCAACCCGGTTGTGTTTACTGTAAAGACAGCAACGGCCAGTGTAAACTATATGGTTACTGCGATAGATGTCAATGCAGATAAACCACTTGCTTTCTTGGGCAATTACGCTACTGGCGATGCCATCACGAATGCAGATGAAATGGCTGCTTACCGTTGGATGGCAACTACCTATCCGAAAACAGAATATGTATCATTGAATGCGATCAAGAACGGAACAGTTAACCTGTCTAAATACAGCGTGATCTGGTGGCATGAAGATGCTACTCAAACATTGCCCGATATCGCTTTTGATAATAAAGTAGTAACGGCTGTGAAGAATTATCGTGCAGCAGGCGGGAACTTGTTGCTGACCACTTTCGCAGCCCGTTGGGTGGAAGCGCTTGGCATTGTTCCGCCATTTAAAGGACCTAACAATGTTTTCGGTGATCCGTATGGTAAGCAGTGGCAGGACAATAACAATAACTGGGGCTTTTCTATCAATAAGGATCATGCTAAACACCCTGTGTTTACAGGACTTCCATTAACGCCCGACAAGCCTTATCCCGTGGTTTACTTGCTTGATAAAGTTGCTTTTCGCCTGAATCATTGCAGCTGGTGGAAAGTGAATGAATGGGGAGGTTATGTTGATGCAGCAGGATGGCGGGCCCAGACAGGCGGCATAGACCTGGCTGGTCCGGACGGCAGCGACAATACCAATTCAAATGTAACCATTGCCGAGTGGGTAAAAAGCAATGGCAATGGCGCAACACTGGTAATCACACCAGGTTCTTATGATTGGTTTGCAGAGCCCGATCCGGCTACAGGAGCGCCTAGTCCGGCCAATTCTTATTTGCCGAATGTTCAAAAGCTGACGCAGAATTCAATTGATTACCTGAGAAAGCAATAAATCATTTTAAAAAATCTTATGATCAAGCAAATAGCACAGGCTCTTTTAGCAGGATGTTTTTTAATGAGCGGATGCAAAAAGAATGACATCACGCCCATAGCAACTGCCGATGTGAACAACAAGACAGACCTTTATCCATCAGCGCCAGCTAAATGGTTTGGCGGTAGCAACCCATATTATCTACCTGCCGGATTTGTGGGTGATGTTATGCCCTATTATGCGAATGACAGCTTCCATTTGTTTTACCTGCATGATGCCCGTAACGGGGCGGCCGGTTTTCACCCCTGGAATAAGTTCACGACGAAGAACCTGACCGAGTATAATTATAATGGTGTGATGATTCCGTATGGAAGTGCTACCGACTATGATCTTGCACTGGGAACCGGGTCAATTGTAAAAGTGGGTGATACCTATTGCGCTTATTATTCAGGCTTCAATCCCAACTTCAATGGTAGTGGGGGCAAGTACCGCGATAATATACTCATGGCAACGAGCAAAGACCTGAACAACTGGCAAAAAAATCCCAGTTTTCTGATGAAGCCGGAAACTACAAACGGATATAATTTCTGGGAGTTCAGGGATCCCTATATTTTTTACAATACTGAAAAGAACGAATACTGGATGTTGGTGGCTGGACAAAAAGACAACCAGGCTGCCGTGATGCTTTACACCTGCACCGACCCGATAAAAGGTAACTGGCAGTTAAAGGATCCTCTATATACAACGAGTCTTTACAAGGTGCCGGAAACCCCTCAGTTGTTTAAATGGGGAAGTTACTGGTACCTGCTGTTTTCCGAGAATTCCGCCACTAATACTACGCGGTATCGAATCGCCTCCTCTTCATCTGGACCGTGGACCACACCGGTACAGGATCAACTGGATGGAGCTTATATGTATGCATCAAAAATTGCATCAGATGGAACCAATCAATACCTGTTCGGGTGGTGCCCTACGAAAAGTGGGTTCACTGATATGGGTAACCGGGATTTTGGAGGTAACCTCGTTACGCACCGGTTGACGAAAAACGCTGATGGCACACTCAATGTAAGCATGCCTTCATCGGCCGAGAATATTTTTTCCACTCAATTGCCACTGACAGTTAAACTGAGACCGCAGCAGGTTTCTTTAGATGGAAATACCGTTGCATTTCCTAATACCACAAATGCTTCTTATATACTGTTCGACCGCATTGAGGGGAAACGCATGATTACCGCTACAATTACTGATGTCAGTGCTGGTGCTGAAACAGGTTTTGTATTAGGGATGGACCCGCAGTTGCAGAATACTAATTTTTACCGCTTGCGTCTCAGTACAATTGATGGATTGATTGCCGGAGAGGAAGTTACCAACCCGAAGCCCCGAGTTGATGCACAATTACCTTTTAATCTGGCGCCCGGTAAAGAATACAAAATCAAGCTGGTTATTGATGGCTCCGTATGTGTTCTGTATATCAATGACCAGACCGCATTGACAACAAGGGTGTACAGTGCTAATCATAATTTATGGGGATTGTATGCGAAGAATGGAACAGTGAAAATAAAAGAACTGGCAGTTAAAGGCTGGTAATTGAATTCAAAATGATGAATATGAAATTTAAACAATGGATATTGATAGGGTGGCTGCTGTGTATGATTAATACAGGGATAAGGGCACAGTATAATGAGAAGTATCGTCCACAGTTCCATTTCAGTCCGGCTAAGGGCTGGGTAGGAGACCCCGATGGATTGATCTATTACAAGAAACAATACCACCTGTTCTGGTGGGGGCATGCAGTAAGCAACGATCTGGTACATTGGAAGGAATTGCCTTATCCCATGCAGGGCCCTGATGGCTTTCATTATTTTTCCGGATCGATGGTCGTGGACCACGCAAATACGGCAGGTTTCGGAAAGAAGAGTCTGGTAGCTGTATATACTATGCACACTACAGATGATCAACCTGAGGCGCAGGCGCTATCATATAGTAGTAATGATGGTCAAAGTTTTCAGTTTTATCCGGGCAACCCGGTGCTGGATATAAAAAGCAATTCTTTTCGTGATCCGCAGGTCTTTTGGCATACGCCTTCTGCAAGTTGGATAATGGCGGCAGCAAGACCACATTTACACCAGGTGAGTTTTTACCGTTCTGTTGATCTTAAACACTGGGAGCATTTGAGCGATTTCGGTCCTGCTGGCAGCTATACCAATGACTGGGAAGTGCCGGATCTCTTTCAATTGCCGGTAGATGGTGATAGCACAAAGAAGAAATGGGTGTTGAGCATCGGACAGGGGCCTAATCGTATGCAATATTTTTTAGGTCGGTTTGATGGAAGGCAGTTCATTGCTGATTCGAATGATGTGCATTGGGCAGATTATGGTACTGATTTTTATGCAGCCCGCAGCTGGAGGAACGAGGATGGTGCATTGGATGAAAGAACCGTATGGTTAGGATGGATGAGTAACTGGTCCTATGCACGTTACGTGCCTTCCTCATGGGGAAAAGGTTTTGAGTCGATCCCACGCACGATCAGCCTGAAAACCTTTCCGGATGGTATCCGCCTGGTACAGCATCCGGTTGACGAACTAAAAACACTCAGAAGAGAACCGACATTATTGCCTCATCAAAGATGCTCAGGTGTTCAACCGCTATCCGGATTCCAGCCTGAACGCAATACTTATGAATTGGAATGTACACTTCACCTGAAGCAATCAATGAAAGCAGGTTTGCATTTACTGGTTGGAGACAACAGGAAATTAGTGATCGGGTATGATATACAAAAAAAGCAATTGTACATCGACCGAACCCATTGTACGGATGCCGTAAATGATAGTCTTTTTTACCGGCCATTTGCTGTAACGATGCAGGCTCCGCTGTTATTATCGGGTGGAGAATTACGATTGCACATATTCGTAGACCAGTCATCTGTTGAAGTATTTGCCAATGACGGTGAGCGTGTGATGAGTGTGCTGACCTATCCCGGTGAGGAGCAAAAGGGCATTGAGTTGTTCTCAGAAGGCGGTGTTGCGGAATTGATGCGTGGCACGGCCTGGGTATTGACTTCTATTCATTCATCACCAAATACAAAACCATGAAGCATTTCCTTGTTTATTGCAGTGTGAGCGCGATCCTTCTGTTCACACTCACACGCTGCTCACGAAAAGAAGGCCTCACCAAGCCCAATGAAGTAGTGCGTAACGCTGTAGCCAGCACCACTACTGGTTTACAATGTACTGCACGCCCGGAACAAACGAATTATATGATGTACCGCATGCACAATAATGACGACGCAAGGGCAGGAGACATTGCCCCCTTTTATGATGCTGCAGCAGGGAATTTCAAATTATATTATCTTAAGAACGTATGGAGTTCAACGGGCCCGCGTCATCCGTTTTATGGATTCATGAGTAACGATTTTCATAATTATACAGATATTGGAGAGATCATTCCTTCCAGCCTGAATGCCTGTGACCAGGATAATGCAGTAGGGGCAGGGAGTGTAGTGCAAAGCGGAGGTACTTATTACTTTTTCTATACAGGACATAATTCAGACAATCTTTCCTGTAATAATGGTGTAAAGCGGGAGGCTGTGATGCTGGCAACTTCTACCAACCCTGTCATTGGGTTTACTAAAAACACCAATTTCGTAAATATTACTACACCCATCGGAATCGGTTTCGACGAAAATGATAACTGGAGAGATCCGTTCGTAACCCGCGACAGTGTAAATAACCAATGGTTAATGTTGATCACAGCACGAAAAAATCAGAGCGGAATCTGGAAGGGAGTATTGGCTCAATATACTTCAACCGATCTGATGAACTGGACCTATCGGGGTGTTTTCTACGATGGAGACAACTCCAATTTCTTCAATATGGAATGTTCCGAAGTATTTAAAATGGGAGGCTATTATTACCTGATGTTTTCCGACCAGAGTGTAAGTGACCCCAAGACCAAATATGTACATTATCGCAAGAGCACTTCTTTGTATGGCCCCTGGTCATTACCAAACGGTTCGGATCGTTTTGATGGTAATGGTTTTTTTGCCGGTAGAACGGCCCTTAACCAATATAATGATCGTTATGTATTCGGCTGGACTAATACGTTGACCAATAACAGCGATTCAGGTGCTTGGGTATGGGGTGGAAATATTGTGATGCACAAAATATATCCCTTGCCCAATGGCGATCTGGCCGTGGCTATTCCACATACGTTGAAAAACTGGCTGGAGCTGAACACTGATACACTGGTAATCAACAGCACCTGGGGTAGGGTTACTGCACTAGGCGCAGGATCGTACCGGCTGTTAAGCGATACTAATTTTAATGTATCGAATGTCATATACCAGCCCATTCTGCATGATCGCTATAAGATCAACGCAACGGTGAATTATGCGAGTTGCAATAAGGACTTTGGATTCATGATTGGAGCTTGTGATGGGTACAATAATTTTTATAGTCTTCGATTTGTGCCAAGCCAGAACCGGTTCAGTTTCGATAAAACAAACCGTAGCTCACTTACTACCACAACGATCGCGGATAATGATGTTCCATTTACCATGACGCCGAATACGGATATGAATGTGCAAATCGTGTTCGAGAACTCAGTAGTGGTAGTGTATCTGAACAACACAGTAGCATTAAGCTGCCGTATCTACAAAGCGGTGGGAACGAATTGGGGCATATTCGTAGATAATAGTCATGTCGACTTCAAAAACATTTCAGAGAATTATCAATAACAGCAAACGACTTGTTGAAACATCATATGATGCTCTCATATGAGCGTTGGTATGGGTTGTTTTACAATAGCAAGCGAAAAAGTCCGGTGTTTCTACACTGGACTTTTGTATTTGCAGTTCAATCAACAAAAAAGGGCGCCATATATAGAGGCGCTTTAAGCTTACGATTCTCCAAATAAATCCTTATAGTTCACCAATATAGTTATTTGGATAATTTTAAAAGTTAACTTAAATTTGTTACTCTAGGTAACATCGTTTTTGATACAAAAAGTAACAATCATTCATTTGTATTTTGCAACCAACATAAAATTCTTAAGGGAAAGAAAGAGATTGAGCCAGGAGCAATTGTCTTCCTGTCTGAAGATGACCCGTGCCAAGGTTGCCGCCTATGAAATCAATCATACGAAGAATCCTGCTCTGAAAGATTTGGAAAGCCTTTCGCAATACTTTTCAATATCTATCGACGCCCTCCTGAAACTTGATCTTGCTAAACTGCCAGACCCGAAGTTAAAAGAGCTTGAAGACGGAAAATTAACCGGTGCGGATTTAAGGGTCGTTGTAACGACTGTCACGAATGAGAATAAAGAACTAATCGAATATGTGCCTGTAAAGGCCAGGGCTGGATATTTGTCAGGCTATGCAGATCCTGACTTTATTTCGGGCTTACCGACAGTCGCCTTGCCTAATCTGCCTCGTGGAAGAAAATACCGCATGTTTGCCCTTCAGGGCGATTCTATGTTACCCATACCTGATGGCGCATTGGTCGTGGGCGAGTATATGGACGATTGGAAAGCCATAAAGACTGGAGAACTCTGTATAGTCGTGACGGCATCAGAAGGAATAGTATTTAAAGAGCTTGAAAATAATATCGTCAATGACAGGAGTGTAACTTTGCAATCCCTTAATGCAGTGTATGCACCTTATACGCTGCCGGTTGGTGATATTATCGAAATATGGAAATATAAGTGTTATGTCAGTGAAAGCGTGCCTGTGGTTGAAGACTGTAGTATTCAGACGGTTTTTGAAGAGATAAAAGGTATAAAGGCAGAGATAAGGACTATTTCCAAAAAAATCAATAAATGACAGCAAAATAGAGTCTCAAAAAGCGGCTTCTTAAGGCATAAAATATATTTTTACCCTGTAGTAAAAGCGGGATATAAGCAAGTAAATGGCACAAACAATATTTAAAGACAACATTGCCTCATTAGACTTTACCTTTAAGAAAGGTAATGAGAGTGGGGTTGTGCTTATTGCAGACTCCCAAAATGGCAAGTTGACGCCGCAGGAAATGTTCGCCTTGGAAACAGCCAAAGAGTTCCAGGCAGATGCGGTCTATTTCCGTTACTTCGATGATGGCAGGGAAGCCGTTCCGCAAGTCTACATCTACGATAATACTGCCGGCAGCCTCAGCGGCAAAGAGGCCGACATACATATCAAGGTTTGGAGCGGCTGCTACATTCCGATGTTCATTTTTGTAGAGAAGAGCCAGGTCAGGATTTTTGACGCACGCGAGAAAGTAAAACTGAGGGATGAAGTTCCTGTTTCAACACCTATCGAGACAATCACACTTGCAGGGCAAATATTCAAGCAGTTTTCCGCAAAGGATTTTGATAGCGGTATTTTTTGGGAAGAAGAAAAGAATCGCAACAAATTTCAGTTTGCCACGTCTGCATATAAAGACCTTATTGAAGGGCTTAAGAAAGTCTATGAGGATTTTCAATCAATTTCCGACCTGAATTCACATGTTGCATTAAAACTGCTGGTGCAATGCCTCCTCATCAAATATCTGGAAGAAAGGGATGAGGAAAATGCAAACGGCTATTTTGCAAAGACATTTTTTAAGAACCATTTCAACAGCAATAATTTTTGCGAGGTTATCAGGAATGGTCAACTATTAGCCTTGCTGGATAAACTTGCGCAAAATTTCAACGGCAAGGTATTTGAATGGGATAAAGACGATGAGAAGCAGGAAAGAAATGCCATCCAAAAAGCCAAAGTAAAGAAGCTTGCGGATTATCTCGATGGCAATAGTAAGGATGGGCAATTTGTTCTTTGGCGTCTTTATTCTTTCTCTCACTTGCCGGTTGAACTGATAAGCTCTGTATACGAGGAATTGCTGGGCAAAGGCAAGAAGGATACTGTCTATACCCCCGACATGATCGCAAGCACCCTGATTGACGAGTGCATGCCTTTACAAAAACCTCAAGAGAACTTTAAAATAATTGACGTTAGTTGTGGGTCGGGAATATTCCTCGTCAAGGCTTACAAGCGCATTATCCAATGGTGGCGCTATCAACGCTGGCGCCAAACCGGTAATTTGGAACGCCCTGACCAAGCTACGCTTCAATCGCTCCTGGTCAAGTCCATCTACGGAATTGATGTCCAAGGCGATGCTGTGCGACTGGCTATATTTAGCCTCGCTTTGGCCCTGCTTGACGAATTAGATCCCAAGACAATCTGGACAAAACTCCGGTTTCAGAATCTGAATGAGAGCAATGTTATCGAGAAAGATTTTTTTGACTTTTTAGTCTCAAGTCCGCCCAAGGACTTTTCGCTGGTTATTGGCAACCCGCCGTTTAATCCGCCAGATGGCCTTAGTAATGGTAAATATAAAGCCCTGCTAAAGCAGGAGTATAATTATGAGCCAGCACTAAAAGTGCCCGACCACAATATCGCCTTGATGTTCCTGGCCGAGGCAATCCATCTTTTAAAATCAGATGGATTGCTTTGCCTCATTCAGCCATCAGCACCACTTTTATATCAGGATGATAATAGTTTCATCACTGAGCTATTTTCAAAGCGTAACCTGCTACAGGTTATTGACTTCACAAGACTTGGTAGCGTCCTGTGGGAAAGCGCGAATGTAGCGACCGCTGCGGTGTTCGTTCAAAATTCTGTACCTGATGAAAACCCCGTGTTACACGTAACGGTAAAAGACACGATTCCTAATTCTAAAAAAATATTCTTAGAATTAGACCATTATGATTTTCATTCGATACCCAAGAGGAAGATTTTAGATGACCCATTTGTGTGGAAAGCCAACCTTATAGGTGGTGGGCGTATTGCCTCATTTATCGAACGGCTATCGGATGTTCGGTCTCTTGAAGCTTTCCTCAATGAAAAGGAGAAAGATGGATGGGTTGTCGGTGAAGGTTTTCAAGAAGGTACTGGTCGCATAACATCCGATTTTATTACGGGGAAAGATTATCTCCCTACCGAGGCGTTTAATGAGACTGGAATCGATTGGAAACAAGTTCACCCTTGTCCGGTTAAAAAGTTTCACAGACTAAAGGATGAAAAAATATATTCCCCACCTCACATACTTATGAAGGCAAACATTGGCCAGAAAAATTTGTTTGTTCAGTTTCATGAGAAGTATCTTGTATTCAGAGCGAAAATTATAGGTATTCACACCCCAAAAAAATACAAAGATCAACTTGTCAAGCTATACGACTATCTAAAGGAGAAAAATGATCTTCTTCGGTTCTATATCGCTTGTACGAGTAGCCAGCTGTTGGTCAACCGTGCCACAGCATTGCTCAAAGAAGATTTGATGAGAATGCCCTATCCTGAAGAAGATGTGCAAATAAAATTGTCTCCAGCGGAAGAAATCATTATTTCCGATGTGCTGAATTACCAGTTAGGTGCTGAAAAGGAAAAACTCAATCAAGCGGTTAGTGAGCCTCAACTAAAAAGCTATGCGAAGGTTTTTGAAAAAACACTCAACAGTGTCTATAAGACCGACGAGAAAAAATTCCAGCTTTTTAAAATATTGGATGCTGGCAATTATTATGCTTTGCACTTTGAATATTCTTCAAAAACTTTGAGCAGCAGCGTGTATAGGAATGGGAATCTTGAAGAATACTTGGAGGCCCTTATGCCATCGTCAAAGAAGAAAAAAGACGACATTCACGTTCAACGGATACTCAAATTTTATAGCAAGGATTCAGTAGTCTTATCAAAACCAAAACAATTCCGATATTGGTTACAGTCAGTTGCGCTCCGCGACGCTGACGAGACTTTTGCGGACTACCTCAAAGCGGGTTATTGATGCTTAGGGATATCTCATACCAACATAGCACTATGGGCAACGCTGATTTATCGGCGCCTAACCAACATGCCATAGCTACACTGCTTGGATTTATCGACAATAGAATATATGATTTCCGCGGCTATTACCTAAAATCAACAAAATCCGACAAAGAGAATTTTATCACCAACTTGTTAGTCAATTATCTTAACGGATGGTTGGATGGCGAAAGCTCTGGTTACATCCCGTACAAATTTTCCTTCCAGAAAAACCCTGCGCAAGACGACTCAACCAAAGAAACTGATATCGGCATCTTTATCTTAAACCCTTCTGTGCCTGGGGCGACTATTTTCGAGTTTGAGGCTAAGCGTTTATCAGACAGTTCAAATAACAGCGAATATGTTTTTGGTACGCGAGGCGGCATGGAAAGGTTTAAAAGAAATGAGCATGCAAAGCACCTGGCAAAGGCGGGCATGTTTGGTTATGTCCAATCAAAAACATCCGTTCATTGGCATGGTAAGATTAATGAATAGATAAGCCAAAAATTATCAGACACAACCAATGGCATTAATTGGACAAGCCCGCATGAAAAATTGGTTGCAGATACTTTAACAAAGAATAAGTTCAACTCTACAAATGCACGTGTGAAAAGTGACTCAATATTCTTACTTCACTATTTCATAGATCTGAAACTTTAAAGTTAATCCTTGTATCTGAATTGTCTTTGTGCATCTCTTTATAAGCCTATAAGTATAATCGTGTCCGATGAAATTGAAAACGCACTAGAAGAAGACAAGCCTTTATCAGAAAATGAAAGAAAACTTGCCGACCTGATAGTGGGGAATAATTGTGGATGCGACACTTAGGGTGCCAGACCCCGGCGATTGAATTGCCGCATGTTGACGATGACCCTTACTATTAGCCTTACGGAAATTGAGGAAGAAATACGCCTATTATCGAATACTTATATTATAAAAATTAAATATATTTCTTGATTTTGTCAACTTTTTAGGTCAAAAAACCGCGATTTTAGGTGGTGCCATTGACCCCTCAAAATTCCGGTTGTTATTTTCCCGCTTCATTTCATGTCTGTGGCCACCCTCGGCGCTATTGCTCAAACAATTCGGTTGTAAGATCACTATGTTTCAAAGACTTATCAATGAACGCGGCCGGAAACTTTTTCAACAACGGCTGCGCCCAAAAAAAACCTAAGAATGCGGCTGTTTAATCTAAAATAATTGAGGCTCTCATCAGAGGATTTTTGTGGTTTACTTATGAGAGCTTAACCTCTAAGCGCCTTCAAAACCAACTCCTTATAGCTTTCCCCGATAGGCAATTCAATTTGGTCAATCTCCACATCGGTAGCGGTAAAAGCGGTCACCTTTTTAAAATTGACGATAAAAGAGCGGTGGATCCGTAGGAAACCTTTGGCGGATAGCTCCGCTTCCAGGTCGCTGATGCGGTATTTGGGCGTTAAGGTTTGCTTGATGGTGATGATCCTGACATAATCTTTCATACTTTCGATATACAGGACATCGTCAGCATTTACCCGGATATTCTTATGGCCGGATTTGACAAAAATATAAGCCGACTCGACCGTGACGGGATTTGAAGCGTCCGCAAGGCGGGTGTCAATGGTACGCAAATAACGCTCTACCGCTTTAAAAAATCGGTCGAAGGTGATAGGTTTAAGCAGGTAATCCACGATGTCCAGGTCGTAACCGTCCACGGCATACTCGCGGTAAGCGGTAGTGATGATGACTTTGGGCGGGTGACGTAAAGTCTTGAGCAGGTCCATACCACTGATGGCAGGCATTTGGATATCCAAAAATACGAGGTCAATCTCCAATGGTTTTAAGGCCTCCAGCGCTTTGAGCGCATTGCCGCAGGTACCGGCGACTTCCAGAAAATCCAGCTGCGCTACATGTTTCTCTAACAGGGAGACGGCCAGCGGCTCATCATCAACCAGCAAACACCTGATCTTTTTCATGGTTTATTCTCGTTTTGTGAAAGTCGATAGTTAACGCAGCTTTAAAATAACCATCATTTTGGGATATTTCAAAGCCATATGCCTCACCATACACCAGATCCAGCTGCCGCCGGAGGTTTTGCAAACCGATACGTTCGGTGGGCGCAGTGATCTGCAAGGTTTTATCTTGAGCTACAGTATTGATGATTTGAAACGTCAAGCCATTGTGATCAGCCCACAGGTCTATGTTGATCTCCGGCGAACCCGCATCATCGCTGGCTCCATGCTTAAAAGCGTTTTCAGCTAAAGACAACAATACCAACGGTGCGATCATCCTGTTTTCTGCATCAACCTTAACATGAAAACTTAGTTTTAACCGATGGTCATACCGCAGTTTTTCCAGACCGATGTAATTCTCCAATAGCGCGAGCTCCGCTTTCAGCGGCACCAGTGTGTCGTTACAGCGGTACAGGATATGATCCAGTATATCCGCCAGCCGGGCAATGGACGGTGAGGTGACCGGTGATGAGGCCAGCGACAGAGAATAAATGTTGTTCAGCGTATTGAACAGAAAATGCGGGTTGAGTTGGTTCTTGAGCAGCTTGAGTTCGGTCTCAGCTTTTTCTTTTTCGAGCGCCAGCGCCCATTTTTGCGCCTCCAGCTGGTCTTTGAATAGTTTGAAAAAGACAAATACAAAAGCCACTCCGATGATCTGGACGTAATAAACATAGATCAGCTTAGGAATATCTGTTAATATTTCTCGGTAGGTTTCAAATGCTTTAGGCGCAACCCCGGCCATTGGCTCACAAAGCTTGACGATGACAATACGTCCTAACGCAGATACCGCATAACTGAGAAAAATAAAGGCAATCGCGGCACTAATATATTTTTTACGATAAAATAAATGTGGAATGATCCAGTACACCAAAACGTAGGCTGCGATCATCTCGGTCGACATATACAGCGCGTCGCTGATGAACTCAAAACTATAAGTTCCTTTTTCACCATCCGCATATTTGCTGGAACTCACGCAGAGCAGCAGGTAAAGGAACCAATAAATAAAATGGCTCAGCCAGCGGTATCTTTTGTGAAACAATAGAGCCTTGTCAACTAAGTTCATATACAATAATAATTATTTTAAGAATTGAAGAGAGAGTTTGTCGACCAACAAGCGAAATCGCCCCCTGAAAACCGCTTATTCGCTCCCGGAACAGGTTGGTCAGGTCGTTTGGCCTATCTGTCGACAGGCAGCTTGTTTCCGCCATACTTTTCGATCGCGTGTGCTTTTAAGGAATATTCTTGCCTAAAAATGTGTTGCGATGAAAATTATATTTCTCCTGATCCTGGTATTTGGTATCACAAGCGCGGAAGCGCAGATCATATTAAAAGGGGTGGTAAAGGACGAACAAAATCAATCCTTACCGTCGGCCACTGTCCGGCTAAAGCGATTGCCGGATTCTTCAGCCTATAAAAATACCCAGACCGACACCGTCGGGCGTTTTAGCCTGAAAGACCTCCAGCCGGGAAGTTACCAATTAACTGTAACATCAGTCGGTTACCAGTCTTTCGACCAGCAAATTTCAGCGGCGAATACGGACATCGAGTTGCGTATCCAGTTAAGGCCCGCGGTAAAAGATCTGAAAGAAATAGCTATTCGCTCAACTGTGTCGCTGGTTGAAAAACAGATCGATAAAACGGTGGTCAACGTCGGCCAGTCGCTCACGGCCACAGGCACCAATGCGCTGGAACTGTTGAAAAAGCTACCGGGCGTGCAGGTCGCGCCTGATGGCACAGTCACCCTAAATGGTCACGCAGGCGTAAGTGTGATCATCGACGGCAAGAACACGCATCTTTCCGTTGCTGATTTGGCCAGCCTGCTCGGTAATACGCCCTCATCTGATATCCAGAAAATAGAACTGATGATTAATCCTTCGGCCAAATACGATGCGGAGGGCACAGGCGGTATCATTAACCTCATTCATAAAAAGAATACCCAAAATGGTTGGAACGGTAGTTTTAACGGCAGCTTGGGTCAGGGCGTTTATGGGCGTTACAGCAGCAGCCTGGCCCTGAGCTATAAGAACGATCATTATAACCTGTATCTCAACAACAGTTACGGCTTTAATCAGACGTTGCTTTCAGGCACGGCCGTGGCCGATATTTTCAACGGCAATACGCTTTTGACCGAAAATCGTTCCGCCAACACCAGCAAGAATGCCAGCCGGACGTTCAACTCTACGGCAGGGATCGACCTGTACCTTTCTAAAAAGACCACGCTAACCGTTTCCGGCCGGGTCTCGGATCAAACCGCTGCCAACCGTGTGGGCTCGCTGCTGGATATTTTTGATGGCACTTTGCAGCAAACAGGGCGCCAGGATTTTACGGGTATTTATCGCGATAAGCCTTTTAATTATACCGCCGGTCTTCAACTGCTCCACCAGATCGATACGGCAGGCAAGCAATGGTCAGCCGATCTCGATTATTCGGCCTACCGCTACCGTCCCGGTCAATATAACACTACGCTCAACCAAGATGCCTCAGGTACTTTACTGAACACGCAGAACGTGTTTATTGACGAGGCGCGTACTTTGCAGGTTTTTGGGGCCAGGGCTGATTATGTGCATCCGGTTAATGGGGGTAAAATAGAAACAGGCCTGAAATCGAGCTATGTGAAAACCAATAACAACAGTACCTATTATAATCAATTGGGTGGTCAAAATATACCTGAACCTGCGCTAAGTAACGAAAACATCAATACCGAAAACATCAATGCGGCCTATATCAACCTGAATAAACAATTCGGCAAATTGGCGGTACAAGTCGGTTTAAGGACAGAACAGACCAACCTGACCGGGCAGGAACTCCAGCAAAATGCGGCGATAGCTCAACATTACCTGACTTTGTTTCCCACTTTGTTCCTAAACGAGAAGCTGAATGAGGATCATTCACTGAACTTCCAGTTCGGGCGCAGGGTCAACAGGGCCGATTACCATGAATTGGTGCCATTTCGTCGACCGCTTTCCACCACCCTTTATTTTCAGGGTAATCCGAATCTGCAACCCGACCTGAACTGGCATGCTGAATTTTCCTGGACCTGGAAACAAACGCTGTTCCTTACGGCTGCTTATGATATCGACCGCAATTATGTGCGAACTTTACCTTATCTGGATAGCAATAAGGTTACGGTTACCCGTATCCCGACCAATATACAAGGCGCGCGCTCCTGGAATTTTGTGGTCAGTTACCAGAAAGACCTTTGCAAATGGTTCACGACCAATACTTCGGTTACGCTGTATCAAAATTTGTTTACCGGCGACGCGAAAGGCTTCAGCCTGAATGACCCCGGCTTTGTAAGCTTTGACCTGGTGTCCAGTAACATTTTCCGGTTGAGCGACCGGCTATCGCTGGAAGCGGACGCTGAAAACGAATCGCGTCGACAGTTTGTCGGTTCGATTTATCCGTCCTATACCACCCTGGATTTGGCTTTAAAGCTGCAATTGCTGAACAAAAAAGCTTCGCTTACGCTTAACGGCAAAAACGTGTTGTACGACGTCCGGGACAGCGGCGGTGACCATTACCTCAACCTATTTCAAACCGGTCATACCAACACCTACGCCGCCCGTGTGGTGATTGCCACTTTTACCTACCGCTTCGGCAGCAGCAAGCTTAACAGAACGCAAAGCCGTTCCGGTTCCCAAGAGGAACAGCAGCGTGCAGGAAATTAATGGGTTTCTATCTTATTCATTACTACAAGCTACCTCCTTCCATAGCGCATGCTTAATTTGAAAAATATTTGCTAAAAAATTACTATCACAAGTTTTTGAAAAAAGAAAAACAGCGATCTCAGTCTGTGGCTAAAGCAGCTACCAATTCCTGAATGTCAGCTTTGATACGCTGGTAATTGCTCAATATTTCATTCGTGCTGACATTTCTCACCTCGGGTATCGCCTCGTGGTCATTTTGTATCCGGCAATGAAAGGTTTTGAGGCTGATCGGTGTTGTAGGATCATCTGCCACCATCCCAACAAATTCACCTGAAGACAGGCAGGATACTGTAGAGGCCGGAACGGTATAACCCAGTTGCGTGGAGCGACTAAATGAGGTATCAGTCGCATTTACCGACAGGTTTTCTTTGATTTGGTTAATATTACCAAACCGCTCGGATAACTGCTTAGCCATATCGCCAGTTACCTGACCGCATATCACGTTACCCGGAATATTGATAATGACCTCTGCCTGTTGCTGTCCATAGTCCTTTTTTAATTAGTTGTTATCCTGAACGACAATGGTCACGCAACCTTGTTGGAACGGGCGGTAGCGACGACTGTCAATACCATGTACGTAGACTGTGGCGAACTCGTCCAAAACAAAGCTACAAGGGAGCTAATTCTTCTGATTGACGGTTTTGCTAATGCGGTTTACACTATTACTATAAATGTAATAAGACTACCCACCTTAATTTGAGTGTAACAAAGGCTCATGACCAACTTCGTCAGGTGTTTGGTTTAATGAGTGTACCTGATAAAGCAATAAAGATTATTAGAAATAGCGCCGACCGAATCTTTGAGAATAAGGTAGTGGAAGACAAAAGATTGCTGGAAGACAAGAAAAAGGAACTTGCTTTAGAAGAAGCAAAATTATTTTCAATTGAAGAGAAGTGGATTACAAACAAAATAACGCAGGATACATACGACAGATGGTTTAACTCGATTAACAATACAAGAATATCGCTACGCGCCTGTATTGAACGTTTAAGTGGCGATCAGGATAGAACGTATAAAATTCTTCAAAACAACCTGGGCAAACTTTCAGACCTTGAATTTGTGTTTAACAATACCAATACGCTCGAAAAACAAGAGTTCGTTAAGTTGGGGTTCGAGCAAAATCTTTACTATCAGGATGGGGTATATCGAACCCCAACAATGATAGATTTACTTGCTCACAACTCTTATATAATGAAGGAGAAACGGCTACTCATATATGAAAAAAAGCGGGAGAATTTTTCAATTCCCCCGCTCAGCGGACTGGACGGGACTTAAGACCATCAAATCCGCTGTTTATAACTTTACGTCTCTTTATTTATCTTAACTGAAAATGCTGGTTCTTAAACATTTATAAACAACTCGGCATTTTCTTCAGTTCTACCTTTATACAACTTGGTTCATTTTTAATAGACCTAAAATCGACCAAGTTATGCGACATCCCATCAAGCTCATTTCCCGAGGTACAAAGGTAGGGAAAAATGGATTGGCTCCAATAAGTTTACAGTATTGTTTTTCTTCAGAAAAACGGGTTGTGTTAAGTACTGGAATTAGTATCCCTCCGCAATATTGGAACAGGAAAACAAATCGAATATCCAAAGATATTCCTGTAGAGTACGGCAACCTTCATGAACTGGAGACAGTTCTTACGCAAAAACTCCGCAAAGCCGAAGACATGATAAGCTATGCGCTCACAGATAAGAAGGTATGCCCCGTAAAATTTCTTAAGGAAAACTTTCACCGCGATAACAGTAAATGGGCATTTAGACAGATGGGTGATGAAAAAGATTCATTGAATGTTTTTAAGCATATTGATGACTATGCAATTTCAAAAAAAAGTTCTGTAAAATCTTGTACTATCAATGTAATTAATGCTATGAAGGCGCATCTTAAACTCTTTGAAGAATACAGGGGTGAGGCTATTACGTTTGATTCTTTTGATGCTACTTTTTATGAAGAATTTGTTTCTTTTCTTACTTATGAAGTACTGCAGGTTCGTCGAAAGGAAGCAATAAAAGGGTTAAAGACAAACACAGTTGGAAAAACCATCAAACACTTAAAATCTTTTTTGCGTGACAGAATCCGTAAAAAAATTATTCCCATCATGGATTTAAGTTTCTTTAAAGTGATGGATGAAGAAGTTGATGCAGTGTATTTAAGTTGGAAAGAACTTTCGACAGTTTATCGTCTTGATTTAACTGCGCAACCGCAATTAGAAAAGTACCGTGATTTATTTATACTCGGTTGCCTTACAGGATTCCGCTTTAGTGATTATACCGATATAAAACCAGAAGAAGTTAGAGATGGAATGTTATATGTCACACAGACCAAAACAATTTCTACTGTAATTGTTCCACTCAAGAAAGATGCAAGGCATATACTCATTGATAAATACAATATGCAAATGCCGCAGGTGAGCAATGTAAATTTTAACAACTACATCAAAGTGGTTGCTAAACTGGCAGGCATTAATGAACTGGTAAAAATCACGCATAAGAAAGGCAACCAGATCGTGGAGGAAATTAGGCCCAAGTATGCCTGGGTTACCAGCCATACTTGTCGTCGGAGTTTTTGCACCAATGAATTTTTGGATGGTACGCCCACTAACCTTATTATGGCCATCAGCGGACACAAAACTGAAAAGGCCTTTCGCCGGTACATCAAAGCCGATCAGGTACAAAAAGCTTACATGATTAAAAGAATATGGGAGAACCGGCCCGGTTTATAAACCCAAAACGATACAGCATGAATAACGTGAACAGTTTGGAGCAGTTAACAGCTATCATTCAGCAGACAAACACCTATTTTTTAAATAGGGTGCAGCAGCAAGTAAACACGGCACTGACCATCCGAAACTGGCTGATCGGGTTCTATATTGTGGAATACGAGCAAAACGGGGGCGACCGGGCTAGGTATGGCACCAGCTTACTCAAGGCATTGGCCAAAAGGCTATTGGAGAAGGGTATCAAATCCCTGCAGGAACGGAACCTATATCTGTGCCGGGATTTTTATGCTGCTTATCCTCAAATTTTGCAGTCAGCATCTGCAAAATCTTATATTATTGATTTTCAATTATTTGAAAAATTGCAGACTCCATCTGCAAAATTCTCTCAACCCGGAGGCGACGAAAATACCAGTCGCCTGATAACCTATCTTAGCTTCTCGCATTTCATTGAGCTATTAAAAGCCGATTCAGGGGCTAAACGGCGGTTTTATGAGGAGCAAGCGATTGAAAATAACTGGCCTGTAAAGGAGCTAAAACGGGCTATTGACAGTCTGTTATACGAAAGAACCGGATTAAGCCAGGATAAAAATGCCACCCTTCAAGATTTCAGAAAAAACACTGGCCATTTCCCCGAATCTGTTTTCAGGAATACCTACCTGCTTGAGTTTTTGGGACTTGAGGAAAAAACCACCTACTCTGAAAGCGACCTAGAGCAACGCATTATCACCAACCTGCAGCACTTTTTGCTCGAACTTGGCCGGGGCTTTTGTTTTGAGCATCGACAGCGCCGTATTACGTTTGGCAACAAACATTACCGGATTGACCTGGTGTTTTATCACCGCTTATTGAAATGCCATGTACTGCTTGATTTAAAAATTGGCGAATTTGACCATGCCGATGCTGGACAAATGAATATGTATCTGAACTACTATAAAGAAAATGAAAGCCACAACGGCGATAATCCACCAGTTGGCATTATACTGTGTAGCGGTAAAAATGAAGCATTGGTGAAGTATGCTACTACAGGGTTACCTCATCAGGTATTTGTAAGCAAATATTTAGTGAATTTGCCGAGTGAAAAGGAGTTGCAACAAATTGTTGATGAAGAAAAAACAAAGTGATTTGTTTATATGTTAGTTCAACGGTTGAGTAGGCTCTTAAAATACTTTTTTATCACTAAGAAAATCGATTTCTTGTGTTGAACATCATTTACTATGTTAGAAAGAATTTCTTTACTTCTAAGGGATCTTGCCGCAACAGCAACTGCATGTTCGCCATACACAGTTACATTAGCAAAATCACCTTTGCCGATAACTGATTGAAAGAAACAATTTTCATGACACTCTTTATTACTATCAACATCCATTGAACCTAACACAAAATGATAAAGTTGCTGACCAACATCGCTTACACCAGATGGAGCGATAAAAAGTGTCAGCATTTGCAGTACCTCCATCGAAGCCAGATGGGAACTGAAAGCAAATACATTTTCATGAGCATCCAGGAACTTGGATTTATCTAACCCCTTGATGTAATCTGGATCGTCCAACTTACCGCTTATTTCCAGTACTGCATTTTCAGTTTTGTATTGACCTAAGCATTCAAGGCAAGCTCTTTTGTATCCTACTGTTTGTGCTTTCCAGTCGGCACCAATAATATTAGTGTTTCTCTTATTGGTACGAACCAATATACCACCATCAATAACTGGTATTAAATGAGCATAAGAAATAAAATTGAGTACTTGCCGGGGCCAGGGTCTGTCCACGCAGCTGAATAGAATGTCACAGTCTAATGCTGTATTATAGCCCGGCTTTTCGCAGATACTGTATTCACAAGTAGTAATTTTTATTTTGGGAGCTGTTGCACTTTTGCGTATTCCATCTGTCACAGCTAACACCTTGGCTCTGCCAATATCGTCTTTAAAAACATTGGTAAGGCGGTCAAGATTTTTCTCTTCAACCGCATCAAAATCAATAAGTGTAAAATTTGAAATTCCGGTTCTAGCCAATATCTCCGCAACAACGCTTCCTACACTTCCTAAACCCACTATCCCAATTTTTAAGCGGGATAAATCTTCCTGTGTTTTATTACCCCATGCAGAGATTGTCCGCAATTGTTTTTCAGAATCAAAAATAGCAGGTAGTAAAGCATCGTTATAGGTAATACTCAGTTTTCTTCCAACTACCCGTACAGTTTCACACCAGTTACAACTGTATCTTCTTTTCTCATTCTCATTTTTTGTCCAAAACCTTCCACTCCACGCACCATCTGTTCCCAATGTTAATCCTAATAATGGCAAGCCGGTAAGTCCCATTACTGAAGGAGACATTCTTGTTTCAGCTACTACATCATCGTCACTCATTCCCTGCCAGCCGGATGAAGGGTGAGAATGTAAAAAGGCAATACCTTCTTTTCTTTCAGCAGCTATCTTTAATACCCGTTCAAAATAATGCGGTAAAAAGCCAACGTTGCCATGTACGTTTCTTTCATCTTCTTCTGGTAAAATTATTTGTGACAATATTCCTGTACTCCTATTGAGCCCACTGCTGGGTATATAGGTTGCGAAACACAAATCTTCTTGTTCATCTTCCCGAATAAGATGAGCAAAAAGCTGTTGATGAATTTCATCGGTTATTACCACGCTAAATGTCTTCATAAAATAGTTGCAAATAAATTTCTGATGTGTGCCAGATAAGTTTTTACCGTTTTATCAGTTCTGTTCCATTCATTGTTGAATGGCCTGCTCCAATACTGCCAATCAGCACCCAGGGGGCTGTTATGAATTGCACCGAATGGATGTACCCCGCCACCACCTGTTATAGGTAAGAGATGGGGTTTGAAATGAGGGCCTGGCGGAGCATTCATTGGAAAACTATCAAGTACCTGTAAACCCATCCAAACATTCTGCCCAGTGAATTTGCCCACCAGTATTTCGTATTCAAATGATACAAAACCAGGCGCAGGTTCATGCACTGTATAGCCAAGAGCCTGCAATTGATTGATGAAGTCTAATTTTGCCATAAGCTAAAATTTAAGATACATTGGTTTCGCCTCTGAATGCAGAAATGAATTTTACTGCCGGGCATACCATTTTCAATGGTGTATTTGGGCTGTCTTTAAGAGAAGTTTGGCTGCCATCCGGGTTAATTCTCACTAAATAATAATCAGCCACAGGCGTCAATCCTGCTGCTTCAAGCATCTGGTTGGGAGTAAGTTCCTTTTGGTCGGTTGTTTCAGGTTCGTTGTCCACGAAATAATTAAACACTTCTGTAGGTTTCACTACAAAGTGTTCAACACCGCCTTTTGCCAAATCAACCTTCTCTGTGGGGTCAATTTTTTCAAAGTCGCAGTCCTTTAGTTTCTGATACAGCCAGAAGCACTCTATCGGTGTGATACCGGCCTTTTCCATCAGTTCCCTGCCTGTAACAACATGGTGGTCAAAGATGAAGTAATGACTGCCAATCTTTACCTTATACTTTTTACCAATCGGAGGCTTTTTGCCTTCCTTTGTAAAAGCCTCTACATCAATGATGTCATCGTGGGGATCATGCCCCTCTAAGATTTCTGTTTCTTTTTCCATTTTATATAAAATTTGATTATACCAGATATATGTTGGCGAAGAGCTTTTTTTTGCAGGTAGCCGTAAAAAAAACTATTTTAACACCATATACTAATATGAACTGGAGATAAATGAGTACAGTTACAGGCAGGCAGACTGATATAGATTGGGAAGAAATAATTGTAAGGCTAACAGCCTTTACCCGTTCATGGGTCAGAGGGAAGCCTTGGTTCAGGGGAGAAACAACCACTACTTTTATTATGGGCAAGGAAGTGGAGGATTATGTTTTTTCGGCTATTGGAAGATATCTGGAACAGCCGGAAAAATTTGACCCGGAAAAGGGCGAATTACTTGAATATCTCAAATATAACCTGGTGCGGTCATTTATAGCCAACGACCTGCGGAAAAAGGAGAACAATCAAACAGATGATATTTTTGCAGAGGACGACCATGAAGATGACGAAGAAAACTCATCCACTTATTCTGAACGGGTGCTTCCTTACACAGCAGCATTGTTCCCTGATGACATTGATTATAATGCTATCAAGGAATATATTGAAAAAGAAGTTCAGGGTGATGCTGACGCAGAAAATATCTTCCTGGGCATATATACTTATGGTATGAAGCGAAGAGAAGTGATAGAAGAATTTACCATGACAGCAGTTGCGTTTGATAATGCAATGCGCCGGTTGAATACAGTAATCAACCGGGCGGCTATTCATTTCAACATTAATAAGCAAACGGTATGAACAAAAAAGCAAATCAAAGTAAATCTGATTTTGTAAACCTGTTTCTGAGTACTGCAGAAAACGACAGCAATAGTAAAGAGGCTGCCGAAGCGTTTCTTGCATCCGAAGGAGTAAATACCGAAAAATTGGTTTCCGAAGGACTGAAAAAAATAAAGAAAATGCAGATGCTGGCTGATGCAAAAAGAACTGAGCATGAAATGCAGGCTGCTGAAAGTGTAAAATCAAAAGCAATTGAATGGGTTGATAATTTATTAGCTAATATCAATTTTTCCTTGCCAGAACTTGTTCAGAAAGAAGAACTATCCATGAGTTTCCGCAATGTAGAAAATCTTAGTCAGGACGATATCAGAAATATCCTCATCCGGCATTTTACGCTGAAGTTTATGAACCAGCAGAACAATGATAAAAAATGAATTTTACATACACAGCAGCAGAACTTAAAGCAAAAAAAGTATTGGATGAATGCGGATTGAATGATCCTACCGAAGAATCATTAAGGAAGATTATTCTTGGAAGAAAAGCTTTTTATGAAGAAATTCCCTTGATAGGAAAAGAAGGAGAAATAGTTTCTGTAGATAACAGGTCAATCATAACTATTAATTCCAACTTACAATTTGAATCAAAAAAGCGTTTTGCTGCTGCACATGAGTTAGGGCATTATGAAATGCACAGGCATTTAAAGCCAATTTTCTCAGATACTGAAGAAGATTTGATGAACTGGTACAAAGCAGGGCCACAGGAAACAGAAGCCAACGAGTTTGCGGCTGAGTTTCTAATGCCTTCTGAGCTTTTTCACAAAGAGTGTGAGAGAAAAAAGTTTGAGCCCAAAGTAATTGAGCATCTTGCTAACAAATTCCAGGTAAGTAAAACGGCTGCGATATTAAAATTCGTTAAACGAGGTAATCATCCAGTCTTTGTAATGTATTGCAAGGATAATAAAATGAAATGGTGGAAAAAGTCTGATGATTTTTATCATTTTTGTCCTTTTGAATATAATGCTCCTCCGCCTGCAGGTTCCGTGGCTTATGAAGTATATACTGCTAATAAAACATATTTTGGAGATGAATCCAAACAGGATATTTGGAAATCAGATTGGTTTCAAATGAAAAATGATAACGAACCTGATTCAAGATTTTTTGAGTATTGTTTATATGCCAGATCATATAACTATACTATAAGTGTAATTTGGGAAAAATAGAATTTCCTATACTGCTTTCTCCGCCTTCAACCTCTCCACCTCCTCTCCAATCAACCGCTTAATATCCATCTTCACCTGGTAATAATTATCCAGCACCTGCTGTGGTGTTACATCAGACACTTTGGGTATGTCGTGGTAAGCTGCTACTTCAGCATTCAGTGTCTCATGGTCGTTAATTATTTCTGAATGAAACATTTTGAGTTTTATTTTTTCATCGGGGTTATCAGCAACCAAACCAACAAACTCACCGGAAGAAAGAGCTGCGATTTTAGATGCAGGTATCGCAGCATCCAATTGTTTGGAGTGACTAATGGAAGTGTCAGTCCGGTTGATGGAAAGGCTCTGCCGGTCCTGCATAATTTTTCCAAAGCGTTCGCTAAGGAGTTTACTTGTTTCACCCATTACCTGGCCGCTGATGATGTTGCCGGTGATGTTTACAATCACATCTGCCTGTTCCCGACCATAATCTTTTTTCAACTGGCTAAAATCCTGCATAGCTAAAGTAGTGGCGACCTTATTACTCCGGGCTGTTGCAATCAGGCTGTCAATATTGTTGAAATAGATTGTGGGAAATTCATCAAATACCAAACTGCACTTTTGCATATTCTTTCTGTTCACCTGCCTTATCAATCTTGAAATGTAAAGCGATAACACTGCCCCATAAATTTGTTGCTTTTCAGGATTATTTCCAACACAAACAATTTTGGGATGTTTTGGATTGTTGATGTCTAATGTAAAATCATTACCACTTAAAACCCAATACAACGCAGGTGCAGCCAACCTTGCCATACCAATTTTTGCAGAGGCAACCTGTCCTTCTAATTGTTCCATTGCATCGTTTTGATAGGCAGTGATAAACGGGTTTACCAATACTTCAATCTCCGGTTGAGTATTCAATACAGGAAACAATTCATCATATTCTGCCTGCATCAATTCTATTACATGCGGCAGGGTGCAATATTTTCCGTCTTCATATTTCCGGAGAAACCAAATTACTGCTGTTACAAAATTTATCGGACTTTCTACAAAGAAGTCGCCTTGTTTATTTATCCATTCTCTGTTTAAGCCTAACAAAATTGTTCTTGCACTTTCAGTCGCATCCGTAATATCATTCATTCCAATTGGGTCAAGTGGATTGCAGCGGTGAGATACGGAAAGGTTGTCAAAGTTGATAACATAGAACGACGGCTTTATCTGATATTGATGTTTATTCCGCTGCAGCCAGTTGTATGCTATTCGACTCAAATCATCATACTTAAAATCATAAACGAACATGGAGAAGCCCTTTTCAATATGCTGCTTGATGATGTGCTGAATAACAAACCAGCTTTTACCGGCACCAGGGCTGCCAATCACCAGTAAGCCACGAAAAGGATTGATGATATTTATCCAGCTTTTCTTTGTCCGTCCTTTTAAATTGTACCGTGCCGGTAAGTTGATTGAATATTCATTACTGATAAACCGTTCTTCCTGCGGAAAAGTTTCGTTGAGTGAATTAAAAACATCATCACCCAAATTGTATTTGATTAAGCGGCTGAGTAAATTGCCACCTGCCAATATCAGCAGAAAACCAACACCAGTAACAGTCATGTAAATGATGGCGACAGTTTGGGCCGGATATTGCAGTTTGAAGAACAGGTAACTTCCCAGATACAAAACCAACCCGATTAAAAGATACGCCTCAATGCTCCGCTTATTTATCTTTTCATCTTTCTTTCCCTGTGCACCAAATAAAGAAATTATGAGCAGCCCCAAACCAACAAACTTTGATGTAAATGAATTGGCAAATAATCCTGTTCTGGAAATATTACTCATCAGTCTATCGGTGATAGTTGATTTAATTTCCCATTGCTCAAATGCTACATAACAGAAATAATAAAAGTGCAGTAGCAAAATAAAGATACTGGCAAACCTTGTAAGGTCTATTATCTTCCGCAGCCCTTGTTCGTTTTCTCCTGTAACAGACATAATACACCATTTTTAAATTAGAAATTTTTATTGTTGCGTTTCTTCTTTTCCCGTTTCTTCCTCATCAGGTTTCCCGGAACATTTTCATACTGTTCTTTTGTTGACAGCAGTTCATCAAGAGGGGTTTCCGTTTTTGAGGAAAGTGAAATTGCTTTTTCTTTCTCATTCTTTTGGGCAAATTCATTTTGTAATCTACCTGTACTACTGCCAGTATTTTTGTCGTCCTGTTCAATTGATTTATTGTTTGCAGTTTCTGTAAGCCTGCTTTGAATGGCAGCAGCGCCGTATTGTTTGCCTAAATCACTTCCATTAAAAACACATTTGGTGCTATTGTCAACAAACGTGATTCCGTACAATCTTCCTTCAGCATTTTGGCGAAGCAAAACATAGATGTTTCGCTTCTCTAATTGTTTCACCAACTCACTCATTGAATTTTTTGATAAAGGCAACGTTTCATCTATTGCAGTTTTTGTTCTTTGCTTCAACGCATCTCTTAAAACTTCATTGGCTTCAAATTTCTTTTCAAGGTTGTTCAGGGTTGGCTTGCATCCAATGCTGCTTGCTTTAATGGGAACACCTGTTTTATTTCCGGCAGCATCCAGCACACGGTAAACCAACCCATGATTCTTATAAATTCTGCCTTCTTCCTTCCCTCTGTCGGCAGTTACATTAAACTGCTTTAATGCCGCATTAAACTCTGGCAGTGATGTAAACTTGTATTGGGTGAAAACCGCACCAACTGTATTGGAAATAGCCCTCTTTGTTTCATCCTTTCCATAAATTACTTTTTCTGCGTCCACGGGTTTAATGCCGGGGTTTCGTAATTCTTTCTGTTGCTCGGCTCTTATCAAACCAAATTGCTGTTCAATTTCTTTCCTTGCCTTTTCACTTTGATTTCTGCCAATGTTGTGAGTGTTAATTCTGCTGCCATCAGCTTTAATGGTTGTGCTCACAATGTGTATATGTGGATGCCCTGCATCTTCATGTTTGTAAATAAGGAAAGGCTGCTCACCAAAACCAATCTTATTCATATACAGTTCTGCAATGTTTAAGAGTTTTTCGTCTTGCAATTTTTCCAATGGACTGAAGTTGAGTGACACATGCAATGTTTTAGTAGTAGCCCTTTCATTCAAAGCAGTTAATCTTTCAAAGCCGGCCAGCTTTTGATAAAAGTTCATTTGCTTTGCGTCTTTTAAATAATTGGCCGCATGTAAACAAAAGGCTTTGCCTTTCTGTGCTTTCTTTTCATTGTAATTCAAAGCAGCTTCAATGCTTTTCGGTATTGTTATTTTAGCAACCATTGTTCGTACAGTTCGTTTACTTTAAAATTGATTTGCTTTGTCTTCCTGATGAATGACAGATGCAGTTCATCATATTGCTGAATCCAAACCCTGAACTCCGGTATTTTATCCAGCAGGTGCAGCTTGTGTACTGCCTGGTTGAAATTATTGCCGATTGCATTGAGTTCTTTTTTCAGTTCCAGCATCTCCTTCAAAAAATCATCCGCACTTGCATTTCTATATTTGATGGTAACAGGTTTTTGAAGACTCACTTTCCGCAGGTAACTGCTGAGATTTCTTTCGGTGCTTTGTCTGCAGAATTTTTCTACTTGCTCAAACTCTGCTTCGTTCATCCTTACCACCACCATTTTCTTCCTCACTTTTTCTATCAGCATCTTCATGGTTTGTTGTTTTCTGTTTCACTGCCCCGAAACGAGTTCCGAGTGAAGGGCAAGATGACCCAAACGTATAACGTTTGTACATCTTGCCATGTGCAAGACCGGGCACATTAAGCCTTTACAAAATCTATTTGTTGAGAATATTTTATACTCTTGAAAATTCATACTGAAACAGGTGTAAAATCTATACCATTATTTCCGTTTGCATGGCTAATATTTAGTCAGGCAGCACATAAAATTTCATTTCCATAAGATTGATTATTCCATGCCACATGGAAATGGCTTTAAGAACGGAATAAATTAACGAGATAGTTTTAAGTGATAACAACTGGTTTTTTTACTCAATAAAACAAGTGCAACTAACAAATATTTTAGGTGCTGCTGTGGCACTTTTGGATGAATATTTTATCACAACTCTACTGGAGAAATATACAAATTATACAAAACAAAAGAGGGTAACTGGAATGATATGCCGGAAGCAAATAAAGGGGTTGATAAAGGATTTTTGCTACAGCTGAAATTAGGGATTGATGGTAGCAAATAACTGTGTTTTTTAAGAAGAAATAATATGCAGCCACCCCTTTTGAATTGGGAGGATTGGTACTTTTTTAAAACAATTTTAATTGTGGTTCTTCTTTCTTTGCTGCAGGAAATTTCGGGTAAAAAGTGCCTATTACCATAAAAGGATTATGCCCTACAAAATGAAACTGCTGTGATGTGCCCAGAAATAAATGAACGTCTTTGGTTTTTGCATGGTCATCCAAATATTTCTTTCTTACATCTTCACATGCTTTTGCTTCCATGTCGTGCCCTTCATGGCGTTTAAGACAGTTCCAATATAGTTGACCAATTTCCCAATCTTCAATCATTAAAGTTGATTTTCTGTCGTCTTCGTCAGTAAATAAGTATGAAAACTTATAGGGTAATTTTCTTACAACTTGAGGCTTTTCTGTTACCACTGAATCAAATATGCTAAGCTGCTGTAGTGTAGCTAATTTTTCTTTACTCCATTCCCTTTCACTTGGTTCAATTATCACATCAAGGATTTCTTTTGGTTTGAATACAGCAAGCGATGTACAAATATTTTTATCCTTTGCTTCTGCAATGAGTGCAGTTAAATTGGTATATACCTTTTTTAAAACAAAATTTCTTCTTGAATCCCAACTGCCGCCATCTGCCTTTATTTCGTCAATAATTTTTATTTCAGTATCATGTGAGTAAGGCCTGAAACTTTCCGGTCTGAAATCGGAAGTATTCTTAACTAAATCCAACTCAATCCACTGATATTTTTCATATTGTTCGCTATATCCTTTTTTCCTGAATTGGACGGGGTAAATCCTTATCCAGGTTCCATCTTCCCGAAACCCTGCGGTGCAAACCAACTCTTCATACTTGGTTGAAATAGTGGGGTAAGTTTTTACAGCAATTAATACTTTGGTCAGTGCCATTCTAAATATGCTTTAATTCATAATTCCATTGGGGTAATTGGGTAATTGCCTCAGCCAGATGTTTGCGGTGGCATTGACAAATATTTGCTTCAAAACAGGTTAATGCAATCCGCTTTTTATCTTTCAGTAAAGCCAGTATTTTTTCTTGTGTTGAAACTGTATTGGGAAGTGTTTTCTTTTTATAACTTTTAAACAAATTATCGTAATCGCTTTGTTCTTTTAATTCCTGCCGGTATTCGGATTGGATGCCCACCTCAGCAAAATGTATGTACTCAATATTTAAACCCTGGCAGTACCGTAGTAACTGGCTTTTTGAAAAACCAAATTTCTGGCTCAACGGATTATTGCGAACATCTACCAACACTTTAATATCATGCTTAATTAATTTATTCAAATAGGCTTCCAGCGATATGCCTTCGTAGCCTATTGTGTAAAGTGTAGTAGCTGATAAAGCGGGACGGTAATCATTAACCTTATCTAACTGCTCTTTCGTTAAAAGTCTTTCGGCAGTTGTGCTATTTATAGCGTAATATGGAAAGTTTGTGTAGGTATGTTTCATTAACCCATCACTGTTCATTTTATTATAAAGAAAATAAGCCTGATTTACTAACTTTTTATCTTCTTCATCCAGTAAAGACAAATAGTTTTTGCGGTCTTTTTTTGAATAACCCGTTTCATCCTCGGTTAAAAAATCTTTTTTGACCATTGTAAATAAATCTGCCTTAGCCGAATGAGAATAACAGCCATACAAGTAGGGAATAAAATCGTACTCCGGCTCCTTTTGTTTTTGGCATACCAGAAACAATAATTTTTGCAGGTTGATTTTTTCCAATCTGCCACCAAATACCTGTAACAAAGCCAATATGATTTTTCTACGGTAGAACATGCTACAAAGATACTTTAAGAATAGCTTTTATGTAAGTTTAATTTAGGGAGTATAAAATGAGATTTTCTTGCCAATCCACGAATTAACACCCCTCGGATTATTTCGTACTTTCAGTTCGTCATCGGTTTGCAATGGGGCTTTCCCTGCATTTTGGATTAACCATTTTCGATAACCACTTATTTCCCCGGAAGACAGGCTCACTACAAACTCTATCCCCATAATAACTAAGACATAAAACAATTCGCCTTCATCGGAATAAATGAAATTAAACTCATGAAGTATCTCATAAGGTTCTTTGGAAACATTTTTATTAAAAAATTCATCTCCTTCCTGATAAATTCTTCGTTGATGATATTCCCAAAACGAAGGCTTATTTCCGTAGCGCACATAATTTCTTATTGTATCAAGCTGCGGATGTTCGGTAACTTCATCTAACCATTCCTGTACAGGCCCAACCCGGTATATCAAGGATTCTAATGCAGCCTTACATAGGAATTTAGAGACATTAATATCATTACTTTCTGGTTCTGAATTAAACGGCAGAATCATGTGCTTAATATGACCGTTAATTATTCCTTTTGCTATTACGGGGTTCTCGGTCATTATATGTAAGAATTGCTCATCTTTTCCTATAGAAACAATTCCACCCATAATCCCTTTATCTAAAGTCGGACGACCTTTCTTATTTTCAATATCATTTCTAAATCGGACACTTCTAAAATAAGGCAGTTCAAGAAGTGGCTTTTCAATTTTAACAGCGAAGTAATTATTGCAAGAGTCGCATACAATACCCCTTGGTAAGTAGTGCTTTTTATTCCCTAAAGATTCCGGAATAATGTGTTCAATACTTTTACTATTATCGGACAAACATTTACAGAAAATACACTTCATTATTAGTTTATTGTTTTGTTAAGATACGACTGATTACTTAAATTCATAGTTCAGATTAATTACTCAAAATATTTTCATCCATCCACTTTTTAACCGTGTGTCTGTGTACTTTTAATAACCTTGCTATTTCAACTTGTTTTGCGCCTTCAGACAATTTTCGCCTGATAAATTCCTCATGCAATAATAATTTCGGACTTTTCTTTTGACTACCACAGGGTCGTCCCAATTTCTTTCCATTTGCTTTTAATCTTGCAAGTGCTTCTTTCGTTCGCAGAGAAATTAAGTTTCTTTCTATTTCGGCTGAAAGCCCAAATGCAAACGCTAATACTTTTGAATTTATATTATTTCCCAATTCGTAACCTTCTTTTATAGCATAAACTTTTGCTTTTCTTTCCATACACAAATGAAGTATGCTCATAATCTGCATTAAGTTTCTGCCCATTCTTGATATTTCGGAAACAATTAAAATATCATCTGACTTTAATTTTCTAAGTATTGTGCTAATCAGTCTTTCTTCAATTTTCTTTGATGCACTGATGGTTTCTTCAAACCATTTTGTAATAGTGATTTTTTTCGCAGCAGCAAATTGAGATATTTCGTAGCGTTGGTTTTCGATAGTTTGCTTTTCGGTACTAACTCTTACATATGCGTATGTCATTTTTAGATTAAAAGTAGATAATAAAGGCTCGTTTTTTATCAACGACAAAGGCTTTATCATGTCCGGGAAATATCTTAGCTATCTTACCCTGTTTTTTAACTCCACTTTATTTCGCTTTTGTTTTAAAGATAAGTTCCCGGAGTTGCTCGGCGAAACAAGAGAATTGAGGAAAGTATTCTTTGAAACAATACCGATAAAATCAATTGACGACGAGAAGTGGTTCATTGATAAATTAGATAGTTTAACCACTACAAAACGTTCTGGCAACTCAATACATCATTTAGAAAATCAAATTGAGGAAAAACTATTTGATTTATATGGATTAACTGTTGAAGAAAGAAGCCTTATTAAATCAACGGCTTTGCTCTAATAATTGGCTTTCTTCATTTGTAAGTGAATATAGTTTTGCAAGCTCATTTTCAATCTTGTTTTCAAAAACGGAATAGTCTTCACCTTTAGTCTTGCATAAAACAATTTGTTCAACGAGTTCAGTGAACGTGTTGCTCATATTATCATCAGGAATAATCACCTTTACTTTTTCAAAGAATATTTTACTTAGTTCACGGGTATCTCCTAATAACTCTGGAAAGTATTCCCGAAAACCGAACCTGAATAGTTTTGAATTTAAGAAGGCGGTTAAATAGCCTAAATGCTTGCCTGTAATAATGAAACATTTCTGGTTGGTAAAAAACGAGCCTTTATCATATACAAATGGAAGATATTTTGTCATGTTGGGATAGATAATTTTAGGGTTAACAAATTCTTTATGATATGAGATTGTATCTTGGGTTTCAAACCATTTATATGAACCAGATTTTCGTCCCTCCCATCTACCCTCATATCCTTTTGGTTTTGGCTCCAGACGGTCTTTAAAATGCAATAGATAACGTTTAATCGCCGGGTAGTCTTGTATCTGTAGTTTTAATGCTGGGAAAGTACCAATTATCCATTTACCGGCCCATTCAGGCACATAAGCTTTTACATCTTCTCCTCTTAAAATTGGTTTTATTATTTCGTCACTTTTGGGGTCTTCTTCAATAAGCCTGTTTCTTGTTTCGGTGTCAATTATAAACGCTTCATTAAACCCTGTAAGGATACCTCGATTGATTTGCAAATCCCAGTCCTTAAGTTGTATTCCTTGAGTCTCAATTTTCTTAATAAGACTGTATTCGATTTTGTCGTATACAACCCAGCTATTTTCTTTTGGATTGTCAACCTCAACTATGTTTTCAAAAACATATTCTTCTAACGGAATTTGCAATTTATAGTCATTCTTAACCCTGCAAAGAAACTGCTTTGATACAGCCGCAGATTTGGTTAGAAGTAAGATGTTGGTATAAGTGGTGGCACTGTCAAACATTTGGCCCATACCAAAGTCCACTACAAACTCAACTTTGCATTTAGTTCCAAAGTATTCCCTGGTTACTTTGCCATAATCTGTACGCATCCATTTGTTACTGGTAATGTAGCATAGCTTGCCACTGTTTAATAAAAGATTTACGCCAAGCTCATAAAATAGCTGATAAATATCTCCTGTTTTGGCAAAGGTTTCAAATCCCCGTTTCTCTAATGCATCCGATTCTAAGCCCATTTTTTGCAACTGAATATATGGCGGGTTACCAATTATCATATCAAACCCAATAAAATCACCATCACCATTCAAGACTTCCGGGAATTCAAACCGCCATTCAAAAGCATTCTCATAAATTTTATTACTTTTTATTTCCTCTATATCTTTTTCCAGTTTTGAAATTTCGTTGCTGAGTTGTTCTATCTTCTTTTTAGTGTCTTTGCTTTTCTTGTTGCCATCGTCAAACAGTTCTTTGGTTTGGCTTAGGTTAAATATGTCGCCCCGCAGTTTAGATAGTTTTTTAAATTTGGGGTCGTTGGGGCTTATATAACTTCTGAAATCTTTTTTAATTGAATCAATAAGTTCTTCCATTTCCCGTTTTTGCTTCTTACTATCCGCATCCCGGTAAGTTTGTACAGCAACTTTGTAGCTGTCAATACTCCATTTACTGTTTCGCAAGGCAGTTTTAATATCGGCATCTAATGCAAAACGGCTGATAAGGCTATTGCCGCATTTTATGTTTATATCAATATTGGGCAGGGTTTCTAATTGGGTATAGTTGCTGTTGGCGGTGTAATAGGCATTTTTCAATAACTCAATCCACAACCGCAGGCGGCATATTTTTACAGAGTTGGGGTTTATGTCAACACCAAACAAACAGTTTTCTATGATGGTTTCTTTTTCATGAAACAGGGTTTCCTGTATCCGCTGGCTTTCTTTGTTGTTAGGATTATATTCAAATAACTTTCCGTCTTCGTCCGTAACAATCAGTTCATCATTTACCACTTCTATATTGTAATCCCGTAAAGATTTGCCAGCGGCATCCTGTAATATTTTCAGTTCGCTTTTAACTGCAATCATCTCATTTAATGCACTTACCAAAAAGTGGCCGCTGCCAACTGCAGGGTCGCAAATACGCAGGCTGTTTATTAGTTGGTTGGCTTCTTTCTTGTTTTCAATTTTATTGTACAGGCTGTCGAGGGTATCGCAGTTCCAGCCTTTAGCGTCATTAAACTTCTGCAGCACACTTCTGCGGATGGTTTCCTTACACATATACATGGTTACAAAACCCGGTGTAAAGAAAGAGCCGTCTTTATAGCCGTTTATCTTTTCAAAAATCAACCCTAATACGGAAGCATTAATGAGGTTTTTATTTTCTTCCTGTATTTCTTCGCTGCCTTCGCTGGTAAAATCGTAGGCATCTAAAAATTCAAACAGGTATTGAAGGGTTGGCATGCTGCCGGTTTTTCTTTTGCCTTTATCATCTTTTAAAACTGAGGTTACATAAATGGGCAATTCCAGCCGGTTGTCTAATTCACTTACATTAATGGTTTGCCTTTCCAGTTCTATGCGTTCAAACAATGAACTATTTAGGTAAGGGACTTTGCTGAATTTTTCCTTTATGTGGTTGCGCCTGTTTTCTGGCTTTTCTGCCAATACCTGGAAGAACAGATTGCTTAATTCATCAAAATCAAATACCACTTTGCTGTTTAGGAATAGATAATCATTGTTGCCTTTGTTGTATTTGTATAATTGTGCTTCCAGCAACTTTATAAAAAGCACACGGTTTACCCAGGTGATACAAAGTTCTAATGCCACATTAAAAAGCTGTTCATCTTTGGTTGCACCAAAAGCTGAAACGCCGTTGATATTGCGAAGAGCATCTTTATCTTCTAACTTTATCAGGGTATTTTCCAGCAAGGAAGCATCATCCCATTTTGCTTTTCGCTTGATTAGTTTTTTACTGCCATCTTTTATTTCTTCCAGCCCGATAATATGTAATAGCTCTGCGTAAAATTTTGTATCAAGACTATTGCTGTCATTTAAAAATGGCTGTTTCAATAAATGCGCCGGAGATAATATTTTAAATAAGCTTATTAGCTTGGTATCATCTTCCTTTTCAGTATTATTTACATATTTCTCAAACGCACGAACATCGAAGTGGGTAACCGGCATTAACTCTGTCACATCATCCAAAAACGTTTTTGCAATATTTTCATAGAAAAACCTGGTGTCTTTCCCGCTCAGCTTCCAGTTTTCATAATTCTTCTTCAATTTTACATTTCGAAAAACATTTTTCTCAAACCATACTTCGTCAATGATAAGCCATTCGTAAATATTAGTAACCACCAGATATTTTATGTCTGTATTGCTGTGGTCAATTCTCTCCCGCAAGTAATACAGAATAAGTTCCTGTAAAGCCTTGGCATTGGGCTTTGCATCGGTTATCATCTCTGCTTTATTCGAAGGCTTTTTTACCTCCAGTATTACACCTACAGGTTCTTTGCTTGTTTTACCAGTGTGGATTACTAGATCGTTTCTGTCTTTGGTGTTTATTTCAAACTGGTCTTTATACCAGGTGTCTTTTAAAAAATCTGCAATTACATTCTTCAAATGTTCTTCACTTTCTTGCTCGTTAATACGGGCGAGTAATTGCTTCATGTTCTTTTTAAACAGCTCTATATGATAGCGGCTTACCTTTTCTTTCAGGTAGGCTTTATTAAGGGCTTTGCTAGGTTTTATTATTTCCAGCTTCATATCCAATAAAGAAGAGTTAGTTTGTAAATTTTGGTCTTTAAAATTGGCTTTCCCCGGTGCATCATACACTTATCTTTGTCCACATTGCGTCTAATTGGGTTTTGTTAAGTAGTGCTAATTCAGTTAGTTGTAAATATACCGTTTATGAGGCAATTTGAGCAAACTGCCCAGCCGGAATGACCAAAAAAGGGGCTAAAGCACCCCTTCATCAGCAAAGCTGTAATAGGCTTCATTGGTAATTATGATATGGTCAATCACTCTTATATCATGATACTTTGCGGCTTCTTTTATTTTCAGCGTTAATTCTTCATCCGCTCTGCTTGGTTTAAGGTTACCGGATGGATGATTGTGAGAAAGTATAATTGATACGGCAAGTGATTTTATAGCAGCAGCCAATATCAATCTTGGGTCTGCAACTGTGCCAGTTATACCTCCCGATGAGGCATCATAAACTCCGGTTACCCTGTTTGCCCTATTCAGAAAAACTACTTTAAATTCTTCCAGCATTTCAATTTTGTTTTCATCCCAAACTTTTTTAAGCACATTATATATATCTTTTGAATCGTGTATCAATGGCCTTTCAGAAGCTTTTACTTTTGTTTTATAAACTAATTCCACTTCTGCCGCTCTTGTCCATTCCGGGAATTGCATTGTCATCTGTTCCATAACTTACATTTTAAGAGATTTAAAAATTAATTATGGAACCTGCACCGGCTTTTGGCAATAAAGGCAATGAAGCAACGGAATAAATAGCGTAGCGGTTTATGCCGGAATTTCATGGCCGTTGCAGCAGCCAAAAGGCGAACTTTGTGGGGAATTAATGAAGAAAAATAAGTATAAAAAACAATAGAAAAATTAATAAAAGCTACTTTGTCCCAGTAGGAGTGCTAGTGAGTGACTATCTGGTTATATACGAAGCCTACTTTTGCAAAAGTTATTTATATTTTATGTCGTGCACTTCTCTTGCCAGTGATCTCTCTAATATTTTTAATGAACTATCTTTTTTTACAGTACATACGGTAACGAATTATAAGGGCAGATGCTAATGTTAATAGACCAATGAAGATAATTGAAGCATTAATGCTTATTAAGTCTGCTATTATTCCTGTAAGTATTGCTCCAACAGCATAGCCTGAATCTCTCCACAAGCGAAAGATGCCGATACTCTTTGCCCTGTCCTGTGGATTTGTATTTTCTGCAACTGTTGCAAGAAATGTAGGATAAACCATTGCAGTACCCCAACCTAAAACAGAAGATAGAACTATAAAATGTAACATTGTATTTGCCCAAACAAGTGCAATTAAAGCAATAGCCTGTAAAAACATTCCTATGTAAAGCATGTCTTTTTTGCAAAACCTGTCAGCCATTCCTCCGGTAAACAATTGCCCAATGCCCCAAACAGCAGGGTATATTGCTGTAACAATTCCTATTTCCCCAATGGTGAAACCTTTTGAAGCAAGCAGAATTGGAAAGATTCCCCATGCCATGCCATCGTTAAGATTATTGATTAAGCCAGCCTGTGTAACTGAACCCAAGTTTTTGTCTTTCCATGTAGTGTCCCAGAATATATTTTTCAATCTCGGAACCGTGTTGCTGATTGTTTCTTTTGCTACATGATGCTTTGTGTCTTTAATAAAAAATATACTTCCCAGCAATCCTAAAAAAACCAACACGATTCCTACATAAAAGGGATAAGGTCTTATTCCATACTCACTGGCTATCCATCCCGTAAGAAATGCAATCAAGGCTACAGCAATGTAGCCTGCAAATTCATTAAGACCCATTGCAAAGCCTCTTTGTTTTTCTCCTACAAGGTCAATTTTCATAACCACAGTACTTGACCATGTAAGACCCTGATTGATTCCTAACAACACATTTGCTGCTATTATCCAATCCCATGATGGCGCAAACATTAAAATAAATGGTATGGGAGCAGCAATTATCCAACCGGCCACTAATAATTTCTTTCTTCCGAATTTGTTAGCTAATGCTCCTGTGTAATAATTCGTGATTGCCTTAACAATTCCAAATACAATAATGAAAGAAAGAATTGCTGTTTTTGCAGCAATATGAAATTCAACATCTGCAATACGTGGTAATATACTTCTCTCCAACCCAACCATGCCGCCTACAAAAGCATTGATGATTACAAGTAATGTAAACTGTTTCCAATTTTCTTTCAGCCCTAATTTAATATGCTCCATCTTACATTTTTTGCGAACGTATTACTACAAAACTTCCTTTGCCAAATCCGGGCAGTGGGTCTGTTAGTTCTGGTTTATCAGAAAAAAGTGTTTGCCAATATTCAAAAGAAGTAAAACCTGCTTGTTCAAGTAATCCCGTTATTTCGCTGGTCGTATGAAAGTGAGCATCTTTATACCAGGGATTTGATGCCTTCATTGCTTCGTACTGTACTCCTAACTCACTTTCTTTATCAATGATAGCAACAATAAAATATCCATTCTTTTTAATTATACGGTGGGCTTCAGAAAATGCTTTTGGTATGTCATCCAAAAAGCAAACCGTTGTAATCATTATTGCATAATCAAATGACAGGCTATGAAACGGGAGTTCTTCTGCTTTTGCCTTTATTACTGTTATTCCTCTTGCAATCGCCATCTGTGCCATTGAATGTGCCGGTTCTACGCCGACAGGAATTTTCAGTACTTCAGCAAAGCGGCCTGTACCAACTCCGATTTCAACACCAGTACCAGCAGGGATTGCTTTGTGTAACACCTTACATTCGTTTTGAAACAATTCCGGATGGTTGTCGAACCATGAATCATACTCGTCTGACTGGCTATCAAAAACAGATGCAGCTATGTTTGCCATAAATGTGTAATTTGATTTCACCTAATTACTCATGGGATAGTCATGATTTATCCAATCTACTTTTAAATTATGCGGCAAGTCTAATAATTTGCCGTTCTCAAAATTCATTTGCTTTAACAATGAAAATGCCGGACGGATATTTGGACAATCCTTGAACGGACAGCAGCCGCAATAAATGACAACAGTTTTTTTTCTGTCTTGATTTAACAACAGCTTTTTTAACTCGTCAAGATTCTCTTTTTCTTTAGCCGGACCTATTTTGATTGATCCCTTTATTGAATTGACCGGCCCCATGTTGATTATTAAAGGCTGTGCAGTTGTGGAATCATTAAGAATTGCAGAAAGCAGTTCCGGCTCCATTAGCTGTGCAGTTGTCCAAGGTACTGTTTGTGTTTGACTATAACCTGTAATAGCAAAAAATAGTCCACCCATCAAGACCATGAAGCATTTTCTAATTTTCATTGTTTTCAATTTTTATTTATCAGGATACAGCGCAACGATTTGCCCCGGCTTCCAGGTCAACCGGGTTTATATCGCTGAAATCGCCATTAATATTCTTTTCTACAATAGATAAGTAATTTGCTGGTGTGGGTGGAATACGTTGCAAAATGGTATTTACAAATTCTTCCTCACTTAACTTCAGCATGGCAACATTATGCTTGATGCTTCCAATCGTTGCCTGAACCGGAATACTATCAAAATCTACCGGCTGGTTTGTATGGGCTGGCAATGCAATGATGTTTTCGTCTAATGCTAACAGTTTCTGTAATGACTGATAAAGCATTTTTGATTTCTGCATTGCTTCTTCATTATTTGCTTTCAAATCCGGTCTGCCAACTCCGTTTATAAACAATGTGTCGCCTGTAAGCAATATTTTATCATCAACTAAATAGCTTGTACTTTCCAATGTATGGCCGGGAGTTTGAATGGCTTTAATACTGATATTTCCGATTTGAAAAACAGTTGAGCCCGTTACCGGAATAAAATCAAAGTTTACTTTGTTTGGTACAGGAAGATGTAATGTTACTTTATTTATTTCTGCTAATTGCTTTGCCCTTGAAAGATGGTCGGCATGAATATGTGTTTCTATAACATGCTTTAATGTAAGTCTGTTTTTTTGCAATGCCTCCTGGTACGCTTCTACCGGGAGAGAAGCATCTACTATTATTGCCTCATTGTTTGATGCTATTAAATAGGAAAGACAACCTTTGCCTGTTCTTCTGATTTGTATTACTTCAAAATCAGGGAATGAGAGCATTGCAGTATTCCATGACAGGCTCCAACCTTTCATGCCCCCTTGCAGTGAATAGGCTTCAAAGCCCTGCTTTTGAAGAAGGCTGGCAGCTATCATACTTGTTTTACCTCCGGCACAAATAGTTACTACAGGAAGGGTTCTATCAAGGTGCAAACCTTGCAAGGCATTTGGATTGTTTGCTTTTAGTTTATCATAAGCATTATAATAAATGCTGCCCGGAATAAACCATTCCGCTCTTTCCTGAATGGGTCTAATATCAAGTATTGAAACTTCCTTCCCTGTTTCTAACCAGTTTCTGAGAGTATTTGAGCTGATTTCTTTTACACCTTCCATAAGTGAAATTTACTTCACAAAGGTGGCGACATTGAATGGCTATTCTTTTATCATAAGATAAATAATTACCGATGCCCACGGATACGGCTGAGGCTTACCTGAGTAATTCCGAGGAACGAAGCAACATACTTTAAAGGAACTCTCATTAAAACATTAGGAGCTTCGTTGAGTAAGGCATTGTATCTTTCTTCTGCTGAATGAAACTGCATTCCTTCAATGCGGTTAACAGTTTCTACATAAGCAGCTTCAAATATTTTACGAAACAGTCTTTCAATTTCAGGAAATGTATCATACAATTTGAAAAGCTGTGTGGAGTTGATGGCAATAATTTCAGCATCTTCCAGAATCTGAATTGCTTTGCGGCTTGGTTTGCCTGTAAACAGACTTTCTACTCTTGCTATAATACTGTTCTCGAAAAAGAAACGTTCAGTAATATCAATACCATCTTTGAAGTAATAGATACGGGCTACTCCCTTTTTAATAAAATAAATTGTTTTACAGGTATGGCCGATTGGCTGCAGGTCTTTATTTTTCGTAATGGTTACAATGCTGCTTATTTCTGCAATCGCTTTTTCAGCTTCATTTGAAAGCGGGTTGAACTTCTTAAAATATTGAAAGAGAGCATCCATTCTTTAATTTACTCTATTTTTGTGATTACCAATGTATTCGCAAGTTATTAATTATATCAAACAAAGGGTTGAAATCAGCCGGGAGGAAATTGAGGAAAGCCTCCAATACAGCGATTTCAAAAAATATGCAAAGGGGGATTATATACTAAGAGCCGGTGAATACTGCCGGTTTATCGGTTTTCTGAATAAAGGGTTTATTGTAACAACTTTCGTTGACGAAACAGGTAGCGAAAAGGCTTCTGAATTTAAACACGAAGGATGTTTTTTTACTTATACCGAAGGATTAACGAATAACAGTCCCTCACATAAAAACTTTATCGCTATTGAAGATTGCGAAGCACTTGTATTAAATAAGGAAGACCTGCCTTTGATTTTTAAAGCGAACCCGAAATTTGAAACCTTATTCAGCCTGATACTTGCCGAAGAATTGAGACTTGTTCTGCTGAACGAGCAAAACCGCAAAACGCAAAGTGCTGAAGAAAGATATCTTGCTCTTGAAAATACTTTCCCGCAGGCTTTGCAAAGAATACCTGTAAAATATATGGCAGGTTATCTTGGTATAGAAGCACCCAGCCTCAGTCGCCTCCGGCGCAGATTAGCAGGAAAATGAAAGTAACCCAGGTTAGTTTTTATGCCAATGACGGTTTATAGTTTTGGTTATTAATAATCAGAAATTATGACCTGGGATAAATTCGTTTTTCTATTACTGGATAATGCTGTCAAATATTTTTTCATTTCTCTGCCGTTCTTTCTTGTGTACTATGTTTTTTTCAGGAAAAGGCTTTCGTATAAAAAAATACAGGAGAAATTTCCAAAGCTGAAAGACTATGCCCGGGAATTAGGCTTCTCAACTCTTTCTGTAATTATCTTTTCTGTACCGCCTTTGCTAATGTTGTACAGCGATGCAATAAGACCACACACTACTTTTTATACGCATATTGATGAACATGGTACTCTTTATTTTGTGCTTGCATTTCCATTAATGCTTATAATGCACGACACTTATTTTTACTGGGCTCATCGCATCATGCACCACCCCTGGCTTTTTAAAATGGTACATCTTGTACATCACAAATCTACTAATCCGTCTCCGTGGGCTGCTTATGCCTTTCATCCATTGGAAGCAATTGTCGAGTCAATGATTTTTGTCGTCTTCCTGTTTACTATTCCTGTTCATAGCATTCACCTGATGTGTTTTTTTGTTTTCAGCCTTGTTTATAATGTGTATGGACATTTGGGCTTTGAGATTTATCCGAAAGGATTTAATAAAAACTGGTTTGGGAAATGGATGAACACTTCTGTCAGCCATAATTTGCATCACCAATATTTTAAAGGCAATTATGGTTTGTATTTTACAATTTGGGATAGACTGATGGGAACACTGCGACCTGATTATGACGCTGCATTTGACAACCTGAAACAAAGAGAAAATCCTTCACCAAAAAAGTGCAGGATATGAAACAAAGAATAGCTTCCCTTATTTTAATCGCTTCACTGATTTCTTTTGTTTCTCACTCTCAAAACAAAGCTGATGATATAATCGGCATCTGGCTTACGGGTGGTAAAGAACCTGCTAAAATCCAGGTTTATAAATCGGGCGAGAAATTCTATGGTAAAATTATCTGGTTGAAAAATCCAACCGAGAACGGAAAGCAGCGAATGGATGGCAATAATCCTGACAAAGCAAAACAAAGCAATCCAATAATCGGACTATTGATGTTTACTGGTTTTAAGTTTGATGGTGATGATGAATGGAAGGGCGGTGATATTTACGACCCTGAAAGCGGAAAGACATATAGCTCTTACATGTATTTGAAAGATAAGAATACACTTAAATTAAGAGGATATGTCGGCATATTTCTGCTTGGAAGAACGGAAACATGGACACGAAGTAATTAAATTAATCAAAAGCTTATTAATTCTTTTGACAAACGCTCCAAGCTGCCCCGCCATTTTCAAACATCATCACAGTAATGCGGGGCAGCTTTCTGCTTAATAAAAAGGGAGCAGTGAAAAAATGCTCCTTTTATCAATTCATCAGTTTTATATTCCCTCCATTTCACCCCTTACAAAGTCCTCACAAAGCTGAAAAGCCTTTTGTGTTTTTAATTGTGCTGTGCCTCCATATAACAATGATTTCATTTTCGCTTCATCATCCTTATAAGTTCTCACATTTTGAAAGTATCCCGTAATGGCATTGTATGCCCCAAACACTGTTCCTTTGGTTGCTTCTGTTTGCTGTGTGTGGCTGGCAAAATTGTACTCATACACTGCATCACACATATTTTTAAAGCAGGTGCTTAATTCATCCAGTTCACCATTCTGAATATTCAGCAATACTTCTTTGTTTGGAACCATTGCCATTTGTATCAGTTTCTGTACTTCCTTATCTGTAATACGAACCTTTGCCCATTGGTTAAATATGCCGTCCAATTGCTGGCTTAACTGGTTAGATATTCCCAATACTTTATGCGCTTCTTCCAGCCGTTCTTTTACATTGGCAGTATGTCGTATTTTAATGGAGTTGGTATGGTTTTTTAAAGCGGCATTCAACGTATTGTTACAAACAATCCGTACCGGGGTAAAAGCTGCCATAATACTTCCAAAACCATCATGCGAAGTAGTAAGAAACAAATACTTTTCAATGCAATCTGTATTGGCGACTTTAATATAACCGGGCAGTTTTGCAGTAATAAAAATCTTTTCACCCTTACCCAATGCCCCGGCAGTTTCGTATTGTATTCCTTCACCGCCAACAATAGCATCAAAGAAACTGAAGGCATCAATGTTTTGCACTACTTCATAATCCTTTCCCAAACGGTCACCTAAAATTGCATTGGTGTCGGGGCGATAAGTATAGAAGGAAGATTTAGAAACTACTTCCGAGCCATCATCCAATCTATGTGCATTGGGCCTTTTCAATACTTCAAAATCAAGTCCTGCAAACTGCAATGCTTTTTTACTGGTCGGATAGTCTTGTACTATCTGTCCCAAACCGTGCCATGCTTTTTCTTTTACTGAAAAGAAACTGTGTTGTTGTGTTTGTTCATTGAAACTAATATTGTGTGCCATAATTATAATTTTTAGATTGATAAAAAAATAAAGACAGCATCACACATCTATGTAATGCTGCCATGAATGTTTAGAACGGTAAATCGTCTGCAACTTTTGCCATTGCTGCAACTGGTGCGGAGACTTCTGCATTTACTTTGTTACCGCCGCCATGCAGTTTAATTCTGTTCGCATTGAATGTAAGTTTGGCTTTTATTTCACCTTCTTTGTTTGTCCAGGCATTTACTCCAATGCGTCCGGCACATTCTACCAATGTGCCTTTGGTTAAATACTGAGCTACTCCGGGGTTAAGCCAGTAAACACAGTTTACATAAGTTACAATCTTTGTTACTTCATTGCTGCCCTTTGCTTTGTAAGTGTCATTAATAGCAATGGAAAAGTTCACTACTTTTTTCCCTGCTTTGGTTTCGCTAACGATTGCGTCTGTCGTTACTCGTCCGATGATTTCCATAACATGAAATTTTAAATGTTTAAAAAATGATTGTTAGATAAATTCAGCTTCGCTTCATTCATTCACCCTTAGCGACCAGCCATTAGGACTGCGGCGGAAAAACAAGGTTTTTTAAATAAAATACTACCCCGTGCAGGAAACAATTAGAATATCTGGTGGAGATTTTTTTGAAAACCCTTGGCGATTGACGGCTCTTTACACTGTGGGAACAAGACCTTGTTTCGCACAGAGCAGGACAATAATTTTGCTGCAGGGGCAGTTGAATGAGCAGTTTATAATTTCATGGTTATAAAATCTGCTTTGCAGTTTTCGGAATTGTGTTTGCTGAGGTACGAAGCAATCTCAACTCCCAATGTCTTTATCCGGCACAGTTCTCACGGCTTGTTTGCCACAGGCGTAAAAGAAATAAGACGGGTGTACTGTGCCGGGTCTTTTGCAATACTCTTTACTAATTTTTTTGAAAAAAGATTACAAAAACTTTAAAATTACCGTTAGGGATTGCAACGGAAATCCTTCTGATAAGAAGATTGAAGTGGAAAGCCTGACCGACGGGAACGGCAAAATTTTATATTTATCGAGATGTGAAAGCAAATTAATAAAGTCCGGCCTTTAAAGAGGGGAAGATATGGTATGAAGAAGTTTTAATTTTTATTTAGTCAAACCCTGCATTGTTTCCAGCTTTTGTTACCTGTGCATTTAACACCCCCCACCGGCTAACATCATTTTGAGTGTATTGAACATAGGCCACGATTTTACAATTAGTAAGGTTGTAATTTGCAGCATTTATACTATAAGTTTTTTCCCAGGTTTCATTTTTCTTTTGGACGGCTGTTGGTATCACATCTCCGAAAATGTCAGTAGCTGCTACCCGCAATACATTGTTGTGCCTGTAATTGGGAATAGGGTCACCCAATCCATAAAAAGGGCTGTCAAAATTATAATTATAAATATTTGATTGGGAATAAATGAGGCTATCTTCTAAAAGCACAACAACAATACTTAGTTTCTCTGAAGTTGTTACATCAAATTTAACTCTTACCGTAGCATCAACTGTGGTATTGTTGATAGTGGTATTAATGGCAAGACCTAATTTTGTTTTTCTGTTAAGCTCACCCTGAACCATTGCCATGGATTCATCCCATATTTGCCCACGGTTGAAGTATCCAAATGGAAAACTGCCAACTCCAAATTTAGCTTTCATTTGGGGTACAAAGACATATTCAAGAATATCACCTGAATGGGCCTGAATGGGAATAATTTTATTATTGGAGCGGACCATTGTATCAATCAGGTAAGTAAACCGGGTACAGTAACTGCACCACATTCCGGCAAATTCTTCCATGATTACTTTCTTGCTGAAATTATTGATTTCATGCCGTATAGCTTTAAAACTTACTGCGTCTGTTTCTTTCCCGTTAAGGTTTGCTTTTGCTGAAAATGTTCTAGTATCACCTGTTTTAAAGCGATTGCCTGTAATAGGGTTGTTGTCAATCAACACCTGGCTTGAAGCTGTGACATCATTATTATCTGCATCATAAACCGTAACTACCAGTTCATCGAAAAGGTCTGAATAAATAACGGGAGAATTTATCACAACCCTAAGGCCTTTTGGTGGAGCGGTATCGGATTTTTTTGAGCAGGAAAAAAATACTCCGGCTATCCAAATCAATAGCGAAAAGGAACGAATTTTCATGCCTTAAAGATATTATTTTAATGCAGTAGGGGCAAGGCTTTCAGACGATATATTTACTTGTCGCATAAGCGACAACAACTTTGAAATAAATTAAGTAAACTTCCGTTTCATACATAACCTCCAATAAGCAATAATGAAACTTCCATCAATAGCTTTTTTGCATTTACTTATGTTCATTATTTCTGCAAAATCTTTTTCGCAATCCGGCTTACCTGTGTTGCCAATAAAAAACATTAGTGGTAATTCAGTTCCCTTTTCGTCTGCTATAGATACAAATGCCGTAACTGTAATCAGTTTTTGGTCAACATGGTGTGTGCCTTGTATTAATGAACTGGATGCTTTGCAGGAAAGTATTGATGAAGGAAAGATGAAATCATTTAAACTGATTGCCATTTCAACAGACGAAGCGAGAACAATACAAAAAGTTATGCCAATGGTAAAATCAAGAGGCTGGACTTTTGATATTTACTTAGATGAAAGTAATGAAATCAAAAGGGCATTTAATGCAACTAATATTCCATTTGTTATTGTTATAAGAAAGGGAAAAATTGTTTACCAAAAAACCGGCTTTACCCCGGGAGATGAAGATGTGCTGATTGGAAAAGTAAATCAAGTAAATGTTTCCAATAACCCATGATAAAACGTTCTTTATTTATTTATTTACTACTGCCACTTGGTGTATCTGCACAAATTGATTTGGGTAAGTATGGCAGTATCAGCGGTTCGTTTGAATCCAATAACCAATTATATGTAAAAGATGCTGTTACAAACGCCGTCTTTCCACAGGACAGGATTGGCTCTAACAATTATCTGAAAGCAGATTACCGGTTTCAAAAAATATCAATGGGTATTCAGTATGAAGCTTACCTGCCTTCTTTGCAGGGCTATCCGTTTGTATTAAATGATGCAAAGCTTGTTCAAAAATATCTTTCGTACCAGGATACCAAATTCGGATTAACGGTTGGTAATTTCTATGAGCAATTTGGCAGTGGCCTTGTTTTCAGAAGTTGGGAAAACAGGCAACTGGGAATTAATAATGCAATGGAAGGGATAAACCTCCGCATCTCACCAACAAACAATCTCGATTTAAAATTTGTTTATGGCAAACAGCGTAAGAATTTTGACAAGAGTGATGGTACCCTCCGTGCTGTTGATGCCAATTACCAAATCATAAAATCTGCTGAAATAAATAGCGAAAAGAGTTTGTCGGCAGGGGTAAGTTTTGTAAGCCGGTATCAGCAATATACCGGGCCAGACCCAAACTTTAAACCAACGGTTAATGCATTTAGCAGCCGGGTAAATTATTCAGACAACAATTCTACATTCTCTGCAGAGTATGTAATTAAAAGCAAAGACGAACACTTAGCCAATCAGCAAAATACTAATACTGGTAAAGCGCTGTTAATTAACTATGGCTATTCAAAAAATAATGCTGGATTTAATCTTAACCTGCGAAGGTTGGAAAATATGGACTTCAGAACTGACCGTAGTGCTGACCAGAGCCAGTTGCTGATAAATTATATCCCGGCGCTAACCAAACAACAGGGGTATTATCTTTCTAATATCTATGTTTATAATGCACAGACATTGGGGGAAATTGGCGGGCAGGCTGATTTATATTACAATCTTCCAAAGAATACAAAACTGGGTGGCAGGTATGGAATGAGTATTGCCTTGAATTATTCCCGGTACCATGCTTTGCAAATAACTTCACAAACACCCACGAGTTTTGAAAGTAAATTTTTCGGTGCAGGGAAACAACTGTACTACAATGATATTAATTTAAGCATAAAGAAAAAGCATTCAGCAAAATTTACTTCTTCTTATTTGCTGCAGCATATCTATTATAACAAATCAGTAGTGGAAAGTGGTAATTATGAAAATATAAAATCTACTATTGTAGTGGTAGATATATTATATAAGTATTTTGCAAAAAAGGCCATCCGAACAGAATTGCAACACCTCTTTACAAAACAGGATAAGGGAAACTGGATGGGTATTTTAATGGAATGGAGCTATGCTCCGCACTTTAGTGTATTTGCCAGTGACATGTATAATTATGGTGATGCTGGCAAGCAAGTTCATTATTATAATGCTGGTGGAAGTTATACAACCGGACCGCATAAATTACTACTTAGTTACGGACGACAAAGAGCCGGTTTGGTTTGTGTAGGTGGTGTATGCCGTTTGTTGCCTGCTGCTACCGGCTTAAATTTTTCTTTAACCAGTAATTTTTAAGCTTGATTAATCTGATTTGTAAGTTGCTGCCGGTACTTAATAGTAGAAGAAGCAACCCCATAACCTTCAGGGAGAGTAATATCAGCCACCTGGTTAATACCGATTTTTATTAATGCCATGTGGTGGATAGCATGTTCCAGGTTATAGGCTATTTCCCGGAAATAGTTAGTAGGTATCCGGTTTAACTCAAAACTGTTTTCATCAAATCCGGCTTCCAGTATCAACTCTTTGTTTTCAGCAAACAAGGATGAGTTGATATGCTGCATTAAATTGACAGCTACTTCATTTGACGATTCAATAGTAATATCTCTTTTTCTTTTTTCATAGTTTACTGTACCTGTTACATAACCATCCTGTAGGCAAACAAACATTTCCACTACATGCCTTACATGTTGCCCAATGGTAGCGCCAGAAAGTGTATCAATTCTTTTGCAATATTGCTCATTAGATAATTGAACCAATGAATCTTCTAATTGCTGAAAAATAACCTGTACAGATTGTTGAATTGTCATTGCTGTTATCTTTTTAATATTTATATCCTTCACCTGCTTTTTCTTCTGTTTCAACCCCCAGTGCCAGCACTATGCGGTTTACAAAGTTGAAGTAGGCAACTACTAATGTTGCATCCAATATGGCCCTGTCATTTAATCCTGCCTGCCTTAATCTTTCCGTTCTATTTTCCTTTTCAAAGTCATCCGGATGCAGTGTAAGCCCAATAGCATATTTGCATAATAAAGTATCAGCTTCGTTCAATCCGGCAGTTTCATAATTTTCTCGCAGCATTTGAACTCTTATTTCATCTTTCCAATAATTATTTAAAGCCGCTCCATGATGTTGCTGGCAATATTCACAGCCATTTGCTGCCGATACCACCACTGCTATCATTTCCCGTTGTGCCCTTGATAACGGGCTATGGCTGAACATAATCGTCATATACAATTCCATGTGGGCAATAATACTATCTGGATTCAGGCTCTGTATGGTGTGTATAGCTGCCAGCTTGCCCCTTTTTTCAATCAGGTCGTCGTATATGTCTCTGAGCTTTCCAGTAGCTTCTTCTAACTGAATTACTTTAATATTTGGCATACAGTTACTTTAGTTGTGACGGAGGCATGTCGTATTCCTTACAATTTTTTTGTCTAAAGAATTGCCATGGAAATTATAAATGTGATAAAATCTCCTGAACAGTGACTCTTTTCCTATAGTCCGGGTCAAAATGCTTAAAGACTATTGTCCCATCCTTATTAATAATATAAACAGTGGGCACAGGAAGCGTAGCCCCATTAGCGCCGTTTGCATCGTAAAAATCTATGCCGTGTGCTTTGTATTTTTCAACTGTACTACTATCTAAAGCAAAAGCAACATCATAACTTTTCATTGTTTTTAATCCGTTGTCAAAAAGTACAGGATAAGTAGCCTTTGTTTTTTCAACAGTTTTAGAAATATTCTCAGGTTTCTCAGGGGAAACAGCAACGAGGGCGGCTCCCTTTTCTTTTATAAAACTCAGTGAATCCTGTAGCCCTTTCAACTGTCTGTTGCAATAAGGGCACCATTGTCCCCTGTAAAATACCAGTACAACTGCTCCCTTTTTTAACTCTGTTGAAAGACTAATTAAATTACCATGTTGATCTTTTAAGGAAAATTCGGGGGCTTTGTCATTTATCTGAAGCCCTTTCGGAGACGGCTGTGCAAAGGAAAGTGATGGGGCGATAATTAATGAATAGATAATTAGGCGAAACTTCATTTGATAAATTTATTGGGTTGTGCTAATCGGGTTAAAACTAATAAAGAGCTGCATATTAAAATATGCAACTCTTTTAAAATCCAGGAAATTGGATTTCAGAATATTTTTATTCATCACCCTTATCGTAAGCAGCAGTGTAAGTAACTTCAATATCATCAGCTACATTATTTTTCTTTTTACCCATTGGTTTACCCACTCCATAGGAGCTAATATCTTTAACTATAAATTTACTATGCACAGAAACTTTACCATCTTTTACAGTAACATGGGCTTTCTCAGTAATCGGCTTTGTGACGCCTTTGATGGTAAGCTCACCGGCAACAGTAACTTCATAAGTTCCATCTTTAGTGAAATTAATATCAGCAAGATTTGAAATTTTTCCTTTCAGGCTGATTTTAGGGAATTGCTTGGAATCCATAAAATTGCTGTTATTGAAATGCTCCTGCATCAGGGCTTTTTCAAAAGAAAAGCTTTGTACCGGAACTGAAATAGCGATATCGCCGGTTGAGGCATTGATGACACCCGTAACAGTATTATTAATGGCTGAAATATCTTCGGCAACTGTGTGCGAATAGATAGTAGCCTGGCCGGTTCTGGTTATGTACTTGGTTTGGGCGTTAACACCTAATGCTGTAATGGCTGCAAACGCAATGGAAAGGATAACTTTTTTCATAATTGTTTATTTTATTTTTATTGACATCCTGAAGGGAAAATCCTTACAAACTATCCCGTCTTTAACATTTTATTTTACATCCCAATTCAACAAAACCGGATAAATGAAAATCCTTTATTTAAGCAACGTATCTATCAGCCACCAGCCGATTATCACTATCGCAATAATTGATTTGATAGTACAAAATGTCCAGAAAGATTTTGGTTTCTTACTATCTTTCCTGGTGTAACAATTACAATTTGAACAACTGCTCATTTTAATATCTGTTTTGTAAATGGAGTAACTGGTTTAACTAACATAGCAATAACAATCCCAAAAACTACATGGCCCATTAAGCTTCCAATCATCATCAGAACCATTGACCCTTCAGGTTGTGGCATGCGAGCGTCGCCAAAAATGGCACCCATAACCGGGAAGCCGACTTGCGCCACAATAAATGCTACTATACCATAAACAGCACCTCTGGTTATTTTATTTGCAATTTTCTTTAGCCAGTTATTGAAGAAGAGAACATAACCGGCTGCAAATACAATACCTATCATAAAATGAATGCCCCATCCTATTGCAACCGGCACACCCATCATTCCGGCAAGCATTGCAGGCGGACTCATTTTTGGCATTCCCATAGCGCCACCAAGCACCATTAAAAGAGTCATTACGATAGTGGCAGCTATACCACTGATAACTGATTGTTGAATTTTGGTTTGCATATCTTTTATTTCTTATGACGTGGCTTTGTCAAATACCTGACAATTATTTTTTGGTATTTATTCCTTTAGCTTGTTAATCTAACTGCTTAAATATTTCCAGGTATTCTGCCTGTAAAGTATAGGACTTGTCTTTTGCATACCAGCCGTGCAGGTCTCTCTCAAAATCATCCCAGCTTTTACCGGCAGGGTTCTTTTTCCAGTTTTTAAGCATTTCCTGGGCAGGCGCTGGCCTGGGGCCCCATACAAATGCTTCTTTACTCAGCGTTTCATTTACCGCTATTAATTTGGGTATTGCACGGGCACCATTGGTAAGGTATTTATCCATCAGTTCGGGGTTTTCGTCCCGGAGCAGGATAAACAGTTTTATTTTATCGGGATTTAATTTCGCTATCTCTGCGATAACAGGAAGATTTTGTGCACTATCCCCACACCAAGCTTCTGTAAGCACTATCCAGGAATAATGATGCTGAATGTTTTCAACAGCTTTTTTTAAATCCGGATTTAGTAAGATAGTTTTATGAATGCGTTGGGTTCTTGACCAATTTAATTTTGTGAACTCCACTAACGCCTGGGAAGGAGGTACAGAGCTCGTGGTTCCCGTTTGAACCCACTCTTCAAACTTCTTCAGATAGCTTTCATAAGTATAAAGCCCCAACTCGGTTAATAATGTTGACATGCTATTTTATTTTTTCTTTTGTTTAAGACCATATTCACCAAAATCAATCAGTTGTTTGGGGTTTATGTAGCCTTGTGTGTAGGTTACAATATTGCCATCAGCATCGGTTATTATTAAGGTGGGGTATGCGTTTACTCCATATTTTTCGCCCAAAGACGGACCATCTCCCTTTTCCATATCAATGGCTACATTAATGTAGTTGGCATTAAAAAAATCGCCTGCAGCTTTATCAGGAAAAGTGTTTTTCTTTAATAATTTACAAGGCCCGCACCAGGACGCATAAGCATCGAGGAAAATCAATTTATGCTGCTTTTTTGCTTCAGCCAGGGCCTTGCTCCAGTTAGCCTCTATAAATTGAATCCCTTGCTCTGTTCCACCATTGTTGCTTGCTTCATTTGGTTCTTTGTTGCCTTTTGGGATAAAGGCAAATACTAGGATGGCCATGACTGCCAAAAGGCCGGATAGTAGCATCTTTTTACGCATATTTTTATTGTAAAGACTTTAGACAGCAACATTCCTTACAACTCAAAATGCTATAAATTCATGTATTTGTATTTAAATCAGCTCTCCACTAAAAAAACGGATAGAGATACTTAAAGGCTTTGTTAAATTTCCTTTATCAGAGTTAGCTTGTAAAAAAATAACCTGCATTTTAATTATTCGAGAAAAAGGTGGCTTAGAAATAGTAAAATATAAAGTACCCCCATAGCTTTATTGATATGAAAAATATTCAGCTTAAAATAGTCCAGTATCTTCTTCCCAAAAAACATATAGGCCACCATTGCCAATAAAGTGCCAACTGCGTTGAAAAAAGCAAACGTAACAACGGTCCAATTGTTTGGAATAAGGTTCAGTGTTCCACTTAATACGCTGCCGGCAATTAACCAATAGGGAATTTGCTGCGGATGAATTATCATATTCAAAACGCCCCTGAATATTGTGTTTTGATGAGGCTTATTGTTAGTGGTCCTTTTTTCAAAAAGCATCCACAACCCCATAATTAAAATCAAAATATAAGAAGCGGATTCAACGAATGAAAAAAACCTAGCATTGCTTTTAATGTTATTAATGAACATCAGCGATACAATGCAATAAATACTTTCAAAAATAATTACTAGGGCAAGCATCAACATAAGAAATCTATGCCTTTTTGAATTATACAATTCCAAAACCATCAGATTGATGTTTCCTGGGAAAACATATCCATAAAAACCAATTGGGATTCCAATTAAACTCATTATAGTTTCATTTTCTGATTATCATATCATCGTTAATACTCCCGTCATTGACATTCGGGTTTTAATTTTTCATTTTACGGTTATTATTGAATTTGGGCGAATATTTGTGATTGTGTCAACCCGGTTGCTATTATATTTTATGATAACTGACTGAGGTTTTTTACCAGGCGTGATTGCAAATTGTAAGGTACTCGACTGGTCGGAACTTAATCCTTCGCCAACTATATTCCAGTTGGTTAATGTGGTACTATCAGAAAAATTCAATGTTACTTTAGCTCCCAAAGCTTCGTTGGTATCTGGCATTCTTACTTTCAAGTAATTGGTTTTGCCGCCATTATTGATAAATGCTTTTGATTCACCGTTGATGTTTATGTAAACCAAATCTGAATAGCCATCATTATTAAAATCACTGGTGAGCGGAGTAATGGCGAAATGTTTATTTATCACTTTTGCCTGCTCTTCGACAGAAGCAAATTTGCCTGTGGGCAATTGAACAAGAAAACGGCATGGCAATGGAAAAAGTGCATGTGGCGGAAAGCTTACATAGTTTTCTGCCACTACTAAATCCTGCCGCCCATCAAGGTTAAAATCTTCAAAAAGGCAACCCCACGAAAATTCAAAATCAGCCACATTCAACTGTTGAGCTACATCAGTAAATTTGAAATTGCCATCATTTTTAAAAAGCAACCAGTCTGTTACTAATTGTTGTCCGTTTTTTAAATCTCCTTTCGCTAGAAACTTAGGAATTGATGTCCCGGTATTGGAAAAAAACAAATCAACCCGGTTATCATTATTTATATCGCCTGCCGCAATACCCATCGGGTATCCAAACTTACCTGTCATGGGATTAGTAGCTACTGAAAACCTCTTCCCATTTTCGTTTTTATAAGTTCTTGGTTCACCGGTATCATAAGCAACAACTAAATCCAGCCAGCCATCATCATCAATATCAATAAATAAACCTTGAAAAGTATTATGCACATAGGTTAAACCATATTCGGCCGTAACATCTCTCAATGTATTATCTCCATTATTCAGCAGCAGCACACTACTGGAGCCATAATTTACTTTATTAAAAATGGTTTGTCCTTCCATTGAATCTTTTTTAAGATAGGTAGAAAGAAATATATCGGTGAACCCATCTTTATTTACATCTCCCAATGTAATGGTGGCAGGATTAGACTTTTCATTCAGTTTAATATCAAGTTTATGCTCTGTGAACTTGTCTGTTTCGTTTTTATAAAAGAATACGCCATCTTCCCTTGTAATTAGTAAATCAGTTTTCCCATCTCTGTCCCAATCATAAGACACAGCTCCCAAAGTGGCTCCATGCTTTTCAGGTAGTTTTCCTGCCCAGGGCTCAAACTTATTTCCTTTAAATACAAACAAGGCATCCTTCTGTTCGATTCCGCCACCAATAAACACTTCATCTATGCCATCTCCATCTACATCAATAATTGAAGAGCCAAGACTGGGCAGGGATTTATCTTTATCAAACCGATGAGTAAAAGGAAGCGCTACTTCGGTGAACTTTGGTATAAGCGAATCAGGAACGGTATAATCGCAGGCTTTTACATAAGGGTCTTTAGTGTCGTTATAAAAATGCCAGCCAATAGCTATAGCAGCAATTAAAACCAATCCAATAATGATACCCGCAATTAGTTTAATCAATTTCATAGTAATCATATTTATCTTTTAATGCCAGCAGCGATGCTGTGAATACAGTAATATGAGTAACATTCATTGCCGTTGGTGCAATAATATTACCGACAGAGGGAAGCAGAAAAAATAATACAAACACTGTGGATAATATTAATGCAGGATTAAAAAATGCCATCCATCGGGGATAAAGTGTTTTTCTTTTTAGAATGGCAATTACAAATAATATGCTTATCAGCATCACTATCAGCCTTAGTGCCTGGACCAATGTTTCCATCAGCAGTTTATATTTTTCCAATAGCGATAAAGTTGCTTCTCCTGCTGCATAGGACTTTGCAATGAATCCCAACATGCCCCTTGAGGCAATCCACATACCGCCAATTACAAATGCAAAGACACCGGCTATTAAAATAGCTATTGCCAGCTTGTTGCCACCGGGTTTTATAGCAAGAAAAAAATGCCAGTAACCGGCAATATAAAAGGGGACAAAAAATACCACCATGAAATGACCTGTTATTAAACGGCTATCTCCGATAGAAGTAAAGAATGAATAATTACTGCCAGCATAGCCAACGGAATTATAGTGTAATAAAAATTCGCCGATGCCCACCATTACTGCGCCAATAAGCCCTATAATTCCGGTTAGTTTTAAATTTTGCATTGGTTGGTTTGTAGCAATATGTTTTACCGAAAAAAATTAACCAGCTTTCTTCCTAGTTTATAAGCGGACCATTCTCTTGCCTTAAACATAGTATCAACTTCTGTATGAAAAATATGGTTGGAATAATTACTGATTGTTTTTACTGAAATGGCAAGAATAATGGCGTGTATCTGCTTTTTGGTGTAATCCGCCATCAGGAATTCATTCACATCTTCATCGGATGGCCTGCCTCTTTTATTTACCATGATACTGACAAATCTTGACAAAACCCTCAGCCTTGCATCTGGTATTTCTTCATCATTTCTAATAGCATCGGTTACCGGTACGGGCACTTTACTCATCATATCAGCTACCACGCTATGTGCAGCCATACAATAATCACATCCATTTTCCTTACTGATAGTAAGAAATATCACTTCCTGCTCTGCAGGCGTAAAGCCACCTTCTTTGCGGAATAAATTATACCCCGTTCCATAAGTTTCCAGCAAGGCTGGAAAATTGGCCATGTTTTCATACATATTGGGTATCATTCCCACTTGTTTTTTTGCGGCTTCTAACAAGGTCTTAGCTCTTTCATCCGCATTAGTTACGTTGACTTGTGGTAATGAGATTTTATAAGTGTTGTTTTGATTTTTCATTGATATTTAGTTTTGAAAAAATATTTTTTATGTATTACAACAGCTTAGATTTTAATTCTTCCAATGTAGCAACGCCTTGTTTGCGCTACACTTCTTTTCCGTTTTTATAAACAATAAACACCGGGAAAGCATCTATTTTTAATTGTTTCTGTAAATCAATTTGAGTAGCGCCATCTACACTAATTACTTTGTATTTATCAGCAGCTTCGTTTTTTAGCTGTGCTATAACCGGCTCCATTTTTTTGCAGGGCGGGCACCATTCAGCACCAAAATCAACCAGCACTGGTTTATTTGAGTTAATCTGCGTATTATATTCTCCAAGAGTTATTTGTTTTACTTTAACTGCACCTTCAACAGGTTTTTTTGCCAAATTCCATGCAGTTAATCCGCCTTTTAAATCCTGTACGTTGGCAAAACCATTTTGCTTTAATTGCTTTACGGCTGCTGCACTTCTGATTCCTGTTAAGCAATACACATACAAAGGCTTTGATTTATCAAGATGTTGTGTACGGTCTTTAAATTGTTGTTGATTGTACCAATCGGCTTGTAATGATTTTTTCAGATGGCCGGAATTATACTCGGCTGCTGTTCTTACATCAAGTACCTGGACATCCGGGGAATTAATTGCCTTTTCAAACTCATTAGCAGGGAGAGAAATGTTCTTAGTTTGTGCCTTGCAGGAAAGTATTAACAGAGTAAGTAATGAAAAAGTGATAGCATACCTCATAGAACCTTATATTTTATTTTTTAACTGTATTTCGTTAATTATGACGGCAAAATGCACAATACCTTACAGTAATAAAATAGAAGTATTCTGTTGAAAATTAAATTTGAAATTAGCTTGCACAACAACTCAGCTTCGCCACATCTTTACCAAATGTGATAGCTGCTAATTTTATTCCTTCGCCTAAAGTCAAATACGGACAAAAACTTTCAGCTAATTCTTTTACAGTAATCCCGTATTTAATGGCCATGCTTAACTGCTGAATTAATTCCCCACCTTCGGGAGCTACTACTCTAGCGCCTATTAATTTATCGGTTTCAGGATTGCGGATGAGTTTGATAAAACCTCTTGTATCATTCGCTGCTATAGCTCTTGGCACATACTTAAGCTCCAGTTTTGAAACCTCAAAGGGAATGTTCTTCGCAGTAGCCTTTACTTCATTCAGTCCTGCACCCGCCACTTGCGGATCAGTGAACACTACCCAGGGCAGGGAAGAATAATCTGCTTTCAGTTCTGAGCCGGTAAATGCATTTTCTACCGCAATCTTTCCTTCATACGCTGCTGTGTACACAAATGCAGGAGTATTGGCAACATCACCTGCTGCATAAATATGATGCAGGTTCGTTTCCATCAATTCATTTACCTGTATATGCCCGCTATGTGTTAATTGTAAACCGATATTTTGCAAACCGAGTTTTTGTGTGTTTGGTTTTGTACCTGAAGCTACTACTACTTTGCCCGGCTCAACTATTTTGGTAAAAGAACCATCAGGACTTTTACAATGAATGATAGTATCGTTGCCAGACTTTTCAAATTTAACTGCACGGTAATTCGGAAGAATTTCAACGCCTTCATTCTTCATGTGCTTTTCTAGTTCTTCACTGATGTCAGGGGTTTGAGTACGCAGCACACGGTCAGTAAATTCTATAATGCGGACTTTTGTTCCCAGGCGGTTATAAGCCATTGCAATTTCCAAACCAATATATCCTGCACCCATAATGGTAATACTGGCGGGTTGTTCTTCCAAATCAAATAAAGATACATTGGTGAAGTAGCCAATATCTTTCAGTCCTTCAATATCAGGTATATTTGTAGTTGCACCTGTTGCAATAATAAATTTTAGGGCAGTGTATTCTTCTTTGCCATTTACCAAAATAGTTCTATCATCCACAAACTCTGCCCATCCTTCAATCATTTGCAGGTTTTCAAAATCACTCACTACATCCATGTACTTTTTTTGCTGAAGGTTTTTCACCAATTGCTTTTTGTCTTTTATTACCTGTGCAAAATCAATATCAACTCCCTTTGGTTTTATACCGGAAAAGTTGGAATGTGAAGCATGGTAAGCGGTTTCCGCTGCACGGATAAGCGTTTTGGAAGGCACACATCCCACATTCACACAAGTGCCTCCAAAATCTAACCCTGCATTTACCATTAGGGTGGTTAAACCCAGTTCATTGGCTTTAATAGCAGCTGAAAATGCAGCAGAACCGCCCCCAATAATGATTAAATCAAATTGGGTTGCTTTACTTTGAGTCAGTCCATCATTATTCGCTTCTTTTGCTCGGTAAGCGGGTGTTTGATTGATTGCATGTATAATTTCTTCTTTGGAAATTTGGTCGGGACTAAAGGCAATTTCTCCTTTGCCGTTTGAATAACTTACTTTCTTTGAGAGGATACCATTTTGTGTTTCCAGCAAACGTTCAATACTTACAGCACAATGGTCACAGGTCATACCTGTTATATCGAGGGAGAGTTTTTCTTCCCTTGTATTGTTGCTGTTAATGTGCCCAGCATCGGGGCTTAACATTCTTTTTAAAAAATTCATCTGAATTGATTTATTGCTTTCTGGCAAAAATTAATACAATATAGACTTAATTGGCAGGCGTATTTTTACAATCTTCCGTACAAGTATGCCCTTTTTCGCCATGTGCATATACATGACTCTCGTTTTTACATGCATCTGTGCATACATGGTCTTTTAAAGCAATCGTAGTTGTGTTGATTGTACTGTCTGTTGCCGGATGCTGCGCCATACAGGCCGTATCACATTTATGTCCTTTCTCTTCATGTGCAGGATTTGCAGAAGATTGACAGGCAACTAATGAGCCTGCCACCAAAAATGTTAATAATAATTGTTTCATGGTTTATATTTTTTTGATTATTGAACTGGTTTTGTATCGGTTACTTTATAGCCGGTTTCATTTACTGCATTAATAATAGCCTGCTCTGCGGTTTTGGAATTATCAAATTTTACTGTACTGCTTCCATTCTTAAATTCAGTTTTATATTCCAATACACCGGGAACCTTTGACAAGGCGAGGTTGATTGTTTCTGAACAAGCTTCGCAGGTCATGCCTTTAATATTCAGCTTCACTTGTTGAATATTGATTTTATTTATTATTACAATTTCTTTCTTTTCAGATTCGGGATAGAAAATGTGAGAATATTTGGGGAAAGCCATCAGCAGAAGAGCCAACACCGTTACTATGCCCAGGAAAGTTTTAGTTTGCCAGAAAGAAGGTTTATCTTCTTCACATGCACAATCTATATCGGCTTTCTTAGGTTTTAATTTCTGATACCACGCAAATGCAAGCACAGCAGCAGTCAGACCAATAAGATAAGGACGATACGGCTCAAGCCATGAAAATGTTGAAGCAATACCCGTTGCCCCGCTGAACAACGCCAGAACGGGTGTAATGCAGCATAAAGAAGCTACAGTAGCAGTAAGCAAACCCGCTATCCATGTTTTACTGCCAGATTTTGTTGTGCTCATGCTAATTCCATTTTTGCGTTTAATTCATTAATGTATTTGAATAAAGACCGAAGCATTTTTAAATGTTCAGGCTTTAAGGAATAAAAGATGGTTTGCCCTTCTTTACGGGCCTGTATGATTCCGCCGTCTTTCATTTTACGGAGATGCTGAGAAATAGCAGGGATGCTCATGCCAAGTATATCGCTCAAATCGCAGGGGCAGAGTTCTTTTTCTTCTTCCAGCAGGTAAAGAATTTTCAGGCGTACTTCATTGCCGGCTAAAGACAATACAGCCGACATCTGGGAGAAAGCATTTTCTGTATTTTCAACCTTTTCCTTACAGGTTTTTATCTGAACTGGGTCGGCATACAACCGGATACAAGTGTTCATAATCTGTTTATTTTTAACAAATTTAATACTTAAATTATTATTTAAGCAAATTCTTAAATAAATAATTTGTTAAAGGATTTTCCGGTAAAACAGGGTTTTCAAATAACTAATGTATTTCCAGAGAAGCAGTTTTAATACTATTTCCCCAAAGAAAGATTTAATTTAAAACCAGTATGTGCTGAAAGAAATTAGAATGAGGTATCAATGACCTGGCTTGAGTAAAATTGCCGTTGCATGATGATACTGGCTATCTCCTTAATGATGTCAACAGCCACTTCTGTTTTATTTTTTACGGGGAATTCTTTGGACACTAAATCCTTTTGTATTATGGTAACTTTATTAGTGTCATACTCAAACGTGGCATAAGCGTCATTCATTGAATTTAGCACTATCATATCGAAGTTTTTGCACCGTAATTTACTTTCAGCATTAATCAGTTCATCATTTGTCTCTAAAGCAAATCCTATGGAAAGCTGATTGTCTCTTTTTATTTTGCCAAACTCAAAAGCTATATCAGGGTTCTTTACTAATTTAATAAGGATCTCATCACCAGCTTTTTTTATTTTTTTTTCAGCAACAATTTCCGGCTTGTAATCTGCAACTGCAGCCGCAAAAATTGCAATATCTGTTTCCATAAAATGAAAGTTGCAGGCCACATACATTTCAAATGCTGACGTAACTGGTATTAATTTTAGATTTGGGTGTTGCAACTGAATATTCACCGGGCCACTAACCAACACCACTTTGGCGCCCTGCTTTAAAAATGCCTCGGCTATGGCGTAGCCCATTTTACCAGAAGAATGATTGCTGATATAACGAACGGGGTCAATAGCCTCTCTTGTTGGGCCTGCTGTTATCAGAATTCTTTTGTTTTTTAATACAGACATAGACATTTTGGAATATTACTTTGGAGTGGAGACGGAGTAAGTCGGTGTTCCTTTCAAAACCATCAGTAAAAATTGCGGCTAAAATGAAAACTGATATGCAACTTAGAGCAATCCATAAATAACCTAGGTTAAATATTTTATCCTACCGATTGCATGTGGGATGCCTGCTGCAAATACCGTCAATAATGTGCGAATAAGTAAGCTTTGGTAAGGCTACAATAAAGCTCCACGCCACATCCAAACCCGCTTTTTTAAAAATCACGTATTCTGCCGGAATATTATTTAAAGGAAGCATTTCACATTTAGATGGAATGGCTTGATTATACAGCTTATATGTAAATGCCACTCAAACTGACCCCCTTCCGCCATTTCAATGTGACCAGTTTAAGCCGGTTGCGGAGGGGCAATTTGCGTGGATATTCCAGTCATTACCAATTTATAAAAAACTACTTTGTCATTAATCATTAAGGTTTTTTGTTACAGAATCATACATTGCATTTTTGTCTCCCTGTTACCTGAATTTTCTTTTTCTAATTATCAATATCATTAAAAAGAAAAGTACAATCCGTAAGGATTGTACCAAGTCAAAATAAAGAAAGATTGAAATCACCCCTTATACTTCCTCATTGCTTTTACTTTTTTTGGAGATGGTTGCCCTTTCTCCAGATAGTATTTAAAATCGCTTGTTAAGGTATTGCCCATACTGCTCATTTGCATTTTCATCATTGGTTGCATAAGAAAACCCATAAGCCCACCAACTTCAATATCCATTTTCATATTCACTTTAGTTTTATTCTGTTCAATGGAGGTTAGCGTCCAGGTGTTTTTTGCAAATTTAACCATCGAAGGCATACCTTGTACCGCTTGCCAACTTATTAAATGGTTTTCGCTGGAGTATTGAAGAATTTTTTCTTTTAATTTTCCCATTGTGGTGGCACAGCCTCTTTGCGAACAGGTGGAACCATTTATACCGGCCCCGCTTCCTTCTGAGTGATTTACTGGAGATGCCCATTTATAAGCATCCGCAAATTGAGTTCCTATTACATTCCAGGCACTCTCGATATCTTTATTTACGATTATTTCTTTTTCAATTGTCATTTTAGTATTTTTTTGATTTATGAATTGCTTTTAGTTTTCTTGGGTGCGGTTGGCCTGTCTCAACATAATATTTGAATTCCTCTATAGTATGATTCATCATCTTAGCCATTTTTCCTTTCATCATTGGCTTCATCATTTTGCCCATGAAGCCTCCAATTTTTATTTCCATTACCAAAGAAAGTTTTGTTTGATTGCTATCTATAGAAATCAACTGCCAGGTATTTTTTGCAAATCTTACCATTTTAGGCATTCCTTCAAACGAATAAGATAAGAGATGATTATCTGCCGAATATTCCAGCACTTTTTCTTTTAAAGTTCCCATAGGTGTTGTACAAACCCTTTCAGAATATATGTCTCCTATTTTTTCACCCTGTCCTTCAGAGGTTGAAACTGTTGAAGCCCATTTATAAGCATCTGTAAACTGAGGCCCTAATACCTGCCATGCTTTTTCAACGCCTGCATCAATGAGTATCTCCTTTTTAATTAGTAAATTTATTTTAGGTGTTTGAGCTTTTATTCCCAAACTTGAAAATGCTATTGCTATAAAAGCAACTGCGGAAATTGAAATTCTTTTTTTCATTTTTGTATTTTGAATTAGTTGTTTACTATTACTGCACCCTGCCATGCACCCATAGTTTTAATTGCATCTTCTTTATAATGTTTTATCTCAGCATATTCTTTTGAGCCAAAGAATTTTTTATTTGCATTTTCGCTTGGCCATATTGCAATACCAAAAGATTGCGCTGTATAACCCCCTGCGGAATTACAGTCAAATCCTTCAGCACAAACGGGCGTCATAGACAAAGCAAAATCCACTCCGTAATCCTTTGAACAAATTGGGCCTGCTCTTTCAAAGTATTTTCCCATTTGGTCTGCCGTTTCGGTTTTTAAATCCATGCCATAAATTTCATAGAAAAGAGAGCCGTCTAATTTTACATTCATATCATTTTCAACCTTAAAAAAGCCGATTTTCAACAAGCTTAATGCCCCTGTTCTTATTGGCTTTAATTTTAAAAAACGGGGATCCTTTTCAAAGGCTTCTTTTTTTGCAGCATTTGGCCATTCAAAAAAGCCTATCATTTGAGGCTTAATCGTTTCCGAATAAGCATTTTTTATAGCGACTGTCATCAATGGTTTAAGGCCATATTCTATGGCTATTGGCATTACTTTAGCAAAGTATTCTTCAGTCAGTTGTTTTTGTTTGCCTTCTTTTACTGACATAAAAGCCACTTCAATTAACGTTCCTGCTTTAAATTGTGCTGAGGCGGAGGTACTTACTTTTGACGATTTAGCAGTATTTGCAACAACTTCGTTTGTACATGCATGACTTTTTATTGACTTACTGGTTTTGTCAGTTTGTGCCGCCATTACTAATGCTCCCAGCATTATTACTACAGTTATAATGAATTTCATTTTTGTTGTTTTATTTGTTAGTGAATGTTTATTTTTTCCAGGATCTGCCCGCAAAGGGAACATCAACTTCCGGATTTGTAATGTGATTTGAATAATTACTCAATGTTTTTACACCAATGCCTGCAATAATTCCCAAAACATTAGTTTCTGAATATCCTGCAGCTAAGAATTCATCAATTTCGCCTTGAGGAACTATACCACGATTTGCAGTAAGGGAACGGGTAAGTTTTGATAAGGCAGCTAATTTTACATCTGGAATTTGTTTACCGTCACGAATCGCATTGGTTACTTCAGTTGGCACTTTGGTCATTACGTCGCCAACAAAGCTGTGAGCTGCCATGCAATACTCGCAGTTGTTTTCATAAGCCACTGATAGAAAAACCACTTCTTGCTCGACTGGTGTGAATCCGGAATTGGCCCTAAAGCTATTGTAAGAATAAGTATAGGCATCCAGTAATGCTGCATTGTTACCCATTTTTACATACATGTTAGGAACAAAGCCTAAACCCTTTTGAGTCTTGTTAAATATTTCCTGTGAGATTGGGGATACCGGGGAGATTTCTAATTTTAAGTTTGCCATTTTCATTGTTTTTTTTACAATACAAAGGTGGCAGATGCCTTACAATTAGATTAGCCGTATCAGCTCAATAAATTCTTAATTTAGCTCAACCGGTATTGTGAAGGAGTTTTACCGAAATGAAGTTTAAACGCCCGATTGAAATTAGATACAGTTTCAAACCCGCATTCGTAGGCTATATCAGTAACAGGTTTAGATTTTATTTTCAATAATTGACTTGCCTTTTTTAATTTTCTCAGTGAAATATATTTTGCAGGGCTTTCTCTGTATAATTCTGTGAATTTTCTTTTAAACGTTGCTACACTGCAATTACAAAGTTTTGCAAACTCATCAATAGTCAAATCTGAGTAAATATTATTTTGCACAACTTCATTAAAATCGTATTCGTGCGGCACAAAAAGTGAGGAAACAAAAGCGTTGATAGAAGCGGCATTTTCGCTTTTGCCCAGAATCAATAATAATTCTTTCAACTTGTTGACGACAATGTTTTCATCCGCAATTGCTGGGTTCTCAAGCAGAAAATCAATACTATCAATGAATGATTTCATTAAAGGTTCAATATTAACCTTGATTACATCAAACTTATTTTGAAAATGCTGAATAGATAAATCTGCCTCAAAAAAACCTTTTACGATATCAGGATAAAAAAAGGCGCCAATGGCAGAAAAAGTCTTTCCCCGGGTGATTTCATTTACAGAAGCCTGCTCAATAAAATAATTACCGCATTTTGCTAGCATAGCTTCATTTTTACCATAAGACAAAAGGTTTGTAGGTGACCTGAATTGAAAAGAGCCTTCAGTAATGAATAGAAAACAGGCTTCGTCTTCTTCAAAATATTTTGGAATACGTCTGAAGTCGCTCGTCATAACTACTTTTTCAAAAACTCGTTTACCTTTATATTTTATTATTTTTTGTTCTAAGACCATTGCAACTTGTTTAAAATTGAATTCTTATTTTTCCTGGAAGACGAATCTATCAAAACTAAAATTCTTTAATTTAAAAACACAAACTAAATCCAACTTTTGTACAAGGTTATATTGGAATGAGCATCTACCAGTTAAATTGAATACTAAAATAGCTGCCGTTTCCGGCAGCCATACCCAACACACCAATCATGAAAAAAACCGCTAACTTATTCTCCTTTCTTTGCGAATTGTTGAATGCCTTCTTCTAAAAATTTATTGTATGTACTTATATTGGGTGAATAACCTTCCGATATAGAAAGTGTATTCCCGGTTGTATCTAACATCACATAATAGGGCTGTGAATTGATATTGAATTTTGAAGCCTGGAAGTAACTCCATTTGCTGCCAATGGTTTTTATGTTATAGGTTTTATCACCTAAAGTCTTTGTTGTCTTCTCGGCATCGGGTAAAGGCCGTTTATCATCAACATACAATGAAATAAGCACTACATCATTTCTTAGTTTAGCATCTATCAGTGGGTCTGTCCAAACAAGGTTTTCCATTTTACGGCAGTTTACACAGGCCCATCCTGTAAAATCGAGCAGCACAGGTTTGTTTACTTTTTTTGCATACGCCATGCCTTCAACATAATCATGAAAACAATTTAATCCATTGGGGCAATGTTCGTTTGTTGCTGAAGACGCATCAGATGCTGATGAGTTTGCGGTAACGTTATTGTGTTTCCATTCTGAATAAAAATCAGGTGGTGGGAATCCGCTGATTAATTTCAATGGGGCACCCCATAGCCCGGGTACAAGATATAATGTAAATGAAAATACAAGAATGATAAGTGATAAACGGGGAATAGATAAATAATTTACCTCGCTGTCATGGGCAAATTTTATTTTTCCCAATAGATAAAAGCCCCACAAAGCAAAGATGATAATCCATAAAACAAGAAATAATTCCCGGGTAAGAATATTTGCCTGAACCACTAAATCAGCATTCGATAAAAACTTTAATGCTAATGCAAGTTCCAGGAAACCCAAGCTTACTTTTACTGAATTTAACCAACCGCCGGATTTGGGCAATGAGTTTAACCATCCGGGAAAAGCAGCAAATAATCCGAATGGTAATGCCAGTGCAGATGAGAAACCAATCATTCCCCATAACGGCCCTCCAATACTGCCAGTTGCTGCCGATTCAAACAACAGTGTTCCTACAATGGGGCCGGTGCAGGAGAAAGAAACCAATGCTAAAGTGAAAGCCATGAAGAAAATACCAATCAGTCCGCCTTTGCCAGACCGACTATCTACTTTGTTTACAAATGAGGATGACAATGTAATTTCAAATGCTCCAAAAAAAGAAGCGGCGAATACCAGGAGCAATACGAAAAAGATAAGATTGAACCATACATTGGTGGATAACGAATTAAGCGCATCAATGCCGAATATTTTTGATACCCCAAAACCCAACAATACATAAATAGCAACAATGGAAAGCGCATAAGTAAAGGCATTCCGTAAACCCTGTGCCCTTGTTTTGCTTCGTTTTGTAAAGAAACTCACCGTCATAGGTATCATTGGAAATACACAGGGTGTTAGCAACGCAGCTAACCCTGCAAGGGAGCCTGCTATAAAAATATACAGGTAAGAATGCTGGCTTAATGGCTTCTGCTTTTCAGATAAATTTGCAGGCTGTATTGTTGTGGTTGCTGCATTAGTATTTGCTATTGAAATTTGTGAAATGGCAGGAACATTAATTGTAAATTCATTTTCTTCCGGTGGCAGACATACTTCATCCGTACACAGCATATAGGATACATTTCCCTTCAATGTAAAGGCAGATGTATCTGTAACATCAATAACTTCTTTAAACACAGCCTGGTGAGGATAGTACCGCAGAGTAATATTAAAACTGCTATCATATTTTTCAATCAGCTTGCCAAACTCGGTTGTCTTTTCCGCTACTTTGAAAGATTTACCCGGCTCTACACTCACAATAGTTTTTTGCGGCCCCCCATCTTCCATTTGTGATGAATAAATATGCCAGCCGGAGTCAAGGGTTACATTCAAAACCACCTGTAATTGCTTGTCGGAAATTTTCTCTACTGCAAAATTCCATTTCGCATGGTTCTGCACCTGCGCATTGGAACTAATTACGCCTGCAATAAAAAAAAGAGATAGTAAAGTATGCTTCATTTAAATTTAATAGTATGAATTGAGAAATTAACTTCCGGCAAGTGCATCTGCTATTGTTTTTTTCATAGCCTCAAGGGAGTAAGAGACATACATCCGGCTCACTATTTTTCCAGACGATGGATTAATAATGGTAATTAAACCAGTTGCCTGTTCCATTAAAGAAATATCATATACACCGGCAGATTGCAGTTCCGGTTTTGATTTTGACTTGCTTCTTTTATTAGTAACATCATTTATCACCACCAACACATCTTTCGAGTTTAAAAAGGCAGGGATAAGTTCGTTATTAATTTTGCCTTCATTAGCACGGCAGGTGGGGCACCAATTGGCATGAGTAACCATTACCACTACTTTTTTATTGGTTTGAGAAAATGTGGTTGAAATGGTTAAAAGCGATAATGCAAAAAATACAACTATTTGTTTCATGTGTTGGTTTAGGGCTGTTGACGGACGATGCCAACATTACTTACAGCTAAAAAAGCTTTAACTTATCTTTAGTAATTCAAAAAAATGAAAAAATCCTGTATGAAATGCATCTATTGCAAGTCAATATATCTGTCTCTTATCATCATTTTTTTCTTTTTTAAAGATTCAAAGGCACAAATAAATAGTAAGGAAGTGGATGTATCAAAGTTTCAGGCAGGAGTTGAAGTGCAATGGTACCCGGCAGGCTGGTTAATAGGACCGGTAGCTAATTGTTTTATCTCGGCAAAACACATACTAAATTTTCGGGCTGCCATTAATATTGCTGACCGGCATAATTGGAGTGGGTTGAATGACGATGAAAGAGGAACTGGCTATGGTGGCTCAGTCGGCTATCGTTTTTTATTTACTCCTGCAAAAAACTCTTTTCTTATTGGCGCCAGGGTTGATTTGTTTAACACAAAAATTAAATGGAAAAATAATATCGGTTCAGCACAGCAAACTTCCGGCACCACCACTACACTGGTATTGCAACCCAGCGCTGAATTAGGTTATCGGATAAAGCTGAAGAACCCAAAATGGAATATCCTTATTACCGGGGGCATTGGCGAAGAAATAAATATCAGGACTAAAGGCAGGGATGTTGGCCAGGGCGGTATGTGGCTGTTAAGCGTTTCGATACTTCATTCACTTTAAAAATCAACTTTAGATCGGTAATGCCTTGTAAGGTAAGTAACTGTTTCCCGTCTTGATTATAAAGTTCGTTATACGGACTAAATAATAATATAGTAAATGTGTACAGTAACTTATATCCCAACCAAAAATGGTGCAATTCTAACCTCAAACAGGGATGAACACATCAGCCGGGGAATTGCATTATATCCCGAAATCTATCAATTCAACAATAGAAAATTGATTTATCCAAAAGACAGTAAAGCAGGAGGCACCTGGTTTATCAGCAATGAACATGGCGATGCCGGGGTATTGTTAAATGGTGCATTTGAAAAACATATACCAACCCCTCCATATAGAAAAAGCAGGGGCCATGTTTTACCGGAAATATTTCAATTCACTTCACCCTTTGATGCGTTGAAAGAATATAACCTGGCCGGAATAGAAAATTTTACAATTATTCTATGGGAGCAAGGAATCTTACGGGAATTTAAATGGGATGGCGGAAAACTGAAGATGAAACTTCATGATAAGGGGCAAGCCCATATCTGGTCATCAGTTACGCTTTATGACGAAAACATGATTGCCGAGAGACATGGCTGGTTTAATAACTGGTTGCAATTGCATTCTGAAATTTCGCAAAAAGATATTTTGAATTTTCATACCGGCACACATACAGCAAACAAAGACTATGGGTTATTGATTTCAAGAAAGAATAAAATTTCCACCACCAGTACCACTTCACTTTGTGTAAGACAACAAAAGGCTGAGTTATACCACAGGGATTTTATACAAAATATTGAATCTATACTCCAGTACGACTTAATGCAGGTTCAGCATTTTAATACACTAACAACTTATGAAAGTGAATTTGCTAAAAAAAATTAAGTCTCTCCCGCTTGTCATCCGTCTATTGAATTGGGAATACTGGCCGTTTCATGTGGTGTATTCTCCCATTTATCCTGTATGGATATGGTATTGTATTAAAGCCAGATCTTTTTTCTTTTTTGGCGCTTCTAACCCAACCATTAAAAATGCAGGCTTTTTGATGGAACCTAAAAGCGAGATTGACCTGCTTATCCCCAAAAAATACAAACCATTTACTTTATTTTTTATAGCCGGTACTTCCTTTGACAAAATAAAAGAAACCGTATGGAATAATAATTTGCAATATCCGCTTGTTGTTAAGCCAGACATAGGAATGCAAGGTAAGGCTGTTGTAAAAGTAAATAGTGACTATGAATTGAATAATGTCATTGCAACATTCACCGTAAATCTTATTATTCAGTCTTTTATACCTTACCCGAAAGAGGTAGGTATATTTTATGTACGTTATCCTGATGATGAGCATGGAAAAATCACGGGGATAGTAGAAAAAGAATTCTTATCAGTTACAGGTGATGGCATCAGTACTATTGAAATTTTACTATACAATACTCCCCGATATGTTCTTCAAATTCCAGCACTCAAAAGATTATTAGGAGAATCCATAAACGATATTCTGAAAAAAGGAGAGAATAGAATATTGGTGCCTTATGGAAATCATGTAAGAGGCTCTTTATTTTTAGATAGTACTTGGAAAAATTCAGCCCGGTTAGAATCAGTAATTGATAATGCATGCAAATCTATTGAGGGATTTTATTTTGGCCGTCTTGATATCCGGTTTAACAGTTTTGAAGAATTGGCTGAAGATAAAAATTGGAGCATTATAGAACTTAATGGGGCAGGTAGTGAACCAACGCACATGTACGACCCTAAACATTCATTGTTTTTTGCCTGGAAAGAAATTATCCGTCATTGGAAAATACTCTACAAAGTTTCGTTGCAAAATAAAAGAAGAGGTTTCCCTTTTTTGAAATATAAAGAGGGAGTTGCAATGTTCAGGCAGAACAGTGCTTATGTTAAGGAGTTAAATAAAATACGCTTTGAAAAACCGACTGATATTAAAACCATTCACCACAAATATGCAGGGCCTTCACTTAGGGTTGTCAAATAATACCTCGGTTTAACATCTTAAAATGGGGTCCTGAAAAATAAACGATGAAAAATAAAATTGCTGAGGAACTCAGGATAAATGAAAATTATAAGGGGCTAAAAAAATGGCTCAAATGGGGGCCCTATTTGAGTGAAAGGCAATGGGGTACAGTAAGGGAGGATTACAGTGAACACGGAAACGCCTGGGACTATTTTCCTCACGACCATGCCCGTTCCAAAGTCTATCGCTGGGGAGAGGATGGTATTGCAGGCATCAGTGATGATATGCAACGTATTTGTTTTGCCATTGCTTTGTGGAATGGTAAAGATCCGATTTTAAAAGAACGGCTATTTGGATTAACGGGGAATCAAGGCAATCATGGTGAAGACGTAAAAGAGTTATATTATTATTTAGACAATAACCCATCTCACTCGTACATGAAGCACCTGTACAAATATCCGCAGGCTGCTTATCCTTATGAAGATTTATTGTTGTTTAATAAAAGCAGGTCGAAATATGATGAAGAGTATGAATTGCTGGATACGGGATTATTTAAGGATAGTAAATACTTTGACGTATTTACTGAATATGCAAAAGCTGACGATGAAGACCTGTTGATAAAAATTACTATTCATAACCGGGCATCCGAATCTGCATACATTGCACTGCTGCCTACTTTATGGATGCGTAATCTCTGGAATGTGGGGATTGATAAAGAAAAGCCCGTTATAAAATCTGCAAAAGACGGAAATAATTTTCAGTCAGTAAATGTTCACCATAAAATTACAGGAGATTACCATTTTTATTATCTGCAGCCTGCCAGACCGCTCTTTACAGAAAATGAATCCAATACAGAAAAAATATATGGAATACCTAACACCAGTCCCTTTGTAAAAGATGTTTTTCATACTGCAGTAACACAGAGGCAGTTCGACATTTTTAATAATAAGAAGGAAGGAACTAAATTTTCACCTTTATACGAATTGCAGATAGAAGCCGGTGCCAATACAATTGTAAAATTAAGACTAAGTAAAAATGAAGTTGCCAATCCTTTTAATGACAGGTTTGATGAAATATTCACGCAACGCATAGCTGAAACAGATGAATTTTATAATCAACTAAGCAAAGCCAAGGACGAAGATGAAAAAAATATTCAACGGCAGGCATTTGCAGGCATGTTGTGGAGCAAACAATATTATAATATTGATATTCCAAGATGGCTTAATGGCGACCAGGGTCAACCACATCCTCCATCCGACAGAAAACGGGGACGTAATCATCAGTGGTACACATTAAACAACGAAGATATTATTTCTATGCCCGATAAATGGGAATATCCCTGGTATGCCGCATGGGACCTTGCTTTTCATTGCGTGCCATTAGCAATGTTAGATGCAAACTTTGCAAAAGAACAACTCATTTTATTTCTTCGTGAATGGTACATGCATCCCAATGGGCAAATGCCGGCTTATGAATGGAATTTCAGTGATGTTAATCCTCCAGTACATGCATGGAGTTGTATGGAAGTATATAAGATTGATAAAGAAAAAACAGGTAAAGGTGATTATAAATTTTTGGAAAGAGTATTCCAGAAACTGTTATTAAATTTTACATGGTGGGTAAATCGCAAAGACTATAAAGGAAACAATGTATTTGAAGGTGGTTTTTTGGGTTTAGATAATATTGGTGTGTTTGACAGAAGCCGGGCTATTCCTGGTGGCGGGCATTTGGAGCAGGCTGATGGAACTGCCTGGATGGCGATGTACTGCCTCAATATGCTTGAGATTGCAATTGAACTTTGCCAATACAACGATGCTTATGAAGATGTGGCTACCAAATTTTTTGAGCACTTTGTTTATATCGCAGATTCGCTGAACCGGATTGCAGATGACTGGGCAGGTTCATGGGATGAAGAACAGGGATTTTTTTATGATGTAATATCAATGCCCGATGGCCACTATATTCCAGTTAAGGTACGTTCCTTAGTTGGCCTAAGCACGTTGTTTGGCGTATTAGTATTAAAAAAAGAACAATTAAAAATAATGCCTGATTTTTACAGGAGATTAAAGTGGTTTAGAAAATACAGGGAAGAAAATAATCAGTATAAAGTGATAGAGGATCTGTACGAAAACGATGACATTTTGCTTTCTTTAGTTCCAAGAAAGCGGATTGAAAAATTAATGACTGCTTTATTAGATGAAAAAGAATTTCTTTCTTCAGGGGGTATCCGCTCTATTTCAAAAATTCATGAAAATCCTTACGAATTAAATATTGACGGAGAAATTTTTGGGCTTAATTATCAACCCGGTGAATCAAGCTCATCACTTTTTGGGGGCAATTCAAACTGGAGGGGACCAATCTGGGCACCCATGAATTATTTATTGATTTTATCATTAAAAAAGTTTTGTGATTATTACCGCGGCGAATGCCAGGTTGCGTACCCGATTGGCGCTAACAATGTAATCCCCATCAGCCAGGTAGGCATTCAATTAGCTAACCGCTTCATCGCATTATTTAAAAAAGATTCACAAGGGCAACGTCCCGTTCACGGCAAGGAAATGATTTATAGTAACGACCCGAATTTTTCCAATTTGATATTATTCTACGAATATTTTCATGGGGATAATGGCCGTGGTATAGGTGCATCACACCAAACAGGATGGACGGGTGTAGTGGCAGAACTGATAAATAGGGTTAATGAAACCGGCAAAATGTAACCGGGCATGTAATTATTTTTTTTCGTTTAGTAAGGCACACTGAGTTATTTGAATTTAAAAACACGAAGTTAAACGAATGTCGCTGCCTTCATCATGCCCTGCAATAATGAGTAAATGTATTGAGTAATATAAATAATTCAATAATGGACAATGCAACTAAATTCAGTATATGCCTTACGGATATACCGTTAAACACTCCATCCGGTGATGCAATATATGTTAGCGGCAATTTTAACAATTGGCAAACCAATGATGAGGGTTACAAGATGAAAATGGATGAACAAGGAGTTTATTATGTTGTAATTGATAAAAAGCCAGGGGATATTATTGAATTCAAATTTACAAGAGGTAGTTGGGATCGTGTAGAATGCGATTTAGGCGGTAACGATTTACCAAATTACTATTTAATATTAGGTGATGAATCAGTTCGCTTTATTACAAAAGTATCAGGCTGGAAAGATATTACAAATGAAAAAATAAACCCGGGTGTTAGCATCTTTGAACATAACTATTTTGTGCCACAGTTAAATAAGTATAGGCGTATATGGGTGTATCTTCCACCAGATTATCGCTTAAACCGTGTTCAGCATTATCCTGTTTTATATATGCAGGATGCACAAAATTTGTTTAAGTGGGGAATATCTTCAGCTAACGGCAAATGGAATATTGATCACTCACTAAACAAGTTTTTTTCAAATGGGATGCAAGGAGTTATTGCAATTGGAATAGATAGCGCAGATCATGAAAGCATTAATGAGTATTGTCCGTGGGTAACAAAGCAGGGAGGTGGCAAAGGAAATATGTATATCCAATTTATAACAGATACACTTAAGCCTGATATTGACAAAAGACTGCGTACCAAACCCGAAAGAGATAACACAGCTATTATGGGCAGTTCAATGGGTGGATTAATTTCATTGTATGCCATTTTAGCAAGACAGGATGTTTTTAGCAAAGCAGGTATATTTTCTCCGGCTTTATATTTTGCTGATGAAATCTATCAGTTTGCAGCTCAAACCCCCAAACAATTACCAGTAAAAATTGCATTGTTTGGGGGTGAACTGGAGAGTGAATCGCTGATGAAGGATTTATTAGCACTATATAATACCCTGAGAGATTCGGATTATCGGGAAGATGAGCTGCATTTTGATTTTTATGGGGATGGTCTTCATCAGGAGTGGTTTTGGGAGAGGGAGTTTGTGCATGTACTTACCTGGCTGTTTGAAGAGGAAGAGATAAAAGTGGATGATGAAGATATGCTGTCTATTAAGATTAGGAGGAATGGGACCAATACAATTCATCTTTCAAATCCTTATTCCGGGTTTGCCAAAATATGCCTCATTAACGCTTATGGAAAAACAGTATGGCAACAGGAGACATCCGCCGTAAAACAAAATTTCAATTTGCCGGAGCAGCTTAATGGTAATATGATTGCAAAGGTTAAATTGGACAATGGTAAATATTTATTTAAGAAAGTAAAATTGTAGTTTACCATTTGGGTGTTATATTTTTAAATCTATAATTAATAATATATGAATAGTTATTACAATGCAGACGATCTTAAAAAATTTGGCAAGGTATCGGACTTTCAAAAAAATCTGGGCGATAAATTTTTTGCCTATTATGGTGATGTTTTTAAAGACAGTGAGTTAACAGCCCGTGAAAAATCTTTGATTGCCCTGGCAGTTGCCCATGCTGTACAATGCCCTTATTGTATTGATGCGTACAGCAGTGATGCATTTGAAAAAGGATGGAGCGAAGCTCAAATGATGGAGGCAGTACATGTAGCCTGTGCCATTCGGGGTGGAGCATCGCTGGTGCATGGTGTACAGATGATGAATAAGGTAAAAGAAATCGCTATGTAATTATGAAATCATTATTAGCAGAACATAATAAACTGGCGATTGCCGCTGAGCAAATAGAAATCCTGCAGCATGGTCAACCCGGTGGCTTTGCCCTTGTTCCCTTTCAGCAAAAGCTGGAAGAAACGGGGCTATATCCGTTGAACCCAACTAATATAGAAACCTTTCAGGTAAATGTGGGCAAGATGTGTAACCAGGTGTGCAAACACTGCCATGTGGACGCTGGCCCCGATCGTAAGGAGATAATGACTAAAGAAACCATGCAGCAATGTTTGGAAGCATTGAAAAATAATCCATCATTAAAAACTGTTGACCTTACCGGCGGTGCGCCAGAAATGAACCCGGATTTCAGATGGTTTGCAGAAGAAATAAAAAAACTAAACAGGCACATAATTGTACGCTGCAATCTCACTATTATTTTGGCAAACAAAAAGTATCACAACCTTCCGCAGTTTTATAAACAACATAATATTGAAGTAGTTTCTTCTCTTCCTTTTTATACACAGGACAGAACAGACCGGCAACGGGGCAATGGGGTGTTTGAAGACAGCATTAAAGCATTGCAAATGCTGAATGAAATTGGTTATGGCAAAGATGGAACCGGATTAATTTTAAATCTTGTCTTTAATCCTGCGGGTGCATTTTTGCCCCCATCACAACACGCATTAGAAATCGAATACAAACATGCATTGATGGAAAAATACGGAATTGGTTTCAATAATCTGTACGCTATTACCAATCTTCCTATTAGCCGCTTTTTAGATTATCTATTGCAAACAGGCAATTATGAAAAGTATATGGAAAAGCTGGTTGATGCTTATAATCCAATAGCTGCTCAAAACGTAATGTGCCGAAATACTATTTCCGTGGGTTGGGATGGCTCCCTGTACGATTGCGATTTTAACCAGATGCTGGAATTAAAACTGGCTTGTTCTTCCAATCATATATCACAATTCAACATTGAATCACTCAATAAAAGGAATATTGTCATCGGGCAACATTGCTATGGCTGTACAGCAGGTGCTGGTTCAAGCTGTGGTGGCGCTGTCACTTAAAATTATTTAACTATGTCGTATTTAGAAACAACAAAAAACGTTTATAAAGAAGCTGCTGAAAATCCACAAGTAGGATTGTGTTGTACAACAACACCCGTTTGGCAATTACCCGGCTTGAGCATTCCAAAGAAAATGCTGGACATGAATTATGGTTGCGGCAGCACTGTAAACCCAAGAGACCTTGTAAACAACCCTAAAATACTATATGTAGGCGTTGGCGGTGGAATGGAATTGTTACAGTTCGCTTATTTCAGCAGGCAGAAGGATGGTGTAATCGGTGTGGACGTTGTAGATGAAATGTTGCAGGTCAGTAAAGATAATTTTGCAATAGCCGAAAAAGATAATGCATGGTTCAGCTCTGATTTTGTGAAGCTGGTAAAAGGTGATGCATTGAATTTACCTATTGAAAACAATTCTATTGATATAGCCGCACAAAATTGTCTGTTCAATATTTTCAAACATGATGACCTTAAAAAAGCTTTACAGGAAATGTATCGGGTATTAAAGCCCCGTGGAAGACTGGTATTGTCGGACCCAACCTGTGAACAAAGAATACCTGGGAAATTAAGAGATGATGAACGTTTAAGAGCGTTGTGCCTGAGTGGTTCCCTTCCATTAAAGGATTATATTAAAATGATAACCGATACAGGTTTTGGTACAGTGGAAATAAGAGCAAAACGGCCATACAGGATTTTAGACCCGGTAAATTACGATACTGATGAATTGATTTTTATTGAGAGTGTGGAAGTGTGTGCCATTAAAGACCCGATGCCTGCTGATGGCCCCTGTGTGTTTACTGGTAAAACAGCCATCTATTATGGAATGGAAGATTTTTTTGATGATATGAAAGGTCATTTTTTAATGCCCAACCAACCCTTGGCTGTATGTGATAAAACGGCGGGGGCATTAAAGGGACTAAACAGGAATGATATTTTTATTTCCGAAAGCACCTGGTTTTATGATGGGGGCGGTTGTTGCTAAATTTACAATTATGAATGAATTAGAAAAAGCAAAAGAATATTTGATTGCACTGGGAATTGATAATGCTGATGCCGGAATTGTATTGGGTACAGGGTTGCATCAACTTATTAATCTCATAGAAGTAACGCATACCATACCGTATTCGGAAATACCTAACTTCCCAATATCTACTGTTGAATTTCATAAAGGCAATCTCATTTATGGTTTTATAGGAGATAAAAAAGTGCTGGTAATGCAGGGCCGTTTTCATTCGTATGAAGGTTATACCATGCAGCAAATAGTTTTTCCAATAAGGGTAATGAAGTTGCTGGGGATAAAATATCTCCTGCTCTCCAATGTTGCCGGCGGGATTAATCCAAATTTCAAAAAAGGTGACCTGGTAATGATTGATGACCATATCAATTTACAATCAGGCAATCCATTAACTGGCAAAAACCTGGACGAATTGGGTGGCCGCTTTCCAGATATGAGCCAACCTTACAACACTACATTGAACAAATACCTGTATGAAAAAGCGGTTGAAAATAATATAGCAGTAAAGCAAGGTGTTTATGCAGCAGTAAATGGCCCCAACCTGGAGACGAGAGCTGAATATCGTTATCTAAAAGTAATTGGTGCTGATATGGTGGGAATGAGTACAGTGCCGGAAGTAATTGCTGCTAATCATGCTCAGCTACCATGTGCTGCTATATCTGTAATTACCGATGAATGCGACCCTGATAATTTAAAGCCTGTAAACATTCCAGAGATTATAGAAATAGCAAGTAAAGCTGATGAAAAACTTTCAGAGCTTTTTTTTGAAACTATAAAGCAGATGAAATGAAACAGGCGCTGATAATTTTTGCAAAGAACTTAATTCACGGACAGGTGAAGACCCGGCTGGCTGCTACTATTGGCAATGATATGGCGCTAACTGTCTATAGTCATCTACTGCAGCATACAGCAAGTGTTACTAATTACCTTCCTGTTGAAAAAATAGTATTTTATTCAGACAATATCGAACAAAGGGACGTATGGGGTAATGAAGTTTATAAAAAACAAGTTCAGGCGGGGAATGATTTAGGCGAAAAGATACAGAATGGATTTATTTATGCATTTGGGAAGGGAAACAATGCGGTTGCCATTATCGGTACCGATTGTTTACAAATTACTTCGGCTATAATAATGAATGCTTTTGCTTATTTACAGAAGCATGATGTGGTGATAGGGCCTGCAAATGACGGAGGGTATTATTTGTTAGCCATAAAACAAATGCACCATCAGCTATTTCAAAATATTCGTTGGAGCTCCGATGAGGTTTTAAAACAAACATTAGCCATTTGTAATCAACAAAACCTCTCTGTTTATCAATTGGCCGAACTATCAGATATAGATAATGAAAACGATTTAACTGAAGAGCTGAGGCAAATGCTGCAAAGAAAAACAGGCAAAGTATGATTAGTGCAATTATTCCAACCTTTAATGAAGCGGCGCATATCAAAGCAACCATCAAAAAGTTATTGGAATATGATAAAGGCGGTTTAATAACTGAAATTATCATTACTGATGGTGGCAGCACTGATGACACTGTTGCCATTGCAAATTCAATTGGGGTAAGAGCAGTAGTTAGCCCTAAAAAGGGCAGGGCGGCACAAATGAATTATGGGGCATCCTTGGCAACTGAAAACATTTTCTATTTTTTACATGCTGATACTATTCCGCCACCAAATTTTACTGCCGATATACTAAAAGCAATTGAAGAAGACTACGGTGCTGGCTGCTTTATGTTGTCTTTTGATTATAATCATTGGTTATTAAAAGCCAATTGCTGGTTTACACGTTTTGATATAGATGCGGTACGTTTTGGCGACCAGAGTTTGTTTGTAAAGAAAGAGAAATTTGAAAAAGCAGGAGGCTTTAGCGAAAAACACATTGTACTGGAAGACCAATATATTATTAAACAGCTAAAAAAGGTTTGTCGGTTTACCATAATTAAAAAGCCGATGCTCACATCTGCCCGTAAATATCTTGAAAATGGTATCTATAAGACCAAGGGTACATTTTATTTAATTTATTTCATGTACAGGATTGGTTATTCCCAACAAAAATTAGTTGCTACTTACAGAAAACTTATTAAGGAAAATAAGGTATAGCCGATTTATACTTTAGTCAATGTTCAATTTACTTCTTGACTTTAGAAGTTTTGCCTTTTTATCTTTTTCAGGGTTGAATAAATACCGTATGCAACCATTACTGCAATAAACAAATATACCCATGCAGAAATATTTTTACCAGCTATAATGAGATAGAGATAAGCAGAAATAAAACAAAGCCCTGTAAGCATAAGTGGCAATAAAAATGCCTTTCTATTTCTTATTCTAAAAATCGTCCAGCGCAGGCATAGAAAAAAGAAAGGGATTGCGCCAATATATATGCATCCAAAAATGTAGGGGTTTACATTGTACTTTGTTCCGAGACTTAAAAACCACTCTTTAAAAGCTTCCCACCATCCCATTATCCGAAATTTTTAACTGTTAAAATTTATTCTTAGCAAATGAAGAATACTAAAAGGCTATAGTGACTGTGCAACCTGCTAAATATATCTTTTGGCCCAGGTAGCTATCATCTTCCCTGCATAAATTGAGTCTTTATTATCCGAAAGCAAATGGTCAGCACCATCAAGAGAAATAAAACTCTTTGGATGCATAGCTGACTGATAAATTTGTGCTGCGTTTTCGATACCTACTGTTTTGTCCTGTGGTGAATGCAAAATCAAAATCGGTTTTCTCATTTCATGCACAGCCTTATTTATTCTATTTTCTACGATGTCATCAAGAAATTGTTTTTTTATAGTAAAGCTTCTTCCACCTATTGAAACTTCAGCCAACCCATTCGTATTTATTTCCTGCAATCCTGATGAAAATAAATGAGCTACATGTGCCGGATTGGAAGGTGCACCAATAGTAGCAACAGCTTTTACGCTTTCGATTCTTCCGGATGCAGCAATTACTGCTGCACCTCCAAGAGAATGTCCAATAAGAATAGTCGGTGCCTTATATTCACCTTCTAAAAAAAATGCAGCATAAAGTAAATCTTCAATGTTAGAAGAGAAGTTGGTATCTTCAAAATCACCTTCGCTTTCTCCAAGTCCTGTAAAATCGAATCTTAATACAGCTATTCCATTGTTTGTAAGTGATCTTCCAATATTTTTTACTGCGGTTAAATTTTTATTACAGGTAAAGCAATGTGCAAATACTGCAAATCCTAATGGTTCTACATTTTCAGGCAGTTCAATTATTGCTGCCAATTGATGACCGGTGGAATTTGAAAATTTTATTTTTTTACTGCTCATAGCAGGGTTGTTTTAAGTTGTTCAGGCAACGGTTCATGATTTAATAGCTCTCCTGCTTTTAATCCCGGGTAAATTTCATGATAGGTCATTACCTGGTTCATAGTGACCCTCCGGTTAATGTGGCTTCTTGATAATTCATCGGATTTTCTGATTCCTGCTGCAGCTAATAATTCAATAAAACTGTGTAAAGTGGCTTTATGATAATTGTACACCCGGGCAGCTTTATTGGTTGGGTCGAGCCCTTTCATCAAACTCTTATCCTGTGTAGCTACGCCTACAGGGCATTTATTGGTATTGCATTGTAATGCCTGGATGCAGCCCAGTGCCAGCATCATCCCACGGGCACTATTACATAAATCAGCGCCGAGCGCCATAGTTTTTACCATGTGAAAGGCAGTAAATATTTTACCTGCAGCAATGAGTTTAATATCTTTTTTTAAATTAAATCCTGTAAGCATATCGTAAGCGAAGGCAAGTCCGTCACGAAGTGGCATTCCTATAGAGTTAGTAAACTCAACCGGTGCTGCACCCGTACCGCCTTCTCCTCCGTCAATGGTTATAAAGTCAGGTTTAATACCTGTTACCAGCATGGCTTTGCAGATGTCAATGAATTCCTCTTTGCGGCCAATACAGAGTTTAAAACCAATTGGCTTCCCCTTTGATAGATGACGCAGTCTTCCTATGAATTGCATTAGTTCAACTGAGTTGGAAAACGCAGTATGACATGGAGGAGACATCACATCTGTAAAAGGAGTAACTCCTCTTATTCCGGCAATTTCTTCAGTGTTCTTGCTTGCTGGTAATATGCCTCCATGCCCCGGCTTGGCACCCTGCGAAATTTTAAGCTCAATCATTTTTACATTTTCAATGGATGCATTTTGGATGAACTTTTCATCATCGAAATATCCTTTCTCATTTCTGCAGCCAAAATAACCGGTACCAATTTGCCAGATTAAATCGCCGCCGTTTTCAAGATGGTAAGCGCTGATTCCACCTTCACCAGTATTATGTGCAAACCCACCTAACTTGGCTCCTTTGTTTAATGCAAGGATTGCATTCATACTTAAAGCGCCATAACTCATAGCAGAGATATTGAGCAAGCTTGCTGAGTAAGGTTTCAAACAATCTGGTCCTCCAATCATTACCCTGGCATCTTTGTCACTATTAGTGGTTTCATGCGCATAAATGGAATGATTCATCCATTCGTAGCCTGCTTCATAAACATCCATCTGTGTACCGAATGGAGCAGTATCATTTACCTTTTTTGCCCGTTGGTAAACTATGCTTCGGAATATTCTGTTGATGGGCCTTCCTTCGGTATCAGTTTCAACAAAATATTGCATAATCTCAGGTCTTACTTTTTCGAGTAAATACCGCAATTGACCAATTACCGGAAAATTTCTTTTGATGGATTGCTTTTTTTGAAGCAGGTCAGAATAACCTAATATAATCAGGGGCGCAATCAATATAAACAACCACAATATTCCGGGCCATGCAAGAGACAATAGAGAAATTATTACCGGAACCGAAACAGACAATAAAATAAAAATATTTTTTGCTTTCATAAAATGCAGTCGCTGATTATTAAGTGATGATGGTTGCTTTAAAAATAGATACCGGAACAATAACTACCAGGATTTTGTGTAAGAAATATTACCTACTTCATGATGCCTCAAACCCTGTATGGAAGCTGACTCTACTTTTTGAGTAATTGAAAAACTGTTATGGTCGCAAATTAATGACATGCCATAGTCAAATCCTGCTATAAGGTGATTTGGGCTGGATGTTTCAGTGAGATTGCTTTTTTCTGCATTCTCAGTTATTTCTTTTTTGGTTTTGACATTCCCGTTTCTGCTTGTTATGACATTGTAGAATTGATATTCGATTCTTGGTCTCAAAATAACAGATGCCTGCCACTGCATATTATTTTTATTTCCCTTTTCAGACGAAGAGGAAAATCTTTGGATAAAACCGTCAAAATAAGGATTCATCTTTCCAATCCGGATTAATGAATGGGCAGACAAACTATTTAGAAAAGTACCTGCCGCAATTTGAGTACCGCCGATTACCTCCATCCATTTTTTATATTGCATCAATTTTTTTTCAGCAGTAAAATTTATATTAAATATAGCATTTGGAGGTAGCTGGCTGTCCCATCCCATAGGACGTTGATACTTTATAAGTTTGTGAGCGGCAATCTGAGCTTCTTTCGCAAAAGACAATGGGCCAGTAAGTCCTATTTGCAATTCTGTTTTGAAGCTGTACTTTTTTAATGCGTTTGCTGAGTGAAGCGACCTTATTGCAAACAGTGCACCGGCATAGGGGAAATCATGAGTGTCTGGTTCAACGGTATTAATAGTTCTTGGTGTGTACATCAGTTGCATAATTCCCCAGCCGTACGTATTTACAGAATTAACCCCCGCTTTTGGAAATAATTTATTCAGGACAAAATGAGAGTTTCTACTTTTTTCATAAAAAATATCTAACCGGGTTCCGTTGGTATATGCTTCATCAGTTCCTTTTCCCCGGAGATTAATAAAATCATTATCCTCGTAGAAACGGAACATTTTTTTGGGTGCCCATCCATTTTGCGCCGACACATTTGAGAAAGTGAAGAATATGAAGCAAAAAATAATTAGTGGTATATAACTCTTCATAACTGCAGTTTTCAGATTTAAAAATTTGAATGATTTTAAAACGGTACTCTCATTCATACTGCTTATGTTGACAATAAAGTGTTCTATTCCTTACAGCTTGTACAATTGAAAATTTGTTAAAACGGAAGTTGCAGATTTGCTTAAAAAGTAGCCTTCATTTATTGCCGCATACAATCTTAGACAGAAATGCCGCCTGTATTAACAGACGGCATTTGAAATATGTAATTGATGTTGCTTTTCAGGAAGAATACGTATTATAATACAAGTTGCATATACAACCGGTGTCTGGACATATTAAAATAGGGAGCTGTCCATTAGTAAGATGGCAGCTCCCCTGGTTTTTCCGGAACCCGACCTTGCCTATTTACCACCCTTTACCTCATTGAGAAATTCACTGGTTTTAAAAACCTTACTTGCCAGCAAAGTATAATTTGTAAGTGCTGCCTGCGCTCCGTTCAAACTGGGTAGCTTTGCCGATGCTGTTGCGTCAGATACTACCGCCACTTCAAATCCTTCTTCTAATAACTCACGCAGATGTGACTCCACGCATAAATTACCTGACATACCTGCAATCACAACCTTATCAATTCCTCTTTTTCTTAGCTGAAGTGCAAGGTCATTGCTTTGTGGGCCATAAACTTTGTGGGGAGATGTTACAATTACGTTACTTCCACTGATGTATTTTTTGTAAGGTTGGAGCCAATCAGCCCCCGAGCCTTCAAAACCTTCTGTGGTCAATGGACCTTTTCTGTCGAACATTCCAATGTTGTGCATCAGTTTTTCAAGCACTCCTTCAAATTTCCATTGATGATCGTGTTGATAATAATAGTGCGGAGAAACAAATACAAGAATACTATTCTGTGCTGCCAATTCAAATAGCTTACGCAGGTTTTCCACTGTTCCATTTTCCTTTACACTTTCACCAACAGCACCCCACGCCACACCTTTTTCACTTAAAAAATCATTTTGAGGATCTGTGATGACAATGGCAGTGCTTTTATCAAATTTAAATCCAGGTTCCGGTAGCTGCCCAAAACTTATGATGGACAGGAAGATCATAAAATTCAGAAAGATTATTTTTTTCATTTTTATTTATTTAAAAGTTTATAAAATTTATTAGCAAGAACATTTGTGTTGAGCCACGGTAGCATTAAGTTCAGGTGCAATGGGAAAATCAATTGGCACATCGGTAATTTTGTGTAAGTAGTTCATCACAATTTTGTCGGCAATGGCGATAATCACATCAACTAACGATCCCTTTGTATAGCCTGCTGCAAAAAAGTTTTCAACAGCGTCAGAAGAAGGTTGACCTTTATTAGAAGCGATTTCATAAGTAAGATTTGCGAGGGAGTCAAGTTTCGCATCAAACGATGCAGCACCGCCCCGGATCTCTATGATCTGATCATCTGTAAAACCATTCATTTTGCCTAAAACCGTATGGGCACTCTGGCAATACCTGCAACCATTTACCTGGCTTACTACCAGATTTATCACTTCTTTTTCTTTGTTTGAAAGCGAAGTCTTCCCATTTTGAAATTGCAGATAATTCCCTAACCCTGTATCTGAATATGCTAATGCAGCATATAGGTTTGGTACAAAGCCCAATGCTGATTTCAGATTGTCAAAAATGGCCTGGTTACTGGCACCTACTTCGTTCCATGCAGGAACAGTGAATTTTGTCTTTGTCATTTTGATAATTTTTGATTGTTTTTTTAACCGTACAAAGATGGCTATACAACAATGCGGGATGTTAGACGGCATTACCCAGAGAATTGGCAATTCTTCCCGACAGTATGCGGAGGATAGTAAGTAACATTAAAATTATATTTCATGGTGATGGAAAGGAAAAAATTAAGCGTTGTATTGTTAGCTAGATATTTAAAGGAGTAATGGAAAAACAACAAAAAAAGGGGATAGTATGATTTTAATTCCTGATATTTTATAGAAACGTGCCGTATTTAGTTTCTCAAAATGCAATAAAACCAAAAGGGAAATATTGCTAACTCTTAAGGTAAAAGCACCTACCCATGAACTTTCCGGCAAATCCATCTTTGCATAATATTTAATTCTAAAATTTTTTAAAAAAACTATCAGAGATGAAAAATCAAGTATCGTACAACACCAAATCAATAAATGGTGTGAACATTTTTTACCGTGAAGCTGGCAAAAGCAATAAAAAAACTTTGCTTTTATTACATGGCTATCCTACTTCTTCACATATGTTTCGTGATCTTATGAGAGATTTGGCCGATAGCTATCACACAATCGCTCCCGACTATCCTGGTTTCGGCAGAAGTGAACAACCTCTTATGACCAAATTTGACTACACTTTTGACGGACTTACAAAAGTTATTGAAGGTCTTATAGCTGAATTGAAACTTGATAAATTCAGCTTATACCTGATGGACTATGGGGCGCCTATCGGTTGGCGGATTGCTTCAAAATATAAGGACCGTATTGAAAGCATAATTCTTCAAAACGGGTGTGCTTACAATGAAGGGCTTGAAACCTTTTGGGATCCTATTAAGGAATATTGGGCTGATAAAACCAATAAAGAAGTTGAGAAACAATTGGAAGGCTTCCATTCACCGGAAGGTCTGAGATGGCAATACACACATGGTGTAGCGGATGATTCTTTGATTAACCCTGATAATTGGGAACTGGATTTGACGCATTTAAGACGTGAAGAAAACAATAGCATTCAACTACAGTTATTTCACGACTACCAATCCAATGTTAAATTATATGGTCAATGGCAGGAGTATTTTCGCAAGCACAGTCCCCAAATGCTGATTGTATATGGTAAAAATGATTACATATTCCCCGCATCCGGTGCAGAAGCATTTAAAAAAGATGTAAAAAACCTGGAGTATCATCTGTTTGATGCAGGTCACTTTGCCTTAGAAAGCCACGGCAGTGAAATTATCCCAATCATCAAGGATTTTCTGGATAGAAAAGTTAAGGCTTGATGAATTACCGATTATTGCCTGTTATACCAATAGCAGGCAGTATGTTTTGATCTTTTCAAACTATCCATTCGTAAATGACAGAAATTATTATACTGTTTGCTGCTTCATTCATAGCCGGTGTATTTAATGCAGTAGCCGGCGGGGGAGGATTTATTACTTTTTCGGCACTTGCTTTTTCGGGTGTCAATCCCGTGGCTGCAAGTGCTATTTCAACTGTAGCATTATGGCCGGGTAATTTAGCCAGTGCAAAGGCATTCCAAAATGAGATTATCAATAGCAAAATAGAAATTAAAAAGTTATTGTTTCTTGGTGCAACAGGCGGAGCTGTCGGAGCTTTTTTGCTTTCTCTTATTTCAATTGAAAGTTTCAGGTATTTAGTTCCCTATTTTCTTATTGTCGCATTACTGTTTTTTGTTTTTGCAGCAAAAATTCAGCGCCTTTTCAATTTCAGGCATTTGAGCAAGTGCAAATCTGCAAGTGCAGTAATTACTATAACACTAATGCAAATTGTGCTTTCAGTTTACGGAGGATTTTTTGGCGCCGGATTGGGAATTATGTTTCTTTCTCTCTTTATCAGTTTTGGCTATTCGGACCTTAATGAATTAAACGGCATAAAGGTTCTATACGTATCAGTTACTAACGGCACTGCGGCAGTGTTATTTATTATTAAAGACATTATTATATGGGACAAGTGTTTATTGATGTTGTTGGGGAGTATCCTGGGTGGTTTTTATGGAGCTAAATATTCGTTACGGCTGAGGCCTTGTATTTTAAAAACAGCTATCATAATTATTGGGATAGCTACAACAATTTATTTTATAATTTATTAAAATATTAAAATGAAAAAAGAAATAAAATTGCCATTGCCTCCTTTTACAGAAGAAACGGCTAAGCAAAAAATTCAGTTGGCGGAAGATGCCTGGAACAGCAAAGATCCTGTAAGAGTTTCCAAAGCCTATTCATTAAATAGCGAATGGCGGAACAGGAATGAGTTTTTTTCCGGCAGGGACGAGATCATAAAATTTCTGACCCTCAAATGGCAAAAGGAACTCAATTATAAACTACGAAAAGAGTATTGGGCACATGCCGGTAACCGTATCGCTGTAAGATTTGAATACGAATATCAGGATGCCAGAGGTCAGTGGTTCAGAGCTTACGGAAATGAAAATTGGGAGTTTGATGAAAACGGACTGATGAGTAAGCGTTTTGCAAGTATTAATGATTTGGCAATTGATGAAACTGATAGGAAATTATGAACAGGCAAGAATTTCACACCCAGATAAAAAATGACTGGGTTGATATAAACAATAACCGCATTTTTTACAGAGAAGCAGGTAATAGAGAAAAGCCTGTCGTGGTTTTACTACATGGTTATCCTTCATCATCATTGATGTTTAAAGAAATTATGCTTTTACTGGCTGACAGCGTTTATGTTTTGGCTCCTGATATGCCGGGATTCGGGTTTACAGAGTTAAATGATGCAGGCTTTACTCCAACCTTTGAGCAATACGCTTTATTTCTAAATGCTTTTTTACAATCAAAAAAGATTACAAAAGCCTATTTCTATCTCTTCGATTATAGTGCACCAATTATTATGAGGGTGCTAACACAAAATCCTGAGCTTATGCAGGGCTTAATTTTTCAAAATGGAATCATTCATAAAGAAGGGATGGGTGAAGTCCTTATAAACGCAAGAAAATGGTTAGATGAAAACACCGGCGAAAGTTTGAAACAGTATAACAAACTATTTGAACTTGACTACACTAAATGGGAGTATCTCAACGGTATTTATGATAGAACAAAAATTGCTCCGGAATACTATATGCTTGATCAGTATTTGTTAGACAGACCTCAAATAAAAGCTTTTCAAATTGCATTAAAAAAGGACTACAGAAGTAATGTTGAATTATATCCCCAATGGCAATTGTTTTTGCATCGGTGGCAACCAAGAACGCTTATACTCTGGGGAAAGAATGACGAAGTATTCACAATGCAGGGGGCGTATAAAATTCATGAGCTTGTTAAAAAAAGTGAATTAAGGATATACGATTGCGGGCATTTTGCTTTATTAGAATACCCTATTCAAATTTCAGATGATATCAAAAGGTTTATACTTAACAAATGACAGAATGAATCTCAAAAACTATTTTCATAGAGTTGTTGTAACTGGCATCGGAGCAGTTACTCCTCTTGGGAACAATGCCATCACAACATGGCGAAACCTTTTGGCAGGATATAACGGTATAGGGACAATTACCAAATTTGACACTACGCTGTTCAAAACAAAATTTGCTGCCGAAGTAAAAGAATTTGATCCACTGAAGTATTTTGAAAAAGGGGAAATAAGAAAATATGATTTGTTTACACAGTATGCTGTCGCTGCAGTTGATGAGGCGTTAAGTATGGCTACATTAGATAAAATTGACAGAGACGAAGTTGGCGTAATTTGGGGTTCAGGAAATGGTGGTATTCAGACTTTCCAGGAACAAATGCTGGAGTTTGCGGAAGGTAACAGACGACCAAGATTTAATCCGTTTTTTGTACCTAAAATGATTGCTGATATACCTTCAGGTGTTATCTCAATTCGATACGGACTTCACGGCATAAACTTTAGCACAATTTCGGCATGCGCTTCGAGTAATAATGCAATTATTGATGCTTATCACTATATTAAACTCGGTAAAGCAAAAATGATTATTTCAGGCGGTTCTGAAGCTGCAATTAACGAAGCTTCAGTTGGTGGTTTCAACGCCTCAAAAGCGTTATCACAAAAAAACAATATCTGTACGACAGCCTGTCGTCCTTTCGACATTGCAAGAGATGGGTTTGTAATTGGTGAAGGCGCAGGTGCATTAGTGCTGGAAAGTTTGGAAAGTGCTGTGGAAAGAGATGCAAAAATATTAGCTGAAATTGTTGGTACGGGTATGGCAGCCGACGCCTTTCACTTAACCGGAACCCATCCTGATGGAAAAGGTGCATATCTTGGAATGAAACGGGCATTGGATGAAGCAGGATTAAATCCCGGACAAATTGATTGTATCAATGCTCACGCCACGTCAACCCCTATGGGAGATATCAGCGAGTTAAAAGCTATTCATCAATTATTCGGTACAAACCAGGATTTGACAATATGCGCAACCAAGTCAGCTACCGGTCATTTATTGGGCGCCGCCGGTGCAGTAGAGAGCATCTTTTCGGTACTCTCACTTGAGAATAATATGATTCCAAAAATCTATAATACCGAAAATATTGAATCGCCATTTGACCAATATTTTCATTTTGTTCTGAAAGAAAATTATTCTAAACAGCTCCGGTATGTACTTAATAATACGTTTGGTTTTGGAGGGCATATAGCTACTACATTGTTTAAAAAATGGGAAGATGAATAACCACGTTGTTGATATAATGGCATTTGGAGCACATCCTGATGATGTGGAATGTGCGTCGGCAGGAACGCTATTAATTGCAAAAGACAACGGAGCTAAAATTATCCTGGTAGATATTACAAGAGGTGGGTTAGGCAGTTTCGGTACCGTAAATCAGCGGACTGAAGAAGCTAAAAAAGCAGCCATGATGTTAGGTGCAAAAAAACGTATTCAATTAAATTTTATCGATGGACAAATTGTAAATAACAGAGACTCACAAATAAAAATAATTGAGTTAATTCGTTTCTACAGACCAAAAATAATACTGGCAAATGCCTTTATTGATCGTCATCCAGATCATAATAATGCTGCTAATCTCATCAAAGATGCTTCGTTTTTTTCTGGTTTAAAAAATATCGAGACCCATTATAAAGGGGTAAAGCAATTGCCTTACAGACCCTCAGCAGTATATCATTACATACAGGATCTAATGATAAAGCCTGATGTAGTCATTGATATAAGTAATGTATTCCCAGAAAAAATGAAGGTAATTCTCGCCTATAAGTCCCAGTTTCAAGATTCAGAAGACAGCTCCCCTGTAGGTATAAAAAACTTGCTAAAGCAAATTGAAAATAGTAATCAGATATTTGGAAGAAATGTTAATGTCGCATTTGCCGAAGGGTTCACCAAATCAACATATATAGCTGCGAAAGATATTCAGGAACTATTTTAACCGTTATCGTTTATGTAATAACCTTATTCAGTTAACAAGGGCTCTTTAACCAGCGAATCGTCGGGCCTCTTTTCAGCAGTAATAGCCTTCAGCTTCATTCTATACTCTTTTGGAGAAATCCCCTCTTTATTTTTGAAAAACCGGCTAAAGGTCTGGATATCTTCGAACCCCGTTTCATAAGCAATCTCCTTAATTGTTTTAGCCGTGTAATACAATAGTCTTTTGGCTTCCAAAGCAATCCTGTCTTGTATAAGTTGCAATGGAGAATTTCCCGCCACCTGTGAGAAAAGATTAGATAGTGTCTTCGGTGACTTGTTTAATAGCTCTGCATATTCTGATACAGTATGCTTCTCCCGAAAATGCAATTCTACAAGATAATTAAACTCACGTACTATATCGAGATGTAGTTTATGAAAACCGGAAAGATGATTTTGCTCTTTATATAACCTTGTACAAAGAATAATAAATCTTTTAAGCATCATCTGCAGCATTTGCAATTGAAGATTGTCTTTTGATTCCATTTCTATGTTCAGCATCTTCCACAGAATTTCAAATTTTTCAAATTCTTTCTCCGGCAAGGTAATAACGGGAACCTGATATGAACCAAAAAACAAAATACCCTTACAACTGACCTCATGGTCGTGATCAATGATACAGTAAAAGGAACGGTTAAACTTAATCATTCTAATCAAACCAACTTCCGGTAAGAACAATTTATGAAACTCAGTAAGAAATATAATCTGTCCTGATTTCAATGTCACCTCAACTCCATCAACTAAGAGTTTTGAATTATCTTTTATTCCCCAGAGTATTGTCATCTCACCTTCAGAGCGAAGACCTGGTTTATAATGATTGTCTTCGGAAATTATATCAACAAAAAGGAGTTCGTCTGATATTCCTGAATATTTCATTTTAAAGGGATTTACCTGAATCTGTTTGTTTGATGTCTCCCACTTATCAGGATAGCTGTCCTATAGTAAAAATTTCATCTAAATTCAGAACAAATGTTCATCCAGCATTCGCTCTATTCTTTCTTTTGTAAAACCCGATAAATTATCTTCAGCATGCACATGCTTGCTTTCTATTCCTATTTTAGAGGTTTGTTTTTCAAATTTTTTACAAAATGAACACATGGAAGTGTGCATGGACAACTTCATTTTTTCTATAAAAGTAAGTTTTCCTTCTTCTTTTTTTGCCATTAGGAATGTGGCCTCTTTGCAATTAACCATTAAATACTTCATCATAAATTTTTTCATACTCCTCAGTTTTTTAACCAATATTTTTCTACACAGTCACGCATTTGCAGCCTGGCCCGGTGTATTAATACCCAATAGTTAGACGAACTTATTTTTAATACCTTACAAATTTCATCTGAATTAAGGTCTTCCATATATTTTAATGTAAACACATGTTGTTGCAATTCTTTAAGGTGGTCTTTACACCAGTTGATGATTTTCTGTATTTCTTTCTTTTCGACAGGGTTATCAGCAGCTTGCCAGTCTTTTGGCATTTTGTTTTCAGCCCAGCTACCTTCCTCATTAAACCATTCATCATCCATCAACTTTAAATCAGGCATTGTCATAACAGCTTGTTCGGTGGCTTTCTTTCTGTAATAATCAATTATTTTGTTTTTCAGAATGGTAAACAACCAGTTTTTTTCTGAAGCTTCACCCTTATAACCATCCAAACCTTTTAATGCGGATAAAAATGTGTCCTGCACCAAATCTTCAGCTATCACACTGTCATTTACCCTGGGTAATGCATATTGATAGAGCATATCTCCGTACAGTTCCAACCATTTATGGGGATTAGCTTTAATTGCCTGTTTTTCCATTGTCAGGGGCATTGTTTTTTTATAAAGGTAACAAAATAAATAGTGGGAGAGTAAACCTTAAGTTAACCCAAAATTTTTAACAACTGGTTTGTAAGGGTTTAAATATTTGCTCGTCACAAAAACTACAGAAAAGGAGTATAACGGTGCTTTAGTTCATGAAATGAGTTTTAAAACAGTAATCAAAATCGAAGTGTCGCCTGTGCGACAAATGGCGCCTGACACAAATTGAAAAGAGTTATGCGCTAAGGATTGTTTTAAAATTAAGACGCAAGTGATTTTGATTTCATTTTACATTAATACTGAATTTTTTCTAAATGAGTACACTAACACAAAATGGACTGGCTCTTGAAAAAATATTACTGACCACCGACATTATTAGGATAACTATGAACAGGAAAGATATATTGAAATTGCACAATGCCGGGGTGGTAAGGCGAATTAGTGAAAGGAAGGTATTCAATGTAACAGACACCCCAGTTAAATATGTTTATTTTCTGCAGAAAGGCCTTATTAAAATATCAAACATTAGTGAAACCGGTGAAGAGTTAATTAAATACTTTATCAAGCCGGGAGCCATTTTTGGCGAATTGAATTTGTTGGATAACGAAGAAAGCAGCCAGGAGGTGGCAATAGCAATGGAGGATTGTGAAGTATGTTTTATTCCTGTAGAAACAGTTAATCAATTAATGGCAACTAATAGCACTTTTCAAAAACATATTCTTCAATTTATTGGCAGGAGGATTAAAAAAATGGAAGAACGGATGTTTTCATTAATGCTCAAAGATGTAAAGGAAAGGATACTGGATTTTCTCAAAGAGTTTGTGATGGAATTCGGTCATCCGGTAGATGGCGGTTATACAGCAAAAAACTTTTTAACACATGAAGATATTGCCAGGGTTACCACTACCAGCAGGCAATCGGTTACTACGTCACTGGTATATTTAAAAAAACAAGGATTAATTGACTATGACTCTCAAACCCTGAGTGTATTTAATTTTCAGCGTTCCTGAAAAAATATTTTATTTCAAACTAAATAATATGAAAAAGAAAACATTGAAACGAATAGGTCTAATAATACTGGCAGGAATAATAATAGCAGGTAGTGTAGGGGCATACATGTGGTTTAAACCACACCGGGATGTGCAGGCTACAAAAGCGTTTGCAGAATTAAAAGTCAGCGACCTTATACAGGAATTTTCAGCAGATGCTAATGCTGCTAATGCAAAATATTTGTCTCAGGATGGAAATTCCAAAGTACTTATTGTAGAAGGCCGGGTAAGCAAAATTTCCACCAATCAAAACGGAGAGACAGTAATCGTTTTAAAGGACCAGGGAGCTAAAGTAGGAGTCAGCGGTACGTTCACACTAAAAACAAGTCCTAATACAGCAGGAATTAAAGAAGGTGACAATATAAAAATAAAGGGTGCCATTACAGCCGGTAATAGCTATAATGCAGACCTCGATTTATATGAACATGCCGTACTGGTTCAATGTGATATTGTGAAATAAGGACCCCTATGAATTTTATTAAAAAATATATTCTTACCATTTCAGGTGTACTCATTGGTTCAGTAGCCGGATACTTTTACTGGAAATTCGTTGGATGCACTTCAGGTACTTGCTATATACAGTCTAATCCGGTAAGAATGACTTTATATGGGGCACTGACAGGAGACTTGATATTAAATATTTTTCAACCTAAGACCAATCAAAAGAAACATGAAAATTAAAACAATAACAGTTGCCTTCGTAATAACAGTATTTATTAACCAATCTTTAAGTGCCCAGGAAAATGGAAAACTATTTTTTACTACATCTTTTGGTGTAATAGCCCCACAAGGAAAATTTGGTAAGGCAATTAAATCCACCCTGGCCTTTAATTCAGGCGTTGAAATGGCACTTAAAAATAATTGGTATAGTCAATTAATATTTGACTTTAACGCATTGAAATACGACCAGCAGGTACGAGATGCTAATTCTCCTTTCTTGTTTCAAAATACAAACAGCTCTTTATTACTACTAGGTCTGAATGGCGGTAAGAATATTCCCTTTAAAAGTAAAAAATGGTTTACATCACTGTACGGAGGTGGTGGCTATCTCAATATTGGAGAGCCAAGAATAACGATAGACAATATTGGCAATATTGCTAAACAGGATGTGGCAAGAAAAAGTAGTGTTTTTGCAAGAGGTGGCGCAAGGCTTGCCTATAAAACCAAATCCAGTTTTTTTCAAACACTATATTTAGACGGGTCATATTGGACTTCACCAGCAAAAGTGCAGGGAGGTAATGTTAATGGCTTTTCTTTTTATATAGGCACCAGGTTTGGTACTGTTCAGTAAATCAATTTAAAACAATAAAACTAAAAGTATGAAAAATGTAGTAATTAAATCCGTGTTGGTTGCTTTTATAGCAATCGTAGGTTCGTCTGTTTTCTTTTCAGCAAAGGCTCAAACCAAAGCCGGGACTCCGAAAGTTTATGCGGTAATTAATAAAGCAGACTGGTGCCCTGTTTGCCAAGCTAATGGCGCAAGGGTAATGAGTGAAGTAATGCCCGCCTGCAAGGATCTGAAGGTAAAATTTGTAGCAAATGATTTAACAAATCTGCAAACTATTGCTAAGTCAACGGCAGAATTGAAAAAAAATAAAGTTTTCAATGCTGTAAAAGAAGCAAAATCAACCGGGGTTATTTTGTTGGTAAATGCTAAAACCAAAAAAGTAGTAAAACAAATAAGTGTTGCTAAACCTTCTGAAGAAATAATAAAAGAAATTACGGCGGCACAAAGCTAAAAATTTGTCAAATCTTTCTTCATAGATTGGTTAATGGTGGTTTTAAGTAACAGCCCTCTCATTAGGGGGCTGTTCACAATTAAATATTCGAGTTATACAAATATAACATGAGAAGCATTATAGGTACTTCGATTGCATCAGCGGCAGCATTGATAACGTTACTTTTACTTACTATTATTATACTGCTGGCTTGTAATAGTTCATCAGGGGAAAATGCTTTGTTGCAATCAAAAGATGGCGTTCAATTCTCTGCCATTTCTTTAGGGCAGGCAGCAGCCCAAAGCAAAAGAGAAAATAAACCCGTGTTTCTGCTTGTACATGCCAGCTATTGTTCATCCTGCAGGAAAATGATAAGAACGGTATTCCCGGAAAAAGAAATTGGCGACTTGTTTAATAAGAGCTTTATTAATGCGCAGGTTGACATAGAATCAGAAGAAGGCGAAAGAGTGGTAAAAGATTTTGAAATTAGGGGCACACCAACTTTACTATTTCTCACACCGGATGGGAAGGTAATAAGCAAAACAAGTGGGTTTTACAGCAAACAAGAATTGATAGCTTTAACAAAGGGTTTGTTGTTTTAAGGAAAACTTGTTAGTGAATAAATCATGCTGGCTGTTTTTCGAATTTCTCTCTGATGTTACCTAAAGATATTTTTAGGGTTCTCTCCATCTTATTTTTCATAAATAGGTTAAACATTACTTTATAAGTGAAATTATTTTTTACCAGGAATTGTATTTTGACTTTGCTTGATTTTGCCGATAGATAGTCTACCGAAAATTTATGACCGAAAGCTTTCCAGGTATTATCAATTTCTGTAATCGTAAAACCATTTTCTCCATGCTCAAAATAGTTTAAATGAAAAAGGGTTGAGTTCTTGTTCTTCGAAATACATTTGTGGACTGTGCCAACCTGGTTTATTTTTTCGTTTGAAATTAATTCAATTACTCTAACATTATTCATCCATTCAGATCTTCTGGATAAATCGGCGATATAGCTGAATACAATATCAGCAGGTGAATTTATTATGGCACTTTCTGTAATTATCGGAACCATGTTTGCCGGGTTTTCTAAACTACCTTCTTCATGAACTTCAATGCCGTTAATCCAGTGTTTAATTGAGGTATATTTATAAGGAACAATAACACCGTCAAATTCCTCGCCTTCATCTACCATTGATAGTTGCAAGGAGTTTAATTTTTGGTTGTTTAGTGCTTCAAAGAATGGTTTTGTAAAGAGAAGATATTCATTGCCAGGGATTTTATTTTTAAGAAGCCGGTGCAGAATGATTACATCCTTTCCAATTAGTTTATGCTGACTTCTCACATAATAACTGCCAACAGAACCTGTGTGAATAATAAATTTCACCGTAAGATCATTAGCTGTTCTGCAGGCACCGCATTGACAAATTCTTCGATTTTCATATTGCAGCAAGTGCTGATGAAATTTTTCAAATATACTTTTGGCCTGCCCGGTAATTTCATCTACAGAGGGAATTTTGCCAAAACGGAAAAAGAAGACTGCATCGCCTTCTATTTCCATCAACTCCATGTTCAGTTTATTTTCCTTAATAATTATTTCCAACAGTTCCTGGATGATATGGGAGCTGTGTTCAATTTCTGTTTCACCAACAAATTTTGTAAAGCCGCTAATGTCAGGCATAAAAAGAAAGGCCTCTTGCTGATTTATATGTGACATATTTAAAGTAATCCCTGTATTAGTTAAATTTAATGATGAAAATATACAAGTGTTTTTTACACCGGTTGATGGCAATAACAGATGGGCCCGGTTGTCTTAGCATATTGATATCCTTCTTCCCACCATTGGCTCATTAGTTCAGGGTCGAAAATCAACGAATTATCAGTCAGTTGCCTTGGTGTATAATAAATACGAATATCAATCCTGCGGTTTATTCCCATTAGTTTCCCTATCATCACATCTTTAATGCTGATTTGTGTGGCCATAAATCGAAATGTTTTTAGCAAAAGAGAAAAAGCATTTCTACCCAATGGCTGTTTCCTGATTGGATGTTCATTTTCAAGTATGATTACATCCACTTGACAAGCATTATTTTCTAACGCACAATAAATCGGTATATGGCTTCCAAATCCGCCATCGGCATACTGACATCCATTTTTTTCAAACACACTCATGAAGGGTACGAAATTGGTGGAGGCCCAGGCCCAATTGCAAAAATCTTCATAATCACAATTGCTGGAGTGAATATATTCAACGGTTTGTTCCGTTAAATTGGAGACAGTAAAAATTACATTACGCTTTAATTCTCTAATCATTTCAAAATCATCCCTGCTAATGCTATTCCTGATTAATCGTCGCAGATTCTCACTCTCGCCAAAAGTGGGACATCCTTTCAAAAAGGTACGGAGGGTATTGAAATGATTTATGCTCGTATCATACCCCTTCAGCGTTTTATTAATACGAAATGGTGAAATGCTGAAAATATCTTTTTGGGTAACTGAGGTATAAATCTTCTTTATTTTGTCCACCTTTCCTGTGGCGAGGTGGGGTAATAGCAGGCTGCCAGTGGAACATCCTACTAAAATATCATAATTATTGCCGCAATCCTTAACCAGATATTCAGCAATGCCACCAGCAAATGCCCCTTTACTGCCACCGCCAGATATGACTAATGCTTTCATAATAATGGTGACGGATGACAAATACTTTCATGACAACTGATATGTTATTTCTAGGCATAATTTCAGGCCGTTATTTGCCTATTTTTGGGTAACAACTTAATCACATGAAATTTTTAAGTATTTCTTTAATATTAATATTGTCCTTCAGTTTATCTCTGAGAGCTCAAAGAATTGATTCTCTTTTCTTAGAGGCATCAATTACAAAACTGCAACATTCAAAAGAATATACCATGAAGGTGGCGAACCTCATGCCGGAAGAAAAGTATTTGTTTAAGCCAACAACCGGCGAAATGAGTTTTGGCGAACAGTTATTGCATCTTTCTTCCAATATGGGGTGGCTCTGTTCATCATACCTTGACGCCTCATCGAATCCAGTCACTAAAGCAGACATGAAATTTCAACATAAGGAAGAAATATTATCCGTATTGAATAAAAGTTATGACTATGCCATTAACATTTTACAACGATTTAAACCAGTTAACCTTGCGGATACGGTGTCTTTTTTTGCTGGCCCATTAGACAAACTGCAAATCATTAACCTTTTGAATGATCATCAAACACATCACAGGGCACAAATGCTTGTTTATTTAAGATTAAACGGAATTAAGCCACCGGATTATGTTGGATGGTGAGCTATTAAAACAGCTTAGTTAGGAGTATTACGAAAAGAGGTACCTACTTGAGATTTAGTTTCATCAATACCCATTGCCCCACTTGCTCACCCTGTTTCATTCCGGCATTAACACCATCCCTGTAGTGAATGCCGCCATACACCCGACTATCTGACGTTTCTCTATAAGCCTGTTTAAAAGATGTAAAAGAACGCACTCCATGTTCATAGATAAATTCCGTAGAATCAGTAAAAGCAATGTTATCACCCAATAATTTAGTCAAAACAGTGCCGGCAGAGGCAGATATTGCGCTATGTCCACTTACATATTCAGGAAATGGAGGGTTTTCAAGAAATGAATTCCAACCCGGCTCTATATACTGATTAATAACCGTGATTGGTCTAACTCTGTTACTTCTATATTTCTCATCCCAGCTGGCAATAAAAGCATCGTGTAATGCCAATGCAGTTGCCATATAAATTTCGGTGCATTTCATCAGGTCAATCTTTTTATTTTTCATCACCGTTCTTGCAATTGCAATCCAATGACCTGCAGGTGTCATTTTTTTTGTTGCAAACATCACATGACCTGAGATATTTGTCACAAATGCATTGTCGTCCCAGAAATAAGCAATATCCTTTTGCTCCTGGGTTAATTGCTTACTAATATCATAAACATCTTTAAGCAATTTATAATATTGACTTTTAGAGTTCGTGTTATATTTGGCACAAGGAATTGGCCTAAACTGAGAGGCTGAATCTATAGTAAAAAATCTTGTTTTGCTCCACTGAGGTTCACAAGCCTGGGCATACGCCGGAGGGGTCGGTACCCATCTGCCAGGCTCATCCAATACAGCAAACTTTTGCCCGCTTCTTGTTTCTTTATATTTATCAGTATCGGCATAAGCGAGTATGTGTTTGGCAATTTTGTTTCCGTAATCAATGGATTGTTCATATACATCTTCGGGTATGTTCATTTTTTTGTATTGTAGATAAAACGAATCGGCAAATTTCGTCCACATATCCTTTGAAAACGTTAGTTCTTCGCCTACTTTATTAAATGCAGTAACAGCAGCAAGCGGAAAGCAATAGATTTTACCTTTGTCTGGTTCTGGAACGGATGTAAAATCTGTAATAACTCCGGCTAATGATTTATACTCCGGGAACTGCTGCCGCATTGCTTCATAGGCAGCAAGGTAGGAATAAGTATATATTCTGCTGGCCACAGGAGGTTTGAAAATATCATGTACAATTACATCTGTTAATTGTACAGAACATTGATGAAACAGTTCAGGATTTGAAGCAGCTTTGCCATACTCATCCTCAGAGGCATTTTGCTTGCAAGAGAACAGCCCAAAAATTAGGGCTGAAGCAACTACAATTGATTTTGGATACATATAAAATGGTGATTTTTGTAATCTAATTATTTTCATACAAATTTAGATTGATTCTGGCCAGGAAATATCTATTTAGCGTAAACACGAATGTCCGCTATTTCTCAAAGTTATGCAGCGCCTCATCCCAATTGTAAGGCTTAAATTTAATACTGTACTCCGCTACATCTTTTTGCATTACTTCTTTAATAATTCCTCTGATTCCTTTTTTTCCACCAAAATCTGCAATAAACCAGTCCATGATTTTAGTTACTCGTACTTCCCTTTTTGCATCATCAATTTCTGTTTCCCCGCTAAGGAAAGATTTGGTAGCCATGTCCAATTGTCTGTCGATATTATCGTAAGAATAAAAGGCAATTGGCGGGCAGCTTTTGGCACCGCAGTTTAATGCAAAATGAATGCGGTAATCAATCTTCGAGACGGCTAATTGCTTAATGAGTTTGCCTGAAAAGAATTTCGGCAAATATCCTTTGCTGTATTTCCAACGGAATTTACGAAGGATTCCATGCTCAATATCATCCAAACTGAATTTCCTGCCTGCTATTAGAATTAGCTTACTGGTAAATATCTCAGGATTTTTCTTCTTTTCTCTTACCGCCAATATTTGAAACCAGGCATTATATATATTTACCCAAAATGTTTTTATGGCCTTGTCATTATTTAATCCCTCAACTATTCTTTTTTTATCAACGCTAGACAGTTCTTTTTCGATATCTGCAGTAGGTTCTTCTGTTTTTACATTATATAACAGTCTTTCAGAAAGTTTAAGTAATGAGGTATCCGGCATGGCTTCTCTATTTATTTTTGAAATGGGAATAATAGATACAAATCCTGAAGAAATATAAACTATAGATAAAAATAAAAAATACAGAAGCCACTTTTTAAATATCCTTCTATATTCTCTTTTCATAATTAATTGGAGTTTGCATTATTTCTTAATGGGTTTGATTATATGGAGACGCACATTATTAAACTACCTTACAATATTTCTTTTTTTTAATCTTTTTGTAACAAATGTGAAAAGCCTGCCCAAAGGGAACTGCATTAATCCCTTTACACTAGTCAATTTCATCTATACAGTATTTTTACTAACTATAGACGAAAAAACTACAAACCAAAATTCCGTAGGGAGAGAAAAGTAATTCAAAAGAAAAAAAATTAACTTTATAATGGGTTAACCCCTAATGACTCCTGCACTTCCGGCAATTCCTAAAAGTATTCTTATGAATTTTGAAATTACTTTACAAAACAACTCCGTTGTACAGTTCCTGCCCGGACTGCCGCAGGATTATAAGGGCTTGGTATTGCGTGGAGCCACTGCAGTATCAGCAAAAACAAATTTCGCCGAAATTGTATTGCAGCAGTTAACAGGCGAAAACTACTTTATAAGATTGAGTACCGGTAAATTTCTGGAAAGACTTTTTGCAAAGGGGTGGACTGCCCAATATGGACTGTACAGTAATTTTATTCTTAAGAACGATGCAAGAAAGGAAATAAAGAACATTGGAAAGATTCATTTAAGAAAGGACCAGTACATTTGTTATTTTACGGATGCATCCCACTGCAATGTGCAATTTGATAAGGACGAAACATTTGAGTTCATTGATTTCTTTTATTCACCCAAACTTTTAGAAGAGTTAACTCCCTTTTTTCCTGAACTAAAGGAACTGCTGCGGGAGTCGCCACAGGCAATATTAAATGGAAAGGGGGGGTGGGCAATTCCCTCTATGAAAGAAATCACCAGCCAGATACTTGATTGTCCTTATGATGAAAACACCAGGCAGTTTTATTATGATTTAAAGATCCGTGAACTGTTATATCAAATACTTGAAACTACCTTTAAACGAGATGTTAAAACCTATTCTTTTAAACCTTTTGAAGTAGCAAGAATACATGAGGCAAGGGCAATACTGGAAAAATATATTGATAAGAAGCCACCTTCTATCAGAATGTTGGCCAGGCAAGTAGCATTAAATGAATTTAAACTAAAAACAGGGTTCCGAAAATATTTTGACAGCGGCATATTTGAGTGGTTAATGGAACAAAAAATGCAACAGGCAAAAAAACTTATTCTGAATACAAATAAACCTGTCAAGGAAATTTCGGCAATGGTAGGTTATCCAAGAACTACTAATTTTATTACTGCTTTTCGAAGACAGTTTGGAGTTACTCCCGGAGCACTACGCCGATAATAATACCATTTGCAAAACTTAGACCTCACTTTGCAAACAACATAAAATAAGTCACCTCAATACAATGTAAGAAATTTGTTCTTCATTGCTACTGTTATGAAGAACAATACCTTTATACAAATCATACAAAGTCTTGCCTGTTATCTACTGATATTTTTATTTACCTATACTGGTGTGAGTAAACTATTAGATCACAGCAGTTTTGAAGCAGCGATTTTGCAGTCTCCCATCCTTAGAAATTATAGTAAGATTATATCCTGGCTACTGCCGGTAAGTGAATTTTTTATAGTAGTAATGCTTTTATGGAAAAGATACAGACGTACAGGATTCTTACTCTCTCTTTTTACTTTAACAGTTTTCACTATTTACATTGGGTACATGGTTTTGTTTGTGCCCAGCCTTCCCTGCTCCTGCGGGGGTGTGTTAAAACAACTTTCATGGAGCGGTCATATATTGTTTAACTGCTTTTTTATTATACTAATTCTTGGTTCATTATTTACTAATACTTCGAACAAAATCTTTATTGCAATAAACAGGAAAAGCCGAAAGCCTGTGTAAAATAGTAGGCATATTACTTCATCAAAATTTTAATTATGAAAAAGTTCTTTGGTATTTTGGTTGTTATGCTGGCGCTGACTGCATCAGCTTTTACTGTTCCTCACAAAAACGCCACAGTTGCGGGCAATGAGTACAGCTATAATCTGTACGGCCAGCCTGGGCAGGACAATCCTTCCAATCTAAACAATCCTGCCAACTACACTTTGGTGAACCCGTTAAGTTGTCCAATACCAGGGTCTCATCGTTGTGGTGTGAGTAACGCTACTGATGATGGGACTGGTCATCCCGATTTTACTAAATCTTATACAATAAGGTTAAGGAATTAGTAACAATAGAAGCCAGCAGGTATTAAAATCGCTGGCTTCTTTTTTATTTATCTCTAATTACAAGCATCTTTATTATTCTTGTGCCTTCTTTCAATAGCAAACCATTTTGGAGCAATTGTTTTTGAAGCGTTCCAATATCGGTGAAAGCATTTTTCATATTTATATCAACATTTACGGTACAGTTTGTTTCATCAACCACGGGTATGACTTTAAAAAGATCGATGCCATTGAGACTTTCTACAATATTTATTATTGGCATGTTACTTAAAATAAAGGATGAATCTGTGTATTCAAATTTCTTTTCTTTATTTGGGGATTTTGAAGTTGTAAAACCCGGTGCCAGTGTGAGTATATAACAGGGTACTTCTTTGATTTCTGCTTTCACTGAAAATGGGAAAAATCTATTGGCATCGTCCTGTAAGTACTGAAAAGCTAAACTATCACTTTGTGTTTTCCACTTTGATTCATAACAAATGATATTTCTTTCTTCCCATGCAGGTATGCTGTCACTTTCGTCCGGAAAGTTAAAAAACTCACTGACTCCTGTGCCAATAAACTGAATCCGGTTATTGCGATAAAAATCCTTAGTAGTATAATTGACAGCCTCACTAAATGCGGTTTTATATAAATCCAGCAAAGTGGCATTTACAAATTTAAAGCCGCAAGTATTATTTACTGTGTCTTTTGTAAAACCAGAACCGTGATCCCAATCTTCATTGACTTTTGACATAATGAAGGAGTAGTTGGTTATATACTTCTGAAACCTTCCGTTTCCTTCTTTCCACAAATCTGCTTCTCTGTCTATATCAGTTAATTCTATTTTCAGCGGAAGTGTTATCTTTTTTCCTTCCAGTACTTTTGATATATTTTGAGTTGTTGCGTTATAGCCGTCAGTAATAAACTGTATGTACCCGTCAGGGTTTACCCATACGTGATGTGGAACCGTAATATGGGGAAATATAGTATTGAGCACCGTATCACCATATAAAATGGTCAGTTCAGGTACTTTGAATCTCTTAAATAATTTGTTCGCCTCTTCTTTTTTATCAGTTGTTACCAGCAGCACTTTTATTTTATCGCCAAATTCTTTTTGCAGTTTCTCCATCTTTGGAAAAGCTTCAATGCAACTGCCACACCAGCGGTTCCAGAAATCAATAATAATTAGTTTGCCTTTGTAATCACTTATAGAAATTGAAGAGCCCGGCTGATTATAGACATTGCTGAAAGTAAGTGCCGGCATTTTATCGCCAATGTTATAAGTATTATTTATTTGAGTATAACTAGCCAATGGTATTAAAAATAAAACCACCAGGCGCATGAATTTATGTGCCATTTCAATGAAGTTTTGAGATGATTGTAGAAATTATACAGGGAAACCTGTTGCCAATTTAATATCCAGGGTTTTGTGTTAAAGATGGATTCAAATTGATTTCCGGTTGTGGGATGGGCCACAAGACATCCGTTGATTGCCAACTTGCTCCTTTCAATGCAGGCAATATGGTATTAGCCCTGTTTGTTCTTTTCAGGTCATACCATCGGTGCCCCCATTCGCAAAATAATTCTGAGCGTCTTTCCTGCTCAATTGCTATCCTGAGCGACGGGATATCATTAGCGACTGTATTGGCAAGACCTGCACGGGCTCTGATAATATTAATATCAGCCTGGGCATCAGGAATTTTATTTTGATTTACTGCTGCTTCCGCCCGAATCAGGTATTGTTCAGATAGCCGGAATACCATGTAATACTCCGTTAATGAAGCGCCGTTAGGCACTTTGTATTTATAAGCATAATACAAGGTATCATTATTATAGACCCTTGAATTTATCCAGGCAACTTTACGATTGTCTCCGGTTTCAAATGAGTGCAGCAGGCCTGCAGTAACAAGATATGTCGGCGATGAAAAGGTGTTTATTGGTAATATCTCCAGCCCTTCATAAGTATTGAATCCGGGTTTTACCGGCAATAGTTGCCAGATGGATTCTGTGCTGCTACTTAAAAAAACATTATTCAAATTGGATTCCAGTGAATACTGATTCGAATTAATAATGGTTGTTGCTTCTGTCTCAGCAGCTTGCCAGTTACCTGTATATAGATAACACCTTGATAATAGTGCAACGGCTGTCCATTTATTGGGCCTTACTCTTTCATTGGTTGTATAGTCAGCAGAAAGCGAATTTTTTGCATCCAACAGGTCATTTATTATTTGGCTGTAAACAACTGCCATCGTAGCTCTGGGTGAAGAAGCATTTTCAGTGTATTTGCTTGCTGTCACTAACGGAACATCACCAAAAAGGTTTACTAAATGAAAATAGCAGAATGCCCTGATAAATTTTGCTTCACCTGTAAGCTGATTTTTTAATGAAACAGATAATGATTGAGACTGTGATAGCTTTTCTATTGCTAGGTTGGCAGCATAAATATTTTTATAAGCCGGTTTCCAGAATGAGTTGTCTATGTTTACATGATTAGCCTGTGTGATTTGGTTCTGCGTAAATTCATTTTTTAATCCAGGCATGTAATAATACAACTCATCTGCAGACAAGCCAGCGTACAGGGTTACTGCAGAGTTAGAGAACAAATTTCTGTTGGTAAGCATTTCACTATAGATGCCGGTAATGGCACTGGTGGCAGTTGAGCTATCTCTGAAGACAGCATCACTGTTAAGCTGATCCACAGGATTTTCTACTTCTATAAATTTTTTACAGGAATTAAGCAATGCTTCCTGAACAAGGATGAGTAAGGTGAAAAATATTGGGGTTATATATCTTGATTTCATTTGATTTCGTTTTAAAAGTTTACCAGCGTTCCTGCTGTAATCATTCTTAATGGCGGTAATGAAGATATGGACTGGTTTTCGGGATCATTTCCTTTATAGCCAGTGATGGTTAAAAGATTTTGTACCTGCACAAAAACTTTCCAGTTAGATATCTTCAATGGCTTTAACCATGCAGCGGGAAAATTATAGGACAAGACAATGTTTTTAAGCCTTATATAAGAGGCGTCGGTTAGTATAGCATCGGATTGGCTGACATTATTGGTGGCCAGATAGGCAACTCCCGAATAATCCTGTGAGTATTTTTGGTAAGGGGTAACGTCACCCGGATTACGCCACCTGTTCAGCGTATAAACAGGCTGATTGATCAGCCCACCCAAAAGCCCTGAATAAGAGTATACTATATCCTGGCCAAGTTGTTTCCTGAATTCCAATAATATATTTAGCTGAAATTTTTTATAGCTAATTGTATTGGAAAATCCACCATAGTATTTTGGGTCGGTAGTGCCGGTATACGCATAATCATCATTATTAATCATCCCGTCTTTATTCAAATCCTGAAACTGGTAAATTCCTGTCTGTGCATCCACCCCGGTAAAATGCAATCCCCTGTAAGCATTCAGCGGTTTGCCAATAACATACGATGATGCGTAACTGCTATTTGCTAATCCTGGAAAAGAAACCAATGTATTTTTATTGTGTGTGATATTAAAAGCAGCAGCCCATTGAAAGTTTTTATTCCTGATGATTTCAGCATTTACTGAAAGCTCATAGCCGGTATTCTGTACTATACCGGGAAAATTCATGAGTATGTTTGTAAAACCTGTTTGTGCAGGAAGGCTGTATCGTATGATCTGATTACCGCTTTTGTTTTTATAGTAGTTCAGGTTTACAATAAGCCTGTCTTCAAAAAAACCAAGCTCCGCCGCCAATTCCAGTTTCTTATTTTCCTCCCAACTGTATTTGGAGTTGAATAACCTTGCAGGTGTAAGACCCGGCTGACTCTGATATGCGTAAATAGTGTTTTTGTATGTATCAAGATATTGATAATTGCCTATCTGGTCATTACCTGTAGAGCCATAACTACCCCTTAGTTTGCCAAAGCTTAAAAAGGACAAAGCATTCTTTATAAAGGGCTCTTTCGAAAATATCCATGCAGCACCAACGGCACCAAAATTGGCAAATCGGTTGCCGGAGCCAAATCTTGATGAAGCATCCCTTCTTCCCGTAATATTAACGATGTATTTCCCACCCCAGTCAAAACCTATTCTTCCAAAAAATGCTGCATAATGATATTGCGCTTTTGAGTTGGTAGCGGTAATGTATGGTGCAGCGGCTATAGAACCCAAAAGTTCATCATTCGTATAGCCATCGCCCGTAATTAATTTTCTTTCTGAAATAGTTTTCTGCCATGTACTTCCTGCCAGTGTTTCAATACGCAATTTTGTTTTGATATTGAATTTGTAGGAAGCCTGGGGTTCGATAATCCATGTTCGTATATAGTTATCGCCAAATGCAGATGAGCCAGTCGGTGCATAAGCTGGATCCTGTGTGGTTGTAGGTACTATATTTTTTTCATTTGTACTTACACTGCTGTACCCAATATTAGCTTTCAGCTCAAGTGCTTTCGCTGGATGGTAGTTAATAATACCGTTTGCAGTTAATCGGTCGGTAGTAACATTATTTTTTTGAAGAAGTGTGGCCAGTGGATTACCCACAGAATAGTCAGCTTCTCTCCAAACGTATTTGCCCGTTGCATCTGTTAAGAGATAACTGTTGGGTGGCAGGTTAATATAGCTGGTCAGATCCTGTGCAGGGAGCTGGCTCCTGTCGTAACTGTAACTTGTAATTAAATTCAGGTTCAGGTTATTGTCCTGGCTTTTATGATTAACGTTGATGTCTGCCGTGCCTTTTTGATCGCTAAAAGCTCCCGGAAAAACTGTAGTTTCTTTATAATATCCGGCTCCTGCTGAAAATTTTGTGAACTGATTTCCGCCGGAATAGCGCAATTGTGCATTGTAGGTTTGTGCAGTTCCGCCAATAAACATTTTCTTCCAGTCTGTGTACCTGTTCTGATCCCATGAAACAAGGTCAGGGGCATCAAAGTTTGAAGGTGTAATACCGTCATTTGAAAAAGCCTCTTTGCGCATTTCTAAATATTGCGGTGTATTCATCAGCTTGGCTGTCCGGGTAACATTACCCCATCCACGATAAATATTCAGTGAGAGGGAATTTCTTTCTGCTTTTGTTTTTTTAGTGGTAATCAATATTACCCCATTAGCTCCCCTTGAACCATAAATAGCCGTGGCATCTGCATCTTTTAAAATTTCTATGCTTTCAATATCGCCGGGGTCAATGGTATTGAAAGGACTATTTGCGAGTATGCCATTTAATTGCGTTAGGGCATCGTTGTCAGATAAAAAAGGCACCCCGTCAATTACAAATAATGGACTGTTCCCATTTTGAATAGAATTTTGTCCCCGTATCAAAGCGGTAAAACGGGAACCGGGCAGGCCATTGGTTTGTGTAATCAACAGACCCGGTGCAAGGCCTTCCAACGCCAGTATTGGATTAGAAACGGGCTGGTTAGTTATCTGTGAACCATTTATTTTTACAACGTTACCGGTATTCAGCTTCCTTGATGTAGCGTAATACCCTTTCACAACCGTTTCTTCAAGGCTGTTTACGGCAAGCCTTAGGTTGATCAAAAAGAACCGCTGTTTGTTTACAGGCAACTCCTCCTTGTAAAAACCTACACTGGAAATAACCAGTATATCATCCTCCCTGATTCCCTGCAACACAAAATCTCCTTTATTATTAGTTGAAACACCCCTGTTTGAATATTTTGTAATAACAGTAGCGCCTGCCAGCGGTTCGCCATTTTCATTCACGATATGCCCTCTTATGTCGATTAACGTATCGGATATGGCGGCAGGTGGGGGAGTGGGAGTTTTTGTTTGTACAACAACATAATTTTCTTCAATAACAAATGTGAGCGGCTGGTTACGGAAGCATATTGCCAGTACCTCTTTTAATATAGCGTTTACTACATTGAAGGTAACAAGCTGGGTGTTTGTTAATTGAGCCCTTGTGTAAACAAAGGAATATCCGGTTTGCTTTTTTATTTCCTTAAACACCTTTTCGAGGGGCATATTTTTTGCCGAAAGGGTGACCGTTTGGCCATATCCTGCTGCCGATACCTGAAGGCAGAAAGCAAAGGTTATAAGGATAAGAAGTTTCATAGTGACCAAGTACTTTAATCTTGGCAAAGCAATGTATAATTGCATAGATTTGTATTGTTTGGGTTACTTAATTCAGTTGATAGCCTCAGTTGATATATGGGTTAACCCAAATTTCGCCGGGAGTGGTTCCAACACTTCCGGTTTTTGTTTGCAGTAACCCAAAGTTTTTAATCGTCAGGGTAATACATAAATGGTTTTGTTTTCTATTTTAAAATGAACGTATCCGTTTAATTCAAGCAGTTTTAAAACCTTCGTTAAGGGTTCACTCCTCCGTATGTTAGCGTTGAATAGTTGTTTTATCTCTCCCTTAAATACAATCTTTGCGTCATACCACCGCTCTATCTGCATCATAATGGTTTCTATGGGTGCATCATGAAACACAAAAAGCCCCTCTTTCCATCCGGTAATTTCATCTGCATTAGTTACTATTTTTTTTACAATATCCCTGTCTTTAATTACAGCCTGTGTGCCGGGCTCAAGTTTTGTTTCTGCATTCATATTCTTCACCAATACACTACCCTCCAGTAAGGTAACCTGTGCATCCTTATCATTTTGATAAGCCATTATATTAAAATGAGTGCCGGTAACTGTTACAACGGTACTGTCTTCCAGCAGGGCCTTGAATGGCTGCTTTTCATTTTTTGCCACTTCAAAATAAGCTTCCCCTTTTACCTCCACATTTCTTTCACTGCCGGTAAATGCCACCGGATATTTTATTGTTGTTGCAGCGTTGAGCCACACTTTAGTGCCATCGGGCAATGTTAATTGAAACTGGCCCCCGGCCGGAGTGGAGAGTGTATGAAAAGTACCGGCATTTGCTGCAGCACCATTGCCATCATACACCAACTCTCCATCTGCGGCCTTGCTCAAATGAGCGCCTGAAACATCTTCTATTACTCCGGGTTTTGCATAGGTTAAATCAATTATTTTTCCGTCTTCAAGCGTAAGCGTGGCACGGTTGCCACCGGGTTTAAGCAAAGTGGTGTCAGAGTTAACTATATCATTTATATCATTAACATTGCCGGATTTAGAGGTGCTATATTTATAAATAAAAAAGCCCACGATAAGTATAATTACAGAAGCAGCCGCCAGCCAGATTCGCCTGTTATATATTTTTTTGGATACTGAATTAAATGCTCCTTTCTGCTGCATAGATTCATAAGACTTTTTAGCCTGTATATGGTCCATCCATTCAAGGTTGGCAGCAAGGTTATTTTCATCTGTCAGGTCTTCAAAAAGCTGCATGTTGTGATCGCTTTCAGTTACCCAGTTATCCAGCTCATCATGCTCCTTTTCAGTAAGTCTATGCCTGATGAAACCTGCTATTAAGTATGCTACACGATAGGCCTTTTCGTCCATATCGCTGTAAGGATTTTCTTTCATGCTATTAAGTTAAGCCAAGCTGCTGATAAAGGAAAGGGAGAATAGTGAAAAAGGACTATAAAAAGACTATGAAAAATTTAATACAAATGTAAAACACCCATAGCAACGGCTTTGTAAAAATTTTTCTAAGTGTTTTTAATCCCTGCATTTTTTGGCTTTTAATAGTGCTGGCATGCAGGTTGAGTTCTCTGGCAATCTGGCCGGTTGTTTTGCCCTCGAAGTAATGCATAATAACCACCCTGCGACAGGCTGGGGACAGGTCTTTAAGGGCAGTATGAATAATGCGGTACACTTCGCTGCGTACCATATTATCAAACGGGGAATCCGTATTTACAGGTGGGAGTAAATTCTTATAGGATTGGGCTCTTTTCTGTTCTTTTGAAATGGCTTCAATACTATCGCGGTGCACAATTTTATAGAGGTATGCTTTTATCCCTGCATAGCTATCAAGTTTGTAATGCATCCGCCATGTTTTTACAAAAGCTTCGGATGCCACATCTTCTGCAATGGGGCGATTTTGCACTATTTGAAAAGAATAATAAACGAGAGCAGGATAAAATTCATGATAAAAGAATGACAGAGCCTTTTCATCTCCACTTTGAAATAATAAAGCATAGTTATTATTACTATCGTTTTGCTCCTGCCGCATAGAAGAAATATTTATTCAGATGCGGAGTCTTAAAGTGGAGCTATTCAATTTATAGCAGAAAAATGACGTGGAACTCCACTTACCGGCTTGGAGGCCCTCGGAGAGCCCATGGACACAATAAGGGAGCCCACGCCTTAACGTGAGCTCTTGCCTATTGTCTCGTGTCCATTGAAAATTTCCGAGGTTTCCAAGACGAGACTCAAAGCGAAAGCTTCAAATAATTTTAATCAATATGAAGATTCGCAAATTAATTTACCCTCTTGATAAATCAATCACAATGCAATATAAAGAAAAAAATATTAAAGGGTAATATATTACCACACTTATTATTCTAAATGCACCCATTTTTCAGGTTCATATTAACCTTAATGCCTGATAAAATTTATTCTGATGTTAGAGCCAATATTGGGCTTCGCTTTAAAAAATTCCGTAAGCTAAAAAAACTTAGCTATAGAAAGGTTGAGGCTATTACAGGAATTGACCATAGTTGGATAAGCAAATTTGAAAAAGGAAAAGTAAACTTTGAAATTGACACGTTACTGAAACTTGCTTCAGGTCTTAAAATACAAATTCACGACCTCACGGATTTTACACATGACTTTGTTGATGAGTAAAATGAAATCCCTCTTTTTGTAGCAGGTCTCATCAATACCGCAGTATTTATTAGTTATATTTGATTGAGATGTAATCAATTTACTGTCAGATTTTGCAACTAAAAAAACATTCATTTACTAAAGCTGATACCGTTAAGGTAATTGATATTGGCTACACCATAAAGTCGTCGTCTTCTCTTTTATTTGAAAAATTTATGAAGACAGAATTCCAGAATTTTAACCTTGTAAAATTACTTGAGGAGGTGGAAACGACTTTTACACCTACCACAAGCTTAGCTATTACACGGACCATATATTATCAGGATAAGCCTCCTAAACTGAGGATACTTTATATCAACGATTATACTAAGGATGAAGAAGCACTGATATTTGACAGAGAATTTGTGAAATCTGTAAAAGGAGTTGAAGTTAATCACTCATATTGCGTGATACCCGAAACACATCAAAAAAAGGGGCTGGTTAAAAAAGTATTTCAGGTTAGCCTGCAGGAGTATGTGAATATGGGAGCTAAAAAAATTAATGTGCATGCGGGGTTGAGTGGTGGCGGGCATGTCTGGGCCCGTCATGGCTTTGTGGCGGTGGATCCCGCTGAAGTAAAGGTAATTCTAGATGAGGCTAAAAGGCGGCTAAAAACGGCTGAATTTGCCCCTGTGAAGCATATTTTTGACAAATATTATACGGATTACCCTGGCGGCAAGGCATTCCCAATGATACTGTGGGCCAAAATTGATTTTATGAAGGAGATTTTGAGGGGTTCAGACTGGCATGGTGAGGTTGACTTGAAAAATAAAGAACAATTCACTAACTTTATGGAATATGTATTTAGAAAGTAAATATGCCGGTGATGCTGCTTCAGTAGGCGAAGAATTACTGATGGGTGTTTCTGAATTAGAGGAAAGAGCCAAAGTAGTAGATAAGGCTGTAAAAGAAGGGTATTTTACGCTTGATCAGGCCTTGTCTTTATACAAAGTAAGTGAGATTGAATATTTGACCTATTCCCTGCTAAAAAATAAAAAGAAACTTGAAGCCACTTCAAAACAATTACAGGTGATTGGTGCAGTTTCTATGATTGTAAGTCTATTTAATGAAGCCAGCATTAAGTTTGACCCTAAAGTTAAAAAAATGATGCACCAGTTGGAAACTATTGCCAAAGATCCATCTTTTAAAAAAATCAAAATCAACGGCTAGTACCAATTTATAGCCTTTCCTTCATTTTGATTTATTTCACAAATAGTATGTTTAAGACCTTTAACAAGGCATAGCCTGTAAAGGTAATATTGTATGTAAATGCATTCACATTGTATAATGATAATCAGTTAATTACATACTTTTTTGCATGAATTTTAAATTAAAATTTATTTATTTACTAATAATTTATTTGTACTTTTGTTTAGTAAATAATTAATCATGCGTCAGCTACATCAATTAAAAAGGCAATTAAAACCGGGTGAGGTTTACCGCCGTACCGAATTAGGTAATTGGTCTAAATCGGTTGACAGGCACCTGGGGCAACTGGTTCAGGAAGGGACGTTACAAAAACTGTCCCAGGGATTGTATTATTTTCCTAAAGAGAGTGCCTTTGGTAAAACACCACCGGATGAAAACCGGCTGGTGGAAAGTTTTTTAAAAGACAGTCGGTTTTTGCTTACTTCACCCAATGCATATAACAGCCTTGGTGTGGGTACTACTCAATTGTACAATATAAGAAACGTGTACAATCATAAACGTCATGGTGAATTTAAACTCGGCAATAAAACATTTCATTTTCAAATAAAGCCACACTTTCCTAAAAAAGTAACACCTGAGTTTTTGCTGGTTGACCTGGTAAACAACCTTCACACACTGGCAGAAGATAGTAATGCAGTAATGAAAAAGGTAACAGAAAAAGTTGCTGCAATGGATAAGAAAAAATTAAAGCATTCAGTGACAGAATATGGAAATGTAAAAACAAAAAAACTGCTTTTATCATTACTTCAACTACATGCAGTATAAGATGACTACAGATTATTTGCATAATCAGAAAGATTTTCCTGACCTGTTGAATATACTGGCAGATAAAACTAATATTCTGCCCGGGCTAATTGAGAAAGACTATTGGATAATGCATGTACTGTATGGACTGAAAAAGCAGGGCTTAGATTTTGAACTGAAAGGAGGAACATCTCTTTCGAAAGGCTACAAGATCATTGACCGTTTTTCGGAAGATATAGATATACATATAAAACCGCCTGCAGCATTAGGTGTTGAAGAAAATCCTGCAAAAACTAAGGCAGGCCATATTGAGTCCAGAAAGAAATACTATGACTGGCTTGCAGAGAATATAAAAGTTGATGGTATTGTTTCAGTGAAAAGAGACACTGCATTTGACGATGAAGCGTATTACCGGAGTGGCGGTATCCGGCTGTTGTATGAAAGCAAAACAGAAAGTGTAGAAGGTGTGAAAGAAGGAATACTACTGGAAGCAGGATTTGATACAGTAACGCCCAATACAAATCTTACGATAAGTTCCTGGGCCTTTGACGAAGCTGCAGGTGCCTCTGTTGAAATTACAGATAACCGTGCAGTGGATATTACCTGCTATCACCCCGGTTACACTTTTGTAGAAAAACTGCAAACGATAGCTACCAAGTTTCGCCAGGAACAGGAAGATAAACAGGAAAGGCCTAACTATATGCGGCAATACTACGATGTGGCCCGTTTGTTGAGCAATGAAGAGGTGCAACAATTTATTGGAACTGAAGAATACCAAGCGCATAAGAAGAAAAGATTTCCTTCAAAAGATTTTGTGGTACCCGTTACACAAAACGAAGCATTTCTTTTAACAGACGCTTCTTTAAGAGACACTTTTAAAAAGCGATACGAAAAGACTAAAAAACTGTACTATAAAGGGCAACTACCTTTCAATGAAATAATGGATATTATCAAAATGAATATTGGTAAGCTTTAGCATTAATTTGAGATTTTGCATTAAGCCATAATACGCTTCTTAATTAGCTATGCCAGGATAATATTTTTGCTATTATCAACAAAAATTGGGTCAACTGCTCAAAATAATCCTCCATGCAAAACTTTTAGTGATTCAATCAAATCTTCACTCTTTTAAAAGGTATAGACTTTGGGGTATAAAACTGTTGTGTTGACGCACAGCCGTTTATTCATCCTCAATTAAGCTGTATGATACCTGACAAAGCAACGGAAACAAAATTCACTGCCGACAATTTACGACTTTTGTATCCTGCACCTGCTAATGAAGAATCCCTATACAGTGTTTTAACAAAATGGTCCGTAGTGACATCTGAATATGGCAAAGCTATAAGCTCCAAAAAAGATGCAAAAGAAGGGCACCAGGAAATGATTGAGTTGTCTGCTATACTAAAGCAAAAGTCAAAAGAATTTTTTATACAATCTATAGTTGGAAAAATTGCAGTTCAGGATAAACGAGAGTTGACATCTATTACACAATCAATAATAACAAGGCTTCTTGATCAGGTTTTTGTTGTTGAGCAAAAACAAACGGAAGAAACCTGTCTCGAATCCATCAAATTGGTTTCAGAGCATGTGAAGGAAGTATTTGAATTTATACGGGAGTATTTTTCCAGTTATTTTGATTATACACAGAGGGTGCCAGGATATTTGCTTGTACAATTTAAAGAATCATTAAAAACAAGTGCGGAAAGCCTTAAACAACTGGTTGTAAATAATGGTATAGAAATGGAAGAAATAGGCGTAGTGGTTGCGGAAATAATTGAACACACCATTGGTGAAAAAAGCGCAATAAATACCTATCGGCAAATTAATTACTACAAGGATTTATTTCATCAATTCTTATCAGGAGACGGCACCATTAATTCCTCATTTATCAGGCATGCTTTTTATAAACTTAATTACAACAGCGAGACCTTTATCATTAATGAATATGAAAGACTGAATAAAGCCTGTAGCCAGTTGTATTCCATTAAAGAAAAAATCGCCTTCCTTTCATACGAGCTAAAAAAGGTGAACCAATTTTTTTGCACTCCCAGGAATAGCTATCAGCCATTTCTGCCTTCAGTAAAAGAACAAGTAGGGAACTGGATTGTAGAGGAAATAAGATTTCTGGAAAAGGGAACACTTCCTGTTGAATATACTAATACCTTAAGTGAACCTGACAGCAAAATACATACTTCTCTTTCTGTTGCTAAACTGGCCGTAATAATCCGCTTATTAGTTGTTGACAAAATAATCATCAACAGAACTGTAGCTCCAATGCTCCGGATTGTTGGAAGAACATTTTCCACTTTACAGAAAGACGATATTTCAATCGGCAGCCTGGAAACCAAATACCATGCACCTGATAAAACCACAATCAATGCAGTAAGAGATATGCTTTTTAAATGGATAAATATTTTAGGGAAATTGTAATGTAATCCTATGTCTTCATTTCTCATTGGCATTCCTTTTAGGTTTATACTTTTCTCAATTTGGTAATCATTTTGCATAGTGGAGTTTAAATTTATTGATGATACGGGTCTTTTGATGCTGTATAAAGTGCAATATTTCTCTAAGAGTATGATACGTTACTTAAGATGTGTAATTGAAATTGGCAAATTAATTACATACCATCGTATTCATTATTAACTCATAGAAAGCGGTTGTACTACCTGACTTACTTTTACAGGCAGCCATTTGGAAACATTTTTGCATCTTACTTAATAGCAGCTTCTGATAAGCGAATAAGATTTGTAAATACAAAAATTTAAAGGCATGTTTAATTCAACTACCTGGGCGCAATATTTTACAGCATTGTTCCTGCTGTTAGTTTGTTATTATACGGTCATTGGTTTGCGGTTTTATCACTGGGAAATTTTGAGCCTCATTGGAATTAAAAAGATTGAGGGTGACAGCATCTCCAGTTCATCTGTTGCCGATTTTAAAAAATCTTTTGAAACAGAAAATCATGACGACTATCTGCCCAAGCCATCATCGGAAATTGACATTTCGCCGCTGATGCAGGCATTTACTGATGAGGTAAGAGCATACCTGCAGCAGGCGGATAATTGCATTACAAGCTATGAACTATTGCATTCCATCAATCTTATTATTTTAAAATATCCGGTATTAAGAGATACAGAATACCGGGAGGAATTAGTACAATTAATTTTTGATGAAGTCAATACACAATATCCTAACCATCTCCGGCAAAGCGAAATAAGACAATTGTTGAGCTGACTTAAAAAACTAATGCTTCATTGCACAGTGCAGGAGATAAAAGTGCGTTTGATTGATGCAATGGAGCATTTTTTATTATTCATAAAAATAAACGGTGTGTTATGAAAAGTGTGAGAGAAAAAAAACAAATCAAAAAGCGACTGCTTAGTATTGCAACAACAGGTTTATGGATGCTGATTGCTGTTTATGTTAAGGCACAGGATGGCAACGCAGGAATTAATGAAGCCAACACTAAAGTGAGAAGTTATTTTGCATCAGGTACCAACCTGATGTATGCCGTTGGCGCCATAGTTGGTTTAATTGGCGCAGTTAAAGTATATCAAAAGTGGAATAGTGGTGACCACGATACCGGTAAGGTTGCTGCCGCATGGTTTGGCAGTTGTGTATTTCTTGTGATTGTAGCAACAGTCATCCGCTCTTTCTTCGGTGTATAAAATTCAAAACTTACTGTTATGCAAGAGACACTAATAAATAATTTATACCAATACATGAAGGATAACAATCCTGATGTATTGCTGGAACTGGAGCAAGCCGGTACTACTTCTCAATACCTGAGTGACAAAATAGGCTCGGTTGATTCATTGATTATTCAATTAAGCAAGGAAGGCAAACCTCCACACACTATTGAGGAAATCTGTATGACGCAGCTTACAGAAGATTTGAGGCCGTCAAGGTACGGTTACATCCAGCAACTGCTGGAATCAGAATTTGAGGACAAATACAATCAGTTTACTGAATCAGGACTATTGCTCTTTGAAATCAGCAATATGATTAAACATTGCAATCCTGTATTCGATGATTTGAACTTTTCTGAAGCAAATGAGGATAACAGGTTTCTGCGCTATGCAATTACCGGCGTAATAAAAGAATATCTGGATACTGTGATGAGTGAAAATGTAAGTGATGAGTTACAGCAGTCAGCAGAAACTGAAAGATAATCTTGCCGCTATTCGGATTGCATTGGAATGGGATAAAGGGCAATTGCTTTTGCCTGAACAGATAGAAGCATTGAAACGTTATGCAGGTTTTGGTGGTTTAAAAGCCGTATTATATCCAAATGGACCAAAAGAAGAATGGAAAAAATTAAATGCTTCAAAAGAAGATCTAAGGCTTTATGTTCAGATAACTGAACTGCACCAATTATTACAACAGCATTTCAATGAAACTGAATACAAGCAGGTTGTTGATTCCATTAAGAACAGTATCCTTACTGCTTTCTATACTCCCGAAATAGTTCCTCAAGCTATTTTTAATGTGTTGAAGAAACAGGGCGTTGAACCTATTAGCCTGTATGAACCAAGTAGTGGCGCAGGTGTATTTATAACAGAAGCAGTAAATGCTTTCCCTGGGCTGCAAGCTATTACGGCAGTGGAAAAAGATATATTAACAGGAAGGGTATTGACTGCGTTAGCCAGTTCGATACCTATCCCCGTTTCAATAAATATAAATGGCTTTGAACATTCACCTGATGATGAAAATGGTAAGTGCGACCTGATTGTAAGTAATATTCCATTCGGAAGCTTCCGGGTACATGATAATAGATTCAATGACGTATCAATAACAAACAAAATTCACAATTATTTTTTTGCAAAAGGATTGGAGAAAATTAAAGAGGGTGGGTTATTGGCTTACATCACTACTGATGCATTTCTGAACAGCCCTTCAAATAAAGATGCCCGCCAATATTTGTTTAACAACGCTGATTTAATAAGTCTTAACGTAATGCCTGACAACCTTATGAAGGAGACAGGCAATACAGAGGCGCCAAGTCACCTGTTGATCGTTCAAAAAAATTCCACCAAGCAATCGCTTTCTGAAAATGATCTTCTTTTAATAAGCACTTCTGAACAGGAAAATGAGTTTGGAAAATTCAGCGTTAATCGATTTGTTCTGCAGCACCCTGAAATTATGCTTGGAGACAAAAATGCAGCAGGAAAAAATCAATATGGAAGGGCTACTCAAGTTGTTTGGCAAAGCGGCACTATTAACTCTATCAGGGCACATCTTGAAGAAACAATCACCAATGGGCTAAAAAATAATTTCAATAAGGAATCCTTTGCTACTGTCATAAAGCATAAAGGTGATAATACTGGCAAACAACTTAGTTTTCTTCCAATGCCTGAAAATAAACCTGATAATAGTTCAGTGCAATTAGGATTATTTGACGTAACGCCTGCAGCTAATAGTAACAGAGCTGCTGCGTATATCAATCAATTAGACGCTACTGTTATAGACAGAAGAACAGCAAAGATTGTCAATATCATTAAAACACCTGGGCGACCCGAACATGAAGCATTCGTTTTAATTACTGCCAAATCTTTAGCTTTTAAACAGTTTGTTTATAAACTATACTCCAACGTTGAAGAAATACAAATTTCGGCAAACTGGATGAATGCTTCAGCCATTCATCTTGAATTAAATGGATTGTCGAATAAATTACAGGAATATAAGCAGCAATTTTATAATGAGGGCGAAGGGACATTTCATGTTGCTTTGAAGAATGGAGATGGTGTATTAGAGGAATTAAAAGAATTAAATCCTTATCATAAAGAAGGAGCACTGATTGTTCGTTATAACAGGGTGGGCTTTGTTTCTTATATCAGCGGTCAAAATGATAAACCTGTTTTCCTTCCCAGTCTTTATGAAAGAAAGGACGTTGGTTTTTATCAGCAATATACTGCTGTAAGAGATGAATATTTGTTGCTCACTGATAAAGAATCAAATGAAAATATTGAATACCCTCAGCTAAGGAAACAATTAAATGAGTCGTATGATGCCTTGGTAAAGGGCTATGGTATTCTTAATTCAATCACTAACAGGCAAAGGATACTTAAAGATGAAGCTTTTGGTTTTATGGTGCTGGCTTCGCTTGAAAGGAAAGAAGGTGATCAATATATTAAGGCTGATATACTTACCCGGTCGCTTATTGAAAAGCAGGAAGCATTTCATACAGATAATCCTGCAGAAGCACTGGCAAAGAGCCTGAATGATAAAGGCTTTGTTGATATTGAGTTTATTGCTGCTGCAACCGATAGTACAGAAGCCGATGCTATCCAGGAATTAGGCAATCATATTTATATCAATGCTGTCACCAGCCAATGGGAAACAGCAGATCAGTTTTTGAGTGGAAATGTAGTAGCAAAATTAGGCATTACAAAAACTGCAGCCGAAAAAGACCCTGCTAACATTCAATTACAAAGGAGTGTTATAGCATTGGAAAAGGTACAACCGGAAAAAATTCCATTTGAATTGTTGGATTTTAATTTAGGGGAAAGGTGGATACCACAAGATTTCTACAATCGTTTTGCAACACATTTGTTTGAGATAAATACTGCAGTTAATTATTTCCCTTCACTGGACACTTTTAAAGTAAAGGTTGATAGCAGTAATGCCAAAACAAACTCTGAATATGCAATAACCCCCAGGAACGGGAAAATATCTTATGGAAATGCATTACTGGAGCATGCCTTAGAAAATACCACTCCTTTTTATACTTATGAAGTTGACCTGGGCGACAAAACAATCCGGGTGCCGGATAATGATGCGATACAATTGGCTCATCAGAAAATAGAATCTATCCGGAACAGCTTTACTGAATGGTTGGGCAATCTTTCCGGTGATGATAAGAAATATTTGGAAGATTTGTATAATAACACTTTCAATTGTTATGTTCTTCGGGAATATGATGGCAGCCACTTGCAGTTTCCGGGGCTGGACAGGAAACGCTTAGGCATTGAAGATTTATACAGTTCACAAAAAAATGCAGCGTGGCGCATTATTCAAAATCGTGGAGCACTCATAGATCATGAGGTTGGTCTTGGTAAAACCCTGACCATGATAATTGCTGCTCATGAAATGAAACGCCTTGGTATTGTAAATAAGCCGATGATTCTTGCATTAAAAGCCAATGTAAATCAAATTAAAGACACCTATCGAAAAGCATATCCTAACGCAAGAATATTGGCGCCAGGTGAAAATGATTTTACACCTGCAAAGCGAATAAGGTTATCACACGAAATAAAAAATAACGACTGGGATTGTATCATACTAACACATGATCAGTTTGGTAAAATTCCACAGTCGCAGGAAATTCAAAGGGAAATATTTCAAACAGAATTGGACAATGTAGAGAAAGACCTTTCCACATTGAAAGATATGGGAGGTGAAATTTCCCGGAGAATGTTGAAAGGACTTGAAATAAGAAAAACCAATCTTGGGATAAAACTTCAGGAAATCAGAAAAGCTATTGAGGAAAAGAAGGATGCTGGCATTAACTTTAAAGATTTGGGTATCGACCATTTATTTGTGGATGAATCTCATAAATTCAAGAACCTGACATTTACCACCAGGCACGACAGGGTTGCTGGTCTTGGGAATATGGAAGGTAGCCAGAAGGCATTGAATATGCTTTTTGCTGTAAGAACATTACAGGAAAAGTTCAATAGTGATTTGTGTGTTACTTTTTTGTCCGGTACCCCAATATCCAACAGCCTTACCGAAATGTATCTGTTGTTTAAATATCTCCGTCCAAATGAAATGAGAAGACAGCAGATTGAAAATTTTGATGCTTGGGCTGCGGTGTTTGCCAGGAAGACTGTTGATTTTGAGTTTTCTGTTACCAACGAAATTATCGCAAAGGAAAGGTTTCGGCACTTTATTAAAGTACCAGAGCTTGCTTTGTTTTATAATGAAATCACTGATTATAAAACTGCGAAACATATCAACTTAGATAAGCCTGAAATAGATGAGCAATTGATAAATATTGCACCAACGCCAGACCAACAGGAATTTATAATGAGATTGATTGCCTTTGCAAAAACAGGCGATGGGGAGTTAATCGGAAGGCCACCGCTAACAAAAGAAGAGGACAAAGGCAGAATGCTAATCGCAACAAACTATGCCAAAAAGATGGCTGCAGATATGCGTTTAATTAATTCTGCTAACTACGAAGATAATCCCAATAATAAGATAAATGTGTGTGCAAGGAGGCTTACAGAGACATACCGGGATAGCAATGAGAAAAGGGGAACTCAAATTGTTTTCTGTGATATTGGTACTCCTAAGCCTGGTGAGTTTAATATCTATGATGGCCTGAAACAAAAGCTTGAAGAGGATTTTAAAATTCCCTCTCATCATATCACTTTTATTCATGACTGGAGTGATAGGCAAAAGCCTGAATTGTTCCGTAAAATGAATAATGGGGAAATCAGGATACTAATTGGCAGTACTGACAAAGCTGGAACTGGTTTAAATGTACAGGCCAAAGTTGTAGCGATGCACCATCTGGATATTCCCTGGAAGCCAGCAGAACTGGAACAGCGCAATGGCCGTGGTGCAAGACAAGGTAATCTTTTAGCAAAGCAGGAATATGGAAATAAAGTGAAGAACTATATCTATGCTGTTGAGCAATCATTGGATAATTACAAATTTAATCTTTTAAAGAATAAACAAACTTTTATCAGCCAGATGAAAAATTGTGAGTTGAATGTAAGAACACTTGATGAAGGTTCGATAGATGAAAAAAGTGGCATGAACTTCAGTGAATATATTGCTATACTTTCCGGTGATACCACTCTATTGGAGAAATCCAAAATTGAGAAAAAGATAGCTGTTTTGGAAGGTTTGAGGAATGCACATCATAAAGAAGTTGTAAGGTCAAGGTTTCAACTGGAAAATTTAGAGAGTGATAAAAAGAAAACCGGACAAATGTTGGCTAAACTTGCGCTGGACGCAGAGAGTTATAAGGGCCAACTGCAGTTTGATAAAGATGGAACAAAACTTAATCCTATACAATTGGAGCGTTTTAATTCAGCAGATGCAGGGGCAATTGGTGCTTACCTTATTAAACAATCCGTTACATGGAAACCCAGTTTGGAAGAAGATGGCATATCGAAAATTGGTAACCTCTATGGGTTTGATTTGTATATACGAAGGCAAAAAGAAACTTATGAAAACAAAGGCCTGTTCGAATACAAGTTTCAAAATGTATTTTATGCGGAAAGCAAGCAGACCTGTATTAAATATTCATGGAACCAGGGACATATTAATATTGACAATCCTAAAATTGCCACCAGATATTTTTTAAATGCTATAGACCGGGTTGAGTCCCTGAAGGAGAAATATCAGAAGGAGTTAAAAGAAATAGAACAGAATATTCCGATGTTAAAGCAATTGGTGACAAAACCTTTTGAAAAGGAAAACGAATTAGCAAATCTGAAAATTGAAATGAGCAGATTGGAGAGGGAAATAAGCATTAAAATCCAAAAGATGCAATTAAGTCAAGCTGACGCTCCTTTACCTGATAAAATAAATAAACTGGTTAAGGCTGAAAGATCATTATTGCGAAAAAAGAAGTTAAAGAAAAGAAATCAAAAGTTATAAAAATTTAGGTGCATTTTCAGCCGTTGTATATTGGGCCATAAATCAGTTTGTTTCAGGAATACCCAGCAGTAGTACAACCCCGTTTACCCCGCCCTAGGTTGTTATTGGAGAAGTATTTGTGATAGTTTAGTTGTGAATCAAGAAACGATAAATAATTATGACCAGTAGCATCTATCAAATCAATAAAGGCATCAACAGGTCCATCGAGTTTAAAGGACTTAAAGCCCAGTACATATGGTATTTGGGAGGCGGGCTTGTTGGGTTGCTAATATTTTTTGCAATCATCTACATTATTGGGGTTAATATTTTTATATGCCTCGCTGTGATCATTTCAGCAGGTACAGCCTTGTTTATGTGTGTATATAAACTGAGCCGGACTTATGGAGAGTTTGGGCTAATGAAAAAGGTAGCCGGGAAAGCTGTTCCGAAAGTGATAAAAAGTAAATCTGTTGTTTCAGTGAGAAATCTTTTAATGAAATGAAAAATCTTGTAGATATACTGCCTTTGTATGGAGTGGAACATGATGCGATTCTTTCAAAGATGGGAGATGTAACAATCACGTTTAAAGTGATATTGCCAGAATTGTTCACTATGAGCAACGACGAATATGAAGCATTTCATCATGCATGGATCAAAGCAATAAAAGTATTACCTGTGAATTCAATTCTTTGTAAACAAGATTGGTTTACAGAAACATCATATAAAGCAGACTTCATGCAAAAGGATAATAGTTTTTTGTCCCGGAGCAGTGAGCGTTTTTTTAATGAGCGACCTTATCTTGAGCATGAATGTTATATCATGCTCACTAAAAAGCCTGCCAACAGGAAAGTTTCTACTTCCCTATTTTCAAGTTTACTGAGAAAATCAATTGTGCCGGAAGAAACATTGAAGCCCAAGCACTTTCAGGACTTTTTAAACAACGCAGGCCAGTTTGAGAAGATTTTGTCTGACAGTGATTTCATTTCTTTAGAACGATTGAATAATGTGGGCATGATTGATTTAGTATTGAAATATTTAAACCTGCAAACAGGAGATAATGTAATAAGAGATATTGAATTTAAACCAGAATGGAAAATCGGAGAAAATTATTGCCAGCTTTATACTATGGCAGACGCTGAATTTGTTCCTCCTTTATGTGGTTCAAGAATCAACTATGATAAATATTCCACTGATAAAACAAAATTCAGTGTAGGATTTGCTTCACCTATCGGGCAGTTACTTTCCTGTAACCATATTTACAGTCAGTATGTATTTATTGAGGACACACAAAAAACGATTCAGAAACTGGAAAGTAAAAGATTAAGGCTTCAATCACTGTCTGCCTATAGCCGAGAAAATGCCATTGCCAAGGACGCTACGGATGCTTTTTTAAACGAAGCAATTGGAGAGCAAAGATTGCCTGTAAAAGCACATTTTAATTTACTTGCTTGGACTGATAATAAAGACGAATTAAAGAATGTAAGGAACATTTGCTCCTCTGCCCTTACCCAAATGGATGCAACGCCCAAACAGGAAACCGAAGGTGCTGCTCAAATCTTTTGGGCGGGCATTCCCGGTAATGCTGCCGATTTTCCAATGAACGATACATTTGACACTTTTTCACCGCAGGCATGTTGTTTCTTTAATCTGGAAACGAACTATCGGTCTTCTGTTAGCCCTATAGGAATGCGGTTGGGAGACCGGTTAAGTGGAAAGCCGATTCATGTAGATATTTCGGATGAGCCAATGAGCAAAGGAATTTGTACTAACCGCAATAAATTCATTCTCGGGCCATCCGGCAGTGGAAAATCTTTCTTTACCAACCACATGGTACGGTCTTATTATGAAAAGGGCACACATATTGTGCTGGTAGATGTAGGCCATTCCTACAAAGGTTTATGTGATATGGTGAACGGCTACTATTTCACTTATTCGGAAAACAAGCCGATAAAATTCAACCCATTCTATATTAGTGAAGGGGATACATTGGACACAGAGAAAAAGGAAAGCATAAAAACACTTTTATTAGCTCTTTGGAAAAAGGATAATGAAACCTTTAACCGCAGTGAATATGTAGCCCTTTCAAATGCGCTCCAGCTATATTTTGACAAGGCGAATAATAATAAAAATCTGTTTCCCTGCTTTGATACCTTTTATGAGTTTCTGAAAGATGAATTTGTAGGAGTATTGCAGGGCGATAATGTTAAGGATAAAGATTTTGACGTATCAAATTTTCTGTATGTGCTGAGACCATATTACAAAGGAGGAGAATTTGACTATCTCTTAAATGCCAAAGAGAATTTGGATTTATTGCAGCAGCGATTTATTGTTTTTGAACTGGATAATATAAAAGATCATCCTATTCTTTTCCCTGTTGTGACAATTATCATTATGGAGGTATTTATTTCTAAAATGAGGAAGTTGAAAGGGATAAGAAAGATGATACTGATAGAAGAAGCCTGGAAAGCAATTGCAAAGGAAGGCATGGCAGAATACATCAAATACCTTTTCAAAACTGTGAGAAAGTTTTTTGGGGAAGCTATTGTAGTGACACAGGAGGTGGAAGATATTATCAGTTCACCAGTTGTTAAGCAGGCCATTATCAACAATAGTGATTGCAAGATTTTGTTAGATCAAAGTAAGTATCAAAATAAATTTGACCTGATACAGGAATTATTGGGATTGACTGATAAAGAAAAGGCACTGGTGTTAAGTATCAATAAAGCTAATGACCCTTCAAAGAAATATAAAGAGGTATTTATTTCTTTAGGTGGCGTTTTATCAAAAGTGTACCGGACCGAGGTATCACCGGAAGAATACCTGGCTTACACAACAGAAGAGAAAGAGAAGGTAAGGGTGCAGGAGGCTGCACAGAAATTTGGAAGTATTGAAAAAGGAATTGCTTCGCTAACATCTTTAAATTATACGGTATGAAGTACATGATTATTTTCAATTTCCTTTTCCTTTTCCTTTCTGCCTGCAGCTATACCGGCACAAAGAGTAGCCTGACTGGCACCTATGTTTCCTATCACGAACACGAATTTGGTAAAACAAATGATACATTAACTGTGGTTAAGCCAAATAGCGGGGAAGGTATTTATCAAATCGAACGACATGCTGGCACAGTCAGAACCGAAGATGGCAAGAAATTCCCCAAAAAGGTAACTACAGAAACATGGACAGTGGAATATGATCCTGTAAAACAAACTCTGTTTGAACTAAAGGAAGGAAGGACACTGATATGGAACAGTGGCACACAAACGCTTCGATGGGGCAATACAGACTTCAGGAAAATTGCCAAATAAATATGTGGTAAAGAGTAAAATAATAGTGAACATGAAATTGTGAGATATGAAAAAATTATTAGCCATTGCAGGCATCATCCTGCTGATAAGTGTAGCTCCTGCTCAACAAGCAGCTGCACAAATTCCTATTGCAGAAATAATTAAGGCAGGAATAAAGAAAGTAATTAAAGCAGTTGATTTAAAAATCCAGCGACTGCAGAATAAAACCATCTGGTTGCAGAATGCACAAAAAACTTTGGAAAACCAGATGTCAAAATTGAAGTTACAGGAAATCGGCGATTGGGTGAATAAGCAAAAGGAGCTTTATGCAAAATATTTCGATGAGTTATCTAAAGTTAAAAGTGCCATCAGTACCTACCAGTCTGTAAAAGATATTATCAATAAGCAGGTTCTATTGGTTAAAGAATATTCGAAGGCATTTAATCTTTCCAGGCAGGATAAAAATTTTACCCCACAGGAAATAGACTGCATGCGGCAGGTGTATTCAGGAATACTGGATGAGAGCCTGAAAAGTATTGAACAGGTTCAGCTGGTAATCACTGCATTTACCACTCAAATGACCGACGCAAAAAGACTTATAATTATTCATGCAGCTTCCGATAATATTGAACAGAACCTTGCTGATTTAAGGCAATTTAATCAGCAGAATATCAGAATAAGTTTGCAGAGGTCGAAAGAACGAAACGACATTGATGTAGTAAAGAAGCTGTATGGTATTGAATAAACATATTTGTGAAAATGAAATTGTGGAGTATGAAAAAATTATTTGGTATAGCTGTATTGTTATGTACTGTGGAGTTTATTTCAGCACAAACATTTGCTGAATGGTTCCGCCAAACTGAAACTCAAAAGAAATACCTGTTGCAACAGATAGCAGCATTGCAAGTTTATTCCGGTTATTTAGCTAAAGGGTATGCTGTTGCCAAACAAGGACTTAATACTATCCAACGCATTAAACATGGAGATTTCAATTTGCACAGCAACTATTTTACCTCATTGGTTACTGTAAACCCCAGGATCAAAGGATATACTAAAGTTGCAGATATTATTTCCCTTCAAATCAATATTGCCAAGCAGATTGCAAAAACGTTTAAAGACTGCAAAAACAGCCACCAGCTTACGTCAGTTGAGTTAAATTATTTGCAAAAGATATTTGATGCTCTCTTAAATGATTGTTCTAAATGTTTGGACGCACTTTTTATTATTATCTCCGATGGACAGTTATCAATGAAAGATGATGAACGCATTGTGGCTATTGATAAGATTTATATTGATATGGCCGATAAGCAAATCTTCATCAGGGCATTCAGTAATACAAGTAAAGGACTTTGTATTCAAAGAGAAAATGACCAACGGGATATAATTATTTCAAAAAAATTAAATGGACTATAATGAAAACTATACTATTTGTTTTGTGTCTGTCATTTTCGATTTCGTGGGTAAGGGTATCTGCCCAGTCTGACGAAGCACAGCAGCTACTGTTAAATGTTGAAAAACTAGCACAATTAAAAAAGATATTGAGTAATATGAAAAAGGGGTATGAGATTGTAAGTAAAGGATACACCACCATCAAAGACATTTCCAAAGGAAATTTCAACCTGCATGATGCATTTTTGAATGCATTGCTGCAGGTTAGTCCTACTGTAAAAAAGTATAAGCGGGTAACAGATATCATTATCTGCCAATCCCAATTACTCAAAGAATACAAATCTGCTTTCAACCGGTTTAAAGCTTCAAACCTGTTCTCCATTCAGGAAATTAAGTATATGGAAGGTGTTTATAGCAATCTTTCTAATAAGAGCCTGCAGAATCTTAATGAATTAACCATTGTAATTACAGCAGGCAAGCTACGGATGAGTGACGATGAAAGGATTGCTGCCATTGACAGAATATACAACGACATATCCGATAAATTGCTTTTTTTAAGGAGTTTCAATAATGAAGGAAATGTACTGGCGGTTCAAAGAGGCAGGGAAATGGTGGATACAAAAATGTCTCAAAAATTGAATGGATTATAAGTCTAATGCAATTAAAAGTGATGTATGAAAAAGTGTGTGAGAATAATTGCTATCGTAATAATGGCATTGATAGTGCCCAATATTTTGTTTGCTCAAAGTAACGGCTTTGCTGATGATATTAAAAGCCTACACCAGGTATTAGAACAATTGTACACAGAGATGCTTCCCTTGTGCAGTAAGTTGATCGGTGTAGGGCGTGGCATTGCTGGCTTTGCTGCCACCTGGTATATTGCCAGCCGGGTGTGGCGGCATATTGCCAATGCAGAGCCTATAGATTTCTATCCATTGTTCCGGCCATTTGTACTTGGCTTTGCCGTTATCATTTTTCCCTCTGTAATTGCTATGATCAACGGGGTGATGAATCCCACCGTCACCGGTACTGCAGCAATGGTAGAAGACTCGAATAAAGCCATTACTGTACTCCTGCAAAAGAAAGAAGATGCCATTAAAAAAACAACGGTATGGCAAATGTATGTAGGAGAAACAGGCAGTGGTGACCGGGATAAATGGTACAGATACACTCATGATAATGCAGATCCTGCAAATGAGGGTTTTTTTGCCGGCATCGGCAATGATATAAAATTTGCCATGGCAAAAGCATCTTATAATTTTCGCAATTCCATCAAACAATGGATGAGTGAAATATTAAGAGTATTATTTGAGGCAGCTTCATTATGCATTAATACGATCCGGACATTTTATTTGATAGTGTTAGCAATTTTAGGTCCACTGGTTTTTGGTATTGCGGTATTCGACGGATTTCAGCATACACTTACTGTTTGGATAGCACGTTACATTAATATATTTCTATGGCTGCCGGTTGCAAATATATTCGGAAGTATCATCGGTAAAATACAGGAGAATATGCTGAAGATCGATATTGCGCAAGTACAGGATTACGGCGATACTTTTTTTTCTTCCACTGACACAGCGTATTTGATTTTTATGATCATTGGCATAGTAGGGTATTTTACCGTACCAAGTGTAGCCAATTATATCGTTCATGCGGGAGGCGGTAATACATTACTCTATAAAGTTACCAGCCTTACATCGGCCAGTTCCAGGAGTGCGATTAATACTGTTTCAACGAGTGCCGGTATGGTTGCAGATTCTTTTGGTAATGCCAGGTCATCCATGGCTGGTAGTATGGCCTCAAATGGCGTTAGTGGCGGATATTTTAATGATAGAAAGGAAACCGGTAGCTATATGAAAGATAAGCTGAGTGGGAATTAGTAAGCCATCTTTAACGAACTTTATCCTCTGAGTTCGGTTTTATTAATTGTAATTAATAATTTTCTTTGTTCTTATAAGTTCTGTAAGCTGTTCAATGAAATTTGTTTCGCTTTTGAAGTTGCCATGATTTTGATAAATACCGGTCAAAGAATTTAATTCTTCCATCTCGTTATTGTAAACTTCAATTTTATCAGCAAAATATAGATTTGCAGGTTTAATTCGCCCACAGGAAATTGCTGAATTAATTCTTTTGTTGCACCTGCAACTATTATGTGGGTTGTAAATGCCACAATGTGAGTTTAAAAAACCGCCAATTAGTTTTCTTGAAAGTTCAAGCCGTTTTCTAAAGTTTTCTGGAGTTGTGCCGGTTATTGATGACGCTATATTGCTCTTTATTTTCAAAATACTGCCAAGTATAAATGCAATTCTTAAGTTTCTGTCCAGGCATTGCAGCATTGCTAGTGTACAGCCTGTTTTCATCTCTTTTTCTAAAAGATCTTTGTCAGGCAAATCGTAACTTTTTAATTCTTTTGTTGACTCTAAGTCGGCTGAAAAAATATCAAAAGAAGTAAAAGTTTTTTCAAGAGCAGTTTGCTTCAGGTTTATTAAATAATTCGTCGCTACTCTGTAAGCCCAGGTTGAGAACTTACTTCGACCATCGTATTTACTTAGATTTGTTATTATTTTTATTAAAATTTCCTGTGTTGCATCTTCTGCATCCAATCTGTTCCATAAAAACCGAAGCGATAGATTAAAAACCAAACCTTGAATAGAGCTTATAAGTTTTTCCAGGCTTTGCTTATTGCCGTCTAAACAAGATTTTATTAGTTCGTTTTCTTCCATTTGTAAATAGTGGCTTGGGTCAAGCCCAAGCCAAATTAAATTTAAATTATTCCGCTAATATAGTTTGAAGTTTGTGCAACTCTTCACTTAACTGTCCCATCTGTGCGGATAAAGCTCCCTCAATTTGTTCTAAGGGTACAGGGGGAGCTAGTAAAATGAAAGAATAAATTGTATTGCCGTCTGGAGCTGGTACAACTCTTGAATAGGCTACACTAATGCCTCCGTCAGGCATTTTCAGATGCCAATCAATAGTTCCCATTTCTTTATTTGTTTTTGTCTCCAAGCCAATTAGCAGTTTTCCTAGTGGCGTTGTCAATAAAGCGGATTTTTCGTCTGCCTTACTAAAGGCTGCAGTCCAGTTAGGCAGATTGCGGGGATTAGCAATATAGCTAAACGCCTTTTCTGCTGTTGTCTTAATGTTTACGCTTTGAACATCGTGATTTTTTAAATTGCTCATCATTATTTTGAAAGTTTAAGTAACTTAAGGAAGGTTAGATACAATATATTTGACTGATAAAATGGATTACTGTGAATTTTTAGATTTACTTTTTTATAAAATTTCGTTCGTCCGTGTTATGCTGAATTAATGAAATAAAGGGATTGTGATTTTTGACGACCCCTTTATTTCGACTTTGAGATAGTTATTTACTCATTGAAAATTGTCCGCTGGGGTTGTCTTGTATCATAAGCCAGCTTCCATCTGCCTGTTGCCGCAGCACTACAACAGACAAGCCACTTTGTTCAATTTTTGTTCCGTCAGGCATTTGTCCTACCATTGTCCAAGGTGCAATATGTGTGGCAATATTGCCGGAAATATAAATTTCATGTCCCGTGAATGTGAACTTTGGATTCACTGCAGCAAATTGAGTAAAAGCCATTTTCAAATTGTCTTTACCAGATATTGGCTTCTGCGGCTCAAACATAACGATAGCGCCATCTTCATAGGTTGCTAAAACTCCAGCAATGTCCTTGTTGTGAAAAGCAGTTACCATTTTTTCAATAGTACTGTAAACTTTTTTTTGCTCTGCATTGAAATTTGGCTCCATTTTTTTTGTTGTTTGTGCATTGCCAAACGAAATCATTCCGAAAGTCAATGCGGTTAATAGATAGATTCTTGTCTTATGCATATATTTTCTTTTTTGTATAACCAATGAAGTTTGGCTACAACTTATTAGACAGGCCAAAAAGGAAACTGTGAATTTTTAGAGTAATTTTTTTGTAGAAAGTCTCGTGAGCTGATTTATAGCGCTCTAGGCATTCGTGAAACCGAAAATTCCGTTGTGTCTGCGCCTGCCAGCTCATTAAGAAATTGGAAAGAAAAGTGAAGTTTGATTAGCCGCTCAAAGATTAATTGCCCGACCGAACAATGCCCCGATCAGTACTGTCAACAAAAAGCGCTATTCGTTCAGTTCTACTTTTGTCAATATCCTGCTGCTGCAGCCCTTCTGTCTGTCAGTTAAATTCTGCTTTTGCAAAACCTACTGTTTCCCGGAATAATTGAGGAGAAACGTCAGTATGATTTTTAAATACTCTACTGAAATAGAATTCATCACTATAGCCTAATTGCCATGCTATTTCTTTAACTGGCTTGCTGGTCATATACAATTGCCTTTTAGCCTCAATCATTATCCTTTCTGTAATTAAATCAGTAAGGGTTTTATTGAAATGGGCTTTAACTATTTTAGCAAGTGCATTTGAGGAAATGTTTAAGAGGTTTGCGTAATCGCCAGCAGCATGTTTTGTTTTAAAATTGTTTTCAATTTCTGTTTTTAATTGTGTCAATACATAGGGAATATTGTTTTCAGTAAATGCCTGGGTAGTTTGCTTTTCTGAAGCTTTAAGCCTGGATAGGATTACCAAAATAATTTTGAGATGAGGAATAAGCAATTCGTAATTAGTATCGTCCTTGTTGACAGCTTCCGCTTTAATTGATTCAATATTTGTTTCTAAAATCACAGCGTTGTCTTTTGCAATATTTAAAAAAGGCTTTTGATAAATATTGTTAAAAAGCGTGGTGTCGCAATTGGTTTCTTTAGGGTTTCTGTGAATGCAATAAAAGTCAGAGTGAAATTGCAGACATACTCCCGAAATTTTTTCTGTAACAGAAAACATAAACGGCTGATACGGGGCAAATGCAAACAGGGTTTTCTCGCTAAAAACATATTCTGAAAAATCAGCTTTTAGTAAACCTTTACCTTTTTTTACCCAAATGAGCGAATAAAAATTATTATGCTGCAAATGATCAAAATGGCTATTATCGTCAAACTCAAAAATCTTGAAAGCAAGATTCCCGTTTTGTGAATTGATGAGCGTAAAATTTTTATCACCTGTCATTGTACAAAAATACTTAATTCATTATTTTACGAATAATAGGGGCAACAAATAGAATGGACAGAAAAACCAAAGTAGCTGCTATTGCCCAACTGCGGAGCCATGCAAACAAAAACTTATTTGTAAAGCCAAGATTAAGTGCCACCAAAATAAATGTGATATAGCTTGTAACAACACTGGCTATAGTTGCTACAGTTTTTATTTCTTTCCTGCTATTACTCATACAATTTTACTTGAAAAGAAAACATAGCCTAGATTTGGCAAGGCGGCTACACTTCCCTTTATAAGGATTACAATTTGACCCCTGTGATATGATGAATGATTGGTAATATGAAAAACACTGTCAGCTACAATCATCGTTCTTATTGTATTATCAATAGGGAAATGGAATTGGATATTTTTCTGAAAAACTTCTTCCTCTGCTTCAGTAAAGAAAGTGTTCCAATTTTCAAAGTTTGTTTGTAATAATGCTTCGCATTCTGCTAAGGTTCTTTCCTGGAAAAGATTAACTGTTACAGGTTCTCCCTTTAATCTTTGAAGCCAAATTGAATTGACAGACATGATATGAGAATAGAGAAGCAATGCCCTGTCGTTTAACGGATCTGCTTCTTTGAGTTTTACTAGTAATTCGCTGTTGGCCCAATACTCAAATTCCATTTGTTTTTTTAGTAGCTCTTTCATGATGTTAGATTTTTGCATTTTCTAAAGCAATGTCAATAGCCTCGTTAATATTTCCTTTCCAAATATTACCATGTCCTGGCAACATTGTTACATCACCCAGCTCCCTTAAAAAATCAAGTGACCTCATAGCTTGTTTATAGTTTTTAGTTAGTATGGGATTAACGATTTGAGGAGTGCCCAATGCACCTGTTAACAGGTTTCTTGTTACAATTGTGTCGCCGCTAATAAGTACTTTTTCACTTTCAAGAAAAAGCACCACCTCGCCATCAGTGTGGCCAGGCGTATGGAGGATTCTCGGCCTACCTGGAACATCCAGTTGTTGCCCATCCGTAACAGTTATCACTTTGGTTAAGTGCGGAAGTGAGAATACTCCATTAATTGTGGCTACAGCCAACATGTTTGCTGTATAGGGACGCCAGGCATTTGATAATAATCCAAACCAGGGGAGCTGCAATGGCTTACAAGCCATTTTTGCATCTTCCTTATGTACATATACTGGAACTCCGGTCTGTTTACGAACTTTCTCAGCAAAACCAATATGGTCCGCATGACTATGAGTTAGTATTATAGCTTCTACATCTTTTAAAGACTTTCCTAACTGGTCTAATCCTTTTTTAAATACATGATAATGTCCCGGAAAACCGGCATCTACCAAGGTAAGTCTGCCTTCTTCTTCAATTAAATACCAGTTGAAGGGGCCACTGTCAAAGTGATAAATACCTTTTGCTATTTCCATTTTTTGCTTTTTGAATTATTTAGCAAAGATGGATTTAGGCTGTCTTAACCAGAATGGATAATTTATGCCTTTTTATGGATAATTTTTTTGGGTGATGGGTGGAACTGTTTTTTGTTCATTTGATCTGATCAGTATTTAGTTTTTCAAAATTCAAAATATATCCATCGCAAACAGTTACTGCTTGAATATTTCCAGTTCCCGTAGTGTCGTTAATACTATTTTATCTGTTGCAGGCATGGTAGCCGATTCTTTTGGCAAATCAAGATAGAACGTGACTGGCGCATGGAGTCAAATGGCGTCAACAGTGGATATTTTAATGATAAAAAAGATACTGGTAGTTATATGAAAGACAAACCGAGTGGGAAAACTTAATTTAAAAATTATGCCCGCATAAACATTTTAGCAGGTTGCATTGTTTGATACCAGTGTGACTGTTATATGGTTTCTTTCCGAAATTATTTCTGCCGGTTAACCAAACCAATAAAAAGTCCTGCTACAGAAAACTGCAATAAGTGAAAAGCTGTTTGAATAAACAACCAGTTGGTCATAGAAGTTACATTTATTTTTGCAGCATTGGCAAGTGTTGAAATACTAAACAGAAAGAGTCCAAACAAAAAACTGAAGGATATGGCTTTGCCAATAGAACTCTTTCCCTTTGTATAGTATGGATAAAACCACGCAATAATTACTCCTTGTATTATCATAGAAAGAAATCCCAAGGGAATTATTGGCTCTTTGCGATTGTAAATAGCCAAACTGTCGTAAAGGTCTTTGAAGATGATTAAATGCCAAGCATAGCCCAAGATCATTGTCGGGATGATGTAGGCAAGGGCAGTTAGGATGAATTTTGATTTCATTGCTTTTTACTTTTTTTCTTTGATGATTTTGCCCTTTTGTTGAAGTCTAAGCAAAGGTTTATCCAATAAGTTAATTCTCTTTTACTTTTCATTCCGCTATCGCCAACCATTACGTACCCTTTCATGGGCTTGCCAGTAAAGTCCATAATACGGCAACCTGTTTTTTCAAGTACTGTTTCCTGTAATGCAGGGTCAATACGGCACATCATTTCATCGCCAATTATGCCAATGCACATTTTGTCATTTATCATAAAAGTTAAACCACCCATCATTGCCTTTTCTTCAACGTCTGAAATATGCGCAATGGCTTCCCTGATTCTCTTACCTAAATGTTCACTATACGCCATAACTTTTTATTTCATCGAATGCAAGGCAACCCTGTTTCCTTCTGTGTCTATAAAATGCGCCATAAAGCCATTTGCACCAATAGATGTTTTGGGTAAAATAATTTTGCCGCCTGCCTCTTCTACTTTTGAAAGAGGGATGCTTAAATCATCACCACCGTTCAGATATACAATGGTTCCTTTGTCAGACGGAACAAACCCGTCTCCCTTAGCAATCCCTCCACCAACTCCACCATTTTGCATGTCGGCTGGAAGCATCCCATACTGCCCTCCGGGGAATGGCATCTCCATAATTTCAGCGCCAAATAACACCTCATAAAATTTTTTTGCTCTTGCGAAATCAGTTACCGGGATTTCAAACCAGTTAATTGAATGTTTCATCTTTTTGAATTTATTTGTTTAGCGAAGTTCAAATATAGACAAAATTGCTTTTAATTTGCAAGTGCTTTTTGTACATTTGCTAATTCATGAAGAAAAAAATAGTATTCCGGTCAGAATGCCCGATTAGTACCGCACTTGATATTTTTGGTGATAAATGGTCTTTACTGATAATCCGGGATTTAATGTTTAAAGAAAAAAAAACTTATGGCGATTTCCTTGTATCCGATGAAAAGATTGCCACGAACATACTTGCAGACCGATTGGCTTTATTAGAATGCGCTGGAGTAATTTCAAAGCACAAGCATCCTGACAGCAAAGCGAAAGGGCTATATAAACTTACCTCTAAGGGGATTGATTTAGTTCCCGTACTGGTTGAGATTGTACTTTGGTCGGAGAAACATGAAAATGTCCACCCGTATGCTGCCGAATTTGCAAAGACCGTCAATAAAGATAGAGATGGGTTTATTAGACAAGTCAAGGAAAGTTTGAAAAAGTTGTAGATTGTTTTTTCTTTTTCTTAAATCCAGAGAAGTGTTTTTACATCTTTGCCAATTTCAAGAATTTCCTTTTTTCTTATTTCCGCTTTAAGTGGAAGTAAATAAGTATTCATTTTTGTGTCAAACCAAATTGCGGTTTTCCATTCGCTATTTCCAATTTTTGCTATTGCTCTCAGCCGACCCCAACCTTCTTCTTCAGCTTTAAGAGCATTTCTAATTTCTTTTGACAATTTTTTCGGAAGCGAAACAAAATGCCAGCTGTTAGATCCTGTATATTGCCAGGGTTTTGTTGTAAACTCGTATTTGATTTTCTTACTTTTCATTCATTGAAACATCGCTTGTTTGGGTACTCCTACCATTGTTGTTACGTCGGGGCTTTGCTTCCGGTGGCGCAAAGTTAAGTGTCCAGCGGGAACTGAAGCTTGGTTTTGCTGCTGATGCATACAACGTCCAGCCACACTTGCGCAAAACCATGTTGGGCGAATGCTTTTAAACATAGTTATTGAATGAAATTAAAAAAACTATTCAATTGGCAACTGCCATTTTTTATAAATCTTACTCAAATCAATATTGCAGGCTTTATTGATCAGCAAAGGGAATTCCTCCATTGTAAATGGGCGGTTGTTCTTTTTTGACCATTGATATAAATAGCGGAAAACATCTTTCATTGATTTTTTACCACCCGTTTTTTCTTTGAGGTAATTATTCATTTCAATTGCCATCAATGCGCCTCTTGAATAAACCCCACGGCCCAACCGGAAATCAGCTGAGTACATGGTTGAAGCCGCCTGTGATAATTGCTGTAATGAAAGTTTTTTTATTTCAGGTGAAGTATTATACACACTATTATCAAAGTTTGTTTTCATCCGGGGAAGTTTCAGTTCATCATAAGGCAGAAACCACATAAAGCCCTCATTAAACCAGATATTATTTATGATCGGAGGAATTTCCTGCACATAAGGTCGGTAAGTATCTCCATAACAACGTAGCGGAATTAATGAGTGCCCCATATGGTGCAGAAAAGTGGGCATTGTTCTTTTTACTTCATCCAAACTCATGGCACTCCTTCTTAAACTTGTGGTATCACCAAAAAATGTGGAACTGTTTAAATGCTCCATGCCAAATGGAGGGTAATTGCCCGGTTCAAGCGGCAGGGATTTAATTAGCATAACAGAATAATGCTGAAAGGGGAGTTCGCCGAAATAATCTTTTAAAATTTTCATACTCATTGTTTCCTGCAAACCGTAATCATCCAGCCATTCATTTTCAGTTTGACAGTAAGAAGCAACAAATAAAGGAGTAACCCCTTTAAATTCTTTTACGCGGAAATTAGTGCCCATAAAAATCTGGCCATCGGCTAATACATTATAGCTTTCTGTGCTGATTTCAAAACTTCCTTTTGCTAATTGTGTGGTAGGTTGATTGGTTGAAAAGATCGACCAGTTATCAAATGTGTTAATCGTGCATTGAACATGTTGTTTTTCTGTTCCTTCAATCCAGCCGAAAACAGAATAATTAAGTATGCCGGTAAACCCCGGCCGTATGATGGATGCATCAGATGGTGCAGCATTTCTTTCTATCTTGTTAAGATTAACCTCATACTCAATCCTGGCAATTTGCTTTCCAGAATCAGCGTATATCCAGCGGGGAGCATCATTCTCATTTTTACTCATGGCAATTTTTTCACCACGATTATTAATTGCATAGATGTTTGTTATGAAGCGATCGTAAAAAGTAACCCCGTAAGTACCGGGAACAGAACGTGGCATTATAAAGCTTACAGGTGCCGTTAAAGGAGAGGAAGGTTCAATTGAAATTTTTAAAACAGGCGATGTGCTATCCTGGTACTTTAAAGTATACCTTAATTGGGCCGAAGCATTTAAACATAAAAAAGAAATGGAAAAAAGAAAAATGGAATACTTCATAAATAAATTTTAAAAATGCGGTTTTTGAACGTCAAGTTTCGCAGAACGTTGAAGCATTGGCGATATGGCGGCATTCTGTGTTTCGTCCGCCAGGAACCAATGCTGATTAAAGATACAAAAGCTCATTGTTTATTCTGTTGCTGGCGTTATTCGTCTGCCGAAACCGAAGCTGAATAGCGAACCAAAAAAAGTATTTGAAAAAGTCATAGAAATCGCCCCGCCATATTGCCAAGCAATGTTAGCTGCTGTTACTTTTTCTCCATGCTTTCATTTAGTTCTTTTATTCTTGCCCTCATGTCTTTTGGGTCAATATGTTTGTTAAGTAAATCAGCCTTTTGATAATAAGGTAATATGTCTTTAGGCAAACTTGCTTTTCTATACGGATTAGCTTCAGCCTTCCACTCATCATATTTCTTGTCGCCAAACCTTATAAATAATTCAACTAATCGTTTCATTTCCTTGTCAAAATTCCTTTCTATTATTTTATCTCCTAAATTATTAAACTCAACATCGCTGATATTTATTTTGGGCTTTTTTTCATACCGTGTTAAACGTTCATCTATTTCTATTGCTTCTTTGTCGCCCATATTAAATCTTATGTTCATTGCCTGCCACATATCATATTCCTTGTTATACATTATCCAACTGTCACTCCATTTGCCATAAAATTGAGCAGTATTTTTAACTACGAATCCTTGAAGACCGTCTGGTCCGCCTTTGATTTCAATGTCTCTGAGATTTGGAAAATAGCCTTTGATTATTTTGTCTTGAGTGTAAGCAGCAAAGCTGTCTAAGAAAAGTTTTTTAAAAGCGTCAAAAAAGGCAATAATCTTGTCAACGGTTGGATAAAGAAATTCCTTTACGTCAAAGTAATATCTGCCAACACCAGCAATACGAACCGGTTCGGTATCGTGTAAACTATAAGCGTCGTCATTTAAACTATAAGCCGCATGAAAAAACGAATTCCTGATGCTGGCGTGATGTTCGTCATTGAAAAACTCTAAAATTTTCTTTTTGTTACAATCGTCCAATATTTCACTTATTAAATTTATCTTTTCGCCTGTACCTAATAACCTGTCCTGTTTTTTTGTCTTCCAAAAGAAGTAAGAAGAACTATGGTAGCCGAGTGATACATTACACAAACTACCAAGAATGTTATAAAAGTCGCTGTTTTCAAAAAACGTAGAATATATCATGCAGGCCATACGTGTTTTTTTCTTCCAGTCAAACTTCTGATATAGTTCTTTATACATTTCGATTGCGTCAAACCATTCGTACAATGTGTCATACTTTGCTTCCATTCCCTTAAAATTGATAAGGGCTAGTATGAACTCAAATTCATTCTGTGCTTTAGCTTCAGAAAATAGCTTTTCCAGTTCTGTTATTGTCTCTTCCATTATATATATCAGATTTGGTTCGTGAAGTGGTCGCAAAATAGCAGCTAACTTCTGAATTTCCGAAAGTACGAGCAAAATATTTCTCAAATACAACTACATTGGGTTGATTTGTGAGACCCTATTTGAAAACTAGACTTATGATTCAAATTACTATGCCATTAAGCATCAAACCCATTACCGGGGTTGTCCTACCTCGTTTACTCATTATATTGCACTAGTGGTGAAATATTTGCTTTCATTATTTACGTGTATAAGCAAATGTGTAAGTGATGTTTCAGAAAGCAAAAAATATCGATAGCGCCTTCCGGCATATAAAAACATTTTCCTTAATAGTTGTAGCAGGTTGCTTTCTGTTAAATGCTTTCGTTTTCTATAAAAGTTATGTATTGTCTGCAATGTTGCATGACAAAATTTATGTGCTTTATGGCGATAAAGTAATGGAGGCTTATGCAGCAAACAGAAAAGACAATATTGAAGTAGAAGCAAGAAGTCATATTGCCATTTTCCATACTGATTTTTTTTCTCTTGACCCGGATGAAAAAGTGATTGATGCCAATATAACTAAAGCCCTGTACCTGGCTGATGGCTCAGCGAAAAGACAATATGATAACCTGAAAGAGACTTCTTACTATTCGAGCCTCATCTCAGGGAATATAAGCCAGCAAATTGCAATTGACAGTATAACAGTGAATATAAAAACGGAGCCGTATTTTTTTCACTGCTATGCTACTATAAGAATTATCCGGCCAAACAGTATTGTTACAAGGAACCTAATAACACAAGGATACCTGAGAAACACTGCCCGTTCTGATCATAATCCTCATGGTTTCCTTATTGAACGTTGGGAGACAATAGAAAACAAGGATATAAAAACAGAGTACAGATGAAGCTGTTTAAGTCAGGTACGATAAAAGGGGAGCTTGCAAATAAAGCCGCTATTAAGATAGCTAACTGTATAATAAAGTTTCAAAATGGTTTTGCAAAATGTATGTTTTCATTCACAAGGAACTGGAAACAAAAGCAACAGTGGCTATTCCTATATATGGTTTGTTTTGTATTTGGTGGGTTGAGCATTATAGCAATACTTAATCCTTTTAAAACTAAAGAGCAGGATAAAGCGATCATTCCAAAATCTATTTCAGTACCCAAAAGTATTCAAAAGCAAAACGGCCAATTTGTAATTACGGAAAATGAATTTCAACAAGTACAGGAATACAAGCGAAAATTTCCAAACCTACAGAAAGAAAAGCCGGGACTATTTGACAGCCTGAACCTTGTTGAACAAATGTATTACTCACAAAAAAAATGAAGCATATGGAAAAGAGTCATTCAGCCAAATTTATGCGGCAAAGAAAAATGATGTTGGTGTTGCCTTTACTGGTAATCCCGTTTATTACAATGGCATTTTGGGCATTGGGTGGCGGTCAGGGTGTTGATGAGAAGAACCTTGATGACGCAAAGGCCGGATTGAATTTGCAATTGCCTAAGGCAAATCTGAAGGATGATAAAAACGAAAATAAGCTCTCTTTTTATAAAGAAGCAGATGCTGATTCGGTAAAGAAGGCGGAACTATTAAGGAACGATCCGTACTACAGAGATTCAGTGCTGGCAAGCCAAAGCAGCCTTATGGATGTCACTGCAAACCTTAATAATCCTTCATTGATAAAAAGTGACCTGAATTCTTCACCATATAAAACAAGCGCAGATCTGAACGAACAAAAAATCTATCAGAAAATTGCAGAGCTTAATAAGCAGATAAGTATGCCGGAAACAATTGAAACAAACCTGGCTAATGATAATACAAAGGGGTGTAATAATGAAGGTTTTTCTAGTGATATTGACAAGCTGCACAATATGATGCAGGTAATGAATGATAAAGAGGATACAGACCCTGAGATGAAGCAATTGAATGGCACACTTGACAAAATTCTGGATATTCAACATCCGGATCGAATGAAAGACAAAATCAAAGAAAAATCATTACAGCAGAAGGAGAAGGTTTTTGTGGTTAAAAAGAATCCTGTTGATGACAATATTAGTTTACTTGACACTTCAAAACATAAAGCAGCCATGAGTATTGGCTTTTATAGTGTTGAGGAAAGTATGGGACAATCAGATGAAGATAATTCAGTGGAGGCAGTTGTTCATGCCGATCAAACACTGGTAAATGGAGCTGTGATTAAACTGCGATTGACAACTGATGTTTATATCAATGGCTCGCTAATCCCAAAGGGAAATTTTGTTTATGGTGTTGCTGCATTGAATGATGAAAGACTTGAAATTCAAATCAAGTCTATTAGAAATAACAATACACTTTTTCCGGTAAAAATGGAAGTGTATGATATGGATGGCCTCCCCGGTATTCATATTCCTGGCGCCATTACCCGTGATGTGGCAAAGCAATCTGCTGACAATGGTTTGCAGTTAATGGAACTGACATCCGTTGATCCATCCTTAAAAGCACAAGCAGCTGCTGCAGGAATCAGTAGTGTGAAAAGCTTGCTGAGCCGGAAGGTAAAGCAGGTAAAGGTTTTGGTGAAAGCTGGCTATAGAGTTCTTTTAAAAGACAAGAATGTTGAACAATAATTTTTAACCTGTCTGCCGACAGGCAGGCAATAAATCAATTTTATGAAACAATTTGTGTGTTTGGTATTGCTGGGTTGGCTATTTGTTTCAGTAAAAGCACAAACTTCACTCTGTATTTCCACTGAAAAAACCACCAGCCTTGTATTTCCTTTTGCAATCCTTCATGTTGACAGAGGAACTCAATCAGTACTCGTACAAACTGTAAAGGAATCGCCGACAATTTTGTTGGTTAAAGCTGCGGCAAAAGGTTTTCCAGAAACCAATTTAAGTGTGGTTACAGAAGATGGGAGCATTTATTCATTTATGGTTTGTTATGAAAGCAATCCTGCTGAATGGGTTTATTATTTGCCTGTAATTAAAAAAGCTGCGTTGGCTACATACGCTAATGGCATTCTCGATAATCCGGGAACATTACATGGTATCAAAGATCACAGTTGGGATATGCTTGCGAAAGTCTCCGGAATTTATATTAAGGATGATGTAGTTTATTATCATTTATCCATTAGAAATGAGAGCCCGGTTGACTATGATATTGACATACTGAGATTTTATATCCGGGATAAGAAAAAGGGAAAGCGTACCGCAATACAGGAGAATGATTGTAAACCGTTATATGTTGCCGGTAATATTTCTCAGGTAAAGGCAAACAGCACATCATCTATAGTAGTTGCATTGGATAAGTTAACCATTCCTGATGCTAAATACCTGGCGGTGCAGGTGATGGAGAAAAATGGGGGCAGGCATTTACTAATGAAGGTGGGTAATAAGAAAATCATGAAGGCTATTATTTTACCCGATTTAAAATGAATAACGGGCATCCAATATCAGATGAGGTATTAGAGCTGGCAGAAATGGCAATACAAAAGGGCCAGCATTGGATGGCCTATAATCAATCGCTTTATTTTATCGACAAAGATGATGTTTGCTTTTTTAAATCTCAAACTGAAGCCAACGAGTTTGCAATAAGTAATGTAAGCGATAGGGATAGTTATCATGTAATTCAAATTAATTCTTTGAGAGATATACTTGAAAGGATTCCTTATGAAAATATTTCCAGTTCGGAAATGACTATGAATCCTGATGCTAATGGCTTGTATAATAAAGATGGGAATGCGTTTACTGATGCATTAATTAATCATTTTGAGCATCAACAATTATCATTATTTAATTCACAAATAAAATTGAATGTTATGAACAATGAAAATTTTCAGTATTTGAGTGATAATCTTAAATACATGGGATTCGGGGATAACTTGAAATCAGAGTTAGAAAAAAATCTCAATGAAGGGAAGTCTGACTTTCAGTTGCATTACAAGGCCGAAATAAATAAAAAGCCTTTTGAAGTTACAATGAACTTTAGGAAGTCAGATACATCAGATATGTACTTCTTCAATAATTATCATGCTACCCTTGAAAAGAGCAATGGTGAAAGAACAGGGCAAACATTTTATCTGAACAAAGGAAAGGGAATAACAGGTAAAGAAGCTTATAATTTACTTGATGGCCGGGCTGTTCATAAAGACATGGTAACAAAAGATGGGCAACCTTACAAAGCCTGGCTGCAACTTGACTTTGAAAACAAAACGGATAAAGGTTTTGAAGTAAAGCAGTTTCATGAAAACTACGGTTATGATTTAAGAGGAGCAGTAGAAAAGTTTGCTGTAGCTGAATTTAAAGAGCCTGAAAAAGAAAAGGCGTTAATGGCTTCACTTCAAAAAGGGAATGTTCAGTCTGTAACAATTGAAAAAGATGGTGAAAGCCACAAAATGTTTATGGAAGCTAATCCACAGTACAAGAATGTCACTCTTTATGATTCAAATATGAAGATGGTGGCAAAGGAATCAATTGGGCAATACCAGGCAGGTGTTGAAAAAGGCGTCAAAAATATAAAGGAAGAACTGGGAGATGATAAAAAAAAAGATTTGAAAGAGAAGCAGAAGCCAGATGAAAAAAAACTGGAAAATAGAAATGGAAAATCGCTTTTACCAAAAAAAAGAACGGGTAAATCAAAAGGGCTGGGGGTGTCATAATACTCCCCGGCCTTTTTGGCTCATTTTAAAAATTGCAAAATGAATATTCAGAATATTACAGCATTGGCATCGCAGCTAAAAACTATTGGTTTTGAAAACATGGGGTATGCATTATTAAAAAGAATTTGCCTTCTGCCCGTGTCTTTCACCCTTAACGAAAAATTGTTGAAAGACTCCGGGCAAGTTTCTTTTAATTTTTACTTTGAAAAGGATGTTGGCTTGGAAACATATAGTTTGATTTATTATGATGCAGCATTACAAAAAGAGAATGACTTTGCTCATATTAAGATTGATGGAATAAGCATAAGTGAGATTGATGAAGGAATGGCTCAAACAGACTGGAAAGCAGTATTTGATTTTTCACAACAGAAATCTTTAGCAATTGATGATAAAAAGAATTACGAAGAAGAATTAAAGATTTATCATGTGATAAGTAACCTGAATAAGTTAGAATCTTCAGCTGAAGGCAAGTCGGCGTCAGCTTTATTAAAACAGAAATATTGGTCTGAAATTCCTTACAATGAATTAATGGGTTCAATCACGAACGGACGAAGTAAAGCAGAAATAGGCCAGCGGTTTTATATTGCAGAAAGTCAACCTGTGATTTCTGCTGAAGAAGCCTATCGTTTTCTGCTAAATAGATGGATGGAAAAGCAAATGCAATCAAAAAAGAAGGCGCAGGACAATATTGAAGAAACCAGTGCGGAAGAATCAAATACTTCTGCTGGCATCGGCTTGTTAAAGAAACGCCGAATTGGGAACAGCAAAAGCAATAAAAAACATAACGTATCACGAGATTAACAATGGAACTGTTTCCACCACTTACACACTTTTATAATGCAATTGCTAATGATGCTAGAATTGGCACAGCACACATTAGCTTATATATAGCGTTGTTTCAACAGTGGAATTTGAATAAAGGTGAAAACCCTATATTAATTGAAAGGAATCATATGATGAAGGCTGCGAAAATAAATTCTAGGCATACTTATAATCAGTGCATGAATAACCTGCATGAATTCGGCTACATTATTTATGAACCGGCTGCTAATAATGTTGTGCTTAGTAAAGTAAAATTGAATTATTGTGAGAATGAAAAATAAGCTATGGGACAGAACTCCACAGTACCAATTTTGATACCATTTGAACCGGAGGAATTCTGGCAACAAATTCGTTTAATCATCCGGGAGGAAGTTGCCAGAAATCAGGAGATAAGGCCAGTTAGTGACAACATTATGGACACGCCTGGCTTAACCGAGAAGCCATTATTTAAAATGGAAGAAATTTGTAGCTTGTTCAAAGTAACCAAACCTACCATTTACGATTGGATAAAACATGGCAAATTAAAACGAGTCAAAATCCGGTCCCGCGTCTATTTTCTTGGAAGCGAAATAAGGCAATTAATGCAGGCATAAATGGGTTAACGGCAGCAGAAAATAGCTGCCTTTTTTGTGGATATTTCAGATTGCTAATGCTTAACTAAATCACTTAGCAATCGTATCTTTGAAATGGTAACGATCAAGTCTGTATAAAGACAGATAAAGTCAAGTAAAGTTCTTCGACAAATCGGGTTTTGATAGACCTAAAAATAGACCCAAAAGAAAAAAGCCCCTGAAATTCAGGAGCTTCTCTTAAAACCTGCGGACCGGACGGGACTCGAACCCGCGACCTCCGCCGTGACAGGGCGGCATTCTAACCAACTGAACTACCAATCCGTTCCTTAAGCACGGCCTTTACGGACCGTTTTCGGGACGGCAAAGATAAGGGTAAACTGTTTTTTTAAACAAATCTTTCTTTAAAAAAATTCAAACCGTAATTTTACCCGCTCAACACCATACTATGCCCCATTACCCCAATCGTCAATTCCTTGATTTTGAGAAGCCTATCAAGGAATTGTACGAGCAGATAGAGGATACAAAAAAGCTTGCGGAAAAGAACCCCAAAATAGATTATACATCTACTATAGAACAGCTGGAAGCATCTATTATCGAAAAACGTAAAGAGATCACCCAGCACCTCACTCCCTGGCAAAGGGTGCAGTTGAGCCGCCATCCCGACAGACCCTATACCATGAAGTATATCGAGAAAATGTGCACCCATTTTGTAGAACTGCATGGCGACCGCACTTTCCGCGACGATAAAGCCATGGTGGGCGGATTTGCCCAGCTCGATGGCGAAACGGTGATGATTCTGGGGCAACAAAAAGGAACCAATACCAAGCTGCGCCAGCTGCGCAACTTCGGTATGGCCAACCCCGAAGGCTATCGCAAAGCGCTGCGACTGATGAAACTGGCCGAGAAATTCAACAAACCGGTGATCGCGCTCATCGATACCCCCGGCGCTTATCCCGGTCTGGAAGCCGAGGAAAGGGGGCAAGGTGAAGCCATCGCCCGTAATATATTGGAAATGATACGCCTCAAAGTGCCGGTGATCGTAGTCATCATTGGCGAAGGCGCCAGCGGCGGTGCGCTGGGCATAGGTGTAGGCGATAAAGTGCTGATGATGGAAAATACCTGGTACACGGTGATCTCCCCGGAAAGTTGCAGCTCCATCCTTTGGCGCAGCTGGGAGAAAAAAGAAGTAGCGGCAGAGCAATTGCGCTTAACTGCTACCGATATGAAAGGATTCGGACTGGTTGATGAAATCGTACACGAACCCCTCGGTGGTGCGCACTGGGATTATGCAGAAGCGGCCGCCATTTTAAAATCATACATCATAAAAAGTTTGCAGGAAATCAAACAGAAAAACCCGCAGCAGCGCATCAACGATCGTATTGAGAAATACGGGAAGATGGGTTTCTGGACAGAAGCACCCCTCGAAGAAGAGGAGCCCGTGCTCGGTAAAAGAGAAAGTCCCGAAGATAGAATTTAGCCATACAACACAGATAACAAATCAAACAAAACAATGTCTTTACGTAAGCAATTACAGGGTACCGGTGTAGCACTGGTAACGCCATTCAAAACAGATGCACAGGTAGATTTCGAAGCGCTCGGAAACGTGATCGAAGCGATGATCAAAGGAGGAGTTGAATACCTCGTAACACTGGGTACCACCGGTGAAACACCCACACTGGATAAACAGGAAAAGCTGGACATTGTTCATTATACTTTTGAAAAAGTTGCAGGCCGCGTTCCCGTAGTAGTGGGCATCGGCGGCAATAACACACAGGAGCTCATCAAAGACCTGCACCATTTTCCGCTCGAAAAAGCCGTAGCGGTATTGAGCGCTTCTCCTTACTACAACAAACCCTCACAGGAAGGATTGTTCCAGCATTACAAAGCCATTGCGGGAGCCTCTCCCAAACCCATTATCCTGTACAACGTGCCTGGCAGAACAGGCCGTAACCTCAATGCCGATACCACACTGCGCCTGGCCAACGAAGTGCCCAATATTGCCGGTATCAAAGAAGCCAGCGGAGATATGGCGCAATGCATGCAGCTATTGCGCGACAGGCCCGAGCAGTTCCTGATCGTAAGCGGCGACGATGCACTCGCCCTGCCTCAACTGGCCTGTGGTATGGACGGTGTGATCAGCGTGGCGGCCAACGCTTTCCCCAAACAATTCTCAGACATGGTAAGGGCCTGCCTGAAAGCCGACCTCAAAACTGCAAAAAAACTGAACGACCAACTCATGGCCGCGTACGATCTCATGTTCGCAGAGAACAACCCTGCCGGGGTGAAAGCGTTCATGCACGAAGAAGGTTTGTTGCAGAATGTGGTTCGACTGCCGGTAGTACCGCTCAGCGCCGGCCTCCACCAGAAAGTGAAGGCGTACGGGAAACACTGATCCCAAAATTTCGTGATATGACATAAAAAAGAGTATTTTAACCTACTCAAATCCTGTTTATGTCAACCACTGTACTGCCGGGAAAGCAACGGATCGATTCAATAGACCTCTTGCGGGGCTTTGTAATGATCATCATGGCGCTGGACCATGTGCGTGACTTTTTTCATGTAGCAGCAGTTACCGGCAACCCTACCGATATGAACACCACCACGCCGGTGTTGTTCTTTACCCGGTGGATCACCCATTTCTGTGCACCCGTGTTTGTGTTCCTTACCGGCACAGGCGCTTTTCTTGCCGGCAGAAAAATGAGCAAACAGGAATTGTCGGCCTTCCTGTTCAAAAGAGGATTGTGGCTGATCGCAATTGAACTGGTGATCATGAATTTTATCTTCAGCTTCAACCCGCATTACTCAATAGTTGCCGTGCAGGTGATATGGGTAATTGGATGGTCGCTGGTGATCTTATCTGTGTTACATTGGCTGCCGCTCAGGGTATTGTTGATCATTGGATTGATATTGGTACTCGGCCATAACCTGCTCGATCGCTTCGATGCGCAACCGGGACAGCAGGTATTGTGGTGGGCTTTCCTGCACCAGCAGTTTTTTGATATTGTTACTCCCGATCACACCATTTTCGTTTTGTATCCGCTGATACCATGGCCCGGGATATTATTGCTGGGTTATTGCATGGGCAGCCTGTTTACAAAAGAGTTCGATCCGGTAAAAAGAAGACAGTGGTTGTTGAAAGGAGGATTGCTGATTACCCTGGCATTCTTTGTACTCCGCTGGATCAATATCTACGGAGATCCTTCCTTGTGGGCCACACAAAAGGATGGCGTACATACTGTGCTGTCTTTTTTCAATGTTACCAAATACCCACCTTCGCTTTTATTCCTTTGCATGACATTGGGCCCGGCATTGATCGCATTGTGGGCGCTGGAAACCGCAAAAGGCAAATGGAAGAATTTCGTAGTGGTATACGGCCGCGTTCCCATGTTCTATTACCTGATTCATTTCTTCCTCATACATTTTATATGCATGATCATATTCTTCAGCAACGGTCATACATTGACTGAAGGCATGAAAGGCTTCTTCTGGTTCAGACCCGATGATTTCGGGTATAGTCTGGGTGGGGTGTACCTGATATGGGCAGCGCTGGTGTTGTCGCTCTACCCTTTATGTAAAAGATACAGTGAATACAAGGCATCGCATACCCAGTGGTGGCTGAGTTATCTATGAGAATTATTTGAGGAGGTCCTTGATCTCGTTGAGCTTCATCAACGCTTCAACAGGTGTGAGCCGGTTGATATCGATATCCTGTAGTTTTTTACGGATATCGCCGAATGTTTCAGAATGCGCATCGAAAATAGAAAGCTGCAATTGCGGCGCTGCTATGTTTTTCACGGCTGTAGCGATTCCTTTGTCAGCAGTGTCTACATGTTTGGCTTCTAATTGTTTGAGGATATCATTGGCCCGGTTGATGAGTTCAGGCGGCATGCCCGCCATTTTAGCTACATGGATACCAAAACTGTGGGTGCTTCCGCCGGGCGCCAGCTTACGCAGGAAAATGATCTTATTGCCCACTTCCTTATTGGTAACATGGAAATTTTTCACACGCGGCAATTTCTCTTCCAACTCGTTCAACTCATGGTAGTGCGTGGCAAACAAGGTTTTGGGCGATGCGTGTGAACCATGCAGGTATTCCACAATACTCCAGGCAATGGAAATGCCATCGTAAGTAGAGGTGCCGCGGCCGATCTCATCGAGCAGTATAAGGCTGCGGGGGGAAATATTATTGATGATGCTGGCCGTTTCATTCATCTCCACCATAAAGGTAGATTCGCCGCCGCTCAGGTTATCGCTGGCGCCTACGCGGGTGAATATCTTATCGGTCAGCGGAACGCGTGCACTGTTGGCCGGTACAAAACTACCTATATGCGCCATCAGTGTAATGAGCGCTGTTTGGCGGAGTATGGCGCTTTTACCGCTCATATTCGGACCTGTCAATATAATGATCTGGCAGTCCGCCGGATCCAGCAAAACATCATTGGCAATATAAGACTCACCGGGGGGCAGGTTACGTTCAATAACAGGGTGACGGCTTTCTTTCAGTTCAAGTGAAAGCCCTTCATGCACTTCCGGTTTTTTGTAATTGAACTGGAGCGCATTGTCTGCAAAACAACAGAGGCAATCGAGCACCGCCAACATATGACCATTGATCTGTATTGGCGCGATATAAGCTTGCAGCTCAGATACCAATGCATCGTACAATTCCAGTTCAATGGAGAGTATTTTTTCTTCAGCACCGGTAATCTTCTCTTCGTATTCTTTCAGTTCAGGGGTGATATAACGTTCTGCATTGGCCAGCGTTTGCTTGCGTATCCAGTCGCCCGGCACTTTGTTCTTGTGTGAATTCGTTACTTCCAAATAATAACCGAACACATTGTTGAAGCTGATCTTCAAAGAACTGATGCCCGTTTTTTCTGCTTCGCGTTGTTGTATGTTCACCAGGTATTCCTTGCCGCCGCTGGCAATCTGCCGCAGTTTATCCAGCTCTTCGTGTATGCCTTCCTTGATCACGCCGCCTTTATTGGCGGCAACCGGTGGTGTATCGGGTAGTCTTTGCAGAATGGTATCTACAATTACCTCACAGGCATCGAGCATGGAGGCCAACTGTTGCAGGTAACGGTTTGTAGCCGCTGTACACCATGATTTGATGAGCGCCACCTGTTGCAATCCTTTGGCCAGGTGCATCACTTCGCGCGGGTTGATCTTCTTCAAAGGGATCTTGCTCACCAGGCGTTCAATATCGCCACATATTTTAATGGCCTGCACCAGTTCTTTGCGCAGTTCCGGTTGCAGGATGAGGAATTCAACAGCATCTAATCTTTCCTGGATTTTTCCTATGTCTTTCAAAGGGAACAACATCCACCTGCGCAGCAAACGTGCGCCCATGGGACTTGCCGTTTGATCCAATACTTTCAATAAACTATTGCCCTGTTCTGTTCCGGTGTTCAATAATTCCAGGTTGCGGATGGTGAAACGGTCCATCCACAGAAAATCATCCCTTTCAATCCTTTGCACTGCAGTAATATGCTGCAGGTTGGGATGTTCTGTTTCTTTGAGATAATACAGAATGGCGCCGGCGGCAACAATGCCGGCCGGCATATTTTCAATGCCGTATCCTTTCAGTGAATGGGTCTGGAAATGTTTGAGCAGGCTTTCTGTAGCAAACGCTTCATCAAAGATCCAGCTCTCCATTGTATAAGTATAGAAGCGGGTGCCGTAATTTTCTTTGAAATGTTTCTGGTAGCTCCGCTGGAAGATCACTTCTGCCGGCCGGAGACTCTGCAATAATTTATCTATGTATTCCTGGTTTCCTTCGGCAACAAAAAATTCGCCCGTGGATATATCAAGGAAAGCAGCGCCACTGTTGGCCTGGTCGGTAAAATAAATAGCCGCTAAAAAATTGTTGCTGTTCTGCTCCAGCAGTTTGTCATTCGTGGCTACGCCGGGCGTAACCATTTCGGTAACACCGCGCTTGACAATGCCTTTGACCGATTTGGGATCTTCCAACTGGTCGCAGATCGCTACGCGGTGGCCGGCTTTTACCAGCTTATGCAGGTAAGTGTCCAGCGCATGATGCGGGAACCCGGCCAGTTCGCTCGATGCTGCCGCACCATTATTTCTTTTGGTGAGTGTAATGCCCAATACTTTCGAGGCAATGATGGCATCTTCTCCAAACGTCTCGTAAAAATCACCTACCCGGAACAACAATACGGCATCGGGATATCGTTGTTTGATGGCCCTGTGTTGCTGCATCAGCGGGGTATCGGCGGCAGATTTAGACATGGCAACAAATATAGGGGAATCATCCCTATACATTTTATGAACAGCGGGGGTTACCTTTGTGTCATGCGCAAACTGAGTATGGACGAATTGGGGCGAAAAACGGTAGATGAATTCAAGCAGTCGGCCAAGAACCCCATCCTGATCGTACTGGACAATATCCGCAGCATGCACAATGTGGGCAGCGTATTCAGAACGGCAGATGCTTTCCTGGCCGAAGGAATATGTCTTTGCGGATACACCCCCCAACCTCCACACCGCGATATACATAAAACGGCATTGGGCGCTACTGAAACGGTGGACTGGATTTATTTTCCCCATACCATCGATGCCGTACGGCAACTCAAAGAGCAGGGATACCGTATTTATGGTATTGAACAAACACAGGGAAGTATTTCATTGGAACAATTCCCCATTACAGGTGATAAAACAGCGCTTGTATTTGGCAACGAAGTGGAAGGCGTGGACCAGGAAGTGTTGCAATTATGCGATGGTTGCATTGAAATACCCCAGTTGGGCATGAAACATTCATTGAATATATCTGTAGCGGCGGGCATTGTCCTTTGGGAAATGGTGCGCGCTTCCATTCATCATACGTAATTTTAATCATGGCTACCGTTAAAAACTACCTGAGTTTAGTCAAGTTTTCGCACACCATTTTTGCATTGCCCTTTGCCATGATCGGTTTCTTTCTGGGCGTGCACCAGGCATCGGATGCTTCGCACCTCGCCATCAAATTCTTGCTGGTGTTGGTATGCATGCTTACGGCGCGCAGCGCGGCTATGGCATTCAACCGTTATCTCGACAGGAGCTTCGATGCACAAAACCCACGCACCGCCATACGGGAAATACCGCAGGGCATCATTTCACCCGATCATGCATTGCGTTTTGTGATCATCAATTGCTTGTTGTTTGTGATCGCGTGCTGGTTGATCAATACGGTTTGTTTGTACCTGGCACCTATTGCATTATTTGTTATTTTATTTTACAGTTATACCAAACGGTTCACACCTCTTTGTCACCTGGTATTAGGGCTCGGACTTTCACTGGCTCCCATCGGAGCCTACCTGGCTGTTACCGGCTCATTCAGCCTGCTGCCGATTCTTTTTTCATTGGCAGTGATCTTTTGGGTAAGCGGTTTCGATATTATTTATGCTTTGCAGGATGTAGACTTCGACCGTTCGCAACACCTCTATTCCATTCCAGCAGCGCTGGGTAAAGCCAGGGCATTACGTGTTTCTGAATTATTGCACCTGCTCAGCGCAGCGTGCGTAATCATGGCAGGCTTCAGCGGTGAATTTCATTGGTTATACTGGATAGGGATATTGGTATTCGCAGGCATGCTCATTTATCAACATTCCATTGTTAAGCCGAACGACCTGCGCCGGGTGAACATCGCTTTCATGACCGCCAATGGTATTGCCAGCGTTATCTTCGGCCTCCTGGTAATCCTGGATATGATCTTATTATCTAACAACTAACAACTATCAACTCACAACTCAAATGCCACGCATCCTCTGCATAGATTATGGCGGTAAACGAACCGGGATCGCAGTAACAGATCCTTTGAAGATCATTGCCAGCGGATTGACCACTGTGGACACTAAAGAACTGATCCCATTCCTGAAAAAATACATGCAAACAGAAGCAGTAGAGTTGATCTTGATTGGTGAGCCACTGGATTTAAACGACCAGGAAACCCATGCCACCCCATTGGTGCGGGCTGCGATACAAAAGTTAAAAAAAGAGTTTCCCGCCATCCCCATACAAACGGTTGACGAGCGCTTTACCTCCAAAATGGCTTCCAGGGCCATGATAGAAATGGGTATGAAAAAGAAAGACCGGCAGAACAAAAAACTGGTAGACGAAATCGCGGCTACCATCATGTTGCAGGAGTATTTACAGCATTCCGGCACAGGTTTTGAGTTCTGACTTACTCTTTTTTAGTTTTTTGCCGGTATTTTTGCGCTCATTACTCATTAAACCAAGCAGATCGATGATTCTTCCAATTGTGGCTTATGGCGCTGCGGTGCTAAGGAAAGTGGGAGCGGATATTACGCCTGATTACCCCAGGCTGGAACAATTAATAGCCGATATGTGGGAAACCATGTATGCCAGCAATGGCGTTGGACTGGCGGCTCCGCAGATTAACAAGGATATTCGTTTGTTCGTGATGGACAGCGCACAGATATTCGAACACCTCGAAGAAGAAGAGAAAAAACAATACAGCGATGCCCCCGGTATCAAAAAGGTATTCATCAACGCGCATATCAAAGAACTTAATGGGCACGAGTGGGCGTACAACGAAGGATGCCTGAGTATTCCCAATATCAGGGAAGACATCAGCAGGCCCGCAGAAGTGGTGCTGGAGTATATGGACGAACAATTCCAGCAACACAAAGAAACCTTCACAGGACTTTCCGCCCGTATCATTTTACACGAATACGACCATATTGATGGAAAACTTTTCATCGACTACCTGAAACCTTTGAAGAAAAAAATGTTACAGGGCAAGTTGACCGATATCAGCAAGGGCAAGACCAAAGTGGATTATAAAATGATATTCATCAAATGATGCGATACTACAGCTTTTTGTTGATATTGGTATGCTTTCATTCGGCAGCACAGGATACCTCCATACTGATCGATAAGCAACGGGTTACCCTCGCCGAAGTGGTGGTGCGGAATAATTTCGATTACAAAAAGCTGCTGGCCCAGATCAAAGAAGATACTACATTCTATAAAGCTTTTCGCAACCTGCGTATACTCGGGTTCACTTCTTACAACGATATCAAAATGCTGGATAAAAAAGGCGCTGTAAAAGCTTCTCTGAACAGCAAAACAAGACAGAACAGGGCCAATGGCTGCCGTACCATGGATGTGCTGGAAGAGCAAACAACAGGCAATTTTTACGACAGCAAACGGAATTACAATTACATGACCGCGGAATTGTATGCAGGACTGTTCTTTACCAAAGGAAGCGTTTGCGGGGAGAATAATATTGTAAAAGGCCGTATCCTGAACACCAGCGGAAAATCGGGGATAGAAAAACACAAAGAGCAACTGAAAATGCTGTTCTTCAACCCGGGTAAAAAAATACCCGGCATTCCTTTTATCGGCAACAAGCTGGACCTTTACGATGAAAGCGCACACGAACTCTACGATTACCGGCTGGATATTGTTGAATACCACGGCACGCTGGCCTATGAATTTTCTATCAAACCAAAAGAAGACCTCGGTTTCTTAAAGAACGACCGCATTGTGGTTGACCAGATGGATACCTGGTTCGACCAGAAAACGCTGGAAGTATTGGGACGTAATTATTCGCTGAGCTACAAAGCGGGCGTATACGATTTTGACGTGAGCATGGAAGTGGAAATGACCAAATTCGAAGGACTCACGGTTCCCCGCGTTTTGCGCTACAAAGGCAACTGGGATGTTATTTTCAAAAAAAGAGAACGCGCCCAGTTCACCGCTACCTTGTTTGATTTCAAAAAGTAAGGGCTGCAATCGCTTGCAACCCTTAACCCCCTGACTATTAAAAACGAAAGCGTTGGTTATAATGAATTGAGGTATTGAAGTATCTCGGTGAGGTTCTTCTGTACCGGTGGGTCGATCACATAACGTGTTACTGTGCCCACATCGTTGATGTTTTTAGTGCCCAGGTACAAATCCGTTCCAATGCGTGATATGGACACCAGCGTGATCTTGCTTCCGATGGGTATACGCCGTGTGGCAAAGGACCTCGAATCAAAATCGTCTTTCAGTCTTACCACTGTTTTCTGGTTGGCGAATACAGCGAATACAACGGTATTCCTATTGGTGAAATTGGGCGGCAGCACAGCAGTGATCTTGGTGCTCGGAAGCGTACTGTCTGTGTACCGGCAAGCACTGATCCATCGCAGGTTCTTAGAAGCCAATTCGTATCCTGTTACAATAGAAGTGTTGGTGCTGTTGGGTTTCGACCAGGTCTTGATCCAGGTAGTATCGAGATCGCGCAACCAGTTATGCATGGTATCAATGTTACCCTGTGTAAGGTAAGGAATGGTTTCAGCAGCATAGAATACCTGCATGTTCGGTTTAGGATCCTGTGTATCACTGAAACGTATGGTAATGGTTGCGCCGGGTAAAAGTTTCAATTCACGGCCATTTTGTGTTACGCGGATAAAGATACCACCGCCTGTCTCCAGCAGGTAACCATTGCTGATAGTAGGTTTGAAGAATTTGATGAAATCGCCTTTGGTTTTCAGACGGAAGAATTCGATGCGTACAGGACCGGAACATACATTGCTGCCGCCTCCACCACCACTGCCGCCACTTCCACCGCCAGCATAGGTAAAGGAACTGCCGGGAATTTGAATAGAGAGACTATCGCCGTAAGTGAGTGTATCTGTTTTAGAACAATTAAAAGAATCAACGGTGAGATTGGGAAACATCAGCTGGGCCAACTCATTGAGGGTAGCACTGCCGGTTGCATTTTTCATCCAGGCTGTATCGTTCAGCGGATGGTTGGGATAAAGGATCAGATTGCTTGATAATTCTTTTCTGCAAGCTGTAAAGAAAAGGAGCGCAATACATCCGATAGTTATAGTTTTTTTCATAGTTAATGTTATTACTACATCATAGATACAGGTAGTGTTTCGCGCGTTGCCTGCTATCTTCTATTTAAATTATATCTTAAGCCGATGGACAGTCCACCAACGTGAAATTTCTGCGTATAAGCAGCCTGATCAGCAGTGATGTTCGATAAATTATACCTGAAATAAGGTTCAAAAAATAACTGGCTGTTTTCACCCAATCGTTTCATGAAACTGATGCTGGTGTATAACCCCATGCCGATATTGCTTTTATATACAGCAGTGCTTGCTTTGTCAATCGGAACAGTAGCGAGTGATTTATCGAGCACCACACCCTGGTACCAGGAAGAAAGATTGAATATCACACCTGCATTTACACCCACCCTGAAATCATCTTCATCCCTGCCAAACTGGTACCCGATCGTCACAGGTACATCAATGGTGCGGAAATGATTTGTAACAGTATTGTTGCGATAACCGATCTGCCGCAACACGCTGGTATCATTGACCAGTACGGTATCGCCCGGTCCCCGGATGATTTGCCGTTGTGTAATTACCGTGGTTGTTTTGATCTCGTTTTCGCTGCGATAGGTGAATTGTTGGTTGATTTGTCCATATTGCAAGCCTGCTTTCAACACCAGGTTATCACTGAATGGTTTCACCAACCGCACACCTACACTGAAACCCAGTTGTGAACTTTCACTACTGTCTTTACGCTGCATGTATTGCGGGGTAGCCGATACATTCTGCTCTGACTTAAAAGCAAGATCGGGTGAGGCATACATCTCAACATACCAATCGGGGTTCACATACCGCCCGCCTCTTGCTGAAGGGCAAACCAGCATATTGGGAACACGCCTGGTATGTGCAACCGCATTCATCAGTTCCAGGTTTTTCAAATCTTTTATATCGTACAACAAACTGTTCCTGTCTGAAAGAAGAGGAGCGGCTGCCAGTAGGTTGAAACGACGGGCATCATCTGATGCTGACTGGATAGGAGATGCTTGCTCTTGCGATGCAGGATGACTATTATAATTGATACCAGCTGCCTGTGCATTTTTGTAAGCAGTATTGCCGGGCGTTATCTGTGCAGATAATGAAAGTTCATTGTTGTTATTCGATTCGTTGGGTGTATTATTATTATGGAGTGTATTGTTTTGAACGATAGCGTTTGAATTTTCTGCGACATTATTATTAGAAGAAGCTGATTCACTGCCAGCAACGGTTTGCTCCTGTGCATGTTGCTGATCTCGTGTTGCGGTTGCAGATATAGATGTGGATGTGGATGGCTGCTGTGTTGCCGGTTGTAAATACAGGTATCCTCCAACGGCGAAAGCCCCCAGGAGGGCCAGCGCAATCATGTACCTGCCAAGGGTGTTGATCCGGGGCAGTACGAAACCTTTGCGGTCGCCTTTTTCATCGGGCTTGATCTTTTCCCAAAGACCCGGCGGCACAGGAGCAGAATGGTCTTTGAGCTTTGCCCTGATGAATTGATCAAATTGGTTATCGCTCATGTTATACAGCAATTTTTTGTAGTTGTAATATTTGTTGTTGCAGCATCTTCCGGGCCTTTACCAATTGGCTGCGGCTGGTGCCGGGTTGTATGTTCAGCATTTCTGCTATTTCTTCGTGACTGTATCCTTCCACTACATTCAGGTTAAAAACCATCCGGTAACCTTCTGGCAACTGACCAATCAATTTTAAAAGATCTTCTTCACCCAAATGACTGTAGGTGCTGGGATCCATCTTGGGCGCATCGTTGCTGTGGTCATCGATCTCTTTGAAACGGATTTTCTTTTTCTCCAAATGCCGGATGGCCGTATTCACCACGATACGCCTGATCCATCCTTCGAATGAACCTTCCGATTTGAACTGTTCGATGTATTTGAATACTTTGATGAAAGCGTCCTGCAGCATGTCTTCGGCTTCCATGGTATCGTTGGCATAACGCAGGCATACGCTCATCATCTTACCGGCATATCTTTCAAACAGTATATGCTGGCAACCGGTATGTTGCTTGATACATCCCTTGATAAGTTCAGATTCTGTCACCTGCAGGTTGGTTTAGGATTGACTTCTTGCTAAAGATACCCGTTGAGGAGGTTTCGTTGCCTGCGAGAAATTAAAAAAAATAAAAAGTTAAAACACAAAATTTAAAAAACATATTGATTTTCATCATTTTACATAGCTGATGATTGTTTCATGCTAGTAAAAACTGATCATGTATGTAGTCAACCACGCTCGCCAGGCTATTGGTTTCCTGGTAAACGGCCAACTGCCTGTCGGCCCCGGTACCCTGTTCAAATATGGTGTGGATATAGTTGATTGAATGCCGGGAACCCAGGTCATCCACCACATCGTCTACAAAATCCATGAGCTCGTAAATGAGGGCACGGGTATTCACTTCGGTCTCCTTACCAAAATCGATCAGGGCGCCATCGATGCCATAACGACTGGCCCTCCATTTATTTTCATTGATCACCGAACGCTGGTACATCATGAAGTTGAGGTTCTGGCTGCGCAGCTTGTATATTTTGGCGCAGATGGCCTGGAACAGGGCGGCAATGGCAATGGTCTCATTAACGGTCAGCGGCACATCGCAGATACGGAATTCCACGGTATTGAAGAAAGGATGCACACGCAGGTCCCACCAGATCTTTTTCGCATTGTCTATGCAATTGGTCTTGATGAGCAGGTTCACATAATTCTCGTATGCTTCAATGCTTTCAAAAAAATCAGGTATGCCCGTACGCGGAAACTTATCGAATACCTTGGTGCGGAAAGATTTATAACCGGTAAGCCTGCCTTCCCAGAAAGGCGAGTTGGTACTGAGTGCATACACATGCGGTAAAAAATACCGTGCGGTATTGGCAATATGCATGGCCATCCGGCGGTCTTCCATGCCTACATGCACATGCAATCCAAAAATGAGGTTACTGCGGGCTGCTTCCTGCAACTCATTTACGATCTCGTTGTAACGGGCGTGGTCGGTGATGAGTTGGTGTTCCCAGTGACTGAAAGGATGCGTGCCCGAAGCGCCCACCCATAAACCGAGATCACCTGCAATTTGTGCGATCGTTCCCCGGAGGGTGGCCACGTCTTTGAAAGCCTCATCGATATTGCGGCAGATATCGGTACCCACTTCCACTACAGCCTGGTGCATTTCGGCCTTCACTTTGTCTTTGATGATCTTCTGACCCTCCAGTACGATCTTTTGTTCATGGCTTTTCAGCTCACGCGTATGCGGGTCGAGCACCATGTATTCTTCTTCCACGCCCAGTGTAAAGTGCGAGTAATTGATATCTCCCATCGTCTAAATCAGTTTTTGTTTGGCGCTGCTTCTTTTTACATATTCTCCCCAGGTAAGGTTATCGATGCCGGGTGTTACAGACAGCGCTTTTTCTATGGCATAGTTGGCTGCGGTTTCCACCACCCATTCAAAATTATCTGCTCCTACGCTTTTCAGATCGGCATCGGGGGCGGGGTTGCAGAAGTCAATGGCATAAGGGACGCCATCGCGCAGCGCGAGTTCCACCGTGTTGAAATCATAACCTAAGTACTGGTTGATGCGCAATACGATCGATTCCATTTCTTTCAGCTTTTCTGCCGAAGGAGTAAAATCGGCCACATAACGCAGGTGGTGCGGGTTACGGGGTTCATAAGGCATGATGCGTACGTATTTACCGCCTATGCAATAGCAGCGATAATATTCTTCGAAAATAATTTCTTCCTGTAACAACATCACGAGCTGACCGGTCTCGCTATGTTTTTCAAAAAAATCATCCATGCTGGTGAGCTTGTATACATTCTTCCAGCCACCGCCGGCAAAGGGCTTCATATAAGCGGGGAAACCTACATAGTGGAAAATACTTTCCCAGTCGAGCGGGTAAGCCAGGTTGCTGAACGATTGATCGGAAGTGTCGGCCGGCAGCTCGCGAGAGGGCAGGATAACCGTTTTGGGAACCGGTACATTGATCTGCGTGGCTAAACAATTATTGAAAAATTTTTCATCGGCGCTCCACCAGAAGGGATTGTTGATAACGGCGGTTCCACAGAGCGCTGCATTTTTAAGAAAGGCCCGGTAAAAAGGCACATCCTGGCTGATGCGGTCTACGATCACTGCATAATCGGTTGCCACACCCTGCATCACTTTGTCTATCCGAACGGGTTCTGCGCTGATGCCTTCCACGTGCTTGGCGTTGATGCGCTCAACAAAAGCCATGGGAAAGCTTCTTTCCTGCCCGAATAGAATGCCGATCTTTTTCATGTTGGAGGTTTTGAGGTTGGATTTGCTTTCAATTTACCGACAATTTTCATATTTCCAATTACATTATTTTTGACGTTATGATTGATGGAAAAACAGCGTTACAGGTGGCGGTGGAGCAACATACCGTTTTTTCAGACTACCTGGAAAGAGAAGTGCGTTTTGATGTGTATCTGCCGGGTAAAATGGACAAACCCGAGCAATGGAGTTTGTTGTTGATCAACGACGGACAGGACCTCGTAAAAATAGCATTCGAACAATTGCTTGAAGAAGTGTTGGTCAGCCAGGAAATGGAGCCGTTGGTTTGTGTGGGCATTCATTGCGGACCGGAGCGTATCATGGAATACGGTACGGCCTATGCCGCCGATTATAAGGGCAGGGGAGCGTATGCAGGTCTGTATACCAAATTCATTTTTGAGGAACTCCTGCCTTATATACGCAAAGTGTACCAGGCTCCTTCGTTCAGGGATAAATCCTTTGCCGGGTTTTCGCTGGGCGCCCTGAGCGCGCTCGACATTGTGTGGAACCATGCCAACGAGTTCAGCAGGGTAGGCGTGTTCAGCGGCTCATTGTGGTGGAGGCGTAAAGGATATGAAGAAGGATATGATGATGAAAAGGACCGCCTCATGCACCTGCAGGTACGCAAAGGTGATTTTTATCCCTGGTTGCAGTTCTTCATTGAATGTGGTACGGACGATGAAACGGAAGACCGTAACAAGAACGGTGTGATAGATTCCATCGATGATGCACTCGATCTCATTGTTGAATTAAAAGCCAAAGGATATACCGATCAGCACATTCATTATATGGAACTCAAAGAAGGCACACATGATGTGGAAAGCTGGGCAAAAGCCTGGCCCGGGTTCCTCAAATGGGGATGGGCCAAATAAAAAACTTTGCCCTGAGCTTAAGTCCAGGGCAAAGTTTTTTATGGTATATATGAATCATTATTATCGGTTCCGTACTGAGGATGCAGAACGTGAAGATTGATCATTGAACAGGTACCTGATCCCAATCTGTCCCTGCCACCTGGAGAAAATACCGGAGTTATCCTGGAAGCTGTTCACATAAGGTATCTGGTTAGCTGGATCCTGGTACAGGAAAGAATAGCGGGGCTTACCAGCATTCGGATCTCCCGCAGGGGCAATGCCTTCAAATTTCAGGAAAGAGTTGCTGCTGAAGGTTTTGGCAATACCCCAATTTTTATTGAGGAAGTTACCTACGTTGATGATGTCAAAACTTAAACGCAAAGTATGTTTGTTCTTCAGGTAAAAGTCCTGGGTAATGTTCAGATCAAGGTGTTTGAACCAAGGCAATACCATGGCATTCCTTTCTGCTATTTGTCCGCGGTGTGTGCTCATGTAAGGATCCTGCTGGATGAAAGAATTCAACTGAGCCCACATTTGTGATGCTGTACGTGTATCGGTGATAGTACCTCCGCCGGTATTAACAGGTACCAGTACAATGTCTGACTTGTCTTTGGGAATATAGATCAATGAGCTGTTACCACCTGTGTTGGCGTTGATCAGGTCTCCCTGGTATGTATAAGAACCTACACCATTGGGTGCTGCTTCAAATACCACACCTACTGAAGTAGCGAAGTTTTTCGCATATTCTTTACGATAAGAAGCATAAGCGATCACGCGGTGAGGCTGGTAGAAGTTAGAATAACCAATCTCATCACTGTTGGGATCACCTTTTACAGGCCTGTCGCGCCAGTTACTGGCGGCAATAGATCCACCATCATTGATGGATTTAGACTGGCTGTAGGTATAGGCTACACTGGCATTGAAGTTGCGCAGCGTTTTTTCGAGTCTTGCTGTAACCATATACGCATAACCTTTGTTGGAATTCCTCATGAGGATGGCATTGGAAATATTAGGGTTGGTAACAGAAGCGCCACCTGCACCATTCCAGATTTTGCTGGAATCGTAGCGGATCCTGTTATCAGAGCCTACCAATGGCGTACCGGTAGAAGGCAGGTTTACGTTCTGGAAATAAACAGCGTTCACTTCTTTTGAATAATTGTATTCAACAGTAGCTACCAGGTTGCCAGGCAGTTTCTGGTCAACAGCGAAGCTGAGCTTCATGACCTGCGGGTACTTGAAGTTGGGATCTGTGAATACCAGGTTGTAAGAAGTATTGGCAGCTCCTGCAGCAGGTCTGTATGCATTGATATCAGGACTAAATACATAAGGCTTGCCGGTTGCAGGGTTCTTTGAGTTGCTGAATGAACCGAACTGTACACCGTTGTTGCTGGCCTGGTTGCTGATCCATACAAAAGGAGGAGGACCGGAGAACCAACCAAAACCGCCACGCACCTGTGTTTTATGATCGCCGAATACATCCCAGTTGAATCCAAAACGGGGTGATACCAACAGATTACTACCGGGTTTCTGGCCTACATCGTAATGGTTACCATTGCGGAATGCCAGCTGAGAAGCATAAGGGTTCGCATCGAATTTATTCTGGAACACAGGCAGGTCGAAACGGAAACCACCGGTAACAGTTAAATTGTTTCTGATGCGCCATTTATCCTGGATAAAAGCGCCCCATTCTGTAGCGCCGATATTGGCAAAAGGAAAAGAGCCGTCTTTTGTCAGGGAATATTGTACTGCATAGCTCTTTGCATTGGCGGTACCATTCATCGCACTGCTATAGAAATCAGAGAGTGTGTTGAACTGGTAAGCGCCTTCATAGTTGGGAGCAAAACCATTCTTAAAATTCTTCACATAATTCTGTGTTCCCAATGTGATCTCATGCTTACCTGTATACATGGTAACGATATCAGAGAACTGGAACACATTTGTGTTGAGTACGTTATTATAAGTAAAGGGCTCATAACCAAAAGCAGTATAGCTCTGTCCCTGACCGTTCAGGATATCTACCAGCGGGAAGTCTCCACCTCCAAGGCTGGCGCGGTAATCCCTCAATGCTGTATAACCTATCTGCAACTTATTAGAGAGTTTATTGCTGAAGCTGGTATTCAGTTCAGCAATTGCAATATTGAAGTTGTTGTTGATACGGTAGCCGCTGCCGCTGAAAGGCAGACCGGTATTACTGGGTTGCCTGTTACCATTGGGAGCGCCGCTGTTACTGGCTGAAATGTCCCTGTATGATTTCAGGTAGTTGTATTTCAATGTCAGTGTGCTCTTACTGCTTACATTCCAATCAACTCTTACAGTGAGTTTATCACTATAAGTATCATAATTATAATTCTGGTATGATCCTGGGTCGTAATTGTATTTCTGCATCAGGAAAGTGCGCAATGCATCCAAAGTATCTGCTACGGCTTGCGATATTACCCCGGGAACGGCTGTTTGTCCGGGTTTATTGGCAATAAAACTAGTAGCAGGCTGACTGATTCTTTCTTGTTCACCACTCACGAAAATGAACAGCTTATTTTTAACAATGGGAGCGCCAATAGATACTCCCCTCTGATTATAAGTGAAACTTGGTTTGGGAACGGTATTGGTTCTTACGTTATAACCCTGTAATCCCGGGCTTCTCAGGTATGTATAAACAGAAGCTTTTACTTCGTTGGTACCACTGCGCGTAACAGTGTTCACGCCGGCACCCGAGAAACCGCCTTGTCTTACGTCGTAAGGGGCAATGTTCACCTGAATCTGCTCAATAGCGTCGAGACTGATGGGTTGTGAATTGGTTTGTCCTCCTAATACACCTGACAATCCAAATGCATTATTGAAGTTGGCACCATCAACAGTAATGTTATTATATTGACCGCTGCGGCCACCAAAACTCATAAAACTACCTGATGAAGAAGGAGTTAATCTGGTGAAATCCTGCAAACTGCGGTTGATGGTGGGGAGTTTTTCAATCTGAGCACGACTTACCACTTCCTGGCTACCAGTTCTGTTGGTATTGAAAACCTTGTCCTGCCTGCCGGTAGCGGTTACCACTACTTCAGCCAGTGTCTTGGTATCTGTCTTCAAAGAGAAATCGGCTTTGAATTCCTGGCCCAGTACCAAAAACACATTTTCCTGTTTTTGTTCTTTCTGGCCGAGATAGCTCACGGTAATAGTATAAGGGCCTCCCACTTTAAGGTTAGGCAGGTTATACCGGCCGTCTTTACGGCTGGTAGTAACATATTTTGTACCTGAAGGGAGGTGCAACGCTGTAATCACTGCGCCGCTGAGTTGACCATTCTCGCTGGTAATAGTACCTTGAATGTCAGAAGTGGTTTCCTGCGCCTTGGCAGTCAATACGCTTATGCATACGACTATGAGCAGTGCAAACATGGAACGCATGGTTCTTCTCATAAATTGTTAAAGTTTAGTTTGATTTGCAAAAATATCCGCATGTGTACCTACGGGGCTTAATTCTGCATTAAATGATTGTTACCGATGATGAAAACTGTTAATAACTTATTATTGACAGCTTATTTGAAAAAAGTAGCTATTTCAAAAAAAGAGAGGCTGTCAAAAGGGCAGCCTCTCTTTTGTAAGTTTAGAAGTTGAAACGGACTCCCACCTGACTTATCCAACGGTTTGCATAAGCTGGCGTTGCGGTACTATTGAAGTTCCATGGCTTGGTAATGGTAGGATTGAATTTGTATTGTGGTGTAAGGTCAGTAGCGCTCTTATAACCAACAAAATTGATCAACCCAAAAGTGTTAAAGCTGGTAAAGTAATTATGTCCCCAATCCCTGTTCAGGAAGTTGGTAAAGTTGAACATATCCCAGGTCAACTGCAACTGGTAATGGCGACCACCCAGTTTTACGTTGAAATCCTGTGTGATTTTCAGGTCCACCACATTTGAAAAAGGAAGCCTGGAACCGTTTCTGTCGGCAAACTGGCCGCGATTGTTCCTGAGGTAAGGATCTCCCTGGATATACGCTTCCAATGCATCTTTTTGCTGTTGGGGTGCATAGGTAGTGCCACCAACTGTATTGGGCAGGAAAGTCATGTTGCTGAGCTCACCGGATGTAGGTATGTAAATAAGATCGTTGCCCCCACCTGAACCATCATCCCTTGTCATACTGCCGACGCTATATACATAGCTGAAAGGAGTACCGCTCTGTCCTGTATATACCAGGGAAACAGTAGTGGCCATTGCATTGTGCGCATAAGAGAATTTTTTACTGACAAAAGCAAAAATGCGATGCCCCTGGCTGAAGTCAGAGATATTACGAGTCAGGAAATTCCTGCCGTTCACTGTTTGGATAAACCTCCATTGGCTCAGGTTTACAGAGCTGGTCGCCTCATTCCAAACAAGTGAGTTGCCAAAAGCATAGTTGACATTGAAATTGAAGCCGGTTTTTGTTTTTTTATCTATGGTCAATGCCATGTTATAGGAGAATCCCTTTTGCGGGTCGTCGTTATTGGAAACGAGGATGGCGTTGTCATAGGGATTGGTGCCATTGCTTCTGATAGGTATCCTGGCTGCAGTACTTGCACTTTCAAAATTATATACGTTCCGGGATCCGGGAGCTACAGAAGTGCCTGCAGGGAGCAGGATGTTGATGTTGGTATAGTTGATCTCATTGATATTCCGGCTGAACATTCCCTCCAATGTTGCACTCCATCCATCGCCGAGTTTTTTATCTACGGCTAAAGATGTACGTAATAACTTGGGCATCCTGAAATCCTGGGAAATTAAGTTCAATGGCCCTTTTGTCAAGGATATTCCAAGGTTGTTGGCAGTCCAAATGCTGTTATTAATATCATTCGGGTTCCAACGGAAGCGCACCTGGCTCAATGCTGCGCCGGAAGCAGTAAATCCACCTACGAAAAGTCCATTATTGTTGTAAACGCCACCCGGCCATACCAATGGCATACGGCCGGTAAACAGACCAATACCTCCTCGAATGGTAATATTTTCTTCAGGTATTTTGTAAGTGAATCCAAACCTGGGAGAAAAAGAAATAGGGAAGTTAGGGCGTTGGCCTGATCTTGCACCTTTCAGATCATAATACTGAGCAAATTTAGATAACGCGGAATCATTCGTAAATTGGTCAGTAGCGGGGTTGGACAAAAACTTCCAGTAATCAGCCCTTAAACCAAAATTTAAAGTAAGATTTTCAGAAGGCCGCAATTCATCGGTCCAATAGAGTGCACCTTTGGCTACTTTGAATTTGGCATTGGCATTAGTATTTGTATTCAATAAATTATCAGTCAGCGGATATCCTACCTGGTAAGAGCCAGGTGCGGCATTATTAGCCATAAATGCGGCAACAGAGCTGTAGCGATAGTTGCCATAAGTGTTTTGGATGAAAACATTCAAATCATCAAAATACTCATAATCGACACCAACAGTCATGACATGTTTACCAACATTAAATTTGAAATTATCAACCAGGCTGATATTCTTTTGCTTGAGAAGGTTTTGCGTAGAACTGTTGTCTGATCCGAAGTTGAGGATACCACTGCCATCGGTAATGGCCACGCGTGGGAAAGGGTTACCGAGAATACTTCTTTGATCCAATACGCTCGTATAAGTGATCAACAATTTATTGGATGAATTTCTGCCAACCATGCTTTTCAATTCTCCTGAAAAGGAAGACGTGGTACTTGGGAAATACACACCTCCATTATAAAAGTTAATCGAGGTGCTGGAGCTGCCGCTTGGTGTAGTGGAAATCGCCTTATTGTAACGATAACTTAACGAAAGCTTTTGCCTTGCATTGATATTCCAATCTATCTTGGCTACAATCCGGTCTGCATCAAGCTTCCTTTTGGTACTAATGTAATCTCCCATATCGTATCCATAAGAAGTCTTCACATAATCGACAAGGCTTTGAATACCTGCTGCTGTATTCGTATTTCCTTTGTAGGTTGTAATATCAAAGGGTTGCGGGGTTTGGTCTCTTTGTTGTTCCAGACTCAAAAAATAAAACAATTTATTCTTAATCAATGGGCCACCCACTCTTAAACCATAAGTTTTATTTTGAAAATCGGGGAAGCGGGTCGCGGTCTCTTTGGGTGCTACAGGATCCTTGCCTGCCAGGTTCTGGTTGCGATAAAAATAATATACAGATCCTTCGGTCTTGTTAGTACCGGATTTGGTAATGGCATTGATGCCACCGCCTGTAAAATTACCTACGGATGCATCATAGGGCGATATGGCTATTTGAAACTGATCGATCGCATCAATAGAGATCGGAGCTGCACCGGTTTGTCCGCCGTTTGTTCCGGAAGCAGACAGACCGAATACATCGTTATTGATAGCGCCATCTATATAGAAAGAATTATAACGGTTGTTCTGACCGGCAATGGTTACAGCGCCTTCGGAGCCAGGGATCAATCTGGCCTGGGGTACAGCGCGAAGGTAGTCATAGATATTGCGTCCTACTGTAGGGAGACCAGCCATCTTATCGCGTCCTATAACAGACTCGGTACCGCCTTTGCCTGAACTTTCAGTGGTTTTCCTCACACCAGATACAACCACTGTTCCCAGATTAGCGGCTTTAGCTGAAAGTACAAGGTCAACTTTGAATCCTTCACCCAGACTTAAATAAATATCAGTTTTCTTTTCATTGGCAAAGTTGATAAAAGAGGCTTCCACTGTATATGGGCCTCCGGGATTGAGGTTGCTGACGTCAAAACGGCCTCCAACACGGCTTTGTACGCGATAAACAGTACCGGTTGGTTCATGGGTTATCGTTACAGTAGCGCCCACCAAAGGATCTCCGGTAGATGCGTTTACAAAACCGCCCAAACTACTGGTAGTGATCTGGGCGTTTACCAGTGCCGGGCATAGCATTAGCAATACAATAAAACATTGTAGGATTCTCTTTTTAAGCATAGGTCGAAATGTTAGTTCGCACAAAGAAAGTAAAATATCTCTGTGTAATTACAAGGGGATGTTAACAAAAGGTTGCCCGATTTGAGCATTTTGTGCAGTTATCCGCCGGATTGTGTATTTTTTGTTCAATTATTAAGGTGAATCTATGCAGCTTTTTGTATAATATTCAATCCGTTTTATATATCTCAAAACTTAGTTTAGGCTGTTACCCTTCAGGAGCCGTAATTTTGCAATTCAAAAATCAGTTATGCTCGATAGGATCCAGGATGCCATTGATGATATACGGGATGGCAAGATGATTATAGTGGTGGATGATGAAGACAGGGAAAATGAGGGCGATTTTATCATTGCGGCCCGTCATGCTACTCCGGAAGTCATCAATTTCATGAGTAAGGAGGGCAGGGGGCTTATCTGCGCTACCTTAACGGAAGACCGTTGCAAGGAATTAGGCCTCGACCCGATGGTGAGTTCCAATACCTCTTTACATGAGACGGCTTTTACCGTTTCGGTAGACCTGCTCGGGCATGGTACTACTACGGGTATTTCGGCGCACGACCGGTCCAAGACCATATTGGCCCTGGTTGACCCAGAAACCAAACCTTCCGATCTCGGACGCCCCGGGCATATATTCCCTTTGCGTGCTAAAAATGGTGGCGTATTACGCCGTGCCGGCCATACAGAAGCTGCGGTAGACCTGGCGAGACTGGCCGGACTGGAGCCTGCCGGTGTACTGGTAGAAGTGATGAATGAAGATGGCACCATGGCGAGACTACCTCAACTGCTGGAGATAGCCAAAAAATTCTGCCTGAAGATCATTTCCATCAAGGACCTGATCGATTACCGCCTCAAAACCGACTCTCTCATAGAAGAATTGGTTAGGGTGGACATGCCTACCAGATATGGTCATTTCAAACTGGTGGCTTTCAAAGAAAAAGCTACGGGCGGCGAACACCTGGCCCTGATAAAAGGCATTTGGGTGAAGGACGAACCCGTACTCACACGTGTGCACAGCAGTTGTTTTACCGGTGATATCCTGGGCAGTTTCCGCTGCGATTGCGGCGAACAATTGCACAAAGCCATGTCGATGGTAGAGAAAGAAGGCAAAGGCATCATATTATATATGAACCAGGAGGGCCGTGGCATTGGCCTCATCAATAAATTACGTGCGTATAAGTTGCAGGAAGAGGGCTTGGATACTGTAGAAGCCAACCTGGAACTGGGTTTTGACAAAGACGAACGCGATTATGGCGTAGGCGCACAGATACTCCGTTATTTAGGCATCAGCAAACTCCGCCTCATGAGCAATAACCCGCGCAAGCGCGCCGGATTATTAGGCTATGGTCTGGAGATAACAGAAGTAGTGCCCATTGAAGTGCCTGCCAATCCGCACAACGTAAAATACCTCGAGACTAAAAGAGACAAACTGGGGCACAAGATATTAGGGGAGTAGTTCAGCCATTTATACGTCATCCTGAGCGAGCGGAGCGAGTCGAAGGACCTGCTTGAAGGTTCGGTCAGATCCCTCAGCTGCGCTCGGGATGACGTATAAATTAGTGTCTAATTTCTTGTTCTTCCTTCTCCTTCTCTTTTTCGTAGGCTTTGATGATCGATTTCACCAGCTTGTGACGCACCACGTCTTCTTCATTCAGCTCAATATGGGCAATGCCATCGATGCTTTTGAGTATACGGGTGGCTTTGGCCAGTCCGCTCCGCTGGTTGCGGGGCAGGTCAATCTGGGTAGGGTCGCCCGTGATGATGGCTTTGGCATTGGCGCCGATACGTGTAAGGAACATTTTCAACTGTAAGTCGTTCGTGTTCTGCGCCTCATCCAGGATGATGAATGCATTATCGAGGGTGCGGCCACGCATATAGGCCAGCGGCGCCACTTCAATGGTACGCGTACTCATATAATAACCCAGCTTATCGGCCGGTATCATATCGTCCAGCGCATCATACAAAGGCCGCAGGTAGGGATCAATCTTTTCTTTCAGGTCGCCGGGAAGGAAACCGAGGCTTTCGCCTGCCTCAACCGCAGGGCGGGTGAGGATAATCTTCTTCACGACTTTGTTCTTCAATGCGCGCACGGCGAGCGCTACAGCGGTATAGGTTTTACCTGTACCAGCCGGGCCTATCGCAAAGACAATGTCGTTCCGGTCGGCCGCCTGCACCAGCTTTTTCTGGTTTTGCGTGCGGGCGCGGACGGTTTTGCCATTCGGACCGAACACGAGCACATCGTTGGGATGGCTCTCAACGAAATTGTCTACGGTTTCGCCGTCATCACCACCCAGTATCTGTTCGAAATAGTTTTCACTGAGGTGACCATTTCTTTCCAGGTACTGTATGATGAGGTCTATTTTCTCCCGGGCAGATTCGATCTGTTCGGGGGCGCCGCTTAGTTTCATTTGTGTTCCGCGTGAAAGGATTTTTAAAAGGGGGAATTTCTTTCGCAGCAGGTCCAACTTTCCGTTGTTTACTCCAAAAAATTCAATGGGGTTAACAGTCTCGAGGTTAATGATAGCTTCTGTCAATCTGTTCAGTTTAATGTATGACGGAATAAATTTGATACTTACCCTTGCATCTGTCTCAAATTTAATTGGATATATCTATCAAATCCTAGCATTTGTTATGCACAGGGTGTGGATAGAGATTGTTAATTATAACGCTTTGAGCGCCTCAATTGTTTTAACGGGATCGTCAGATTTAAAAACGGTATTGCCTGCTACCAGTACATCGGCGCCGGCATGCACAATGGCAGCTGCGTTTTGAAGTGTTATGCCGCCGTCGATCTCTATCAGTGTAGGAAAGTTTCTGTCTTTGATCATGTGCCTGAGTGCACGGATCTTATCAATGGTATGCGGAATAAATTGTTGACCACCGAAGCCGGGGTTCACACTCATGAGGCAAACCAGGTCAATATCACCCAATACATCTGAGAGGAAATTAACAGGTGTATGCGGGTTCAGGGCTACGCCTGCGCGCATGCCCAGGCTTTTGATCTGTTGGAGGTTGCGGTGTAAATGCGGACAAGCTTCATAATGAACAGTCAATATATCGGCGCCGGCTTTCTTGAATGCCTCTGCATATTTTTCAGGCTCTTCGATCATCAGGTGCACATCGCATATCTTTTTGGTGGCTTTTCTCACGTGTTCAATGATGGGGAACCCAAAGCTGATATTGGGTACAAAACGTCCGTCCATCACATCGAGGTGGAACCAGTCGGCCCGGCTTTCATTCAACATTTCACAATCCTGCTGCAGGTTCAGAAAATTGGCGCTTAATAAAGAAGGGGCAACGATGGGCATGATGCTTGTTTAAGGATGCGCAAAATTATTGCAATTATTTCAGTTCACTCCCAGCTTTTTTAATGCGGCCGTAGCCTCGGTAATGCCCGGGTCGAGGGCCAGCGCCGTTTGGTAACTTTTGATGGCCCCTGCACGGTCGTTCTGTGTTTCCTGGCATTTGGCCAGCCAGTACCAGGCATCGGCATAATTGACCCTTACAGAAGTGGCTGTTTCAAACACTTTGCGGGCTTCCTCCGTTTTCCGTGCATCGAAATACAGGAATCCTTTCTCCATATAGGCTTCCATATAAGTATAGTCGTTGGCAATACAGCGATTGAACAGGTCAATGGCTTTGGAAGCATTTCGGGTACGGGCATAATACACGCCGCTGATAAAACTGGTATGAGCGGTGTACTCCCTGCCCAATCTCATCGCATCTACCTGCGCACATAAAGCAAGCGCTTTGTTGTTTTTCTGTTCGGCATACAGGTTGGCCATGGCCAGCAATGCATCGGGAGAAGGATAAATACGGGCGGCAAAATGGTAAGACTGCAGGGCGCCGCTGGTGTCTTTGGTATGTTCCTGCAAAGTGGCTTTGCGAAACCAGAGTCCGAAATTGAGACTGTCTTTCCGAAGCAATGAATCCATCTGCTGCAAAGCAGGCCGGTAATCACCGGCACTGTCGAGTGCATTCACCAGCAGCAGGCGCAAGCCAATGCTGTCGGGATAGCTGGCAACACTTTGATACAATCGTTTAACCAGGGGTGATGGTTCCTGTACCCTGGATGTTGCTTTGGGAGATTCTTTTGGTTCATGGTTGTTACACGCAGCAGCGATGCTAACCCACAACAGAAGGAAGTGCCAACGTTTCATGTTGCGAAAATACAGATTGTGTATTTGTTAAGTGAATACATGAAAAGATATGCAGTTGAAATAGCGTTACTTTGTGCTCTTTAAAACCAATCATTATGGATACAGGACTTCTGCATTTACACAATTTATTGCGTTGGGTGATCTCGATACTGCTGCTGTTGTCTATCTACAAAGCTTATACCGGGTGGAAAGGCAAGAAAACTTTTTCTGCCGGTGATCGCAAAACATGGTTGTTCACGTTGATCAGTGCGCACATCACCTTGCTGATCGGGCTGTACCAGCTTGCAGTAGGGCGATACGGTATTTTCAAAACGAGCCTGCCGGAAGGCGAGTCGCTGATGAAAAATCATTTTTTCCGTTTCTATTGGATCGAACACCCGGTAGCGATGATCTTATCGGTGGTATTTATCACGCTTGGTTATGGCATGGCCAAGAAAACCGTAGCCGACGAAGTGAAGTACCGCAAAGCATTTATCTTCTTCCTGCTGGCCCTACTGCTGATACTGGCTGCTGTTCCCTGGCCCTTCCGCGCCGATATAGGAAGACCCTGGTTCCCGGGCATCAATGCATAAAACAACGTCATCCCGATCTTTTATGCGTCGTCATCCCGAGCGCAGCCGAGGGATCTGCTCGAACGTTCAGCAGGTCCTTCGATTCGCTTCGCTCACTCAGGATGACGCGGTTTAAAGTAAACAAGTGATAATTATATACGTATCTTTGATGGAGATTGTTTTGCTATGCCATTCCATCGGAATTTCACATATTGGATCGATAAGCGCGTATGGAAATATTATTTCCTTATGCTCTCTCTTCAATTGGCAAAGTGTTGGGAAACACACAACCATTATTCGTCACCCCGAGCGTAGCCGAGGGGCCTCATCAAATCCTTAACAGCTCCTTCGACTCGCTCCGCTCGCTCAGGATGACGTGCAGATTATTTCTTTACTACAATATTGCACAGACATGCCTCACTATCATAGCTTAGGAACCATTCCTCACAAACGCCATACCCAGTTCCGAAAACCCGACGGGACCCTGTATTCCGAACAATTGTTCTCTACCGAAGGGTTCAGTAACGATTATTCGCTACTGTACCATCACTGGCCGCCAACGCAGATCATTCATACAGATGAACCAGTGCCTGCAATGCCCGGCGTAGCGGAAGAAAAAATGCTCAAGCACCGCAGTTTCGAAGGGTTTCATATACGGCCCGAAGCAGATTTTTTGACAAGTCGTAAACCAATACTGGTGAACAATGATTGTCATATTGTACTCGCTGCACCGGAGGAAAGTATGAAAGGGTATTTTTATAAGAACGCAGATGCCGATGAACTGATCTTTATTCATGAAGGAAGCGGTATCCTGCTTACACAATACGGACAAATACCTTTTGCTTATGGCGATTACCTGGTGATACCCCGCGGAACCATCTACCAGGTACAATTCAACGACAAGCATAACAGGCTGCTGATCGTTGAAAGTTTCAGTCCTATCCGCTATCCTAAAAAATACCTGGGTAAATACGGACAATTACTGGAACATTCACCGTATTGCGAACGGGATATCCGCACCCCTCAACAACTCTTAACGATCGATGAAGCGGGAGACTTCCTCATCAAAACCAAAAAGAAAGGGGTACTGTATGGTCTTCATTACGCCCATCACCCCTTCGATGTGGTAGGATGGGATGGCTATTGTTATCCTTTTGCATTCAGCATACACGATTTTGAGCCCATTACAGGGCGTGTGCACCAGCCACCGCCTGTCCACCTCACTTTCGAGGCCCATAATTTTGTGGTGTGCAGTTTTTGTCCGCGCCTGTACGATTACCATCCCGATGCGATGCCTGCACCTTATAACCACAGTAATATCGACAGTGATGAAGTGTTGTACTATGTAGCGGGCGATTTCATGAGCCGCAAGCATGTTACCAGGGGGATGATCACTTTGCACCCAGCCGGTATCCCGCATGGGCCGCATCCCGGCGCCGTGGAAAAAAGCATTGGTAAAAAACAAACCGATGAGTTGGCAGTGATGATCGATACCTTCCATCCGCTTCAGTTGACAGTGGAAGCATTGGAAATAGAAAACCCTGGCTATACGATGAGCTGGGCGGAATAAAAACATAGAACGTCATCCCGAGCGAAGCCGAGGGATCTGTCTGAACCTTCAAGCAGGTCCTTCGACTCGCTTCGCTCGCTCAGGATGACGATAAGGGGTAACAAAAAAATCAGACATCATTTCATCAGACATCAGACATTTTCCATAACTTTTGGTTCTAAACAAAAAAACTAGCCACATGATCAAATTCAGCGACATCAAGATCGGCGACTATGTCCGTGCAGAGTTTGAAGGAAAAACATGGAACGGAGAAGTGGTCGAATTAAACGGAGATGAAAAACAAATTTGTGTTCAGACCGATGTACAGGATTTTTGGTTTGAACAGGACCAGCTACACCCGATTCCACTGAATGAGGAGGAATTGACGAAACTGCATTTCGAAAAACAAGCCAACGGCGAAGGATCGGTTAAATACCTCAAAGGTCCCTTTCGCATTGTAACGCCCGTTGCCGGCGATTTTTCGCAGATGGAAATCTGGTATCGCGAAGACCGGAGGCATAACCCCGATATCCACTACGTGCACCAACTGCAAAATCATTATTTGCAGATGACCAAGGTCCACCTGACCAAGGATCCGGTGCATTATTGATCACATATTGAACGTATCAACCAACAAGGGCCTGCTGTTTTGCGGGCTCTTCGTTTTTCCTCACTGCCCACATCACCAGTGCAACTGCAAGGATCAGTATCAGGTAACTCCAACCCAGGTTCCTGGTATCATTAGCGGGCATCAGGTACACCATGCCATAACTCAGTACAGACACGATCATGTACATAATACCGCCTGTTAAACCACTGGCGATGCCTGCGTTCCTGGGAAATTTGCCCAGGCAATAAGTGAAATAAACATTGAAGGCAAAACCGGCACACACATGCACAAGAAAAGCGAAAGACGCCAGCAGGAAAATATTCTCAATAAATGAAGCGCTGAACAACATTACCAGGCAAATCAGCACCTGGATGGCGAGGTTCAAAGACAGCTTTTTCACAAAAGGTTTGTGAATGGTGGCCTTGCCAATAAAACCTCCTATCATCCAGGCAAATCCTATGATCAATGAACAGTAGCCTGCAATAACGGCAGTGAAATGCAAATGATGTTCGATGATGAAAGGACCGGTCATGTTGTACACCATCACCATTGAATAGGAGATGCCAATAATGAGCAGTCCCAGTGTAAAGCTGGTAGTATGCAACATACTGGTATACACCTGCACAATGCTTTTGAAATGAAAAGGAGAAAAATGTTTCAGGCTTTCCCTGTTGAAAAAATATTCGAGCAGTGCAAACAATACGGCCCATATTCCCAGGAAATAGAAATTTGATTGCCAGCCGAAATTATTTTGCAGGTAGCCGCCTACAAAAGGTGCAACAATAGGACCGGTAGACCATATAATGGAGAACAGGCTGAGGTAATGCTTCAGACGGTCGCCCGAGAATACATCTACAAAATAAGCCCGTTTGGATACTACAATGGTGGCTGCTGTGATACCGTGCACCACACGCATGAGATAGATCAGGTAAATATTGTGCGACCGGGCAATGACAAAACTGGCCAAAGCGAATACCAGCAGGCAAACCACGCCTATCTTGTGCCGGCCAAAACTATCGAGCACACTGCCGATGAACAACTGTGAAATCCCGTAGCTGATCAGGAAAATGCTCAATGTAAACTGTGTGCGGATCTCTGTAATACCCAGCGATACCGACATACCCGGTAAAGAGGGAAGATAAATATCTGTGGCAAATCCGGCCAGGGGTAATAATGCAAATGCCAGCCATGTGCTGAGCTGTTGATCCTTTCTATTCGTATCCTTCATCTGTATTTGCTCCGTTGTTTTGTTTCGCGGCACAAAATTACCATACAACGGGCATAATGAACTTGTGCAATTCAAGCCATTTTTTGCAAAATTCAAACCTGCGCTGTTTTGCTGGCATATAGATTGCAGTTGAGATTATTGATGAGATATAGACAGGTGTATTTTTTTAATTATATTGAAGGCAAAAATCCCATGCGTTTTCGTTCGCTCGTTCTGCTGGTTGGTTTACTATCGGCCATATCAATGGATGGTTACGGACAAGTATTCGGAGGTAATCCTCCGTCTACAAAGTGGCGGCAGATCAACACAGATACAGTGCGTGTGATCTTCCCCAAAGGAGATGAACGCAGGGGCGAAAGGGTGGCGGCTACGGTGCACCAGTTGCAACGGAAATATGCCAATACCATTGGCAATAGTCTTCATAAAGTCAATATTGTTTTGCAGGATGAAACCCTGATCTCCAACGGGTATGTGGGATTGGGGCCTTTTCGCAGTGAGTTTTATACCACACCTCCCGTCAACGCGTTTTCGCTGGGGGCTGTTAACTGGACCGATCTGCTGTCTGTTCACGAGTTCAGGCATGTGCAGCAGTATAGTAATTTCAGGAAAGGTTTATCGAAATTCGCATCGATCATTTTAGGTCAGGAAGGACAAGCCATAGCAAACGCGGCGGCCATACCCAACTGGTTTTTTGAAGGAGACGCCGTATTCAATGAAACGATGCTCACCCGGCAGGGCAGGGGCAGTCTTCCGCTGTTTTTCAGCAATTACCAATCGCTCTTCAATGCCGGTATTCATTACAGCTACATGAAAATGCGCAACGGATCGTACCGGAATTTTGTGCCCGATCATTATGCATTGGGTTATTTGCTGGTGGCTTATGGAAGAAAGCAATACGGCGATGATATCTGGAAAAAAGTGACGGACGATGCGGCCCGTTTCAGCCCATTGTTCTATCCATTCCAGGGAGCTGTGAAAAAATATACCGGCGAAAAATTCCCCGATTTTGTGCGGCATGCAATGGGTTATTACCAGCAGCAATGGGCAGGCGCAAAGACCGCCAATCCGCAATGGCTTACAACAGGTAACAATGACCGGGTGGTCAATTACCGCTATCCTTATGCTGCGGACGATGGTTCGCTGATCGTTCTGAAAAACAGTTATAGCCGCATCCCCGCTTTTTACAAATTGCTCGGGAATGGTAAAGAAGAGAGAATTGGTGTAAGGGATATCACATCGGACGATTATTTCGGTTACAACAATAACCGCATCGTGTACACAGCCATCAGGCCCGATCTGCGGTGGGGTAACCGGGATCGCAATGTGATCCGCATACTGGATATTGCATCGGGCCAGGTAAAACAAGTGGCGGGCAAAGGACGATATTTCACGCCCGATATATCGCATAACGGGAAGCTGGTTACAGCAGTTAAGCAGGACAGGGATACTACACGCTTATTGGTGATCAATGTGGAAGACGGAAGCCGGATGGGCGAACAGAAGCAAAGCAACGAAGTGTACACGTATCCGAAATTCTCTGCCGATGATGCATCGGTTTATTGGATTGTACGGAACGACAAAGGCCAGATGGGTATCCGCAAATGGGAAACGGGTAGTGGAAAAACAGAAACCATCGTTCCTTTGAGCAACCGCATCATTGGTTTTTTACAGGTCAAGGGCGATACCTTATTGTTCAGCACCACGCATGATGGGCGGGATGAACTCTGGGCCTGCATCGACCGTGCCGGCCAGCGTAATACTTACCGCCTGGCGGCTTACAGCACAGGCATTTACCAGGGAACACTGGACCAGGGCGGCCAATTGGTGGGGTCAACGTTTACGGCCGGTGGGTACCGGCTGGGAAGGTTCAGTCCGCTTTGGGAAAAAACAACCCCGCGGGATGAATTGCATACTTTGTATGTAGGTGATGCTTATCAGAACAAAGACCATGGTATATTGGATTCATTGGGTAACGGGCATTATCCTGTGGGTCGTTATTCCAAAGGTTTCAACCTGTTGAATTTCCACAGCTGGCGGCCATACTACGATTATCCTGAATATTCATTCACCATCTACGGCGAAAACGTGCTCAATACTTTCCAGTCACAACTTTCGTATACCTACAACAGGAACGAAGGCAGCCACAAGGTGGGCTATGACGGAATTTATGGCGGCTTCTTACTGCAGCCTGTATTCGGTGTTAACCAAACATGGCAGCGCAGCGCGCTCTGGAACCAGGACACCACGGTTTACTGGAACGAGCTGGGCGCTTACGGCGGCCTTCGCCTGCCCCTGAACCTCACGGCAGGGAAGCAGCACCGGGCACTGGTATTGCAAGGCACGTTCAATACCGACCAGGTTAAGTGGACCGGCGTGGGGCAAAAACTGTTCAGGAATGTGGGTGTGAATTATGTGGAAGGGGTGTTGGCTTACTATGGCCAGGTACAGCAGGCGGCGCAACATATTTATCCGCATTGGGGGCAGTCATTTTTGCTGCAATACCGCAACAGCGTAAATGAATTTACGGCGCACCAGTTCCTGGCAGCAGGTTCTTTATACTTGCCGGGCCTGTTGCGCAACCATAGCCTGGTGATCAACCTGGCCTACCAGGAAAGGGATACCGCCAGGATGTATTTTTTCAAAAACAATTTTCCTTTTTCCAGGGGCTACCAGGGAATCGATTTTCCCAGGATGTGGAAATGGGGCGTGAATTACCATTTTCCTTTGTTGTATCCCGACTGGGGAGTGGGGCAGATCGTTTATTTTCTGCGGGTGAGGGCCAATGCCTTTTTCGACTATACGGTAGGCAAGAGCCTGCGTACTGGTAGGGAAACACCATTCCGCACAGCAGGGGGTGAATTGTACTTCGATACCAAATGGTGGAACCAGGAGCCGGTAACCTTTGGGGTGCGGTACAGCCGTTTACTGGATCAGGAGTTCTACGGGGTTACTAATCAAGGGGTTTGGGAGTTTATTTTACCCGTTAGATTGTTCAAATAACTTATTTTTGCCCTGTTTTGCCCCTGGATAAGAAATTTTTACATTAAATTTTCATATTTCGGTTGCTCTTTAGTATCTTTGCAGCCCCAAAAATTGTATGTCGAAACAACCGTTGATTAAACAAGATGGAGTGATTCTGGAAGCCCTGAGCAATGCTATGTTCCGGGTGAAGTTGGAAAATGGGCATGAAATACTGGCCACCATCTCTGGGAAAATGAGAATGCACTATATCAGGATATTACCTGGTGATAAAGTGGGAGTGGAGATGAGTCCGTATGATTTGAGCAGGGGAAGGATCATATTCAGGTACAAATAAGGTACTTAATAATAGTTTAAAAACACAGCAATGAAAGTCAGAGCTTCAATCAAAAAACGTAGCGCGGATTGCAAGATCGTGAAGAGAAAGGGGAAGTTATACGTGATCAACAAAAAGAACCCACGTTATAAACAGCGTCAGGGGTAATTTAAATTTTTTAAAACTAAAATCAAGATATGGCTCGTATTGCCGGTATTGACTTACCAAAGAATAAAAGAGGCGAAATTGGTCTGACCTATATTTTTGGTATTGGTCGCTCAACTGCTCAGTATATTTTAACCAAAGCTGGTATTGACTTTGACAAAAAAGTAAGCCAGTGGAACGACGAAGAGCAGGCTGCCATCCGTAACATCATCAACAATGAGTTCAAGGTGGAAGGCGCTTTGCGTAGCGAAGTGTCTATGAGCATCAAACGTTTGTTGGATATCGCCTGCTACCGTGGCCTGCGTCACCGTAAGGGACTGCCGGTTCGTGGCCAGCGTACCAAAACCAACAGCCGTACCAGGAAAGGTAAGCGTAAGACAGTTGCCGGTAAGAAGAAAGCTGCCAAGAAATAAATAGGGTGAGTCGTGAACAGGGGTACCCTGTTCACGATTTCTTATATAAAATCCGGTTCAGCTTGGATCTCCCGATGAGTCGGGAAGGAGAGTGAAACGGTTCCCGAGCAGATCGGGATTTTTCATTGTTAAACGAGTCCCGCTGAAAACGGGATGACTACCTCAAAAAGAGAACATGGCAAAACCACAAAAAGCGCAGAACAGTGCAAAAGCTGCTGCCAAGAAAAGGATCGTAAAAGTAGATGCAGCCGGTGAAGTGCGCATCTCCGCTACTTTCAACAACATCATCATCAGCTTTACCAACAAAGCCGGACAGGTGATCAGTTGGAGCAGCGCCGGTAAAATGGGCTTCAGGGGTTCTAAAAAGAACACACCTTATGCCGCCCAGACGGCCGCTGCAGATGCAGCCAAAGTAGCCCTGGAAGCTGGCGTAAAACGCGTAGAAGTATTCGTGAAAGGCCCCGGTTCCGGACGCGAAGGCGCTATCCGTTCTATTTCTCAGTCAGGTGTTGAAGTAATTTCTATCAAAGACGTTACTCCTTTACCGCACAACGGCTGCCGTCCGCCCAAACAAAGACGCGTATAACAATTAGCCCGTCACCCTGAGTGAGCGAAGCGAACCGAAGGGCCTCATAAAGGTTTCAGCAGGTTCCTCGACGCGCTTCGCTCGCTCGGAATGACGATTAAAATAAAAGGACTTTCTATTGATTTTAGATTTTTACTGATAGGAAGTCGTCATTAAAAAATCACAAAAAAGCACAAATGGCACGTTACACTGGTCCCAAGACCAAAATTTCAAGAATCTTCGGCGAACCCATCCTGGGTAATGGCAAATGGCTGGGTAAGAACAGCAACCCTCCCGGTCAGCATGGAGCCGCCCGCAAGCGTAAAACTTTAGGCGAATACGCCCTGCAGTTGAGAGAGAAACAAAAAGCCAAGTATACTTATGGTGTACTGGAGCGTCAGTTCCGTAAAACCTTTGAAGAAGCACAACGTCTGAAAGGTGTTACCGGTGAGAACCTGATCAAACTGCTGGAAGCACGTCTCGACAATACCATTTTTCGCATGGGCCTGACTGCCAGCCGTCCCGAAGCAAGACAACTGGTGAGCCATAAGCACATCACTGTGAATGGCGAAGTAATGAATGTACCTTCTTACCAGTGCCAGCCGGGTGATATCATCGCTTATAAACCCAAGAGCGCCGATAATTCAGCTGTTACCAGCAAGAACCGCGGTAAGAACCCTAAGTTCAGCTGGCTGGATTGGAATGAAGCCGAGAAAAAAGGCACTTTCATTACCTATCCCGAGCGTGAAAGTGTTCCTGAGACCATCAAGGAACAACTGATCGTCGAGTTGTATTCTAAATAAACCTTAAAAACAAGTTTTAATATGGCCATATTAAGCTTTCAGAAGCCTGACAAGATCGTTTTACAAAAAGCAACTGATTTTGAAGGACAATTTGAATTCCGCCCCCTGGAGCCAGGCTTCGGTCTGACCATCGGTAATGCCTTACGCAGGGTATTGCTGAGCTCTCTGGAAGGTTATGCTATCGTAGGTATCAAGATCGAAGGTGTAGACCACGAGTTTGCTACCGTGAAGGGTATCACAGAAGACGTTACTGAGATCATCCTGAACCTGAAGCAGGTGCGTTTCAAAAAGCATGTAGAGCATGATGTTGCCAACGAAAAGATCGCCATTTCCATCAAAGGCCGTACAGAATTTACTGCGGGCATGATCGGCGAACTTTCACAGAATTTCCAGGTAATGAATCCCGAGCTGGTGATCTGTACCATGGATACTACTTCTAAAATGGACATTGAACTGACCATCGCCAAAGGCCGTGGTTATGTTCCTGCCGAAGAAAATAAGATCAAGGAAGCTCCTTTCGGATACATCGCCATCGATTCTATCCACACACCGATCAAGAATGTGAAATACAGCATTGAGAACTACCGTGTGGAGCAAAGGACCGACTATGAGAAACTGGTTCTGGACGTAGCTACCGATGGTACCATCCATCCGGAAGAAGCGGTGAAGCAGGCTTCACGCATCCTCATCCAGCACCTGATGATCATCACCGATGAGAACATCACTTTCGATAACAAAGAAGACAAGAAAGAAGATGTGGTAGATGAGCATGTACTGCAACTGCGCAAGGTATTGAAGACCCCGCTGGAAGACCTCGATCTTTCTGTGCGTGCCTTCAACTGCCTGAAAGCCGCCAAGATCAACAGCTTAAGCGAACTGGTACAGTATGAGCAGGAAGACCTGATGAAGTTCAGGAACTTCGGCCAGAAATCGCTCTCTGAAATTGAGCAGGTGCTGACTGAACGCGGTCTGAGCTTCGGTATGGACCTGAACAAATTAGGACTGGATAATTTAGATAATTAAATTTTTCAACATCTTGTAATTCCTGACACGGTACAAGATCAAAACAACAAGTCATGCGTCACGGAGACAAAATCAACAACCTGGGTCGTAAAAAAGCGCACAGGGAATCCTTACTGGCCAACCTGGCCAGCCAGCTGATCACGCACAAGCGTATCGTTACCACCCTTGCTAAAGCCAGGGCTTTGAGAACATACGTAGAGCCGCTGATCACCAAGACCAAGAAAAGTGAAGATACTGCTACCATCATGCACCAGCACAGGGTAGTGTTCAGCTACCTGCAGGATAAAGCAGCTGTGAAAGAATTGTTCACAGTGGTAGGTCCCAAAGTAGCCGGCCGTCCCGGTGGTTATACCCGCATCATCAAACTGGGCATTCGTCCGGGTGATAATGCAGAGAAAGCCATGATCGAACTGGTAGACTTCAACGAGATCTACGGTAAGCATGTTGCGAAAGCAGCAGAGCCTGCCAAGAAAACACGCCGTAGCCGCGCCAAGAAAGCGGAGACCGCCACTGAAGCAGAAGTGGTTGCCGAAACACCGGCAGCTGAAAATCCTTCAACAGAAGAAAAAACGGCAGAATAGTTTGATCCCAATTCATTCACATAAAGGCAAGACTTTTTATAAGTCTTGCCTTTTTTGCAAACAGGCAAATCATTATTTCGTTTCTTTGCAAAACAAATTATAAACAAAGCAGCAAGATGCCCCAATCTACCTCACCCGCGATTTTAGTATTAGCAGACGGACTCGTTTTTCATGGACAAGCATTTGGAAAAATTGGTACCACTACCGGGGAAATATGTTTCAATACCGGCATGACAGGATACCAGGAAGTATTCACTGATCCCAGTTATACGGGACAGGTACTCATCATGAACAATGTGCACATCGGCAATTATGGGGTGAAAGATTCGGATGTGGAGAGTGACAGCATCAAGATACGCGGACTGATCGCGCGCAACCTGGAAGAACAGTTCAGCCGTATGCAGGCCAGTGGAGATGTGAATGCTTATCTTAAGGCAAATAATATCGTGGCCATCGAGCACATTGATACAAGAGCCCTGGTGGCGCATATCCGCACAAAAGGCGCTATGAACTGCATCATCTCTTCGGAAATACTGGATGTGGATCAACTGAAAGCTGAACTGGCTAAAGTGCCCGATATGGATGGACTGGAATTGTCGAGCACTATCAGCACAACCAAAGAATATGAACTGGGCGATACCAACAGCTCCCTGAAAGTAGCTGTGCTCGACCTGGGTGTGAAGAAACACATACTGGATTGTCTCGTACAGCGCGGCGCACACGTGCGCGTGCATCCCGCCAAAACACCGTTGAGCCGGATGAAAGAATTCAACCCGAACGGATACTTTATTTCCAACGGCCCCGGCGATCCTGCTGCCATGGATTATGCGATTACCACTGTAAAAGATATACTCAACGAAGACAAGCCTGTGTTCGGTATCTGTCTTGGTCACCAACTGCTGGCGCTGGCCAATGGTATTCGCACTTTCAAAATGCACCACGGGCACAGGGGATTGAACCATCCTGTTAAGAATCTCATCACAGGCACCTGTGAGATCACCACACAGAACCACGGCTTTGGTGTAGACCCCGAAGCGGTGCGCAAACATCCCGATGTGGAAGTAACGCATGTGAACCTGAATGATGAATCGATCGAAGGGATCAGGCTCAAACACAAACCGGCTTTCAGTGTGCAATACCATCCGGAAAGTACACCGGGTCCGCACGACAGCCGTTATCTCTTTGATCAGTTTGTAGCGATGATGCGATGATCCTTGTTCGTCATTCCGAGTAAGCATAGCCGAGGGATCTGTCTGAACGATCGGACAGATCCTTCGACTCGCTTCGCTCGCTCAGGATGACGATAATTACTGTATTTTCGATGCATGAAAATCGCCATCATCAATGGACCTAACCTGAATTTGCTCGGTAAACGGGAAAAGGATATATATGGGAACCAGTCCTTCACCGATTACCTGAAAGAGTTACAGCATATATTCCCCAACGTTGAATTGCATTATTTTCAAAGCAATATCGAAGGCGAGCTGGTAGATGAGCTGCAAAAAGCAGGTTATGCCGATTTTGCCGGTATTGTATTGAACCCTGCAGCGTACACCCATACTTCAGTAGCTATTGGGGACGCCATTGCTGCTATCAACGTGCCGGTGGTGGAAGTGCATATCAGTAATGTGCATGCAAGGGAAGAGTTCAGAAAGCTATCGCATGTATCGGGCAAATCGGCCGGTAGTATTTTCGGATTGGGACTGAAAGGATATGAGTTGGCCATCCATTGGCTCATACAACACGCACAAACAAAGTAAGGTACGGTATTTGCTTTTTGCTGCATCATGCGTCAACAATATGCGAATAAGGTTTTTTGGCTGATCATCATCAGTGTGATCGTGAAACTCGTTGCGGCTTCCTTGCTGGAACTGGGTAATGATGAAGTGTATTACTGGACTTATTCGTTACAACCCGATTGGAATCATTTCGATCATCCGCCGATGGTGGGTTGGTTGATACGCCTCACTACTTTCAATGAGCTTTGGGTGAATGAGACCACGATGCGACTGGGCGCTATTCTCTGTGCAGCCATTGCTACCTGGATCATTTTTAAATTAGGCAAACTCCTGTCGAGCGAAAAACTGGGCTGGTATGCTGCGCTGGTATACACTTGCTCTGTGTACACTGGTTTTATTGCGGGCTTCTTCATCTTGCCCGATTCGCCGCAGCTATTGTTCTGGACAGGGGCATTGTATGTGATGGCAGAAATGTTCCTCAAAAACAATGAGCGAAAGCTGGGCAGATGGTTGTTGTTGGGTTTATTGATAGGATTGGCCACATTGTGTAAAGTGCATGCTTTGTTCTTGTGGGCAGGCTTCGGACTGTTCCTTTTGTTCACGAACAGTAAATGTTTGTTCAACTGGCGCTTCTACATGGGCGTATTGGTTACAGCAGTATGTATCTCGCCGATCGTTTACTGGAACATCAAAAATCATTTTATTACTTACCGTTACCATTCGGAACGTGTTACCCATACTTCTATGCAATGGGATATGTTGGGAAGAGAGATAGGAGGGGAATTTGCGTATCAAAATCCGGTGATCTTTTTGCTGATCCTGGTGTCGGTGATAGCGCTCATCACCCGGAGGATATGGTTCTCTTTTTCGGGTAACAAGATTCGTACCTGGTTGTTTTGCATGAGCCTGCCCATGCTCCTGTTGTTCTGGGGCATCTCCTTGTTCAATCCTACTTTGCCGCACTGGGCCGGACCGGCTTATATTCCTCTTTTCCTGGTGGCCGCGCTCTTCCTGGAGAAAAAAGCCAGGCATGTTTATCCGCCTTTTATTACAGTGGCCATGACTTTGGTGGCGATCGTATTGGTGGCAGGTATTGGATTGATCCGTTATTCGCCTGTGAATTTCGGCAGTCATGAAAAGGAGAATTATGGAGAGTACTGTCCAACATTGGATATGTCGGGCTGGCAGCATTTCAGTAATGATTTCAGCCGGTTGGTAGCGGAAGATTCCAGCTCCGGCAAAATGAAAGTCCAGGCTCCCATACTGGTAGATAAGTGGTTCCCCGGCGGACACCTCGAATTTTATACGGCGCGCACCACGGGCATGACCCTATTGGGAGTAGGCAGCCTGCAGGACATCCATAAGTTTGCCTGGCTCAATAGAGAACGAAGGTGGTTGCAGTTGGGTGATGATGCGTATTGTATTGTTCCCTCCAATCTTCCCATGAATGTTACCGCGAAATACGGCCGCTATTTTACTTCAATAACCCCTCCGGCTGTTATTAACCAGATCCGGGGTGGGAAGGCTGTGCGTTATTTTTATGTGTACCGGCTGAAATCATGCAAGCAGGTACCGCCGATACCGCTCTGAGTAACGGCCCCACTAAAGAATAGATGATACAATTTTCTATTTATCGCTTGATACACTTGAATCGGGCGGCTGCTTGAATTCGATGTCTTTCTCTTTTCTTCCGAACAGGGTTTCAAAATCTCTCCGGTAAGAAATGCTGGCGCCCTGCCGGTTGCGGCGGCCCAGGCTGGATCCGGCAATATCAAGACTGTTCTTGCTGAAAATGATCATTCGCAGTTTGCGATCTTTCGATAACACGATCTCTATGTTGAGATCGGGCAGCCACTGGAAGTTACCATTCTGAACAGCAGAAGTATTACCCAGGTTGAAATCCAGGTCGCCACCGAAAGTAACGACTACATTATCATTAAAGAAACTTTTACCGAATTTGAAATTGATACGCGAGCGGTCGAGGCGGTTGCTGTTGGCCACCAGTCCATCGTTGTTCAAATCGAGACTGGAGCTGCTGTACAACGATGTGCCCAAGTCGAAGCGCAGGCTTTTATCTCCGGTAAGTTTATACAGGATATTCGAGAAAACTTTGTTCACCTCTTTGGTCAATACCTGTGAAAGGGTATTCACGCCCACTGTAGTAAGTGAGTAGGGGTTGGTAGCGTTACTGCCTCCTGTCTGTCCAATTGGCGAAAAAGAATTGAATGCGATCAGGAATGCTACTTGCTTCAGCATTTCATTCTGGTCTTTCTCTATCCTGGCCACATAATTGGAAAAATCATTGTCTATTTTAGCCGGACTTCCCGCAGGGAAGTCAAAACGGAAAGTGATCTCCGGTTTCAGCAATTGTTTACGTAACTCTACGATCACATATACATCTCCGCGATAAGCTTTGATGGTGCCGGTGAAATTATTGGTACCGATGAGATCGCTGAGGCTGACGCCCTGGGCGGTGTACTGCGCATCTATGTTCATATTGGCTTTGAAAGGATCGCCATTCCATTCAATATAATTGCCCGCTTCAGGAAGCATTTCAAAGGGTTTACGAACCAATCCCTGCATGTTGAAATCATAATTTCCTCTTTCAATGTAGTAACGCCCGCGAATGGAAAGGGGCTCTGTAGAACCAGCCCTGATCTTTAGCGTTCCATGACCGGTAGCCTTGATCACCTCGCCCGCCAGATCATCCAGTATAACGTCGATCTGTGTACGGTTGTTGGCAGTAATATCCAGATCAACCAATAAATTGAAATTAGAGTTGTTATCAGCTTTGGCCATTTCGGTACCATACTGCTTGAATACAATAAAGTCGGCATTGCCACTTTCTTTGCTCACCGAGTTAGGTATGAAGATATGTGAGCTGTCTTTTGTTTCCCCAATGATGGTCATCCTGGCAGCGCTTTCGGGCCCTTTCAAGCTGAGCTTGGCCGAACCGATGGCTTTGCCATAGAATTGCTGGTTGTCTTTCAGCTTTGTATTGAGCAACAGTAATTTGGTAGTGTTCAGATCAAAATCGAATGCCAGGTCTTTAAAGCCATGTTCATACAATTTGCCTTTCACCGTGCCCGTATTCTTATATACATCCGTGATCTTGAATTCACCGAAATTGATACCGTCTTCTTCAAATTTGATATCAGCCGAATCGATTGCATAATATACCTGCGTATAGTTCACTTTCATGCCTGCATTCTTCAGCTTGATATGTCCCAGCAGGTTGGGCGCATTGGGATTACCGTTGATATTGAGCGTGCCAGTTGCTTTCCCTTTGATATCTGTGAACAGGTCGCTCAGGAATTGATGAAGGATATCGATTTTGGAATCATTTAGTTTGAGATCTACATTGAGTGGCTGGCCAACGGAGTCCTTCAGGTTATACAATCCTGCAAAAGAAAAATTATAACCATCGTTTGGCGAAACAGCATCCATGGAAATTTTACCTGTTTTGCTGTCATAACCTGCTTTGAGGTTCACTGTGCCAACGGAGTCGTCGTTGAGCCGGAACTGTTCAGCTTTCAATGTTGCATCGGCTCTGAACTGACCAAAGAAATCACTCAATACGATATTGCCGTTGGTAACGCCCTCCAGGTGTGGCTGCTTCATGAATAAGGAAGTAATATCACCCAATACGACATTCTTCAGCGATACCACAAGGTTGTTGGTATTGCCCCCGTCTTCCTCCTCTGTTTTGACGGCTATTTCCTGGAAGCCCTGCACGAACTTTACATTTTGTGCGCTTACAAAATGAGTACGTACTATCAGCTCTCCTTCTTTTTCAATATTCCATTTCTTTTCGTTCAGTACAAAAGAAGAAGGCCTGAACAACACCCGCACGCCATCGTCCAGCGTAAATACATCTGCATTCAGACTTGCATCATTCAGGGTAATATCGGCGCTGGTTTTAATGGATACAATGGAATGGTCGCCTTTGGATACAATATTGAGATGGGTATTCGGGAACCGCAGGCTGTCGCCAATTTGTGTACTGCTGATTTCTCCCTTTAAAGAAAGGGTATCCATATTACCCACCCCTTTCAAGTCAATGCCAGTAATACTATAGTTATCATATTTACCAAAAGGCACCAGGCTGGTGATATGGAGTTCATTCTTGCGTGTATCTACTGTTCCTTCGAGGCTGGCATCATTGAAGCCGCTCAGGTGCTTATTGAAAATATGCAGGTAAGGTTCAATATAATTGGTATGCAGACTTATATTGAACTGTTGGTTTTGTGGTGTGTACCGCGGCTGCTTGATATAACTTGGGAAATAGTGACTGAGGAAGACCTGAAAACTAGCGGGGAGATCCAGGATGGTGAACCTGCCGGAGATAGAAGCGGCAAAATCATTGCTGTTCAATTGCAGATACTTGACGGTGTCAAGATAATAGGAAGTAAGGTTTACTGAGTCGAAGTTGAGTTTGATATCCGGGCTACGGATCTCTGCGTTCAGGAATTTAGCAGTGCCCAGGAAGTTATCGATGTTGGTACCGGTGAAGTTCACATCCAACAGGCCTGTTAGTTCTATGTTTTCTTTCATGAAATGCAACGCGTACAGGTTTGAATTCACCAGGTCGCCCAGTATGTTGAAACTGGGTTGGGGCTTTGTGAGGTCAATCTGCACGTCACTGGTGAAGTTGAGGTTGGGGTCATTGATCTTTACTTCACCACTGAAATATTTTTTCTGGAAAGTACCGTTGGTAACAATATTGGTATACGTGTAATCATTAAACTCGATGGAACTGATATTGCCATCGAGTTTAGTTTTCAATTTTTCTACATTGAAACTGCTGCCTGTGATCTTTCCTTTGAAGTCGGCAAGCCCCAACTGGTCGTTGTTGAGAAATTTACCGATGTTGAACCGGGAGGTTTCTATATTACCGGTATAGGAAGGCTCTCCTCTGCGCGGCAACTGCATGCTGATATTTGTTTTCACTCCGCCCAGTTGGGAACTCAATATGCCGTTGGTGGTGAAATTGCGCACGGTGCCGTTGAAGTTACCCCTGTAAATGATGGTACCCAACGCTGCCAGGTTGGGTTCGGTAACAGTTTTCAGCATGGGCACGAAGGTGGCCAGGTCGTGCTGGTTGCTTAGCAAGGTTCCATTGCTCCAACTGATACGGGTAGTGTTGATATCGGGCAGTCCCTTCATGCTCAGGTTACCCATGAGGGTAGTGGTAGCGCCCACTTTCGTTACCAGGTTGGTAACGTTGAAATGACTTACGGTTCCCTGGAAATGACCGCTTAATTGCGCCACCCTGTTCCAGGATTTCAATTCAGGAGCGAAATAAGCAATGTCTTCCGTATTCACTTTTGAATCGTGGAACCGGGCTTCCATGGTTACATTGGTAATATAATCACCAAAGTCGCGATTGAAATCGGCGAATTTCATTGCATAGTAATTCCCCAGCCGGCTTTTACCTGTTTGCAGATCGAGGGAAGCAAATTCCATGATCTGCGGCGTAAAGCGGAATGCGGCTTTGAGTTTTTTCAGTTCAAAACCTGAGCGGTCTCTTACCGTGAGGTCGACGTTGGCACGTAAAGTGTCTTTGACGAAAGCAATATGTTTAAAGGTTCCGTTGAGCCTGCTAAGATGTATATGCGAACCATCGAAACCTGCAGCGGGTGTTTGTTTATTTCCATCGATATTCAAACCGCCGTTGCTGAGCCGCAGGTTAGCCACTTTCACGAGCACATTGCCGGCATTGAGGTACATGCCTGTATCAGGAGTAGCAGTATTATGGTGCGCGAGCGAATCGGGCCGCAGGGGCGGCAGGTTCAGTATGGAAAAGAAGGGCTTGTCGATCAACACGTCGTTGATCAGGAAAATGCTTTTATTGAGGTCTATTTTGTCTGCATCGAGCACCAGGCTTCCTACCCGCGCTTCCATCCGCTCACCACGCCACAGGTCGTTCTTGATGAGCCGGAGATTCTTCAGGTCAACCTTTTTAAGGTTCAACGCCAGTCCGCCGCCTTCTTTCTTTTTAGCGGGTGAAGGTGAGGCCAATGAATCGATGATGAACTGGTAATTCCAGTTCGAATCGCTGCGTTGTAATTTAACAACGGCATCTTCCAGTCCAACGTATTTCAATACGGCAGTATCTTTCAAAAAAAACCAATCGGTAATACGCACTTTCAGTTGACCTGCATACAGGATGGTGTCTTTGTGCAGATCACGCACCAGCATGGTATCCATGTTGAGGCGGTTGAAAAAGGAGAAGCTTACTTTTTTAATGCTCACTTCTGTTCCCAATGTTTTCGACAAACGTTTGGTAGCCATACCTACCAGCCAGTTTTGTATCACGCTGGTCTGGAGAGCAATCCACACCCCCAAGATAAAGGCAATCAGGAAGAGGATGGTCCGGCGTAGTATTTTAAAGAATCGCTTCAGAAAGGTCCGTTTGTTTTGTAAAAATAGGCAATAGGTATTGGCAGGCAAATTCAATACCAAACTAAGGGGGCGTTAAAATTGGGGGAAAACACTCAGGGCTGCTTTGTTTCGCCTTTTTTAACACTTTCGTGGTATTGCTGGCTATGGCCTTTTGGGATGCTGAGAGAAGACCACCCCTCGTTACGCATCATTTTGCCCAGGTAAACGATCTGCCCTACATGGTAGGAATAATGTGCCAGCTGCCGGAGGATGGTGTCATATACATCGATGCTTTCGGTGCGGATGGTTATTTTCTTGAGCAGGTCTTCAGGTTGAAGACTCTCCAATGTTTGCAGCAGGCAATTCCAGCCATCGTTCCATAAAGCATCAATTGCTGACCTGGTATGCTGTTTTGTTTCGAACTCGGCATCCCGCCTGCGCCAGCTTTTTTCCCCGTCTTCCGTAAGAAAATTCGTCCACCTGCTGAGCATATTTCCATGCAGGTGCTGGATGATCATGGCAATGCTGTTACTTTCTGTTGTAGGAAGATAATGCAGTTCCGTCTCCGATAATTGGGCCAGCGTTTTTTCACCCAGGTCTTTATAGTTCCGGAAACGCTTGATACTGTCTTTTAAAAATCCTTCTGCTAAATTCATGCAACGATGTTTTTTTTACGTCATCCTGAGTGAGCGAAGCGAATCGAAGGACCTGCTTAATACTCGGCAGGTCCCTCGGCTACGCTCGGGATGACGGGCAAGGTAATAGATTTAATAACCCGCTACAGAATCATCTCCGCGGACATCTGCCACTGCCTCTCTTTTTCCTCCATTCATGATCCTGATCGCTTCGGTGCGGCCGATGCTTGGGCGCTCCTGGATATGGTACCCCATGGCTTCGAGTTCCTGTCTGGTGGTGGCAATAAACTCTTTCTCTACATATACTTCATCGGGTAACCACTGGTGGTGGAATTTGGGTTTGTTGATGGCATCGGAAAGGGTCATATTGAAATCCATCAGGTTCACCAGGGCCTGGTATACAGAAGTAGGAATAGTGGTTCCGCCCGGGGTTCCGATGGTGAGGTAAGGCTTATTGTCTTTCATCATCAGCGTAGGAGTCATGGAGCTCAGCATGCGTTTGCCGGGCGCAATGGCATTGGCTTCGCCGCCCACGGCGCCGTACATATTGGGCACACCGGGCTTGACGCTGAAATCATCCATTTCATTGTTGAGGAGAAATCCTGCGCCACCTACTACTGTTTTGCATCCGTAACCTCCGTTGAGGGTAGTGGTAACCGATACCAGGTTACCATCGGCATCAATCACACTGAGGTGCGTGGTCTCTTCGCTTTCTTTGATGATGCCGGGTTTTACATGAACACTCTGGCCGGCTTTTTCGGGCTGGTAATCGGCCATTCGTTGTGTGAGGTAAGCATCGCTTGTTAAAGTACTCACCGGTACTTTCCAAAAATCGGGATCGCCCATGTGTTCGGCCCTGTCGGCATAAGCCCTGCGTTCCGCTTCTATCATCAACTGCACCGATTTGGCCGATTGAAAGCCCATGTTCTTCACGGAATATTTTTCAATCATCTTCAGCATCTGCGCCAGCAAAATACCTCCGCTGCTGGGTGGCGCAAAACTGATGATATGGTGCCCACGGTATTCAAACTTCAGTGGCTCTCTCAATTTGGCAGTATAGTTTTTCAGGTCTTCGAGTTGAATGATACCATTGCCCCGTTGCATTTCTTCTACGATCAGTTGCGCGGTCTCTCCTTCATAAAAACCTTTGGCGCCGTTTTTTTGTATGCGCCTGAGTGTAGCCGCCAGCTCTTTCTGCACCAGCGTGTCCCCGGCCTTCCATTTCACAGGCTTTACAAAAACTGTAGGCTTTGTATTGTATTTGATAAAAGATTCGCGCGAATTATTCAGGTTATTGGCTTCTCTTTCCGTGATCACAAAGCCTTTCTCTGCCAGGTCGATCGCCGGTTGGATCAGTTGTCTGAATGGCAGGCGTGCATAAGTGAGCGACGCAAATAAACCAGCGATGGTACCCGGGATGCCCGAAGCAAGGTGTCCGTTTTGTGAAAGTGATACCTGTGCATTTCCATTTTTATCGAGGTACATATCCCTGCTGGCTTTGGAAGGGGCCGCTTCGCGATAGTCGAGTCCAATGAGTTCTCCATTAGTTCTTCTCGCCAGTAAAAAACCACCACCGCCAATATTACCTGCACCCGGATATACTACGGCCAGCGCCAGTTGCGTGGCAATGGCCGCATCAAATGCATTGCCGCCCCGTTTCAGCATCGCGGTGCCTACCTGGCTGGCCAAAGGATGGGCGCTGGATACCGCTCCGTGGCTATAAACAGCATTTTTTACGATGCTGTACTTGTAAGGGTTTACCGCTTTATAAGGACCTACGATAGAAGGGACGGGTTGGGCGGATAGTCCGCACAACAGTATTGCGGCGATAAAGGTTAGATTGGTTTTTTTCACGATAGGAAATTAAGAACTATTTGACAATCCGGCAACAGGCATTGGATGAATGGTTTGATCTGATACTGAATTCTTTGTTACATTTATCCATAATTACGCTTCGCTTATGATAAAATACATCGCTGCATGTTTATTGACAATTCTTTCGTTTACGCTTCGGGCGCAAAGTTTGCAAAGTCCCGAACAATTCCTGGGTTATAAGATAGGAACGCATTATACCCCGCATTATAAGATCGTCAATTATTTTAAAGCGGTTGCACAGGCCAGTCCGGCTGCTGTGAAAATACAAACGTACGGACAAACCAATGAAGGCCGCGAGCTGATGCTGGCATTTATTGGAACGCCTGAAAACATACAGCAACTGGATGCCATACGCATCAACAACCTGCGAATGGCAGGCATTGACAAATCAGGACCGGCCAATACCGCCATGCCGGCGATCGTATGGCTGAGTTACAATGTGCATGGCAACGAACCCTCGTCTTCTGAGGCGGCCATGCTCACCCTGCATGCGTTGGTTGATCCTTCGAACAAACAAACGAAAGAATGGCTGCGCAATACGTTGATAGTGATCGACCCTTGCATCAACCCCGATGGCCGCGACCGCTATGTGAACTGGTTCAACTCGGTAGTGGGGGCACATTTTAATGCAGACCCGCAATCGCGCGAACATGCAGAGCCCTGGCCCGGGGGAAGGAGTAATCATTATAATTTCGATCTCAACCGCGACTGGGTCTGGCAAACACAGGTAGAGACACAGCAGCGCGTAAAACAATACAATGCATGGTTGCCACAGGTACATGTTGATTTTCATGAACAGGGATACAACCAGCCTTATTATTTCGCGCCTGCGGCGGAACCTTTTCATGATGTGATTACACAGTGGCAGCGCGACTTCCAGGTGATGATCGGTAAAAACAATGCCGGTTATTTTGATCAGAACGGATGGTTGTTCTTTACCAAAGAGCGATTCGATCTGTTGTATCCTTCTTATGGGGATACGTATCCTATTTACAATGGAGCCATCGGCATGACCTTTGAACAGGGCGGGCACAGCAGGGGCGGACTGGCTGTTGTGAATGCCAGTGGTGATACGCTTACGCTGGTAGACCGTGCCATGCATCATTATACAACAGGACTGTCTACAATAGAAACCGCCTCGCGTAACAAAGACAGGTTATTGCAGGAATATCAGAAATTTTATACAGATAGCCGCAATGGCAAGGTTGGTGAATACAAGACCTATGTACTCACTTCAAAGGATGAACATAAGCTACAGGCTGTTGCTGCATTGTTGAAGAAAAATGGAATTGAATCGGGAGAGCTTGGCAATACTTCTTTCAGGGGATTCTATTACCTGAATGGTAAAGAAGAAGCATTCCAGAACCAGGGGCATCACCTGGCTGTTAGTGCTTTTCAACCGCATGCAGTGATGGCGAAGGTTTTATTGGAGCCCAGGACAACGGTGGTAGACTCTAATACTTACGATATTACTGCATGGAGTGTTCCTTATGCTTATGGTGTAGATGCGTATGCCGTGAAAGAAAAGCTGGAAGTGAAGTCTTTGGAAAGGGTGGTAGCTTCTCCGGTTACTGCCATGAGCGCGGCTTATGGCGCCCTGATACCGTATACTTCGTTTAACGCTGCCCAGGTGCTGGCACATCTTTTACAAAATGATATCAAAGTGCGGTTCTCTGAGAAAGCTTTTGATTATAAAGGGAAACATTATGAACCCGGCACGCTGATTGTGCTGAAAACAAGCAATCCCGCTAATTGGAACGAAGTAGTTGACGAAGCATGTAAGCGATACAATGTGAGCCCCGATGAGGTAGCCACCGGTTTTATGGATAAAGGTGCCGATTTTGGTTCGCCTGAAATAAAGATCATCAACGCTGCACCCAAAGTGGCATTGTTAACAGGTGAGCAGGTTTCATCTCTGGGGGCAGGCGAAGTATGGCATTTCTTTGAGCGGATGTTGAATTATCCGCTTACATTATTGAATGCAAATGAATTCAACAGGCTCAGCCTGCGCAATTACAATGTGCTGATCATTCCGGATGGCTTTTACAGAAGCCTGAACGATAAAAGCGCCATGGATAAACTGAAAGAATTTGTAAAGAACGGGGGTAAAGTCATTGCCATGGAAAATGCCGTGTCTATGTTGGCAGGAGCGGACTGGGGCATTAAACTGAAGGAAGACAAGTCGGTCGATGATTCTTCGCACATTAAAAAATATGGAGACCGTTTGCGTGAATCATTGAGCAACAGCATACCCGGCGCTATTTATAAACTGGAGCTGGACAACAGCCATCCATTGGGCTTTGGATATCCCGATTATTATTTTACAATCAGGCAGGACAACAACCTGTTTGAGTTTATGAAAGATGGCTGGAATGTAGGCGTTCTTAAGAAAGATGCTTATGTAACAGGTTTTGCAGGCGTTAAGGTGAAAAATAAAATGAAAGATGGTCTGGTATTTGGCGTACAGGATATGGGTAATGGAACCGTGGTATACCTGGCCGATGATCCTTTGTTCAGGAATTTCTGGGAAGCGGGAAAATTACTATTCTCTAATGCAGTGTTCCTGGTAGGACAAATAAATTAATTAATACATGATGAGTAGACGCTGGTTGATTTTGCTGGCAGGATGTTGTACTGCTATCATCGCGGGAGGGCAGACGCCTGCCATTTATAACAGTGCAGATATTTACCTGCAATTGAAAAAACTGAAAGTGCTGGGCACTGTATTGTATGTAGCGGCACATCCCGATGATGAGAACAATTCCCTGTTGCCCTACCTGGCCAAAGAAAAATTATACCGTACGGCTTACCTGAGTCTGACACGTGGCGAAGGCGGGCAAAACCTGATTGGCAGTGAGCAAGGAGTGGAGTTGGGATTGATCCGCACACAGGAGTTGCTGGCAGCCAGGCGCGTAGATGGTGCGGAGCAATATTTTTCCAGGGCTTATGAGTTTGGGTTCAGTAAACACGCCGAAGAGGCCCTGCATTTATGGGATAGTGATAAAGTGTTGGGAGATATTGTATGGACGATCCGTAAACTGCAACCCGATGTGATCATCACACGTTTTCCAGGCGATGCAAGGGCCGGTCACGGTCATCATGCTGCGTCGTCCATACTGGCCAACCAGGCATTCAAAGCAGCGGCAGACAGTACACGTTTTCCTGAACAGTTCAAACTGGATCCTGCACTCAAACCCTGGCAGGCCAAACGCATACTTTGGAATACCTACAATTTCGGCAATATCAATACAACTGCCGGCGACCAATTGCAAATGGAAGTGGGTGCTTATGATCCTTTGTTGGGTGTGAGCGCCGGCGACCTGGGTGGCGAAGCACGCAGTATGCATAAAAGCCAGGGAGAAGGCCGTCCATGGCGTAAAGGAAAGCTGTATGAGTATTTCGCTACAACCGGCGGAGAAGCGCCGCAACATGAATTGATGGATGGCGTGGCGACCGACTGGACGAGGGTTAGCGGTGGCGATAAGATACAGGCGCAAATTGATGCTATCATCGCACACTATCAGTTTACTTCACCGGAAGCATCTGTGCCTGCCCTGGTAGCATTGTACAAGCAAATGCTGAAGATACTGCGACCAAACAGCGATGCCATCGTTAGACAGAAGATAGATGAAGTAAAAGAATTGATCCTGCACTGTGCCGGACTTTATATGGAAGCCACCACACAACAGGAAACAGTATTGTCGAGCGATACGGTTGTGGTGAATTGCTTCGTGAATAAGAGAAATAATGCCAATGCCTTGATCTATGGCATTTGGGTGAACAATAATGTACAGGATACGGTGTTGCAACAATCCCTGGAAACCAATCAGAATTATAATTACCCGATCAAAATAACACCGGGTAATATGGTTGCATTGTCCTCCCAACCTTACTGGCTGTTAAAACAGCGACAGAAAGAAGGCATGTTTGAAGTGCCCGATGAACGCCTGATTGGTAAAGCCTGGAACGACGCTGCATTCAACGCCGTATTCAAACTGGAAATAGAAGGCGTTTCTTTCTTTGTAACTGTCCCCGTACAATACAAATACACCGATCCAACAAAAGGAGAGCTGTACCAGCCATTCATTATGGCGCCACACATGGAACTGTATTTGAGTCCCGATGTGGCTTTGCTGAACGTAAAAGATCAACATGGTAAACAACTGGCCGATTCCATGGTACATGTAGTGTATAGACCCAATTTTTCGGCCCATGCAGTACCTGCTACTTTATATGTGATGCAGAACAAAGTGCACACCATTTTTCAGGACCAGCCATCTGATCTTGAAAAGGGGAAACGATATGTAGTGGATGTTCCGATAAAGCAGGTGTACGATTCCGCTAAAGGACGATATATAGAAGGTGCCATAGAGATACAGCTGGGGAATAAAAAAATGACCTTCCCTGATTTCTTCAAATCAATCGAATACCCGCATATTCCCAATATGCATTACTTCTTCAGGGACCATGTGAAATTTGTTAACGAGGAAGTGAAAGTAGTAGGTAAAAAAATTGCTTATATACCCGGTTCGGGAGATGCCATACCGGATGCATTAATACAAATGGGTTTTGAAGTGAAACAATTAAGCGATGCAGATATTACCAGCGAGAACCTGAAACAATTCGATGCGATCATTACCGGCGTGCGTGCTTATAACCTGCACGAATACCTGTCCAATAAATACGACGTGCTGATGCACTATGTTGAGCAGGGCGGCAACCTGATTGTACAATACGTGCGTAATATGCAGGTAGGGAGTAACAAGGCCAAGGTTGGTCCTTATGCTTTTGCCATTAGTACTGGCTCCAGGGTAACAGAAGAAGAAGCGCCAGTTCATTTCTTATTACCCGAACATCCTGTTTTAAATTATCCGAATAAGATCACGGATGCAGATTTTGCAGGCTGGGTGCAGGAACGAAGTACCTACCAGGCCGATCAACCCGATGCCCATTATGAAGCGCCATTGGGTATGCATGATCAGAACGAAAAGGAATCGAATGGCAGCCTGATCACCGCTAAATATGGGAAAGGTAATTTTGCTTATGTAAGCCTTGTGCTGTTCAGGCAACTGCCTGCAGGTGTACCCGGCGCTTACAGGCTGCTCGCAAATTTAATAGCTTTGCCCAAAAACAAATAGACATGCATCCGCGGAGAAGAATAGGTGTTGTTACCATATTGTTGATCGGACTGGTATTGGGATATGCCATTAAAAATGTGAAGGTCGGGCTGATCATCGGATTGGGACTCGGATTGCTGGCGGGCGGCTTGCTGAGCAGTAAAAGGTGAACCATTGAAAGATCAAAATAAAATACCACTCTTTTCAACCTGGCGCCGCTGGTACATTCTTGTGCTGGTCGTGCTGGTATTACTGATTATTTTTTTCGGGTGGTTCACTAAATATTTTTCATGAGCAGACTCGATTGGGTTGTACTAACGGTTACCTTACTGGTGATTATTGTGTACGGCTTGTATAAGAGCCGTACCACTAAGAACCTGGAAGGATATTTTTTGAATAACCGTACCATGCCCTGGTACCTGGTGCTGCTGAGCATTATGGGTACACAGGCCAGTGCCATTACTTTCCTTTCTGCACCCGGACAGGCATTTACCGACGGCATGCGGTTCGTGCAATATTATTTCGGATTACCCATTGCCATGGTGGTGTTGTGTGTAACGTTTGTTCCTTTATTCAACCGGCTCAAACTGTTCACGGCTTATGAGTTCCTTGAAAAGCGCTTTGATCTGAAAACACGATTGTTCACTTCTTTCCTGTTCCTGCTTTCACGCGGGTTATCAACGGGTATCAGCATTTATGCGCCTTCTATCATCCTTTCCTCTTTGATGGGTTGGGATATTTTCTGGACCAATATTGTAATGGGTGGCCTACTCATCGTTTATACTGTTACCGGCGGAGCCAAAGCGGTAGCCTATACACAGCAACTGCAATTGCTCATTATATTTTCGGGCATGTTTGTGGCAGGTTACCTCATCGTGCACAACCTGCCCGAAGGGGTGGGGTTAAAAGAAGCGCTCATGGTAAGCGGTGCATCGGGAAAGCTGAATGTGATCACTACCGGTGTTACCGGCAATGGGTTTGACTTGAAAGACAAGTACAATATCATCAGCGGCGTGATAGGAGGGTTCTTCCTGGCGCTTTCTTATTTCGGCACCGATCAATCCCAGGTGGGGCGTTACCTCACCGCTAAGAATACGACCGAAAGCAGGCTGGGATTGCTCATGAACGGTTTGGTGAAAGTGCCTATGCAGTTCCTGATCTTATTGCTGGGCGCCTTGTTGTTTACTTTTTACCAATTCCATCCTTCGCCCGTTTTTTTTAACCAGGCTGTGGAAGACCGTGCCCTGGAAACACCTTACCGCGATTCATTGATGCAGTTGAAAGACCAGTACGAGAGCAAGCAGGCAGTACAGCAGCAGTGGAGTGCGGCCTATGCTGCAGGCGGACAGGATTTTTACAAAGACAGCTTGCATACCGGTACCCAAAAAATGGAAAATATCCGGCAGCAATACCGCGATGTGGTGAAAAAAGCAGTACCGGGCGCAGACACCAACGATACCAATTATATCTTCCTGCGGTTTGTGGTAGACTTCCTGCCCAAAGGATTGGTAGGACTGTTGATCGCCATTATTTTCCTGGCTGCCTGGGGCTCTATCGCTGCCGCGCTGAATGCACTGGCTTCCTGTACGATGGTTGATTTTCATTTGCGTTTGAAAGGAGAACAATACAATCGAGATAACCAGTTGCAAAGCGAAAAAGAATACCGCTTATCCCAATGGTATACGCTGCTATGGGGTGTGTTCTGTGTGATCACTGCTGAATTTGTTACGGGCATGGGAAGCCTGATAGAAGCGGTAAATGTACTGGGCTCCTTGTTCTATGGTGTGATATTGGGCATATTCCTGGTGGCATTTTACATGAAAAAAATACAGGGGCAGGCTGTGTTCCTGGCAGCCATCGTAGGTGAACTGCTGGTGATCGTTTTCTTCCTGCTCGACCGTTACAATATCATCGGTCTTGGGTTCTTATGGCTGAACGTGCTGGGTACATTGGCTGTGGCGGCCCTGGCTTATCTGTTCAGTTTTTTGACCAAAAGATAATACAGCCGATCATGCGAGGTTGGCATAACAATTGGTAACTTCATGGGATGAAGCAATCGTACCAAATGGTAGACTGGGCCATGGGGGCTAACGTGTATGAAGTGAACATACGGCAGTACACACCCGAAGGCAGTTTTGCAGCATTTGGACAACACCTTCCGCGATTGCGTGATATGGGCGTTGAAATATTATGGTTGATGCCCGTTACGCCTATCAGCCTGAAAGAAAGGCAGGGTGCGTTGGGCAGTTATTATGCATGCAGCAGCTATACGGCTGTTAATCCTGAATTCGGTACGATGGACGATCTGAAAAACCTGGTAGTGCAGGCGCATCAATTGGGTATGAAGCTCATCATCGATTGGGTGGCCAACCATACCGGATGGGATCATCATTGGACTACCGAACACCCGGAATGGTATGTAAAGGATGACAAAGGCAATTTTATCGAAAGAAACGGCTGGCACGATGTGATTGACCTGGATTATACTTCGGGTGCCATGCGGTCTGCCATGATCGACGCCATGAAATATTGGATACAGACCTGTGATATCGATGGTTTCCGTTGCGATATGGCCCACCTGGTTCCGCTCGATTTTTGGATAGAGGCAAAGCAACAATGCGAATCGCTGAAACATTTGTACTGGCTGGGCGAATGTGAGCAGCCGGCTTATCACGAAGTATTCAATACCAGTTATGCCTGGTCGTGGATGCATGCTTCGGAACAATTGCAAAAGCAGCCGGATGGGTTGAATGAAGTGATGAATGTATTGCACAGTTATTCGCAATATCCTGCGGGCGCTACTAAACTTTTCTTTACCAGCAACCACGATGAAAACAGTTGGAATGGTACAGAATATGAAAAGTACGGACCTGCCGCGCAGGCATGGGCTGTGTTCAGTTGTACCTGGCCCGATGGCATGCCGTTGATCTACAGCGGACAGGAGAGTCCCAGTAAGAAACGATTGAAATTCTTCGACAAAGACCTCATCGAATGGCGCCGTCCCTTGCAGATGGAATCGTTTTACAATGTGCTGTTGTCTTTCCGCAAAGAGAATCAGGCCATCAGGGAAGGGGAGACGTTTATCCTTCCGTCGGAACACAGCAGCCAGTTGATGTCTTACCTGCGCAGAAAAGGAAACGATGTGGTACTCGTGCTGCTCAACGTATCGTACGATAATAAACTGAGGATAGAAGTAGCACATGACTGGCTGAAAGGCCGCTTCAGGAACCTGTTTTCACAAATGATCTTCAACTTCGATGGCCGGGAAGATTTTGAGATCCAGGCCGGGGAATATATGATATATGAAAGAGTCAATTGATTCTTTCCCTAATTTAGCGTCAAAACTCATCAAACAATGAAATTATTCTCCCGCTTTGCTACAGGATTGTTGTTGATTCTGGCTGCGATTACAGGTTTTGCATCAAATGGCAGAAAAGCTGCTGCCAGGTCTTATTACCAGATCAAAGTATACCGGATGAAGAGCCAGGAACAAATGGCGATGGTGAATGCTTATCTCAAAGATGCATTCATTCCCGCCTTACACCGTTATGGCATTGCCAAAGTAGGGGCTTTTAGTTTTGTTGGAAACGATACGGCTGCTGAAAAGAGTTTGTATGTTTTTATTCCTTTGCGTTCTCCTGCTCAGTTGGTGGAGATAGACGAGAAGCTTAGCAAAGATGCAGCCTACCAAAAAGACGGAGCGGCTTACCTGAATGCAGCGTTCAATGCACCGGCTTATACACGGATGGAATCGATATTGCTGTATGCTTTCAACGATATGCCCGGCTACCAGGCGCCTGACCTGAAAGGTGAACAGGCTGAACGCATCTATGAACTTCGCAGCTATGAATCGGCCACAGAGCAACTCCATAAAGGTAAAGTGCGCATGTTCAATGAAGGTGGGGAGATCCCTTTATTCAAGCGCCTGGGCTTCAATGCTGTGTTTTATGCGCAGGTAATATCTGGTAGCCACATGCCCAATCTCATGTACATGACCAGTTTCGACAACCGTGCCGAAAGAGATGCACACTGGAAAACTTTCAGCGCCGATCCTGAATGGAAGCGATTGTCGGCATTGCCCGAGTACAAGAATACGGTATCGAAAATCGATATTGTATTCCTGCATCCTACGGCTTATTCAGAATTATAAGTTAGTATTACCGGTAAACAGGCTAGGGCTTAATGATGGCCCAGCCTTCCGATTGACGGATGATCAGCTCGCCATTGGCGCTGGGTACGATGCCGATGAAATCATATAATTGATCGCGGCTGATCTTTCTTTCCTTCAATGTATTGCCGCATTGCGCCACGATCACGCCCTTTGCTACCAGGGCTTTCAGCTCGTTCTCGTATTTGCTGCCCTTCATATAAGCTTCGGTACCGCCGGCAAAAGCCACCAGCTCAATTTGTAACTTTCCCTGCAGGCGCGGGTCTTGCAATACGTTGTTGATATTGCGAAGGGCTTTCTCAATCACTTTAGGTTCGTTACCGTCCAACTGATAAATGGCATGGTAAGATTTCTTCGTAGCGCTGGCTCCGCTGAACGAATAATTTTTTTCAAGAAGAGGATCTTTCGATTGCGCCATTGTTATGGTGCCAATGAGCAGTGATCCGAACAATACTAAAAACGATTTTATCATGTCTTTTTTATGAAGGCTGTAATATACAGCCCTTTCTCATTACTGTAGTCGTTTATTCCATCAATAAACAGTAATTTAGAGGGTATCCAATCAATACCATACTATGAATTCCCGACGCGATTTCCTGCAAAAGCTTACGGGTTCTGCCCTTGCTTTTTCACTCCTGCCACGATATGCCAATAGCAGCGTACTGCATACCCATGCTTACGAAGGTCCTGTGTTGCGAGTAGCGTTGATGGGACTGGGCAGTTATGCCACAAGAGTAGCAGAGGCCATGCAGGCCTGTCAGAAAGCCAAAATAACCGGGTTGATCAGCGGAACGCCCGCCAAACTCAAAACATGGCAAGGGAAATACAATGTGCCTGATCAAAATTGCTATAACTATGAAACCTTCGATGCGATCAAGAATAACCCGGATATCGATGCGGTATATGTGCTAACGCCCAACGCACTTCATCACGATGAAGTGATCAGGGTGGCAAAAACAGGCAAGCATGTTATTTGTGAAAAGCCCATGGGGTTGAATGCCAAAGAAGGAGCGGAAATGATTACGGCTTGCAAAGCAGCAGGCGTGAAACTATTGGTAGGGTATCGCATGCACTTCGAGCCGAATACACTCGAGATCATCCGCATGCGCAATGAAAGCGCGTTTGGTAAGATCAAATTCTTCCAGGGGTTGAGTGGTTTTCGCATTGGCGACCCGAAGCAATGGCGATTGAATAAACAGCTTGCGGGCGGCGGCTCATTGATGGATATAGGCATTTATTCCATCAACGGCGCCCGGTATATGACAGGTGAAGAACCGCTATGGGTAACGGCACAGGAAACCAAGACCGATCCGGTGAAATTCAAAGACGGCGTAGATGAAACCATCCAGTTTCAACTGGGCTTTCCCAGCGGAGCAGTGGCCTCTTGTTTGTCTACCTATAGCATGAATTACCTGGACCGTTTTTTCCTGGATGGAGAAAATGGTTTTGCCGAACTGCAACCGGCTACAAATTATGGGCCGATCAAAGGTCGCACACACAAAGGAGAGCTGAGCTATCTGCATATAGCGCACCAGACAAGGCAAATGGAAGAGATGTCGGATATCCTGTTAGCTGGCAAACAACCCATCGTGCCTGTTGATGGAGGTGAGGCGTTGAAAGACCTGAAGATCATCGATGCCATCTACCAGGCTACTCAAACCGGGAAAAAGGTGGAGCTATCTGCACTATAATTTCAGGAACCATTTTTTTCTGTATAAAAAATATAAAACAGAGAATTGGATCAAAGCCACGCCTGTCCATACCAGGGCCTGGTTATAAGGAGCGGGCGCCTGGTTGATCAATCCTCCGAACAGGAAACGGGAGCTGTGTTCAAAATTCACCAGGCCATGTGTGGCCATGTATATTAAAATAGAATTGGCGCCCATCCATACAAAGGGCATACACCATTTTTTATATCCCCATGCATCTATGATCGTATAAAACAGCGACAGCAACAAAAGGCTCCATCCTCCTGTGTATAATACAAAAGAGCTGGTCCATAATTTTTTGTTGATCGGGAAAACAAGATTCCAAAGCAGGGCTAATAACAATAATAAGATACCTGAAAGAAATAATATCCATCCTTTCTTTTGCGGGGCGAACCGGTTATCACGCAAAAAGCGACCAGTGAACATTCCCAGCATAGCTGTTCCAATGGCAGGAATGGTAGAGAGCCATCCTTCCGGATCATAGATCACCCGGTGTAGTTTGCCTGGAAGCAATAACCTGTCTATATACGATGCCAGATTGCCTTCGGGTGTAAGCACACCGGCGCCATAACCGGGAACAGGCACCCATTGCATGAGTATCCAGTAACCCAATAACAAGCCAGCCACCCATATTATTTGCTTGCGAAAAGAAGTATTCAGATAAATGAGCGCTGCAAAAAAGCAACTCAATGCAATGCGCCCTAATACGCTGGCAAAACGGGTTTCGTGAAATCCTTTCCATTCTAACAGGCCGTTCACTACTGTTCCCAGGAACAATAAGACCAGTGTGCGCTTGATGAGTGAACGGTAGATATGCTTACGCGCAGTTGCCTGATCGGCTCCGGCTTTTTCCAGTTGATTATTGAAAGAATAATACATGCTCACACCTGCAATAAAAATAAACAGGGGAAAGATGAGGTCGTAAAAAGTAAAACCATTCCATACGGTGTGGCGCAGCTGGTTGCTGATACCTACAAAAACTCTTTCAGTCATTGTCAATGTACTGTTGATCGCAATCTGTTCGTCGTCTATGTTTTGAACCAATGCATGTTTTTGTGTAATGACCGATGCGATGCCATGAAAAATAGCTTCCCCGCAAACGATCCAGAACATATCAAACCCACGCAGGGCATCCAGTGAAAGCAGCCTTCCAGTGGCCTGATTTTTATTTGCTGATGAGTGATTGGGTAGAGTAGTTGGCATATTGCTGGTTTTAGAAGAAGTGCATACTGACTGTTGTAAAAAAGCTTTGTCCCGGACGCACCGGGACAAAGATACGGCTGCTTACTGACAGCGGTTGACCAATTGCAGGGTTTTGAACTAGTTTGATATTGGTGGTCAATGCCGCCGTGGATATTGGAAAATACGGCCTAAATGATAATATGTATGCTACCTGTTTTTGTTCAGAACTTTAGTGTTGAAGGGAGATATTTTGCAATGAGCGCTTCGTAATAAGGACGCAGCTTTTCCCAATCCGGCGGCTCGGGGTTTTTCGAATAGAGATCATAAGGATTGAATAATTGTACCCAGGGCAACATTTTCTTATCATGTTCATCTAGCAGATAGCTGTATTCATTTTCGCGGTGCCATGCATAAAACGAGTGATAACGCAGCATGTACAGTCCTTCTTCCGGCAGGTGATCTTTCAACATCTGGTATACATACTCATCGTGCCCCCAGCTCATCTTTATATTCCTTAATCCGCAATGGGGTTCGTAAACGCCGTATTGCGTATTATACGCACTGTTATTATAATCGGGATTGTCTTTGAAAAATTCAGAATAAACCACTTTATCCGAATAAGCACAACCAACAGGAAAAGTGTCTCCCACAACCGCCCATTGCGGTTCACCAAACAGGCATAATACTTTACCCATATCGTGCATTAAACCTACCAGTACCATCCAATCGGGATGCCCGTCGCGCCTGATGGCTTCAGATGTTTGCAGCAGGTGCTGGAATTGATCAAGATCGGTATCGGGATCTGAATCGTCTACCAATTGATTCAAAAACTGGAATGCATCCCATACCGACATTTCCTTGCGGTTGAATCTTAAAAAGTCTTCCCGTTTCTGTACTACAAAATCATAGGTCTGATAGGTATGATTCAATTTGTAAAATTCCCGTACTGTATCTCTTTCGGGAGCTTCGTAATTGCGATAGGCTTCGGTGCTTTTGGAGGTGGCGATGGACTCCGGATCGGGATATCGGCGCAGTACATCATCTTCCCACTGATCGAGGCTGGTTAATGGACTGGCATTCGTAGTGCTCATAGTGGTATGGTTTCGTTATGGAAGCTTATACTAAATTGTTGTTTTTTTGGTCAATAAATGTCATTCATGCGCGTATTTATTTACGAAACCGGTTTCGTAAAACCCCTGAAAATTGTTTATTTTCACTGCAGTTGGTTCATTTCGTCCAACAACGATTATTCAGGACTCTTAATATCAATCTGTTGAACGGTACTACCATTAAGCAATTGGCAAAAGAATTGAACCTGTCTGCAGGCTCCGTTTCCAAAGCGTTGAAAGACAGCCACGAGATCAGCAGCGAGACCAAACAAAAAGTATTGGCCCTGGCTGCCAAATATCATTATACACCCAACCCCTATGCGAGCAGTCTCCGTAAACGAAAAAGCAAAACCATTGCAGTAGTGCTGCCCGAAGTGGCAGATAGTTTTTTTTCGCTGGCCATTAATGGTATTGAATCCGTTGCGCAAGCCAAAGGATATCATGTATTGATCTATCTTTCACATGAAGATTTTAAAAGAGAAGAACAGATCCTGTCGGCCTTCAGGAGTGGCCGGGTAGATGGTATTTTGATTTCTGTTTCGGAAGAAACTTCACAGGCCGATCATATCAAAGAAGTACTTACGGCAGGTATTCCCGTGGTTTTTTTCGACCGTATTTTCGATGATATTGAAGCTGCTAAAATCTCTACCAACGATTTTGAAGGCGCTTATGAAGCCACGCGTTGTTTGCTGGAACGGGGTTGTAAAAAGATCAGTTTTTTATCCATCGCAGCCAACCTGTCCATCACTTCGAAAAGGGTGCAAGGCTTTCAAAAAGCATTGCACGATGCGCACATAGGCGCAACAGATGCAGATGTATTGCTTTGCAGTAACGATATGGAACAGAATTGCAGATTGATCAGGCAATTGCTGGAGCAAAGGGATAAACCGGATGGCATCATTGCATCTGTTGAAAAACTGGTTACACCTGTTTACCTGGTGAGTAAACAACTTGGTATGGCTATTCCTGATGACCTGAAAGTCATTGGTTTTACCAACCTGCATTCCGCATCTATTCTCGAGCCCTCTCTGACCACTGTTACGCAGCCGGCTTTTGAAATAGGGAAGACTGCAGCCTCCGTTCTTTTCAAGGGATTAGAAGAAAAGCACTTTACATTGTCTGCGCAAACCATTACGATACCTTCCATGCTGGTTGAACGGGCATCTACCCGAGGGAATCAGTAGACGAAAAAGTAGTAATTGGCCATTTAGTTAGCGGAACGTTTTCATTTAACAGGAGAAATATTAGCGCTAACCGGGTTTTGAACTTTTGCTGGCCGGATTCCGGAGATGCCACACGAATCGCCAGCCTCTCAGTGCACTGTACGGGAGGGCAATACCCATCATCACGGAGAGCCCTGTGCACAGTAAGAAAAACTGGATTATCACATCCAGGTGATAAACAGGCAGCGCGTCCCATAATTGCATTAGCAGATAATACATACATAGCAACCATATAGCAGATGCATATAACAGGATGGCAGGGAGCCGCCAGCGCATGGAAGGGACCAATGCCTTGTATGCTTCTTTTACGAGATATAGCCGCAACCTGTTGAACACTTCAAAGAAACCCAGTTCAACTACAATAAAGTATAGTTGCCCCACTACACCCCACCTGTAATAACGATCCAGTATATCACCTGCACAGGCAAAGATGAGAAAGCGCATAGCAACATACATGCACCAGGCAGCGGCGGGCAAACCGGCTGCCAACCAACAAAATTGTTTCCAAAACTGTAAATGCATTGACATAACATAATAATTTTTTCTGCTAAATGATTGAAGCATAGGAAGTTAGCTAATAGTAGAACTTAATCTACTATTAAAATTTAATTAAAAATAATATGTTGTAATTTAAAATGCAACTGCTGCTTATGGAAAAAGATCCCAACCTGTTATCTGTGTGGGAGCTTAACGGCATTAAATCTGTGCAATACTTTACCTTGCAAATCGAATATTTTATGTTATTTTTGCAAGGATGATAAAACGGCTAGCCCAACCAGAAATTGCTGAATTGCTGGAAGAATTTCCAGCGGTAGCTATTCTTGGGCCCCGCCAGGTTGGAAAAACAACCCTTGCAGAGGAGATTGCAGCTTCGATGAACCCGGAGCCTATTTATCTAGACCTGGAAAGGCCTTCCGAAGCAGCGCGGTTGAATGAGCCGGAAGCATATTTTGAACTGCACAAAGGAAAGCTGATCATTCTTGATGAAGTGCAGCGTGTTCCTGAACTTTTTCAAATCTTACGGAGTGTAATAGACCGTCGCAGGCGGGAAGGTCTCAGAAAGGCTCAATTCCTTATTTTGGGGTCGGCATCGTTAGAGCTTTTGAAACAATCATCAGAAAGCCTGGCTGGGCGAATTGCTTACAAAGAGTTGTCTGGTTTTACAGTCGCCGAAATTGATCACAAAAAATCAAAAGACATTGACCGCTTATGGTTGCATGGCGGATTTCCTGATAGTTTTCTTGCAAAGAATGACGAAGCCAGCTTACGGTGGCGGTTAAACTTCATCAGTACTTACCTGGAGCGGGATGTGCCCCAGTTCGGCCCCCGGATACCAGCTGTTACGTTGCGCAAGCTTTGGACCATGTTAGCTCACAGTCAGGGTGGACAGCTTAATATTGCGCAGCTCGGAAACAACCTCGATGTAACCGCGCCAACTGCCAAACGGTACATTGAATTGCTGGAAGATTTACTATTGATCCGCACGCTTCGACCCTGGTCTGGCAATGTGAGTAAGCGACTGGTTAAAGCTCCTAAAGTATATATTCGCGACAGTGGGTTGACGCATGCCCTGCTTAACTTAACAACATTTGATGATCTGTTGGGACACCCTGTTGTGGGAGCCAGTTGGGAGGGATTTGTTGTTGAAAACCTCTTATCATGCCTGCCTGCAGGTGTAACAGCATGGTTTTATCGTACGGCTGCCGGCGCTGAAATTGACCTGGTGATCGAAAGGAACAGTAAGGAGCGATATGCGATTGAAATCAAACGTTCCCAAGCCCCGTCTGTTTCAAAAGGCTTCCACTTGGGTTGCGAAGATATTGCAGCTACAAAACGTTTTATTGTTTACCCGGGCAAAGAGTGCTTTCCGGTGACGAAGAATATTGCTGCAATTCCATTGCTGGATATGATGAATGACTTGAGGGGGTTGTTGTGAGAGTTGTGATTTGCTTTCAAATTAAGTTCTTCCGATCTTTGTTTTATTATTAACTTCACATTCGAAAGCAAATCACAATAAGGATTATTCCGTTGTGAAAACATTTAGTGCCTCGCCTATCTGCGGGGCTTTTTTTTTGCTTCTTACTCAGAACGTAGTCCAAGGAGGGGGTTTGAACCGAAACATGAATGTAAAACTTTTTTAATAAAAAAAGAAATCACCCCGTTAATTTTAGCAGGGCGATTTCTTTTCATCAACGGAAATGATTTTCTTTGCTACTCTTTTTCCAAATTCAAGAATGCGTTTAAGAGTCGTCACAATCGGGAGCAAATCGGCATTTAGAATGCCAATTCTATAATATTTAATTATTATCCAACCGATAGTCATTAAATATGAACATAGCCCGCTACTAAGAGATGCTTTTATTTAATTCTTTTATCACAAGATCTTTTATCTCTAGCGTGATTTTGTAGAAAAATTGCGTTTCTTCCAGTTCGGGTCTTAAAAAGTCGTGTGGATATCTACCGCGGACTGCAAAATCTTCCAGGTTTTTTAGATCTATCACGGTAAACGCTTCTTGATGGACAGAACAGCTTTGAATCAGTAAATCCAAATTATGGGTTCTGGGAAATTCTTCTTTTTTAAATATTAGGAAGGCTTTTAAATATTTCTCCACAGCCTGTTGGCAATGAAAACAAGCAACATCCAGTATCATGGGCTGGTGTTCAATAATTAATTGAGCAGCGATTAAATCATGCTCAGCCTTTTCAATCCATTGATTTAAGTGTGTTACTTCGGCCTCAGTCATAATTCTACAGCCTCCTTCATCGCATAATAGACGATATGCCCGGTTAAATTCTTTTTTTCATTTATTTCCTTCTCGCTTTCTAAAATAACATCGAATGGAGCTTTTAAGGAATGAACCAGCGCTTTTCTGATTTTACTTTCCCAATTCATTTTTACACGTGGCTCAAATGTATCGGAAGTAATAACCAGCAGATCATAATCACTTTCCTCATCGGCCTTGCCTGTTGCCCTGGAGCCAAATAACAGTACTTTGGAATCAGGCAAAAAAGACCTTACCGTAAATTTGATGGACTGAAGCGTTTGTTGGTAGTTCATTTAATATCAAATATACAAAATCGATTAAAAGATTGCAATGGCTGGTTCAATGAGGCAAGTTAGGCTTTAAGGATACAGCAAATACTTCTTCCGCATTTCCTTGTAGGCTTTCAGCCCCGGCTCCCAGGTTTTGCGGATTTCATCGGCGGATAGGCCTGCAATGACTTGTTCTTTAAAGGCTGTAGTGCCGGCCAGCTTATCGATATTGCCCATTTCCTTGCTTTGCTTGTAGTCGAAGAACTTTTCTTTGTAAGGATAGGCTTTGTACATTTCGATCATCCATTCAATATGCAACCGCTTGCTTTTGTGCAATGCAGCAACATCATATTTGCGCAGGTCGAGCCCATAACAGGTGTTGTTCATGTGTAAAGGTGTTTCCGCCATTCCCTTGATGCTGGTGGGGGTGAAAGAAAAAGAATACCCTTTCAAATCAGGGTTACCCAATACGGCGAAAGGAAAATAAGTGCCCCTTCCCTGGCTGATCACTGTTCCTTCAAACAGGCATAAAGTGGGGTAAAGTAGTATCGATTGTTGTGTATTGAGATTGGGAGATGGTTTTACAGGCAAAGTATATTCCATGTTGTGGTTGTAATTGGCCACAGGTATGATGCGGATCTTGCATTGCAAATGATTGGGCAACCAACCTTCTCCATTCACCATTTGCGCAAATTCGCCGATGGTTAACCCATGCGCGATAGGAATGGGGAACATGCCGATGCCCGATTTCAGTTTCATATCGAGTATGGGGCCGTCTATCAGGTAGCCATTGGGATTGGGCCTGTCCAGTATGAGCAACTCTTTATTGTTTTCTGCACAGGCTTCCATCAGCCTGGCCAATGCATTGATATTGGTGTAAAAACGGCAGCCGACATCCTGCAGATCATATACCATGATGTCTATATCGGCCATATCGGCTTTGCTGGGTTTGCTTTTGCCAGATCCATACAAAGAGATCAGCGGTATACCCGTAGCGGAATCTACTTCATCGGCCACATGGGCGCCAGCACTGGCATTGCCGCGAAAGCCATGCTCCGGACCAAATACTTTCACAATGTGAATGCCCAACTTCAATAAGCTGTCTACCAGGTGAACATTGTGCTTACCGATGACAGATGTAGGGTTTGCCAGTATGCCTACTCGTTTTCCTTTCAGATAAGGCAAATATTTTTCTGTTTGATCAGCCCCCGTTTTAATGCTAGCAGAAAGCTGCATTCCAGGCAAAATGATCGCTGCAGCCTTGGAGTTTAAAGAAGCTGTTAATAATACAAAAGCAAATAAAACAACATACACGAATCGCATAAAAAGTGATTAAGGTTTAAATATACAGATTTGCGGTTTATACCTGATTTGTGCAGGAGTTTGCGTTAACGGTTATTTTTTCTGTTAATTACAATCGTACCGAACACAGGATGGGGAAAGGAAAGAAAATAAGTTTCTAAATATGGAAACTATTGTTTAACTTTGTAAAATCTAAACTGTGAGGTATTTTGAAACGAGGTTTTTAGAGGAGGCATCTTCTTTTATCAATGGGTTGAATCCGAAGATCATAAACAAGCTATTGTATAATATAGCATTAGCTGAGCAATCTAACGATCCACGGTTGTTTAAAAAACTTCACAACGATATTTGGGAAATACGTGTGAGGTATGCGTTGCAACAAGTCAGGCTGCTGGCATTTTGGGATAAAACAGATGCCAATAACACGTTGGTACTGGCAACGCATGGCTTTATAAAGAAAGTAGATAAAGTGCCAGCTAATGAGATTGCAAGGGCCTTGCGCATCAGGGAAAATTATTTCGAAGAAAAAAATACCTAAAGAGTATTCGATATGGAAAAAACAAAAATGAAATCGTATAGCCTGTCCGAGATGATAGACAAGCACGTAGGCAAACGTGGCACCAAAGCCAGGGGAGCTTTCGAGCACAAACTCAACATGGCTGTACTAAGCAGCATGATCAGAAAAGCGAGGAAAGAGCGCAATCTTACGCAGGAACAATTGGGAGAACTGGTAGGTGTTCAGAAAGCACAAATATCCAAGCTGGAAAACAACGCCAACAGCGCTACCATCGACACCATTCTTAGGATATTCCAGGCACTGCAAGCAGAGATACATTTCTCCGTTACGCTCGGGGGTAAACAATTGTCACTGGCATAATTTAAGAAAGAGACTGCGGTGGTCATGACACCAAAAGAAAAGCGGCTGTTCCAAAAGAACAACCGCTTTTCAATAAAAGGGAAATGCAATCAATTTAATTATCGTCTCCCAGGTTCAAAGGATAAGTATATGAGCCTTCAAAGCCAGGGTAGAAGCCATCGAGGCGTATATTGCTGCCCTTGTATACGGACAACAGTTCTTTCAATTCATCGAGGTTCTTCACTTCTTTTCCGTTCACACCTGTGATCACAAATCCGTCCTGCATCCTGCTTTTTTTCAGGATACCATCGCCTACTTTTTTCACCAGTACGCCGCCCGCTATTTCATTGGCCTGCGCCACTTTCTTATCGAGGTTTTCCAGCGTGCCACCCAGTTTTTCTATGAGGCTGCTATTCTTCACCACATCCGTATTGCCGGCCTTGTTCTTCAAGGTAACACTGGCAGTATTTTCCTTGCCCCCGCGCTTGTAGGTGATGTTGATCTTGTCGCCGGGTTTGTAACGCGCTACCTGCTCCTGCAGTTCCGGACCATTGGTAACCGGAACGCCATTGATCTTGGTAACGATATCGCCTTTTTTCAGTCCCGCTATTGCTGCAGCGCCTCCTGCCGGAATTGCAGTAGCGTACACGCCTTCGCCTTCTCTCAGTGAAACACCCAGCTCTTTTTCCAACTGCCGCTTGTCATCATCACTCATATTTTCTAGCGGAGCATATTGGATGCCGATATAAGCGCGCTGTACAGTGCCGAATTTCACGATATCGGTCACGATCTTCTTCACAATGTTTACTGGAATAGCATACGAATATCCTGCATAAGAACCCGTAGGAGAAGCGATGGCCGAGTTGATGCCCACCAATTCACCAGCGGTATTGATGAGTGCGCCACCACTGTTGCCGGGATTAACGGCCGCATCGGTCTGGATAAATGACTCCACCGGTGTTTGGCTTTGACGGCCATTGATGCCGATGGACCTTGATTTGGCGCTTACAATACCGGCTGTAACCGTAACATCGAGCGTAAGCGGATAACCGATAGCCAGTACCCACTGACCCAGTTTCAATTCGTCGCTATTACCATATACCAGGTAAGGGAATCCCTTCCCTTCGATTTTGATAACGGCCAGATCGCTGCTGGGGTCGGCGCCGATCACGGAAGCTTTATAAGATTTTTTATTGGCAAGGGTTACATTGATCTCATCGGCTCCGTCGATCACGTGGTTATTGGTTACGATATAACCATCATCCGTAATCAACACACCGCTACCGCTGGCCAGCTGCTCGGGTATCACCCTGGGACCTCCAAAGAAATCACCCAGATCATCACCAAACAGATCGGAGAAAGGATTACGCTGTTTGCGGTTGTTATTGTTCACCTGCCGGGCCTTTGTTTTTGTTTTGATATGCACAACGGCGGGTGTGCCTGTGGTAGCCGCAGGCGTAAAGTCTACGATGGCGCCATTATTACTGCCATTTCCGAAAAAGCCTGCATAGTTCACAGGTAATTTGCCAGCCTCCTGTACGCCTGCATGCTGGTGTTCCACGTATTTACCATATCCCCAAACACTAGCAACAGCAGTGCCTGCACTGATGGCTACAACGGCTAAAATGCTTTTAAAATTCATGTTCATGGTCTTTAAATTAATTCAGGTACGTCAAATGATATGCCTATTGGATAGCAAATAAACAAAGCTGTTTAATTGTCAGTACACCGGTCAACGCATTTAACAAATGTTTTACGGCGATCCTCGTAGATCCGGTGATTAAAGTTAGCAAATTTTACAGCGCCGTTAAGAACCGGAGGGTATCTACACCATCGGCATAATCGCCCAGTGAAGGGCGTTGCGCTTCGCCAAAAGCAAGGGCGCCATGCCCTACCACACATTGGATATCGTTGTTATTTTTTAACCGGTCCCATACGGCTGCCGCATCGTTGTAATACTGGTAATGCACCTGGCTTACTGGCGAGAAAGGAGAGGTGTTTTCAGTCAAAATGACGGAATCATTGTTCATATAATACTTATTGCCCATGATGAGCAGCGCCAGGTGGTAATCGTAATTGTGCTTGTACTTATGTAAGTCAAGAAAATATTCATATTTTTTTAAAGTGGTCAGCAGGGGAATGAAATCATATTTTTCCGGTACATACAATTGCGTGATGTTCCGGCATCCGAGTCCGAAATACAGCTGTATATCTTCTGCCAGCGCTTCCAGTTCGGTCCTGGTTTCAGAACCGTCCAATACGGCTACGGAAGTCCGGTTGCGACGGATGATATGCGGATATTTACCGAAATAATATTCGAAATAACGTCCCGAATTGTTGCTGCCCGTAGCGATATAAGCGTCGCAACCCTTTAACTGCTCGGCAAAAGCTACCCTTTCGGCTACAGACGGCTCCCATTGACTGAGCTGTTCCACCAGGTGCCTGATCAGGACTTCGTCCTTAGAAGAAGCTTTGATCAATACAGAATGGCCGCTCAGGAAAACGCAGAGAAAATCGTGAAAGCCTACCAGGGGAATATTACCTGCCATGACCAATCCTACTGTTTGCACTTTTGCAGGCGTATCCGGCAGGTTATATGATCCCACCCAAGCCTCCAGCAGGGGCGCCTGTAAGAACCGGGTACAGATACTATTGACCGACCGGTTGATGAATTCCGGGATGAACCAGGCATTTTCGCGGTAAGCCCTTGCTTTGACGTTCTCCCATCCGGCATCCGTTCCCTGCATGTAGACACCCAATCTGGCCATCAGCTGAATTCGTTCTTGTAAAGTCATTTGTCAACCGTATTTTTGGAACTGCAAATGTAAAATCACTAATCCAACAAACTCTTTTTTTGTATGGCAATCAAAATAACAGAAGAATGTATCAACTGCGGCGCCTGTGAGCCCGAATGTCCGAATAACGCAATCTACGAGGGTGGGGTGGAATGGGCCATTGCCGATGGAACCACTGTTAAAGGCGAATTTACCCTGATGGACGGCTCGGTTGTAGAAGCTGATAAGCGTTTTGAACCCATCAGCGTAGATACTTACTATATAACTCCCAATAAATGCACCGAATGCCAGGGTTTCCATGAAGAACCCCAGTGTGCAGCCGTATGTCCGGTTGACTGCTGTGTACCTGATGAAATGTACCGCGAAACAGTAGACGAACTGCTGGCCAAGAAGGAAAAAATGCACATCTAATGCACAGGCGCCTGTGCTAAACTTTGAGGGGGAAATACTTGCAAAAGCGCGTGGATTTACTTAGCTTAGTCCTAATTAATTGTTGCCATTCAAAGAGACAACAACTTGTAACGGCGGGTGATATTTCCTGCCAACGTGAGGTGAAGAGACGGGGAGTTTCTTCACCTTTTTTTATCATCCTCATCCCTATATTTGCCTACATGTTCGTCATCCTGAGCGTGCGAAGCGAGTCGAAGGATCTGCCGAACCTTCAGTGAGATCCCCCGGTTGCACTCGGGATGACGTTAAAAACAAGGAAATGAAAAAAAAGATAGCCCTGGTAACAGGAGGCTTGAGCAACGAAGCACAGATCAGTTATAAAAGCGCTATTACCGTTGGCAACAATGTAGACAGGGAGCGGTTCGATGTGTACCGGATCGATATCAATGCCACCGGCTGGTGGTATGAACCTGTGCAGGGAGAAAAATCGAAAGTCAACCGCGACGATTTCTCAGTTATTGATAGCGGCAAGAAGATCAATTTCGATGCGATATTGCTTTGCATTCATGGTACGCCGGGAGAAGATGGTAAGTTGCAGGGATATTTCGATATGCTTGGGTTGCCTTATACCAGTTGCGATGCGGCTACTTCAGCGCTTACTTTCAACAAAAGATATACAGTGGCTGTTGCAGCATTCGGGGGCATACATGTTGCACACTCCAAACATATTTTCAGGCATACCCCCGTATCCTCCGAAGCCATACTGACTGCCTTAAAACTACCTGTGTTCGTGAAACCCAACAACGGCGGCAGCAGCATCGGCATGAGTAAAGTGAGTGTGTCGGATGAGCTGGAAGCTGCGCTGCATAAGGCTTTCCGGGAAGACGACCAGGTGCTGGTAGAAGAATATATCAGCGGACGCGAGTTCACGATCGGTGTATTCAAGTCGAAAGGAAAGATCATGGTACTGCCTATTACGGAAGTGAGCACGCAAAACGAGTTCTTCGATTTTGAAGCGAAGTACCAGGGCAAAAGCGTTGAAACAACACCTGCGTTGATTGATGATGCAATGAAAACAAAACTGGAAGCGGCCGCTAAAAAAGTGTATGAGGTGTTGAACTGCCGCGGTGTGGTACGCATCGATTTTATTTACAACGAAGCACAGGGACAACCCTATATGCTGGAAGTGAATACGGTTCCGGGACAAAGTGAAGCCAGCATCATTCCTCAACAGGTGAAGATCATGGGATGGAACCTGAAAGATTTTTATTCTGCATTGATAGATGAAGTCCTTAATTAATAAGTAAGCATGAGCAACCTGGTTAAAAGAATTACTGGAAAATCCATTTGGGTAAACATACTCGCAGCGATCGGTATCCTCGTTGTATTACTGATCCTTTTTTTCAGTTCATTAGGATGGCTTACGGGCTATGGGAAAGTGGAGAAAGTGCCATCGGTAACAGGACAAAACGTGCTGGCCGCCCAACAGATACTGCAAGCCAAAGGATTTGATGTAGTGATACAGGATTCATTGTATATCGATAGCATTCCCAAACAAGCGGTGATCCGCCAATCTCCTGAGGCAGACGCTACCGTGAAATCCGGCCGCGCTGTTTATCTTACCGTCAACCGCAGCATTCCACCGCAGGTAGAAATGCCCAATATGGCAGGCTTTTCCATCAGAAGCGCGGAAATGTACCTGCGCAGCCTGGGATTGAAACTGGGTGAAGTGACCTACAAGCCTGATATAGCGCGTAACTCTGTGTTGGAACAGTATTACAACGGCGCCCAGATAACAGCCGGAACCAAGATACCGTTGGGCAGTACCATTAGCTTTGTACTGGGAAGCGGTGTAGGCGGCAGCGATATTCCTGTGCCCGACCTGGTAGGCATGACCTTGCTGGAAGCGCGTACTTACCTCGCTACGGTGAATGTGAACATTGGTTCTATTGTTGCTACCGATGCCGTCAAAGATTCAGCAGCAGCTTTTATAGTAAAGCAGTCGCCCACGGTTTTGTCTGATGTGCTGGGGCCAACAGGACAAAAAGTACCCAATAAGATCAGGCAGGGGCAGGTGATGGATATCTACATCAGTTCCATAGCGCCTGTAAGGGATTCAACAGCAGCGCAAACACCTGTGAATCATTAAACCAGGTTCACTTCCCGTTCAAGGTGAATACCGAATTCCTCTTGCACACTGTTGATGATATCGGTTGAAAGTTGCACTATTTCAGCGCCTGTGGCATTACCGTAATTCACCAATACGAGCGCTTGCCGTGCATGACAGCCCGCATCGCCTTTCCGGTAACCTTTCCAGCCGCATTGCTCTATCAGCCAACCGGCGGCAACTTTCGTTTGGCCTGCACCCGCAGGATAGCCAACAATTGTGGGGAATGATTGTTGCAATTGTTCAAACTGAAGCGTGGGAATAGTGGGGTTTTTGAAAAAACTGCCGGCATTACCCGTCTCGGCAGGGTCTGGTAACTTGCTGCGCCTGATGTGTATTACTGCCTCTGAAATAGCTTTTATAGAGCGTTCCTGCACACCCATTTTTTCCAGTTCCTGTTCTATCGCCCCATAACTTGTATTGAACACCGGTTTTTTGCGTAAACGGAAAGTCACATTCAAAATGATGAACTGGTCTTTGTATTTGTTTTTGAAAACACTTTCGCGATAGCCGAATGAGCAGTCGGCAAGCGTAAAGGTTACCAGCTTTCGCTCTTCGCGATGAAAAGCTTCCAGCTCATGAAATACGTCTTTGATCTCAACACCATAGGCGCCGATGTTCTGCATGGGAGAAGCGCCCACATTACCGGGAATCAAACTGAGGTTTTCAACGCCGGCATAACCTTGCGCTATGCAATGCATCACAAACTGGTGCCAGTTCTCACCGGCAGCGGCTTTCACGTAAAAATAATTGTCATCTTCATCTATGAGACGGATGCCTTTGCATTCGTTTTTCAATACCCATCCATTAAAGTCGCCGGTGAAAAGAATATTGCTTCCGCCGCCGAGCACCAGCATTTGTTCATGACCGGCAGCACTAAGCAATTCCTCCAACACCATCACCGATTCAAAAGCAGCAAAATATTTTGCTTTCACGTCGATGGCAAAACTGTTGTATGGTTTGAGTGATAAGTGCTGGCTAATTTGCATGGAGATTAGGTTGGTATAATGATTTAAACAGGATCTGCATCGGGCTGTATCACAACCGCCCTGTATCTTTTATTGGATTGGATGATGACTGTTTGCTGATGAATTTCTTTTTTACACTGATGGATGAAGCGACTGTCTTTCGGCAGCTTGAGCAGTATTTCCCAAAGGTATTGATTGCGTATACGATCTACCACCGGTTGCGCAGGACCAGAAAGGTATTTGCCAAAATGGGTTTTCAATCCCTGCGCCATAATATGGGCGGCCTCTTCGGCAATATGTTTTTCCCTGTGTTTGAAAACCAGGCGGATCAGCCTGGTATAGGGTGGATAGTCGAATGCTTTTCTGTTATGCAATTCAAATTCAAAGAGCTCGGCATAACGATGGTCTTTCACGAATTGCAAAACCGGGTGCTGCAGATTGCTCACCTGTATCAGCACTTTCCCTTCATCGTCTTTGCGGCCGGCCCTCCCGCTCACCTGCTCCATCAACTGGAATGCTCGTTCATTGACCCTGAAATCGGTGAAGTTGAGGATGCCATCGGCATCAACAATGCACACCAGGTTCACGTGTTCAAAGTCCAGCCCCTTTACCACCATCTGTGTGCCCACCAGCAGATCAATACGCTGCTGTTCAAATAATTTGATCAGCGCATCGTGATCGTGTTTGCCTTTGACGCTGTCGTAATCCATCCGGGCGGTCCTGGCTTCGGGAAATGTTTCGCCCAACAATTCTTCTACCTGTTCCGTACCAAAATTTTTCTGTGTGAAATGATGGTTGCCACAGGCCAGGCAAGTTTGTATCACCGGGTAAATGGTGCCGCAATAATGACAAACCAGTTGATTTCTTGTTTTGTGATACGTTAGTGTTACATCACAATCGCGGCATTGCGGTATCCATCCGCAGGTATCGCATACCTGGTACGGAGCATAGCCCCGTCTGTTCTGAAAAATGATGACCTGTTTCTTTGCCTCCAATGATGCCTGGATGGCATCGATGAGTGGTGGTGTAAATACAGGTTTTGGTTTGGCAGGATATTTTTTTATGTCGATGAGTTCGATAGCGGGCAGACCTGCATCGCCAAATCTTTCGGCAAGGGTTACCAGTCCGTATTTATCCTGCATGCAATTAAAATAACTTTCTACCGAAGGCGTAGCGCTTCCGAGTAATACCTTAGCGCCGAACAAGGATGCATAATAAATAGCGGTGTCTCTTGCATGATAGCGGGGTGCAGGTTCCTGTTGTTTATAAGAAGCATCGTGCTCTTCATCGGTAATGATCATACCCAGTTCCCTGAAAGGAAGAAAAAGAGCAGAGCGGGCGCCCAATACTACTTTGATATCGCCCGATTTTACTTTGTTCCATATCTCAACCCGTTCATTCGGATTGAATTTGGAATGATAAATGGCAATGTACCCGCCGAAATGTTTTTGCAGGCGGCGGATGGTTTGCGCAGTGAGTGCGATCTCCGGCAGCAGGTACAACACCTGTTTACCCTGCATGATCTGTTCTTCGATGAGTTTGATATAAATCTGTGTTTTACCGCTGGCTGTTACGCCATGCAATAAAGTAACCTGTTTGTGTTCCAGGGTTTCCCTGATGGCAGCGAGGGCTTTCTCTTGTGCAGGAGAAAGTGTGAAATCGATGGCGATATTCCTGGGCAAAGGACTGATACGATCAATGGCCCTTTTTTCGGCAACCAGGATATTTTTTTCCAGTAATCCTTTCAGTTGTGCATCGGAAGCGCCGGATTTTTTCAACAATTCTGCTTTGGTTACTTCACCCGCTGTTTTTACGAGGTGCAGGTAAGCGAGCAGCAATTCCATTTGTTTGGGTGCCCGGCTCCAGTTGTTTAGTAAATCTGCCAACTGATCCTCGTTCCGGTATGTGGCTGCCAGTGAAATATAGGTTTCAGTTTTGACTTTGTATTTCTGCTTCAATTCTTCCCACACATAACAGATATTCTTCTCTATGAGTTTTTTGATAACAGGATAAACAACAGCAGCATCCAGCAACTGTTGCACTTCGCTCAGCCGCAATTCTTTTTTGAGTTCCAGCGCTTCCGTAACCAGGTATTCGGCGTCGGAAAGATCAGAGGGAGCATAGCCTGCCGCTTCATTCCAGATAAGCACGCTCTCACTCGATAATTTCAGGTTGGCAGGAATGGCAGCCTGCATCACTTCTCCCTCGCTGCACATGTAATAATCCGCTACCCATTCCCACAACTGCAGTTGAGAAGTATAGAGCAGGGGCTCGGGGTCCAGCACGTTTAAAATGTCTTTGGGTTGAAAGGATTCCGGTTTAGATGGCAATACGCGTTTTACAATGCCGGCATATTTTTTATTCCTGCCCAGCACCACTTCCACACGTACGCCAGGTTGTACGGCATCCAGCAAATGCGGGGGTACCGACCAGGTGTAATTTTTGGGAAGGGCGAGTGGTATAATGACTTCTACAAACAAATCAACCTAATTTCTTCAAAAATAAGCTTTAAGCTGTTGGATAGTTGCGATAGCGTCTGAGTGCCGCTTCCATGGCATCGTATACTTGTTGTTTCAGAGACAGGATATCTCGCATGGTAAGTCCAGCTACAGGAATTTCTTCCAGGAAAACAACGCGGCTTGGTCCCGGTGTGAGTTCAAAGATGCTGCGGTAATGCAGGCGGTCAACGGTATCTACCAGTAAAATGGGCTTGATGGGTGTGGCGGTTTCAATAGCGATGCGAAAAGCGCCATCGAAAAAATTTTTCAAAGGATTACCTGTTTCGTTGAAAGTGCCTTCAGGAAAAATAAAGATGGAAATGCCATGCCGTAATGCCGCTTTGAGCGCCCGAACACTCCTGGCCCTTGTTTCTGCATTGCTGCGATTAACCAGGATCACAGCAGCGCGATAGATCCACCCGAATACCGGTATCCTTGTCATGTCAGCTTTACCCAATACCCTGATCGGTTGGTGAGCAATCAGTACCAGGGGCGGAATATCCATATAAGAAATATGGTTGGCCACGAAGATGTATTGCTTTTGCCAGTTATGTGGCGCTTCATAGATCTCGCGGTGTTGTACGCCAATGAGAAAGTACCAGATCTTTCCCCAGATCATGCAGAGTGCATAAATGATGTTACCACCGCGGATCTTTCCCAACAGTAATGCGAGCAATACCAACGGGAAAATAAGAAGCATCAGTATAATAAAAAGCAGGAGCGCATAAATACAATACAGGTATTGCAGGAGACGTAACAGTCTTTTCATTGGCCTAACTTAAGTAAAAACCAACAAAAAAGCCCGCCTTCGCTAAAGCTACGGCGGACTTGTCAGGTATTTAAAAAATATTGCGGAACGAATCAGGCAACATTTTTTATTTCTTTCTTAGCCAGTAACAGGGCGAATACGCCGATACAGGCAATAAGACCAATAACCAGTAATGTACCTTCATTGGTTACATCCAGGGTTGATTGTGCTGCTAACAAATTCATGGTTTGATTTTTTATTTGTAATAAAAGAACACCACAAAGTTGAACCAAAAAAGCACAACTTTTACATAGTGCGCCTGCACAGAATCGATGGGTTATGCAATATGAAAAATGATAATAAATGTTTTGGGCTGACTATCGGGCCTGTTTAAAACAGCAGATGGCCTGAGAAGTTTTTTTTGTTGAAAAAACTAAAACGAATGAGGGTGGGGTTAGCAAAAAAAGCGGGTTTGTACGGAAGCCTGTTTTTTCAAAAAAAGAGTAAAAAATTTTGAAAAAATTTTCCACAAGGCTGCGTAAAGCCCCTAAAATGGGCTTTTTGGGGAAAAAGAAGGGGCACCATGCTAGGATGATGCCCCCTTTTTGCCTGTCATTTATCTCAAAAAATGTGGCCGTTTGTAAAGGCGGAATGATTAATCCTGCACATGATATGCAGAGCTGCCATGCTCAAACAAATCAAGACCGGGGCCTGTTTCCGCTTCAGGCTCTACACGTAATTTCCATGGATAGGGCAGCTTATTGACGATCAGCATGAGTACGATGGCTACCAGGAATGTAGCGATGGTTATGACTGCACTTCCGATCAATTGTGCTTTGAATACATCCCATCCGCCACCATAGAACAATCCTTTTACGGGAGCAGAATTATCGGCTCCTGTGGGTCCGGTTGCACCATATTTACCACAGGCAAACAAGCCCAGTGACAGAGTACCCCAGATGCCGGCAATGCCATGCACCGGAACGGCGCCAACAGGATCATCGATACGAAGCTGTTCTAGTAAAAGGGTTCCGTAGTAAACTACTGCACCTGCAATAAGACCGATAAAAATGGCGCCGAGGGGCGACACCCAATAGCAGGGGCAGGTAATGGCAACAAGACCAGCGAGCAAACCATTGATGGTGAAAGGGAGGTCGTATTTGCCTTTGTTAGGGCCAAAGTACAGGGGTAGCAGCATGGCTGTTAATGAACCTGCGCAAGCCGCAAGTGTGGTATTGGTTGCAATACGACCGATACCATCGGCATCCATACCAGATAAAGTACTACCGGGGTTAAAACCATACCAGCCGAACCAGAGAATGAATGCACCCACAGCAGCTAATGGAAGGCTGTGTGCAGGAGGCAGGCCTCCTTTTTCTTTGTCGTCTCTTTTAAAAATGCGACCGATACGCGGACCCAATACCAGTGCACCAGCCAATGAGATCACACCACCGATGGTATGCACTACGGTTGAGCCTGCAAAATCGCGGAATCCCTGACCCAATGAGGGTAAGAAATTACCAGTGCTGCCCATCATTGCCAGCCAGCCATCGGGGCCCCATGCCCAGTGACCAATGATGGGATAGATGAAACCGGTTACACCAATGCTGTAGAGGATATCGCCCCTGAAGCTGGTGCGGCCGATCATCGCGCCTGAAGTAATGGTAGAAGTGGTATCGGCGAATGCAAACTGGAATATCCAGTGTGCGAGGATGGGTACGCCCGTGGTTTCATAAGTGGCCGGAACGCCCGACAGGAAGAACCAGTTCTTCCCTATAAAACCATTACCATGACTGAACATGAAAGCATAACCAATGGCCCAGAAGAGGATACCGCAAATAGCAGTATCGAAAATACATTCGAGTAACACATTGACGGTTTCTTTGGTTCTTGCAAAACCGGCTTCGAGCATTACGAAACCAGCCTGCATACCAAATACCAGGAATGCTGCCACCAGTGTCCACACGGTGTTGATCGAATTCATGATAGATGTTTCGTGGGCCGAATATGTTTCCGCTGCTTTGGCAGGTGTTGCCAGTATGCCCGGTAAAACTTTCATAACGGCAAGCACGACCAATAAGCCGAGGATCTTTCCGGCGAAAAGGGTGATTCCAATTCTCCATCGATCGGCTTTTGAAAGTGTGAGTGTGGCGGGGGAAGCATTAGGTTTCCTTTTGCCCAGTTGCTTTAGCGTAGATAATGTGCTTGAAAACATGGCGTAGGGGTTTGAAGATGATGAATATTGCAAATTCAGCAGGATAGGGTATTATAAGTGCAGTTAGAATTTATAAACAGCAGCCAGGATAAAACTGGCATCGGTTTTGGTTGCGGCCCCGGAACCTTTAAAAAAGGTATTGTCCTTCGCATTGTCGAGCCTGAATTCAGGAATGATGGTCAGGTTGTCTAAATGAATATTGCCCGAGAGGGTTGTTTGAAAAATGCTGGTACCCACGCCTGCAACCGATTTTTTGTCGTCGAAATATTCGCCGCGTAATGTGAAGCCGAACTTGCTGGTGGGATCGTAATTAAAATAAAGTGCATTGCTGGACCAGCTTTTATTGGTACCTGCTATTTTAACGGTCTTAACAGTACCATCGTAGTTGATGCCGAACTTTGAACTGACCACACCATTCAGTACCAGGTCGAATTGACTGAAGCCGTCGCCGCCCTGGAAATTGAGGAAGGCCTTGAGTTTGTCGTCCTTCGTACCTGTGCTGAACTGCGCCAGCGCTACTTGGGAAGGGGAAGTGGTAGTAGAATTGTCGGTAGGGTTTGCTACACCAATCATGATGGCGCTTTTTCCGCCAAGCGAGATATCGGCTTTAAGACCCGTATGGAAGAATGGCCCGTAAGAGAATCCATAGCTCATGCTATAGTTACGGTTAGCGTAAGCATCGAGCAATTCATAACCCACATGGGTAGCCCATTTACCGATGGTGAACTTGATAGCAGAAGAAGGTGCATAACTGAGGTATGCCTGTTTGATGACTGCCAGTGTGAGGAAACCATTTTTGCCGGGTGACTGTCCGTCGTTGTACGAAAATTCTTCTGCTCTTCTGCCAAACCCGAGGTCGGCAGTAGCAGCGATCTTGCCGAAAGAATGATCTGCCCTTACAGAAGCCATCCCCAGTTCGAAAGAGTTTTTTGAATTGGTAAAACTCGTGAGGCTGTTGGTGGGATTGGCTACCGAAGCAGGTGCATCATTAAAGTCGTACCGGTAATAGGCATCCACTGAATAGGTGAAAGTGGTTGCCGGGGCTGCTTTTTTGGTAGTGTCAGTTTGCGCATGCAGCGCAGCCATGCTTAAAAATCCGCATCCGAGTGTCGAAATTTTCTTTAACATTGTCTTGGTTTTATGATTAACAAAGGGTACAGCCGTTCAACTTGGTCAGAAGTTCAACATAAGGCTGTACCTTTTTTATGGTACACCATTCAAAAGCAATCAGCAAAAGAAAATGCAGTTGTACCACACCCGGTCAGAGATGTAGTACAACTTAGTATGTTAGAACTGTTCATCCAGCAGGGTTTCTTTGATGTTCCCATTTTCATGGACCAACAAAGTTCCTTGCAGGTATTTTTCATCGTGCTGGGTAGCGTCCAGTCCCAGTTGTTCTTCCACAGTGCTTACCCTCAACGGCAGGATGAAATTGATGAATTTGAAAAGAAGGAAGGAAACGGTGAAACTGTACGCAACCACGATCAACAGTGCTTTCACTTGTGTAAAAAAGAATGCAGCGTTTCCATAAAATAGACCATCATTACCGCCACTGTTTACGGTTTTGGTAGCGAAGACCCCGGTGAGGAGCATACCAACCATACCGCCCAGTCCATGACAGGGGAATACATCGAGGGTATCATCCAGACTTGATTTGCTTTTATAATAAACTGCAAGATTGGAAATCAGTGCAGCAACAAAGCCGATGAAAATACTTTGTGGGATGGCAACAAAGCCCGCAGCCGGTGTAATGGCTACCAACCCTACTACTGCGCCGATACAGAATCCGAGTACAGAAGGCTTTTTGCCACGCACTACATCAAAGAACATCCAGGCCAGTCCGGCGGAAGCCGCTGCTGTATTGGTAGTGGCAAATGCAGATACGGCGAGTGCATTGGCTGCTCCTGCAGATCCGGCATTGAACCCGAACCATCCGAACCAAAGCAAACCGGTTCCGATGAGTACATAAGGGATATTGGCAGGAGGAATTTCTTTGTGTTCAATATGCACCTGGCGACGTTTCAATACGAGTGCACCGGCCAGCGCTGCACATCCGGCAGAGATATGCACTACGGTACCACCTGCGAAATCCAGTGTGCCCATCTTAAAGAGGAACCCGTCAGGGTGCCATGTCCAGTGTGCGATCGGTGCATATACCAAGAGGCTGAACAGCACAATGAACAAAGTATAAGAAGTGAAACGGATACGCTCTGCTACCGCGCCTACTACCAATCCGGGTGTAATGATGGCGAACATCAATTGAAACAATGCAAACAAGGTGAGCGGAATAGTAGGTGTAAGGCTCCAGGGGGCACCTGATGCTACACCTTTGAAGAAAAGGTGTGTCATGGGATTACCGATGAAGCCGCCGATCGACTGGCCAAAACAAAGACTATAGCCAACCACTACCCAAATAATACTTACCACACCTGCAGCTACCACGCTCTTGATCATGGTTGACAGCACGTTTTTCCTGTGTACCATACCACCGTAAAAGAATGCAAGGGCAGGTGTCATTAAGAATACCAGGGCCGTTGCCACGATGATCCAGGTAATGTCGGCCGCGTTGTATTTACCGGTACCATCGAACAGGTTAAACGATGGCACAAAGATGGCCCCCAAGGCTACCAGAGCCAATATTGCGAAGGGCGCGATTTGTTGTAAAGTAATTTTTTTCATGGTTGAGATAAATGACATTAAGAAAAAAATCAATTAATGATTATAAAGCTAAAGTATGAAGTTTTTCTTATTATTTTACATTAATTGCTAACATTTAATATTATTTAATGTATATGTCCGTTTAATTGAAAAATGTTTAAATTGGAAATGACGATTAAATTATTTGATGGGAGAGAAAATTAGAACACAAAAAAGCCCGTTTGATTTCTCAAACAGGCTTAGCGAGGGTTAACTATACATATATACTAAACACTAATAAGACAGCTTTCATCCTTCTTTTCGAGCATAGAAAATCCCATAATGTATTCATCTACTTTACGGGCGCATTCCCGGCCTTCACTGATGGCCCATACCACGAGCGATTGACCGCGACGCATATCTCCGGCGGTGAAAATCTTGGGAATATTGGTCTGGAAGGCTTTTTCACTGGCTTTTACATTGCCTCTTTCATCCAACTCTACACCCAGTTCCTCTACCAGGCCCTCATGCTGCGGGTGCACAAAGCCCATGGCCAGAAGGGCAAGCTCACAGGGTATCTCCCTTTCGCTTCCGGCTACTTCCACGAATTTAGCCGGGCGGCCATCTTCCGAAAACTTCCATTCCAGGTCTACGATCTGCAATGATTTCAACTGGTCCTTTTCATCGCCGATAAAGGCTTTGGTAGCAATGGCCCACTGGCGGTTAGCGCCTTCCTCATGCGAAGAAGAGGTTTTCAGCGTCATAGGATAAGTAGGCCATGGCATGAAAGCGGTTCTGGATTCGGGCGGCTTGGGCAGCAATTCGAACTGGGTTACAGAAACGGCCCCATGCCTGTTGGAAGTGCCCACACAGTCACTGCCGGTATCGCCACCGCCAATGACTACCACATGCTTCTTACCTGCCAGTATATCGTCGCCTTCAACAGGTAACTTGCTTATTCTTTTATTCTGTTGTTTCAGGAATTCCATGGCGAAGTGTACACCTTTCAGTTCCCTGCCTGGGATAGGAAGGTTCCTGGGAATGGTAGACCCGCCTGCCAGTACAATGGCATGGTATTCCCTCAGCAGGTCGTTGATGCTGATGTTCACACCCACATTAGCATTGCATTTGAACACCACACCTTCTTCTTCCATGAGTTTAACCCTTCTTTCCACTACCCATTTTTCGAGTTTGAAATCCGGTATACCATAACGCAGCAGTCCGCCTGGCGCATCATCCCTTTCAAAAACGGTCACGGAATGTCCTGCATAGTTCAGTTGCGCTGCAGCAGCCAGTCCGGCGGGGCCAGAACCAACTACCGCTACTTTCTTGCCTGTTCTCAGGTTGGGTTTGCGTGATTTTACAAAACCTTTATCAAAAGCAATTTCAATGATATGTTTTTCAATCTCCTCGATGGTAACAGGTGGTTGGTTGATGCCCAGCACACAAGCGCTTTCGCAGGGAGCCGGACAAATACGTCCTGTGAATTCGGGGAAGTTGTTGGTAGAGATCAGTATCTCATAAGCTTCTTCCCAGTTCTTCCTGTAAACAGCGTCGTTGAATTCAGGTATGATATTACCCAGCGGACATCCGCTGTGGCAAAAAGGAACGCCGCAGTTCATACATCTTGCTGCCTGTTGGTTCAGTTTCTGTTCGGGCAGGCGGTCAACAAACTCGTTATAATCGCCCAGCCTTTCACGCACGTTACGCTTGGTTGGCAGTTCTCTTGTAAATTCCAAAAATCCGGTTGGTTTACCCATACATTCTATTTTGCGTTCGCTACAACCCTTACGGGTATTGCGACAAGGTTCTTAAAGTTGTTGTGTGGCTGTTTCCTGTTTCAGTTGCAGCGCTTTCTTGTAATCTCTGGGGAATACCTTGATGAAATTCTTCAACTGGTTTTCAAAATCATCCAGGATGAATCGCGCCACGGTACTGCCCGTATGCGCATAATGCCTGGTGATCATGTCGTTGAGGAAGCCGATATCGTTGATGCTTACCGGATCGAGGTCTACCATCTCCTTGTTGCAGAGCTCGGCAAAATTGCCCTGTACATCGTACACGTAAGCAATACCGCCACTCATGCCCGCTGCAAAATTGCGGCCTGTATTACCCAGGATAACAGCATGTCCGCCCGTCATGTATTCACAACCGTGGTCACCCACACCTTCCACCACCACATTGGCGCCGGAATTCCTTACGGCAAAGCGTTCTCCCGCTTTTCCACGGATAAAAGCTTCACCCGATGTAGCGCCGTAGAAGGCAACATTACCAATGATGATGTTTTCTTCCGGTACGAATGAAGCGCTCTTATGCGGATACACCACCAGTCTCGCTCCACTCAGGCCTTTACCGAAATAGTCGTTCGCATCGCCTTCCAACTCGAGGGTTACCCCTTTGGTATTGAAGGCGCCGAAACTTTGTCCGGCTGTACCGGTGAAGTTGAAATGGATAGTATCATCAGGTAAACCTTCTGCCTTGTATTTTTTGGTGATCTCGTTCGAAAGAATGGTACCGGCCGTACGGTCTGTATTCTTAATAGGGAAAGAAGCTACCACTGTTTGTCCGTTGTCTATGGCTGGCTTGGCCGCTTTGAGCAGTTTCCAGTCGAGCACTTCGGTTAAACCATGATCCTGTGCTTCCTGCTGATACAATCCGGTGTACAAAGAAGTAGGTTCTTTGTACAGAACAGGAGAAAGATCCAGCTTGCTGTATTTCCAGTGTTTGATATCATCCCTTACTTCCAGGTCATCTACCTGGCCGATCATTTCATTCACAGTTCTGTAACCCAGTTCAGCCATAAGCTCCCTCAATTCCTGTGTGATGAATTTGAAGAAGTTTACCACATGATCGGGATCGCCGGTGAAACGCTTACGCAGTTCGGCGTCTTGTGTGGCTACGCCAACAGGACAAGTATTCATGTGACACTTGCGCATCATGATACATCCTTCCACGACCAGCGCCGCAGTGGCCACACCCCATTCTTCAGCGCCCAGCAAAGCAGCGATGGCAATATCGCGGCCGGTTTTCATTTGTCCGTCTGCCTGCACTACGATCCTGCTGCGCAATTTATTTTTCACCAATGTCTGGTGTGTTTCGGCCAGTCCTAATTCCCAGGGCAGTCCCGCATGTTTGATAGAACTGATGGGAGAGGCGCCGGTACCGCCGTCGAAACCGGAGATCAATACCACATCGGCCTTTGCTTTGGCTACGCCTGCGGCAATGGTACCAACGCCGGCTTTGGATACCAGCTTCACATTGATGCGCGCTGCACGGTTGGAATTTTTCAGGTCGAAGATTAACTGCGCCAGGTCTTCAATAGAATAAATATCGTGGTGCGGCGGGGGAGAGATCAATCCCACACCCGGCGTTGCGTGTCTTGTTCTGCCGATCCAGTCGTCAACTTTATGACCGGGTAACTGTCCGCCTTCACCCGGCTTTGCACCCTGCGCCATTTTGATCTGCAATTCATCTGCCTCGGTAAGATAGTAACTGGTTACGCCAAACCTGGCCGATGCTACCTGCTTAATCGCAGAACGCATAGAGTCGCCGTTGGCCAATTGCTGGTAACGGATATCATCTTCTCCACCCTCACCGGTATTGCTTTTGCCGCCTAAACGGTTCATGGCAATGGCCAGTGTGGTATGTGCTTCCCAGGAGATAGAACCGAAGGACATAGCACCCGTAGCAAAACGTTTATAAATGTTTTCTGCCGGTTCTACTTCTTCAATTGAAATAGAAGGACGGTTACGCTTGAAACGGAACTGGCTGCGCAACGTGCAGGCTTTCTCGCCCTGGTCGTTCACCAGCTTGGAATATTTTTTGAACGTATTGTAATCGTTCATCTTGGTTGCATACTGCAAGAGGTGTATCGTCTGCGGATTGAACAGGTGAAACTCTCCCTTGCGTTTCCACTGGTACACACCGCCAACAGACAACCGGTTTACGGCGCTGTCGGTCTTGCTGAAAGCGAACTGGTGCTTGGCCAGTGTTTCTTTGGCAATCTCATCGAGTCCCATGCCTTCAATGCGTGAAGTGGCGCCGCTGAAATAAGTATCCACCACTTTTTTATTAAGGCCGATGATCTCGAATATCTGTGCACCCTGATAAGATTGCAGTGTTGAGATACCCATTTTAGAAAACACTTTCAGCAATCCTTCATTCACTGCTTTGATGTAATTCTTTTTGAGGTGCTCTACATCCAGTTCCGTATCTAACTGGCCATTCAATTTCATATCGCGGATAGAAGAAAGCGCGAGATAAGGATTGATGGCTGTAGCGCCGAACCCGATGAGACAAGCGAAATGGTGCACTTCCCATACATCGCCCGCTTCTACTATAATACCAACCTGTGTGCGGTAACCTTTTCTGATGAGGTGGTGATGCACAGCAGCGGTAGCCAGTAAGGAAGGAATAGGTGCGTGGTCAGAATCGATGGCCCTGTCGGTAAGGATGATCACTTCAAAACCATCTTCCACTGCATCCACTGCATAACGGCAGAGGCGGTCAAGTCCCGCTTTCAGCGATCCCGGTTTGCCATCGGCCCTGAAATAAGTTTGCAGGGTCTTTGCCTGGAAGATACCCGTATCGATACTCCTGATCTTTTCAAGTTCGTGGTTGCTGAGTACGGGTTGTTTGAGTGCCACACTGTGACAAGCCAATGGATCTTCGTTCAACAGGCTTCCGGTACTTCCTGCGAAAGTAGCCAGCGACATTACCATCTTTTCACGGATGGGGTCGATGGGTGGGTTGGTTACCTGAGCAAACAATTGTTTGAAATAGCTGCTCAGGTGTTGCGGCTGATCGCTCAGCACTGCCAGCGGTGTATCGGTTCCCATTGAACCAATGGGTTCTTTACCATCGATGCACATAGGTGCAATGATGGTATCCAGGTCTTCGGTAGAATAACCGAATGCTTTATGGTATTTGAAGATCTGGTCGTGCTCGAGGTGCGTGAACATCACCCTTGGCTCGGGCAGTTCTTCCAAACGTATTTTGTATTTGTTGAGCCATTCTGCATAAGGCTTTTGCGAGCAGATGGTCTGTTTCAATTCTTCATCGCTGATGATACGGCCCTGTTCCATGTCTACCACGAACATGCGGCCGGGCTGCAGGCGTCCTTTTTCTATGATGATGGAAGGGTCTACCGGCAACACGCCTGTTTCGGAAGCCATGATCACCCTGTCGTCCGATGTAACGCAATAACGTGAAGGACGCAAGCCGTTCCTGTCGAGTGTGGCGCCGATGGTCTTGCCATCGGTGAATGAAATGGAAGCAGGTCCATCCCAGGGTTCCATCATACAGGCATGGTATTCATAGAATGCTTTTTTTACCGGGTCCATCTGGTCGTTGCCATCCCATGCTTCGGGGATGAGCATCATCATTACATGCGGTAATGAGCGGCCGGTGAGGGTGAGCAATTCGATCATGTTGTCGAGACAGGCTGAATCCGATTGTTCGCCCGTTACGATGGGCAATAACATATCCATTTCTTCCTGCGAAAAATAAGGACTGGTGAATCCTTTCTCACTTGCACGAAGCCAGTTGAGGTTGCCCTGCAATGTATTGATCTCACCGTTGTGCGCGATATAACGGAAGGGCTGCGCCAGTTTCCAGGAAGGGAAAGTATTGGTGGCAAAACGGGAGTGAACCAATCCAAAAGCAGATACCACACGTTTATCGCTCAGGTCGGGGAAATAACCGCGCACCTGTGTGCTGGTGAGCTGTCCTTTATAAACGATCGTTTTATGAGAAAGCGATGCCAGGTAGAAACCGATTTCATCCTTTCTAACCGTATTGAAAATGGTATGGCTTGCATAATTACGCAGCACAAACAGTTTGCGTTCAAAATCATCGGGATTGATGATGTTGTGCGGACAAGCAATGAATACTTGTTCCATTACCGGTTCAACGGAAAGGGCAGAGCTGCCGATGTCTTTCTGGTTTACCGGAACCTTTCGGTAGGTAAGGATTTCGAGTCCGAGTTTCTCTGCTGCGCGATTGAAAATATCGCGGCACTCTTCACGAAGCTGCAGGTCTTGCGGAAAGAAAATAACGCCCACGCCGTACTTGCCAAAAGCAGGCAGGTGTACGCCCAGTTTTAAGCATTCATCGAAAAAGAATTCATGCGGAACCTGGATCATGATACCAGCGCCGTCGCCCGTATTGCTCTCGCAACCACAGGCGCCACGGTGCTCCATGTTTTCCAGTACGGTTAAAGCATCTGAAATGTGCTGGTGGGATTTGCGGCCTTTAATGTTCGCTACAAAACCAATACCACAGGCATCGTGCTCAAAGGTAGGGCTATAAAGTCCCTGGCTGTTTGCTGAAACAAGCATGTACAATCGAATTAAGGATCAGGAATAATATGGCAAGCAACCGAATCGGTTGGTAAATTACAAAAGAATTGCTAAATATTATCCAGCATTTCTAATAAATTTTGAAAGAAGTGTATAATATTCAATAAAATTTACAATCTGTTGAATAATTTCTATTCAAAAAACTAACAACCGTTCTTAAAGCGGGGAAATTTCTTTTATACTGTGATGTTGTTCAATGGAAGATTCAAGATGCCGGTTGGCTGGAAAAATGCCAAAAAGGGTACTGCCGCTCCCTGTCATGGAAGCGTAAAGGGCGCCGCTTTGGTAGAGTTGTTCTTTGATTTGTCCGATTTCAGGGAATTGTTTGATAACGGGCGCTTCAAAATCGTTCAACAGGATATCCTTCCATTGCTCAATGGGTTTTCGGATGGCTTCGGATACCGGTATAGCCGCAGGTTGTGGCTTCAGTTGTGCGAAAGCCCAGGCAGTAGATACATGAATGGCCGGATTAATCAATACCATGCGGTAAGCACTCAGATCCAATGCCAAGGGTTGCATATCCTCGCCTCGTCCGGTTGCAATGCAGGGCGCATTGCGGATGAAAAAAGGACAATCGCTTCCCAGTTGCAGCGCGTAATCCATCAATTGCGTAGCATCAAGACCCAACAACAGTTTTTCATTAAGCATTTTCAGCATGAAAGCCCCATTGGAACTGCCTCCTCCCAAACCAGCTCCCATAGGGATGGCTTTGTGGAGATGCACACGCACAGCAGGCAGTTGTGGAAAATCTTTTGCCAGCAGTTGATAGGCTTTGGTGCATAAATTGGAATCGGGATCGCCTGCGATGGGCAGGCCACTTGAGTTGAACTGTATGCCGGGATAAGGAGCTTCCGGGGAGGTCACTAATTCCAACGCATCATTCCATGCTACGGGATAAAATACGGTTTCCAGGTTGTGGTAACCATCCTTTCTTTTCTCAATGATGTTGAGCCCCAGGTTAATCTTACAGTTGGGAAAAAGAACCATTATTTTCTTTTATTGATCTCATCCCTGATGGCTATGGCGCGGATATAATCTTCGTGTTCCAATACTTCATTGAGCAGGTTCTGCAAGTCTTCAAGGGGCATGGAACTGAGGTCTTCCCGGCTGCCGCTGGCGGCTTCGGAACCAACCGATTCTCCTTTGGGTTTCTTTTCGGGATTTTCCTCCATCAGGATACCGGCGTTCTCTAGGATATGTTCGTAGGTATAGATGGGGCAACCAAAACGAACGGCCAATGCCAGCGCATCACTGGTGCGGCTGTCGATCTCAATGGTATCGTGTTCGGTATAACAAACAAGCTTCGAATAAAAAATGCCTTCTTGCAGGTCACTGATGATGATCTCCTGTAATTCCACATTGAAAGCATTCATGAAATTCTTCATCAAATCGTGTGTAAGGGGGCGGCTGGGTTGCATGTGTTCCAATGCCACTGCAATTGCCTGGGCTTCAAAACCACCGATGACGATGGGCAGCCTGCGCAATCCACTGATCTCGCCCAATACCACTGCATAAGAATGGGTTTGCGTAATGCTGTGGGAAAGGGCCACTATCTCCAATTCTATCTTTTTCATAGCTGACACGAAAATAACTTAATTTGTTTAATACTGGATGCCGGAAACCTATAGCTACCCATATCTTAATACCATATCGTAATTTGCAGCATGAACCTCGATCTTACCAATAAAACTGCCCTGGTCTGCGGCGCCTCGCAAGGATTGGGAGCGGCCGTAGCAGCCGAGCTGGCATTGCTGGGTGCGCATGTGGTGGTACTCGCCAGGAATGAAGAAAAACTCAGGCGGGTTGTACAGTCACTCGATATTTCGCTTCGGCAACAACACAGCTATATAGTGGCAGATACAGCACATCCCGATCAGTTGGCTGCACAGATAGCATCCTTGCTCACTAAAACAAGACAAGTACATATTTTGGTAAATAATACCGGCGGACCGCCAGCGGGCCCGTTATTGAATACAAGTGCAGATGAACTGGAAACTGCGTTCCGTTCACAACTCAGCGCTGCGCATACACTTGTACAACTATTGGTGCCTGGAATGAAGGAAGCAGGTTATGGCCGGATCGTGAACATCACTTCCACTTCGGTGAAACAACCCATCGGAGGATTGGGTATTTCCAATACGGTTCGCGCTGCAGTGGCCAACTGGGCCAAAACATTGTCTAATGAATTGGGACCGTTCGGGATCACGGTGAACAATGTATTGCCGGGCTCTACGCGTACCGATAGATTGGATTATTTATTTGAAAAGCAGGCTGCTTCCGCAAACAGTACAATAGATATGATCATGCAGCAAGCAGTTGCACAAATTCCTGCGGGCCGTTTGGGAGAGCCGGAAGAACTGGCGGCTGCCGTAGCTTTTTTATGTTCTCCGGCAGCCGCTTATATCAATGGTATCAATTTGCCGGTAGATGGCGGCAAACTGAGTGGATTATGATGCTTTCATTTTGCGGATCTCTTCGGTGAGTTTGGGCACCACTTCAAACAGATCGCCTACAATACCATAATCAGCTGCTTTGAAGAAAGGCGCTTCGGGATCTTTGTTGATCACTACGATCACTTTACTCCTGTTCACACCTGCCAGGTGCTGTATGGCTCCGGAAATACCCAGCGCAATGTAGAGATTGGGCGCTATCTGGATACCGGTTTGTCCTACGTGCTCATGATGCGGTCTCCAGTGTGCATCTCCAACCGGACGGCTACAGGCAGTTGCTGCGCCCAGTTCTTTGGCGAGGTCTAACAAGATGCCCCAGTTTTCAGGGCCCTTCATGCCGCGTCCTCCACTCACTACTATGTCGGCTTCTGTTAAAGGAATTTCGCCCGTTACTTTATTGACCGCAGTTACTTTTACTTTAGGAGCATCTACTGCAATGTTCAGTTGGTTCACTTCCGCAATACCTGCTCCAACAGTAGTGGTATAGCTGTTCGGACTCAGCGAAATAACCTTGATAGAAGAAAGAATATTCACATGCGCAAAAGCCTTGCCGGAGAAAACGGTTTTGCGAACCACAAATCCGTTCGAAGTATCGGGCAGGGAAGAAGCGCCGGTAACAATACCTGCTTTCAAACGCGCCGCTACCCTCGATGATATGGCTTTGCCCGTTTGGTTATGCGAAAATATTACCACGTTGGCATTTGTTGCTGTTACGGCTTCTGCAATGACTTTGGCATATACCTGTGCATCGAGGTGATTCAATGCATCGTTGTTTACCTGGTGTACTTTTTTGACCCCGTATTTTCCAAGTGCGGCCAGGTCATCGTTTACCTGACCCAGTACCAGGCCTTCGGCAACAGTACCCAGTTGTTCGGCTACTTTGGCGCCATAGCTCATGGCTTCGAAAGAAGCTTTTTTGATATGACCTTCGCTTTGATCTATATATATCAGTACCATGATGTTTGTGCTTCGTTTTTGTTGAAAGATTTAGATCACTTTGGCTTCTTCGTGCAGAAGACGTACCAGTTCGGCTACATTATCCGGACTTACCAGTTTCACTCCTGCTTTGGCCGGCGGTAATTCAAAACCGGTAATGGCAGTAAGCGTATCTGCTGCTACAGGCTCTACTACTTTCAAAGGCTTGGTCCTGGCAGCCATGATGCCGCGCATATTGGGAATGCGTTGCTCTGCTACTCCTTTCTGGCAGCTTACTACTACAGGTAATGCTACTTCTGCTACTTCTTCTCCACCTTCTATCTCACGTGTAACGGTAGCGGTGGTTCCCTCAAGATTGAATTGGGTAGCCAACGAGAGATAAGGCGCATCGATCAGTTCAGCGACCATGCCGCCGATGGAAGATCCGTTGTAATCAATGGTTTCCTTTCCCGTTAAAATAAGATCGTAACCACCGTCTTTGATCACTGCTGCTATTTGAGAGGCGATGTAATAGCTGTCGCTGCTGTTGGCATTGACACGAATGGCTTCATCGCCGCCCAGTGCCAGCGCTTTCCGGATGATGGGCTCTGTATCGGCGCCGCCCACAGTTACCAGGTGCAGTACCACGGAAGGATCTTTTTCTTTCAGTTCAATAGCTCTTACGAGGGCATACCATTCGTCATACGGATTGATGATCCATTGCACACCGGCTTCATCAAATTTGGTATTGCCGTCGGAGAAGGCAATCTTGGAAGTGGTATCCGGCGTTTTGCTTACGCACACTAAAATTTTCATAATAAATGCAGATTTAATTCATCCCGGAATTAATAGTTGTTTATGCAACTATTAGCAAATATAGGGAGGATTTCAACGCGGCAAAGGTTGGGATAAAATTTAATCTGCAAAAACTTTATTCGCCGGCCTCGGCCTAACTTTACGGGATGACAGACCGCATTTCCAAGCTCAGGGAATTCCTGAAAGACAACCCACAGGATAATTTCCTCCGCCATGCGCTGGCCCTGGAATACATCAAGCAGGAGCAGGACCAGGAAGCCCGCGCTTTATTTGAAACCATCCTTACCCAATCGCCCGATTATATCGGTTCTTATTATCACCTGGCCAAACTGCTCGAAAAGATGCAGGAAAAACAACTGGCCATCGAATGGTACGAGAAAGGCATGCAAGCGGCCAAACAGGCGGGCGATCAGCACGCTTACAACGAATTGCAGGCAGCTTATGAGGACCTGGTTTATTGATGTAACTGGCGCCGCTTTGTTTTCTTACTTAGATTTGGAATAGAAACCTGTTCATGCATCGTTATTGCCCTATTGTTGTTCTGATTTTTTTTGCTCATCCGGGAAAAGCGCAAACCCTTGGGGGTAATGCCGTTTTCCAGTTCCTGCAACAACCCAATACGGCAACCTTATCTGCACTGGGTGGTATGAATGTCTCTGCTATTGGTCAGGATGTAGGTATGGCATTTCAGAACCCGGCCCTGTTGCGTCCTGATATGCATTTGAAAACGGATTTTTCTTTCAACGCTTTTTTGGCTGGTATCAGTAATTACAGTCTTACTTCTGCGATGCACCTGCGCAATGAAAAAACAACCGTTGGGGTAGGCGTGAATTATTTCAACTACGGAACCATGCCACAGACCGATGCTTCCGGCAATGTGTGGGGTAGTTTTTCGCCGCGCGATTATGTGGTGCAGGCCATGATCTCTCAGCCGTATAAAGAAAGATGGTGGTATGGGATGAGCCTGAAATTCATGCATTCCGGATATGGTATGTATCGTTCATCCGGACTGGCCGTTGACGCAGGAATTGCGTATTACGACGAAGAAGGCCAATGGCAGGCCAGCCTGGTAGCCAAAAACATGGGCACACAACTCAATACCTATGATGGCAGCGCGCGGAAAGAAGAATTGCCTTTTGATGTGGAGGCGGGCATATCCAAACGCCTGGCCCATGCGCCTTTTCAGTTCTCACTCACTTTACATCATTTACACCGGTTCAATATTTACTATAACGATACCAGTTTCCGTGCTTCGGAAGGCGATATCAATTACAAGAACAGCCCGGTGACGCAAAAAATATTTTCGCATATCGTGTTGGGTACGCAATTATATCTCAGCGAAAAATGCACCATCCAGGCAGGTTATAATTTTCAGCGCGGGTATGATTTGAATGCGTACAATTTTACGAGCGGACTCAACGGCTTCAACTTCGGTGCCAGCTTGTTGTTGAAAAAATTGCATGTGCATTATGCAACAGGCTTCTATCAACAAAGTTTGTTCCATCACTTTTCCATCACACTATAGTTGTTCAATGATTTAAGCCCGTCATCCCGAGCAACGTCACTCTGAGCGAGCGAAGCGAGTCGAAGGGGCAGCCGAGGGATCTGCCTGAATCCTCAGCAGCTCCTTCGACTCGCTTCGCTCGCTCAGGATGACGTACCTCGACTCGCTTCGCTCGCTCAGGATGACGTACCTCGACTCGCTTCGCTCGCTCGGGATGACGCACTTATTTAATCATTGGTTTTTTTTCGGCATGACCGCTTTGGGATCTTGTCCGGGTTTATTAGCAGAAGGAGGTGGGTTGATGGGTTTAACAGGCGTTTTGGATTTGTTATTGTTGTCGTCCAGTTTGATCTGTGATTCCGGCGCTATGTCTTCCGGTTTGATGTTTTTGGGTACTTCATAATCTTTCGATTGACCGGTACCCATGTCTTCTCCTTCTCCACCCAGTACCGGCGTATTGCCATTTATGTAATCGATGATGAGATCATTGCTCATTACATCCGGTTTCACAAAGGTCTGTTTTGGATCCAGTCCGCAATTAGGGTCTTTGACAGCTTTGCTGTAGAAATAGGCCCAGATGGGCATTGCAGCGCGGCTACCTTGTCCGTTCAGGTTGTCTTTATCAAAATGGATGAACCGGTCATCGCAACCCACCCAGGCGCCGGCCATCAGTTGAGGTGTATAACCCATGAACCAGGCATCGCTGTTTTCATTGGTGGTACCTGTTTTGCCGGCCACTTCCATATTGGGTACATCGTACTGCCAGATACCGCGACCGGTACCAATGGTCATTGTTCCTTCCATCATCTTGATAATGGAATAAGCTGTTACATCGCTGATCACTTCTTTTCGCTGGGGAATAAAAGTGGCCAGCACATTCCCGTTCCGGTCTTCGATGCGGGTAATATACATGGGCTTTACGTTGAAACCCCTGCCGGGGAACATGCTGTAAGCCTGCATCATTTCATACAAAGAGATTTCACAAGCGCCCAGGGCAATAGAAGGGTAGGGTTCTATCTTGGTTTTGAGATCGCATTTTTTCAGGAAATCAACAAAACGTCTTGCGCCATTATTGCCTTCATTGTCGAGCTGCTTCATGATATAAGCCGAAGCGCAGTTTCGCGAGAAGGCCAGTGCATTGGCCATAGGTATGGCTCCTCCTTTACAGGATTTGCTGGTGGCAGGCACCAATCCGTATTGACCAAAACTCTGCTGTTCATCGTATACGGTTGTATTCGGTGTGAATCCCGCTTCTTCAATGGCAAGGCTATACAACAATGGTTTCATGGTAGAACCAACCTGACGCCTGGTGTTGGGGTTCGCATGATCGAATTTAAAAGTTTTGAAATCGATGCCACCCACCCAGGCCCTGACTTCTCCGCTAACGGGTTCCATTACCATGAATCCCGCCTGTAACATCTGACGATTGTATTTGAGTGAATCATAAGGTGTCATCACCGTGTCTTTTCCACGTGAATTATTCCAGGCAAAAATGTGCATGGGGGTTTTGACAAAAAAAGTTTTGCGTATCTCATCATCACCCATACCATCTTTCTTGAAGTTGCGCCAGCGGTCGCTTTGCTTCATGGCAGATTCCAGCACATTCTCATAACCTTTCCATACAGAACCCTTTTTGATGTTTTCCTGCGTGTTCAGCAACTTCTGCATATAACTCATGTGACGCGCTACTGCTTCTTCTGCATACAACTGCATGCGCGGATTGATGGTGGTATAAATCTTCAATCCATCACGGTAAAGATTGTAGTTATCGCCATTGTTTTTCTTGTGTTCTTTACACCAGGTCTTCATGTATTCACCCAATACCATCCTGAAATAAGGGCCCAACCCGTTGTTCTCATCCAGTTTTTTGTAATTGAGTTCAATGGGTTTTGTCTTCAGTTTGTTTGCTTCTTCGGCGCTCAGGTAATTACTGCTTACCATGCGATTCAATACGAGGTTTCTCCTATCGAGGGCCTGCTTGGGATTGCGGCGAGGGTTATATAAAGAGGGTGCGTTCAACATGCCTATCAGTACAGCAGCTTCTTCCACACTCAAACGGTCGGGCTCTTTCTGGAAGAAAGTACGCGAAGCATTGCGGATGCCATACACATTATCGCCATAAGCTACTGTATTGAGATAAAGTGTTGCGATCTCTTCTTTGGTGAAGTTTCTTTCCAGCTTAACAGCGATGATCGATTCTTTGACTTTTTGGAGGATGCGCAACAGAAAATTCCTGGTATCCCAGTTATCGGTGAAAAGATTTTTAGCTGTTTGCATGGTAATGGTGCTGGCGCCACCTTCGCCACCCAGGTGGGCAACAGCGCGGGCTAGCGACCATGGGTCGATACCACTGTGAACATAGAAGCGTTTGTCTTCGGTGGCTACCAATGCATTGATCACATATTTGCTAATGTCTTTGTAATCCGCATTCACCCGGTCTTCAATATAATATTTACCCATGGGTGTTCCGTCCTGGGCAAAAACCTGGCTCGCGAGCGACGCTGTTGGGTTTTCGATATCCTCCAGGTCGGGCATGGCCCCCAGCCAACCCCAGTTGATCATGAGCAACAAGAGGATGAAGCCTGCAAAGCCCCAGAAAAAAATGCGCCAGAAAATTCTCACCGGTTTAGACATGGTAAATCTGTTCTATGATTGTTTCGCAATGGTACGTAAAACTAAACAACAGTTCGCCAAAGATCCTTATCTCTCCGTTAAAATTACTCGGGAAGCAATTTTTGCATAAAAGCCCTGAACTCATTGATGTCTTTGTTGTTAAGTAAAATGGCCAGGTTAGCCGGACTGATGATGCTGAAACTGTATTTATCCGCCGGTAGCCAGGGAACGATATTTGTTTTTGAAAGGGGCTTTACCGCATCGATATAAGAAGCGGCTGTAGCAGCGTTCATGAATGGCCCGAGTAATAAAAGCTGCACATCGCTTGTGAGCCGCATGCTGCTGCTGACGATCTTCAGCCGTGCATAACGTTCCCTGTTGAAAATATTGAATGCGTTACGGCTTTCACTTGCATAAACAGGATCCACTTTATTCATGATGATGACTACATACTGCGAGTCTGTTGGTACGAACCGGTACACATCGTTGCTGATGATCACCGGTTTGTTTTCCTGTTTTAATTCTTTGGAAACGATTGCTGTGGGTGGCGGCGCCAGTTTGCTGCTGTCTTTTCTCTTTTCGGCCGTAATGGTAGTAAGTGGCGATTGCAGGTCAACCCGGCGCGAAACAGATTCATCTCCTCTTTCGATATTCAGGTTGGTCAGATGAGCTTCTATTTCATTCCTTCTTTTCAATACATCGATCATGGTGGCAGCTTTCGCGGCCATGGGAGATTGTCCGAATTGTTGGATGATCTCTTGCAAGCGATTAATGGCAATACTGTCCTGCCGCTCCCGCACATAGCTGATGGACTCAATGAACAACAACTGGGGCGTCCAATGCGAATGACCGAACTGTTGATCGGCTTTCAACTTGGCAAGGCGTGCTTCGTTGAAACGTCCTTCAATAAAGAGGCGGTAAACCGATTCGTATGTTTGCGTTGGTGCATCGGGTTGGTTGGCCGATTGTGCCTTACGTAATAAAGCGGTATAGGAGCCGGCCGGATAAGATTTGTTCAAAACGGTCCGCATCGAATCGGCTTTGGCAACGGCATCGCTCTCCTGGTAGCAAAGCGATAAGTTGAACAGCACCTGCTCTGCGGAAGCGCTTTCAGGGAAACGTTTCAGAAAAGCTTCATAAGTGGCGATGGCCGAAGGGTAGTCACGCAATTGATTTTGGAAGGTAAGTGCACTCGAAAGCAATGATTGACTGATCAATTTATTGGATACATCCAGCTGTGCTTCGGTAAGCGGTATCTCTGCGAGCAAAGTTTCGAGACTGAGTTCTTTTTCTTTTGGTGCCGTGCTCTCTTCGGATTGTGTTTTCTGTGTGTTGACTGCCTGGGAATTGGCGGTACTGAAAGATTTGTCTACCGCAGCCTGCCTGCGCCAGTTATCAACGTTGGGCCTGTTACCCCAGCGGGTTTTGAATTCAGCCGCGCCTCTTGTTTTCAACGATGCATTCTGAAAATAGAAACCGGCGGTATTGCTATTGAATAAATCTATGGTAGCTGTGTTACCGGAAGCTCCGCCTGTTTCTGTTGTTTCAGTTTCTTTCAATCCTTTTTCTTTTCGCAACCGGCGGATCATTTTTTTTGCGGCAGTGAGCCTTTCACCGGCCGGCAACGTTGCCAGGCTTTGCAGGCTATCCTGGTGACGGACAACAGACTCATTTGCTGCAATGAGTTGCAGGGCAGGTTTGAGATTGGCGATCTTTTGCTTTGCCGCTTCGTCTACTAATGAAGTCTCCACACTATCGTAAAACCTGTATGCATTGGCATAGGCTTTACGGTTATAGTTGAGGTCTCCGAGCAGCAGAAAGCTTTGTTGTTTTAGTGCGGCATTGCCGGTATTGTATTGAATGCTTTTCAGCAGCAGTTGTTGTGCGGCCGAATCGCGATGGCGTTGCAGTTCCAGTTGAGCGGCTGTGTGATAAATAATGTCACGATAGATGATGTACTTGTCGCGACGCGCCATTTTCAACAGTTCATTCAGGTTCTCCTGCAAGGCATTGTCTTTTTTCCCGCTCGCCAGGGAGGCAATATTCAAACGGGCATATACTTCCATAACAGGATCGATTGCGTGGCGGATGGCGCGCTGGAACATTTCCATTGCCTGATTATCTTTTTTGGCCAATTGATAAAGTTGGCCGGCGAGGTATTCTCCTCTTGCCCGCACAGCGCCTGAAGCAGGCAGGGATTTGGAAAGCTGGGATGCAGCGCTGTCGTACATTTCCTGCTTGTAAAACCAATAAGCGCTGAGTTCATGCAAGGATGGTTGAAGCCTCGAAGGAAAATGCGGGTCCTGCCGCAGAATCTCGAGTAAACCTGCTGCGTCGCCCATTTTCTGTTGCTCGAGATAAGTGCGTACCTGCCATGTCAATGCCTCATTCCTGCTGGGCAGTGTGGTGAAGATTTTTTTCAGCAGGGTTCTTTTTTCGTCGGTGGCAACGGTGAATACGCCCCCGGTATTGCTGGCATTGCTTCCCAGGGGAATGTCATAACCGTCATCTTTGGGAGCGTACACATAATTGATGTATTGGAAGACGGCAGTGGCTGAATCGAAATTTTTGCGGAGCAGGTAAGCTTTTCCCATCAGCACATACAAGTTATCTACCCAGTCGCTCCGCAGGTCATGCAACAGTATCCCGGCATTGCATTTATAGATAACGGTATCGATCAGGTCTTTGGCTGTTACATCCAGGCTGTAATCATAGAATGACAGCAGTTGCCCGTAATCGTCTTTGTGCTGTTGCCTGGCCCTGTTGATGATATCATTGACCAGGTTGTTGGCATTGAAATAATAATTGAACCGGCTGGTGGCATTGGTAAAGATGCGCCGGGGAATGGTGAATTTCCTGTTGCCCGTTTTTTCGGCGGGCAGGCTTCTTTCGGTGTACGGCTTTGGTTTTGTGAGTTCAATAGTGGTATTGGGTTGTGCATGCACTACCTGGGCTGAATGGAATATCGCCAATACAAAACCAACAAATGTGACCCACTTTGGGAATTTCGACATCGGATACATAAAACTGTCTAAAAGTACAGCTATTTATGAATACCTTTATCCTGATTTAACAGCATCGTGAAACCGGAAAATAACAATAGTCTCAAGCGCCTGCGCAACAGTTACCGCCTGGTAGTGATGAACGACGATACCTATGAAGAAGTGGTAACGTTCAGGCTGTCGCGCCTGAGCGTGTATGTAGGGTTGAGTACCGCTTTTGTTTTGCTGGTGGGGCTAACCATTGCCCTGATCTCATTTTCCCCGCTCAAATATTATATACCCGGTTACGGCACCCGTGAAAGCCGGAGTGCGTTGCAGGCTTTGAAGATACGCACCGATTCGCTGGAACAGGCGCTTCAATACAAAGAGCAGTACATCGATGGGGTAAAGAAAGTGCTCACAGGTAATACACCTTCCCAACTCGATACCATACCGGCTGTGATTCCCAGGACCGAGACCACCAACGAATAAATTAAATATGGGGCAAAAAAAAGCTGACATCCTGGTGCGTTATGCAGGATTGGCAACTGAATTGATAGCCGGACTGGTCATTGGCGTATACCTGGGCGGATGGCTGGATAAAAAAATGGGTCTTGTAAAACCCGTTTGGCTTTGGCTGTTACCTTTGTTGGTATTGATGGTGTTGTTGATAAAATTGATTCGGGATACTTCAACAGATAAGAATGGAAAAAGAAAATAAAATGAGATTTTGGCCCCTGCTGGCAACATTTTTCTTCGTTAGTGGGGTTGCAGTGTTTTTAAGATCAAATATGGATGATTGGGGAATTGATAGTAAGGTGGTTATAGTTTCTAACCTTTTATTGTTTGTGATAGGGTTGTTCAGTATTATCCTGCAGGAACGTTCTTTGCGCAGTAATAACCCCAATGCATGGATACGGATGGTGATGGTATCTACTTTCATCAAATTGATCGTATTAGGAATTGCTGTGGTTGTCTATATAACAAAAGCAGGCGTTCACAAGAATAAATACGCCATTTTCATATCTATGGGGTTATATGTTTTGTATACCTGGATAGAAGTCCGCACCAGTCTGAAATTGAATAAAAAATCCAATGCCGGTAACTGAGCATCCCATGCAGGCGCTGGCAGCCTATTTGCCGGAGGGTAGTTTTGAACAAGTGGTGGAATACCTGCATCATTACAAAGTACACCTCACCGTTACCAAACAACGGAAATCAGTGCTGGGCGATTATCGTCACGCGGGAATGGGGCGCAACCACCGCATCAGTATCAACGGCAACCTCAACAAATTCGAATTCCTCATTACTTTATTGCACGAACTGGCACACCTGCTTACATTTGAGCAGTATGGCAACAAGGTAGAGTCGCACGGGAGGGAATGGAAGCATTTGTACAGCCACCTGCTTGTGACCTTCATACAACATAAAATATTTCCTGCCGATATAGAAAAAGCCTTGCAGGCTTCTGTGCTCAATCCCGCTGCTACTGCCAATGGGGAAACGGCGTTGTTGCTGGTGCTCAGGAAATACAACCCTGTACAAAAAGAAGATCATGTGCACCTGGCATATCTGCCGGAAGGAGCATTGTTTATGATGGATAACGGTAAAATATTCCGGAAGGGACTCATCCGTCGCAAAAGATTTGATTGCGAAGAAATAAAAACCGGACTGCACTATTCTGTGAGTCCGGTTATAGAAGTTAAAATGATGAAAAAAGGGTAATTAAGCCACTGCCTTTTTCACGAGCGATGCAGCTTCACTGAGTTCGATGGCTGACTGCACTTTGAGTCCGCTTTCATCGATCAGTTTTTTCGCTTCCACTGCATTGGTTCCCTGCAAGCGCACAATGATGGGGATTGTAATATTACCCAACTTATTGTATGCTTCGATTACGCCGGCAGCTACGCGGTCGCAACGCACGATACCTCCGAATATATTGATGAGAATGGCTTTTACATTGGGGTCTTTCATGATGATGCGGAAGCCGGCTTCAACGGTTTGTGCGTTAGCGGTACCGCCTACATCGAGGAAGTTGGCTGGCTCACCGCCGCTGAGCTTGATCATATCCATGGTAGCCATGGCCAGACCGGCGCCGTTTACCATACAACCCACGTTTCCGTCGAGCTTTACAAAGTTGAGGTTGTACTGACCTGCTTCCACCTCGGTAGGATCTTCCTCTGTAATGTCTCTCAGTGCAGCCGTATCGGGATGACGCATCAGGGCATTATCATCGATGTTCATTTTACAATCCACTGCAATAATCTTGTCGTCGCTGGTTTTGAAGAGCGGGTTGATCTCGAGCATGCCGCAGTCGAGTCCCACATAAGCATTGTATAAATTGGTAACGAACTTCACGCAGCTCTTGAAAGCTTCGCCGCTCAGACCCAGGTTGAACGCAATTTTACGTGCCTGGAATCCCTGCAGTCCGCCGCCGGGATATACCCATTCTTTGAAAATTTTGTCTGGCGTATTGTGCGCTACTTCTTCAATGTCCATACCACCTTCGGTGCTGTACATGATCACGTTCATGCCTTTGGCACGATCGAGCAGGATAGACAGGTAGAATTCTTTAACAGGCTGGGGACCGGGATAATATACATCCTGGGCTACCAGTATTTTACTTACTTTTTTACCGGCGGGACCAGTCTGGATGGTTACGAGGGTACCCCCTAAAATATTTTTGGCAATAGTAGCTACGTCTTCCACGGTTTTGGCAACAGCTACTCCACGTTGCTCGGTACCGGCAACCTTACCCTTACCACGGCCTCCGGCATGTATCTGCGCTTTGATAACGGCAAAGTTGTTGCCTGTTTGGGTTTTGATCTGACGGTAAGCTTCTTCTGCAGCCATTACTGTATCAACCGCAATGCCTTCCTGCACAGGTACATTGTACTTTTTCAGTAATTCCTTGGCCTGATATTCGTGGAGGTTCATGTGTGGAAAAATTTTCGCGAAGATAAGCGAATCGGGCATTCATACCATTCGTATTAATTATTTATTGTTCTAACTTTAATTGCCTTACTTTTAGGAGTAACGCTTTTATAAACCAAACCGTGAGAACGTATATGAAAAAAACAATTTTTGCATTGCTGGGTACTGCATTGTTAGCAGGTATCTATTCGTTCATCCCCCATACCGCTAAAAAAGAAGTGGCTACTTACAGCGTAAGCGCTGAGAAAAGCCGTATCGACTGGGTGGCGGCTAAAAAAACCGCTTATCATACTGGTTTTTTCCCTTTGAAAAGCGGGGAAGTACAGCTCGATGGCAATAAGCTGAAGGGCGGCAAATTCGTGATCGATCTGGCCAATCTGAAAGTGACCGATGCCGGTGGTGGTGACAGGCTCACAGGGCATTTGAAAACCCCTGACTTCTTTGATGTGGCCAAATTTGGAGAAGCCACTTACGAGATCACAGGAGTAAATTATACATCGGATAATACGGCAGATATCAATGGCACACTTACTTTGAAAGGAGCCAGCTTCCCTATTAAACTAACGGCTAATATCCGCGGTGTAGATGAGAAGAATTTCTTTGCACAGGCTTTCTTCAGTCTGGACAGGACCACTATAGGTATCAATTTCAACGGACCTGCCAAAGATGTGCAGTTAGCTGTTCACCTTTTTGCCAGCAAATAAGTTTTACTGCCGGCTATTGATACAACATGAGAAAAACCCCATGCATTGCGTGGGGCTTTTTTATGGATCAGAGATACCGTTCTTCAACAATATTTTGATGGTGCTTCAGGTGGCCGAAGATAATGAAGGCAAGTGCGTTGGCTGTTGTGCGGTGATTGCTGGAGATGCCGGCAGAAGAGAGTTGCTCTTCCGTTAAAGATTGCAGAAGCAGGTTGGTGGACTTCCGCAGGGCCAGAAATTCTTCTTTCAGTGAATGGAAACTTCTTTTGTCGGCCATAGCATTGGCGGCAAAACTGTTTTCATCAAAGGAAGCGTTGGGTGTAGCATCTTTACGGGCAGCACGCAGCAAGCGATAGACCATGACTCTTTCTGTATCTATCAGGTGCTGCAGGAGATCCTTCAGCGTCCATTTGCCTTCTGCATACCGGTAATCGGCTTTTGCTTCGGGAAGGTTCAGGTAAAAAGTTTCGATGGGAGCAGCTTCCTGTTCAAGGATGGTCTTTACATCGTTGCTCTTTACTTTACTGATATAGGTTTCAAAATAAGGGCCATAATCATTTGCAAGTGGACGTGGCATTATCTATTGGCTTTGGTGGTATTTTTTTTAATATCGGTCGTGACTTTGTATTGTTCAGCCAGCTTCACTGCATTGTATGCGTTGACAATACCGCCGCTTTTGGAAAGATCACTGAAAGATACAACAGATTTTTTATCACCCGGCTTAAAACTGGGTACCGATGCATCGGGTACCAATACCGATTGCTCGATGATCTTTTTCACTTGTATGGCGCTGAGTTCAGGATAATAAGAGCGGATCAGCGCGGCGAGGCCGGAAACAACAGGTGCAGACATACTGGTGCCCTGCTGGTTGCCATAGGTATGAGTACCGGGGAGGGTAGAATACATTTTTACACCCGGTGCAAACACGTCTACATGTGTTTTGCCATAATTACTGAAGTCCGCGGCAATGCTGCCATTGATCCTGGGATCACTGCTGGCGCCTACCGTAATAAAATTTCCGGCATTGGTGTTCCATTCTTTGAGCCAGGGATTGGGATAGCCTACGGTTGTATCGAGGTTGTAAGATTCATTACCCGATGAGTGCACGATGAGCACATCTTTCATTTCTGCATAATGCACAGCGCTGTCTACCCACATTTTCTCAGGTGAATAATATTTGCCAAAACTCATGTTGATGACCTTAGCGCCATTATCTACTGCATAACGGATAGCGAGCGCTACGTCTTTATCGTATTCATCTCCGTCCGGCACCACCCTTATCATCATCAGTTTCACATTATCTGCTACGCCATCGATGCCAATATGGTTGCCGCGTTGGGCGCCGATGAGTCCGCATACATGGGTGCCATGCATAGGCGATGGGCCCATCACATCATTGTTGCCATAGAAGCGATCGGTAAGACTGTTGTAATTATCCTGTACGATCTCTGCCCGGTTGTCTTTCACTGATTCTTTCGAATCAAAAGCTGCTTTTTTGCCTTCTACATATTCCTCCAACTGGCCCAATATGCTCACATTGGTTTCGCTGTTCCTTTCTTCATCCGGTATACCAATCATTTTCATGCTGGTGAGATAAGCCAGTTTGGCTTCTTTGCCCAGCCTGGAAACGGGTTCGAACTTTTCAAGTTTGTCGCAGGTATATTCATCGCAACCCATTTCATGGCGCAATACTTTATCGTGCCGTTTCAGGGCTTTGCAGGTGATGTCGAGGATCATCAGCTCCATCTGTTCGTCGGGAGAGAAGTTCAATTCATTCACCGCCTTGGTCCAGGCCTGGTAATGGTCTTTATCGACTGGAGAAAATGCGCTGGTATCGGGTTTGCCTTCGAACCGGCTTTTCCATTTGTGGAAGATACGGGCGCGTTCATCGGGCGCACGTTTGAGGTTGCGGCCATCTTTACCGCCGAGAAAATTCCATCCGTACACGTCATCTACATAACCGTTGCCATCGTCGTCGATACCGTTGCCCGGAATTTCTTTCGGGTTATGCCACAGCATGTTTTTCAAATCCTCATGTGTGGTATCCACGCCGGAATCCAGCACGGCAACCACAACAGGAGTGGACTTCCTCTTTTTGTCTTTCAGGAAATCATAGGCCCTGTTCAGGCTGATACCGTAAAAAGAATCCTGCGAATGGTCCATCTGGTACCAGTTCTTCGGTATACTATTCTGGGCCTGGCCGCAAACGAAGAAAAGTGGCAATGCCACAACACTTAAAACAATCCCACGATGCATCATCAGTGTAAATTACTTATCCCCGCAAATTTGCAGAATGATAATGATAATATAACGCACCCGGGTCAGTTTTAGGAAAATCTTATCAGAAAACCGGGTTTACACCCACATAATTGGAGGGGGTGATGGATTTTAATTCTTTTTTCAGTGCACTGCTGATTTTCAATGTACTGATGAACTGGTGGATGGCTTTTTTGTCGATGGTATTATTGCCCCTGGTAAGGTCTTTCAGCGCCTCATAAGGGTTGGGGTAATTTTCGCGACGCAGGATGGTTTGTATGGCTTCCGCCACAACGGCCCAGTTGTTCTCCAGGTCTTCTTTGATTTTGGCCTCATTCAGCACCAGCTTGCTCAGTCCTTTTTCCAGCGATTTAAGTGCAATGATCACATGCGCTACCGGAACGCCCAGGTTCCGTAAAACGGTAGAATCGGTAAGGTCGCGCTGGAGCCGGCTGATGGGCAGTTTGGCCGATAAATGTTCCAGAATGGCATTGGCTACTCCCAGGTTGCCTTCGGCGTTTTCAAAATCGATGGGGTTTACCTTATGGGGCATGGCCGAGGAACCAACTTCTCCTTTTTTTGTTTTTTGTTTGAAATAATCCATGCTGATATAAGTCCAGCAGTCGCGGCAAAGGTCTATGAGGATATTGTTGATCCGCTTCATGGCATCAAAATGTGCTGCGAGATTATCGTAATGTTCAATTTGCGATGTGTACTGCATGCGTTGCAGACCCAACACCTGGTCTACAAATTCATTGCCCAATGCGATCCAGTTCTTTTTAGGGAAAGCAATATGATGGGCGTTGAAATTACCGGTGGCGCCCCCGAACTTGGCGGCATATGGTATGCTGGAAAACAACTCTACCTGGTTGTGCAGTCTTTCTACAAAAACCATGATCTCTTTACCCAGCCGGGTGGGCGAAGCAGGTTGTCCGTGTGTGCGCGCCAGCAATGAAATATCTTTCCATTGTGTCGCCAACTGGTAAAGGTTGTTTTGCAGGTTGATGATGGAAGGCATGTATTCATGCTCCATGCAATGTTTCCAGCTCAGGGGAATAGAAGTATTGTTGATGTCCTGTGAAGTGAGTCCGAAATGGATCCACTCTTTCAGTTCAGGTATACCGGCTTTATCGAGTTGCTCTTTGAGAAAATATTCCACCGCTTTTACATCATGGTTCGTGATGGACTCAATCTGTTTGATCTGCTGTGCATCGGCAATGCTGAAATCATCGGCCACTTTCTTCAAGTGAAGCCTTGCTTTGGCGGGCAGTTTGAAGAATTTTTTATCGGCCAGGAAAAAGAAATACTCGATCTCCACCAATATCCTGTATTTGATCAGTCCGTATTCAGAAAAATATTCATCGAGGTGATGCACTTGTTTGCGGTAACGTCCGTCTACAGGGGAAATAGCGGTGAGTGGGAGCAATTCCATGGTTTAGGGTACTTGTTTTGGGTTTTGGTTAAATAACCGTTCTTTGCATGCAAAAGTAACCTAATTGGACAAGAGAATACGTGTTGGCGTTGTTAGTTATTTAAATACCAGGCCTTTGTTATATGGAATCAGGCGTTCCGGGCTGATGGATAAGATTGAGTTGGTAGAAGATTACCCCGCCCATATTGCTGGCATGTTGCTAAATGATGAAATAGATGTGGGACTGGTTCCGGTAGCCATCATTCCCCAGTTGAAAGAGTCATATATCGTTACCGATCATTGCATTGGTGCCGATGCGGAAGTAGCTTCTGTAGCTATCTTCAGCGAAGTGCCGATGGAACAGATCACCAAGGTATTGCTTGATTATCAGAGTCGCACTTCCGTTAATCTGGCCAAAGTATTGTTGAAAGAATACTGGAAAAAAGATGTAGTGCTTGAAGATGCCCGTGAGGATTTCCGTTCTCATATTAAGGGAACTACAGCCGGCGTAGTAATAGGCGACAGGGCCTTGGAACAGCGAACCCAATCGGCCTATATTTATGACCTGGGACTTGCCTGGAAGAAACATACCGGGCTGCCTTTTGTTTTTGCAGCCTGGGTGGCCAATAAACCGCTGGGAGAAGATTTTGAAGATGCATTCAATCGTGCAAATGGATATGGGTTGCACCACATTGATGAGGTTGTGGCGGATATTGACTGTAACTGGTACGACATGAAAACCTATTACACAAAAAACATAAGCTACCGGCTTGATGCAGAAAAAAGAAAAGGGTTGGCTTTGTTCCTGGAGAAAATACAGCAGTCCGCTAGTATCTTGTCTTCCCAGGTATGAGCGTCTTCAATTTTGCAGTGATGAAGTCGCTTAAATCCGGTGCAACACGTGTATAGTAGATGATTGGAATGAACAGTGCCAGGAATGCGATAGATCTTACCAGTATATCCATGTAAAGGTTATTGCTTTGCGGGATATAGTAGATGCACCCATAAAGCAATACAGTTACAGCCAGGATGTATAAATGTGTAATCGTGTATGGCTGCAATCCAAATTTTCTCCACAGAAATACATATCGTACTCCGTTGTAAATAGTTAACGCTATGAGGTTTGAATAAGCAAGGCCCATCAATCCGAATGATTTGATAAGTATGAAATTCATAGGAATGGAAAGGATGGTATAAAACACATTGGTGAAGAAGTCGAAACGCCAATAATTGGATGTGCCGATGATCTGCCCATTCACGCCTGTAGCAAGGTCCAGCACTTTGGCCAATCCCATCACCAATACCACTGGGCCGATGATTTCGTAATTGCCTTTGCTGCCTGATGAAAGTTTATTAAGGAAGAGTATCAGGTTGTGTATATTCAGCCAGATGAGCCCGAACAGGCCCAGCCCGATCACTAATAAATTGGAAACACTTTTAGCGTAAATATTCCTGATGTTATCCATTTGCTTATTCTTCCAAGATTCCGATAAAACAGGTATGCTGATGGATGTGATGCTGCGCTGCGGTATTTCCAGCGCTGCGCTGACGTAAGTAGCGATGGCAAAGATGCCGGTATCGGCTAATCCGCGTAAACTGATTACCAGTATTGTATCGTTGGTCTTGGCAAGTACATTCAGAAACTGCGCGCCAAAAATGAACAGGCTGAAAGCAATCATTTTCTTTTTTAATCGCCTGGTAACACTGCTGATGGGCAGTATGTGCAGTTGCCATTTACCAGAACGAATCAATACCACCAGCAACACTAAGGCTGGCAATAGGTATAGTGCACTAAAAGAATGAATGAATTGTTTCAGGTTGATCCAATGAAATGCATAAAAGAGGATCAACAGGGTGGTAAGTAAACGAATGCCTGTTTCCCGTAGAAAATTAGTAAGAGCGGTTTTTTTCAAGCACCAACCAAATGCTTCGAGCCAGGAGAAGAGCAGGAGGCAAAAAGTATAAGGATAGATGGTATAAAAGTAATGTGCAAATTCAGGTGACTTACCAAGTTTGCGTATGATGAAATCTCTGAAAAAAAATCCGACCAGGCAGGTGAACAGAAAGCCCATAGCACAAGCGATGGCGGTGATCATGGGTAGATCGTTTTTATCGGGCCCTGTATAATCGTTATAAAAAGGGAAGAACTTGTAGATTACTGGCAGGGAACCTAGGGTACACAATATCGACAAGGTAAGTGATATATCGATCATGGCCCTGGTGAGGCCTATCTCTCCCTGCGAGAAATAGCGGGGGAACAGCACCAGGATATTCACAGCGCCAATGACAAAGCCGATGAATATATAGATGGAAGACTTGAAACTTTGTTTTTGTATGATTCCCATAATGCAATCGCCTAAGTTATGAATATTTCTTGCGAAGCCTGTTTATGATCATGCGCCATATAGTAAGGTAGGCGATTCTGCTTTCAGTATACAATACCTGTTTGCTGTTCACCAGCTCTTTGAGGCATTGCAGATACCAATCGCCATGCTTGCTGATGATGTAGTTGATGATCTCCGGGCGACGTGGCGTAGTATCATTTTTAAGCGTAGACCCCGGTGTTTGCCGGTAAAACAATAATTTCTCGGGGATCACTTCTACTTTCCATCCCTGTTTGGTAATGCGTATATAAAACTCCCAATCTTCATAGCCCATGGTCATTTGTTCATCATACCCTCCTACAGTATCCCAGCAGCTTTTTCTGACCATGGCACAGGCAGGGCATTCACTTGAGAAAAGAAAATTATAAGCATTGCCCCCGCGGGGCCGGGCGGTTTGCTTGTAGTCGCCGAATAACTGGATATGACTGGTTACCACAGCCACTTCTGTTTTCTTCTCCAGGATGGCAATGGCTTTGGTGAAAAAGCTAGGATGGAAATAATCATCGGCATCCAGTGCAGCAATAAGGCTGCCGCTTGCATATTGTACACCATGGTTCCGGGCAGAAGACATGCGACCGTTTTCTTTGTGCAACACTTTGATACCTTTTTGCGAAAGCTCTTCCAATACCTGTAATGTATGTGCATCAGTGGAACCATCGTTCACTACAATGATCTCGAAATGCGAATAGGTCTGCTGTTGCAGGCGGTCAATCGTTTCGGGCAGATAAGCGCCATCATTGTAACAGGGGATAACCACGGAGATTAAAGGTGTGGATGTCATGCACTATTTTTTATAGCAGAAAATATTTAACTGGACATCGTATTGTGCCGTGCCCTGTTTTTCTGTGAAGGGATGAACTAGGCTGTCGGCTGCATTTCGGATGTATACCATGAAACCCTGTTGTTGAACAATGCTGAGCAAATTGGTCAGTTGGACATTGTCTGATGTGCGGCCGTGGTACTCCAGGAAAAGGTTGCGCACACGATGCAATTCACCGGCACAATCGGGAATGACTTTGTGTTCGCCGCCTTCAATATCCATTTTCAGAAAATCGACCTGATCAAAGTTGCGCAATATACCGGCCAGCCTGACGCAGGGTACCTGTTGCCCATTTGTTGCCAGGGATTCATCGGTTATGCGACTTGCTTCTGTACCATTAGCCAGGAAAGAAACATATCCATCTTCTACCCACACGGCTTTGGGCACGGCTTGCACATAGGACAAATGGTTGACGGCAATGTTTTTCTCCAGCAGGCGGAAATTATTTTCATCCGGTTCAAAAGCCCATATGTTGGCATGGGGGTACAGTTGTTTAAAATACAACACGCTTAAGCCAATATTAGCGCCACAGTCCAGTATCACAGGCTGGTCGGTCGCTGCCTGAAAACGGTACATTTCCCCTACGAATAGTTCATCATAAGTGTGCAACAGTTCATAAGGGCGCTGGTAATACACCGGCATTCCATTCAATGTTTTGCTTTTTTCCTGCTGGTCATCTTCGTGCTTCAGTATTTTTTCCTGTAGCCAGCCGATGGGTTTGAAACGACCCTGGTGGGTAGGAGGTTTCAGCCTTCCAACGATACCTTTGATTATATTTGCCAGAAAATTGCTCATAATTTTTAGCTTATATGTCGAATCCGTTGATCAGCATTTGTGTTCCTGCCTATAAGAAACCTGAATTTGTGGTCCGTTTGCTGGATGCGGTGCTCCGGCAAAGTTATAAGCAGGTAGAAGTGATCCTCTCGGATGATTCGCCCGACGATGGTGTAAAAATAGCTATCGAGCCCTATAAAACGGAATTACGCATCCAATATTATCAAAATACTCCGGCACTGGGAAGCCCTAAAAACTGGAATGGGGCTATTGAAAAAGCAACAGGTGATTATTTTATGTTGCTGCACCAGGACGATTGGTTCAATGATGAGCATGCCCTTGCCAAATACATAGCTGCTTTCGAAAAAAATCCTTCGGCAGGCTTCGTGTTTTGCAAGAACACTGCCATATCCGAGCAAGGGAACAGTATGGTTTTACAATACATTCCCTCCCTGCTACCTGAATTGAATAAACGCCCCTTGCACCTATTGCTGGCTAATGTGATTGGCCCGCCCAGCAATACCATGTTGAAAGCGGCTGTTAAAAAAGAAGTACAATATGAAGAACGTTTCATTTGGCTGGTGGATGTGGATTATTATGTGCATGTTTTGCAGAAAGGCTACACTTATGTTTACCTCGATGAACACCTGGTGAGCATCGGGTTGCACGACGACCAAACTACAGTGTTCTGCAGGGAGAACGATGAGATCATCCTCAAAGAGAACATCCTGTTTGCACAAAAGATCGGAACAACTGCTTTCCGTGATCTTAAAATATATGATTATTACTGGCGGTTGCTCCGCAACCATGAAGTGCGTACCGAAGCTGTGATGGTGAACAGTGGGGTGGAGCCTGTAGAGATTTTACCTGTATTGCGTCATATGTTAAAATGGCAGCAAAAGGTTCCGCTGCGTTTGTTGCGTATGGGGGTTGTTTCCAAAACATTCATGTTCCTGAATTATCTTGTGAGTCCAACAGCTTAACCAGCCGATAGCATGAAACTATCTGTCATCCTAGTCAATTACCGTTCTGCTGCTTATATCATTGACTGCATTCGCTCTGCCTCTGCATTCGAAAGTGTAAGCAGTTTTGAATGGATAGTAGTGGACAATGCATCGGGCGATGACAGTAAGGAAAAGATACTGCAACAATTTTCTTTTGTGCAATGGGTGGATATGGGATACAACGCCGGCTTCGCAAGGGCCAACAATGCCGGCATCAGGCAGGCTACAGGCGATGTATTGTTATTGCTGAACCCGGATACCCTTATTTTGAATGATGCAATTCGGCAATGTTACCTGCCATTTGTTCAAAGTTCTTATGCAGCTTGTGGCGTACAACTTCTGTATGAGAACGGTGCGCCTCAGATATCGGGAAGCTATTTTATGAAGGGTGGTATCAATCACCTGCTCTCCATCCCTTACTGGGGTCGGTTTTTGCGATGGTTGGCTTTCCAATTGCATACACGCAAACCGGGAGTAGAGCAGGTAGCTGATGAAGTGAAAGTGGACTGGATCAGCGGCGCCTTCCTCATGGTGAAAAAAAAAGCGATAGCAGTAGCCGGACTGATGGACGAAGATTTCTTCCTGTATGGGGAAGAAGTGGAATGGTGCAGTCGGTTGAAAAAAGCGGGAGCATTGGTATTGTACGGGAATATCCGCATCGTCCACTTGATGGGGGAATCAATCAAAGACGCTACGCAAACAAAAGATAAAACTTATGATAACCTGTTTGATAAAAAAGGATTGCAACTGATCGTGTCCAATCATGTGCGTATCAGGAAACAATATGGGATCGGTTGGTTCTTATTTCAGTTGTTGAATTATACCTTGGGGGTGTTGGTATTCGCAATATGTGGCACTATCTGGCCATTGATACGCGGGAAGTCTCCGGTTGGTGAATGGAAAAAGATAGGGGGGCTGGCGAAAAATGTTGCAGTAGTGTGGTCATTATTGTTAGTGATTGTGAGGAACAAACCGCATTTTTATAAAATGCTTTAAACAGTGGTGCGGCTGTCCAGCAATCCTTTTAGTGCATCTATCCTGAATTGTATAACTGGCTTTGCTTTTGCCGGATTCCCTTGCAGTGTGTACAGGATGCCTAATACAACAGAAGCACCCAACTTGAAAAAATATTCAATGATCTTTTTGTAGTAAGCCATCCTGCCAATAGCTTTGACTCTTACCTGTTCACCTCTTCCAATGCCACTGGCAACGCGGTACATGTATTCGGGTGTCAGCTTCTTGACCTCTACTACATGTTCCACACAGATAGAGGGGTTGTAGTAAATATTGCCACCCAATGCCTGTAATTTGAAGAAGAATTCCTTCCCCTCACCACCGATACGCAAAGTGCCCGCCACACCTGGCAAAGCCGTATTGAATCCGTTGACTCTTATGAAATAGGCTTTTCGTACGATCATGTTTGATTCTAACGGGTATTTACCTGGCTTAAATAATGTGACTTCCTGCGCATAATCGAAATTGCCAACAAGAGAGGATACGTAATAACTCATCCATGCAGGCTCTGAAGGAATATACCTGGGTATGATTCTTCCGCCTAATCCGATCGCATCGGCATGCTGATCGAAAAAAGATACGATACGCTCCAGGTAATCGGGCGCTGCAATGGCGTCATCGTCCATGAAACACAAGAGAGGAGACTTACTTAAAGTAGCGCCGGTGTTCCTCGCGAAGGAAGCGCCCTGTTTCGATTCGTTGAGAAATTGAAAAGAAGCATCGGGATGTGCGGAGATATAAGCGTCACAAATACTGGTAGTATTATCGGATGAATTGTTGTTGACGATTATCACCTCATAATATTGCTTGTCAAGGCTTTGCCTGTACAAACTTTCCATAGCATCCACAATATAATCGGCCCGGTTATAGGTGCACACCACTACAGATATCCTTGGCATCGTACTCATGCAGTCTCTTTTCTGCGCTTGCGCAGTCCCGCTACTATAGCAGCTACCAACAACACCCAAATTAAGAACGATGCACTTACAGCTGCTTTAACACTGTTGTAATAAGAAGCCGGCCTGAATTCGAACAGGATCGTGTGTTCTCCCGCAGGAATGGCCAACCCGCGAAGTACATAGTTGGTCTTCACAATCGGCGCTTCCTTCCCATCGATGGTAGCTTTCCAGCCACGATCATAAAATATCTCACTGAATACGGCGAACTGGTTGGTTTTACTGCTCGACTGGTATTTGATCTCATCGTTGTCGTTGTACACCTGTTTTATGTGTGCGGTACTATCGGCTACGGGTTCGAATGCGATGTCTTTTTTGTACGACTCTTCTACAATGGCAGTATCTTTCGGGTTGAAATGATCCAGGGCTTTCATAGCTGCAGCCGGGCCATTCGCATATTGGATGTGCTTTACAAACCATGTCTGCCCCAATGCATCCGGGTTCACTTGCAACATCGGCTGACCGTTCTGCTGGTTGGGGAAAATGAAATATTTGGTATTGAGCATATTCAATACCGGTATGTTCATGGGTTGCTTACGCAACTGGAAGCTGATCAGGTCATCATAAATACTCAGCTTGGCAGGATGGTAACCGCCAATAGAACGATGGTGATAAGAAGTAGTGGCATCTGAAAAGGGGTCACCCGTGAGGTTGAATACGCGCGGACGGGTAGTGTCTTTCAATATTTCAAGGTCAACAGGGGTGGCTTTGAAATTATTGTCGCTGATCGTTTCCTGTTCCTGGAAATGCGCGTCGTTCAAATATCTTTTGTCAACTAGAAAAAGATCAAAAGAACTCAATATCAGCAATGCAATGATGGCATGCATGGGTTTGAGTTTGTCTTTCAAAGTGAGCCAGAGTAAAGTGACAGCCGCAGCAATCAGTAAGATGCTACGGAGCAGGTCGGCGCCGAATAAGGCTTTGCGGTCTTCTTTTAGTGCATTGTAGAAGGCACGTGCGTCTTCCTGCTTGCCACCCAATAATTGAGCCATATATGCTTTCAGGTTTTCATCACCGCTGGCTCTATAGTCGAAAGAAAGATAACAACCCAGTGCTATCAACAGGAAAGCACCAGTGATGTAAACAGCTGTTTTCAGTTTTTTCAATGCTGCTGCCTTATCGGTTTCTTCAAAAAAGAATTGTTGCAAGGCCATGATACCAACCAGCGGAAACAACAATTGGGGAATGATCAGTATGATGCTCGGCGCCCTAAACTTGTTGTATAAAGGCAGGTAATGAAAAAGAAAAGTATTGATAGTGGGCAGATTCTTGCCCCAGCTCATTAGAAGGGCTACCAGGCAAATGGCCAGTACCCACCACTTGTGCCATGTTTTGAGGTAAACCATGCCGAAGATGAAAAGAAAGCAAATAATAGCCCCTAGGTACACAGGTCCTGCATTGCCAGGTTGCTCGCCCCAATAGGTAGACCCGGAAACGATTTGAGTGAATTGTGCAGCCTGATCTTCAGAGAGACCTTTTTCGAGTGCAAGCTTGGTAAAATGAGAGCCGGCATCTAAAGAGGAAAGGTACCCGCCCCCGTAAATTGATGGCACCAGGAAGGTGAGGCTTTCAGCTTTGCCATAACTGCCATAAGTGAAAGCATAATCTACAGTCAGACCGGTGCTTTTTTTGCCCGAAGCAGTGGTATCCAGGCTAAGCGCACTGCCTCCGCGCATGGTGGTTTTGGCATACTCGGCAGTAGTGGCAAGACTTACCATATTGGCTACTATACCTACACCTGCGGCAGCAAAAGTGATCGCCAGTGATAATACGAGGCGTTTGTATTCCCTGTTCCTGATCCATTCAACGGCATAGGCAACGCTCATGAACCCGGCCATCATAATGAAATAATAAGATACCTGCAAGTGATTCATGCCAATGAGCAGGCTGGTGAACAAAGCAGTCAACGCTGCTCCCCACCAATATTTTTTCTGAAAGATGAGCCATACAGCACCCAGCAAAGCAGGTAGGTAACCCATGGCCTGCATTTTGGTGTCGTGACCTACCATGGCTATAATGGGACTATAAGTGGCATAAGCATACGCAAGACCTCCCAGGATACCCAGCCAGGGTTTGATACGCAATACCTGTGATAAAAAATAGAAACTGATGCAGAGAAGGAAAAAGAACCCGGCGGGCTTGGGCAGGAACAACATGAAGAGGTAATGGAAATAAATAGGAGAGAATATATTACCTGGTTCCATGGCTATCTGATAACCGGGCATTCCGCCAAAAAGGTTGTTGTTCCACAAAGGCCAGTGGTTGTTGTGCTTTTCCTTGTAATTCACCATATCCTGTGCCATTCCCTGCCAATGTATCACATCGGATTGTGCGAGTACTTTACCTTCCAGCGCAGGTTTGCAGTAGATCACTGCCACAAGAACAAATACAGCTACCGCAATGGCGTGGGGTAATAATGCTTTCCACTGGAAATTCTTCATGATTCCTTTTTTACGATGTTGGCAAACCTACAGGAAAAATATTTGATTTTTATAGCACAGATGGTTATTTATATACAGCTTAACTGTAATTTGTGGAGAATATGAAGAGTCTCGCTTTCCTTTCCCGGTTGGCCCTTATTTGTAACCTGCTGTTCATCGTTTGCCTCATCATCCAGCGAACCCATGATTTCATTGGCAGGGCAGAAGTGAGTCATACGATTATCGTATTGGGCTGGTTCATAGCACCCTTCCTGAATTTGTTGGTACACAGTTGGTACGGGATCAGGTTGATAAAAAAAGAACCCGTTTTATTGCCCAAATGGCTCATCATCGTTAATTTGTCGGTATTGTTTTTACAATTCTTCATTTTTTTCATACTCCCCTGATGATACACAGCATACTGAAAGACAAACCCACCAAATTGTTTTTAGGGATCAGCGCTTTTTTTGTGGCCAACGCACTCATCGCGGAATGCATTGGCGGAAAGATTTTTTCGCTGGAAAAAGTTTTTGGATTACATCCATTTCAATTCAACCTGTTTGGACAGTCAGGCATGTCGTTCAATCTTACCTGTGGTGTGTTGTTATGGCCGCTGGAATTCGTGATCACCGATGTAGTAAATGAATATTACGGGCCCAAAGCCGTGCGAAGGATCAGTTATACCGCAGTAGCGTTGATCGGCTATGCTTTCCTGATGTTTTACCTGGCCATGCAGATAGCGCCAGCCAATTTCTGGATTGCTTCCAAACAGGCCGATGGTATTCCAAATATGCAGCAGGCATTTAGCGGAATATTCGGACAAGGTATGTGGATTATCCTGGGTAGCCTTACCGCATTCCTCGTAAGCCAGATTGTGGATGTTACCGTATTTCATCGCATTAAAAAAGTTACCGGCCACAAATGGGTCTGGTTGAGGGCAACCGGTTCTACGGTTGTGTCACAACTGGTAGACAGCTTCGTGGTTCTTTTTATCGCATTTAAAATAGGTAATGGCTGGAGCTGGCAATTGGTGCTGGCCATTTGTGTAGTGAATTATTTATATAAATTTACTATGGCGGTTGTGCTTACGCCGCTGATTTACCTGATCGAAGGAAGGATAGAACGGTATGTGGGACATGAAACGGCCCACAAGATGAAGCTGGCGGCGATGGGCAAATCGGAAGAGTGAACCGTTTAAATACAACTTACAATGAACCTCTTTTTTGATGCTGGCAGAGTTGTAAGCAACTTTGCAGCGATTTTTAATAAACCCCATGAAACGATTATTTGTCCTTGCATGCTTGTCTTTTTGCGCCCTGACCCAATTAACTGCGCAGGATAGCAGTCATGCCTCCCAATGGCGTTTTTCAGCCGGAATCAACCTGATAACCGTTTCAACGTATAACATCGTTGGCACCGATACGGGTTTTAACAACTCACTTTCCTTTGGTCCAACCCTTTCACTCGGTAACAACAGTGGTTTTGCCATCAGCTATTCGCCGCGGTTTGTAATGGGTGGTACCAATAAAGGATTGTATATGCATGCAGTGAGTATGGGTTTTTCCCGTTACGACCTGCCTGTTTTTGATTATGCCATTACTTATGGGCATTATTTTTTTACCGGTAACAAGAGCGTTCCCTATTCGCCTATGGGCAATGAAATATATGGCGACCTGACCTATAAAAAAACCTGGTTGATGCCCTATATCGCTGTGGGAATCGGGTTTGGCAAGGACACTTCGGCAAGACCTGCTTCTTCTGTAAGTGATATTGGATTGACTGCAGGCTTCAGCCATTCATTCGAATGGGAGAGTGGAGATGTTGGATTTTCAATGATCCCTTCTGTGGGACTGAATGCCGGCACGAACGATTATTTTTCCTTTCTTAATACCACCAAGTATATAGGTCATAACTCAAAGTCTGTCAGCTATGTGAAAAAAGGCAGCGGAAGTACTGCCAGAAGAGGGGGCAGGCGTGCTGGTACTGGCACAGGCACAGGTGGAGGAACCACCACTACAACTTCTTCTGCACAGGGTTTTGGTATAACCAATGTGCAACTGGATCTTGAATCAGCTATTGACATCAACAATTTGTCTATTCGCCCCACAGTAAGCCTGTTTATTCCTGTAGGAAATGCAGCATCTGGGAACAGCACTACTGCTTTCTGGCAATTGATGTTTGAATATAGATTTTAAACAGTGCGTTGCGCCAGCACTTTCTGAACAACGATCTTATCAATGGGCAGGGTCATGATATCTTCATGTACCTGCTCCCATGCAATCCAACGAAAGACCTCACTTTCTCCCTGCGGATCTGCTACCTGGTGGGGGGCAAAATCGAAAGGACGATCTTTTGTTTCGAGTTGAATGGGTTCTGTTGTATGCACGTAATAATAAATGGAGATGATCTGGTCGCCCGGATGAAAAGCGGAAGGCTGGTAATAATCAGTGGTATAAATATGGTCGCCGATGGTTACAGAAAGACCGGTTTCTTCCATGAACTCACGTTTGAGACAATCCCTCGTGCCTTCGCCGAATTCCAATCCTCCTCCGGGCAGTTTGGTAAAATAGCCGCCGCGAATGAATTCATCGCTTACAAGTAAACGTTGGCGACTGTCGAGCAGGATGCCATATACCCTAACGTTTATTTTTGCCATATCAGAACCATTTCTTTTTCATGAAATACCAACTGATGATCACCGATGCGATTAACGAAAGTACGATTGAGACATAGAATGCATATGGAGAATGCACATAGGGTATGCCTATGTTCATGCTATATATACCGGCAACTAACGCGGGGAATGAAATTATAATGATAATAGAAGTCAGGCGCTTCATCACACTATTCAGGTTATTGCTGATGATGCTGGCAAAAGCATCGAGTGTACTGGTGAGGATATTTGTGTAAGTATTGGCCATTTCAAGGGCCTGGCTGGTATCCACGATCAGGTCGTTCAGAAATTCTCGTTCTTCTTCGTTCAGTCCCAGGAAATTGCTTCTCTCCAGTTTCATCATCAACATCTCATTGCCGCGCAGGGCGGTAACAAAATACACCAGGCTTTTTTGTATCCGCATGAGGTTGAGCAAGTCTTCGTTGCTATTGCTTTCGTACAAACTTGTTTCGTACTGGTTACGGCGGTGATTGATCTCTTTGAGGAATTCCATAAAATTCTGCACCACTTTCTCAAACACTTTCAGGATCATCATATTCTTTTTGTCGGGATGCCGTTTCTGAAAAGAGTTGAGGAATTTTTTGATGGCTCCGTTGTCGAATGAGTTTACCGTAACAATCTGGTTGTGCGTGAGGATAATGCAGATGGGAATAGTAATATAGTAAGCATCACTGTCGTTGAAAGAATTGTTTTCGGTGGGCGTTTTGATAACAATGAACCGCACATTGTCTTCCAGTTCATAGCGTGGCCGCTCGTCTATATCCAGTGAATCGCGCAGAAAGGCGATGGGTATTTCCAGTTTTTCTCCCAGTTCAATGAATTCTTCTTCCTTGAAAGGAGGAACAAGGTTCACCCAAATGCCTGCTTCCGGTTTATTGATTTCAATCGTTTGGCCGTCTTGGTTCTTAAAGTATTGTATCATTGGCTATATCTCTATCTCCCCTTTGAACACAAATGTCGCTGGTCCGCATAACCAGATATTCTCAAAACTGTGTTCCCCTGTCTTGTCGAATTCAACTGCGAGATGCCCGCCCAGGGTTTGCACTTCCACCTGGTTAAATCCTTTGTCGTTATGAGCAGAAACCAGTGCAGATGCAGTAACACCCGTTCCGCAACTGAAAGTTTCATCTTCCACACCACGTTCATAAGTACGCACAATGATTTTTTTATCATCGTTCTCTACAAAATTCACGTTAATGCCTTCGGCTTCAAAGTCCTTGCTATAACGGATCTCCCTGCCGGCTTTGAAAACATCGAGGTCCATCACATGGTGAACGTTCTTGACATAATGCGGAGAACCGGTATCGAGCAGGAGGTCGCCATGGTATTCTTTTACTTCGTTTACATCCTGCATTTTAAGCCTGATCCATCCGTTTTCGTCAAGCTCTGCCTGGTGATCGCCGTCTACTGCTCGGAATAAATAGTTTGCTTTGTGGATACCCCTGTCGAATGCGAAACGGGTCAGGCAACGGCCTCCATTGCCGCACATACTGCTTTCACGTCCATCGGCATTGTAATAAGCCATTTCAAAATCATAGCCATCCAGCTTGTTGAGGAGCATCAGGCCATCTGCCCCAATGCCGAAACGCCTGTCGCACAAAAATTTCACTTGCTGGGTATCGAGTGAAATGGAGCCATCCCTGTTATCGAGGATCACAAAATCATTTCCGGTGCCCTGGTATTTGTAAAAAGTAAGTTGCATGTTGTTCAGATTCAAAAGCCAAAACTAATATTATTGCTGTTTAATTCATCGCCAGTATTCCCAGCGTTTTTACGATCAATTGTTCTATTGCGGCTGCACTATCTTTGCTGAATTCTTTTTTTACCCTGTTGGCCACAATAGCGCTCAGGCTCAAACAGTGATGACCTAACAATTTTCCGATGCCATAGATGCCGCTGGTCTCCATTTCAAAATTAGTGATACGATGGTTTCCAAAGCGAAATGCTGTAAGCAAGTCTATAAAATCGGGGTTTATAAGGCCCAGTCGCAGTACCCTTCCCTGTGGACCATAAAACCCCGGGCAGGTAACGGTGATACCGTGGTGGAACCCTTCCACAAAATGCTTCAATACTGCGGCGCCTGCACCGGCAATATATGGAGCAGCCATACCACCTGTTAATTGGGTATGGGCGGTAAATGCTTTAAGTATGTGCAGGTCTTCATCGTTGTTTTCCTGGCGGTAAAAATTAAGCAGATTATCCACCCCTAACCCATGTGTGCTGGCCACAAAACTGTCTACCGGAATATCGGCCTGCAAGGAGCCGGAAGTGCCTATGCGCACAATGGTTAACTTACTCAGTTCCTTTTTGACCGTTCTGCTGGTAAAGTCTATGTTCACCAATGCATCCAGTTCATTCAATACAATATCAATGTTGTCGGTTCCAATGCCGGTAGAAACTACTGAAATCCTTTTTTGCCCAATACGGCCTGTATGTGTTACAAATTCCCGATGTTGGTATTTCCCTTCAATGCTATCGAAATGCTTGCTCACTTCTTGTACCCGGTCAGGATCGCCTACTGTAATAATGGTATTAGCCAGCTCTTCCGGCCTGAGGTTCAGGTGGTAAACAGCGCCGCGGTTATTGATGATCAGCTCACTTTCTGCTATGCGATTCATGGTCCATACATTGTTCGTGTACAAATCTCGTGTATTCGGGCAAAGAATTTAGAATTTTGAAATTCAACGGTTTGCTTTATTTTCGCAGCCTGATTCAGGAAAGGTCCTGTGGCCGAGTGGCTAGGCAGAGCTCTGCAAAAGCTTCTACACCAGTTCGAATCTGGTCGGGACCTCTTTTTTCCTCATAAATTCGTATATTCGTACGGTATTCTACATGCTCTTTCTTCGGTTCGGTTGACCATATCTCTTGCGTGACCTGTTGCACGCGTTCGTTTCTTGCACATATTTTTCGAAGCCTGCCGCCTGCGTTTCTTGCCTGCGAACTGTATCTGTTTTTCTAAATGAACAAAACCGACATACTATGAAAAAGAAAGGTTTTCTTATCGACATGGACGGGGTGGTATATAAAGGCAACGAACCAATCCCCGGTGCAGTAGCATTCATCAATGGCCTGCGTGAGAAAGGGTTTCCCTTTCTGTTCCTGACCAATAACAGCCAGCGTACGTCTAGGGATGTTTGTTATAAACTGCGCAAAATGGGCTTTCATGTGAATGATGAGGACATTTTTACCTGTGCAATGGCTACAGCCCGGTACCTGGCTTCGAGAAAAGAACAAGGCACGGCTTATGTGATAGGGGAAGGGGGACTGCTCACGGAATTACACAATATTGGTTATTCCATTGTAGATGATCATCCCGATTATGTGATCATCGGTGAGGGAAGAACGATTATGTTGGAATCGGTTGACAAAGCCATCAACATGATCATGGGCGGGGCCAAACTGATTGCCACCAACCTGGATCCGAACTGCCCGGTAGGCAATGGAAAATACCGTGCAGGCTGTGGCGCCTTTGTTGCCATGCTGGAATTTGCTACAGGCAAACAGGCATTCAGTGTGGGTAAGCCCAGCCCGGTGATGATGCGTATGGCCAGGAAGATATTGGGATTGTCTACTGCGGAGACCATCATGATCGGGGATACCATGGGCACCGATATCTTGGGCGCCGGTTCCATGGGGTTCACCACTGTACTTACTTTATCGGGCGTAACGAAAGAAGAGGACCTGGATCATTACGGATACACACCTGATTTCATCATACCCTCTGTGAAGAGTTTGCTGGATGAAGCTTTGTTTACAAAAGTACTGTCCAAACAACATGAACAATTTTCATACGATGGTCACACGATGGTTGTGCATTAAATAAAAAGAGAGCGGCTGAGAAATCAGCCGCTTTGTCTATCCTGTATTCAAAACCAACCCGTAAGAAACGGGTACCTAAACTCATGGATAATAGTAAACTTTTTACATCGGCCGGATTTGTTTTAAGAAATAAAAGTAACGATCGCGAAAAGTATCAGTGTAGCCACTATAGCCGGTAACACCAATGCCAAGATCATACCGAGTTTATCGGGGATTGTTTTTTTCTTCATGCCTATTGGGTTTAGTTAATGAATTGGTTTAGCCCTCCAGTGTAAGTCAACAAGCGTGCCAATCTGTTTGAGCCAGGCACAGCTTGAGTTTCATCGTATCTATTGATGATAGATGTAAGAGAATAAGCCTGAGCCTGTATAAAAAGAAAGCGGCTGAAGAATCAGCCGCTCTGTCTATCCTGTATTTAAAACCAAACCCGCAGGTACGGGAATCCTAAGCCTTATTTACTTGTGCAGTGTAACAGTAGGAAGCTCTGTATTATTTCCTTTCATTACCTGTACATTAGTGATCGTAGTGTCCCGGTATCCGTTACTTGATTTGAACGATACACTGTAAGTGCCAGTCTTTAATCCACGAATCTTGAATTCTCCATTACCTGTTTCTGGGATCGCTGTTGCAGTATCTGTTCCGGAATAAGCTTTCACTATTGCATGTGCATCGAGCGGTAATACCTTGCCTTCAATGCTGCCGGATTGTTCCATGCTGAATGCTTTTAATACCGGTTTCAGGTAAAACTGACCATTGTACTCACGGATGGATTCTGAAAGATCAAAGTCAATCCAAAGACTCACCTGGCCACCTGCATCATCGATCTCTTTTTCGTCAATCTTTACATAGAGATAGTTGTTCTGGCCGGGAGCCAGAATCAGCGGTTGTGATACTTTGTTGGCTAACACCACTGAATTGTTGCTACCCACGGTAATCCGGATCTTCTCGATCCTGCCCACAGGAATATTACCAGTAGCCAATACAGTGTCCAATCCATTCCTGAGTTTCATGATATCATACACACCGGGTCTGATGTGCAGGGTATCCCATTTACCAAACTGGTCATGGTCTGTCCCGTCATTATCGCTGTCTTTATCGGCATCGTCGAAATGACTGTCGTGATTCAAATCAGGGTCGATTTTAACTTCCACTGTTTTAACGTCAATAAAGACATCGTTGAAAAGTGCAGGGTCATCTGTTAAATGCACTGTCAGGAATTTGTTTTGCGGAGTGCTCGCCGATTTGTTACAGGCGATTGCAAAGAATAATAAGAAAACCGGCAATACCATTGCCATCATCATGCCGAAGCGGTTCAAAGTAATTTTTTTCATACATCTGGGTTTTTGATAAGGGTATCAGCTATCTGTCAGGCTAATCGCAACAAGTATGCCAGCCTGTTGTGCAACTGTGTTTTATAAAAAGACAATGGAGCGGCAAGAAGGTCCTAGTGGGAAGCCCAAAAAAGGTAAAAATAACTTCAAAAGAAGATACTTGACTTGAAACTAAATACTTATGCATTATTGTTAATTACCTCTTGTTGTGGCGCCTGTAAATTGCTGTACGATTGCAGGCAAACGGGGCAAAGACAATTATCAAATTGTTCCCTCAATAAAGCGAGGGTTGGGGCATCAACACAGACCAATTCGCACCAGCAGCCCGGCGCTTCATTCTTGCAGCCAAACGTGGCTCCGCATTTTGAACAGGTCTTTTGCATGGGATGCTAAATTAATATTATTAATGGAGTAGCAATACCGTATATGCCCTACATTTAATTTGCAGAATATTAAATGAACGCATGTATGCAAGAGGATATCATTAACCAGATCAGCAACCGTTTACGGGAACTCAGGAAGGACAAGAACATCACATTGCAGGAACTGGCTGATGCAGCAGGCGTTTCCAAGGGAATGCTCAGCCAGGTGGAGAATAACCGAAGCATCCCCTCTTTAACAGTGTTGCTCAACCTGATCAAATCTTTGCAGATAGATTTTAATGAATTTTTCAAAGACATCAACCTGCTCTCCTCCGATCACAAAGTGATCTACCGGAAAAAAGAACAGTATCAGCCTTTTGAAAAAGAAAACGCCCATGGTTTTTATTACCAGCGGCTGTTCTCCACTACCGTACACGATTACCATGTAGATTTCGTGCTCCTTCGATTGGAAAGCAATGCCGAACGCCAAATGGTGAGTACGGATGCCTTCGAGTTCAAATACCTGCTGAAGGGTAAAGTTGAATATACCATTGGCGAAGAAACTTACCTCATGGAGGAGGGCGACTCTCTCTTTTTCGACGCCGGAGACCTCCACAACCCCCGCAACACCGGCCAGGAAGACGCCCTGCTGCTGGTCATCTATTTTTTCAAAAACAGGTCGGTATAAGACCAGGGTATATTTTGTGTTTAGTATTTATAAACGTAAGACCTTTTTAAGACTGTATTTGTTTACAAATACTTTACTTTTAGTTAACTTTAACTAAACTATTTCATAACACTGCGCTGATACTTTTGCCTTCTAAAACATCAAAACCCTTGTTTATGAAGCATCAGTTGATTCGCTATTTCAAGGCTTTGTTACTGTCGCTTACGACCCTTGTGATGTGCGCACATTTGTCTGCACAATCCGTTTCCGTAAAAGGAAAAGTAACAGATGCCGCTACCAAGCGCCCCGTGGAAGGGGTTAGTGTTACTGTTAAGCATACCAATATTGGCACTACTACCAATGCAAATGGTGAATTTGAACTGCATGTTGCTCCTGCAAATAGTCAGTTGTTGATCAATTATGTTGGATATGCACAAAAACAAGTGAATGCAACCAGCCAATTTTTGGATATTCTTATTGACCCTTCGTCAAAACAACTGGACGAAGTGGTGGTAACCGCCCTGGGTGTGAAAAAGGAAACCAAAAAACTGGGTTACGCTGTTCAGGAAGTAAAAGGTGCCGACCTTGTAAAAGCCCGGGAGCCTAATCCCGTCAATGGTCTGGTGGGCAAAGTTGCGGGCCTGGATGTGGCCATCAGCAGAGAAATGCTGGCTGCACCAGCCGTATCTCTCCGCGGTTATAATATCTCTTTATATGTAGTAGATGGTATACCCATCACATCCGATACCTGGAACCTCAGTCCGGATGACATCGAATCTTATACTGTCCTGAAAGGCCTCGCCGCTACTGCTATCTATGGTAGCCGTGCCCAGGATGGCGCTATCCTTATTACTACCAAAAAGGCTAAGAAAAATGATAAAGGCTATACCATAGAATTCAATTCATCTACCCAGCTTGACAAAGGTTTTATAGCCGTTCCGAAAACCCAGGCGCTCTATGGCGGAGGTGATTATTCGCAGTATGCGTTTGGAGATGGTAAAGGTGGTGGTATCAATGATGGAGACTACGATGTATGGGGACCTAAATTTGAAGGACAATTGGTTCCCCAGTACGACAGTCCTATCGACCCGGTAACCGGAGTTAGAAAGGGAACGCCTTATATTGCCCGTGGTGTGGATAACCTGAAAAAATTCATCCAGGCCGGTCTGTTAACCACCAATAACCTCAGCTTTTCATCTGCCAACGACAGATCCAATATCAGGATGTCGCTGTCTCATACTTACCAGCAGGGCATTGTACCCAATACCAAATTGAATACGGTTAATTTCAACATCAATACCGGGTACAACCTGAGTGATAAATTGAAGATTGAGGGTAACCTGAACTATAATCGTCAATTCTCTCCCAACTTTCCTGATGTTGTGTACGGTCCTAACAGCGTGATCTATAACCTGACCATCTGGACTGGCGCCGATTACGATGTGAATCAACTGCGTAATTACTGGCAGCCTGGCAAGGAAGGTGTTCAATCCATATTTGCTGAATATCAGCGTTACCACAATCCCTGGTTCATGAGTTACGAATGGTTGCGCGGTCATTATAAAACAGATGTGTATGGAACTGCTGCGTTAACCTATAAACCCAATTCGCATATCGAAGCCATTCTGAGGACAAACGTGAGCACTTTCGATATAATGCGTAATGAGAAACTGCCTTATTCGGCGCACCCATACGGCAGGGAACTGAACCGTGGCGATTATTCTGAAGACAGGCGCTCAATGTTCGACAACAACGTAGAAGGCCTGGTGAAATACACCGGTAAGATCAGGGGTGGGTTTACCATTGACGGCCTTGGTGGTGTCAATGCCCGCAATTTCAGCTATAACTCCAGCTTTGTGAAAACGGACTACCTGAACGTTCCGGGGCTTTATTCTTTCGCCAATACCCTGAACCCGCTGAAAGCTTACAATTTTAATTCGAAAATGCTGGTATTGAGCGCTTATTACTCTCTCAGTGTAGATTATAAAAAATACCTTTCAGTAACCACTACAGGCAGGGTAGATAAAAACTCTACACTTCGTTTGAACAACAATACTTATTTCTACCCTTCGGTTTCAGTAGCATCTGTTATTTCAGATTATATAGACTTGCCTCGTGTCATCAGCTTCCTGAAAATCAGGGGAAGCTATGCTACGGCAAAAGCGCCCAGTACCAGCCCTTATCTCGGGCCGGCCGGTTACCCGTTGGGTTATGGAACTCCTTATACAACGGTATATGGCGGACCTTCTTATTCATTGTCTGACCCTGCTTATGGTATTGGAACTGTGTACAATAACCAGACAGGCGCTTATGCACCGGGTAATAAAGTAGACCCCAATATCAAGTCTTCCGTTTCTACCAGTGCAGAGTACGGTCTGGATATCAAATTCCTGAAAAACAGACTGGGCTTGAGCGCTACTTATTACGACAATATCAAGGGTCCAGGCATCGTTACTTCAGCCCTTTCAGAAACATCCGGCTTAACCGGTATCATTACCAATGCGATCAAAACAGAGATCAAAGGTGCGGAACTGTCGCTGACTGGTTCACCCATCCAAAACAGGAAAGGCCTGTCATGGGATGTGTTGTTGAACTGGTCTACTTTCCGCGAAACTTATAAAGAACTGCCTGCTAACCTTTCGAACTACCAGTTCCAGCAGGGCGACAGGGTAGATAAGTTATACGCAAGTGTGACAGCCAAAACTCCCGATGGACAAGTGATCAATGATGCATCAGGCTATCCTGTTTATTTGCCGAAAGCCCAGTATGTAGGAAATGGGGATGTGGATTGGAGCTGGGCTGTTTACAACAAATTCACTTATAAAACCTTCAGCCTTGCTTTCCAGTTTGATGGTAAAGTAGGTGGAAAGGTACAGGACAGGGTATTGAGAAAAGGCATCGAAGGCGGAAGTAATATCGAAACCGTACAAGGTGCAGTAGGTGCAGCCAGGGAGTACGAGTTCCACCATTATACAGATCCGGGATTCAAAGGTACTTATGTAGGTGAGGGAGTACAGATCATCAGCGGTACACCCAAGTACGATCCGGTTACAGGCGTAATCACCAACTATAAAGACCTGCAATTTGCACCCAATAAATCGGTGGTGAATTATATCCAGGACTATGTGAGCAGTTATTTCAATGATTTCGAACACACTTCTGTAGCCAAAACCTACGCTAAATTGAGAGAAGTAGTGCTGACCTATTCTCTTCCCCAGCGATTCCTGGGCAAAAAATCCTTCATTACCAAAATCGATGTGTCGCTGGTTGGCCGTAATCTGCTGTATTTCTTCCCTTCCCGTTTTAAAGACATGGATGTGGACCAGTACTCTGGCAGAAACATCTATTCCGGCAACAGCAGGGAACCGAACCTGCAAACGCCAACAACGCGTAGCTACGGATTTAACGTAAACATTGTTTTCTAAACGACAAATAACCAAGCATGAAAAAGAATACAATAACCGGAGCGCTCCTTATAGCTATTGTACTGGTAGCAAGCAGTTGTTCCAAGAAGTTCGAAGAATATGCAGTCAACCCCAACCAGCCTGTGTCTGTACCTGCCTACCTGTTGTTAAGGCAGGTAGAAAATGACATCGTGGAATTTCCTGCAGGCGATGCTGATAAATTTTGTCAGTACACCTTGTCTACTTACACTTATTATGGCCTCAACGAATATTGGAGCGGTGGTGCAAGCCTGAATTATGGCACCCTGCGTAATGTGATAGCCATGGAAAAAGAAGCTGCAAAGGCGTCCGGAGATAATAACCCGTACAGCGCCCTGGCTAAATTTTTTAAGGCCTATTTTTTCGTGAAAATGAGCCTGAAAGTAGGCGACATCCCCATGAGCGATGCATTAAAAGGATTGGATAACCCCAAACCCAAGTACGACACACAGAAAGATGTTTTCAAACAATCTTTGCAATTACTTGAGGATGCCAATACACAACTGGCAAGTCTGATCGCAGCATCTAATACCTCATTATTGGGTGATTTCTACTACCAGGAGCGCATCAGTGGCGCTAAGGATCCGCTGACGGCTTTAAAGCAATGGCAGAAAGTAGTCAATACATTCAAGCTCCGTGTGCTCATCGAACTGAGCAAGAGAGCGGATGATGCTGACCTGAATGTAAAGCAGAAGTTCGCAGATGTATTGTCGAACCCTGCCAAGTATCCTATTATGAACGATCTCACCGATAACCTTGAGTATGTTTATAACGATGCTTTCAACCAATACCCCAACAACAAGAACAACTATGGTAACGATGCATTGAGGTTGTGTGTGGCGGCAACATGGTTGAATACGTTGGCCGGACTGAAAGATTTGAGAGCGATGAAAGTAGCTGAACCTGCACGCGGTCTGGGTTATTCTGATACATCCTACCAGTCATTTGTAGGTGGAAGCAATGGTGCGCCTACCAGTAACCTGGGTGGTGATGTGGTAGCGTTCAGGATATCCGCTATTGGCCGTAAAAGGTATTACGACGGATTCAAAGGTGAGAACACTTTTATCATCGGCTTCCCGGAAATGTGTTTCAATATTGCTGAAGCCATTAACCGTGGCTGGGTAACAGGTGATGCCAACAGTTGGTATCAAAAAGGTGTAAAAGCTATGTTCGCTTTTTATGGTGTGAACGATGGAGCCAATACTGTTAGCTTCTTAAAAACAACAGCACCTGGCGTATATGTGGATTATAATATTACCTTTAATTACAGCGACTATTTTGCCCAACCCGCAGTAAGTTATGCAGGTAATAATGCAACAGGGCTCAACCAAATTCTGATCCAGCGTTACCTGTCATTGGCCCGTAACTCAGGAATGGAAGCTTATTACCAGTGGCGCAGAACAGGAGTACCGGTTTTTGCCACCGGTTCAGGCGTAGGTAACGGAGGGGTGATTCCGATAAGATACCAGTACCCGGCTTCTGAATTGTCTACCAATAAAGACAATTATACTGCGGCTGTACAGAGCCAGTACAATGGCAACGACAATATCAATGCAGCCATGTGGCTGATCAAATAGATGATTTGTTCTAAAAGAATATAGTTTTCAGATTATAAAGGTGATGTCTGTAAAGGCATCGCCTTTATTTTAAACATTCATTGTTATGACGCAACAGGAGGTAACCCAGATCGTAAAAGAAATCCTTGCCCTCTATGAGCAATATGGAGATGCCGATTACATAGGCGAGCCGGTATCGCAGCTGGAGCATATGTGCCAATGCGCGCAACTGGCGGAAGAAGAGGGCTATGATAATGAAGTGATCCTGGCCGCATTCATGCACGATATAGGGCATCTCTGCGGTAACCTGTTGTCTGCCGCAGAGATGAACGGATTCGGCATTGTAGACCACGAGAAACTGGGCGAAGTATACATCAGGAGCAAAGGGTTCTCTGAAAAAGTAGCCAAACTGGTAGGGTCGCATGTGGCATCCAAAAGATACCTTACTTTTAAATATCCCGAATACTACGCAAAATTATCACCGGCCAGTAAAGAAACGCTGGTGATGCAGGGGGGTATGATGACAGTGGAAGAAGCAGAAGCATTTGAGCAGGAAGAACTGTTTCACCTGTATGTAACCCTTCGCAGGTGGGACGAAGAAGCTAAAAGAGAAAACGTTCCATTGGTTTCCCTGCAACATTATGAACGTATAATGGAAGAACACTTATTAAAACAATAGAGATCAAGAGATGAATACAGCATTGGTAGTTTTTGATATCGCCGGTACAACGGTATTGGACAAAGGAGACGTAAACGAAGCATTCCGCATGGCTTTTACGGCATCAGGTATTGAAGTGGATACACCAGCCATCAACAAAGTGATGGGTTACCGTAAGATAGAAGCCGTAGAGATCATCCTCGACCAGTTCGCACCTGGCAGGAAAGTGGCAGAACCCGAACTGGTAGCCACTATTCACGATGTGTTTACGCAGAATATGGGTCGCTTTTATGAAAACGATGATACATTGCAGCCACTGCCTCATGTAATGGAGACATTTGAATGGCTGCAATCAAAAGGTATCAAGATAACGCTCGATACCGGATTCACACGCATCATCACAGATGCCATATTGAAGAAACTGAATTGGGACAAGCATCCGCACATAAATGCCGTGATTTGCAGCGATGAAGTGCCACAAGGCAGACCCCATCCTTATATGATTCAAAGCCTGATGCAACAAACGGGCATTACCGATCCGGCACGTGTAGTGAAAGTAGGAGATACAGAAGTGGATATCCAGGAAGGACGGAATGCAAACTGCGGGCTCGTAGTGGCTGTTACTACCGGCGCTTACGCACGCGAGGCATTGATACCTTATAAGCCCGACTATATCATCGATTCTATGCAGGAACTGATTGCTAAAATTCAATAGGTATTGGAAACGAAACGAGAAAAGTGGGTTGCCCTGTATGCAGCTGTTATAACCTTCCTCACGTATGCCGCTGTATATGCGTTCAGAAAGCCTTTTACAGTAGGCACGTTTGAACATGAAAAGAATGTGCTGGGCCTGCATTATAAAGATGCCCTGGTCATTTGCCAGGTGCTGGGTTATATGGCCAGTAAGTTTTATGGAATTCGCTTTATAGCAGAGCTTAAAAGAATAGGCAGGGGCAAAACCATATTATTGCTGGTTGGTATTTCATGGCTGGCCTTGCTTTTGTTTGCCTTGCTGCCGGCTCCTTTTAATATTGTATGTCTTTTCCTGAATGGATTTCCATTGGGTATGATATGGGGCATTGTGTTTTCTTTTGTGGAAGGAAGAAAAACCACAGACTTCATAGGCGCTTCCCTGGCGGTAAGTTTTATTTTTTCTTCAGGCCTGGTTAAAACCATTGCCAAATGGCTGATGGTCTATGGAAATATAAACGAATACTGGATACCTTTTGTAACGGGATTGTTGTTTATGTTACCCATGATACTGTTGGTTTTCCTGCTGGAAAAAATACCACCGCCTTCTGTCGATGATACCAATAGCAGGGTAGCGCGTTTGCCCATGAATAAAGAAGAGCGAAAACAGTTTTTCAACCAGTTTAAAACAGGACTGGTGCTGCTCATCATCGTTTATGTGTTTCTTACCATTTTCCGGGACATACGCGACAATTTCGCAGCTGATATGTGGCAAGAACTGGGTTTCGGCAACCAACCCGAAGTGTTTACCACCACAGAAGCACCTACTACCATATTGGTATTGATATTGATCAGCTGCATGATGCTGATTCAAAACAACAGGCGTGCTTTTGTACTTACGCATCTGATTGTGGTACTGGGCTTTTTCATGGCCGGAGCCAGCTCCCTGTTGTTCGTTACCAACCATCTCTCGCCTTTTGTGTGGATGACCCTGACCGGTCTTGGGTTATATATAGGTTATATTCCGTTCAACTGCATCTTATTTGACCGGATGATCGCTAGTTTTAAGTGTGCAGGTAACGTGGGCTTTCTGATGTACCTGGCCGATTCATTCGGTTATATGGGAAGTGTGGGAGTGATCATGTTAAAAGCAGTTTTCAACCTGAAACTAAAATGGACTGCCATTTACAGCAACGGGGTAGTGGTACTGTCGGTGATGGGTATCGCACTTACTTTGCTGGCATTGGCTTATTTCAATAAAAAATATCAAACCATCGTGAACGAGCATGAGTAATAAGACAGCCATTGTTGTGGGAGCGGGAATAGTTGGACTGGCAACGGCACGCGCACTCTCATTGAAAGGATACAAAGTAACATTAGTAGAAAGAACGCAGAAAGCAGTGGGGGCTTCCATTCGCAATTTCGGAATGCTGTGGCCGGTGGGACAACCCGAGGGTACACTATACAACCGGGCAGTACGTAGCAGGGAAATATGGAAAGAAGTGGCCGACAGTATCGGACTCTGGTATGAAGATGCCGGAAGCCTGCACCTGGCACACCATGCAGATGAATGGGTTGTATTGCAGGAATTGTATGATACGTTCAAAGCATCAGGCAGGCCGGTTGAATTGTTGGATAAGGATGTGATTATGCGACGTTTCAAAGGAGTGAACGGGAACGGATTACAGGGCGGCTTGTTCAGTGCTACAGAGACCATTGTAGATCCGCGTGAAGCCATCGCTTCCATCCCTGCTTATCTTGAAGAATACCTGGATGTGGAATTTATTTGGGGAAAGCAGGTGAATGCAATTACCCCAGGGAAAGTATATATAGAAGGGCAAATATTAGAGTCAGACCTTGTTTTTATATGCAGTGGCGCAGATTTTGAAACCCTTTTCCCTGAAGCATTTTCAGCATTGCCGATTACCAAATGCAAATTGCAGATGATGCGTTTCGTGCCGGGAAGCCCTCAATGGCGTATGGGTACTTCTTTGTGCGGAGGTCTGTCACTGATCCATTACAACAGCTTCAAAGTAGCTCCTTCACTCGGATTGCTCAGGAAAAGGTATGAGACAGAGATGTCGGAATACGTGGCAAATGGAATACATGTGATGATCTCTCAAAACGACAAAGGAGAATTGACAGTGGGTGATTCTCACGAATATGGTCATACCTTCGATCCGTTCGACAGGGCACATATCAACGAAATGATCATACATTATCTCAAATTATTTGCAGTATGCGACGATTGGAAATTGATACAGACCTGGAATGGCATATATCCGAAAATGACGAACGGACAAACCGATGTTTTCCTGAACCCCATGCAAGGTGTATATATCATGAATGGATTGGGGGGTGCAGGAATGACTTTGTCTTTCGGTTTCGCAGAAGAAATGATCGCAACATTATAAACCAGTGATATGAAAAAGATAGTATGGGTATTGACTGTGCTTTGTATTTCGAGTTGTATTAAGGCCCAATCATTGCAAACCCTGGAAGCAGGGCGGGTAGGGCTTCCCAACGGATGGAGCCTTACGCCGGCAGGTAAAAGCCTGCCTGTGGGCGACCTGCCGTTGAACATCGCTGTAAGCGCATCGAAAAAATTAATGGCAATAACCAATAACGGACAAAGCACCCAGACTTTGCAGTTGATCGATGTGCAGCAAGGTAAAGTGCTGGACAATATCACGGTACCCAAATTGTGGGTGGGTTTGAAATTCAGCGCTGATGAAAAATGCTTATATGCATCCGGCGGTAACGATAACTGGATACTGAAATATGCCATCCGCCAACAAAAACTGGTGTTGCAAGACAGTATCATCCTGGGCGCTAAATGGCCCAATAAAATATCACCTGCCGGCATCGATATCGATGACCAATTGCTTTATGTCGTAACCAAAGATAACAACTCGCTGTATGTGATCGATCTTCAATCGAAGAAAGTCATACAAGAGTTGAAGCTTCCCGGAGAAGCCTATACCTGTTTGTTATCACACGATAAAACCAAGCTCTATATTTCCTGCTGGGGTTGTGGCAAATTACTGACCTATCATACCGGCTCTCGTCAATTGATTGCAGCAATCAATGTGGGCAGTAACCCGAACGATATCTGTCTTTCCAAAAACGACAAGTACCTCTATGTAGCCAACGCCAACGACAACAGCGTATCAGTAATCGATACCAGGAACCACAAAATATTGGAAACGCTGAATGCCGCTTTATACCCCGATGCGCCCAACGGTTCTACTACCAATGGAGTAGCGTTGAGTCCGGATGAAAAAACATTGTACATCGCCAATGCAGACAATAACTGTTTGTCTGTTTTCGATGTATCAACGCCCGGTAGCAGTCATTCAAAAGGTTTTATACCGGTGGGCTGGTATCCTTCCTGTGTAAGAACCATTGGCAAAAATATATGGGTTGCGAACGGAAAAGGATTCACTTCCATGGCCAATCCGTATGGTCCCAACCCGGTGAACAAAAAAGTGCATTTAAGTTTTCAAAAAGGTGATCCCAATAAACCGGCAGAAGTACAATACATCGGCGGGCTCTTCAAAGGAACCCTCAGCATTATTCCGGTTCCCGATGCAAAACAGTTGAGCATTTACTCACAGGTGGTATATCGCAATACACCTTATACCAAAGAAAAGGAAAAGATAAGCGAAGGCGTGGAAGGCAACCCCATACCCAGAAGAGTAGGAGATGCGTCGCCTATTAAATATGTGTTCTACATCATCAAAGAAAACAGGACTTACGACCAGGTATTGGGCGATATGCCGGAAGGCAATGGCGATACCAGTCTTTGTTTGTTTGGAGAAAAAGTAACGCCCAACCTGCATGCATTGTCAAGGGAATTTGTATTGCTCGATAATTTTTATGTTGATGGTGAAGTGAGTGCCGATGGTCATAACTGGAGCATGGGTGCTTATGCTACCGATTACCTGGAAAAAACATGGGTAACCAGTTATGGCGGCAGAGGCGGTGATTACGATGCGGAAGGCAACAGGGCCATTGCCAATAACAAAAAAGGATTTATCTGGGATCATTGCAAAAGAGCGGGCGTAAGCTATCGCACCTACGGTGAATTTGCAGATGATTACAAGCCCAATATACCGGTGTTGAAAGATCATTTCTGTCCGTATTATACCAGTTGGGACCAGCGCGTACGTGATACCACACGGGTAGGTCAGTGGAAAAGGGAATTCGATTCGCTGGTGGCCAACCATGCGCTGCCACAGCTAAGCACGCTTCGCATCATCAATGACCATACAGAAGGATTGAGCAAAGGACGACCTACGCCTTTTGCCCATGTTGCCGATAACGACCTGGCCATAGGTATGTTCATCGAGTACCTCAGCAAAAGCCCCGTGTGGAAAGAGTCCGCCGTTTTTGTTCTGGAAGACGATGCTCAAGATGGCCCCGATCATGTGGATGCACACAGAAGTACTGCCTATGTGATGGGCGGATTTGTAAAAAGACATTTTGTAGATCATACCATGTATTCCACTTCTTCGATGCTGCGCACCATTGAACTGATTTTAGGTATTCCGCCCATGAGCCAGTACGATGCTGCCGCAACACCTATGTGGCGTTGTTTCTCGGCAACGCCCGATCTCACACCTTTCGCAGCAAAACCCTTGCAGACAGATATCAATAAAAAAAACGAAGTGGTCAATGCATGGCAGAAGAAAAGCGAGACTTTTGATTTCACCAAAGAAGACCGGGCGCCCGACAGGGAGTTCACAGAAGTGATCTGGAAAGCAGTGAAAGGAGAACATGCTATTGTGCCGGCACCAAGAAGGGCTTCATTCTTCAAGCCGAATCCCCGGGCGGTAGACAATGATTAGATCCAACGGGGAGGTTGAGTAGGAGCGGTATCATTATTATCCGCAGCAGATTGGTGAATTGCATTCACCTGCCCATCAATGCGGGCGTCTTTATCAATAACAAGCGGAGACGCGCTGATGTTGCCGATGATGTTAGCACTGTTCATCATCTTCGCTTCCCCGCTGATCATAATTTCTCCCTGGATCTGTCCGTACACAACCAGTCGCGCTGCATGCACATTTCCAACAATGGATCCTGTATTTCCCAGGTAAACCAGTGCACCGGCTTTCACTTCGCCATAGATAGTTCCATACACATACAATGGAACAGATACATCAATGCCACCATGCACCACGGCGCCTTTGGGAATACAACAGATCCCATTTTTACGTATCAAAGAAAGGAGCTTCAGCACATGTTAAGCTTTAAAGTCGAGGTTCGTTACGTTTTCTGAAAAGAAAGACAACGCAGAAAATGCATTTCCAAGGTCAATGCCTGCACAACGGTTGGGATAATTATCCGACAACCGCAATGAATTATACAGGTAACCAACACTGGCAACCCGTTCCGGTTGTGGCACTACTTCAATGGGCATGAGGTCTTTGAATTCATCTTCAACAAGCTGAACCAGTTCTGCGTAATGAGCGCCGCCGCCCAATATGTATATTTTTTCGCAGAGCTCCAGGTCGCGGTCGGTGAAATAAGCCCGCATGGAAGGAGATACCACTTTTTGATAGTATTGCTGCAGCAGTTCTTTACGTGTTTCGGTAATATCAACCCGCCTACGGTTGGCAAAGATGGACCCTTTCATAAACACATCATCCAACTGGTGCTCATTTTTGAGTTCGAGGTAATACTTCTTATTCAACTCCTGCGTAAGGTTGTGAATGGCATAACGTAAGCCATGCGTACTGAAAGCAGTTCGGTGGACGAGGCTGGCGTCTGAAACCATAATACCTTCCAACGTTCCAAAACCAAAACTGAGTACCATGAAATTTTGCGGAACAGGATTGGTTACGATGTGCTTCAATCCTATGATACCGCCCACGATCTCCGGGATGACTTCAAACTTCTCAATATCAAACACCTCCCGCTTCACTTGTCCCTTTACGTTGAAAGTTTGCGAATCATACTCTACCATGAAATGCCTTTTAGAAAGGTATTGCTCGGCCATCTGCTTGAATGCATGGTAGGTGGAAAACGGGAAGCCGATGGTAACCGTTATGGGTTGCTGTAACCGTGGCGCAAGATTAACCAGGGCAGCGCGGAAGAGAATGTCGAAATCTTCTTCCGCCGGCGTGGCATTCGTAACGCGCGAAGGGTTAATGCCATTGTGCCTGGCGAGATTGCCTACCATATACCAGGCATTGTCTTTTTTTACTTTGATACCGTTCAGCAGGTCTTTGGCGGTATTTTCCATATTACCGAATGCGGTCTCAAAAACACTAGGGAAGTGCAGTGTAACGACGTTCATGGACAAAATAGTTAGGTTCCCAGCAATTTACTAAGTTTCGCTGCATTTCCCATAGTCCGGATAGACTTAATAGAAAGTTATTAATGAAAAAGGGTTAGGTTTGGCGCATGAAGTATTCGCAACAGGCAGGGCTGGTAGCTGCTGTTTTATTGATCGTCGTGTGTTTTTTCCCCTGGACCTATATTGCCAGCCGGCAAATTACCATTACAGGTTTATCTGCTGTAGGCACCAATTTCGGTAAACCCGGACTGTTCAATATTGTCATATCGGCAATCGCTGCGTTCCTGTTTGTAATACCCCGTTTATGGGCCAAACGAACCAATGTGTTTGTCTGCGCCATCAACCTGGCCTGGTCTATCCGTAATTACATTATTCTGTCAACCTGCCTGCTGGGTGAGTGCCCTGAAAAGAGAGCGGGATTATATTTATTGGTGGTGCTGGCCATTGCCACGCAATTAATGGCTCTTTTTCCAAAGCTAGAAGTAAAACAACAGTGAGTTGTGATGATCAGCGATGGAGTATCACTTGCCTGATGGCATTCGCTACTTTCTCTGCCCAAACAGCGTGTTCTTTTGCTGAATAATGCAACTGGTCCGCGGCCAATAAACTGGTGTCGCTTTTTGCTTTTCTGCTGCCGGCAGTAATGTCAATATACTGTACATGGAATTGCGCCGCCGCTTTTGTGCATACAGCATTGAAATGATCAATCTCTGTCGAGATCAGCTCCCTGTCACGGTTTGATGCAAAAGGCGTAACGCCCCAATCGGGAATAGATAGCAGTATTACACGTTCATCGTGGCCGCCGGTCAGGTGTTTCGCTTTTTTCAGCAGGAAGCCCAGGTCGTTTTCAAAATCTTCGGCGGGAAGTCCGCGGTACTGGTTATTGACGCCTATGAGCAGGCTAACAAAATCATATTGCTCGAGCAGCTTTGTATGCAAGATGTGTTCGGCCAGTTCTCCGCTGGTCCATCCGGTTTGGGCTATTATTTCAGGTGCACTGAAATGCAAGCCGGCCTTGCGCAACAACTGCACTGCCTGGTAAGGAAATGATTCATGCAGAGGAACCGATTCGCCAATGGTGTAAGAATCGCCGAGTGCCAGGTAAGAGAAATGATGCTTGGTCATAGCAGCAGCATTGTGTGAACTAAAGATACGCTTAAAATTGAATTTTGTCGATCGGCGCAGATTGATAACCAACTGATAGCGACGTTGCAGAAAATAGTCAATTAAAATGATCTCTTAAGATCGTGTAAAAGCGGTACACGTCTTCAAAGCTGCAATACAATGGCGCAGGCGCTACGCGTATAACGCCTGGTTCGCGGTAATCTACCGTAATGCCGTTGTCGATCATACGCTGGTGAATTTCTTTTCCCTTCTCCCTGAAAAAGAGAGACAGTTGTGCTCCGCGGCTGTTGACATCTGCAGGAGTGAGTATCTCAAAATTCAGTTGGGGTAATTGATGCAGGAGGTATTCGAGGTAAGCAGTGAGGCGGATGCTTTTGGTACGTAACCGGTCCATTCCCGCTTCGTCAAACAATTCCAACGAAGCTTTCAGTGCAACCGTATTGAATACCTGCGCCGTGCTGATATTCCATCCGCCTGCATCCTGCTTGGGTATGAAACCTTTTTCCATTTTGAAGCGTGTCTTTTCATCATTTCCCCACCAACCACCCAAACGGGGTGTATGGATATTTTGTGCGTGTTTTTCATGGATATAAGCGCCGCCTACTGCACCCGGACCTGCATTGAGATACTTATAACTGCACCACACTGCAAAATCAACGCCCCATGTGTGTAATTGCATAGGCACATTGCCTGCTACGTGTGCCAGGTCGAAGCCCGCAACAGCACCGGCAGCGTGTGCGGCGGCGGTAATGGCGGGCAGATCGAGTAACTGACCGGTATAATAATGGATGCCGCCAAAGAGTACCATCGCCAGTTCGGCGCCAGTGTTGTGGATGGTCTGAACAATATCATCAGTGCGCAATGTTTTTTCGCCTTCCCTCGGATTGATTTCAATGATCGCATCAGTAGGATCAAGATTGAAATGACGCACCAATGTTTCTATTGCGTATTGATCGGATGGAAAAGCGCCTGCTTCCATGATGATCTTGTACCTTCTTGCAGTAGGGCGGTAAAAACTCAGCATCAATAAATGCAGATTAACAGTGAGCGTATTCATGACAGTCACTTCGTTTTCATGACAACCCATCAGTCTTGCCAGTGAAGATTGCACATAATGCTGGTAATACAACCAGGGATTGGGACCGCTGAAATAGCCGCCCACAGCCATTTTCCGCCAGGTGTCCAGTTCGGTCTGCATAGCTGCTGCTACATTTTTGGGTTGCAAACCCAATGAATTACCGCAGAAATAAATCACGTCCCTGTCCTGGTGCCGGGGAAAATGAAATGCCTGTTTGAAATGTTGTAAAGGATCCTTCTGGTCAGACTGGCGGGCGAATTCCGGGGTGAGGTCGAAAGTATCGGGCATACCATTGCGCGTTTCAACGAAAATAAACCATTACTGACAGGATTGGGTATACAAGGAGTTGGTTTTTTACTTAATATTATCGTTCGGAAATTCCCCCAACCCCCCAATGCTATGAGAAAAATAAACCTGGCAATATGCTTTGCCTTGTTATGTTTTGCTGTTGATACTTATGCGCAATCAACAGAAATCCCCATTTTTCAATCAGGTACCGAAGGATATAAAAGCTTTCGCATACCGGCCATCGTTCGTTTGAAGGATGGAATATTGCTTGCTTTCTGCGAAGGAAGGATCAATAACGCAGCAGACTACGGCAATGTAGATGTCGTAATGAAAAGAAGCACCGATGATGGCAAAAGCTGGTCGCCACTCAGTATCATTGCAGACAACGGATCTTTCCAGATAGGCGGCCCGGCGCCGGTAGTAGATATGAGTGATCCGGTTTATCCTAATGGCAGGGTCTTTCTTTTTATGAACACCGGCAATGCCAGTGAAAAAGAAATCAAAGAAGGCAAGGGGATCAAACAATGCATTTATAAAACATCGGTCGATGATGGACTTACCTGGTCAAGGCCGGTGAAGATCACTGCACAGGTGCACAGGCCCAACAAGCCGGATGTAGATACGGCATATCACTTTAAAGAAGACTGGCGTTATTATGCCAATACACCCGGACATGCCATGCAGTTTACAGAAGGACCTTACAAAGGGCGCATCTTTGTCCCGGCCAATCATACTGCGGGTTCGCCAGGCAAAGACGGTAACGAATACTTTGCGCACGGTTACTATACAGATGATCACGGCAAAACTTTTCAATTGGGTAACAGCCTGCGGTTGCCTGGCAGCAATGAATCGATGGCAGCAGAACTGGCCGGAGGAAAATTGATGATGAACAGCCGCAACCAAAAAGGAGATGTTCGCGAACGGATTGTTTCTGTCAGCAGTGATGGGGGTGCTTCCTGGGATACCACGTATTTCGATCCCAACCTGCCCGATCCTGTTTGTGAAGCGAGCCTGCTCAACATCGGCAGGTATAAAGGAAAAAATGTGCTGGCATTCTGCAATCCGGCTGATACCAAAGAAAGAAATAACCTGGTACTGCGCATCAGTTATGACGAAGGGCATAGCTGGGCTAAAAGTTTCCTGGTAGACAAAAAAGAGGATGCCCCTCATGATGCTTATACAGCTTATTCAGACCTGGTAAAACTCAACAGGAATGAAGTAGGGGTGATGTATGAGAAGAACAATTACCGCAGCATTGTTTTCAAAGTGATCAATTGGAAGTAAGGAAATTATTCCATTGAAACGAATTCCTTTTCGGTTTTCGCAATCACAAGCGTAGCCACTCCGTTTCCAATGATATTGGTGATGGCCCTGGCCTCGCTCATAAACTTGTCGATACCCAATAAAAAAGCCAACCCTTCTAATGGTATCCGGTGAACAGCCGTTAAGGTAGATGCAAGCACAATAAAACCACTGCCGGTAACGCCGGCCGCGCCTTTGGAAGTCAGCATCAGCAATAATAATATCATGATTAATTCAGTGGTACTGAGGTGCACATTATACAACTGCGCCAAAAAAATAACAGACATGGACAGGTAAATGGAAGTGCCATCGAGGTTGAAGGAATAGCCTGTTGGTATCACCAATCCTACTACAGGCTTGCTGCATCCCATATCTTCCAGTTTACGCATGATGGAAGGCAACGCAGCTTCGGAAGATGAAGTGCCCAACACGAGCAATAATTCTTCTTTGATGGACGAAAGGAATGACCAGATATTGAATTTAAAATAACGCATGATGCCGCCCAATACCAATGCTACAAACAAAAACATGGTCAGGTAAACACAAGCCATCAGTTTCATGAGGGGCAGCAATGTGCTCAAACCAAATTTACCAATGGTAAATGCCATACCTCCGAAAGCGCCGAGTGGCGCGAGGTACATGACATATTTGAGGGCGCCGAAAACGTATCGCGATAAGGTTTGAAACAATCGGAGAGCGGCAGACCGGTATCGCGAATAATTGAGTACAATACCCGTAACAATGGCTGCCAGCAGAACTTGTAAAGTGATGTTCGACTGAAAAAAGCCGATCCAACTGAAATGGGAAGATCTGGCGCCGGTATATTTGGAAGCATCCTGCAGGGGTAACCCTGTTTTATCGAGCAATCCCGGTTTGATCAGGAGCGCTACTGCAATCCCGATGGCCAGGGCTAAGGTAGTTACCACTTCAAAATACACCAGCGATTTGATGCCGATACGCCCTACTTTTTTCAGGCTGCCCATACCACTGATGCCTTGTACAATGGTAAGGAAAATAATGGGTGCGATGAACAATTTGATAATATCGACAAAGGATTTGCCGATAATTTCCATTTTAACTGCGGTAGCAGGGGCATAATGCCCCAGTAATATGCCGGCAATGATGGCAATAAGCACATAAAAGCTCAGGTGTCGGGTAATCTGTTTCCACATTTGCGGTCAAGATAATTTATTTTTGTTAGGTTGCAACCAGAACGCAAACCAATAACGATATGGCTGCCAGAACCGATCTGTTCCAATCGCCCGATTATTACGCGGTAGACGATCTGCTTACCGATGAACACAAACACATACGCGAAGCGGTACGCAATTATGTCAGGAAAGAAATATCTCCCATCATCGAAGAGTATGCCCAGCGCGCAGAATTCCCTTTGCAGATCGTAAAGCAAATGGGGGAGTTGGGCTGTTTCGGTCCAACGATTCCCGTGGAGTATGGCGGCGGCGGATTGGACTATATCAGTTATGGTTTGATGATGCAGGAGCTGGAACGCGGAGACAGCGGTGTGCGGAGTACGGCCAGCGTACAGGGAAGCCTGGTGATGTTCCCGATCTACGCTTATGGCAGTGAGGCACAGAAGAAAAAATACCTGCCCAGGCTGGCCAGCGGAGAATGGTTGGGCTGTTTCGGATTAACAGAGCCCAATCATGGCAGCGACCCCTCCAGCATGGTAACACATTTTAAGGAGGCCGGAGACCATGTTATACTGAATGGCGCCAAAATGTGGATCAGTAATGCGCCTTATGCGCAGGTAGCCGTAGTATGGGCCAGGAACGAAGCCGGAGAAATACAGGGTGTGATCGTAGAAAGAGGCATGGAAGGGTTTAGCACGCCCACCACGCATGGCAAGTGGAGCCTGCGGGCCAGCGCTACCGGCGAATTGGTGTTTGACCAGGTAAAGGTTCCGAAAGAAAATATATTACCGGGTGCAAAAGGATTGAAAGCGCCGCTCAGTTGCCTCACCAAAGCCCGTTATGGCATTGCATGGGGAGCATTGGGAGCCGCCATGGACTGTTATGATACCGCATTGCGTTATGGCAAAGAACGGGTGCAGTTCGACAGGCCCATCGCCGGATTCCAGTTACAGCAGAAAAAACTGGCCGAAATGATCACCGAAATTACCAAAGCACAACTGCTGGTATGGCGCCTCGGTGTATTGATGAATGAAGGGAAAGCCACTCCCCAGCAGGTGAGTATGGCCAAACGCAACAGTTGCGAAATTGCCGCCGATATCGCCCGCGAAGCCCGGCAGGTATTGGGGGGAATGGGCATTACCGGCGAATACAGTATCATGCGGCACATGATGAATATAGAAAGTGTAATCACGTATGAAGGCACGCACGACGTACATTTGCTGATCACCGGTATGGACATCACCGGACTGAACGCATTCAAATAATACGGAGTATAATAAATGAACCAATGAAAATATTCTTGTTAGGATTGATGGGTACGGGAAAAACTTACTGGACAAAACGATTGTCGAAGAAACTGAAAGTCGGTGGCTACGACCTTGACCAGATGATAGAGGCACATGAAGAGAAAACCATTTCCGAAATGTTTGCCGAAGAAGGGGAAGATCATTTCCGCAAGACCGAATCGAAAATATTGCGCTGGTTTGGTGAGAAAAAAAGCTTTGTATTGTCTACAGGCGGAGGAACACCCTGCTTCAATGATAATATGGATTGGATGAACAAACAGGGCATAACCATCTGGATCGATGAGCCTGTTGATGTGCTGGTGCAAAGATTGCTACCGGAAAAAACGCATCGCCCATTGATCGCTTCCTTATCTGATAAGGAACTGAGCCGGTTCCTGGAGAATAAACTGGCCGAGCGCAGGTCTTTTTATAACCGTGCAAAAGGTCACCTGCAAGGTTCAGACATATCTGAAGAAGGATTTATTCAAATACTGAGGATCTATGCATAAAGGTTTTCTTACTACTGCGGCCTTGCTGGGTTGCCTGGCCGTAGCATTAGGCGCCTTCGGCGCCCATGCGTTAAAAGCAATAGTAACAGAACAAATGCTCAATGCGTATGAAACGGGTGTACGCTACCAGTTTTATCATGTTTTTGCTTTGGCACTGACAGCGCTGTGTATCAAACAAAACCCGCAATCTCACTTCCATACCGCGGGCCGTTTATTCATAACAGGTATCATTCTCTTCAGCGGATCACTGTATGTTATGACCTGGCTCGATGCCGCAGGAATAACAGGAATGAAATGGATAGGGGCGATAACACCTCTCGGCGGACTCGCATTCGTCGCCGCCTGGATTTTCCTGGCGCTGGGCTTTCAAAAAGCGCATAAAGTGGAAAACTGAAAACCGGTTCACCAGTTTTGCACATAAGGCTGTATCCGTTTCGGGGCTTTGGCCGTTAGCTTATATTTGTTTTCATGGCAAACCGTTTAAAAAAGAAAACGCCATCACCGCCCAGCCCGGAGCAACTAACTCCAGATAAGGAAACACAGGTAACTGTTACCGAAGTGGTGAAAGATGAACGTACTGCCAAGATCATTGGAGCGGTGAGCCTCTTGCTTACAGTCTTTCTTTTCGTAGCATTCACTTCCTATCTTTTCACCTGGCAGGAAGACCAGGATAAAGTATACCGTTTCGGTATTAAAATTTTTGCTACGGATGATGTGCACGTCAGCAACCTCTTGGGTGTACTAGGGGCTTATGTAGCGCACCTGCTTTTTTACAAAGGATTCGGACTGGCATCCTATCTCTTTTGTACTTTCTTCTTTGTGTTGGGGGTTAATCTCCTGTTCGGAAAAAAAATATTCAACCTGGTACGCAACCTCAAATATGTACTCGCAGGTTTACTGGTATTGAGTATGGGCTTTGCATTTGTAGCGAGAAACAGCAGCTTCTCCTGGGGAGGCGCTGTAGGAGAATTATTGAATGAATGGTTCATCAAATGGATCGGCAATGTAGGTACAGGTTTTTTGCTGCTGTTAGCCGTATTCAGCTATTTTATCTGGCGGTTCAATCCAACTTTTCGTATTCCCGAATGGAAACGCAAACCGGCAGCCAGTACCTACCCGGATATTCATGCAAGTGAAACAGCCGATGAAGCAATGTTTTTAAAAGAATGGAATGATGAAGAAGCGCATACAGGTGAAGAATCACCATTGAGCAATAACCGGTTGAAGGCAGAGGGGAAGGGCGTTGTAGTGATCATGCCGCAGGAAAGCCACAACCCGATGAACGAATTTGAAGTGTTGGAAAAAGAAGGTTTGGTAGATATGCCGGAGGAAGCGGCAGTGCCAATGGAGGAAGAGGAGTATGAGGAGGAAGCATCGGAAGAAGAAGTCTATGAAGAGGAAGAAGAAACCGAAGACGATGGATTAGAATTGGAGATCAAAGAAACCCCCGAAGCATCCGGAGAGACGATCAGTGAAACGCCGGGCAAACTGGGCACGAAATACGACGCCACCTTTGATCTGAAAGGGTATAAATTTCCTTCACTTGAATTGTTGGAAACACATGGCAGTGAAAAGATCGTACACGACCCCGCAGAGTTGGAAACCAATAAGAACCAGATCATCGCTACACTCAAGAATTACGATATCGCTATCCAACGCATAGCAGCTACAGTAGGCCCTACCGTTACTTTGTATGAGATCGTTCCGGCTCCCGGCGTACGCATCAGCCGGATCAAGAACCTGGAAGATGACATTGCATTGAGTCTTGCTGCACTGGGTATCCGCATCATCGCACCCATACCGGGTAAAGGAACCATCGGTATTGAAGTACCCAATGTTCGCAAAACGGTGGTCAGCATGAAGACATTACTGGCCAGTGATAAGTTCCAGTCCAGCTCATTTTCACTGCCCATTGCCATCGGTAAAAAGATCGACAATGATCTCTTCATCGTAGACCTGGCCAGTATGCCCCACCTGCTCATGGCTGGTGCAACGGGACAAGGTAAATCGGTTGGTCTCAATGCCATACTGGTTTCATTGCTCTATAAGAAACATCCTTCACAATTGAAGTTCGTGCTGGTAGACCCCAAGAAAGTGGAGTTGAGCCTGTACAGGACCATTGAGAAACATTTCCTGGCCAAATTGCCCGGAGAAGACGAATCCATTATCACAGATACCAAGAAAGTGATCAATACCCTCAATGCACTTTGCATTGAAATGGATAACCGTTACGATCTGTTGAAAGAAGCAGGCTGCCGGAACATCAGGGAGTACAACGATAAATTCCAGGCCCGCCGGCTTAATCCCGAAAAAGGCCATCAGTATTTACCTTTCATTGTGTTGGTAGTGGATGAGTTTGCCGATCTGATCATGACGGCTGGCAAGGAAGTAGAAATGCCGATCGCTCGCCTGGCGCAGTTGGCGCGTGCAGTAGGGATACACCTGATCATCGCCACGCAAAGACCTTCCGTGAATATTATTACGGGTACTATCAAGGCCAACTTCCCCGCGCGAATTGCTTTTAAAGTATCGAGCAAAATCGATAGCCGTACGATCCTCGATGCAGGAGGTGCTGAGCAATTGATTGGTAAAGGTGATATGCTGGTCAGCTACAACGGAGAGATCACACGTTTGCAATGCGCGTTCGTTGATACGCCTGAGGTAGAGCATATTTGTGAGTTCATTGGAGAACAAAAAGGGTATCCACATGCTTTCCTGTTACCAGAATATATTGATGAAAAAGACCTGGAAGGCAAAGACTTTGATGTCAACGACCGCGACCCGCTGTTCGAAGATGCAGCGCGGCTGATTGTGCAAAACCAGGTAGGATCTACTTCGCTCATACAACGCCGCATGAAACTGGGCTATAACCGGGCCGGCCGGCTCATGGACCAGTTGGAGGCCGCCGGTGTGGTAGGCCCCAACCAGGGAAGCAAAGCCCGCGAAGTATTGTTCAAAACCGATGTGGAATTGCAGGAATTCCTTGATTCATTGATATAAGCCCTTTTCACTGACAATCATCCACTGTTCACCGATTGATGTAAACTTCTTTTTGCCCAAACCATCCTTGCAATGGGGAAATTGTATATTTGCGCCCATTAATTGAAGCATAGCATGAAGAAATATTGTCTTTTCCTGTTGAGTTTGGTATTTGTTATCAGCCAGTCATTTGCACAGAACGACCCCGCCGCTAAAAAAGTACTCGATGCTGTCAGCGCCAAAGTGAGGAGCCTGAAAAGCATTGTTACTACTTTTTCTATACGCCAGTTAACCAGTAAAGGAAAAGATAATGGTACCAAAACAGGACAAATTTCTGTAAAGGGACAAAAATACCTGCTCAGGCAAGGAAGGATGGAAGTGATCTGCGATGGCGCCAAAACATATAACTATGATGGTAATAAGACCGTTACAGTAGCCGCAGCAGAGGAACCCGGACAAACACTGACCCCTCAGAAAATATTATCCGGCGCTTACGATAAAGATTTTTCATACAAACTGCTGCCTGCTCAGGGCAATTTTCATGTTATTGAATTGCGGCCCCTCGATGCCAGGAAAAACTTCCAGAAAGTAACCGTATATGTGGACAAAGCAAAGAGCCTCATTACCAAAGCAGTGATCCTGGATAAAAGTAATAATACCTTACAAGTGAGCTTCACCAAGATCAACACTTCAGCTAACCTGGCCGATAACCTCTTTGTTTTCAATAAGGGCAAATATCCCAAAGACGTAGAGATACTGGACTAAAGTAAACGATTACGGATGAAAAAATGGTTGTTCTGTGCTATGACACTTGTGGGTGCTCAAGTGCACGCCCAATATACTGTTCGATTAATTGTCAATACCGTTGCCACCCGCCAGCAGGAGGATATTTATATCGCGGGTAATTTCAACGCATGGAATCCCAAGGATGAAAACTATAAGTTGAAACCTTATGCTGGTGGTAGAAAGAGCATTGTTATGAAAGATGTTGCTGCCGGTACTTATGCATTCAAGTGCACCCGCGGCAGTTTCGATAAAGTAGAATGCGCAGCCGACGGACGCGATATCAGCGACAGGATTGTGGAGGTCAATAATGACGTGACGCTGGAAATTACCGTTGCCGGATGGAAAGATGATTACCCGGAAAGACCCAAACCATTCACGGCGAGTCCGCAGGTGCGCATACTCGACACCGCTTTCAGCATGCCGCAGTTGGATAGAAAAAGACGTGTTTGGGTATACCTGCCCAAAGGCTACGCGACTGCTGCTAAAACTTACCCCGTGCTTTATATGCAGGACGGACAAAACCTGTTCAATGAACAAACGGCCGCTTTTGGTGAATGGGGCGTAGATGAATGTCTCGACACTTTGCAGCAACAGTTAGGAAAAGAGTGTATTGTAGTAGGCATTGATCATGGCGGCACGAAACGCATGACCGAATACAATCCCTACGACAATGATAAGTTCGGAACGGGGGAGGGTAAGCGCTATGTAGATTTTCTTGCGTATACATTGAAGCCTTATATCGACAGCAAATACAGAACCCAGAAAGCATCTGAACATAATTTTATAGCTGGCAGCAGCATGGGTGGATTGATCAGCCTGTATGCGGTGATGCAGTATCCATCGGTATTTGGGGGCGCCGGCGTATTCTCACCTGCTTTATGGACCGCTCCGGCCATCTATAGCGATTTGGAAAATTTCAGCACACCCACCATGCCTAAATTCTATTTTTATGCAGGTGCCAAAGAAAGTACTACCATGGTCAGCGATATGCAGAAAGCATCGGATATACTTCAGAAAAAACAGCGTTATGTTATTCGAAATGTAGTGAACCCGCTTGGACAGCATAATGAAAAATACTGGAGACAAGAGTTTGCGGCGTTTTACGTCTGGCTCGTGAAGGAGAATTTCTGATTTCAGATTTGATTGTACGATTTGTTCAGCTTAAATCAGAAATGATCAAATCAGAAATCAGACATAATAAGTTACTCCCTCAATCGCCAACTGTGTATTCGGAAATGCCTGTATGGTTTCTTCTAAAAACGTTTCCAGGGTTTCATATTTACTGCTGAAATGACCAATCAGCAGCTTGCTTGCATTGGCCTTTTGGGCAATGGCTGCGGCCTGCAGGGTAGTAGAGTGGTAACGTGCAGCCGCCCTTTCTTCCAGGTCTTTCAGGTAAGTAGTCTCGTGGTAAAGCAGGCTTACATCTTTTGTTTTATCGGCAATCGATTCATCGTAAATGGTATCTGCGCAGAATGCATAACTTTTTGGAGGAATACCCGGCCGGGTTACCCATTCATTTTTGATGATCTCTCCTGATCTCGTTTCATAATCGAGCCCTTCTTTCAGCCTTTCATAATACGCAGCGGGAATTTGATAAGCCGTTATTTTATCCTTATCGATCTTGCGCGGTTTCTTTTTCTCGCGTATGATAAAACCCCAACAAGGTATACGATGACGGGTAGCAAAACAGGAAACTGAAAATTTGGGATGATCGATCAGCACTCCTTCTTTTTCCAGCGGATGAAAATGCAGCGTGAAAGGCAATGCGGTAGAAGCCGCTTCCAATTGCAGATGGATGATGTCTTTCAGGGGAGGGGGCGCATAAACGTGCAGGTCCTGCTCCCTGCCCAGCAAGCCCATACTGGTGATGAGCCCGAGCAGGCCAAAATAATGGTCGCCATGCAGGTGTGAAATGAATATATGGTTGATTTTGCCCCGCTTGACCTTATACCTGGCCAACTGCATTTGGGTACCTTCGCCGCAGTCAATCAGGAACAATTGCTCGTTCAATGTTACCACCTGTGCGGTAGGGTGCCTTTCATAGGCTGGTAGAGCCGAATTATTGCCTAATATGGTAACGCCAAACATAAGGAATGGTCTGAAAATGAATTAAATAGAATGATATAGCAGGTTACAAATAAACAATTTTCCTTTTGTATCTAAAAATACTGCCATAAATTCTCCATTTTGCATTATTCTTCCTAACTTTGCCGCCGATAAAAAAAGAAAAGAAACCATTCGGAGTCTTATTTAAACATTTTGAGATGCCTTATTTAACCAAAGAAAAAAAAGCAAGCATTTTTGCTGAGTACGGTGGAAAAGCAACCAATACAGGTTCTATTGAAGGACAGGTGGCTTTGCTGACCGAACGAATCACTGAAATTTCCAATCATCTGCAAGCTAACAAAAAAGACCATTCCACACAACGTGGCCTGATGCAAATGGTAGGTCAGCGTAAGCGGTTGCTTGGATACATGCAAAAGCACAACCTGCAGGGTTACCGTGCGCTCATCGAGAAATTAGGTCTGAGAAAATAATTTTTCAGTCATGATAAATCGGCTATTCCCAACTGGTCTTTAAAGCGGTTGGGAATAGTTATTTTTATCGGTCTCCCGTTGATAAGACTTCATTCCTTAACAAAACACCATTATGTTATCACAACCAATCAGTGTGCGTTTCGACCTGGGAGGCAACCGCGAGGTGCTCATCGAAACCGGCAAACTGGCCCGCCAGGCCGACGGTGCTGTAACCGTTCGCCAGGGCAATTGTATCATCCTGGCTACTGTTGTAGCCAACAAGGAGCCCAGAGAAGGGCAAGACTTCTTCCCCCTGAGTGTTGATTACCAGGAAAAATTTGCTTCAGCCGGCCGTATACCGGGCTCTTTCTTCAAACGTGAAGCCAGACTGAACGATTACGAAATATTGACCAGCCGCCTGATAGACCGCGCGCTGCGTCCGCTTTTCCCCGAAGATTATTTTTGCGATGTACAGGTACTCGTGACCCTGGTGTCCAGCGATCCTGAGATTATGCCCGATTCATTGGCCTGCTTGGCTGCATCAGCAGCATTAGCCGTTTCAGATATTCCCATCAAAGAGATCATCAGTGAAGTGCGTATCAGCCGCCTTAACGGAGAATTTATTGTGAACCCCACCCGCAGTCAGTTGGAGCAGTCAGACCTGGAATTTGTGATCGCTGCCACTGAAAAGAACCTGATGATGGTGGAAGGAGAAGCCAAAGAATGTTCTGAGGCCGACCTGGTAAAAGCGCTGGAACTGGCGCACGATGCCATCCGCGTACACATCAAAGCACAGGAAGAACTGAAAGCGAAAAAAGGTATTACTTCCAAGCGCGATTATACAAAGCCCGAAGAAGACGAGGCTTTGAAAGAAAAAGTGACCGCCTTCGCCAAAGAAAAAGTATACCAGATATCCCGCAAAGGTTCCAGCAAGCACGAGCGTACAGATGCTTATGCGCTGGTGAAAGAAGAATTGCTGGCCAGCCTGGGTGAGGAAGTTACCGACCTGCAAAAGAAACTGGCCAAGAAATATTACGAAGACCTGAAGTGGGAAGTGGTTCGTAACATGATCCTCGATGACCGCATCAGGCTCGACGGACGACAGCTCGACCAAGTACGACCCCTGGCCATGGAAGTAGACACGCTGCCCACACCGCACGGCTCTTCTTTATTCACAAGGGGTGAAACGCAATCACTTACAACAGTTACTTTCGGTACCGCTTTGGACGATCTGCTTGTAGAAAGCGCTGCTAAATCGGTAGATTCCAAGTTCTACCTGCACTATAATTTTCCGCCCTTCAGCACAGGGGAAGTGAAAATGATGCGCGGACAAAGCCGCCGCGAAGTGGGCCACGGTAACCTGGCCATGCGCTCGCTGAAGCAAATGATACCTACCGGTGATTATGCTTACACCGTACGCGTGGTGAGCGATATCCTCGAAAGCAATGGTTCTTCCTCTATGGCTACTGTTTGTGCCGGTTCACTGGCGCTGATGGATGCCGGCGTACCTGTTCCCAAGCACGTGAGCGGGGTAGCCATGGGATTGATCACACGCAACGATGGCAAATACGCTATCCTTACCGATATCCTGGGTGATGAAGATCACCTGGGTGATATGGACTTCAAAGTAACCGGTACGCGCGATGGTATCTGCGGCGTACAGATGGACATCAAAGTAGATGGCCTGAGCATGGAAGTAATGCGCGAAGCGCTGGAGCAGGCCCGCAAAGGCCGCCTTCACATCCTTGAGGCGATGTACGATTGTATTCCTGCTGCAAGACCCGATGTGAAACCACACGCACCGCGTATGGTGAAACTGGTTATCGATAAAGAATTCATCGGCGCTGTAATCGGACCCGGTGGTAAAGTGATACAGGAAATCCAGCGCGAAACAGGTACTACCATCAATATTGAAGAAGTGGGTAATACCGGTGAAGTGAGCATTTTCTCTCCGGAGAAGAGCGGGCTGGACAAAGCAGTAGCCTGGGTGAAAGGTATCACTGCCGTACCAGAGGTAGGCGATGTGTACGAAGGACCTGTAAAAGGCATCAAGGAATTCGGCGCTTTCGTGGAATTCATGCCCGGCAAACAAGGACTGCTGCACATCAGCGAGATCAGCTGGAAGCGCCTTGAAAGCATGGACGGACTGTTTAAGGAAGGCGATATGGTGAAAGTGAAGCTGGTAGGATTGGATCCTAAAACAGGAAAATTCAAGCTCAGCCGCAAAGTACTAATGCCCAAACCTGAAGGCAGACCCGAGGGAAAACCCCAGGGAGAAGCCAAAGCAGGAGAACAATAAGATAATTAAAAATTAAAAAGTTGAAAGTCAAAAGTTACTGGTTCGCTGGCTACTTTTGACTTTTCCATTTTTATTGGAACATGACATCGCAATACCAATGCATTTCGATTCCTGTAACAGATGAGTCAGCCAGGGCGCAAATTATTGCCGAGTTGGCCGCGGCAGGTTATGATGGGTTTGAGGAGTTGGAAGGATCGCTGCAGGCTTATGTACCAGGCGAAATATTTGATGCAGATACGCTCCATGAAATATTGGGTAAGCATAATCTAACATATTCAAAATCGACCATTGAAAAACAAAATTGGAATGCGGTATGGGAATCCAATTTTGAGCCGGTTCAGGTAGAAGATTTTGTAGGGGTGAGGGCGGCTTTTCACCCGCCTTTTACAGGTGTGCAGCATGAAATTGTTATTACCCCCAAAATGAGTTTTGGAACCGGGCACCATGCCACTACTTACCTGGTTATGCAACTGATGCGTGACATTGGTTTTGAGGCTAAAACAGTGTTTGATTTTGGTACGGGCACGGGTATATTGGCGATACTGGCGGCTAAGCTGGGAGCCAAAGCCATACTGGCAGTGGATAACGACGACTGGTGCATAGAAAATGCACTGGAGAACACTTCAGTTAATGGTGCACAAAATATTGTAATAGAGAAAGTTAATGATGCAAGACTAAACCAAAAGTTTGATGTTGTTATCGCTAACATCAATAAAAACATCATCCTGGATAACCTGCCATATTTAGCGGATGACCTGGAATCGGGAGGAGATGTATTACTGAGTGGATTGTTAAAAGAAGATGAAGCTGATATAAGGGAAGCTTGCGGTAAAATGGGATGGGTGCATCAAAATACCCTGGAACGTAAGGGGTGGATAGCTTGCCGGTTTCGGCAATAATTATCCCCTAACGGCTTGTTAACTTATTATTATCTTCATTTAAGCTATATTTGTTTCCCCAAACTTCAACCGCCCCTGATGAACGAATTGTTGCTCATTGTATTAGCTTATTTGATTGGTTCAATACCAACGGCCGTATGGGTAAGCAGGTACTTCTTCGACATTGATATCCGCGACTATGGCAGCGGTAATGCCGGCGCCACCAATACCTTTCGTGTACTCGGCTCCAAATGGGGCAGCTTTGTAATGGTCATCGACATCATCAAAGGCGTGGTTGCCACTTCCCTGTATATTGTATTGCCTTATTACATGGCTGACGAATGGGCCCGCACCAATCTTATGATCGGACTGGGACTCTCTGCCGTGATAGGACATATTTTCCCTATCTGGGCTGGTTTCAGAGGCGGCAAAGGAGTTGCTACTTTATTGGGTATGGCTGTGGCCATCCAACCCCTGGTTGCGATTTGCTGTATCGGTGTTTTTCTTCTTGTTTTATACCTCACACGTTTTGTATCGCTCAGCTCTATACTGGCAGGTATTTCTTTCATGGTGTTCATCCTTTTTATCTTCAATGAAAAGGAACCCCTTTACCGCATTTTTGCCGTATTGGTGGCATTGATGGTGGTGCTCACCCACCAGAAAAACATAGGCCGCATACTCAAAGGAACAGAAAGCAAAGTGCCCATCCTCAAGTACCGCGATCGCCGCAAACAACGGAGAAACGCTGAATAGCCGTTAACCATTTTATTCCTGTTATCTCTTTTTCCCGCTGCAGATTTTTTGGCACGGTTCTTATCTTTGTATTGTATAAACCATTACTATGAAGAAACAAATCAAATTATTGGCAGGCATAAGCGTACTCGTTGCCTTTTCTTCCTGCACACGCAATGCGATCACAGGCCGAAGCCAATTGAACCTTGTACCGGAATCTGAAGTGCAATCGATGGCTTTCAGTCAGTATAAAGAATTCCTTTCCACCAATAAAGTAATATCACCTGCGGGCAATAGAGATGCTGAAATGGTAAAACATGTAGGTAACCGGCTGATCAGCGCCATTACCAACTATTATACTGAAAAGGGAATGAGCAATGAGCTGAGCGGCTATAATTGGGAGATCAACCTGGTGAACGACAAACAGGTGAATGCCTGGTGCATGCCCGGTGGAAAAATTGTGGTGTACAGCGGGCTGCTCGCTTATACCAGAAACGAAGATGCATTGGCCATAGTAATGGGGCATGAGATTACCCACGCACTGGCCAAACACGGTAACGAAAGGATGAGCCAGGGATTGTTACAACAAATGGGAGGCGTGGCGCTGTCTGTAGCCACGGCAAATAAACCTGCAGAAACGCAAAGCTTGTTCCAAACCGCTTACGGAGTAGGTACCAATATCGGCGTCATGCTGCCGTTCAGCCGCAAGAACGAATTTGAAGCCGATAAATTCGGGTTGATGTTTGCGGCTCTGGCCGGCTACAACCCACGGGAAGCTATTCCTTTCTGGAAACGGATGGCCGATGCCAGTGCTGGTAATAAGCCGCCCGAATTCCTCAGTACGCACCCCAGCGACGAGGCACGAATTGAAAGATTACAGGCTATGATGGACGAAACCGTTAAAAATTATTACCATCCGTCTGGCAAGACTATGAATAAAAATTAATATATAATAGGCGAAAAACCGAGAAAATACGTTAAAAAACGCGGCAAATAGGCAAATTTGCTGCGTTTTTCTTTGCATACCCGGTAACATTTTTTTAACTTTGCACTCCATATTACATTCCCCTGAAATCTATTTTAGGCATGTCAAATCAGAGTTTGTTTGAAAAGCTGCAGTTAAAAGATGAGAAGACCCTTTTGATTCAAGGTCTGCCTTCTTCCATCGAAAAACAGTTTACCAAGTTGTCTTATGCCAAGAATGTCACGCCTTTATTGAAGACCAAGAAGGTAGATTTTGTACTGCTTTTTGTACTCAGCCAGTGCCAGTTGAATAATGTGCTTAAGGATATATTCCCGGCGTTGCATGATGACAGCAAATTGTGGGTGGCTTATCCCAAGACCACCAGCAAGATCGTTAGTGACCTCAACCGCGATTGCAGTTGGGAATTGCTCACGCAAAGCGAATATGAGTCGGTACGGCAGGTAGCGCTCGATCATGTATGGAGCGCCATCCGGTTCAAGAAGACCGATAAAATACCCAACCGCAGCCGCGCATTTGCCGAAATGAAAAACGAGCCGGCCAACGGCATCGATTTTGAAAAAAGGCTCGTGGTTCCGCCCGTTGAGCTTGATAAATTGTTCGCCCGTCACAGTGATGCCCGCGAATTCTTTTCTTCACTCTCCTTCACCAACCAAAAAGAATACGTGAGTTGGATAGAAGGCGCTAAAAAAGAAGAAACCCGGAAAAGAAGGTTAGAGACTGCTTTAGAAAAACTCCTCGCAGGGAAGAAGAACCCTTCGGAAAAATAAGTTATTTCAAAATCACTGTTCCGATTTTTTTCGTCAGTTCGGTTTCAATTGCTTTCAGGTGCTTATGCACTTCCAGTAAGCGTTTGAAATCATCAAAGCCGGCTGTCTCCATATCGCGCTGGTTTTCTTCGAACATTTTTTTAATCTTGCGCAGCTTGAAATAATTCACGCTCATCAGTACATCCTGGTGCGCCGTGTCGCGATTGAGGATGTTCATGCCTTCCATCACTTCATCCCATTTTTGGCTCAGTTCGTAAGGGGGCAAAGTAATACCTGTTACCAACTGTCGTATGGTTTCATCATCGTGGTAAAGCAGTGTTTTTGGATTGGGCTCCAGTCCCTGGTAATATTGCGATTTATAGGTTTCGTATAATTTTTCCAGTTGCGGTGTTTCGATATGGAATTGTTCCAGTTCTTCAAAAATGTACTCGGCTACAGCGCGTGTTTCATCCCATGAACGAAGACCATATTCTAGCAATACCCGCAGAACATTCCGCTCATGTGCTTCGTCTTGTAAAAAGAGCAGCTGTGCTTCATCGGGTACATGTTCTGGTTGTTGGCCGGTTGATTCAAATGCCTGTTGCCTGTTGGTTTCGAAGGGCAGTTGTTTTTCTTCCTTGGCCAGGCGCTCGCGCTTGTATTTGTTTACCAGGGTGGTCAGGCCATTCTCATCAATACGTAAGATGCCGGCGCACTGGCGTATATAATCCTGCTGCTTGGTAAAATCTTCCACCCGGTTGATCCGGCTCAGGGTTTCGGCTACCTGGTTTACCACATTGCTTTTCTTCGTTACATCGCCACCCGCTTCCCGCAACATGACTTCGAGCTGAAAAATGATGAAGTCCTTTTTAGCCGCTGCTACGAATTCGTTGAAAGCTTTTGCGCCTACTTTATTTACATAGCTGTCGGGGTCTTCATTATCCGGTATCAGTACCAGGCGTACATCGAGACCTTCTTCCAGGGCCATATCGAGCCCCCGCAATGCAGCTTTCACACCGGCATTATCGCCATCATAAATAATGGTAAGATTGTTCGTGTATTTTTTGATCAGCCGTAGTTGATCGGTTGTAAGCGAAGTACCGCCACTGGCCACTACGTTCTCAATACCCGCCTGGTGCAGGCTGATGACATCGGTATAGCCTTCCACCAACAAACATTCGTCGGCTTTATCGATGGCCATCCGCGCAAAATAAGAGCCGTAGAGGATCTTGCTTTTTACATACAGCTCATTTTCCGGCGTGTTGATGTACTTCGGTGCGTGGTCGTTCTTACCAATGATACGGGCGCCGAAGCCGATGATCTTGCCGGAGATATTATGGATGGGGAAGATGATGCGGCCGCGATAGTTATCTACCAGCTCGTTGTTGTTGCGAACCGAGACCAGTCCGGTTTTAGGTAGTAATTCCGCGTTGAACTGGTTGGCCAGCAAAGCTTTGGTAAGCGTATCTTTTGTATCGGGATTATAACCCAACTGGAATTTATCGATCACGGTATCCCGGAAGCCGCGCTCACGGAGATAAGAAAGTGCGATGGCTTTACCATTATCGGTATGCAGGAGTTGCTCGGTAAAGAATTTCTGCGCAAAATTATTGATCACGTAGAGGCTGTCGGCCGTTTGCAGGAACTGCTTTTGCTCGGCGCTGGTTTCGGTTTCCTCTACTTCTATATGGTATCGGGCGGCCAACCAGCGGAGAGCTTCCACATAGCTGTATTTTTCATGCTCCATCAGGAAAGTGATGGTATTACCACTTTTCCCGCAGCCAAAACATTTGTAGATTTCCTTGGAAGGCGATACTGTAAAAGAAGGACCTTTCTCGTTGTGAAAAGGGCAGAGGCCGATATAATTGGTGCCCCTCTTTTTGAGTTTTACGAATTCACCTACCACATCAATGATGTCTATCCGGTTGGTGATCTGTTGTATGGTATGCTGGCTGATCATGGGCAGGAAGGCGAAGTTAGTGTACCTGATTAATTATTATTCCCTATTTTTATTCATGCTTAAAAAAGAACGACAGGCTTTCATCATTCAGCAAATCAACATACATAATAAGGTGTTGTCGTCTGACCTGAGTGTACAATTGAATGTTTCCGAAGATACCGTACGAAGGGATCTTCAGGAGTTATCCGAGGAAGGTAAACTGATCAAAGTACATGGCGGTGCCTTGTCGAAGTCTTTTCATTTTACGCTGGAAACCAATACCATCTATTCCCAGCCCGAAAAAAGAAGCATTGCTTACAAAGCGGTACAGATGATCCACGACGGGATGCTGGTACTGCTCTCAGGTGGAACCACCATACGAGAGTTGGTAAAAGCCCTGCCACCAGAGTTGAATGCCACATTCATTACAGTAAGCGTACCCATTGCACTGGCGCTCCTGGAGCACCCCAACAGCGAAGTGATCTTTTTAGGAAATAAAATATCCAAGAACGCACAAATGTCCGTCGGCGCAGAAGTGGTGCAGCGGTTGTCCGGTATCCGTGCCGACCTGTGTATCCTCGGTACCAACAGCATCGATGCCAACCAGGGTATTACCGACCTGGAGTGGGAGATCATTGAAGTAAAAAGAGCCATGGTCAAAGCTTCTTATAAGACCGTTTCACTGGCCATTGCCGAAAAACTCAACACCGTACAACGCCTCCAGGTATGCAAGCCCGAAGAGATCGATGTGCTCATCACTGAACTGGAGCCTTCAGATCCTATTTTAAGGGCTTACCACGACAAGGGTATTATCGTGCTCTGATCAATAAACCTTTGTGGAGTTAGATATCATCATCACCGAGTAACTCACGTTCTATTTCTTCCATCTGCACAATATCCCATGCTTCGCTTTCGGTAGGGGTAATATTCATCACATCCAGCATATCCGCTTCGGCAAAAGCCGCTTCTACCGGCTTTTGTAAGCAGCAAATCACGAATGATGTATTTTTTTCATAGAATTCCTGCTGGAGTGTTGCCAGAACGGCAGCAGCTGCTTCCTCAATAGAGAAGACATTTTCCAGATTTAGGACAATATTTTTAATGGGTTCTTGCAGCTTTTCGAGTGACTTTTCACGTATCGTGGCTGCTATATTGACAGTAAGTTCCGGCGGAATTGGCGTTACAACGGTAAATTTCTCCTTGGTATCAATTTTGACTTCCATTTATTGTAAATTTAGATTAACAGTTGTGTATAAGTGCCACACAACTTCGGTCAAAAATATTCGTTATAATTGTATAAATCCAATCTAGGTTATGGATAATAATTTTTCAGCACAGGTTAAAGAGATCATTTCTTTCAGCAGGGAAGAGGCGTTACGTCTGGGGAATGACTTCATCGGAACGGAACACCTATTATTGGGTTTGATTCGCGACGGAGATAATACCGCTATCAAGGTCCTGAAGCAACTCAATATTGATCTTTACGAATTACGCAAAGAAGTAGAATTGGCCGTCAAAGACAAGACGGGAAAAAATATTGCCAACATCAACAGCCTGCCGCTAACCAAGCAGGCCGAGAAAGTGATAAGGGTAACCGTTCTCGAAGCAAAAGCGCTGAAGAGCCCGCTGGTAGAGACCGAGCACCTGATGTTGAGCATCCTCAAGAACAAAGAAAATATTGCCACCCAGATACTGAACCAATTCGATGTTGACTATGATCTTTTCCGCAACGAGTTGGGTATGGTAGGTACTACCAACCCGAACCCGCGGAGCGAGTTCACCGACGAAAACGAAGACGAATTCGACGAAGAAAAACGTGCTTCCGGATATCAGCAACAAAGGTCTGGCAAACAGGCAGGGAATGCCAAGAGCAAAACGCCGGTACTGGATAATTTCGGAAGGGATATCACCAGGCTGGCAGAAGCCGGTAACCTCGATCCCATTGTGGGCCGTGAAGCTGAGATCGAAAGGGTGAGCCAGATCCTTAGTCGCCGTAAAAAGAACAATCCTATTCTCATTGGTGAGCCGGGTGTGGGTAAGACAGCCATCGTAGAGGGACTGGCCCTGCGCATTGTGCAACGCAAAGTGAGCCGGGTGTTGTTTGATAAAAGGGTTATTTCGCTTGACCTGGCTGCATTGGTGGCCGGTACCAAATACCGCGGCCAGTTTGAAGAGCGCATGAAAGCAATCATGAATGAACTGGAGAAGAACAGGGATGTGATACTCTTCATAGATGAGATACATACTATTGTTGGTGCAGGTGGCGCCAGCGGATCGCTTGATGCGTCGAATATTTTCAAACCGGCCCTGGCCAGGGGGGAACTCCAATGCATTGGCGCTTCCACGCTCGATGAATACCGTATGTACATTGAAAAGGATGGCGCATTGGACAGGCGTTTCCAGAAAGTGCTGGTAGAACCACCGAGCGTAGAAGATACCATTACCATTCTCAATAACATCAAAGCCAAATACGAGGACTTTCACAATGTATCGTATTCCGATGATGCCATTGAAGCGTGCGTAAAACTCAGCGACCGTTACATGACCGACAGGCTCCTGCCCGATAAAGCCATCGATGTGTTGGATGAAGTGGGTGCACGCGTTCACCTCAAGAATATCAATGTGCCTGAGAACATCGTTGAGCTGGAGAAAAAAATTGAAGAAGTTAAGAACGAAAAAAATAAAGTAGTCAAGAGCCAGCGTTTTGAAGAAGCTGCTTCTTTGCGCGACACCGAAAAAAGATTGGGAGAAGAGCTGGAAAAAGCCAAGACTTTGTGGGAGGAAGAGAGCAAACACAAACGTTACCCGATCTCCGAAGAAAACATTGCCGAAGTGGTGAGTATGATGACGGGCATACCGGTGAAACGCATGGTACAGGCCGAGACCGAGAAACTGCGCCGCATGAGCGAAGACATGAAAGCGATGGTGGTTGGCCAGGATGAAGCGATTCTCAAAGTGGTGAAAGCCATCCAACGCAACCGTGTGGGGCTCAAGGATCCGAAGAAGCCCATTGGTACTTTCATATTCCTGGGACCAACTGGTGTGGGTAAAACCGAACTGGCACGTGCACTGGCGCGCTATATGTTCGATTCGGAAGATTCGCTTATACGCATTGACATGAGCGAATACATGGAGAAGTTCACTGTAAGCCGGTTGATAGGTGCCCCTCCCGGTTATGTAGGATACGAAGAAGGCGGACAGCTCACTGAAAAAGTGCGTCGCAAACCTTACTGTGTGATCCTGCTGGATGAGATTGAAAAGGCACACCCCGATATCTACAACATCCTGTTGCAAGTGCTGGATGATGGACAATTGACCGATGGACTGGGAAGAAAAGTGGATTTCAAGAATACATTGATCATCATGACTTCCAATATCGGTGTGCGTCAACTGAAAGAATTTGGCGACGGTGTAGGATTTGCTACTGCTACGCGTATACAGAATGCAGAGGATAATAACAAAGCAGTGATTGAAAAAGCGCTGAAGCGTACTTTCTCTCCTGAATTCCTCAACCGTATCGACGATGTGGTGGTATTCAATACCCTTACCAGGGAGCACATCTTCAGCATTATCGACATACTGATGAAAGGTGTTTCGAAACGTCTGCAAAACCTGGGCTTCTCACTGGAACTCACAGATGCCGCCAAGGATTTTATTGCCGATAAAGGATATGACTCTCAGTTTGGCGCCAGACCGCTGCACAGGGCCATCCAGAAATACCTGGAAGATCCGCTGGCAGAAGAAATACTCAACCTGAACATCAAGCAGGGCGATGTACTGGTTGCCGATCTCGACAAAGAATCAGGTAAACTGACATTCGATTTCCGTAAGCGCGTGGAAGAAGGAGCGAATGTGTAAAGAGAAAGTAAGTACTGGTTATATCAAGCCGCTTCAATTAAAAACTGAAGCGGTTTTTGTTTTTATTATAGCGCCATTACGGCCATCATTATTTCAAGTGCCTTTTGATCTCTCTATCTGCATCCCTGTTCTTGATGGTTTCGCGCTTATCGTGCAGTTTTTTACCTTTTGCCAAACCGATCTCCACTTTCACCAGGTTTTTTTCATTGAGGAATATGCGCAGGGGAACGATGGTAACGCCTTTGTCTTTCAGCTTGGCTTCCATCTTTTTCAATTCCTTTTTCGTGAGTAATAATTTGCGGTCGTGTACGGCAATATGATTGTTAGTGGTGCCGTGTGAATATTCGGCGATGTAAAGTCCGCGCACCCACAACTCCCCATCATCGAACAAACAAAATGCATCGTTGAAACTTACTTTGCCGTCCCGGATCGATTTAACTTCGGTACCGAGCAAAGCAATGCCTGCAACATATTTATCTTCTATGTAGTAATTGAAATAGGCCTGCCTGTTATTCATTTCCTTCGCCATGGGCCTCTGCTGTTCAATGAAAGGATGATCAATTGCGGAACAGGGTGATCACTTCGGCCAACCTGTTTTTGAGTATTTTCCGGTCAATAATAAAATCAAGGAAACCATGTTCCAGTAAAAATTCGCTGCGCTGGAAACCTTCGGGAAGATCTTTCTTGATGGTTTCTTTGATTACACGTGGCCCCGCAAACCCAATCAGGGCGCCAGGTTCAGCGATATTGAGGTCGCCCAGCATACCAAAGCTGGCAGAGATGCCACCAAAAGTAGGATCGGTGAGCAAGGAAATATAGGGGAGTCCTGCATCGCTCAGTTGAGAAAGCTTACCACTGGTTTTGGCAAGTTGCATCAGACTGAATGCGCTCTCCATCATACGGGCGCCACCGCTCTTACTGATTACCAGGTAAGGTAATTTGTGTTCAATGCAATAATCAACAGCACGGCTGAACTTTTCTCCCATCACACTGCCCAATGACCCGCCGATGAATTCAAAATCCATGCAGGCAACTACCAATCCTTGGCCATTGACAGTGCCGGTTGCCACGCGCATGGAATCCTTCAGGTTGGTCTTGGAATGGATATCATCCAACCTTTTCTGGTAAGGCTTCAGATCGGTAAAATGCAACGCATCAACGCTGAATATGTTATCGTACATCACAGTGTACGATTTGTTATCGAACAGGATGTCGAAATATTCCTCACTGCCTATGCGGTGATGGTAATTGCATTTCGGACAAACATACAGCGCTTCTTTGAGTTCTGTGGTAGTACAGATATAATTACATTCGGGGCATTTGCTCCAAAGCCCTTCAGGCGTTTCCTTTTTATCAGCCGTAGAAGTCAAAATACCCTTGCGTATACGCTTAAACCACCTGGGCTTGGCTTCTTCACCTTGCATTTCTTCTCCGGTCAGATTGACTTCAAAATCTTCTTCACGCTCTTTTTTCATATCGGACAATTCAAGTTGGGCGTCGAAGATAGACAATAATTGGTATATCAGGCAATTGTAACGGTTCTGTCGAGGTAAACGTCCTGGATGGTTTGAAGCATGTCAACACCTTCCGACATCGGGCGCTGGAAAGCTTTACGCCCCAGGATCAAACCCATACCACCGGCCCTTTTGTTGATGACTGCGGTGTATACGGCTTCCGCAAGGTCGCTGGCGCCCTTGCTTTCGCCACCGGAATTGATCAGTCCCACACGGCCACTATAACAGTTCAGTAACTGGTAACGGCAGAGATCGATGGGGTGGTCGGTGGTGAGTTTTGTATACACGAGCGGACTCGTTTTGCCATGCTTGGTGGCAAGATAGCCACCATTATTAGTGGGTAATTTTTGTTTGATGATATCGGCCTGCAATGTTACACCCAAGTGGTTGGCCTGGCCGGTAAGATCGGCTGAAGTATGGTAATCCACACCATCTACTTTAAATGCATTGTTGCGTGTATAACACCAGAGAATAGTAACCATGCCCAGCTCATGCGCCATTTCAAATGCTTCCGCTACTTCTTTCAGTTGCCTTGCACTCTCGGCGCTTCCCCAGTAGATAGTAGCACCTACAGCAATGGCTCCCATATTCCAGGCGCTGCGGATGGTACCGAACATAGTCTGGTCATAACGGTTGGGATAACTCAGGAATTCGTTGTGATTGATCTTCACAATAAAAGGTATCCGGTGTGCGTACTTGCGACTCATCAAACCCAATACACCATATGTAGAAGCTACGCCATTACAACCGCCTTCAATCGCCAGCTTCACAATATTCTCCGGATCGAAATAAATAGGGTTGGGAGCGAAGGCCGATCCACCGCTGTGTTCCACGCCCTGGTCTACCGGGAAAATACTGCAATAGCCTGTGCCGCCGAGCCGGCCATGATCGAGCAGTGTCTGAAAATTACGCAGGGTGGTGTTATTGCGATTACTATTGATCCAGCTCTTTTCTATGTGATCGGGTGAAGGAAGATGAAGGCTCGATTGATCAATGGTAGTGCATTGGTGATCGAGCAGGTAAGCGGCTTTATCGCCCAGCAGGTCGACGATTTTTTGATTGGGCATGATACTACTTTTAATAAGTTAACAGTCGTTAGTTAAATAAAAGTAGGGAAAATGGTTGACTTATAAATGAAACGTCATCCTGAGCGAGCGAAGCGAGTCGAAGGAGCTGCTATCAATTCCAACAGATCCCTCGGCTACGCTCGGGATGACGTTTACTATTTGTTACGCATTCCTGTTGATACAATTGAGGTCTTCAAACGCCACTTCAAGGCGCTTGGAGAAAGTCTCTTCAGCCTTGCGTAACCATACGCGAGGATCGTAATATTTTTTGTTGGGCTTATCAGTTCCTTCAGGATTACCTAACTGACCTTGCAGATAAGCTTCATTCTTCTTATAAAATTGTTGAACACCTTCCCAGAATGACCACTGGAGATCGGTATCGATGTTCATTTTGATGGCGCCATAACCAATGGCTTCCCTGATCTGGTGCTGGGGAGAGCCGCTACCACCGTGGAATACAAAGTAAACAGGCTTCTTGCCGGTTTTGAGTTCTTTTTCAATATGGTCCTGGCTGTTTTTCAGGATCTCAGGGCGGAGTTCCACATTACCCGGACTATAAACACCATGCACATTACCGAAGGCAGCAGCCACGGTGAACAGTTTGCCTACCTTGCTCAGCTCGGTATATGCATAAGCCACGTGCTGTGGTTGTGTATAGAGTTTATCGTTTTCCACTCCGCTGTTGTCAACACCGTCTTCTTCACCGCCGGTAACACCCAGTTCGATCTCGATGCTCATACCCAGTGGGGCCATGCGTTTGTAAAATTCAACAGAAGTATGGATGTTCTCTTCGATGGGCTCTTCAGAAAGGTCCAGCATGTGAGAGCTGAACAAAGGTTGCTTTTTCTCTTTGTAAAACTGCTCACCGGCATCGATGAGTCCGCTTACCCATGGCAGCCATTTCTTGGCAGCATGATCGGTATGCAGTATCACCGGTACGCCATAGTATTTGGCTACATTGTGAATGTGCAATGCGCCGGATATGCCGCCTGCAATATTGCCCTGGAAGTTGTCGTTGGGCATTCCTTTTCCTGCGATGAACTGTGCACCGCCATTGGAAAATTGTATGATAACAGGTGAATTTACTTTTGCAGCAGTTTCAAGGGTAGCGTTGATGGTATTGGTTCCGATGGTATTCACTGCCGGCAGGGCGAAATGATTGTCTTTTGCGTCGTTGTATAAGGCTTCCAGTTCTTCTCCAAATAAGACCCCGGCTTTGTACTTTTTCATGCTAAAGTTTTTTGATTTACGTTGAATGCTCAAATTGCTTATAATTTCGGCAAGATAAGCTACTTAGGACAAATGGTTGTTAGCTTTCAGGAATGATGGGCCAGCTTTTGCAAGAGGCTGGTGAAATAAGCAGGAGCCTGCTGCAGGCGGCTGCCATACCAACTGAACATTTCGCCGTCTACCAACCCGATAGATACCTGCGGCAATGACTGCCTGATTTCAGCAATATGCTGTTCGCGGAAAGGATAAGGTTCGCTGGATAAGAGGATCAATGTTGTGTTTTTAGATGCCAACTCCTCAATGCTGGTTTCCGGGTAACGGGTTTGACCGGCAAACACATTTTGAAACCCACAACGAGTGAGCATATCATGAATAAATGTATCGCCGCCAACGCTCATATAGGGGTTGCGCCAAATGAGGTAGGCAGTGCGAGTTTTTTGATGACCGGAGGTGGGGGATAAATCGGCGAAACCTTCCCGGATAGTATGAATGATTTTTTCAGCTGCCGGTTCTTTACCCGTGATGATTCCTATCTGCCGTATCATAATGAGTGCGTCGTTGAGCGTACTGATATCACTGGTATAAACAGGCGCCAGATCGCGGAGAGCATCCACCTGTTCTTTGGTATTCTCTTCTTTATTGGCAATGATCAGGTCGGGCCTCAATTCTTTTATCAATGCCGGCTTAACAGACTTGGTGCCACCGATCCTTGTTTTGCTCTTAAACCATTGCTGCGGATGAACACAAAATTTCGTGATGCCCACTACTTCTTCGTCCAATCCCAGGTTGAATAATAACTCTGTTTGTGAAGGCACCAATGAAATAATACGCCTGGGAAGCTCTTTTAATTCAATGCTTCTGCCTATTTGGTCACAAAACGAGATCATGGAGATGTTAGTTGTTAGTTGGGAGAGTATTAATCCTAAAGCCACCGTGGTGCTTGCGCGCAGCTTGAGATCACCTTTGGCTTGTAAAACATCGTTGATAGTAGAAATTTCAAACTCCGTCTGCTCCCAGATCTTTTTTACTTCGCTGAATTTATCGAACAACTATCAACTCATACCTTACTTCGCCAGGCTCTGGATCACATCGTACTTGGTAACGATATGGTATTCGCCTTTTTCGTCTTTTGCCAGCACTGCACCGTTTTCTTTGTTGATCAGGTTGCCGATTTTTTCAACGGGAGTTACAAAATCAACCACGGGGTAGGCATGCTCGATCACACTGGATACTTTGGCATTTTTGATTTCAGGATTACTGAATATTTTCTGGAAAAGTCCGCTTTCACTCAATGAACCCACCAGTTCATTACCCTGCATTACGGGTATCTGCTCAATATCGTGTTTCTTCATCAGTTCAACGGCTTCAGATACGATATGTCCGGGCGTTACAGTAACCAGTTTCTGATTGGCGCGGCCGTTCACGATGTCTTTGAATGTTTTTACATCCAGGAAACCGCGTTCCATCATCCACTGATCATTATAAATCTTGCCCACATAACGGCTGCCATGATCGTGGAAGATGCAAACCACCACATCGCCTGCTTTCAAAGAATCTTTTAACTGCATCAATCCCTGCAAGCAACTGCCTGCACTGTATCCGCAGAACAATCCTTCTTCTTTGGCAATCCTGCGTGCCATCACCGCACCATCTTTATCGGTTACCTGTTCAAAATGATCGATCACATGCATATCATAGTTCTGTGGAACAAAATCTTCACCGAAACCTTCAGAGATATAAGGATGCACTTCGTTCATGTCAATCTCACCGGTCCTGAAATATTTAGTGAGCAAAGAACCATACACATCAATGGCCCATACCTTGATGTTGGGATTCTTTTCTTTGAGATACATAGCTGTTCCTGTAATGGTACCTCCTGTGCCAGCCGTGCAAACCAGGTGCGTGATCTTGCCTTCTGTCTGTTCCCATATTTCGGGCCCTGTGCTTTCGTAATGCGCCAATCGGTTCGCCAGGTTATCGTACTGGTTCATGTACATGGAATTGGGAATTTCCCTGGCCAGGCGTTTGGCTACGCTGTAATAACTTTTGGGGTCGTCGGGTAACACGTTAGTGGGACAAACAATTACTTCCGCGCCAACGGCTTTGAGGATATCGGCCTTTTCTTTAGATTGTTTATCGGTAGTAACAAAAATGCATTTGTATCCTTTCACACAGGCGGCCAGTGCCAATCCCATACCCGTGTTACCGCTGGTTCCTTCTATGATGGTACCGCCGGGCTTCAGTTTACCTTCCTGTTCTGCTACTTGCACCATTTTCAACGCCATGCGGTCTTTGATGGAGTTGCCCGGATTGAAATAATCCACTTTGGCCACCACGGTAGCAGGCAGGTCTTTGGTAATCTTGTTGAGTTTAATGAGCGGTGTATTGCCAATGGTCTCCAGTATATTGTTCAGCCACATGATAGACTAACGGTTGTTTGTGCAAAGATAGAAGGAAATGGCTGATGTAGTCATATCTGATTTGATGTGTACATTCTGAAACATGCACTGCAAATCCAATCAGGCATTACTTGAATGATTCGAGCATTTTTCCGCAGAGATCACTCTGGATCATTTTCTCTGCAACGGCGATCATGTTTTTGAAAGCTTTGGCATTGCTGATGCCGTGGCCGATGATCACAGGCTTTGCCACGCCCAGTACGGGCGTACCGCCGTAGTTTTCATAATGAAAACGGCTGAAATATTCGTCCTGGTCCAGTTTACGTTTGTGGGCGATATCGTAAATGGATTCGGCCATTTTGAGGATGATGTTACCGGTAAAACCATCGCAAACCATTACATCGGCTTTGCCGGTGAAAATGTCGCGGCCTTCAATGTTGCCGGTGAAATGGATCAATGTGTTTTCTTTGAGCAGGGGATAGGCTGCTTGTGCCAGCAGGTTGCCTTTGCCTTCTTCTTCTCCCACATTCATCAAACCTACTTTTGGATCTTCGATATTGAGGATGTGCTGGGCATACAGACTACCCAATACTGCGAACTGGTTCAACAGTTCTGGCTTGCAATCGGCATTCAGTCCTACATCGAGCAACAGACCGGTGCTGCCATCCAGTTTGGGAACAATGGTGGAAATGGTAGGCCTTTGAACACCATCGATGGGCTTGATGCTGTACATGGCGCCCACAAGCATGGCGCCCGTATTACCAGCGCTGATGAAGGCGTCGATCTTACCGGTAGCCAGTAAATGAAAACCGATGGCGATGGAAGAACGTTGTTTTTCTTTGAGGGCCTTGGTAGGGTGCTCGTGATACCCGATGACCTCGGGGGCATGTATCAAATGCAAATCGGGTGATGTAACCTGGTGTTCTGCCAGTAAAGGCTGAACAACGGTTTCATCACCGATGCAATATAAACTTGTGGCAGAGCGATGGCCAGACAGGTATAGCTGCAAGCCTTTTACTGCTTCCAGCGGTGCGAAATCTCCGCCCATCATGTCTAAGCCTATATTCATGCCAGCAAGCTAAGGATATAATTTGAACTAAAAGGTTACGCTTTCAGGGGAGCTTTTTCAGCTACCAGTTTTCCTTTATAGAACAATTTTCCTTCGCTTACGTGTGCACGATGGCGCACATGGGCTTCACCTGTAGTGGTGTCTTTGCTTAACGTCACTTCCTGTGCAACATAGTGCGTTCTTCTTTTAGCGCTGCGCTGCTGTGAATGTCTGCGTTTAGGATTCGGCATATCTCGAAATTTATAGTATCAAAAAAGTTTATTCCAGGTTTTTAAATTGATCCAGTCCCTTCCACACCGTATTCTTGTCATCCTTCTTCGTTCCTTCTTCCATCTGCTTCAGCTTCTCCAGCACTTCCGGATTGCATTTGGATTTACCCTTTTCATCCTCCCCGCATATTTTTTGTAGTGGGATGCTCAGGTTGATGAATTCATATATCCAGCCCGACAAGTACAGGTGACTTTCACCCCGGCTGATATAATATACATCGGGATCGTCTTCCTGTTCATTCATGGTATCGGGTTCATCCACCATCTTGACAATGATGTTAAACTCATCCCATAACTGCAAGTGCAAAGGATTGCCGCAGCGGTCACAGGTAGCTTCCACGGCGCCGTCAATATCAAACCGCAATTGCATGAACCCGTTTTTTTTATCGAGGCTCAGTTTAATATTGGCATCGCAGTTGCTGAAATCCTGCTTGCCATACGGTGCAAAGAACTTATCATCCACCCTATATTCGTATACATGAATCCCCGGTTTCAGACCCACGAACGCTATCTCATATTCCCGCCGATGACTCATAACCTTTTTTTAAGGGCTTGCAAAGGTAACGCTAAATGGTGGAAATGCCAAAGCAAATTGGCTTTTCCTGGGTATTCATTTGTTCACAGACCTGAATTGGTTATAAAATAACATATTTGCATATATGAAACCCGGTACAAAGATAACACGTTCCCTGTTCCCGGCAACCATCCTGCGCCTCTTGTTGGCGCTGGGCCTGCTGGTGGTTTCTTTTTTCCCGCGGTTTGTTGAGTACTGGTACAGCCAGGGTATTTATCCGGCCATCGGTTCTACCTTGCGGCTGCTGACCAGGTGGATACCTTTCAGTATTGGGGATGTTGGCTACCTGTTGCTGGCTTGCTGGTTATTTGTCAGGCTGGTTCAATGGCTGATGAGGCTGAAAAGAGAGGGGCTTTCGAAAGCGTTGATGTTGCAGGGCCTATTAAGTTTCATTCATTTTTTGATGGGCATTTATATTGTGTTCAAACTGGTATGGGGATTCAACTACAACCGTCTCGGCATTGCCTATCAACTGAAACTGGAAAAGCTCCCGTATTCGCAGCAGGCGTTGAACCAACTGACCAGCGACCTGATCGATTCGGCCAATACTTACCGTCGCCGGTTCGATACCATATTACCAGCTCCTTCAATCGATTCCATTTACCGCGATGCCTACCATGCGTACCTGCAAGCGTCTGATGCCTATCCTTTTTTAGATTATCACCAGCGATCGGTCAAAGCCAGCCTGTATACGCCGGTTGCCGATTATATAGGTTTCACGGGCTATTATAACCCTTTCAGCGGGGAGGCGCAATTGCGTACAGATGTGCCCCGTATTTTGCTGCCCTATGTGGCTTGTCATGAAATGGCGCACCAGTTGGGTTATGCCAGTGAAAGTGAAGCCAATTTTGTAGGGTTCCTGGCTGCCGCCAATTCCGCCAATCCTTATTTCCGCTATTCCGTTTACCTTGATTTGTTTTCTTATGCCCAGGGCGAGCAACTGGCGCAATATGCAATGAATAAAGACGCCCAAGGTTTTGAAGCGGCTATTCAGCACAATCGCAACCAGTTCGATACACTGGTGAAAAAAGACAGGCGCGAGATCAGGGAGTTCTTCCGTAAGCGCAGCAACCGCATTTCACCCGCCATGAACAGTCTCTACGACCAATACCTGAAAATGAACAGCCAGGAAAAGGGCATGAAGAGTTATGATGAAGTGATCGGCTGGATATTGGCGTACCGAAAGAAAGGTGTGGGCAGCTAGAATTTATTCTTCCACATCATGCTTTCCACCGGCTTATTGGGCTGGCCACTGTATTTAGCATTGCTTTTCTGGTTGTATTTCACTTCAATTTCTCCTTCCACAGGGAAATAGATCAGCTGACCAATGGGCATGCCCTTGTACACGCGTACCGGTTGCTTGCAGGAAATTTCGAGGGTCCAGTTGCCGCAGAAGCCCACATCACCCTTACCGGCAGTGGCGTGAATGTCAATGCCCAGACGGCCGGTAGAAGATTTACCTTCCAGAAAAGGCACGTGCGCGTGGGTTTCGGTATACTCTTCGGTTACACCTAAATAGAAATGATGAGGCTCCAATACAAATCCTTCGTCGGGTATTTCAAAATAATCGATGAGGTTGTGTTTTTTTGCATCCAGTACTTTGTCTACATAGCGCGCCAACCATTTACCCAGGTGCACATCATAACTGTTACTGCCCAGGTCTTCACGCCGGTAGGGCTCAATTTTGATGGTGCCTTTCTCCATTTCCTCTAAAATGCGCTTATCTGTCAGGATCATGCTCTGTTTTTTATGGTTGAAATGCAAATAAATCTTAAATCTGCAATCTAAAGTCAATTCATTCAAGCGTGCCGCTGTTTTATCAACAAGATATCAACGAAACCACCCGGCTGGGTGTCTGGAAAATTGAAGAGCCCGAATCTTTTTTCCTTGCCAAAGTACCGCTGCAACGTAGTATTACGCATCCGCATAAAAGATTGCAACACCTGGCCGGCCGTTACCTGCTGCCTTATTTGTTCCATGACTTTCCCCACGAAGAAATTGAAATAGCCGACACGCGTAAACCCTTTCTGCCCTTCGAGCAATACCACTTTTCTATTTCGCATTGTGGTGATTATGCGGCGGCTATTGTAAGCAGCCGGTACAGGGTGGGTATTGATATTGAAATGGTCACACCGCGGGTAGACAAGATCAAACACAAGTTCCTGCATTCCGAAGAGCTGGTATTTGTAAACAGTTACCCTTTGAACAAACAAGTTGCGTTATTAACACTTTTATGGAGTGCAAAAGAAGCCATGTTCAAATGGTGGGGGCGTGGGGATGTGGATTTTAGTGAAGTGATGCGTACAAAAAGCTTTGAACTGAAACACGAAGGTTTGTTTGATGGACATTTTCAGAAAGATGATTTCAGGAAGGAGTTGGCATTGCATTACCAGTTGCGTCCCGACCTGAGCCTGGTATGGGTGTATTCTTAATCATCCTGCCTGTTCTTCATCTTGGGCACCAGCAACAGGTTCTTTTGCAATGTTTGCTTTAACTGGCGCTTGACCAACTGACCCATGGTCTTTGACTTGGAGAAATAAGCCGGGTTTTGAAAATGCTCGCCCAGTTCCCGTTTCAACTGCTCCAGTTTTTCCGGTTTGGATATTTGGTCTCCACTCATGATATCCAACAACTCTTTCATACGGTAGCGCGCCGAAACCAGCCTGAAAGTCATCATGGTACGCTCTTCAGTCTGGTATTGTGCAATGGAGGACTGATCGAGGTGCTTCTGCACGATATCCACAAAGGGTCTGTTGTCTTTGAAGAACTGCGGCAGGTAAAGGTTTTTACGGCCTTCATAAGATTGCTGATCAAAATCAATAGCCCTGATGCGGTATTGCACATCTTCAATATCGGGCGTGATGTTCACCACAAAATTATAGGAACGCATATCGCCCAATAATTGCACAAAGCAACGCTCATTGAATTTCACAAATTCTTTTGCCAGCCTGATGAGGTTGGTATTGGAATTATTGAGGTATTCGTTGATGAAAATATCACCTGGAATGCCTGGTATATGTTCTTCGATGAGTGTGGCATTGTTGGTGAAATAGGTCATGCGGTTAGGGGAGAGGAGGTGTTCCAGTTCCAGTCCGTATACCCTGCTTGCATCGGCCTGCTTGATATAATAATGATCGTAGTTGTCGTTGAATTTATTAACGATGCGTATGCGAAAAGGCTGACTATTACCAAAATAACAAAAGTCGATCCTGGCTACATCGAGGTGTTTGCTGAAACTCATGTCGCCCTCGGTTTTGAGGATGGCATAAATGCGTACCAGGTTTTCGCGCAGGAATTCCCATTCGCGCATATCATACGATACTTTTTCCCAGGAAGTATCATTGCCCTTTTTGTCTTTCAGCGGAACGGTATAGGTAAACCGTTGCAGGTCGCGATAAGTTACCGGCAGATTCACTTCCCGTCCGTATTTGACCAGGTATTTGCGCAATGCATCATCTACAGGAAAAATGGGTTTCTTCTGTGAAGGCCTGCTCATCTGGTCGGCCAGGGCGATATTGCCGAAAAGACTATTCAAGTAATAAAGAATCGTTGTCGTCCAACAAGTTCAGGTCTACATCCGATCCTGCAATACCTTCTACAGAACCCTGGATATGTGCGGCGTTGAGCAATACTTTCTCCAGTTGTTTTTCACGGGCCTTCCACAATTTTTCCATGGCGTCGCGTTCTTTCTGGATGCCCTGCCTGATGCTCATAAAACCTTCGCGGATGGCTTTCCATTGTTCACCGAATTCTCCGCTGGTGAGGTAATCATAGAGCATCACCATTTTATCGCCTTTGTTATCCTGGCTTTTTTTGGCATCGGCAATCCGGAGGATGGCATTACGCAGCAGCAAAGCAACACTTCTCACTTCTACAAACGTGCAGATATAAACACCGTCTTTTTCTCCGAACCGGTCCATATCTTTTGGTAAGGCCTGGGTAACGATCACCGCAACATCGGCTCCCTGGCTACGCATATCTGCTTTCAGTTTCTCTATCCATTCGTTCGCAAAATCCTTGGTGCGCTTGCTTTCATAAATAATGCGGCCACATTCGTTACCAAACTGGTTGCGTACGGTTTGGATACAGTCGGCACCGCGAACGCCTTTACCCACTTCTTCCACTTTATCGAAAGGGAAGGCGGCTTCCAGCAGTTCTTCCAACATCAGTTCCTGTACTTCACCCTGTAATTGCATGCTGCCTTGTTCTGATTTGCGGCGCATTTCTTCGGCCAACTTTTTCTGGTCTTCCAGTTTTTTTTCTAACTCTTTCAATTGCAGTTGGTATTCCTGCTCTTTGAGACTCATTTTTTCCGCCTCTTCTTTCACCAGTTGCTCCTTCAACTGTTCTCTTGCTTCCAGTAACCTGCGTTGAACAGAAAGTTCCAGCTCTTCTTCTTTTGCTTTCAGCGCCTGTTCTTTTTGCAGGAAATCCAGTTCTTTTTTTCTTGCCTCTTTCAGCTTCTCTTCTTTATCGGCATCTGCCAGTTGCAGCATTTTTAGCTGGTTCTCAAAATCGGCAGTGATGGTCTTACGCAAACTGTCCTGCAATTCATCCCGCAGGCGTTTTTTTTCTGTTTCCAGTTGCCGGGCCGCTTCCTGCTCTTTCTGCCTGAATTCTTCGTCTTTTTTCTTCTGCCACTCGATCACTTTGCCCCGTAATTCTTTTTCCACTTCTTCCCGGATAGAATCGCCCGGTTCGAACTGGTGGTGGCAATTGGGACAATTTATTATGAATGAAGCCATCTGCTATTTTTTTACAAATTAAGTCTAAGGAGCGGAATAAAAAACCTGGACCTATATAAAAGATCGGTAAAGCATATGTAATCAGGTACTTATACCTGATTGGAATAGATGGGTTTTACTTTAAGTTGTACCCTGTATAATAATGCCCAAGAATGGATAATGAAATAATAGTAAGTGAAAGCCATGTTATCAGCAAGATATACCTGGTGCGAGGCCAGAAAGTAATGCTGGATAGGGATCTGGCGGATATTTATGGTGTGGAAACGAAGAGGTTGAATGAACAGGTAAAGCGAAACCAGGAAAGATTCCCACAAAATTTCATGTTCCAACTGACAGATCAGGAGGTTGAAATCTTGATGTCGCAAATTGCGACTTCAAGATTGGATGAAGATACAGGATGGGGAGGAAGGAGAAAACTGCCTTATGCTTTTACTGAATACGGGGTATTAATGCTTGCTAATGTTTTAAAAAGCGCCAGAGCGGTAGCCGTCAGTATAAAGATTATCGACATTTTTGTTCGATTACGAGAAGCTTTACTAGCTAACCAGGATATGCTATTGAAATTGGAACAGCTGGATAAAAAAATGTCCAACATAGGGCACGATGTAAAAATGCACGATGGAGAAATTGAAACCATTTTTGAATTGATCAAAGAGATCATGGAAGAAAGGATGAGGCCCAAGCCACGGACTCCTATTGGCTTCAAGCCACAGGCGTAATCACTAAAGAAAAAGGAGCTACTTGAAAAGTAACTCCTTTAAACAATATTGTGCGGAAGAGGAGATTCGAACTCCCACGGCTGTTACCCCGCTACCACCTCAAAGTAGTGCGTCTACCAATTTCGCCACCTCCGCAAGTATTGAGGACTGCAAAAGTAAAGGAAAACAGTCTAAAAATTACATCCGTTCGGGTACTTTTATCCCCAGCACGGCCATCCCTTTTTTAATAACACCCGCCGTAAGCTGGGCCAGTTGTAAGCGCAGTTCTTTTTTATCAGCGGTTTCGGCATTGCCGATAGAATGTTCTGTATAGAATGAGCTGAAGGTCTTTGCCAGGTTAAAAGTATAGATGGCCACTTTAGACGGATCATGCTCGCTTGCCGCTTCCTGCAATACAGATGGGAATTGCTCCAATTCTATGGCCAGGGCTTTTTCCAGTGGCAGGAGACTATTGCCGATACTGCTGCCTTCTGGCATAGATTTACGCAAGACGCTTTTGATACGGGCATGCGTATATTGAATGAAAGGCCCGGTAAACCCATGGAAATCGATGCTCTCTTCGGGATTGAAGATCATTTTTTTCCTGGGGTCCACCCGTAACAGGAAAAATTTTAATGCACCCAAACCAATCGTGGCATAGAGTTCGGCAAGTTCGGCAGGAGAAAAATCTTTTACTTTTCCCAACTCTTCTGTTTTCTGCCGGGCTATGTTTACCATTTCATCTACGAGGTCGTCTGCATCCACTACGGTCCCTTCGCGGCTTTTCATCTTACCCGAAGGCAATTCCACCATGCCATAGCTCAGATGATAAATACCATCAGCCGATGGGAGACCCAGCTTCTGGCAGATCAGCTTCAATACCTTGAAATGATAATTCTGTTCATCACCTACCACATAAATACTTTGGTCTACATTGAACTCTTTCTGTTTCTGTTCAGCAAGCCCTATGTCCTGTGTGATGTATACTGAAGTGCCGTCTTTCCGTTGTACCAGCTTTTCATCAAGTCCATCGTTGGTGAGGTCGATCCACACACTGTTATCTTCTTTCTTTACAAAAACACCTTTGAACAAGCCTTCTTCCACCAGGTCTTTACCCAGCAGGTAGGTATTGCTCTCATAGTAAACCTTGTCAAAATTGCTGCCGATCCTTTGATAAGTAATGTCGAATCCTTCATATACCCAGCTATTCATCCTGCGCCAGAGCTCCATCACTTCGGGTTTGCCGGCTTCCCAGTCGAGCAGCATTTGCTGTGTGGCTTTCATAATGGGAGCTTCTTTTTCAGCCAACTCTTCCGTCATGCCGCTATCCACGAGTTCCTTTACCTGCTTTTTGTATGCCTCGTTGAACTTCACATAATAATCCCCCACAAAATGATCTCCTTTGATACCCGTACTTTGAGGGGTATCGCCGTTGCCGAAATACTGCCAGGCGATCATGCTCTTACAGATATGAATGCCCCTGTCGTTCACTACACAGGTCTTTACAATACCATGACCGGTAGTTTTAAGAATTTCTGCTACACTCCATCCCAGGAAATTGTTCCGCAAGTGCCCGAGATGAAGGGGTTTATTGGTATTGGGGGATGAATATTCCACCATTACTTTGCTTCCGGTGGAGGCGCTCGCACCAAAGGAAAGATTAGCTGCATTTGACTGGATGAACTGCAGCCAGTATCCATCGGCTATCGTCAGGTTGAGGAAGCCTTTAATGATGTTGAAACCGCTGAAAAGATCAGGATGCCGGTTGATCAGATGGCTGCCCAATTCCTGGCCCAGGACATCCGGCGCTTTTTTTAACAGTTTTATAAAGCTGAAAAGTACCACCGTATAATCGCCCTCGAACTCGGGTTTGGTGGCATTGACCAGAACGTCATGAGGCTGTAAATCAATATTGTACAATTCTTTTAGCGCTTGTGCCGAGGCTACCTTAACCTTTAAAACAACGTTCATGGGCTTAACAATTTCGGGTTGCAAAAGTAACCAATTAAGCCCTACCTTCGCCGCCATTGATGCGAAAGTTGCACCAACATATCCGTAAACTGATCCTCGACACGGTGGACCTGTTCTACCCGTTGTTCCAAAAGATGATGCCATTGCAAACTTTCCGTTATGCGGCTTGCGGTGGTTTCAATACCTGTCTCGATATTACCCTGTTCTTCATTTCTTACAATTATATACTGCAAAAACAACCGGTTCATTTTGGGTTCCTTACCATCGGAGCACATATTGCCGCTTTTCTGATCGGGTTCTGTGTAACATTTCCCATCGGTTTTTACCTGAGCAGGTATGTAGTATTTCAGGCTACTTCGGTTGCCAAGCGCGAACAATTGGGCAAATACTTTATGGTGGTGCTGGGTTGCCTTTTCCTGAACTATGGGTTCCTGAAATTATTTGTGGATGTGCTTCACTGGTATCCTACGCCGTCTAAATTGATCACTACGCTCTTCGTAGTAGCTTTCAGTTATGTTTCCCAGAAGCATTTTACTTTCAAGACGGCCTGATACAATTGTTTTATCAGAACTGTAATCGCACACTACCAAAAACACCGAAGTCATTGGCGTTTGATTTATAGAGGAGCGGGTTGGATCCTGCAGGAATATTGCGCAGCGGAGCATACCGCCATACAAAATCGATACGCAATAGTTTGAAGATGTTTTCCAGGCCGGTACCCAGTTCTGTATAGAAGCCGCCTCTAAGCGAACGCATGCGATATTCATAATAGAAGTCATGAATATTAAGCCGCTGGTTAGCCGTAGAGAGATTACCCCATACTGTTTTAACATTCCAGAACTGCCTCATGTTGCTTTTTCGCATAAAATGCAACAGGCTCAAAAACTTTTTCTCCAGGTTGTGTTCAAGAGTAGCGCCTGCAAATTCATCACTTATGTATTCAAACCTGTTCATCAGGTTAAAAGATTGTTTGTTGTAATAATAAACCTCATTTCCGGGATGCACTTCCAGCAGCATGAAGGGGAGTGGTTCATTGGAGAACACTTTTCCGCCATACACCATGTAATTGACCTTGCCCCAGCGTGGGATGCGGGTGGTCTGGCTGATGTTTATTCCTACACGGCGGTATTGATAGTCCGAACCCAGGAAACCCGCAATACCCACAGCACCGCGCAATTCCAGAACGGGCAGGTCGCTTTTCAATTTCAATTCCTTTCTGTGACGGGCAATGGTTTTTTCCCCGGGTGCATAACGGAGTTTTAACCCCAATTCGGCATTTGCAATACTTACCTGTTTAGGGCGACTCATTAATAATCTTTTCTCAGGCAAGGGGCTGAACGTCTCATAATTGGTAAAAGTGAAGAAAGGCTGCGCGGAAAGTTTATTACGCCATTCTTTGGTGATGGCCAGTTTGGTTTCTTCCACACCCAGGAATTTCTGTCGTATGTGCGGACGACGGATCAACTGGCTGAAAATATTATCAGTGGTGATGTCCTCGTCGTTATAGCGAGTGCGGCCATTATCCAGGTCGTGCGTGTAAGATGAAAAAAAGCTGATACCCTGATTACCTGGCAAACGGTAAGTAACGTCCATCCTGCCTTTGAAACGGTTATCCTTGAACCCATAGGCTAAATAACCATGCAGCCGGAGATATTTGCTGAACTTTGCTGTAGTACCGAGATCAAAGCGAACCCTGAAACGCTCCAGTTGATTACCGCTTACCCATTTGTACCAGGGACCGATCTCAACGGCCCCAAGTTTTTTATGGCCATCGAGCAGGAAAGTAAGTGTGTTGGTATAGTGAATAAAAGCGGGGATGGTTTTGATGGTGTCCATCATCTTATAGATATTCTGTTCATTGGAACTGAGGTCTTCATGCCTTTGCTCATTCCAGAAATCAGTATCCTTATCCTGCGCATTCTCAGCCACCACTACTTCTTCCTTCTGTGCATTGGCGTTCAGTTTGGCAAGAATACTCGTATCATTTACCCGGATATTACGGTACATGTTTGTTTTACGTGCGATAAACGATAATTTCTCTTTGCCCAGGGGAGAGAAATCAACCACGAGTTTGTCTTTCGAGAACATCCAGTTGCTGTCGGACTGCAAACTGAACTCCTGTACAATACTCAGTCTGTTTACAAAGTTGATATTGGCAGTAGTGGAAATGTTCAGGTTGATGCGATAGATACCCCAGTTGCTGCCGTGTATCCAGCAATCGCCGCTGAACGTATTTTCACCATCGCGTTTCGGGGTAAAGAAGAGGTGAAAATAACGCTGGCCGCCGATGTACTGGGTATCGGCGCCACGGTAGTTGTAATACCTGTCGCCCAAAGTGCTGAGCGGACTAATGAACTCTTTACCCAGTGCATGTGTTTGATCGGAATAAACATTGATCTTCTGGTTCATGCCGCCTACGAACTGCAGCATACTTTCGTTTTTCATCCCATCTGTCTTGGCAGCCTTGATCTCTTCCCGGATCTTCTGCGGATCGGTACTGTAATAGTAGTCGGATAAAGCTTCTGTCAGGTAAATCGGCAAGAATGGCTTTGTTTCCGTGGTACTGTCGATATTATCCAGTATAAAGGCGAAAGGTTTGAGTAGTTTTTTGTCGGCGAAATAACGGCGATCTACATTATTAAGGTCGATCTCCATTTTATTATAGAGTTCATAAGCATAGCTCTGGTACTGGTAAGGGTTGTTCTTTGCTTTATGGGCAACGATGTTTTTCCACCAGCGAAGTCCTTTGTTGAACTTGGACTTGACTTCCACCGAGCTGCCGGTTTTCAGTTGGTACAAGGACAATATCAACAACGAACTGTCTTTGCTGTGGTCATTGATGATCTTGTGAAGCTCATCGAACCCCACATAACTAACGGCAAGGGTATCCGGATGAAAGGGACTGTGTTTGATGGTGAAATTGCCGGCGCTATCGCTAACAACCCCGAAACCGGCTTTTTTCCAGAATATACTGGCAAATGGAACAGTTTCTTTGGTGAAATTGCTCATTATCCGCCCCCTGAGCGTGGGTGTATGCAAGTCCTGAGACCACAAAATGGTACAGGTTAACATAGTACAAAAGCAAGCCATTGCCTTGTAGAAAAAGCCAATTTTCGTCACGTCAGGGGTGTATACAGGGGTTATCTAATCTCGGTCAACCGGGATATAGGATCTACTAACAATTAAGAACAAATTAAAATTAAGGTTTTTTTTCCTGAAAAAACCACATGTGACAAAACCCTGCATATCTGGCTGACAATTTTGCATTTTAAGCTTGATGGCATGGTCATTGACCAGAATAAAGCGATTATTAATCCGAAATTCATAAAGACATGGGTAAAATAATAGGAATTGACCTTGGAACAACTAATAGTTGTGTGGCCGTTATGGAAGGTAACGAGCCCGTAGTGATAGCCAATGACGAAGGGCGTAGGACTACCCCTTCCGTAGTGGCATTTTTGAAGAATGGCGAGCGTAAAGTAGGAGATCCTGCCAAGCGCCAGGCTATTACCAACCCCCAGCATACCATCACCAGTGTGAAGCGTTTCATGGGGCGCCGGCACGACGAAGTGACCGAAGAAATCAGTCACTGGAGCTATAAAGTGGCAAAAGGTGACAATAATACCGTTCGGGTAGCTATCGAAGACCGTTTGTATACTCCCCAGGAGATATCTGCCATGATCCTTCAGAAAATGAAGAAAACGGCAGAAGACTATCTCGGACAGGAAGTGACCGAAGCGGTGATCACTGTTCCGGCTTATTTTAACGACGCACAGCGTCAGGCTACCAAAGAAGCAGGTGAGATCGCCGGTCTGAATGTACGTCGTATTGTGAATGAACCTACAGCGGCTGCGCTGGCTTATGGCCTCGATAAAAAACATGCCGATCAGAAAATTGCCGTGTTCGACCTGGGTGGTGGTACTTTCGATATCTCCATCCTGGAACTGGGTGATGGCGTTTTTGAAGTGAAATCAACCAATGGTGATACGCACCTGGGTGGTGACGACTTCGACAAAGTGATCATGGACTGGCTGGCTGATGAGTTCAAAAGCCAGGAAGCCATCGACCTGCGCAAAGACCCGATGGCCCTGCAGCGTTTGAAAGAAGCTGCTGAAAAAGCGAAGATCGAGTTGAGCTCTTCTGCAGAAACAGAGATCAACCTGCCTTATATCACTGCGGTGGACGGCGTTCCCAAACACCTGGTGCTGAAGCTTAGCCGCGCCAAATTCGAGCAACTGGCAGACAACCTGTTTGCCCGCTGCCTGAAACCTTGTGAAGCGGCATTAAAAGATGCAGGCTATAGCACTTCACAGATCGATGAAGTGATCCTGGTGGGTGGTTCTACCCGTATCCCTAAAGTGCAGGAGATCGTAGAAAAATTCTTTGGTAAGAAACCCAATAAAGGCGTAAACCCCGATGAAGTAGTAGCCGTAGGTGCTGCCATCCAGGGTGCGGTATTAACAGGTGAAGTGAAAGATGTATTGCTGCTCGACGTTACGCCGCTTGCTTTGGGTATCGAAACCATGGGTGGTGTAATGACAGTGATGATTCCTTCTAATACGACCATCCCTACCAAGAAAACAGAAATATTCTCTACAGCCAGCGATAACCAACCGGGTGTACAGATCCATGTATTGCAGGGAGAGCGCCCGATGGCCAACCTGAACAAGAGCCTGGGTATATTCAACCTCGATGGTATTCCACCGGCTCCAAGAGGCGTGCCCCAGATCGAAGTGACTTTCGATATCGATGCCAACGGTTTGCTGCATGTGAGTGCAAAAGACAAAGGCACTGGCAAAGAACAGAAGATACGCATCGAAGCGGGTAGTGGTTTGAGCAAAGAAGAAATTGAAAAAATGAAGGCCGAAGCAAAAGCCAATGAAGCATCTGATAAAGAAGCCCGCGATAAAGTGGAAAAACTGAACCAGGCCGACAGCCTGATCTTCCAAACTGAGAAGCAATTCAAAGAGTTTGGAGATAAGATTCCGGCCGATAAAAAAGCGCCAATTGAAGCAGCACTTGCCAAGCTGAAAGAAGCGCATAAGAGCCAGGATGTAGCTGCTGTAGATGCTGCTATGACAGAGATGAATAATGCATGGACTGCCGCCAGTGAAGAAATTTACAAGGCGCAGCAGGCTGCAGGCGGACAGGCAGAAGGAGGTGCACAAGCCAATGCCGGTTCAAACGCACAAGCAGGCGGAAGCGATACTGTGGAAGATGCACAGTTTGAAGAAGTGAAATAATGTCTCTTTGAAATGATAACAATAAAAACTTTGCCCTGGGCTTAAGCCCAGGGCAAAGTTTTTATTGCAATAATGTATAGAAAGAATGGGTGGCAGTATCGTGCACAACGCCATCGGGAGTGGTATAAATAAAATAAGCGCCCAGATCTTTTTTACGTTCCACAAATTCCATGGCCTTTTTCAGCCCCATGCCCATCAGCGCATTATCATAACCATCGGCAGTAATGCCATCCTTAGCCCATACGGTAACACTGATCAGGTCTGTTTGAAAAGAATAACCCGTATGCGGATCAATGAGGTGATTGATTTTTTTGGCGCCACTTTCATAGAATTTACGGTAATTACCAGAGGTAGTGAGTGCCCCATGATCTAAATGAACGATCCTTTGGTAGGGAGCCGGTTCATACGGATCGTTGCCCGGCGCTTCAATGCCCACCGACATTTTTTCGCTACCTGGCTGCCTGCGGCCACTGACTACCAGTTCTCCGCCAATTTCTGCCAGGAAGTTTTGAATGCCTTTCGATCTCAGGTAATTGGCCAGCACATCTGCAGTATAACCCTGGGCTATTCCGTTGAGGTCGATCTTCACACAGGGCAGGCTCTTGTGCAGGTAATTATTTTTGAGTGATAGCTTGCCGGTGCCTACACATTTCAACAATGCGCTGATGCGTGCAGTGTCGGGCAGGCTGTCCGGATGCTTCACACCAAATCCCCAGGCTTCCACAAGCGGCTGCACGGTAACGTCGAATAGCCCGCCTGTTTCCTTATAGATCTCAAAAGATTTCGCAACAACTGTTTTCAGGTAATGATCGGTGGCAATACCTTCCGTCGAGCGATTGAACCGGTTGATAAGTGAATAAGGTTTGTAAAGTGAAAGCGAACTATCGATACCATTGAGGATACTGTCGATAGCAACTTGACGAATGATAGCATGGGTATGATAGTAAGTGATATGATAGGTAGTACCCTGTGCATATCCTTCCAAATGAAATGCTTTTAATGCAGGCTTTTGAATAAAAGAGACCTGCATTAAAAGCATTAAAAAAAGCAACAGACGATACATCTTAGAAATTATATTCCGGTTTCCATTGCTGTACGGTGTTGGTGTAGATGGCTTCATTGGCCAGGTGCACACATACCGCCGTTCTGGCGCCGGTCATTACATTGGAAGCGGGACTTTGCTTTTGCACGATGGACTTGTGAAAATCAACCATCGCATAATACGTACCATCTTTGGTTGGTTCGGTAAGAATGGGCATACCGCCGTCTTTGTTCCAGGTGATCTTGGTAGCACCTGTTACACCGTCTACAGTTTGTAATTCTTTGCGTGTCTGCGCTTCAGGATAAAATACGCCTTCATTGACCAGCAATGATACGGTGCCTTTGTTTCCTTTCAGTTTGAAAATATAACCTTCCCTCGCATTGGCACAGGTAGCGCCGAAATTACCGATCATGCCTTCTTTGCCATAGCGCAGTACAGCCTGTACATTATCGTAGGTTTCCCTTCCGTCTTTGTAAAAATCAATACCACCGGTGCCCACAATAGTAGTAGGGTGGGTATTGAATGCCCAGTTGACGAAATCGATCTGGTGTGATAATAATTCAGCCGGCAATCCGCCTGAAAACTCTTTATACATGCGCCAGTTGATCTTTCTTTCGAGTGAAGGATCGGGTACGGGCCTGCGCCAGTCCCAGTTACGGTCCCAGCGGCAATCGATCTGCGTTACCTTACCCAGGTAACCCTTCTCGATCATTTCCTTCACTTTATAATACAATGGGGTGTAGCGGTATTGGTGGCCTATCTGTAATACCTGTTTGGGATAATTACCTGCAATGTTGATCAGGCTGGCTGCCTGGGGAATATTGTAGGTCATTGTTTTTTCCAGGTATACTTGTTTGCCTGCTTCCAATGCATCTTTGGCAAGGTTGAAATGCAGGTTCAAAGGCACCGCAATGACCACAGCTTCAACGTTTTTATCATCGAGCAACTGGTGATGATCTTTGTACTGCTTCACTGATTGTACAGATCCGGCGGGCAATACCTTTTCGGTTTCTTTCAATCTGAAATCCAGCACATCACAAATGGCGACGATATTGAATTTCGTGGGCAGTTCTTTCAGGATCTGCATGATGCCTTTACCGCGGTCTCCACAACCGATCACACCAAGGTTGATGCGGTGATCGGCATCCAGGGCAAAGGCTTTCATCATACTGTTGTGTAACAAAAGACCACCGGTAAGTACAGTGGTCTTTTTAATAAAACTTCTTCGGCTCATAACAATGACAAATCAAATTTTGGGTTCCCATCCTTTTTCATACTCTCTTCTCCAGAGTTTGGATGCTTTTGGATTGTCTAAGATATGGCCATTGTGTTGGTCGATATTCAAAGTATATCCCACCCGTTGAGCAATATTACCCAATTGTACCCATAAAGTACTCTTATAACCCGTTTCCACATCGGCATTGGGCAATTTATTATCACGGATAGCATCAACAAAGTTTGCAAAATGCACCACGTCGAGGCCTTCACTCGGACTCAGCGTATTACGTCCGTCGATCTCGATGTTGGATTTTACTTCTTTCACCACTTTATTCTTTTTATCATATATGATGTAGCTGTTGCCTCCGGTAGTCATGCTGCCACCTTCACCATAGAAGATCACGCCGCGGTCTTCGCCTTCTACCAGGCGGCTGTTGCAACTGCGTCCTTCCCATATTACAGATGTTTCGCCTGGGCAATCGAAAGTAATGATCTGTGTATCGGGTGTTTCCCAGTCGTCTTTGAAATAATACCTGCCGCCTACAGAGTTCACGCGCAGGGGATAGTCTACGCCGAGTCCCCACCTGATCACATCAATTTCATGCGTACCGTTGTTCAGCGCTTCACCGGTACCCCAATGCCAGAACCAGTGCCAGTTGTAATGGATCAGGTTATCACGGAAAGGTCTGCGCGGAGCGGGGCCTTGCCATAATTCATAATCCAGTCCGGCTGGTACAGGTGCTGTTTTTCCAATACCAATGCTGCCGCGGCTATTGGTGTACCAGGCTTTGGCCATGTGTACTTTGCCAATCACGCCACCGTGTAATGCTGTGATACCTTCGGTAAGCACAGGCCATGAGCGACGCTGGCTGCCCATCTGTACTACGCGTTTGTATTTTCTTGCTGCCTGTACGGCCAACTCGCCTTCATGAGGGTTATGGCTGAGGGGTTTTTCTACATATACGTGTTTACCCGCCTGGCAGCCGAGAATAGTGGCCGGTGCGTGCCAGTGGTCGGGCATGGCAATGGAGAGGGCGTCGATGTCCTTATTGCTCAACAGCGTGCGGAGATCTTTGGTAGAAGCTGGGCGCTTGCCTATTTTCTTTTCGGCAAAATCCAATCCTTTCGTCAGGGCCTTATCGTCTACATCGCACAAAAAGGCAACTTCTGTATTCTTCACCTTGCTGAAGGCGCCGATATGCGCGAGGCCACGGCCATTGGTGCCTATAACAGCTACCCGTAACCGCTCATTAGAGCCAACAATGTTGGCATAACTCTTAGAGGTAAATCCGAGCCCCAGGCCGCCAATGGCAATGCCTGCAGAGCCCATACCCATATCCCTGATAAATGTTCTTCTCGATTTTTTCATGAATGGCGTTGTTTAAAATAGTTATAATTTTCTGATTTTGATATTCCTGAATGATACCATATCTCCGTGATCCTGTAAGAGGATGGGAGATTGGGTAGGTTCACTGAAACCTTTGATGTTTTTATACTTGCTGCCGGCCACCAGTTTTTTGAAAGCCTCACTGCCGCGCTCGTATTCCACCGTCTTCTTTCCATTGAGCCAGTGCTCCACATGATTGCCTTTTACAATAATGCGGGCCCGGTTCCATTCTCCCACCGGCATGTCTTGCTTATTTGCGTCGGGTGCGATCAGGTCGTACAAACCTCCCTGTTTGCGATTGCCATTGATGCCCAGTTTGGCATCGGGGTGGCGTTCATCATCCAGGATCTGGAATTCACATCCCAAAGAACTTTTCGGTAATAAAAAGTACTTGATACCGCTGTTGGAACCAGGCGCTATTTTAAATTCCAGGGTCAATTCAAAGTTAGTAAACAATTCTTCTGTTACGATATCGCCGCCTCTTCCTTTTCCGGCAGTAGTATCTGTACTCAATACCCCATCATTCATTACCCATCCTTTTTGTGGAAAAGGTTGTCCATTGGATTTTTGCCATCCTTTGGAACTGGTGCCATCAAACAATAATTGCCAACCCTGGCGTTGTTCTTTTTTCGTTAACCGGGGAACCTGTGCAAACACAGTTGTAGTAACGAAACAGGAAATGAATACCAGGCAATAAAACTTTGTTTTGTTTGTCATAAAAATAAAATATGAATGGTGTTGCATTAATAACCAGGATTTTGTTTGAGGTTGGGATTGATACTGATAGAAACACTGGGTATTGGGAATACGATACGCCATGCTTCGGATGGTTTCTTATCCCACCAGGTTCCCGATGTAAATTTATTGAAACGGATCAAATCATTCCTGCGCCAACCTTCCCATGCAACTTCACGGGCACGCTCGTTGAGCAATTCGTTGAGCGTTAAAGTAGATGTGGTGTATTTGGCCAACGGATCGGTGGTGGAAAAACAACGTGCGCGCATGGTATTGACCATGTTCACGGCTTCGGTATTGGCTGCGCCGCCGTTTTTACGCATCAGGGCCTCTGCTTTCATCAAATAAATATCTGCCAGGCGGAATACAGGTGCATCATTGCTCATCTGGCTGATCTTGCTTCCTTTCTGCAACTCATATTTGATATTCCGGGCGCCATGAAATTCTTTGGCGGTAAGCATTGTAGCCGTATCGCCGGGCGCGTTCACAAACAAAGGATCCAGTACAAGCGGTTTGCCTTTCTGTGCACCGGTGAGGCATTTCAGTGGAGTTACGCCGTCTGCTGCAAACTGCGGACCTACCAGCCACTGCTGCTGGCGTTTATCGGTATTGCCAAACAATTTGTAGAAATTATTATGTGTCATAGCGCGGTTAACAGGAGCGAAGCCAAAACCGTAAGTCTTCTGGTGTTCGGGATGCAGGTTTTTATAGTTCCAGCGCATTTCCGTTGCATAAGTAGTATCATATACCACCACAAAAATATTTTCTTTTGACAATTCATTTTTGATCTTGAACGGATCGTTCCAGTTTGCATCGAGCTGGTAACCGCCGCCGCCGGTATAATTCAACACTTTATCGCAATACTTGATGCAATCGTCCCAACGCGCAGTGCCGGGCTGTAAACCGTTTGCTGTAAGCTTGCCTGTATAAATTTCTGCATTGAGGTACAACTTGGCCAGCAAAGCCCAGGCAGCGGCTTTGGTTATATGGCCGTAGGTATTGGGAGTACCTTTGTCTGCCAGCTTGTCCATATTATCCAGTATCTGTTTTTCAACATAAGCAAAGACATCTTTGCGCTCTGAAGTGGGCGGATACAGGGGCTCGCCAACTTTCTCCACAATGGGAACGTTGCCGAACATATCCATGATCATGAAATAATACCAGGCACGATAAATCTTCAACTCGGCCAATACCGATTGTTTGTCCAGCCCAACGCGCAATTTATCGAAATCCACTCCCTCCATGTTTTCAATGGTAGCGTTTGTATAACCCACGCCTCTGTACAGGGCATCGAAGGTATTTTTAATTTCGCTGTCGTCTTTGGTCCAGGTGTGCCAGTGCAGCCCTACGATCTGATCACCTCCGTCGGCAGGAGGGGTGCCGTCTTTGTATGGCATCGAAGTTTCATCAGTGGTGAGGGTATTCAAATGCCAGATACGGTATTCATAACTGCCCACGATATGCGAAAACGGGCGGATATAATTGGCAATCACTTCTTCTCTTGTTTTGAAGAAAGAGCCTGCCGTGATGCTGCTGTAAACGGTTTCATCGAGCTTGGTGCAGGAGAGAGAAGAGCACAGGCAGCCTATGAAGACCGATGCCATAATGAGGCAGCGGTTTCTTTTATTGGAAAATATTTTTTTCATAATGAACGATTGTGATCTGAATAATGGTTGATGTCATAAAGCCTGGTTACATTAAAAACCGAGACTGATACCCAGGGTCAGTGTGGTGGCTCTCGGATAGAAATTCATCATCGCCAGACCGGGTTCCAATCCATTCACTTGTATATCCGGGTCTCTTCCCGAAAACTTGGTGAATGTGAGCAGGTTTTGTCCCGATGCATATACCCTTGCTTTTTTCAGGTATTTGATCTTGCCTGTGTTGATGGTATAGCCCATAGTGAGGTTATCCAGCTTTACGAAATCTCCTTTTTCAATAAAATAGTTCGAATAAGCATAAGAGGAAATAGGAATGTCCAACCCTTTCTGCAGGAAATTGTTAGAATAACGGGCCCTGTTGGTATATACGAGGTCCATGATGTTAAGCAGGTCAAACATGAAAGTGCCACGAAGGAATACGGTCATGTCAAAGCGGCCATAAGAAAGATTGTTCGACATGCCTGCGAACATTTTGGGCATACCGTTGCCGATGATCTTTTTATTCTGTGCGTCCAATGCAGGGTCTTCTGCCTGTGTATAGAATATCCACTTGTTGTTTTGTACGTCGAAGTCTTTAAAGACTTTACCATAGAAATTACCGATAGGCTGACCCACTTCTCTTCTGAAGGCAGAACCCATGTTTTGCGGCAGGCTGTAATGATCTACCGGCGCACTGGTGGAAGCTCCATAAGTTACCGATTGCAGGAGATTGTCGTTATAAGAGAAGGTAAGGCTGTTTGTCCAGCTGAACTTCTTATTCTCAATCAGCTTGAGGTTCAAAGCCAGTTCCACACCTCTGTTTCGCATCTTACCCAGGTTCACCAAAATGGTCTGGTGTATGAGGGAAGGCACGGGCGCAGTAGCGTCGAGGAGCAGATCGGAAGTTTCGCGACTATAGAGATCGATGCTACCGCTCACTTTTCCGCCGCGCAGTGCGAAGTCGATACCCAGGTTATATTCTGTTTTCTTTTCCCAGCGCAGATCGGGATTGGGATTGCGGCTGGCGCCATAAGTTGGAACGAAGGTGTTGTCCCACAAAAAGGAAGCGCCTGTACTCAGCGTAGCCAGTGAATTGTAAGCACCGATACCTTCCTGGTTACCGGTAACACCATAACCGAGGCGTAATTTCAGGTCTTCGAACAATCCTTTTTCCGGCATGAAAGATTCCCTGCTGATGCGCCATCCAAGGCTTACAGCGGGGAACAATCCCCATTTGTGGTTGATGCCAAACTTGGAGGAACCTTCCCTTCGTAAGGAAGCGGTCAGCAAATATTTTTCATTGTAATTGTAAATCGCGCGGCCAAAGAAAGCGATGAGGGTGCTGGAACTTTTTCCGCTTCCGAGACCGGCACCAGCCGTACCTGCTGCAAAAGCCTGGCCTGCGCCGAGGTTGTTATAACTGAATGCATCTGTGAGGAAGTTCCTGTTGGAAGCATTGAAATCTTCACTCATGAAATCCTGATAACTGTAACCGGCCAGAGCGCTCAGGCTGTGTTTACCAAATCGTTTGTTATAATCCAGTGTGTATTCGAAAGTACGGTCATAGCTGAAAGAAGTGCTGCGGCTTGCATTGCCATTCTGACCGTTGATACGGCTTAAGAAAGCGTCGCGCGATTGATAATAGTATGAAATAGCATCCCTGCGCTGGAAAGCAAAGAAGCCGGAAGCTTTGAGGTTGGGCATGAGATCCAGCGTTGCTTTCACACTTCCGTTGATGTGTTTAATCCTTTCACCATCTTCGGTTTGCATGCGGCGCGCGTAAGGGTTGCCTTTGCTGTCGAGTGGATCTTCGAAATAAGAACCATCCGGATTGAATACGGGGAAAGTTGGGTTGCGGTCCATCGCATCACCATAAATGGTATTATCGCTGTTCAGGTAATTGAGAAAAGAAGTGGCGATATTACCCTGGATAGAGAGCTTGTTGTCCAGCGCTTTTTGGGTAAAGCTCAATCGGGTGTTCACGATCTTGCGCCAGGTACTGATGGCAATACCATCGAGGTTGCGAATCGATACGGCTGCGCGGATAGTAGATTTGTCGGTACCGGAAGAAACAGAAAAATTATGCACCTGGCTAACCGGTGTCTTGGACAATACTTTGAACCAGTCGGTGCTGGCGCCTCCATCATTCAGTACAAATGTGGGGTTGGTGCGTTTATATACATCGGCATAAGCCCTGTATTGTTCGGCTGTTAACACCGCCGGAAACTTTTTGGGAATATCGGTGTAAACATAGCTGTCGTAATTGAAAGAAGCAGTGCCGCTTTTAGCACGTTTGGTGGTCACAATGATCACACCATTGCTTCCCCTGGTTCCATAAATGGCGGCCGCCGAACCATCGCGGAGCACATCGATCGATTCAACGTCTTCGGGTGAAAGGTTGTTGAGGTTACCGCCCGGTACACCATCGATTACCACGAAAGGAGAAGTGCTGCCTTTCAGTGTAGATACACCACGCAACTGCATGGAGGATTGTCCGTTTGGATCGGTACCGTTGCTGTTAACGATTACCAGACCTGGTACCTTTCCCTGTACGAGGGACATGGGCGAGATCACAGCGCCTTTGTTGAAATCTTTTTCTTTGACGCTGGTGATGGCGCTGGTAACGTCTGTTTTACGGGTTACACCATAACCGATCACCACCACGTCTTCGATGGATTTTTCGGTCTGCACCATTGCAATAGCTAATGTGAGCGAAGCCCCCAATTGCACCTGTTGTGTTTCATAGCCGATGGCCGAGAAGTTCAGGTATTTGGTATTGGCGGGGACGTTGATACTGAAACTGCCGTCTGACCTGGTCTGTGTGGCGAGCTTCGAGTCTTTGACAATAACAGTAACGGCTTCGAGTGCCCTGTTATCTTTTGCATCGGTCACTTTACCGGTGACCGTTTTGTTCTGCGCCAGCGCCGGAAAGGCTGCCAGCAGTAGCACGAATAGTGCCGGAAAGCAGAAATGGATGTAGCATGTAGTTCTTCTTTTCATATGCCGGGGTAATTGGTTGACTAGTTTAAGCCGGTTAAGCAGTGATCGTTGGCCCAAATTAGACCCGGTCATTTTTTGAACTTGTCAACAGATAACGAATGAATTGTTAATGGAAATTAAACGGCACTTTTTTTCTTGAAAATTCATTTCTTTTATGTTCTTAACGGTACCGGTCTTATGAAGCGCTCCCTGGTAACATATATAGGAATATCGATCATCTGTTTTCTTTTACTGGCAACGGTACAGTTCATCCTGGTACGCAATACCTATGAACTGACCAATGCCCGTTTTTATTTTTCCGAGCGTATAGCCATGAAAGAAAGCTATTCGCGTTCCATCAAAAACGACAAACTGTTTCCCGGAGGGTCCGAGATCATTGATGGCTTCCTGAGCAGGCATTTGAGCTCCTTGTATGCGTTATACAAAAGCGGTGATCCTGCTTTCGAAACCTATAAGCAAGTGTTTGCTGACAGTATTTTTCACGCATTGCAACAAAAAGAATCTATCAGGCGCTTTCTGAATAAATTCAAACAGGAAAAGAAAGTGACAGATTCGCTCGATTATGCATTGATCGTAGAATCGTTGTCGGTGAATTTCGATAATGACTTATATATCCCTATTTACGATAAGCGTAAGCGCTACTCACTGATCGATTCTGCCATGCAGGAAGAAGCCGGCGTACGTATTGGCGGCAGTTTGAAAAAAGTGTCGGAACAGAACAAGGTCAATGGTTTCTCCATCAGGGGAACACAAGGCTATGCTTACCGTATCAACTTTGAGTTGCATGTAGAACCATATAACCGGCAATCTGCCATTCTCCGGCAAATGAGTATGACCTTTTCGCTTTCACTGCTCTCCATTTTAATTGTGGTAACCTTGTTTTTTGTCACTTTCCGCAATTGGGTGAAGCAGAAAAAGCTTTCCGAAATGAAATCCGATTTCATCAATAATATTACGCACGAATTGCATACTCCGCTGGCCACGATCATTGTAGCCAACAAGAACCTGCAGAATGGCCGTATCCTGGAAAGAAAAGAAAACATACAGCCGCTGACCGATGTGATCCAGCGGCAATCGGAACGTCTGAAAATTTTGATCGATGAAGTGCTGGACATTGCTTCCACCAACAGGATCGTACTGGACAAAAAAGAATACCGGCTGAATGACCTGCTGGATGAATTGTTGCTCGATTACCGGTTGAAATTAATGGATACCAATATAGAACTGGTATTTCACAAAGAGACTGATAAGGACCTGGCAAGGTTTGATAAATTTCATTTCACCACCATGCTGCTCAATATTTTTGATAATGCGGTAAAGTACAATTCCAATGAAATTAAAAAGCTCGCCGTTACCACTCGCGCAGACCGTCACGGTGACCTCCAGGTACTGATCCAGGATAATGGGATAGGCATTAGCAGCGAGGATCTCAAACACGTTTTCGAAAAGTTTTACCGTGCCCCGGATCAATATAAAATGCAGAGCAAGGGATTGGGACTTGGACTTTATTATGTAAGAAAGATCATCGACGCACACGGATGGAGTATCCGGGTAGACAGCAAGCCGTCTAAAGGCAGCCAGTTCATCATTACCATTCCTCATTCAAACAAGTGAACATGAAGCCAAGGATATTATTAGTAGAAGATGAAACCGATCTGGGTAATGTGGTGAAGCAATACCTGGAAGTGATGGACTTTCATGTTGATTGGTGTAAGAACGGCAGCGAAGCCTATTCATTATTCAGGACCACAGCCGATAACTATGACTTGTTGCTGATTGATGTGGGCTTGCCTGGTATGGATGGATTTAAGCTGGCAGAGTTGGTTACCCATACAAGAAAAGATGTTCCCTTTCTGTTTTTAACGGCGAGGAATGAAAAATCGGACCGGCTGCACGGACTCAAGATCGGCGCTGATGATTACATCGTAAAGCCATTTGATATCGAAGAAATGGTGTTGCGGATCAGGAATATCCTGAAACGAAAATATCCGGGAAATACAACACCGCCTCATGCTGTTATTGCTATAGGGAATACCCGGTTTTTCAAAGACCAGATGAAACTGATGGTGGGAAATGAAAAGGAGATCATCCTCACCGAACGCGAATCGGAATTGCTGAATTACTTATTTAAAAACGCCGACCGTATCATCAAGCGCGAAGAAATACTGACCCAACTCTGGGGTGAGAACGATTATTTCCTGGGCAGGAGCCTGGATGTATTTATTTCCAGGTTAAGAAAATACCTGGGGGCCAGTGACCTGGTGAGCATTACCAATATATACGGCGTAGGCTTTGTATTCAATACCATGCCGCCAAAAGGGTAGTACCTGCCTATCCCTCCATATCCAGTAATTTTTCAAAAAGGACTTCGTATTCTTTGTTCAGCGATTCGAAATGCGCCGTCATCTTTTTGTATTCTGTTTCCAACGCCAGGAACTTTTGATGGTCGGTATAATTGGCAGGATTGCCCAGGGCTTCTTCCAATTTCTGTTTGTCTTCCTTGGCTTTATTCAGCGCCAATTCCAGGTTACTGAGTTTTCGCTGCTGTTTTTGTAATTCTTTTTGTTGTTCCCTGTCGGGTGAAGGCTTGGCAGGCGCTTGTACAATCACTACAGGTTGCTCAACAGCTTTGGGTGGTTCCTGCTCTTGTTTTTTCTTGGCCATCCTTTCATTCCAGGCTACCCATTCATCGTAACCGCCTTTGAACTCTTTGATCTCATGGTCTACGATCTCCCAGATCTTGTTCGCGGTTTTGGAAATAAAATAACGGTCGTGACTCACCAGTATGTAACTGCCTTCGTATTTGTTCAAAGCCTCTGCCAGCAATTCAACAGAATGCATATCGAGGTGGTTGGTAGGCTCGTCGAGGATCAGGAAATTGGCTTTGCTCACAATGGTTTTAGCGAGCGCTACACGCGCTTTCTCACCACCGCTCAATACTTTGATCTTTTTCTCTACATCGTCGCCGCCGAAAAGAAAAGCGCCGAGCAGACTGCGCAGTTCCATATCTGTTTTCTGGCTGCCGCATTGCTGTAACTCTTCCAGGATATTATTGCTGAGTGTAAGGGCTTCCAGTTGGTGCTGTGCATAAAAACTTTCTTCCACGTTATGTCCCCATACACGTTCACCGGTAAATGGTTCCGTGCCTGCAATCATGCGTAATACAGTAGACTTACCCTTTCCGTTGGCGCCGATCAGGGCAATCTTATCGCCTCTGTCTATTTCGGCGCAGGTATGCGATACAATGTTCAGCTTGCCAAAACTTTTACTTACATCTTTGAGGGTAACCAATATTTTGCCAGGCACTTTTTCCAACTGGAAATTGATGCGCAGATCGGGGCGTTCCAATTGAACGTCCTCAATTTTTTCCAGCTTGTCCAGTCGCTTTTGCACACTCTGTGCCTGTGCGGCTTTACTGGCTTTTGCTTTGAATCGCTCAATGAAACGTTCCTGCTGCCTGATATAGTCCTGCTGGTTTTCAAATGCCTTTTGCTGCATTTCTATGCGGATGGTTTTCTCCTGCTCATAGAAATTATAATCGCCGCTGTAAATATGCAGTTGACGCTGGTAGAGTTCCACGATCTTGTTCACCATCCGGTTGAGGAAAATCTTATCGTGGCTCACGATCACCACGCTGCCCTGGTAATGCAACAAATATTTCTCTAACCATTCGATAGAAGGGAGGTCAAGGTGGTTGGTAGGTTCATCGAGCAAGAGCACATCGGGCTGCTGCAGGATCATCTTGGCCAGCAGTACGCGCATACGCCATCCTCCGCTGAATTCCTTGTAAGGTCTTACCAGGTCTTCATTGCCGAATCCTAATCCGTGCAGTACTTCTTCCGCTTTATGATGAATATTATATCCATCCAGCACATCCATCTCGTGCAGGCTATCGGTATACTTCAATAACAGTGGTTCATTCTCTGGATCTTTTTCCAGTTCATGTCCCAATGTCTCGATCTCTTTTTCCAGTTGCCGCACTCTTTCAAAAGCGCCCAGGGCCACTTCTGTGATGGAATCGTTGGTATCAAAACTCAACAGGTCCTGGTGCAGGTACCCGATGGTGGTATCTTTTCCTTTTTCTACATTGCCTTTTGAAGGAGTATATTCTCCTACCAGCAATTTGAGCAGGGTAGATTTGCCCGTACCATTATAGCCGATCAGGCCAATGCGGTCGCCCGGCTGTATATGCCAGGTAGCATCTTCTACAATTACGCGTGCACCAAATTCGAAAGTGAGGTTCTGAAAGCCTATCAGCATTGTTTATACGGTATTTTGAGGGGGCAAAGTTAATGCTGTGGCTTGTATTCCACCACAACCTTTGCATTTCGTTGTTCGGTTGAGGTAAGGAATATCTCGTAACGCTTCTGTGATTTGCCCATGGTAACCACCATCAGGGCTGTATTGGGAGGGATATCGCCCAGGTTTTCCGCCACGATCACAAATTCGTGGTGGTTATCGGTGGCATTGCATTTTGTTTTATACGTGATGGCCGAATAACTTAACCGGCCATTGCTTACGACCAGTTTGTTGTTGTGGTAAAGAGAAATGGTATCGTTATCAATGGTGCCATTGTCGTACAGGTCGATCCTGATCTCTTCATCGCCGCAATACAATGTCTTCACCAATTTGTTCTCGCGCTCGAGTAACACACGCGGAACCGGTGCTCTGTTGGCGATGAGCTCACGCGGGTGACGGATGGCCGTATCGGCTTTCCAGCTGTGCGCAATGGCGTTATCGGCATGTTCGATGGGCTTGATGGGTGCAGGCGATTTAGGACCGGCCGGTTTCGACTGCTGCACAGTAGCGCCGGGCTTTTTAACGGCAGGTGGATGAGGTGGATCGGTCTTGGATTTTGCAAGCGGGACATGCGCTTTGGGCGCTTCTGGTTTTTTCTTCAGCAGAAAATCTTCTTTGGTAAAATCTGAAGAGTTTACTTTCTCCAGGTACACTTCGCCGCTGCCGCAATCTGATTTGTTCGATGAGCTTTCTGAAATAAATGTACCCTGTAATACTTCCAGCTTGTCTATTTTGGAGTAGTCGAGATAGCAGGTCATGAGACAGGGCGCGCTGCCCTGGTCGATCTTCAGCTCCAGTATTTTGGTTTCCTTGAGGAGCAGGGATTTTGACTGGTAGGTGAAAATACCCTGCAAACCTGTTTTGGCATAGAACACAGATGTTTTATAAGAATAGGTAACACCTTTAACGGCATTATTGGGAAGCTGCTCTATCTGGATCTCGTATTTGTACATCTCTTTCCGCTGGAATTCACGCAACGTACCGCCCGTAGAAGTGAAATACCCCCTCCAGATGCCGGTCAGGTGCTGGGCGTCAGCGGAAAAGCCAGAAACCAGGAAAAATAAAAGCGTAGAGATCCATCTCATTACTACAAAACTAATAAGGCAAAATAGTGTAAGCTGATAATAAAGCGTTAAAAGAAAACTCACCGCTTTCCTGTACTTTTGCATTCCTTATGATAAATATCAGTTTTCCGGATGGCGCTGTACGGGAGTATGAGGCAGGGGTTTCGGCATTGGATATCGCCAAATCGATCAGTGAAGGACTGGCCAGAAAAGTGCTGGCCGCGAGTGTGAACGGGCAGGTATGGGATGTTACGCGCCCCATCTACCAGGACGCATCGTTGAAATTACTGACCTGGGACGATGCCGACGGAAAAAATACATTCTGGCATTCTTCTGCTCACCTCCTGGCTGAAGCAGTGGAAGTTTTGTACCCCGGCGTGAAATTCTGGGTAGGCCCGGCGCTGGATAAGGGATTTTATTATGATATGGACCTGGGTGGCAGGCAAATGGGCGAAGAGGACCTGGCAAAGCTGGAACAGAAAATGAATGAGCTGGCCAAAAAGAGCAGCCAGTACATCCGCAAGGAGATCAGCAAAAAAGACGCGATTCAATATTTTACAGAGAAAGGCGATGAATACAAACTCGACCTCCTGCAAGGATTGGAAGATGGAAATATCACTTTCTATACACAGGGCGATTTTACCGATCTCTGTCGCGGACCGCATATACCCAACACCGGTTTCATCAAAGCAGTAAAGCTTACCAATGTATCCGGCGCTTACTGGAAGGGCGATGAAAAGAACAAAATGCTTACCCGTGTATACGGTATCAGTTTCCCTAACCAGAAAGAGCTCGACGAATACCTGCAGATGCTGGAAGAAGCGAAGAAAAGAGATCACCGGAAGCTGGGCAAGGAACTGAGTATTTATACCATGAACGATGATATCGGCCAGGGGCTGATCCTTTGGATGCCCAATGGTACCGTGATCATTGAAGAGCTGGAGAAACTGGCGAAGGAAACAGAATCGGAAGCCGGCTATAAGCGTGTGGTAACACCGCATATTGCCAAAGAGAATTTGTACCTCACCAGCGGACACCTGCCTTATTATGCAGATAGCATGTATCCGCCGATGGAACTGGAAGGAGAGCGTTATTATCTCAAGGCGATGAACTGTCCGCATCACCACAAAATATTCGATGCCGAACCCAAAAGCTACCGCGATCTTCCGTATCGTATAGCCGAATATGGAACCTGTTACCGTTATGAACAAAGCGGCGAATTGTTCGGACTGATGCGCGTGCGTTGTTTGCACATGAATGATGCACATATCTATTGTTCCAAAGAGCAGTTCAAACAGGAGTTCCAGGCGGTGAATGATATGTACCTGAAGTATTTCAAAATATTCGGTATTGAGAAATATGTGATGCGGCTTTCGCTGCACGATCCTGCAAAGCTGGGAGAGAAATATGTGAACGAGCCGGAGCTGTGGAAAGAGACCGAGGAAATGGTTCGCAATGTATTGATCGAAACAGGTGTTCCTTATGTGGAGGTAAAGGGTGAGGGCGCTTTCTACGGACCGAAGATCGATGTACAGATATGGAGCGCTATTGGAAGAGAATTTACCCTGGCTACCAACCAGGTGGATTTTGCACAACCACGCCGTTTTAAATTATCGTTCACCAATACGAACAACGAGCCCGAAATTCCTTTGATCATCCACCGGGCGCCGTTGGGAACACATGAACGTTTCATTGGCTTCCTGCTGGAACATTATGCAGGCAAATTCCCTGTATGGCTGGCGCCTTTGCAGGTGAAGCTCCTGCCCATCAGTGACAAGTTCATGGACTATGCTGTTTCGGTTAAAAATCAATTAGGAAAAGCAGGCGTACGGGTAGAGATCGACGACAGGAATGAAAAGATAGGTAAGAAGATACGCGATACAGAACTGATGAAAGTGCCGTATATGCTGGTAGTTGGAGAGAAAGAAACCAATGAACAGAAATTGTCGGTACGCAGACAGGGTAAGGGAGATATGGGTGTTTTTGATGTGCAGGCCTTTATAGACCTGGTGTCAACAGAAATTCGCGAACGTAAATCGGGCGAGTAGTCGTCAATATCTATATCTTTAACAAAAAAACAGAATTATTCACTAAACAAGTTTTAATGGCATTACCACCAAGAGGGGGCGGAAGATTCAACCCCAGGTTTAACAGGCAACCGGAGCCTGAACATCGTATCAACGAGAGAATCCGGGTACCGCAGGTGCGTTTGGTTGGAGATAATGTAACTGTGGGTGTTTATTCAACCCAGGAAGCATTGAGGATTGCAAAAGATCAGGAGCTTGACCTGGTTGAAATATCTCCAACAGCAGATCCTCCGGTTTGTAAGGTAATCGACTATAAAAAATTCCTTTACGAGAAGAAGAAGAAGGAAAAAGAGATGAAGGCTAACTCCAAGCAGAGCGAGGTAAAAGAAATCCGCTTCACGCCTGGAACCGATGACCATGATTTCGACTTCAAAGCCAAACACGCAGAAAAATTCCTCAAAGAAGGCAATAAGGTAAAAGCTTATGTGCAGTTCAAAGGACGCGCCATCATGTTCCAGGACAGGGGACAGTTATTGCTGCTGAAATTTGCCGAAAGGCTGGCCGAGGCCGGTGCACTGGAAAGCATGCCCAAACTGGAAGGCAAGCGTATGTTCGCCATCTTTACTCCGAAAACAGGTAAAAAGAAATAACTTTCAATTAGCCAATTCGGCAATTTGACAATGTGCCAATGATGCAACTGATTGATTGTCAGTTATTTCATTGGCATATTTTATAAAATGTACTCAATTGGCTAATTGTCGAATTGGCTAATTGCCTAATTACTCTTACCTTTGCGTCCCATTTCCCACATGGCTCAACAAGTGTTCCGTCTGTACGGAACCGCCAGCAGGGTGTAATCTAAGCAGATTATTAACATGCCAAAGGTAAAAACAAACTCCAGCGCCAAGAAGCGCTTCAAGGTGACCGGCAGCGGTGAGATCACCTTCCAGAAAGCATTCAAACGTCACATCCTTACCAAAAAATCTAAAAAGCGTAAAAGAGCCCTGCGCAAAAAAGGCGTTGTTGGAGATACCAACAAAGACTTCGTTTTACGTTTGTTGCGTTTGAAAGGTTAATCAGTAAACTAATTTTAAATTACCGGTCCGGGTACAACCGGACTTAAAATAAAGACACCATGCCACGTTCCGTAAATGCAGTAGCATCAAGAGCAAGGAGGAAAAGAGTCCTCAAACAGGCCAAGGGCTTCTATGGTAAGCGCAAAAATGTGTATACCGTAGCCAAGAATATTGTAGAAAAAGGTATGACCTACAGTTATGTAGGCCGTAAATTGAAAAAGCGCGAATATCGCCAGTTATGGATCGCGCGTATCAATGCAGCCGTTAGGGCGGAAGGACTGACCTATAGCCAGTTCATCAACAAACTCAGCACCAAAGGTATTGAGTTGAACCGCAAAGTGCTGGCCGATCTGGCCATGAATGAGCCTGCCAGCTTTAAAGCACTGGTTGACTCTGTAAAATAAGCGAATAACAACAGCTATATAAACCGGGAGGCAGGCTAACGGCTGCTTCCCGGTTTTTTTGTGCAGAAAATTGAACAAACTATTATTTTTGTGCAACTTTAAAATTAGCAACATCCCGTTCACAGTCTAACTACTTACCCATCAATGAACAATAGCTACACCTCGCTGGTGAACCAGACCTTTCATTTTCCGCAAGACGGATTTGATGTTAGTGATGATGGTTACCTGCAATTCAATGAACTCGATCTCAAAGCGCTGATAGAAAAATACGGCACGCCCATGAAGCTGACGTACCTGCCCAAGATCGGTATGCAGATCAACAAGGCCAAGCAGATGTTTGCCCACGCGTTCAAGAAACACAAATACGAGGGTGATTATTTTTATTGTTATTGTACCAAGAGTTCGCATTTCTCTTTTGTGGTGGAGGAAGCGCTCAAACACAACATACACCTGGAAACTTCTTACGCTTACGATATCGAGATCGTGAACCGCCTTTACGAGCGCAGGAAGATCAACAAAGAAACTTTTATCATCTGTAACGGCTACAAGCAAAAATCGTATACGTCGCGCATTGCCAAGCTCATCAATTCGGGTTTTAAAAATGTGATTCCTATCCTGGATAATAAAGACGAGCTTACTGCGTATAAGAGAAGCGTTAAACAACCGTTCCGCCTGGGTATCCGTGTGGCTGCAGAAGAAGAGCCTACGTTTCCTTTTTATACCTCGCGCCTGGGTATCCGTCCCAAAGACATCCTGGAATTTTATGTAGATGAGATAGAAGGGTATGAAGATAAGTTCCAGTTGAAAATGCTGCACATTTTCCTCAACAAAGGTATCAAAGACGATATCTATTACTGGTCGGAGCTGAACAAGATCATCAACCTGTATTGCCAGTTGAAGAAGATATGTCCGGAGTTGGATTCCATCAACATCGGCGGTGGTTTCCCTATCAAGCACTCACTGGGCTTTGAATACGATTACCAGTTCATGATCAATGAGATCGTGAGCAATATCAAGAAAGCCTGTAAGAAAGCCAAAGTGCCCATGCCCAATATCTATACAGAGTTTGGCAGCTACACGGTGGGAGAAAGCATGGCGCATATTTACAGCGTACTGGGACAAAAAATCCAGAACGATCGCGAGTGCTGGTACATGATCGATTCTTCTTTCATTACCACATTGCCCGATACCTGGGGTATTGGAGAGAAATTCCTGATGCTGCCCGTTAACAAATGGGATAACGAATACCAGCGTGTGGTATTGGGAGGCATTACCTGCGATAGTCATGATTATTACGATTCCGAAGAGCATATCAATGAAGTGTTCCTTCCCAAACTCACTTCATCCGAACCATCAGACGATCAAGCCAATAAGGAGTCATTGTATGTAGGGTTCTTTCATACTGGCGCTTACCAGGACCAGATCAGTGGATATGGCGGAATCAAGCACTGTCTTATTCCTTCTCCCAAACACGTGATCGTGGAGTACGATAAGAATGGAAAACTGATCGACTGGCTCTATGCCAAAGAACAGAGTGCCCAGAGTATGTTGAAAATACTGGGTTACCTGAGATAATCTTAACTTTGTATGCATGATCCCGGATTATCCTCATAAGGTTTTCGGCGATAAGCGATTCTGCTACTGCCTTCTCATGGAAGCGCTGGCAATGGATGGGTTGTACCGGTCATAGGATCGACTCCTGGCCGGTGGCCAGGGGTCATGTACCCATTTCCCATTCCAATACTTTTATCCATGTCAACAGTTACCGAACGCGCAACCGTGCGTAACAGGCAAGCGGATTTTCTGCCATTGCAGGGAACCGATTATGTAGAATTTTATGTGGGCAATGCCAAACAGGCAGCTCATTTTTATAAGACCGCTTTCGGGTTTCAAAGCCTTGCCTATGCAGGCCCCGAAACGGGTGTGAAAGACCGCGCCAGTTATGCTGTGCGGCAGAACAAACTCACTTTTGTTTTTACAACATCTCTCCGGACCAACAACCCCATAGCCGATCATGTATATAAACATGGCGATGGGGTGAAAGCGCTGGCGCTGCGCGTAGAAAATGCTACCGACGCCTGGGAACAAACCACGCAGCGGGGCGGCAGGTCATTCCTAGAACCCGTTAAACTCACAGATACTTATGGTGAGCTGGTGATGAGCGGCATCCACACTTATGGCGATACCATTCATCTTTTCATCGAAAGAAAAAATTACCAGGGCGTTTTTATGCCGGGCTACCAGCAATGGAAAAGCCACTACAATCCTGCGGAAACAGGACTGCAGTATGTTGATCATTGCGTAGGCAATGTGGGGTGGAACCAGATGAACCCCTGGGTGAAATTTTACGAAGAGGTCATGGGCTTCCGCAACATTCTTTCGTTTGATGATAAAGATATTTCAACAGAATATTCTGCACTCATGAGCAAAGTGATGAGCAATGGCAACGGTTTTGTGAAGTTCCCCATCAACGAACCGGCAGAAGGCAAAAAGAAATCGCAGGTAGAAGAATACCTCGATTTTTATAATGGAGAAGGATGCCAGCACGTAGCCCTGGCCACCCATGATATTGTGAAAACGGTGACCGATTTGCAGAACCGGGGCGTGGAATTCCTGCATGTGCCCACAAGTTATTATGATGACCTGCTGGAAAGGGTAGGGCATATCGATGAAGACCTGGCGCCGCTCAAAGAATTGGGCATACTTGTTGATCGGGATAATGAAGGATATCTCTTGCAGATATTCACCAAACCGGTGGAAGACAGACCTACATTGTTCTTCGAGATCATACAGCGCAAGGGGGCGAAGAGCTTTGGCAAGGGTAATTTCAAAGCCCTTTTCGAAGCTATTGAAAGAGAACAGGGTATGCGGGGCAACTTATAATTTATTTGTTCTATCCGAACACACAATTTTAGACAACCGGGACGCGTTTTATGAGGGAGGTGCATTTTTAACTAAAAATGCACCTGCTCAATTTGCATCATTTCTTATTTTCGACCTTATGAAAATGAAAGTCCTGGTTCTTGCTTTGTGCGGCAGTATGATGGTGTTAGGTCTCTCAGCCCAGTCTTCGTTCATGGAAAATCAACGTGGTTATCCCCGTGTGATAAACGCCATCAGGGAAAAAGAAGATACACTGAAAAAACAATTCCAGGCAGCCCATCTTACCTGGCCTGCGAAGCAGATATACATGCGCAGTTTTAAGTATGATAGTCAGCTCGAAGTGTGGGTGCGTAACAATTTGCACGAACCTTTCAAATTATTCAAGACGTATAAGATCTGCGCTTTGTCGGGCTCTTTGGGACCGAAGCGGATAGAAGGCGATTACCAGGTGCCCGAAGGCTTTTATTATATCAACCAGTTCAATCCCAAGAGTGTTTACCACATGTCGCTGGGACTGAATTATCCGAATATGTCAGATCAGTTGTTGAGCGATTCCGCCAAGCCAGGTAGTGGCATTTACATACATGGCAGTTGTATTACGGTAGGTTGTATTCCTGTTCAGAACAGCCAGATAGAAGAGTTGTACCTGCTGGCATCTTATGCGCGTAACCTGGGACAGGATTTCATTCCAGTGCATATTTTTCCCATTCGTTTCAACGTGGAAAAGAGCAGGGAATATTTGCAAAAGATATCTAAAGAGGATAAAGAATACCAGTCTTTTACTACACGCCTGAAAGATGTGTTCGATTATTTCGAAACACACAAAAAAATACCGCTCATTTCTGTGAACAGGAAGGGTGAATATGAAATGCTTTGATGCGCTCCCTTATTGGGGTTCGCGGTAAAGTACCTGTACGGTTTCTTTTGATTGTTGCTGCAATAGTATTTCTTTTCCATTGGTAAGCGCTTCGAATTTTTCCCGCGTATAATGCCTGATGGTAAGCAGCGTGAGGTTTTTCTCCAGTTGCACATCGAATTCATTGCTGGCTTTGCTGGCGAGTTGTTCAAGCCGGTCGGCGCGGTCGTCGAAGCACAATTGCACGCCAATAGCTCCTGTTTGTACCAGGTTGGGTTTGATGCGCGACTGGTTGATCCATGCATAGAGATGGCTCATGGGCTGTTCACCTACAAAAGAGAAATCCTGGCTGTTGAGTTGCATCAATACCTGCTGTTGTTTTACCACAATGATAGGGGGCAGCGCTTTGGCATTCTTTTTATGGATGGTAGTGCCGGGCAATGAGGGATCGAGGAAGCATTTGACCAGCAAAGGAATGTCTTTGTTTTGCAAAGGTTTGATGGTCTTGGGATGGATCACTTGCGCACCATAGTACGCCATTTCGATCACTTCCCGGAAACTTAGTTCTTGTATCAGCTGAGCATCGGGAAACTGTTTGGGATCGGCATTCATCACGCCTTCCACATCTTTCCAGATCGTAACACTTTCAGCTTCGAGCATGTTGGCAAAAACGGCGGCTGTATAATCACTTCCTTCCCTTCCCAGCGTAGTGCTTTCGTTGTCGGCTGTAGCGCCGATGAAACCTTGCGTTACGTAAATGGGAGTTGTTAGTTGGGAGTTGTTAGGTGTTAGATGGGAGTGGATTCTTTCGGTGCTCACCTTCCAATCGATGGTTGCATCGCGGAAATTATCGTCGGTCCTGAGCAGGTCGCGTACATCGAGCCACTCATTGGCAATGCCTTCCTGGTTGAGGAAATAGCTGATGATGCAGGTGCTCAAAAGTTCACCTACACAAACCACCTGGTCGTAATAATAATCGAAATCCCTGACCGGCTTATCATGCAGCAGCCATTCTATTTCTGTGAAGAAATCGTTCAGTCGCGCCAGGCATGGATTGTAATGCGTAACCAGCAGGTATTTGGCTGTAGTGAGGTGTTGATTTTTCACCACACCGAACAATTGCAACGCTTCTTCTTTTTTACCGGCATAAAAAGCTTCCACCACTTTTTCCAACGCATTAGTGGTTTTACCCATAGCGGAAATAATGATGGTAAGCGGTTGGTCGTTGAAAGAACGTACTATCGCTGCCAGGTTCTGGATCCTTTCTACACTGTTAACACTTGCGCCGCCGAATTTGAATACTTTCATTCCTTTCATCCAACAAAAATAACCCTTCACCTATTCATAAACTTAAAATTTGCAGGCCCCGCTTCTTTGGTACATTTGTTGCCTGTTCATTGTAAAATGAATCTTATGCCAAGGAAATCTATTATCCAACTCCCTGCTTTTTTTATAATGGTTGCCGCTTTGATGTCTTGCAGTCCCGCGCAACCGGTAGCCGAAGCTACTCCGCCTCCTGCTACCTACCGGGTAGTAAGGAGTAAAATGAACGACGATATCCTGTATTATGTGAACCAGCACCGGGCTGCGATGGGATTGAGTAAACTGCAGTTGTTCGATGCAGCAACCGTACAAGCATATAACCACAGCAAAAATATGGCTACGGGCAGAACACCATTCGGACATACAGGCTTTGAAGGCCGGGTAAATGCCATTGCGAAAACAGAAGGCAGGATGAGTGCTTCTGCCGAGAATGTAGCTTATGGCGAACTCACGGCAAGGGAAGTGGTGCAAGGATGGTTGAAAAGTCCTGGACACAAGAAAAATATAGAAGGCAACTATGCGCTTACAGGCATAGGCACTTATACCGATAACAGAGGTATTGTATTTTTTACACAGATATTCCTGCGGCGATAAAATTTGGCTGCGATTGATTCCTGCGTCCTACCTTTATCCGAACGAATGTTTGTTTTTATGATGGTAAACAGGAATATTCTTACACTGGATGAATTTACGATTCAACAATTGCGGCAGTTTCCCAAAGCCACGGGAGAACTGAGCAGTCTTTTGAGAGACATTGGATTGGCAGCTAAACGGGTGAATGTGGAAGTGAACAAAGCCGGCCTGGTAGATATACTGGGTGATGCCGGCTCTGTGAACGTACAGGGCGAAGATGTGAAGAAGCTCGATGTGTATGCCAATAATCATTTCATGGGTGTACTCAAGCACGGCATCAGCTGTGCAGGCATTGGCAGCGAGGAGCTGGACGATTTTGTGGTGTTCAATGATGAAGTGAGCAACAACAGTAAATATGTGGTGCTCTTTGATCCGCTCGATGGCAGCGGTAATATAGATGTCAATGTATCTATCGGCACTATTTTCAGCGTGTACAAGCGGGTGAGTGAAAAAGGCAAACCCTGCGTCAAAGAAGATTTCCTGCAGCCGGGCAACCGCCAGGTAGCTGCGGGCTATGTGATCTACGGATCCAGCACCATGCTGGTATATGCTACGCGCCGCGGTGTGAACGGGTTTACCCTCGACCCGTCGATCGGTGAATTTTCGTTGAGCCATCCCAATATTCAATGTCCTGAATATGGCATGTTTTATTCTGTGAACCACGGTAATTTTTTCCGGTACGATGAAAAAGTAAGACGGTATATCGATGGCTGCCAGCGTAAAACGAAAGATACGGGAGGTCCTTATACCCAGCGTTATATCGGAAGTATGGTGGCCGATGTGCACCGTAACCTCATCAAAGGCGGTATCTTTATGTATCCCGGAACGGTTGACAAGCCCAAAGGAAAATTGCGTTTGCTGTATGAAGCCAATCCCTGTGCTTTCATTGTAGAAGTGGCAGGAGGGGCGGCAACGGATGGAGTGCAAAGAATACTGGATATTCAACCCACTGAATTGCACCAGCGAACGCCATTGTTTATTGGAAGCAAAGGGATGATGGATGAATTAGAATTGTATCTTCAGGCAAAAATATAGCCGGTAATGAAAGTTAGATTGATGAGTATTGTATTGTTGATGATGGGAACTGCTGCATGCACTGAAGCGCAAATGAGGATAGATCCTTCAAAAATGAATTATCTCCTGAACACCAAAACCAACAATATCCTTTACCGCGATACTGTTTACAGAGGCAGCCGGGAATTCAGGATGTTGTTTGAAAGAACAGGCGACCCGGATCTCATGCATTTGTATAAACGGCATCAGACTTCCAAGATCATGAGTCAGGTACTGACATTAGCCGGAACAGTCGCCATTGTATTGGGCGTATCAGAGATCAGTAGTGGAAACAATGACCAGAAAACACCGGGGTGGCTATTGGTTACCGGCGGCTTTGTATCAGCAACCTATGGAGGATACCTGCTGCTTAAGAGCCAGCAACAATTGTTACAGGCAGTTACTGTTTTCAATGCCCGGCACAATACGGCCAGTCTTGGCATTGGTGTATCATCCAGTAAGTTGGGGTTAGTGTATAAATTTTAGGTCATGCAAAAAAACATCATCCAGGTAAAGAACCTGCACAAAAAATACGGCGATTTTGAAGCAGTGAAGGGCATCAGTTTCGATGTGAAGGAAGGAGAGATATTCGGTTTGCTGGGACCGAATGGCGCCGGTAAATCCACCACGCTGGAGATCATAGAAACCCTGCGGGAAAAGACCAGCGGGGAAGTATGGGTAGACGGACTGAACCTCGATACTTCACCCAACGAGATCAAGAAACTCATTGGCGTGCAGTTGCAGACTTCGGGTTATTATCCTGGCCTCAAGCTGGTAGAGCTGATCCGTTTGTTTGCCGGTTTGTATAATGAAGTGATCGATCCTTATACTTTGCTCGATACGGTGAACCTGCGCGATAAAGCAGGCGCTAAATTCAAAGAGTTGAGCGGTGGACAGAAACAAAGATTTTCTATTGCTACCACCCTCATCAATAAACCCAGGATCATTTTTCTCGATGAGCCTACTACCGGACTCGATCCGCAAGCGCGGCGCAACCTGTGGGATCTGATCAGCAATATCCGCAAACAGGGCACTACCGTGATCATCACCACGCATTATATGGATGAAGCGGAAGTGCTGTGCGATAGAGTAGCCATCATCGACAGCGGAAAGATCATTGCCATGAACACACCCGATAAATTGATCGACGAACTGGTAGCCACCGGATTTGAAAGACCCAAAGAAGTCAAAAAAGCCAACCTGGAAGATGTGTTCATTCATCTTACAGGACATGTTTTACGCGAGCAATAATCACTTTAATATTTTTATATGAGCAACGATCCCCGTTATCCTATTGGTAAATATGAGCCGCAAGCTTTTTCAGCAGCGCAGAAAAAGGCCTGGTTATCGGATATCCAGTTCCTGCCGGAGGAATTGGAAAAAGCCATTCTCAATCTCGATGCAAAACAATTGCAAACACCTTATCGCGATGGGGGATGGACTGTACAACAATTGGTACATCATGTGGCCGATAGCCACCTGAATGCATATACACGTTTCAAACTGGGACTCACCGAAACCAATCCCACCATCAGGCCCTATGAAGAAAAGGAGTGGGCCTTGCTGGCCGATGTAGAAACAATACCTGTGAATGTTTCCATTACTTTATTGCACGCACTGCATCGCCGCTGGCATGCAGCTGTTAAAGATATCACCGATGAACAATGGCAGCGTACGGTAGTGCATCCGGATCACGGAAGACAAATGACATTGTGGTTCCTGCTGGGTATGTATGCCTGGCATGGCAAACACCATACGGCACACATCACCACACTTCGTGAAAACAAAGGTTGGTAATTATATATGACCCGGGAAATGAAGTGGAAGACCTTGTCTTCAAAATATGTTTACCACGACCGTTGGTTCAAAGCGCGTGCCGCCAGTTGTGAATTACCGGATGGCCGCATCATTGAACCTTATTATGTAGTGGAATTGCCCAACTGGGCCAATGTGGTGGTGGTAACCAAAGACGAACGGATGGTGTTTGTACGACAGTACCGCTATGCCGGTGATATGATCACCATTGAATTACCGGGCGGCGTGATAGATAAAAATGAATCGCCCGAAGCAGCCGTAAAAAGGGAGATGATAGAAGAGACAGGCTATACTTCTAATGAGATTGAATTCCTTTACCAGGTATCACCTAACCCAGCTATCAATGACAACACAGCTTATTTCTACCTTGCAAGGAATGCTGAGCGAGGCGGTACGCAAAAATTCGATCCATTCGAAGACATTGAAGTAGTAAGTTTCAGCAAAGAAGAAGTGATACAGCTGTTGCGTGAAGGCAAATTCCAGCACGGAGTGCAGGTGGGCGCTATTTATGATGCGCTGGTGAAATTGAAATGGTTGTAAATTTCATCGTCATCCCGAGCGAGCGAAGCGAGTCGAGGGATCTGCTGAACGTTTCGTGAGATCCCTCGGCTACGCTCGGGATGACGTTATATGTTTCTTACTTCCCCCACCAGAAATACACTTCCACAGACTAATATCATATCCTCTTTCGAAGCATTTTCTATTGCCTTGTGCAGCGCCGCATTGACTTCTTCAAATGCATATCCTTTCAATTGGTGTTTAGCGGCCATTTGCTGCAAGGTTTTTTCATCGAGTGCGCGGGGTATCTGTGCTTTGGTGAAATAGTATGTTGCATAGGCAGGTAATAAAGCCAGCACTTTGTCCACCTCTTTGTCTTTCACCATCCCCATTACAATATGCAATTGCTTGCAGGCAGATAACTCCAGTTGTTCTCTTATTTGTTTGATGCCATCTATGTTATGTCCTACATCCAACACTACCAGCGGATGTAGGTGAATGACTTCCCAACGGCCGTGTAAGCCGGTGAGTTTTTTTACCTGGCGAAGGGCCTGCTGCACCATCTGGTGATCTATGCGCCACCCTTTCTGTTGCAGTTGTGTTACCGCTTCCAGCACGGTGAGCAGGTTTTTGAGCTGGTAGATACCGGGCAAATCGAGATGATACACCTGGTGTTCCTGGTGCCTGTTATCGGCTACTTCAACTGCCAACTGGTGTTGCTCGTATTTCCAGTCGGTTACATAACGGGTAGTTTCTGCAAAAAAAATAGGAGAAGGGGCAATACCATTGTCGCCTGCTGCTTTCCGCTCGAAAACCGGTTTGGTCTCAGGCAACGATTCACCAATCACTACCGGGATATGCGGTTTGATGATGCCTGCTTTTTCACCGGCAATTGCCTCCAGTGTATTGCCCAGCATGTTCATGTGATCCCATCCGATATTGGTGATGATGCTTAATTCAGGTGTGATGATATTGGTGCTGTCGAGCCGGCCTCCCAATCCTACTTCAATAACAGCTACATCTACCTGCTGACTGGCAAAATAATCGAATGCCATGGCTACAGTGATCTCGAAAAAGGAAGGCTCTATTTCTTCTATCAACGGACGGATGCGCTGGGTAAACTGCGTCACAAACGCTTCGCAACACATTTCACCATTTACTTTGATCCGCTCCCTGAAATCTTTCAGGTGAGGTGAGGTATAGAGTCCTGTTTTATATCCTGCTGTTTGCAATATGGCAGCCAGCATGTGACTGGTAGAGCCTTTACCATTGGTGCCTGCAACATGAATGCTTTTGAAACGCCGTTGCGGATTGCCCAGTGCTTCGCATAAACGGATGGTATTGGCGAGGTCTTTTTTATATGCAGCAGCTCCTATGTGACTGAACATAGGCAGCCGGTTGAATAAATAGTCAAGGGTTTCCTGATAGCTCATTGAAAATAAAAATCAAAAGTAAAAATTCAAATTGACTTTTGACTTCTTTCTAACCGCGCAGTTTGAAACTGAATACCAATGTGCCGGTTTGTTCGTCGGTATTACCGGCGTTGAGTTTGAGCATCCTGGCTTTACGCAAAGCGATGTCGCGGATGTTCTGGTTGGTGGTGGTGGTGCCCCTTACATTCACCATAGCCTGTGTTACATTGCCGCTACGGTCAACGGTAATATCCACGGCTACTTTGGCATTCTCATTGAAGTCGTCTTCGAAAGAAGGAAGCCTGGTGATACGACGGCCGTCGAGTCCGCTCCGGATACTCACGCCGCCAGCGCCACCGTGACCGCTGGATGCATTACCGGTATAGCTATCGGAATTGGGATTACCATTGGGATTGCCCTGATCGCCATGTCCGCCTGCAATGCCCTGATCACGTACGCCATTGTAACTATCGGCACGGTTACCACTGCTGGTGGTACTGGTTCCACCTTTAAACACTGCTTTGGGTTTTGGAGGAGCGGTAGCGGTATGGGTAGCTGTTGCTGTTGTTCTTTTCAAAGGCGCTTCGGGGCGTATCTCAGCTTTGGGAATGGGTTTGTGTAAAGGCTTATTCACCACAGGTGCATCGGCATCTGCATTTTCATCGGCACTGATATTTGGTTGATTGGAGGGCGCCTGAACAGATTTGGGTGGTGCGCTGTGTTCTTCCTGGGTAGCAGAAGGTTCGCCGGGAATTTGTGGGGCCACAGAGCCGGAACCGGTTTCGCTGTTGCCCAAGTTCACTTCAATACCTTCTCCCAAACTGGGCTGCGGTATCTGAGGCAGTGTCCATTGCAGGAAAAAGAAAAGCAGGAACAGCAAAAAGCAGATAGCCAGGGTAATGGCCGATGCTTTGATGTTCTTTTCCCGCTCGAAACTGATTTCCATCTGATAGGAATTAAGCATACCAAATATACATTGGGTGTTGGAGTAAATCGCCGATGTTGAAAATTACTGCCAGAATGCTGCCGTAATCCACTTTTTGGTATAAAGAAACGTTAAAGACCGTTACCCGTCATCCTGAGCGAACGAAGTGAGTCGAAGGAGCTGCTGAAGACTTCGTGAGGCTCCTCGGCTACGCTCGGGGTGACGATAAAAGCAGATCAGGCATTTCTGAAAAATATATTATAGCCAAATCGCAACAGGGTAGCTGTAACAATAATCATGAAAAAAATACGGATGAACCTGTTCCCTTTCTTCAGTGCCAGTTTAGCGCCGGCAAAGCCTCCCAGGGCATTGCATATGGCCATGGGAATGGCGATGGGCCAGAGTATGGAACCTTTACCAAGGAAAAGCAGGATAGAACCAAAGTTGGTGGCCAGGTTCAGCATTTTGGCATGGGCGCTGGCCTGCAGGAAGTCAAAACCCAGTATGGAAATAAAAGCGAGTATGAAGAAACTGCCTGCACCCGGACCGATAAAGCCGTCATAAAATCCAATGACAACACTAATAAGCAGACTGTACCACAAAACAGTTTGGGGTGAATGATCGCGGTGGGTATGCTGACCAAAATCTTTTTTGACATATGTATAAATGGCAACGATGATCAGCACAATAAAAATGACCGGTTTCATATAGCGGTTACTGACCACCGTAAGCAGTTGAGACCCGACAAATGCGGCGGCAGCAGCAACAGCGCACATGAGCAGCAGCCGTTTCCCATTCATGGCAACACGTTTGAAATACTGCCTTGCCGCTATGGCGGTGCCGCTGAAAGAAGGGATTTTTAATGAGCCGATCACGGTAGCTACCGGATAGGATGGTAATAAAACAAGCGAAGCAGGTGTTTGAATCAGGCCGCCACCGCCCACAATAGCATCTACAAAACCGGCGGCAAAAGCGATGGTACAGAGTAATCCGATCGTAACAATATCCATATAAGTTCAAAATTTCCAGCAATTCCACTGCCTTTTAACAAGTGTATAAAGATAACAGAAACGATTCACCGCATCTAAGCTGTATTTTTGTAATGAACTCATCAAGTACCGGTCATGAAAAGAATCCATGTATTGATTAGCGGGGCATCTTTGCTGTGCTGCTTTTTGCTGATTGCCTGCAGCAGTTCCAGGAATGTTCAACAACAGGAGCCGGCGTCGAAAGGAAGCTGGCAGGCAAATAAGCTAACGATCGATGGTAGTGATAGCGACTGGACGGCGCCACTGCTTTTTGAATACAACAAAAAGGAAAAGTTCCATTACGCCGTTACCAATGATCAAACCAATTTGTATGTGATGCTGCGCAGCAGCGATGAAAACACGCAACAGGAGATATTAAGGGGCGGACTCACCGTTCTTTTTAATACGCATGCCGTTAACGAAGAGCATGGTGCTGCAGGTATTGTTTATCCAACAGGCAATATACCCAAAGGCCCTATGAACGGGAAACAGGAATACAATAACAATAAACACATTGCGCTCAATAATGCGCAGGATTATTCTTTGTTCGGATTCAACACAGTGAAATCTTTGGAGAACTACGATTATGGTAAAGAAAACAAAGAAGGCATCGAGGTAAGTGTGGGGTTGAATGCCACGGGCGAGTTGATATATGAAGCAGTGATACCCTTTTCCGCGCTGTTCAATCGGGGCAGTGCCGTGAACCAGGGAGGAAGAAGCCTGTCGGTTGGTTTTGTGATTGATCCCGTACCCGTTGATCCATCTGCCAGGGGCGGAAGGAGGGGACCAGGTATTGGAATTGGTGGTGGTTTTGGATTTGGCAGCTTCGGTAGTGGCGGCGGTTTGGGTATATCCATTGGTACCGGTGGCGGTTTGGGAAGGGGGGGAAGACAAAGAATGCCCGAATCTACCAGGGTATGGCGCGAGATTATATTGGCGAAAGCAGGCTAATTATTACTGATACCGGCGCGTCCGGCCTCCGTTTGCAGCGCCGATTTCCGTTCCCGATTCAAGGCATTGCTGCCAAAACGATAATTCCAGGTAAAGCTGATGAAACGGGAATCGGATTGATTGGATACATCAACAATGGCGCCGGGTATTTCAATATGTCTTTTAAACGACCAACTATGGAACAGGTCTCTTACGGAGATATTGAAAGTACTGTGTTTGTCAAATTGTTTTTGAAGGCCTGCATGTACCTGCCATACTGCTTTAATGATGGCCTGTCCATATAAATTATTACTCCGGTAAACAGCAGCCAGGTCTGCACTCCATCCTTTCCCGAATGTAAACTGCTGGTTGGCGTTGACACGATAGCTGGTTAACTGATTATTCAACAGGTCGTTCCCGGAAAACAGGCTACCCATGTATGTGTTAAGGGTCAACTCCTGGTAAAGGTTTACTGTCCACCATTTTGCCAGTGGTAATGCATTAGTGACATTGATCCCGATGCTGTTCGAACGGTCAATGTTTGCATTGGTAACAACAAGTGCTTTGTCTACCTGTTTGTATGCCGTCAGGAGATAATTGCTGGATCTATTGTATTGTAAGCCTATACTGATGATCCTGGTATGACTGTATGATAATGCTGCTTCATAATTGTACTGCGGTTGCAACAGGCTGTTACCTGTGATATAGGTATAACTGTTGAAAAAGAAAATGGATGGATTATAACTCTGGTAATCCGGTCGCGTAATGCGTTTGCCAAAAGAAAAACGAAGGGCCTGTTGAGGTCCGCTGTCTAACTTGTATTGCAGGTACACAGTAGGGAAGAGATCGGTATACTGTATGTCGAGAATGGAAGCATTGACATGTGTATGCTCCATACGGAATCCAACTTTCCATGTAAGTTTTTTATATTGGCCGTTCAAGCTACCATAGATCGCATTGATGTTTTCGTTGAAATGAAAACTGTTGTTCAGGCTATTGGCCGGGTGCAGGCCTGTTGTATCCTGTACCAGGTAGTTGCCATTGCTTTCACGGGATGAGAAACTGCTTTGCAGGCCGGTCTCCAGCGTGAGCAATCCCGCAACAGGTGTTTTGGCATCGAGCATAACACTATAAACATACACTTTAAAAGGGTTGAAGGAGAAAAGGGTATTGTTGTTTTGCCAGTTTCCTCCGCTGGTAAATGTATTGCTGTTCAATACCTGGTTACCCTGGTCGTTCATTGTGAGATAATCCATATTCAAAGACCATTCTTTTAATGGATTGCTGAAATGGTGTAATATCCCGAGGTTGAGTAAATAATGGGTGGTATATGTTCGCAGGTAACTATTGGAATATACAATTGAATCCGGCTGCCGGCCTGTATAAAAACCGGTCGTATAGTGCCCGGTCTCTCTGTAAGGACTCATATAACTTTTACCGGATAGAGACAGGCTGGTGCTTTTATCAAGATTGATATCTATACCTAATTTATAACTATATGCCCAGCGAAAGTTGATTTCTGCATTATGCTGCAGAATATTATAATCCCCTGTGCCGTTTGGAAAATGATAGGCCCTGTCGCGTTCAGCTGTATAATATGTATGCGGCTGGCTATAAGTTGCCATGCCGTATACATTCATGTGTCCGTCCCTGTAATTACAGATAAAACTGCTGTTCGATTTTGGATAAACACCTTGCCCGTAATTCAGGATGAGGTTACCATTGAAACCCCTGTTGCCTGTTTTTTTGGTCCGTATGAGAATAATACCCCCCATACCATTCGCTGCATACCGGGCAGGAGGGTTGGGCATGATCTCTATTTTATCCAGTATCCCGGAAGGCAGTGACTGAAGATAATTCAACAACTCTTTCCCGGTTAAATAAACGGGTTTATCATCGATGAATACCGAGGCCTGGTCTTTTCCATAGATGCTGATATTGCCATTGTTTTCCACCATTATGCCAGGTGTATTGTTGAGTATATCCACGATATGCAAGCCGGCATTGGAAGGAAGCGCGTTGATATGTACGATTGTCCGGTCGATCTGCTGCTCTGAATACATGCGACGCGTGGCTTTGATGATTACATCCTTCAGTATAACAGTATCCCTGGTCCAACGCCTGCTGGTATCAGTATTGTGCTGGGCAGGGGAAGGAATGATCGTAAATGCCGTCAACCCGAACGAAAGGACTAAATATCGATTGGAAAGAAGATTCATACTGCAATAATAACTAAATATTTAGTTATTTAACTAATAAAATAGTTTAATTGCACTGAATAGCCATAGATATATTCCAGGAGTCAGTATGAATGTGCTATCATCGCTGTACCTGGCCCTTATTTGATTCGTATCTGCACCACTCCCATTTCGTCTTTTATATACCATTTCTTTACCCTTTCTTCGGACGGAGACGAACAAGGGGTAAAGAAGCGTCGAAGCAGGGGTAAAGAAATAGCGAAGAAAGGGCGAAGAAAACAAGAATTAAATACGAATTGTCTTATAAACATCGAAGCGGTATCGAACAAACAGCGAGGCTGGTGGCTGCCAACTCCGGCTGAGGTACTTTGCTGGTACACAGAAAGAACAAATATCCATCGAACAATAATCCTTCAAAAGCTATACATAACGTTCGGCGCCGGCGAATTCCCTGTTATAATCGCCTTTGATGCGTTCCATGGGCGGATTAAAATAACCGAATTTCAATTGCGGGAACTCTTCTCTTATAAGGCTCATCAGTTGTTTTACGCCCAGCATTTCACCGGTTTCATGTGCGCCGATCTTGCCCATGTACCAATCGGGGTCGATGTTGAAATTACGCCACTGGATCATCGACAGATCGGTATCGATGATGAGCTGCCGCAGGGCTTCGTATTCTTCCACACTATCGGTCATACCAGGGAATACGAAATAATTGATGCTGGTCCATCCGCCATAACTGCGCATTACTTTCAGGCTTTCAATGATGTCTTCGAAACGGTAATTATTTGGCCGGTAATAAGGATCATAAATATGTTTACGCGCCGAATTGGTGCTCACGCGGATGCTGTTCAAACCCGCTTCACACAAGGCTTTTACAGCATCTGGTTTTGAACCGTTGGTGTTGATGTTGATGCTGCCGCGGTTGGTATGTTTGCGTATCTCCAAAATAGATTCGCGGATGGTTTCCCACATGAGTAAGGGCTCTCCTTCGCAACCCTGTCCGAAGCTAACGATAGGAAAGGGGGCTTCTATCAGATGCGGTACGGTGAATTCTACAATTTCCGCTGCGGTTGGTTTGAAGGTGAGACGGTCTTGCGTGGAAACAATGGTTTCTTCTTCGGGCTGAAAAGAAATACAACCGATACAGTTGGCATTGCAGGCCGGAGAAGTAGGAACCGGACATTCCCAGCGGGCCATGGAAAAATTTCTGGCAGCGGGACAATGATAGGTCATGCAACAATTTTCCATCAAATGTTTCACCAGCCTGTTGTGCGGATAGGCCTGTAACAAATGCTCGGTACCCGATTGAATCTTTGCACTGTCATAACCGGCACATTCCTGCCGGATGTCCTGCTCAATGCGCACAGCAGGTACATAGGTTTTATGATCGAACCATCCGGCCGCTGTATAACAAAACAGTGGAAGGGTAGGCGCATCAGGTAATGTTTCATAAGCGGCAATAAACAAACCGGTATGTGCCGGTGGAATGAATGCTGCCACAGCCCATCCCTTCTCACACAAACGCATTTCTCCTGTGTTCACATCTATGCCAATACCCCTTCGCCCCGGTAACTCATAGAGGTTGCCACCATCGGGCAATTCTATCCAGTCTTCCGCGGGAATGGGGAATGCATCCCATCCGGCACGGCCCACTGCGTAGAGGGTGGTGTCTTCATAGATATTGCCGTTGCCGTCGGAATAGAGGAGGTATGGTGATTGGGGTAACATTGCTGAAATGGAATGAGCTATGAGTTGTTAGTTGTTAGTTGTTAGTTGTTAGTTGTTAGTTGTTAGTTGAGATGCTGTTTGCAAAATTCGTTGAATTCTGCTTCCATTGTATCAGCCACCGGGCTTTCTGTTTCTTTTTGTACCAGTTTATTGTTCTTGAAATCAATGGTAAGCAGGTTGTCTTTCAATACCACATTGTTCATATCGCTCCATTGATAATGTTTTCTGGGGAAACTGTTGATCACGATCTCATCTTTGTCGAATGCGACTTCCTGCGGAAATTTTGCCTGCTTTTCCAACAGGGCCGCCAGCAGGTAAGCAATGAAAGGAATGAGTCCATGCGGCAACAGGTACCAACCACAGGCTGCCAGTAATAAAGCTATCCGGTAATGAACGGCCTGGCCTTTGTTTTCCTGCATTTTAAGATAAGCAGTATAACCAATTATCAACAATACAATGACCGAAAGAAATAGAATGGTTTTGATAGCAGGCGCAGTAAAAATGGAAAAGATGAATACTACAACAGCCATGATGAGCATGATGAGGCTGATGCGATCCACGATTTTCGGATTGCGCGATTTGAAGGTAATGATATATTCGTACGTCTTCATGCTATTTCACCATCAGGTTACAAAGACGCCACAACATTTGCGCGCCAACTACACTATCCCAATCACTTTGTCCCACGCCAATTTCAACCAGGTCGAAACCAATGAGGGTACGGCCGCTTTCTTGTACTTTCCGGAAAAGATACAACACTTCTTCTCCCTCAAAGCCGCCATGCACCGGGGTGCCGGTATTCGGACAAAGCTTGCGGTCAAGTCCGTCTACATCGAAACTGATGTAAACATGTTGGGGTAATTTATCTACGATATCGTCTACGATCTGTTTCCAGGTCTCGCCTTCGTATTGTCTTTCTTTGATGGCCCTGTCTAAATAAGTAACCACCCTGTACTGGCTATTGCAGATGTATTGCCATTCTTCTTCGCAGTAATCGCGGATCCCCACCTGCACCAGTTTGCTGATCTGTGGCAATTCTTCCAGGGCATTGTACATCACAGAAGCATGTGAGTAGGTGAAGTTCTCATAATTCTTTCTCAGGTCGCAATGCGCATCGATTTGCAGGATACCAAAATTGCTGTGCTTTTCGGCCAGCGCTTTTAATATCCCCAATGAAATGCTGTGATCGCCTCCCAGCAAAGCCACGAGCTTTTCGCGGTTGAGCAGGTCGCGCGCTTGTTCGTACACCCATTGATTCAGCGCAACGCCGCCCGCATTGATATCTTTGAGGCTTTTGCACATGAACTTGTTCTTCTCCAGCGGTTCGCCTTTGGAAATATAATCGATATAGAGTTCCGCTTCTTTGCGCAGGTAATCGCTTTTGAGCAAAATACGTTTATCGGTCTCCCGCATGAAAAAGCCCTGCTTCCATCCATCGGGTACATCGGCGTCGAAGAGGTCTACCTGCATGCTCGCTTTGAAAACATGCTCCGCAGCGCGAGAGGTGCCGGCGCCATAACTAACGGTTACTTCCCAGGGCACAGGAATGATCACCAGGCGTGAGTCCTCTTCTGAAAAAGGAAGGCCAAAGATGTTGTTGTTGGGATTACTCACCGAATTGGGATCGAATTGCGATAAGTCGGTCATGATGCTCTTTATTTGCAAACGGCGCGAAGGTAATGCAAAGTTAGCAGTACTGTTTGATTTCTGTCATTTCTTACCGCCCGTACCAATACCCCGCTGTGGCTCCTTTTTTTGGATTAATTTCGCGCCAAATATGGCGAAATGAAGAAGACACATATTATTTTATTGGTATTGATAGCAGCGGCCATCGTGGTACTCATCAGTTATACGGGCGACCTCACTACTTACGAGACGATCGCTTCGGCCAAACAGAAAGAAGGCAAATTTGTGAACCTCATAGCCAAGCTCGATAAACAGCAACCCCTCGAATACGATGCGGTAAAAAATCCCAATTACCTCAGTTTTACTGCCGTAGATACCCTGGGTAATTCCATTAAAGTAGTGTACCACAATAATAAGCCTACCGATATGGAAAAAAGCGACAGGCTGGTGTTGAAAGGAAGGGTACAGGGCGATCATTTTGAATGTAAAGACATTTTGCTGAAATGTCCTTCCAAGTATAAAGACGATCCCAAAGCCACGCAGAACAGATTGCAGGCAGAAAGCAAATAAACCACAGAATCTTCCGCATCGATGAATAATTATATAGGTGAACATTTATTTCCCGGGCAGACTGGACATTTTTTTGCAGTGCTTTCCCTGGTGGCTTCACTGGTAGCTACCATTGCTTATTTCAAAGCCAATCGCACGGCGGGTATTACAGAAAAGCAAAGCTGGATACGGCTGGCCCGCCTTTCTTTCCTCATAGAAACGGTGAGTGTGCTGGCGCTTTTTGTAACGCTGTATTACATCATTTCGCATCATCTGTTTGAATACAAATACGCGTATACACACAGCGACAAAAGCCTGCAAACAGAATACCTGCTGAGTTGTTTCTGGGAAGGGCAGGAAGGAAGCTTCATGCTCTGGAGCTTCTGGCATTGTGTATTGGGATGGATATTGATCTGGCGCTCGAAAGATTGGGAAGCCGGTGTGATGACGGTGATCAGTTTTGCGCAGTTCGCCATTGCCAGTATGCTGATAGGCATTTATTTTTTTGGAACCAAAGTAGGCAGCAATCCGTTCAGCTTATTGCGCAACGAAGGGTTCCTGGATAATGCACCCATTTTCCAGGATGTGGTGAACGGTGGTATCCGTGCCGATTACCTGCAATTTATAAAAGACGGAACAGGGTTGAACACGCTGTTGCAGAATTACTGGATGGTAATTCATCCGCCGGTATTGTTCCTCGGATTCGCTTCTACCATTGTGCCTTTTGCGTATGCCATGGCTGGGTTGATGAACCGCCGGCACGACTGGGTAAAACCTACGATTGCCTGGGCTTGTTTTTCCGGCGCGGTGCTGGGTACCGGTATTATGATGGGCGCTGCATGGGCTTATGAGAGTTTGTCGTTCGGCGGTTATTGGGCATGGGATCCGGTTGAGAATGCGTCGCTGGTGCCCTGGCTGGTATTGATCGCAGGCTTGCATACCAACCTGGTGTACAACCACAGCGGTTATTCGTTGCGGCCCACTTATTTCTTTTACCTGTTTTCTTTTTTGCTGGTATTGTATTCCACTTTCTTAACACGCAGCGGTATCCTCGGCGATACTTCGGTGCATGCGTTTACCGACCTGGGTATGAATACGCAGTTGTTGCTGTTTGTACTGGTGTTCCTTTTGCCGGCTATCGGCCTTTTCATTGCGCGGTATAAAAGTATTCCTGCTATTGCCAAAGAAGAAAATACCTACAGCCGGGAGTTCTGGATGTTCATTGGGTCACTGGTATTGTTCCTGTCGGGCATCGTAATCATTGCCAAAACTTCTGTTCCCGTATTTAATAAAATATTCAGCACCAATATTGCGCCGCCGGAAGACCCTGAATTTGCTTACAACCAGATACAGGTATTCGTGGCCATTGTAATCGGCTTGCTTACTGCAGTTGCGCAATACTTCAAATACAAAGACACACCCAAAGCTTTTTTCGGAAAGAAAATATGGTTGCCTACTGCGATCGCCCTGGTCATCAGTATTGCCATCAGTACGTTTGGTGTGATCGGGTATGATAAAAAAGGACCCGGCTTCCTGGTGGCCATTCACCTGGCCATTTTTGCTGCGGTGTATGCTGTGGTGGCGAATACATCGTATATATGGTTGGGGATGAAAGGCCGGTTAAAAGCGGCCGGCGCTTCTGTGGCACATATTGGTTTTGGAATGGTGCTGGTGGGTATCCTTATATCATCCAGTAAAAAAACAGTGTTGAGCTGGAATACTACGGGTGTTACCCCATTGCGTGCTGATGAATCACATGCGAAGAACAATCCGGCAGGCAATCCCGCCGAGAATCTTACTTTGTTCAAAGGAGTGGCAACGGATATGGGGAAGTACATGGTTACTTATGCATTGGATACCATCAATGAGCGCGATCGTAAACGTTATTTTGAAATAGATTTTAAAGCCAAAAAAGGAGAGGAGCATTTCAAGCTTTATCCCGATGTGATCAAGAACAACAAGGGAATGGAAGGATTTGCTGCTAACCCAGCCTCCAAACATTATTGGTATAAGGATATTTTCGTGTACATCACTTCTTTCCAGGAAAACAACAAGGCCGATACCACCAGCTTCCACAACCAGCAACTGAAAGTAGGTGATACGCTTTTCTATAGCAACGGATTGGTGATCCTGAACAAAGTAGTGAAAGAAGAGCCGGCATCCATTTTCCTGGATATGACGGTGATTTCAAAAGACGGGCGCCGCTACCCGGCGCGGCCTGGTATTGCGATTGAAGGCCAGGAGATGCGGGCCATTACCGATACTGTGCGCTCGCAGAGTATGGTGCTGAAATTCAACCGCGTAGTAGACCCTGCCGCAGGTAAACTGGAGATAGGCGTTAAAGAAAGCGGCGCCATCACCGACCTGCTCACCCTCAAAGTATATGAATTCCCTATGATAAATATCCTTTGGCTGGGGGTACTGGTGATGGTGACAGGGTTCGTCATGTCCATCGTACAAAGACAGCAAAAAAGCCTTTTCAGGGTCAAATAATCGATTGTTAAAGCGGGTTACTTTTTTGGCCAGGCAGCATTAATGATAGAATATAGTTCTATTTTTAAAGTCGGTGAATAAACCCGGACGCCATATTGTTTTTTGGCTGGTGCTTGGCTTCTTTCTGGCATCGGTGCAACCCGTCCGTTCGCAAACGAACGGGCGTGGGCCTTTAGATACTATGAAAGTTTATGCCCTGGTTACTCCCACAGGTGATACCATTCCTTATGATTACCTGCCTACTGTGGAAGTAATTGGCAAGCTGACACGCCAATGGAAAAATTACTGGGCCAACTGGACCCGCCTGCGCAACGCCGTTTATGTTACTTACCCTTATGCCAAAGCGGCTGGCCGCATTATGAATGAGATCAATGTGCGGTTGGCCAATGTAAACGATAAAAAACAGCGGCGGATCATCATCCGTTCCAAAGAAAAAGAATTGAAAAAACAGTTTACCGATAAACTCACACAACTCTCCGTATACCAGGGCAAAGTACTCATGAAGCTCATCAACCGGGAAACGGGTAATAATTGTTACGAGATCATAGAAGAATACAAAGGATTTATCACCGCTGCTTTCTGGCAAACCGTTGCAGTAGTATTTGGCAGCAACCTGAAGCAGCCTTATGATGCTAAGGGGAATGATGTAGAGATGGAGCGTATCGTGAAAGATGTAGAAAAAATGTACGGTTATTCGAGGGGTTAACCCTTGCTGATGCGTTGAATAAAATCTGTTCTGGGGATCATCCTGGCGCCCAGGCTTTCAAGGTGTTCGGTGTACACCTGGCAGTCGATTAACTGCACGCCTTCCTGTTTCAATAGTTTTACATATTGAATGAATGCAAACTTGCTGGCATTGCTGTGTTTGCTGAACATGCTTTCGCCAAAAAAGCAATGTCCCATGCGAATGCCGTATAATCCACCTACTAATTTTCCTTCATGCCAGGCTTCCGCGCAATGCGCTACACCCATGCGGTGCAATTCATTGAATGAAGTTTCCAATTCATCGGTGATCCAGGTGCCATCCTGTCCTTTTCTTGCGAGCAGTTTGCAATTGCGGATCACATCGGCAAAAGCGGTATTGGTTCTGAATTGAAAGACCTGTTTTTTTTCAATGGCTTTCATGCTTTTGCTTTCTTTCAGTTCATCGGGAAAAAGTACAAAGCGCGGATCGGGGCTCCACCACAGGGGAATATCTCCATCGTACCAGGGGAAAATACCGCTTTTATAGGCCAGCAATAAGCGGTCAATACCCATATCGCCACCCATGGCCAACAGACCATCTTCCAGTGCATCCTGCACCGGAGGAAACCAGAGCTGGTCGTTCAATGCGTAGAGCGACATGGTTACAGATCGGTTGATTCAATAGTTGCGCCGATGCCCCTGTCGGTAATGGCATCGCGCATGGGTTTGAGGGTATCGTAGTCGCCTTTCTTCACTGCATATTTGCCTTTGAAGTGGATAAGCAGGGCCGATTGTTCGGCCTGTTCCAGTGTATGACCGCAAACAGTCATGAGGGTTTCAATCACCCATTCAAACGTATTTACTTCGTCATTCCACACAATGAGGCTATACGGTAGTGCAGTGGCTGTGAGTATATCCTGTTCTTCCGCTTCCCAGGGCCGGGTAGATGCATTCGAGGGGTAAACCATCATGCTGCAAAGTTACCATGTTTGGAAAATATTCAGCAGTTTTTAGTTTTATCCTACTAATTCAGTAGGATATGATTATCTTTGCAGACAGTACCCACTTTTAAGTAATCATGACCCCAGTAATGGAGCCGGAAAACATATCGCATACAAAAATAGAAGCGCAGCAGAATAGTGCCAACCCTTTATTTCCTGTATTCCTTCAACTCAACAACCTGCGCCTTGTGGTAGTAGGCGGAGGGCCTGTTGCTTTGGAAAAGCTGACGGCCGTATTGAATAATTCACCGCTTACTGACATTACCCTGGTAGCAGATTCCGTGATCGATGATATTTATGTATTGCAACAGCAACATGCCAATATTCACATTGTACAAAAAGCGTATGCTGCAAGCGACCTGGATAATGCTGAAGTAGTGATTGTGGCAGTGAACAATATTGAAACAGCTACACGCATACGCGAAGATGCCAAACAAAGAAAGTTGCTGGTGAATGTGGCCGATAAGCCTGAGCTCTGTGATTTTTATTTAAGCAGTGTGATGTCGAAGGGCAACCTGAAAGTGGCCATCTCTACGAACGGAAAATCGCCCACCATTGCTAAACGTGTAAAAGAATTATTGATAGAAGTGCTGCCAGATGAAATTGATGATGTGTTGCAGAACATACACATCATACGGGATCAGTTGAAAGGCGATTTTGCCGACAAAGTGAGTACACTGAATGACCTGACCCGTGTACTGGTAGCCAAGAAAATAGATTTACAGGAGATCAAAACACCCAGGGAAAAAACAGGGCAGAAAATAGTGAAGTGGAGCCTGTTTGCGTTTGTGTTCATGATCATCGGCTCTGCGATCGTTTCTTATTTCCCTTTATCGGGCATGGCCGATGCCATTAAAACCATACCGCAGCATATTGATACCAGGATAATCCTGATGATGATGTTAACGGGGTTTCTTGCACAGATGGCCGATGGTTCTCTGGGCATGGGATACGGAACCATTTCAACAGTGTTCCTGCTGGCCGTAGGAGTGCCGCCTGCTATTGTGAGTAGCCGTGTGCATTCGGCGCGTGTGTTTTCAAGTGGTGTATCTGGCTACAGTCACCACCGTTTTGGCAACATCAATAAAAAATTATTCAAAACACTGGTGATACCGGGCATACTGGGTGCAGTGACCGGTGCGTCGCTGGCTTGTTTTTTCAGCAAATCCCATCCGCAGGTAGCATTGTGGGTACGGTTTTTCCTGACATTTTATACTGCTTACCTTGGATATTATATCATTCGCAAAGCGTTCGTTAAAAAGAAACCATTGAACAAAGTGAAGAGGGCAGGCTGGCTCGCTTCCGTGGGTGGTTTCATGGATGCTTTTGCCGGTGGCGGATGGGGCGCATTGGTAACCAGCACACTGATTGCGAAAAGAAAAGATGCACGTTATGTGATCGGTTCTGTTTGTCTGGCAGAATTCTTTGTGGTGCTTGCAAGTGCCATCACATTTTTCATTTTACTGGAAAACCTGCCTATTGGCGAGATCATTGGATTGATTGTAGGCGGCATGATCGCCGCACCTATTGCAGCAAGACTGGTAGGCAAGTTGCCTTTGAAAACCATGTACATTACCATCGGCGGCTTTGTAGTACTCACCAGTATTTACACACTGTGGAATGTAATCCACAAAATATGGATGTAATGTTGCCCAGCAAATTAAGCAGCTATAACTCTATTAGAACAATATTTAATTCTTTGATGCGTGTAAACCCAGTATCTGCTGTTAATAATGGCAGGTTATTATGAATGGCAGTGGCAGCTATCAAAGCGTCGGGGAGACTTCCGTAAAAATCTGCCAGCGTTTTTGGCTTTTTATTACGTGCATTTTCAGCAGCCATTGTAAGATGCAAATCTTTCAACGCTTTCCTTACTGTGGTGAGGCTGTTTTTTGCAGATATTTTTACAATTTTTCCCATTTTTATGGTTCCTGCTTGCAAGATACTAAAAAACAATTAACTGTTTATGGGATACTGTCCATGATCAGCTCAAACATACAAACATTTCAGTTCCATAGAACAACATCAACAAAATCAGTTATTTATACCGGACCGTGACAACCAAAAGCCCCCATAGACATGGGGGCTGGTTGTTCACGTTTTGTGATGATCCAAAACTAACAACATGAGAAAAACCAATCAATGTATCTTAATACTTACCACACCGGGTAGTTGACTAAGTTGGTTGTGTAAATCTTGCAGTACCGGGTAGGTAAGGTTGTTGAAATGAATGGCAATATGGGCACGGGGTATGAAATGATCCCACTCGCTGATGGTTACCTCCCGTAACAGTCCACTGCTCTGTTGGCAGATGTACAGTAACTGCGATAGGGTAGTATCTGCATAATCTAAAGTAATATATAACGTGTTGTGCTATTAGAAACTGAGAGCATGTTTGATTTGAGCGATTTTTCTGCCATTAAGATAGTTGATCCAGTGTAAAATGGCCATGGAAG
>PVEQ01000002.1 GCA_002973575.1 Sediminibacterium magnilacihabitans
TTTACATGAACTATTCGCTAAACCCATACTACAAAATTTCAAAGAGCAAAATGATAACCAGTTGAAAATGTTCTAATTAAGACGAAACGTTAATGATATTTTTTATAATCTCAACGTGCTTTCTACGGATGTTCATAAAATATAGTTTTAATAGCCCAAGAACTGAAATTACAATCAATTCTTGAGCTATTAACCAGTTATTGTCTATTCTTGTAGTAGCAAGATGCTGTGTAAACAAGAGCGATTAATCCGCCAAACGCAGGAATAGTAAATCCTGCAACCAATCCTTGCACAGCACAGTCGGTGAACGTGCGTCCGTTTGTCCACCAACTAACAATTGCATTTCTTCATTTTGTATTTTTTTCATTTTGATACTATTAAATATAATCTTCACCTGTCTAACGCCTTGAATCAGCAGCCGTTCTTCAAATTAAGACAGTCCCTCACTTGGCTTGGGAAGACGATAACGAAACAGTAATCAACGGTAGCCGCACAAAAAAAGTACTCCCTACCCCTTCCGTTGTTTCAAACCATATCTGTCCGTTGGCGTTTTCCACAATGCCGCGGCAGATGGCCAGTCCGAGTCCCGTTCCGGATGATTTGGTGGTAAAATTGGGAGTAAAAATATCATCTCGCAAGGCAGCCGGCACACCACCTGAATTGTCCTGCACCGATATTAATAATTGACCGAATTCTACCTGCTGGTTGATATGTATCTCTATTTTGCTTCCCGGATCTTCGTTTGCCTCAATGGCATTTTGCAGCAAGTTGGTGAACAGACGGCTCATTTGTGTTTTATCTGAATACACCAGGTAATGTTCCCGCGGCTTTTGCCAGTGGATCTTTACACGCGGATTGGCTTCATACAGGCGAAGCAATGACGACAATACTCCCATGATATCCAGTTTCTCCATGCGGGCATTACCGATATTGGCAAACTGCGAGAAATCGCCTGCGATCTTCGATAACTGATCGATCTGCTCTATGAGGGTAATGGCCATGTTGGCCGACAACTCCTTCACATTGGGTGCGCCACTCTGAATAGCTTTCTGCAGGTACTGGATACTCAGCTTCATGGGCGTAAGCGGATTCTTGATCTCATGCGCTACCTGCCGTGCCATTTCGCGCCAGGCGCCTTCCCGCTCGCTTTTGGCCAGTGACTGCGCACTCTGATCCAACTCTCTCACCATTTTATTATATTCCGATACCAGCATGCCCAGTTCGTCGTCACGATCCCACTGGATCTCTTCATTGGTCTTGCCCAGGTTCACCTCGCGCATTTTTTCACCAATGAGGTTGAAGGAATCCGTAATGCGACTGGTAAGGAAGAACGCGATGGCCCCTGCAACCAGGAATATAAAGGCATTCAAATAAATGAGCGTAGCGAGGAAACCGGATATCTCCTGGTCCAGCTCATTTTGCGAGTTCAGGTAAGGAATGTTGAGGTAAGCATAGGTAGTGCCATCTTCATTGATCAGCGGCACATAAATGCTCAGGTATTCAAAAGAGCCGATCTTTTCCGATTGAATATAGCGGATACTGTGCTCATCATGCATTTGTTGAAAAGCCGCGGGATCCATTTGTTCACTCAGCAACCGTTTATTATAAATGTATGGCTGGGTAGACACTTTTAAGTTGCCATTGACATCATAGAAATTGATATCAACATTGTGCAGGTCGGAAATATCCGATATGACCTTGTTCAACTGATCGCCGGCAACGCTCACATTGCTCGTATTGATCACATCGTCGAAGATCAGTTGCGGCGTCATTTTATTGTTGATCTCGTTGGCCATTACCTGGATCGACTTCGACAGTTTTTCCTCGTTGTTGTTATTGAACCTGAAAATGAAGAACGAAATAGTTGACACACCGATCACCAGGAATGAGAATACGCTTAGAAAAATAATCGTTGCCTGTATCTGTGAACGGATATTGAGCAGGAAAATAGACCGGATACCGCTCCACTTGAACCGCGCCCGCACCAGGTTGCTGCATAGATGAAACAGGAAAATGATACAAAGGAAAGAACAGAACAGGTAAGCGAAAAAGGTGATGAACTCGGTAAACCAGGCGCTTTTCTTCACTACCACCACTTCTTTATCGCCACCGGTATTATACCACAATTCGCTGTATCCGGGTGGTTTCTTATAGGTGAAGTCCAGTCCCGGCATCTCAGCCCTGGTAAGCTTTAAAGGAAAATTATAATTATTGAAATGGTTGATCAGCTTGCCTCTGTTGTATATGGCATAAGCATAGCTGGTATTGAGGTCTGAAGAAATATCCTGCGACTGGCTGAATAATTCCGGGTAAAGCGCCTCACTTTTGTATCGCCTCGATTTGATGGTTACATAAAGATATCCCAGTGTTTGATCGTTGTTTTTTATGGCCTTCTGGTAGAGATAGCTGAAGCCATTGGCGGCATTATCGTAGCTGTACAACCCTTCTATAGCCGTGGGTTTGGACTTATTGAGGATGATCGTTTTGATGGCCGCATAAGAAGTTGAATCTTCATTATACAATGGATGGAACAAACTATCGTACGTGTAAATGCGCGTATCGTATTTATTGAGATAACCCGAAAAATTCTGATTGATCAGGCTGTCTTTGATGAATTTGTTGGTGTATTCGCTTTCAAACCGGTGAAAATTACTGAGCAGGAAACGGTCATTGAAACTATTCGCGGCAATATTCAACAGGCTTTCACCAGAAGGATCGGTTTGTACGGCCAGTTGTTCTGCAATTTTTTTTCTTTGTGCCAACTCCAGTACTTTATTCTGATACATCACAATAGCGGAAATCGATAAAGTGAAGATCATCACCCAGAAAATGAAAAAAGAAGACTGCAACAGCGGAATACCCATATCCGCTTTCCGTGCATTCAGCAGCAGCAGGTAAGCGATCAGCCAGGCCAGGATCACCAGGTCTATGGCTATATCATTAAGCGAAACAAAAGCCAGCAGGTATGCAAAGCCTGTGATGGCTACCGCCGCCATCTGGTAATAAAGCGGCACAGCTGCATCGGTGAGGGGTTTTACCACGATCTGTGAAAAATGATAAAAGCTGAGCACCAGTAAGCATAGAATTACAAAACAGATGACGCTGTAAATGGTGAGGCTGAAAAAGCTGGTTACGTCCATCGATATCTTGGAATCCTGTACCAGGCTCTTGATGATGCCAGCCAGCAAAAGACAGGTTACAGTAAGCAGGGCCAACCCGCCATAATGACGAACAGGTGCAGGGGGAGGCTTTTTAAACCAGCCCTTGTGGTCGTTGTGGAATTTATAAAAGCTGAGCATCCAGAAAAGCAGGATGGCATTCACCAGCAGGTCGCCCAACGAAGGGTGCAGGAAGTTGGATGCATAGATTGTTGGATCGAAGAGTGGGAGTTTACTGTAATCCAGCGGGAAGTTGACCTGGTATGTGATCAGCCTGATCAGGAAAACCACTGTTAGCAGGAAAAGGAACCCGCTCCGGAAACCGATCCGATCTACCAGTTCCTGTGCAATCATATTAAAAAACACCAACAGTAAGATCACCGCCAATACCCGTAAAACAATGGTTACACTATCATAGGCGATGAAAGATCTTCCTGCTTTCATTTTGATGCTAAAGATCTCTTTGCCTGCACTATTGAGGATGGGGATCGCATCCTTATCAAAATTGATCTCATATTGTTTGCCCAGCCCCGGGTAATGTGCAAAATCCGATTTCAGGTACTTGTTCTCTATGAAATAAGCCCAACGAATGGGTACCAGCCCTAAAACCGTGAGCTTCTGCCCCTTCAATTGAACGGTGCGTTTGATCAATTCAAAGTCGCCATTCTGCTTAACCGAAAAATAATTTCCATCGGGCTGGTGCAGGTCCTCGGAGTTCACATACATGCGATTGGTATTCCAATAATGCAATGTCTGCGTACCGCCTCCATCTGTCAGGTACAAAAAAAGCCCGAAGCTTTCCTGCCTGGTCTTTTGTTTCAACTTTTCATCGGCAGAATCCTTTACGAGTTTAGTCAGCAGGTCTTTCTCCGATAACAGCTCATTCAGCCTGGCTTCCTGTTGTGCCAGCGATCCCTCCAGCCGGTGTTTTACTTTCTCGGGTGAGGAATTATAGTTCCAGTAATTGATGAAAATAAAAGAGAGGGTATACAGCCAGGCGGCTGTAATGATCAGGTATCCATGCCTGTATATAGCTTTTTTCAGTGTACGGATCAACTATGGTGCTTTTGTTTTTTGACTTCATTCCAGATGGCGTCCATTTCGGCGAGCGACAAACCGGCGAGGTTTTTACCTTGTTGCGCGGCAATGGTTTCCATCTGCTGAAAACGCCGGATAAACTTCTTATTGGTCTTTTCCAGTGCGGCTTCGGGATCGATATGCAAAAACCGTGCATAATTTACCAGGCTGAAGAGCAGGTCGCCAAACTCCTCTTCTATCCGGTCCTGCTCGTTTTGTTGAACCGCTTCCTGCAACTCGTTCGACTCTTCCTCCACTTTCTTCCAGACATCTGCTTTGTTCTCCCATTCAAAACCTACTTGTTTGGCTTTCTCCTGGATACGAACGGCTTTCACCACTGAGGGCAGCGAACGTGGTACCCCGCTCAGTACGGATTTTTTGAGCTCGCCTTTTTCATTCCGCTCCTGTAGTTTCAATTGCTCCCAGTTCCTTTTAACGTCTTCTTCATCGTTAACCTTTATATCTCCGTAAATATGCGGATGACGATGGATCAGTTTGTCGCACACGCTGTTGATGGCCTCGGGCAAAGTGAAGCGATTTTGCTCCGTGCCTATTTTAGCATAGAACAACAGATGCAGCATGATATCCCCCAATTCTTCCTTGATACCCGGCCAGTTCTCATCGGTGATGGCATCGGCCAGCTCATAGGTTTCCTCAATGGTCATGTGACGCAGGGTATGAATGGTCTGTTTTCTGTCCCAGGGGCATTGCTCCCGCAATTCATCCATGATCTTCACCAGCCGCATGAAGCTGTTTGCTGTTTCTTCCATAACACTAAATTAAATCGTAAACGCTGAAAAGGTACCAAAGATCATAAATACGAATAGCATGACCACCAATCCAAGCAATAAAGACAGAAAATATTTGAAGAATGTTTTCTTCGGCGATTGCCCGTAAAACCCGCGCATTGCTTTGTATCCATAAAACAGGATGAGCAATGAGAACACATCAGACAGCAGTTTGTTCGCATCCCAATGAAAAAGACTGAAAAAACTGCCCAGCAGCAGTGAAACCAGTATCATGATGAAAATAGCACAATACAGGTGAAGGGTATATACCACATGGTTCACATAATAGAATTGTTTGCGTCTTATGTATAATAAAGATAGTGCCAGCGAGAAAAGAGGAAGTGATACAAACAGCATTTGCGGGAACAAATGGGTGAACTTCTCCACCATTGCCTCTATAACGCCTTTAGGATCCTGGCGGTATTTGTCGTAAAAACCAAGTGCCCGATGGGTTACTGCCCGCTCGATCCGACCATCTCTTTTTGTTTCCGGCAGGGTATTCTGTGCTGAATCATATTGTTTGCTAGAATAAACTTTCGCATTATCAGCCTTATCGCTTTTCCTTTCCACTTCAGATTTTAAACTGCTGCTTATCGAATCAACCGTATGCTTCTTCGATTCATTGTAAGTGAACGAAGTGTGTCGTCCATAAAAGCTGAAAAAAATGAGGAAAAAGAAAGCCGAGGTAAACACATACATCTTTACAGGGTGCAAGTACCCGGCACGGCGTCCCTTGAAATATTCCCTCGATAAAAATCCCGGCCGGAACAACAGGTACTTAAGCGTGCTGAAAAACTTACCGTCGAAATGCGTGAGATCGTATATAAAATGCGTGGTCAGGTGCCAGAAACTTTCTTTGGGCTCAATATTCTCCTGTCCGCATTCATGGCAATACCGGCCATGCAGCAGGCTGCCACAGTTCAGGCAAACTTTTTCCTTTCGTTCAGGGAAATGCGACACTTGTTAATGTTTAACTAAAAATACAGAACTAATTGATAGTTGCAAGGCCCCACCCATTTTCCTTTTTTTGAATGTTGATAACTGTCACTGTACATTTGGGAAAAAAAATCGGCAGATGAAAGGGCTCCAGCTACTGGCATTATTGGCTTTGATCCATACCGGCTGTTTCGCACAGTATTATTACAACGACCTCGTTTCGATACAGCAAGGCGCGGCTCAATACAAGATCCTCCGCAACAATAAAGTAAAAACCTTCAAGGTGGTGAGCTATGACGCCGACGACCAGCCGGCCGAAGGCTTTTCCCTGGAGCAGGAGATCAGCCTGGACGGCAAAAAGATCACCATCACCGATGCTTCCATCAGCGGGAAAAAGAGCGTTACTGTTAACACTTATGAGCTGGGCCGGCTGAAAAAAGCAGTAGCAAGCGGTAACCGGATTGAAAACAAGACCGATTACCAGTACGACGATAAAGGGCGGTTGATCAAAATAACCCTCACCACATCCGACACTTCCATGAAATATACCAGTGTTGAAACGCATGAATGGGTATACGATGAAAAAGGACAGCCGGCTTCTATGTTGCGTGTAAAAAGCGGGACAGACAGCACTTTCGTGAGTTTTGTGCGGGATGAGCAGGGCAATATAGCAGAAGAGCACTGGAAAAGAAAAGGGTCGGCACCCGAAGTCTATTATTACTATTACAATGCGAAGAATGAGCTCACCGATATTGTCCGGTACAACAGCAAACTGAAAAAATTATTGCCCGACTTTTTATTCGAATACGATAATACGGGCCGCCTCAGCCAGATGACGCAGGTATTGCTGGGCAACAATAATTATTATACCTGGAAATACACATACAACGAAAAGGGCCTGAAACAGAAAGAGAGTTGTTTTGACAAAAGCCAGAAGAAGGCAGGCACTATTGAATACGTGTACACTTATTAAAAAGACGTCATCCCGAGCGAGCGAAGCGAGTCGAGGGACCTGCTTGAACATTCAGGCAGATCCCTCGGCTGCGCTCGGGATGACGATTGATGAAAAAGAGATGACGGTCAATTAAAAATTTACCAGAATAAAGTATACAGGGCAACCAGTAACCCGCCAACGATCAGGGCGCCGGCAGCAAAACTTTTATTCATACCAAACATTTTGGTATCTATTTCCAGTCCCTTCATTTCTACTCCCCTTCTCCGGTCGATCATACTGATGATATACATACCGATAATGCAGAACAGGAATACAATGCCCATCCTGTCGAGGAATGGTATCTCATAAACCCCATCGGCATTGGCTTTGGAAAAGCCGGAGGAAGCGAGGAAAGAAAGGTCCATGAAACCAGGCAGCTTCTTGAAAAGGATCGAGAGGCCGAACCCGCCAACTGTAGCAAACAAAGCGGCATTGGAGCTGGTCTTTTTCCAGAAAAAGCCCAGGAAGAACATGGCGAAAATACCCGGCGACACAAATCCGGTGTATTCCTGGATGAACTGAAACCCTCCTTTTTTATCGATGCCCAGCATGGGGGCAATGATCAAAGCCAGGATCATGGCAAGGATAATGGTAGCTTTTCCTATCCATACCATTTTCTTCTCATCGGCCTCTTTATTGATCACTTTCTTATAAATGTCGAGGGTAAAGATGGTGGAAATACTGTTGGCCTTACCCGCAAGGGAAGCTACCACGGCAGCGGTCAATGCTGCAAAGGACAATCCTTTGAGTCCGGCAGGCAACAGGTTCAACAATACGGGATAGGCTTTATCGGGATTGAGTTCACCACCTTGCATCATTTCGGTCTGGAAGCTGCCTTTCTGGTGCAGTACGAATGCGGCAATACCCGGCAAACAAACGATCACCGGCATGAGCAGTTTCAGGAAAGCGGCAAAAAGCAAACCACCCCTTGCCGTAGGAAGCGATGCACCCAGCGCTCTTTGCGTAATGTACTGGTTACAGCCCCAATAGTTCAGGTTGGCAATCCACATACCTCCTACCAGCACCGTGAGGCCCGGCAGATCGAGGTAGTTGGGATTGTCTTTTTTGAGGATCATGTGAAAATGATCATCGGCCGAATTCAACAGGTGATGAAAGCCTTTTACGATACCCGTATCACCAAATTTTTCAGATACCAGGTTCAGGGCAAGATAAGTAGTTACCAATCCGCCCAGTACCAGGAAGAATACCTGGATCACATCGGTGTAACCGATCACTTTCATACCTCCCAGTGTAATGATCACGGCAAAAATGGCCAGTCCAATCATACAGGCAGTAATGCTGATGCCCGAGATACTGCTGATAGCCAGGGCGCCGAGGTACAAAATAGAAGTGAGGTTCACCACCACATACAATAACAACCAGAAAATGGCCATGATCATGGCTACGGTTGAATTGTAACGCTGGTTGAGGAATTGCGGCATGGTATAGATCTTATTCTTCAGGTAGATGGGCATGAAGAATACAGCCACAATCAATAAAGTAGCAGCCGCCATCCATTCGTAGGAAGCGATGGCCAGTCCCATTTTAAAACCCGAGCCACTCATACCAATCATCTGCTCGGCAGATATATTGGAAGCGATGAGTGAGGCGCCGATGGCCCACCATGTGAGCGATCCTTCGGCAAGGAAATAATCTTTTGAACTGGTTTGCGCTGATTTCTTTTTCTTGTAGACCCAGAAGCCATAAGAGGCCACTACCAGGAAATAAAAGAGAAAGACCAGGTAGTCCAGACTTTGTAATGTTTTCATTGGAGCGATCGAAGGTTTGATTGTTACGATTTGGAAATGTAAGCTGAAAGATAAGGATTCATGCTAAAAATAATGTGCAAAATTGCTCAATAGCTCAATTCTACCGGCATCCAATTAAGCCGTACTATTGCAGCATGAACAATCCCGAAATCATTGCTGCTACGGTTACCTATGTACAAAAAGAACTGGAAGGTGCAGAAGGCGGGCACGATTGGTTCCATATAGAAAGGGTATGGAACAATACCAGGCGCATTGCCCAAACCGAGCCGGTGGATCACCTGGTAGTGGAACTGGGCGCCCTGCTGCATGATATTGCGGATGCCAAATTCCACGGCGGTGATGAAAGTATTGGGCCGCGAAAAGCGGGTCAGTTCCTGGAATTGTTACAGGTACCGGTTGAAGTGATCGATCATGTCAAAAACATCATCGCACATATTTCTTTCAAAGGTGGCAATTTCGAAGCGGCTTTTCATTCACCCGAACTAGCCGTGGTGCGGGATGCCGACCGCCTCGATGCATTAGGAGCCATCGGCATTGCCCGTGCATTTCATTATGGAGGTTTTAAGAACAGGGAGATCTATAATCCTGCTATTCCGCCCGATCTCAATATGAGTCGTGAAACGTATAAAAAAACCAAGGCTCCTACTATCAACCATTTCTATGAAAAGCTGTTGCTGCTGAAAGACCGCATGCATACAGAAACAGGCAAGCGCATGGCCCTGGAAAGGCACCGGTTCATGGAAAATTTCCTGGAGCAGTTTTACCGCGAGTGGAATGGGTCCTTATCGGCATAAACCAGCGAATGAAAGTCAGTGCGTGAATGCACGTCGCCTGGGCAAACCATACAGTATCTTCGGAAAAAGAAAAATCAACCCGTTCAATAAAATAAATGGAACGAAACTGATCTTCATTAAAGGGCGCCCCAGGTGTATTGCTGCATATTTGTCTTCCATGGTATAAATCCAAACCGTTACTGCAAAAAAGCCTCCGAACAGTATCAGGCAAACAACAGTAAACAGGTATAACCACTGGATCACAATCTCCTTCAATTTCATCAGCACTTCATCTTTCCGCATCCATTTATACAATACAATACTCTGCCCTACTGCATAAATAAAAATATGCCCCGGCCGGAATAAATAATTCACCATAGGTGTAATGAACCATCCTGTTTTTACATACGGAATCATGCCGATATCGTTGGCCAGCTGGGTTACATTTTGCACTTTATATGCGTAGGGCGTGAAAATATAAGGCAGCGCATTCACCAGTTGAACAAGGAACGGGACAAAATGAAGCATATCCCATTTACGCAACCGCGGATCGTTACTCAATACACTTCTTACATAAAAAAAACCGGCAGGTCCCAGTAAAAAGAACAAAGGTGCTATGGTACCATATAATGGGGCCAACAGCTTGGCCGATCCGGAGTGCGCCAGTATATAAGCACTAAGACCATAAATGGAATTCAGAAAAAAGAAAATGGCAAGGTAGATATTGCTCTTGCTGGAACGCTTGATGTAGTACAAAAGCAAAAGTGACAGGAGTATCCCGAATAAGGAGGCAAACAAAATAAAATCTCCAACTAAATGATTCATAATTGTAGTAGAACCAAATATACCTGTTATGATCCTGTTATTGAAATAAATTAAGTTGATAATATGAAACGGGCATCTAATCTATGCACGAATAATGGGTAACTTTATGTCGCTATCGCAACAATATTAATAAATTTGCAAATATCAAGATGAATACAATCGAGATCAGAAAAGTAACCATAAGCGACCTTGAAGCGTTACGAAATATCAGTATGCAAACATTCAGGGAAACATTTCTGGAAGTGAATACCGAAGAAGACATGCAGATATACCTGGATGGAGCATTCAATTATGACAAACTGAAAGAGGAAATAAATAATGATCATTCGGCGTTTTATTTTGCCACTGATACCGCGGACATCTTGGGTTACTTAAAGATCAATTTTGGTCAGGCTCAAACGGAAAAGAAAGACAACAACGCTGTTGAAATTGAACGGATCTATGTACTGAAAGCACATCAGGGAAAACAGGTTGGTCAACTGTTATTTAAACAAGCGCTACAAGTTGCCCGGGAGCGCAATGCCGATTATTTGTGGCTGGGCGTTTGGGAGGAAAATGCAAAGGCGATCAATTTTTATAAGAAGAACGGATTGGTGCCGTTCGATAAACACATTTTCAAGCTAGGCAATGACGAACAAACAGATATCATGATGAAACTGGCATTGCATTAACCTGCATCATGACCATGCATTTCGCAAAAACTGTAACCAGTTATTGTGCATGATATTGTCGATATCCGTTTGATTATATCCTTTTTGTAGTAAGAGCGCAGGTAACTTTTGCAAATCAGCAATCGTTTCGAGGTCATAAGGACATTGCTCTTTTCCAAATGCACCATCCAGATCAGTACCAATCGCAACATGTGCAGTATTTCCTGCAATCTGACAAATATGGTCTATATGATCTATCATTTTTGCCATATTGCAGTTCATGCCCTCGGGTGTTGATTGGCCACGTACCCAGCCAGGAACCATCATCCAGGCGTCCAGCGCCGCACCGATAATTGCCTTTCTTTCTACCAATGCTTTGATCATCTCATCACTGAACTGCCGATTATGGTTCACCAGTGCACGGCAATTGTTATGACTCGCCCATACCGGGCCCTTATAGATTGACAATGCATCCCAAAATGCATCATCACAAAGATGCGTTGCATCCAGTATCATCTGCAGACGATCCATTTCTTTCAGCAATTCTTTTCCTGCGGCCGAAAGTTTCCCGGTGGCGTCTGTTCCGTTGGCATAGCGTCCGGGGCCATAATGTGCCGGCCCTATTGCCCTCAAACCCATACTGTATGCCCTTTCAACATAAGCCGGTGTAACGATGGAATCCGCTCCTTCCAGGCTTAAAATATATCCAATGGGTTTGTGGTCATTGGGTGCATCATTGAGCCATAAAGCAACATGTTCATCGAGCGCAGTTTTGTTTTTGATCATCACCATTTCTCCGGCATCTTCCATCGCTTTGTACCACGCAAGCTGTCCCTGTGTTTGCGCCCATGCCTGCTCGGGTGAATGCCAGCCGGGCAAAGGATTATCTTCGGTTACATAACGCGCGATCTGTGTTGCCACCACTAATCCGATATTTCCTTCCCGCAATGCAGGTAACGACACCGTTGCTTTCGCCCTGTCGGGCTTATCGGTCATTCCTTTTTCCCGTTGATTGATGGCCGCTACCGGCAAACGCAGGTCGCGATTCCATTCCAGCGCATTCATGCTCAGATCCAGGTGCGCATCTATGATCAATCGTATTTTTTTGTTGGGCATACGGCAATTTTAGTAATGAAGCAATCGGTCGCGGGCTATGACTTTCCACTCACCAACTTTTTTCCCATTTTCTATAACATGCACTCTTTCATATAAAGCCACCGTTGGGCATATATGAACAGGAACACCGTACAACACAGTGCCGATGGGATATTGTGCGCTGTCCGGCACCCGCAACACCAAATGTTCCTCGCTCTGGCCTACAGGTGTTACTTCCGGCGCATTCAGAAAATATACCCGTGGCAAAGGATTCTCTGCAGCAACAGATTTATGTCCGAGATCAACGCAAACGGTAACAGCGTCAATCACAGACACAACCCTTGTGATCAGTATGGCCCCATATTCAAAGGCTTGTTCCGGTGCATGGTGTTTATAATTCCAATCCCAAAATATAAATGTACCGGGACTGCACTCTACCCCACTCCTTTTGACATGTGTTGGGTAAGTAGGCGAACCACCCGCAACAATGGTGAGCGGATGATCGAACAGCGGATCAACCTGCTCTTTCAGCATTTGTACCAGTGCAAAAGCTGCATCGCTTTTCATTTGCCGGGTTGCCAGGTCGGTATCGCGAATATGTCCATCGTAAGCATGCAAGCCCACTATTTGTATTCCTTTCAGCTCCTTCGCATATTTGATCAGAGCCACAGCATCTTGCGGTTGAATACCCGTCCGGTTCATGCCCGTATTTAAATCGATGAATACCCTGATAACGATATTATTTTCCTGTGCTGCACGGGATAACTCCATGGCGCTGGCCTGGTTATCTATCAGGCAGGAGAATGTTGTAGCCGGATAGGCTTTTGAAAGCGCTATCAATCGCGTTATTTTTGGGCCGGTGGGTTGATATGCCAGCAATACATCGGGTGCATGCAGGCTGCCCAACATTTCGGCTTCCGCAATGGTGGCACATTTGAATTTGGTAATACCTGCATCCAGCATTAATTGATTTACTTCCGCCGTTTTATTGGTTTTAACATGTGGGCGCAGCCGCTTAACATCACCGATCATTTCTTTGGCAACGCGAATATTATCCTTTACGATAGCCGGATATACCAGCAAAGCGGGAGAATCTATCCCTGTTGTATCTGCCAGGTAATGATTATGCATTTGTTGGGTTTTAAAAGAAGTAACGATGGTTTATGCTAATTCAAACAAAGCCTCGATCTCAACAGGTATGTTATCGGGCAGCGAACCGAATCCAACCGCACTCCTTACTCCTACGCCATTTTCTGCACCCCAGATCGAAGCGAACAGTTCACTGCAACCATTGATTACATAAGGGTGCCGTTTAAAATCGGGTGTGCAATTGACCATGCCCAATACTTTGATCACGCGCTTTATTTTATTCAAGCTGCCCAACTCTGCTTTAATGGTAGCCAGCATGGTCAGTCCTACCTGGCGTGCAGCGAGTTTACCGGCTTCCATATCCATATCGGCGCCGATGCGGCCAATGATCAGTGATTTATCATTTTGAACAGGGCCGTGGCCAGACAGGTACAAATAGTTGCCATCAACCAGGCAAGGCTTGTACACGCCCAGCGGCGACGGTGCAGGAGGCAGCGTGAGGTTTAGCTCTTTTAATTTTTCATCTGCATTAATGGTTGTCATATCAATGAGGTTTTATTTTATGAACAGATTCAATACCAATACGCCTGTTAGTCCTACTACAGAAACAATCATTTCCATGATGGACCATGAACGTAAAGTATCTTTTACAGAGAGGCCGAAATATTCTTTGAACATCCAAAAGCCTGCATCATTCACATGCGAGAACATGAGGCTGCCGGCGCCTACCGACAGTACCATCAGGTTGGGGTTGATATGCGATTGCATCATCAGTGGCAAGATCACGCCCGCCGCTGTTAATGCCGCAACCGTTGCAGAGCCAACACAGGCGCGTATCAGCGCCGCAATCAACCAACCCAGCACCAATGGATGTACCGGTAGTTTTTGTAAAGCAGCAGCCAGCTCGGCGCTTACACCACTATCGGTCATCACCTGTTTTAAGATACCGGATCCCGCAATGATCAGCAAGATCATGGCGATGTCTTTCACTGCATTGGCATAGATGTCCATCACATGTTTCATGCTCATGCCTTGCCTTATCCCGATCGTATAAGTAGCTGCAGCCAATGAAACGATCATCACCACAGACGGATCGCTGATGAAAGCAAAAAGTGTACTTCCCGAAAAGGCTTTGCTGGCACTATGTTGTATGATAGTAAGCAATATCAAAAGGAATACCGGCAGTAAAGTGGCAAAGAAACTGTTTCCAATGCCAGGTTCCTGGTACACATCTTTTTCGTGCTGCTGAAACAACTCCAGCGGTTCGGTATCGATTTTCTTCAGTGTACTGGCAAAGACAGGTCCGGCCATAATGATAGCAGGTATTGCTACCAACAAACCATACACCAGGGTAAGTCCCAGATCTGCTTTGAATAACGAAGCCAATGCAACAGGCGACGGATGAGGTGGCAAAAAGCCGTGCGTAACCGATAAAGCCGCCAGCATGGGCAACCCGATGTACACAGCGGGTAATTTGTATTGATAAACGATAGAAAAAATAAGCGGCACCAGCAATATGAATCCAACGCCGTAGTATAACGGGATGCCCACAATAAACCCAGTGATCATCAATGCCCATTGGATATGTTTTGCACCAAAAGCCGTTACCAATACAGAGGCGATCTTTTTCGCAGCGCCGCTTTCAGCTACCAGTTTACCCAGCATGGCTCCCAGTACAATGATCACCGTTAACGACCCGGCAGTTTCTCCAATGCCTGTTTTAACGGAATTACCTAATTTATCCAACGGTATGCCAAGGGCGATCCCCGCTGCTATAGACACTACTAAAAAAGACAGGAATGTATTGATTTTGCCTACTGTAATAAGCACGATCAGGATGGCAATAAAAAGTATAATAATAAGTATCTGCATTATTTCGTCAGGCGGCTAGAAGCGTTCACTTCAAAAATAGGGCACTCTACTCACTTAGCACCAAACTTATACGTATTATACAGGGAGCATCCAGGGGTTGGCCGGGTTTCTCGGCCTCATGTACAGATCAGCTCCGCCAGTTGGCCAGGGTTCTCGGCTTCATGTACAGAACATTTCCGCCAGTTGGCCGGAGAGTTCTCGAGTTCATATTGAAGCCTTATCATTGCGAACAAGCGAAAACTTCACCCGATTATGTTCTGTTACCAAGACCGAGGAAAAAAGTTCCATTATTTCACAAAGCTGTTTACTTCCCAAAAACGCCTACTTTTCAGTGACCTATTCGCTCACAATAATGATTGGTATATCTGGTTGATTGAAAACAAGTTAAATAAATGGGCCTATGAAATGATGTGTAAAACACCGAAGCAAATTGGGTGAAAACACCGAAAAAAACCGTGAAATATTTCGAAAATAAGTTTATAATTTTAATTTGTTCCTTCAATAAAGTTAAGCTCGCCAATTAAGAGTTTTTATCCCCCCCCAAAAAAGTCAAAAGCGAGTATGAGTTTGCTTTGAATTGTTCTCTCTAAGTTCAAGGCCAAATTTCAATGTCTCTGACAGCTGATTATTAACTGTCAGCGGTTAAATGCAAAAAGAGGTGTCGGTGTAAAAGAAAATGTGCCGGTTTAATTCAAATTTAAGTATAAGCTGATACAAATCACCCAACCATTATCTTAAAACCTTTAACTCAATTTTTATGAAATTCAATTTCGACAAAACTATTTTTTGTGCTCTCGTTACAATTTTAATTATTTCAGTAACGACTATTATAAGTTGCAAAAAAGATGCTAAGGAAGAAAAAAATTATTTACCAACTTCTGAAAACAAACTTACAACGGACCTTTCTCAATTAGACGATTTTAAAGCATTTGTTGCAAATCTATCAACACTTAAAGAATTAGCCTTAGCAAGTGCCTATCCGAATTCATTTATGCATAAAAAAGATCCCCTAAACAGCGATTTTTTCACACAACTTTCTCGAATTCAAAAAGATGATTTAAAATCGATAAAAGAAGTAGTAAATTCTCAATTTGCTAACGGAGATGATATTTACGCATTAATCAATAAAAATTTCTTACTTTCAAGAAAAATCGTATCTACTTTTCCTGAATTATCAAAAATTTCGCAAGACAAAAAGACAAATATAATTGCTAATGCCATACAGTTGGTGATAAGTAATCAGGACCAGACAATTGGTGACAAGAGGGTTGCCACAAATCTTGTCAGTGACCCTTGTATAACTTCTTGTCAAAATCAATATTATATTAGTGCTGGTGTATGTGCTCTTTTAGTAGAAACAGGTTTTGGCGCTCTAATTTGCATGGCAGGTGCTTGGGCAGGTTTATCTGCATGTAAAAGTGGCTGTCCTACAGTATGATGTGTTTTGCACAATAAGCAATCTCTTTAATTTACTTTTAAAAAGCGTATATGATAACTGCAACAAAACATAAAAAAACTATAGTAAGTTATATACTCATTGCGATTTGGGTATTTACAATACTTATGGTCAAATCTATATTTTGGATGAGCATAATAGCAGCCTTACTACTATTCTTTTCAGTTGCCACGAGTTATTTTTATTATAAAGGGATTGATTCAACGGAAGAAAAAAAGAAGTACTTGGTGCAGAAGTTGGCACTACTTGGGTTGGTTGTACTGGCAAGTGTTTTAGGATATGCATTCTTTTTCTACCGAAGCCATTAGCAGTAAAGCAAAATGAACTGTCTTAGAGCTACTTCTTGCTTTTGAAATGGTTCCTAAATTTATTGTGACTAAATTATTTTTCAATTTTAGTCAAGCCTTTTAGGGGGCTAAGACAATAGCAGGATCATTTCAACTGCAGCAGCAATTCATTTTTTACAGATGCGTTGTTAAAACGTCCTCCATAAAAAGAGCTAACGGTGCTGCACCCGTCCTGTCTGATACCCCGCATGGAAACACACATATGCTCGGCATCAATAATAACAGCCACATCCTCGGTGGAGAGTACCTGTTGCAACTCCTGCCCAATCTGTACTGTTAAACGCTCCTGCACCTGCGGACGCCTGGCAAAATAATCTACGATCCTGTTGAGCTTGGATAAACCAATGACCTTATCGCCGGCGAAATAGGCAACATGTGCCTTGCCGCGAATCGGCACAAAATGATGCTCACATTGACTGACAAAAGGAATATTTTTTTCGAGCAGGAGCTGACCGTAACCATAGCTATTGTTGAACAGCGAGATGGCCGGCTTATTTACCGGGTCGAGCCCGGAAAACAGCTCCCGCACATACATCTTAGCTACACGCATGGGAGTATCCTTCAGGCTGTCATCGCTCAGGTCCAATCCCAACGTATGCATGATAGATCTGAAATGGTAGGCAATATCGTGCACTTTTTCCTCTGCACTCATGGCAAACGCATCCGGACGTAACGGCGTTTGAGACCCGTTGGAAAAATGATCTTCTTCACCGGAAACAGACGCCATTTGACAGGCTAAAGCTCTTTGATACTGAATTTGCATGATGTTTTGTGTAATTTGAAACATAAAACTAGTCCTATTTTGTCTAACTAAAAAAATAAAAAAGTTAGTCATAAAAAAATAACGAGCCATTAAAAAATAATTTTGTCTTACTTTAGTGCCGTATGAGCGTTACAGAACACTACTCCATCAAAGAGGTTGAATACCTAACCGGCATCAGCGCTTACAGTCTGAGAGCGTGGGAGAAACGCTACCGTGCCCTTCTGCCACACCGTACGGTAACCAATATACGCTACTATGATGGTACCCAGCTACGCCGCCTGCTCAATATTGCTACCCTTCTGCCACTGGGACATAAAGCTTCCAGGCTGATAGCATTGCCTGAAGAAGAACTGCAAAGTCTTGTTCTGAAAGCCACTGAGGCGCAGATTGACGCACCCATGCAGGCGCATATCAACAATATGGTAGCTGCTATGTTGTCTTTTGATGAAAATACGTTCGATAAAATCATCTCTTCGATGATCATCAAATTCGGACTGTATGAGGCTATGTTGCAACTTATTTACCCCTTCCTGCGCAAAACGGGCGTACTATGGACTACCAGTAACACCACCCCTGCGCAAGAGCATTTTGCCAGCAATCTCCTGCAACGAAAAATCCAGTCCGCCCTGGACGCCCTTCCATGCGCAAGTGATCTATCCAAACGTTTCCTGCTGTTCCTGCCACCCGGAGAAATGCACGAGATCGGACTTTTACTGAGCGATTATATCATCAGAAGCAAGGGGTTATCTACCATCTATCTCGGACGCGATTTGCCTTATGATAGCCTCGACTTTGCCGCGCAGCATGGCCGCGCTACGCACATGCTGACCTTTCTGACATCTGTAACAGATGCCCTGCAGCACGCGGAACATCTTGGTAAAATAGCGCACAAACAGCATTGTCAATTGCTCATCTGCAGTACCCTTAACCCCAACACAACGCCTGTCAGTGATCATATACATTGGTTAAAAGAACCCGGCGATCTGTTTACTTTTTTATAAGCTCTTTTTACCTCTGAGCTTACGGCACGCATCACTGCAATATTTGACCTCAGTCCAGTTATGCTGCCATTTTTTTCGCCAGGAAAAAGGACGCCTGCAAACGATACATAACTTCTGAGGCAGGGGCTTTCGATCTTTCAGCGGCATGGTGGACCCTTTAAATTTTATTGTCTATTTAATTTATCATAAATTTAGACAAAAAATAATACCCCTTTAAGCGCTCTCCGCTTACCCCCAATTAATCAATCAATATAAAAATATCATTCATGGAACTTGCACTCATCACCGGCGTCAGCAGGCAACAGGGCCTTGGCCTGGAAACGGCAAAACAGTTAAAGAATAAAGGCTTTGAAGTAATTATTACGGCCAGGGACCTGGAAACAGCCAGGCAACTGGCTGCGCCACATGATCTGAAAGCGCTTGCCATCGACGTCCGCAACGAACAAAGCATTGCAGGAGCTGCCCGGCAGGTGGAGCTGGATTTTGGAAGGCTTGATGTGCTTGTGAACAATGCAGGAGGCTATTACGACCAGGGAGGAACAGTGCTGGGTACAGATATGGAATATGTAGCAAATGCACTCGATACCAACCTGATGGGAGCCTGGCGTATGATCAAAGCTTTTAAGCCCTTGCTCATCAAGAGCCGAAACCCTCGTATTGTAAATGTGTCAAGCGGCGCCGGATCTTTCTCAGATGAAGTTTTTGGGATGGCAGTCAACCCCGGCGGCGTACCTGCTTATGGAATTTCCAAGCTGGCACTCAATGGGCTTACGATAAAATGCGCCCGTGAATTCACCGCAGACAGTATCAAAATAAATTCGGTTTGTCCGGGTTTTGTGGCCACCTACCCCGGTACCGAAAATTGGGGCGCCAGGCCTGTTAGCGAGGGAGCTGCCGGCATCGTGTGGGCTGCCTCATTGCCGGCTGACGGGCCCACCGGTCAGTTTTTCAGGGATGGGAAAGTAATTCCCTGGTAACGCAGAGAACAGCAGAATTAACGCTTACAGGCAGTATGTCTTTTTAAAGGTTAAAGTGCTGCCATGTAATCAGGGAAGCGCAATAGCCGATAAGCCTCCGTCAACATGCATGGTTTGGGCAGTGATCCAACCGGCATGATCGCCCAGTAAAAACATCGCCGCCGCCGCTATATCCTGCGCTTCGCCCACACGTTGAAGCGGATGTCTGCCCGAATGCTGCCTCAATTTTTCCTCTGAATTCAACAAGCCTGCGGTAAGCGGCGTGTTGGTGAGCGACGGAGCTACACAGTTAACCCTGATCACAGGTGCCAGCTCTGCGGCCAATGCCTTCGTTAACCCTTCAATAGCTCCTTTGCAGGCTGCAACACTTGCATGAAAGGGAAAACCCCGGCCGGCAGCCACGCTGGAGAACAATACCACCGACCCTCTCCCGTTCTCTTTCATGAAAGGAACCACATGCTGTAGTACTTTCAAGGCACCCACTACCTGCAAACGATAGTCTGCCTCATAGTCGGCCAGCGCTGTACGGTTGAATGATCTCAGTCTCAGGCTACCGGGACAATATACCACGCCATCCAGCCTGGCGGGAAGAAAAGCAAAATCAACCTCATCGGAGGTAACATCCAGGTAATGGTAGGATAAACGATCCTTACTTTCTTTTTTATTGCGGCAGTAAGTGGCGAAGACCCGATGCCCTTCCATGTAGAGCATCTCTGCGATCTGCTTGCCAATGCCGGAAGAACCCCCAACGACTAAATAAGATTTCATAAATGTGATTGAACCATTGTTTGATTGTAGAACAGAGTTGTTGCTCCTTGCAAACGGTCTAACAAATTTAGAAAATTCTTAGACATATTCATATAATTTGTGTAGCCTTCCGTGTTGCTGCTTATATCCAGATAACCTATCTCTTATGGGTAAGTTTTGCTTCTGCATTGAATCATGCACTGATACAACTCAATCATTAATGCCTGGGGAGGCTTTTGTCTAATTTATATTAAAAATAAATTCTACTAAATTAGTTTATTTTGGCTATAAAGTTATTTCTGTCTAATTTTACAAGTGAAAATAATCATCAAAAAAGGCGCACCCCAACCTTTCCGCAGCTTCATCACCTGAAAAGTTCATCCCGGCTTCCGGAAAATTCACCTGAGCGCCATTAAAAAAATGCGCTATGAAAAAGAAAACAATTGACAAAAAAGAGCTGATGGAGCATTACAGCGATTATTTGTTAACAGAGGGCAAACCGCCGGTAAACGTTTATCAGTTCACAAAAAAGCTGGGGATCAGCGAAGACCATTTTTATCGCTATTTTACCAGTTTTGAGTCTCTGGAAAGTGAGTACCTGGTGTACTTCTTTCAGCAATCCCTTGAACTGGTAATCCAAACCGATGGCTACGATGCCATGAGCCCAAAAGAAAAACTACTTCACTTTTACTTTGTATTTTTCGAAAACCTGACGCTGAACCGCTCCCTGGTATTACACCTGCTCCGCGCTCCCCTGACCAATAAACTGCAGCAACTGCGACCTTTACACCGTCAATTCAATACTTATATTCAGTCGGTTGGATTCAAGGAGCAGGGGTTCATTGCCAACGCGCCCGGAAAACTCAAACAGGTAAGCGAAAAAACAAGAACAGAGCTCATATGGGCGCACTTTCTGTCGGTCTTGCAATTCTGGAAAAATGACCGGTCACCCGGCTTTGAGAAGACAGACATGTACATAGAAAAATCCATAGAACTTGGTTTTGAAATCATCAATACTGCTATACTGGGTAAATTCTTCGACCTGGGAAAATTTCTTTGGTCTGAAAAAGTCCCTGCCATTTAACGAGCAACACCAGCCAGGAGAACGATATGAAAACACTAGATAAGATACCGAAAAGAAAAATAGAACGGGTAGGCAACTTATTAAAAGCCGGCGCTAAAGTTGGTATCAATTACCTGCAATATTACGGCAGCAGGATATCTCTCGAAGATGAAGAAATAGCAAAAGAGCAACTGCACAAAAACAACGCACTCGATATTTACGACAGCCTGAAAACACTTAAGGGCTCTGCATTGAAAATAGCGCAGATGCTCAGCATGGAGAAAAACATCATGCCCCAGGCCTATGTTGAAACATTTTCCCTGTCGCAGTTCTCTGTGCCGCCGCTTTCAGGCGCCCTTATAAAGAAAACATTCCGTAAATACTTCGGTAAAAATCCGGAGGCGCTGTTCGATACATTTTCTGTGGAAGCCATAAATGCTGCCAGCATCGGACAGGTGCATCAGGCCGAGAAGAATGGCCGCCGGCTCGCAGTGAAGATCCAGTATCCCGGCGTGCGGGAAAGTATCTCGTCTGACCTGGCCATTGTAAAACCCATTGCCATGAAGATGTTCCACATAAAAAAAGAAGGCTCTGCAAAATATTTCGAAGAAGTGGAACAAAAGCTTCTTGAAGAAACAGATTACCTTCTCGAATTAGAGCGCAGCAGACAGTTCGCCCACGATTGCCGGGAATTACCCGGCCTTCGTTTTCCCGGTTACTATCCTGAGTACTCCTGCGATAAGGTTCTGACAATGGACTGGATGGAAGGCGTACATTTTTCTGAATTTGTACAACGCACCAGCAATGAGCCGGAATGCTTGCATGCTTTGGGACAGACCTTATGGGATTTTTATATGTACCAGATGCACGTACTCAAAAGACTCCATGCCGACCCCCACCCCGGCAACTTCCTGGTATCTGCTTCGCACGAACTGATTGTCATTGATTTTGGCTGCATCAAAGAAATACCACCCGAATTTTATATCCCTTACTTTGAATTGGCCATAAGCAGCCATCTCAACAACCCTCGCTTTTTTGAAGAAAAACTCTATGAACTGGAGATTCTTTTGCCGGGCGACACGAATGAGGAAAAAGCTTTCTTCACCACACTTTTCCATGATATGCTGACTTTGTTTACCCGCCCTTTTAACGAAGAGTTTTTTGATTTTTCCGATAAGCGTTTTTTTGAAGCGATTGCTGCCATGGGGCAGCGCTATGCAAGCATGAGCCAGGTTCGGTCTATGAATACCAACAGGGGTTCGAAACATTTTATCTACCTGAACAGAACCTTCTTTGGTCTTTATAATATGATGCATGCCTTGCGCCCGGGCAGGATAACCATTCGGAATTATGAGCGCCTGAACAGGCCTGCTTCCCAATAATCTTTATGTATCCAACATTTTACGCTTGACTACCGCTGCCATCGTATTTCCTAATAGCTTTTCACCGGGCATCGATGAAGTATTATGAAGTTTATCTTCGATCAAACGGTTACCAGGTAGAGTATATCGAAGCAACGCAGGATATATCGGACATCAGGAGCCTCTTACAAACCTTCAAAACGATTGGTAATACACCTGTACGACCCGGTAGATGACTGGCTACACAAAAGGATCCAACTTTCGGCGAAAGACTTTAGGTTGCACTGGTATGACAACCGGCTTTTCCTCAGTTTATTCCTTAATATTCTTAACAATACAATTGAGTTATTTTTCCCGATACGGCAAATTTGTTTAACATCTCCCGAATCTTACCAGGATGACCGACTTCGAGATGCTATGCGCGTTTAAAGGAACAAAAGAGGAAGTTTTGGACGGTGTGGAAGGGCGTCTCATGGTCTTCGGTGATGCATTTGATTTTGTTGAAGCCATTGTGTAGTTCCCCGGACAGGGTTTCCTCCGTGTATCGGTGGACAGGAAGACCACTGCATTTGTCCGGTCCTTTGTCCGAGAAGGTGCCAATGACGAGGTAGCCACCTAAAGGGAGGGCGGTGCGAGCATGGTCAAGGTAGTTGGATACTTGGGGTGCAGTAGTAAGGAAGTGGAAGGTGGCGCGGTCATGCCAAAGATCATAGGGGTGCGGCGGCTCGAAGTCGGCAATGTCGGCAACGATCCATTGTACAAGGGCGGCTTTTTCACCGAGCCGGTCTTGCGCGCGTTTGATGGCTTCTTCCGAGATATCCAGGACAGTGATATCCTTGTAGCCTTTTTCTAATAGCAACTCGGCGAGCCGGCTTTCGCCTCCGCCTATGTCGATGATCCGGGCATTTCGGGGGAGCCGGAAAGTGTCGATGAAATCGAGGGAGGTGGCGGGCGTTTCCTGGGTCCAGCTGAGCTGAGCTGGTGTCTTGTGCCGATAGATATGATCCCAATGGCTGCGCTTATCCATACAACAAAGATAGGCCATCCGGGTCAAATTTGGACTTGGAATGGGCATCGTCAGCGGACTTGTAGCCTTCTGTTCATCATTCCCCCGAAATACAAAGACTCTTGTAATTAATTTATTTACAAGAGTCTTTATTGATGCGATGTGCCCCAGACGGGAATCGAACCCGTACTCGCGTTTCGGCGAACAGGATTTTAAGTCCTGCGTGTCTACCAGTTCCACCACCGGGGCAGACTACAAAAAAAATCCCGCTCGAGGCGGGACTAGAGCGGAAGACCGGGCTCGAACCGGCCACCCCGACCTTGGCAAGGTCGTGCTCTACCAAATGAGCTACTTCCGCGATTGTTTGTTTAAGAACTAAATTGGGAGTGCAAAAATAGGATTCTGCGATTAACAGCCAAATTTTTCTTGCAGTCTCCCGGTGTTTATTTGTACTCCGGTGTGTACTTGGAACTTCCCTGGATCTCAATATCGGGCTTGCCTTTATAACGCTGGTGATACAAACGATAACATCCGCCTAATACAAATGCCAGCATGCAAAATACCTGCAGGTAAAACAGAAATCTTGATGAATTTACCCAGTTTTTGGTAAAATCTTTTTCTCCTACGTTGTTCGTTTCGTTTGACATATTTTCTGATTGCTTTGCAAAAATAAGGCGGGCTTCACAAATTATAAAACCTTCTTTTGAATAATATCCCGGAAACGGGTTTTCCGCTTCACAAAATATTGCCACACAATCGTACCTCCATATACACCGTCTAACCCACGCAAAGGCCGCCGCTGCTCGCTTCTACGTATCCCACCCCTTTTCAGCCAAAGTCCGTGCACAGCAAAATGCGCCTTGAAAATAGCCGTAAAAAAATCCACATCACCCTGCAACAATCCCTTTATCGCCGATATGCCATCGAGCACCAGCCGCAAAGGCAGTTTCCATAATTTCTCATTCCAGGGCAGGTTCTTGTGCAACATCAACAGGTTATTACGGAAATTCAAAAAAACCTTTCTTCCTCCGCGCGGCAAAGTGCCGGCCCCTACATGGTATACCACCGAAGCAGGGCACGACATGATCTTATACCCGGCCAGTTGCAGGCGCCAACAGAGATCAATCTCTTCCTGGTGCGCAAAAAATGAAGCGTCGAGTCCGCCCATGGCGTGATAAAGTTCCGCTCGTATGAACATAGCTGCTCCCGATGCCCAGAAAACAGGGATCGTATCATTGTATTGCTGCTCATCGGGCTCACAAACATCGAAGATCCGGCCACGCGAAAAAGGATAACCCAACGAATCGATCCACCCGCCGGCCGCACCCGCGTATTCAAACATACCCGGCTCTTTGTATGACAATAATTTAGGCTGACAGGCCGCAATCTTTGCATCGCTTTCCATGACACCGATCACCGGTTCAATCCAACCGGGCGTCACACACACATCGGAATTAAGCAACACATAATAGTCGGCCTTCACCAGGCGCAGGGCCCAGTTATAACCGCCGGCAAAACCTTCATTGGTATCATGTATAAGCGCTTCCACGCCCGGAAATGAACTACGCAAGTATTCAAGCGAGTCATCGGTAGATGCATTATCAGCCACCACCACCCTTACACCAGGGTAAGTGGAAGCCAGCACAGAAGGCAGGAACTGCTCCAGGTAATGCCTGCCATTATAATTCAGGATAACGACTGCTACACTCGGATTCAACGATCAGGTGATTTTGTGCGAAAATAAGGCATTCAGGAAAGTCCCCAGTTAATCAGCCACCGTACTTCTTTCGGCACTGTATGTTCTCTTGTCATCGACGTCATTTTACCCAGCCTTACGATGATGGTCTTTTTTGAAGGGATCACAATGATGTATTGCCCCAGGATGCCCCTTGCATAAAATATATCCGGATGCAACGGATCGATCCACCACTGGTAACCATAATAATCACAGGGCTTGCCGTGGGTATCGGTGATACCGCAGGCTTTGATGGATGCAGCATAATAATCGCTGTCGATAATGCGCACGCCCTTCCACTTGCCACTGTCTAACATCAATTGGCCAATGCGCGCAAAATCACGTGTATTGGAATTGAAACAACAATAGGCTTTGGCATGTCCGTTCTCATGATCCGTGCTCCACAATGCCGGATGTTCCGCGCCCAGCGGCTGCCATAATTTAACAGCAGCATAACTACCCAACGACTGCCCGGTTGCTTTTTCCAGTACCAATCCCAGCAATTGAGTATCACCACTTTTATACCGGTGCAACGTGCCCGGCTCCTGTACCATTTTTACATTGACTGCAGTTTTGTAGGCATCGCTTCCATAATACAAGTCAGTTGTAACAGACAAAGGATTCCAGTACGATTCATCAAAATCAGAGCCGCTGCTCATGGTAAGCAGGTCGATGATCTTTACCCGGGCTTTGATTCCTGTGTTGAACTCCGGCAGGTAATGGCCAACAGGCTCCTGCAATGATTTGATCGCCCCTTCTTTTAATGCCACCCCTATCAATAAACTCGTAATGCTTTTGGCCATGGAGAAAGAACCCGATAAAGAGCTGTCGCTATAACCATCCCAATATTTTTCAAAAGCCACCGAATCATTCCTGATGAGTAACAAACCAACAGAGCCCAGGTCTTCCAGGAGTTGATTGAGACTATCGGGATAACTGATCTTATTGTAATTGACTGCATTGTGCCAGGGTTGCGGTATGCCGGTACCAACAGTCGTATTGGAGAATATTTTATAATCGTCGATATTGGCGAAATTGTACCATACTGCTTTGAAGAGATAAGTCTTGCCACTGATCCAGGCATAAGCAGAGAAAATGGCAATCAGCCCAAACAACGACAAAGCAATACGTTTGAGTATTTTTTTCATATTCTGAAAATACAAATTTTTATTCCTTTTACCGCATCCTTGTCGTATCTTGCATGCAGAAACCCTATTATGCGATTCCTGCACCTCAATCTTGATTTTTTAGACCATCCAGCTCAATAGAATACTGCTGCGCAGGTGCATTTGCTTTATAGCAATCTTTTCAATTCATTTTATCATTTTCATTTGAACAGGCGTTGATGCTTTTCAGGTGAAGCCGATCACATACAATACAACCATGTCACTACTTACTTTATCCGGATCAGCCAGCGCATATTTACAGCTGGAAGAAAAATACGGCGCACATAATTACCATCCCCTCCCCGTTGTGCTCGAAAAAGGAGAAGGTGTTTTTCTCTGGGATGTAGACGGTAAACGTTATTACGATTTCCTGAGCGGTTATTCGGCCGTTAACCAGGGTCACTGTCATCCCCGAATCGTTCGCGCCCTCATTGAACAGGCGCAGAAGCTTACGCTCACATCCCGTGCCTTTCACAACAACTTATTGGGTGAATATGCGCAATTCATCACTGCTTATTTTGGTTACGACAAAGTACTGCCAATGAATACAGGCGTAGAAGGCGGTGAAACAGCCATCAAGCTGGCCAGGAGGTGGGCTTATACCCGTAAAGGTGTTGCAGAGAACCATGCAAAGATCATTTTTGCGGAAGGCAATTTTTGGGGAAGAACACTCGCTGCCATCTCCTCCTCTACCGATCCCAGCAGTTACAAAGGTTTTGGTCCTTATATGCCTGGGTTTGAAATCATCCCTTACAATGACACCATTGCCCTGGAAAAAGCATTGCAGGATAAAAATGTAGCAGCCTTTATGGTAGAACCCATACAGGGCGAAGCTGGCGTGGTAGTGCCTGATAATGGCTATTTGCAAAAAGTGCGCGAACTCTGTTCGCATTACAATGTGCTGTTCATTGCAGATGAGATCCAGACCGGACTGGCACGCACAGGTAAAATGCTGGCCTGCGATCATGAAAATGTTCGTCCTGATATACTCATCCTCGGCAAAGCCCTCAGTGGAGGTATGTTACCCGTATCTGCCGTACTCGCCGATGATGAAGTGATGCTCAACATCCAACCCGGTGAGCATGGTTCTACTTATGGCGGCAATCCGCTGGCCTGTGCCGTGGCCATGGAAGCGCTTAAAGTATTGAAAGATGAACAGATGGCAGAAAATGCAGCGGCCATGGGTGAATTGATGCGCAGCGAACTGGCAAAGTTATCTTCTCCCTATATCCACACCATCCGTGGCAAAGGCCTGCTCAATGCCATCGTTATCGATCACGCCAATGCTGATGCTGCATGGGAGCTTTGCCTGGCATTGAAAGAAAAAGGATTGCTGGCCAAACCCACACATGGCGATAAGATCCGTTTCGCCCCTCCGTTGCTCATCAATCGTGAACAAATACTGGAGTGCGTGGACATCATCGATGAAAGCCTAGCTTCTTCATTAACTCAATAGGCAGCTTGGGCAGGTTTTTTCTTTCGATCAGGTAAGTAGCAAGGCCCGATAAATCGCGGTACACATAATGTTTGCTCAATGCTCCTTCCAAATAACCTGCTCCGGAAGTATTGCCCGTGCCTACCCGCATGCCAATCATACGGCGCACCATGATGAGGTGCTTGTGACGCCAGTTGCTGAGCAGGTGATCAATTTCAATCAAAGCATCAAGCAGTTGGTAAGATGTTTGGAATACCGGAAAATCGCGGTACAGCATGATGAACAAAGCAGCCCGCATGGCTTTGGGTGAAAAATTACTGCGCAGTGTTTCCAGTTGCGCCGGAGTATAATCGGCGTGCGCTTTTTCAAAAAAGACATAATCGAAATCAAATATCTTGCCTTGCTCACGTTCTGTTAGGCCTTGTAAATAAATAGCGCGGTAATCATTCCAGAAAGGATGATCCGTAGTATTGTTCGTTGTTGCCGGTTTATATTGATGCCATAATTCTGTATCAAAGAAAGGCATGCGCTCCAGCCAGTCGTTCACCAGTTGCAACAGGTTCTTTTCTGTTTCTACGGCTGTGATACGTTCATAATCATTCCGGGTAAACCCGCCTTCATTGGTACGTTTGTAATACTCTTTCTGATGCCGTTGATCGATCTGCAATCCCAATCTCGCCTCAATCAGCCTGAACTGCGCACTCTGGAAGCCGGATGAAGGCGTGAGCAGGTTACGGAACTCCAGGAAATCGAGCGGGGTCATGGTATTGAGGATGGTGATCTGCTGGTTCAGCAGTTCCAGTATGCAAATGACCCGGTGTAGGCGGTGACGGACCAGGTTCATATCCTCGGAGTTATCATTGATCTTTTCCTGTGAAAATATATGCATCACATAATCCAGCTCGAACAGTATCTGTTTGAACCATAGTTCATAAGCCTGGTGTATGATGATGAAGAGCATTTCATCGTGTGCAGGCGCATGGCCTTCTTCAAAACTCACCGGGTGCTGGCCATCCAATATCTTTTCCAGGTGCAGGTAACTGCCATAATACAGGGGTTCCTTTTTCATAACAAGCATCGTTCTTTCAGCAAAGAAAAGCTTTGTTTACCATTATCTTTGCAATCTATGACACGCACAGAACTGGTAGCACAAATACGGCAAAAGAAATCTTATTTAACGGTGGGACTGGATACCGACATCACCAAAATTCCACCCCACCTGCAATCACACCCCGATGCCGTATTTGCCTTCAACAAAGCCATCATCGATGCTACCCTGGAATATTGTGTGAGTTACAAGATCAACACTGCTTTTTATGAATCACAGGGTTTGAAGGGTTGGGAAGCCCTGGAAAAAACCGTGCACTATATTCCTTCCACCCATTTCAAGATAGCCGATGCCAAACGAGGCGATATTGGCAATACTTCTTCGCAATACGCCAAGACCTTTTTTGAAGTGTTGCCCTTTGATGCAATAACTGTAGCGCCTTACATGGGTGAAGACAGTGTACGTCCCTTCCTGGAATACGAAAACAAATGGACCATTGTACTGGGCCTCACTTCCAATGCAGGCAGTCTTGATTTCCAAAAACTCTCCCTGGCTTCTAGCGAAAAAATGCTGTACGAACAGGTACTGGAAAAAACAGTTTCCTGGGGTACACCCAACAACCTGATGTTCGTGGTAGGCGCTACCCGCGCCAGCGACCTGCAACATATACGCACCATCATCCCCGATCATTTTCTATTGGTACCCGGTGTTGGTTTCCAGGGCGGCAGTCTCGAAGAAGTGTCGCAGTATGGATTGAACAAAGACTGTGGTTTGCTGGTCAATGCCAGCCGCGCCATCATCTTCGCCAGCAGCAAAGAAAATTTTGCCGAAGAAGCCGCTACCATTGCAGCCACTTATGCCGCTGAAATGAAGCAGTACCTCGAAGTCTGAGCCTCATTTATTTTGCCTATCTTAACGGCCCAGTTTTAACGTTAAATCAGGTATTCTATGCAAAGGACAAAGATGCTGTTCGTTCTTCTGCTGGTTGTTGTACAACTGACCGCACAAAACAAAACAGTAAAAGACAAAGTGCTGCCGGTTTCGCCGGAAGTTAAAATAGGCAAGCTTTCCAATGGCCTCACTTATTATATCCGTAAAAACCAGGAACCCAAAAACAGGGCGGAACTGAGACTGGTAGTCAATGCCGGTTCTACACTGGAGAGCGATAAACAGGTAGGTCTTGCGCACTTCGTTGAACACATGTGTTTCAATGGTACAAAACATTTTAAGAAACAAGAGCTGGTAGACTTCCTTGAAAAAAGCGGCGTGAATTTCGGCGCCGACCTGAATGCCTACACCAGTTTCGATGAAACGGTATATGAATTACAGGTGCCTACGGATAGTCCTACTGTATACCGCCAGGCTTTGCAGATACTGGAAGACTGGGCACACCTGGTCAGCTTCGAGCCCGTTGAAATAGACAAAGAGCGCGGTGTGATCGTAGAGGAATGGCGACTGGGCCGCGGCGCCGATGCCAGGCTCCGTGATAAATATTTCCCGGTCATGTTAAAAGGATCGCAGTATGCCAAGCGCCTGCCCATTGGCACCAAAGAAAATATCGATACAGCGCATTACAATACACTCACCAGTTTTTATAAAGACTGGTATCGCCCCGATCTGCAAGCAGTGATTGTAGTGGGTGATGTGGATGTAGCGGAAACAGAGCGGATGATCAAAGAGCATTTCGCGAAAATACCCAGGGCTGTCAATCCCAAACCAAGGAAAAAATTCAGCATTCCATCTCATACAGAAACCAGGGTATCCATCCTTACCGATCCGGAGCAGCCTTATAATGTGGTGCAGATTTATTATACCCAACCGGAAATACCTGCTGCCAAAACAGAGAGCGAGTACCGTGCCTCCATTGTACGCGGACTGTTCAATCAAATGATGAGCAGCAGGCTGGATGAGATTGCACAAAAGCCCGATGCGCCCTTCCTTTTCGGAAGCAGTAGCTATGGTAGTTTCATTGGCGATAAAGATGCATTCAGTTTGCTGGCCGTAGCCAAAACAGGTAAGGACATTGCCGCTTCCATTGAAACCCTCGTAACAGAGAATGAAAGGGTAAGGCAATACGGTTTTGTGCAAAGCGAACTGGACCGCGCCGTTAAATCCAGCATGTCGTACATAGAGAACCTGTATAAAGAACGCAACAAGACCAAATCGGCGGAATTGCTGCAGGAACTGGTACGTAACTATTTAAAACAGGAATCCATTCCCGGTATTGAATACGAATATGGATTGTACCAGAAATTCCTGCCTACCATCACCCTGCAGGAAGTCAACAGCCTGATTAGCCGGTGGATCAAAAAGACCGATCGTTCTATTATCGTTACTGCACCCGAAAAAGAAAAAAACAACCTGATCAGCAGTACGGCTGCATTGGATATACTGAACAAACCTTTGGGCTCGTTAAAAAAGTATGAAGATAAAATGGCAACAGGTCCGTTGTTGCCGGTTGCACCCATTCCGGGTAAAATAACAGCCGAGAAACAATACGAATCTATTGGTACTACTGAATGGACTTTATCGAACGGTGCACATGTTGTGCTCAAACCCACCACATTCAAAAACGACGATATCCAATTCTCGGCCATCAGTTGGGGAGGCACTTCACTTTACAGCGATGCCGACTATATGAATGCATCCAACGCCTCATTGATTGCACTGACAGGCGGCATGGGCAACCTGGATATACAAAGCCTGCAAAAAGAAATGGCGGGAAAGAACTGCACTGTAGCGCCTTCCATGAGCAATTATATGCAGGGCATGAATGGCAGCAGCACCATGAAAGACCTGGAAACGGCCATGCAGTTGTTATACGGCTATTTTGTAGCGCCGCGTAAAGACAGCAGCATGTTCAAAGTAGTACAGCAGCAGATGCAGGTACAGTTGGCGAATAAGGATAAAAACCCGGCCAGTGTATTTGGCGATACAGTGGGCTATGTAATGGGTAATTATCACCCGAGGCGCAAACCTGTTACGCTGGAAGCAGTGAAACAACTGGAACTTGACCGTGCATTTAATATTTATAAAGAAAGGTTCTCTAACGGCGGACAATTCCTGTTTACGTTTGTAGGCAATTTCACGCTGGACAGCATCAGGCCGCTGGTTGAAAAATATATTGCCTCTCTTCCGTCCACCGGCAAACAAGACAGTTGGAAAGACGTGGGCCTGCGTTATCCGCAAGGCGTCATCAACAAAGTGGTGAAAAAAGGAAAAGAAAGCAAAGCCAGCGTACGGCTGTATTTCACCGGCAACAGCGCTGCTTTCAACGACCTCGACGAACTGCAAATTGGCCAGTTGTGTAAAGCATTGGGCATCCGTTTGAGAGAAGTGCTGCGTGAAGACGCCGGCGGCGTGTACGGCGTAAGCGTTTCGGGTGGATTGAGCAGGGAGCCGGTAAACAATTACAGCATCGGCATACAGTTTGGTTGCGCACCCGAAAACGTAGACAAGCTGATAGGACTAACCACGGATGAAATAAATCATACCAAGTCCAACGGCATCGCCCCCGTGAACATTGAAAAAGTGATAGCCGAACAAACCCGCGGCCTCGAAACCGAGTTCAAGGAAAACAGTTACTGGCGTTACAAACTGGAACAGCAGATCTTCCGCAAGCAAAATCCCGAAAAAATACTGGAAGCGCCGCAACTCGTTAAGAAAATTACCGTGGAGCGTACGAAAGAACTTGCGAATCAATATTTCAATGAAGCCAATATGGCCAAATTTGTCTTACTGCCTGAAGATAAATAAAAATGCCTGATCGTCGTCCCGAGCAACGTCACCCTGAGCGAGCGAAGCGAGTCGAAGGGGCAGCCGAGGGATCTGCCTGAGCATTCAGCATATCCTTCGACTCGCTTCGCTCGCTCAGGATGACGATCAGACATTTTTTATCCAATTACAAAACCATCCGGTAGAATAGCCATCTTCTTCACTACCACAATACCGTCTTTCACCGCATATAAAGGATGGTCTGTATTAGCCAGGTGATCTCCTCCGTTGATCTGAACGGCATTGCCAATGCGGCAATTCTTATCTATGATCGCATTCTTGATAAAGCAACGTTCTCCAATGCCCATCCTGGGTATTCCTTTGAAATCATCCGAGGTCATCTCTTCAATGGTTTCATAACCGTCATTCCCCATTACATAACTGTTAACGATGGTGGTGCCGGCTCCGATACGCGAACGGATACCCACCAGGCATTGTTCCAGCCTGCTGGCATTGATGATGGAGCCTTCCGCTATCAGGGTCTTTTCCAATGTAGTGCCGCTGATCTTGGCCGGTGGCAGCATGCGCGAGCGGCTGTACACTATTTTAGTATGATCGAATAAATTGAATGGCGGGATATCCTGTGTTAACGCCAGGTTGGCTTCATAAAATGAGTAAATGTTTCCAATATCGGTCCAGTAGCCGTCGTACTGGAAGCTGACAACTTTATAGTTCGCAATGGAATCAGGGATGATCTCTTTACCAAAATCCGTTGCCTGGGGATGTACTTCATTGAGCAGGTGGTACAACATTTTTTTACTGAAAATGTAAATACCCATGGAAGCCTGGTAATGACGGCCCGCCCGCTGCATTTCAGCGCCGGTATCACTTACCCAATCTGCCAATACATCCTTTTTGGGTTTCTCTATAAATGAAGTGATGAAATTCTTTGCGTCTGTTTTCATGATGCCGAATTCTGTAGCTTCCCTTTCTGCTACCGGAATGGTAGCAATGGAAATATCAGCTTCACTCGCCTTATGCGCTTTGAACATTGCAGTAAAATCCATCTGGTACAACTGGTCACCACTCAGAATAAGTACATACTCGAAATCGTGGTTCGAAATATGCCGGAGCGATTGTCGCACAGCATCGGCGGTACCCTGGAACCAACCGCTGTTTTCAGGTGTTTGTTCGGCGGCCAGTATGTCTACAAAACCAGTACTGAAAGCGCTGAATAAATAAGTATTCTTGATGTGCTTGTTCAACGATGCCGAGTTGAACTGGGTAAGCACGAACATGCGATTGATATCGCTGTTGATACAATTACTGATAGGGATATCAACGAGGCGGTATTTACCGGCAATCGGCACAGCGGGTTTGGATCGGCTCGCGGTAAGCGGGAACAGTCTTGTTCCAGCGCCTCCTCCCAGGATCACGGCCAGAACTGATTTTGAAATCGTACTCATCGTATAGCGGGTTTTATTAGGTTATCGTAATGACCTGTACAGCTTCAGGTATGCTTCTACTACAGATTCCCAGCTGTGGTCTATTTCCATCATCTGCCTGCGCATGGTATCCAAATGCGCCGGGTGTTGGTATACCGACACAGCGCGGCTGATCGAATAGTCGATGTCTTCAATATTCGCATGGTTGAAGCGGATACCAAACCCACCGGGATCGCCCATATCCGTCACTGTATCCTGCAAACCACCTGTACTTCTCACAATGGGAACGGTTCCATAACGCATGGCATACATCTGGTTGAGTCCGCATGGCTCCACCCTGCTCGGCATCAACAAAAAATCAGCGCCGGCATACATCAGGTGACTCAATGCTTCATCATACCCGATCACCACATTGAACACATCGGCATAAGGTTCCTTCATTTGCTGAAACTGCCATTCCACCTGTGTTTCGCCACTGCCCAACACAAGAAAAGAAGCCTGGCCCTGTGTGTGGTCGATGGCCACACGGATCGCATCGGGTAATACATCGGCCGCTTTTTCGCCCACGAGCCGGCCAATGAAAACAAACAATGGTTTGCTAGGGTCCAAACCAAACCGCCTGCACAATAACTCTTTATTCTGCTGCTTGCCTGTCTTTGCAGTGGCAACAGAAAAATGATGATCGAGGTATTTATCCGTTTCAGGATCCCATACTTCATTATCGATTCCGTTGAGAATGCCCACACATTTCCCCTTTTCGTATTCGAATAATTTTTCCAGTCCGTTCGAATTCGAGCGCAGCTCATCCATATAACTATGGCTCACGGTGGTTACTTTATCGGCGCACTTGATGCCCGATGCCAATGGATTGATATTACCGTTCCAATCCAGCATGCCCCTTTTCCACAGGTCCCACCGCGGTATATACTTACTCTGGTCCCACCCCATCCATCCCTGGTATTGGGCATTGTGAATGGTAAGCACGGTGGGGATAGATGCCAGTTTCCGGTAATCATAGCAATGCTGCATCATGAAGGGCAGCAGACCGGCATGATAGTCGTGGCAGTGCAGCACGCGGGGTTTGTGTTCCCAACTGCTCATCCAGTTCACTACAGCGATCTGGAAGGCTGTGAACCGCTCCACATCATCATCATACCCATATATCCGGTGCCGGTCGAGCAGCCCGTTGATGTCTACCAGGTAAAGGTCGAACCCCAGCTTATTGGTGGTTTCCTTGATAATGGTATAGTCGAAAAACCAGTTTCCCAGGTTGGAACTTCCTTTGAAATCTACCGTCCACTCGTTGTCGTATAAGAATTTGGTCCGGTACATGGGCATCACCACTTTGGCTACATGCCCCGCTTTGCATTGGTATTTGGGTAAAGCCCCTACTACATCGCCTAATCCGCCCGCTTTGGCTACGGGATAACACTCTGCACTGACATGAATGATCTCCATGAGACGCTTTTGAAAGATTTGCTCTGAAGTTAGTAACTAAAAGCATTCATCCAATTCTCGTATTTAAATTTTTCCATCTTATTTTTGATTATTTTGCAGCCCCTGTCTAAAACAGCTTGTCTACCATGAACCAACAAACCAAATGGTCGCAGTTCGGCACCCTCATTTCTGTTTTCTTTTTCTGGGGATTTGTAGCCGCGAGTAACGACATACTCATTCCGGTATTTAAAAAAGCCTTTAACCTGTCGCAGGCGCAGAGCATGCTGGTATCTGTGGCTTTTTATGTAGCCTATACCATAGGGTCGCTTATTTATTTTGGCATATCTAAAATGATTAAGCACGACCTGCTGAATAAAATGGGTTATAAAAACGGCATTGCCCTTGGACTCCTTATCTCGGCCATTGGTACGCTGCTGTTCTATCCTGCGGCCAACAGTTCTTCTTTTACATTGATGATTACCGGGCTGTTTGTAGTAGGATTAGGTTTTTCACTTCAGCAGATCGCTGCCAACCCACTCGCCATTGTGATCGGCGATCCCAAAACTGGTTCACAAAGACTAAACATGGCAGGAGGTATCAATAACTTCGGTACCACCATCGGCCCATTACTGGTAAGCTTTGCCATCTTCGGCAGTGTTACCAGCGGTTCCGGTACCGCCAGCATCGAAAGTGTGAAAGTGCCCTACCTCGTCCTCGGCGCCGCTTTCATCCTGGTGGCGTTGTTCTTTAAGTTTTCATCCATCCCCAATAAAATTGACCTGGAAGATGTGGCAGCACACGAGGCCGACAGTGAAAAGCAGGTGATGCACCGGTCTTCGGCCACTCAATACCCGCAACTTTGGCTGGGCATGATCGGCATATTCGTATATGTAGGCGTGGAAGTGGCCACCGCCGCCAACCTGCCCGAATACATGCGGCAGCACATGAACATTCCTACAGATAAGATCGCACCCTTTGTATCGCTCTATTGGGCCAGTCTTATGATGGGTCGCTGGACAGCGTCTGTGGGTGCATTCAGTGTGAGCATGGGAGCTAAAAAAATCCTTAATTTTCTCATGCCCTACCTGGCATTTGCCGTTTTCCTTGCGGTGAATGCTATTGCCCGGCACGATATCAGTTCCTTTTATGTATACGGCTTTGTGATCATTGCCATGATCATAGGTGATATCCTCAGCAAAGGCAATCCCGCACGGATGTTATTGATCTTTGCATCGATGGGCATTACAGCATTAGTGATCGGTATGCTCTCAGAAGGCAAGACCAGTGTGTTTGCATTCATCAGTGTTGGACTTTTCTGCAGTACACTGTGGCCCTGTATTTTCACCCTGGCCATCGCCGGTCTGGGTAAACATACCAACCAGGGAAGCAGCATGCTCATTATGATGATTATGGGAGGCGGACTGGTGAGTTTACTGCAAGGATGGGTAGCTTCGGATCATATACTGGGCATCCGGTATAGTTATGTGGTAGGCGTAGCGTGTTTTGCTTACCTTGCGTTTTACGCAATCCGTTCAAAAGCTATTTTGAAAGCACAGGGAATTGATTATGATATAAAAACAAGTGGAGCTCATTAAAAAAATTGTACATGGTGAAGAAAACGCAGGGTGTAGAGCCTTTGGCTATTGGAATTGATATCGGTGGCACCAACACCAAATTCGGAATTGTAGATGAAGTAGGTAATATACTTTTCTCGAACGATATGTCTACCCGGGTTCACAAAGATGTGAACAGTTTCATTGACGAGTTATACAACAACCTGCATCCCTTCATTGAGCAGGCCGGCGGCATAGGCCGCATCAAAGGGATCGGCGTAGGCGCCCCCAACGGTAATTATTACACCGGCACCATTGAATACGCACCAAACCTGCCCTGGAAAGGCATTATACCATTGGGTAAGCTGATCGAAGACAAGTTCAAAATACCCGCGATCATCACCAATGATGCCAATGCAGCTGCACTGGGTGAAATGATGTATGGTGCGGCACAGGGCATGAAGGACTTTATCATGATCACACTGGGCACCGGTGTGGGCAGCGGTATCGTAGCCAATGGCCACCTTATATACGGGCATGATGGTTTTGCCGGTGAACTCGGACATACCATCATCATACCGGATGGCCGCCTGCACGAAGGCACCGGTAAAAAAGGATCCCTGGAAAGTTATGCATCTGCAACAGGCGTACGCCTCACCGCGTTGGAATTCCTGGAGAAAAGCCCCAAACCCAGCCTGCTTCGCGCCCTACCGCAAGACAGCATTGACTCCAAAGCAGTACACGATGCCGCCATGGAAGGCGATGAACTGGCCAAAGAGATATTTGAATATACCGGTAAGATATTGGGCATCGCCCTGGCGAACTTTGTCATGTTCTCCAGTCCGGAAGCCATTATTCTTTTCGGAGGCCTTACCAAAGCTGGTGATATGATACTGAAACCTACACGCGAAAGCATGGAAAACACCCTCATACAGGTGTTCCAGAATAAAGTGCGGATTTTGGTGAGTCACCTTAAATCGGCAGATGCTGCTATACTAGGGGCGTCGGCGTTGGTGTGGTAAGTTTTTCCTGCATCCATTTTTCTTTTCCCCATCCGGGTATGACGTGTTTTTCACTATGGTAAGAGGAACGCACCAGCGGACCACTCTCCACATAATCAAAACCGAGCTCATATCCTATTTCACGCAGTTCAGCAAACTCATCGGGATGCACGAAACGCTGAACAGCTAAATGTTTTTTGCTAGGTTGCAGGTATTGCCCCAGGGTAAGTACATCGCAACCAACTGTAAGCAGGTCTTCCATACTTTGGATCACTTCTTCTTTGGTCTCTCCCAGCCCCAGCATGATACCTGTTTTAGTACGCATGCCTCCTTCTTTCAACATACGCAACACATCGAGACTGCGACGGTATTTAGCCTGTATGCGTACCTGCCTGGTTAAACGCTCTACTGTTTCCATATTATGACTCACCACTTCAGGCGCAGCATCGATGATGCGTTGCACCTGTTCTGCATTGCCCCTGAAATCGGGGATCAACGTTTCAAGCGTGGTACCGGGGTTGAGGGCCTTGACCGCTTTGATGGTATTGTACCATATAATGGATCCGCCGTCTTTGAGCTCGTCGCGGTCTACACTCGTGATCACGGCATGCTTTACCGTCATCAGGTGAATGGCTTCCGCTACACGCTGCGGCTCATCCCAATCCACCGGTTCGGGCCTGCCGGTGGCTACGGCACAAAAACCACAACTGCGGGTACAGATATTACCCAGTATCATGAAAGTGGCAGTGCCTTCGCTCCAGCATTCGCCCATATTCGGACAATTGCCGCTTTCACAAATGGTATGTAATTTATGGGTATCCACCAGTCCGCGTACGTGCTTATAACTGGCGCCAATAGGCAGCTTTACGCGAAGCCAATTGGGTTTTTGAAGTTTATGATCGCTGGTATCAACTTTGGGAACTACGGGTAACTCTTGCATGGAACGCCTCTTAATCTGGTTCTATGCAAAAATAAGTCACTTTCGCTTACCAAAAGTGAGGGCTATATAAGCGTTGAAAAAGAAGCTTTTATCGGGCACTTGCACCAGGATAGGCATTTTCTGGGAATAATATTCCGCGTTCAGTCCCACTTCAATGGCCGAAAGCAATTCATTGTACCTGCCATAATCGAAGCGCAATGCAGTACGCAGGTGCGCTCCGGGCACTACCTGCACTTCACCCCATCCCTTGAAAAACCCGCCGCTGCCGGTAATGATCGTAGGATCGAGGAACAGGCTATCGTTACTGCCATTGTATTTGATGCTCTGCGCTTTGTTGCCGTCGTACTTATTCAGTATGTTGAGATAATAAGGTTTAAGTAATCCGGCAGTAATACCGCCGCCATAAATGGCCGACACAGCCACACCATTTTTATTACCCTTGCCGCCGATCAGTTTCTGCTGACCGAAGCCCAGTTTGAAATTATAAAAGTTATTGCGCTTACCATACACATAATTGGAGATGATGGTGAAGCCCGATCCATTGTTGTTGAAAGCAGCGCTTTTATCTTCTTTGGGATGTTTGTGTTCGCCAAACTCCATCCACCAAATATTAGTAGTAGTGATGGTCTTGTATTTACCATGCTCATAAAAAATACCCCATCCATCGGTGTTGAATTTGAAGCCATAAGCATTCTGTTTCTGGTAGATGAGCGCCCCTTCTTCTTCCTGCTTGATTAATTGATTGATTCTTTCTTTTTTCTCAGCTTTTTTTTGCGCCTTTTCAGCGGTCTCTTTCGAAAGCTGCTTTTGTTGCGCCGATACGATCATGGAACCCAGTATGAACGGAATAAAAATTAGCTTCTTCACATCGTTTGGTTTGATAGCTGTAAATTTATGGCAAATTTGATGCAATGACTTCACAAATTATTTATAAAGGTGATTTGCGTACCACTGCTACGCACCTGCAAAGCGGAACTGTTATAGAAACCGATGCGCCTACCGATAACCAGGGGAAGGGAGAACGTTTCTCTCCTACCGACCTTGTAGCGACAGCTTTAGGCACCTGTATGATTACTACCATGGCCATCAAGGCAAGAACGATGAATATTGAGTTGGATGGGGCCCGTGTGGATGTAACCAAAATAATGGTAAGCGACCCTCGTCGCGTTGGCAAGATCGTAGCACACATGTATATGCCTGCCGGCTTGCATGTAGATGAAAAAACAAAAGCGATCCTCGAGAGAACGGCGCGCACCTGTCCTGTTGAAAGAAGCCTGCATCCTGATGTAGCGCTCGATATCGCTTTCTACTGGTAACCTTTAACCGGCATTGAGTATTTTATTGCCCACCGCGCATACCAGGCACCTTTTCTTTGCGCAGTAATGATTACTGAGTTCCGTCATCGCCTGTGAATCCAGCGCTGAGTGGATGGTTATACCCATGGCCTGCCATTCCCTGGTAATCCTGTTCTGCTCAGCCGGCAATTCCAGTAACCAGGAAAGCAGGTCGGCTTTTTGATGCACAGCGTTATGATAACTCGCATGGGCAAATAAAAGCGGGATCACCGTGTTGATGATGAGGTTATCGGCCATATACCGGCCAAGGTATTTGGGTTGCGATTTACTTTCTTCTTTGAAGTGGTAATGCGTGTTCCAGTAATCATCTGCTGCGATATCTGCAAATACAGTTGACAAGGAAGCAACAGACCGTGCTTCGCAGAACAATGAGTAGAATGAAGGGCAGCGATGGAACAATGCTGCTAATTGCGACAGCCGTATCGTGGGAAACGATGCAGGTCGCATACGCAGAAAAGCCGCCGGCAAAGCGGATGGTACCAACTTGTATTTATTCCTGTAGAATGCATATTCCCTTTGCAGCAAAAGTCCATACGCATCCCTGCCTGCATGGCCCAGCAGGTTAGCCTGCCCCATTAAAAGCGCTTCCAGTTGCGTTCTGCGATTGCGATGACGCGCCAGCAATCGCACTGGCAATGCAGTTGCCACCTGTTCAAACAATATGCGGTTTACTTTACCTCCGAAATTGCCGGCAATAGAACGCCAGCAGACTTCTTCCCAATCGCCATTGCATTGCTGCAATGTTTCGAGTACCTGCATGGCTTTCTGTTCCAGTCTTTCAGCAGCCAGCCGTTCTTTCCATGCATACCATGCCAGTGGGGTGAGTGCAGGTAAAAAAGAAGCACAGGAAACAGGCATGGGATTATCCATGATGCATCGATAACGCTGCAACAGAGAAGCAGCGATCCTATCTTTCAGTTCGAGCGTAGGTATCCTGTTCCCGTAACCATCGAACAATAATTCATCTTCTTCCCATACTACATGCAGGATGATCTTTTGATAATATGGGTCATCATAATGCCGGTGCCTGTTCCAGTCAGACGCAAGCAGGTGCAGTTCTACAGCGCCCACCCAGGTAGTATTCCCGATATGTATCCATGCTTCCGAGAAATCGGGCCCCTGGTGCAGGTTCAGCATACCACAACGCTCTATCACCACCCTTTCTCCCTGCGTGGTAAACAACTCCTTCACATTGAAATACTGGAACTGCCAGATGAATTGCAACAACCGCTCGTTCATACCTGTTCATTAAACAGGCAAAATAGAAGTTAATGGCTTGCGGAAAATACGTGATTTGACAACTCTCTCACCACCCTGCTCACCGGCAACCCCATTACATTATAGAAGTCGCCTTCCACACGTTGTATCCCCACCACACCAATCCATTCCTGGATGGCATAAGCGCCGGCCTTATCGTAGGGTTGGTATTTGTCTACATAGAAGATGATCTGATCAGGACTCAGGTGATGAAAATGGACTTCAGTAACATCTGAGAAAGATATTTCACCTTCACTATGCAGGATCACTACGCCGGTGATCACCCGGTGTGTGTTACCGGAGAGCGATTGAAGGATGCGGATCGCTTCATCGCGGTCAGAGGGTTTACCAATCACCTGCCCATCCAATACCACAATGGTATCGGCCGCCAGGATGGTACTTCCTGCATATTCACCATGATAAGCTTCCTGCACGTACTGCTTTACTGCTTCTGCCTTGCCCCTGGCAATATGTATGGGCACTTCGGTTACCGGCATTCCTTCGGGGAAACTTTCATCGGTAGATTGCACGATCACTTCAAATGGAATCTCGGCCCATTCCAACAGCATTTTTCTGCGTGGAGATTGTGAAGCCAGTATGATAGGAGTCTTCGTCATAAATAAAATCCAAAAAACACCATCGACAATATACCCGTCATCATCACCAGTTTTACGATGGTACTGAGTGTATGAAAATCTTTGGCTGAATTGGCTTTGAATAATTTAAGCAATATCCATACCAGTGGGGCAATGATCAATACGATACAATACAGCACACTGAGCCACCAGCCGAACGGGAGAACATAAAACTGGAGAACCAGCAACGAAGCAATGAGTACGATCAGCCAAACTGCGGCATACACTTTACTGGCATTGATACCCCATACAATGGGCATGGTGCGGCACCCGTAACGCCTGTCACCCTCCACATCTTCCATATCCTTGATCACTTCCCTGACCAGCGATATGATGAAAGCAAATGCGGCATAAACAATGGTAAGCCTGAAAAAACGCACTTCATTTGTTTTGACGGCGAGTATATGATTCAGTTGTAAAGGTTGCTTGGACAGGAAAAGGATCATGATCACCCATGCCGTCAATAAGGAAATAAGGATATTGCCTATGAGCAACTGTTTTTTGAAATTGGTGGAATAAAACCACAACAATATAATGCTCGCCAGGTTGGCCAGTACCAGGTGCCAGTAGTTGTTCAGCGGAAGCGCTGCAAAACTGAAGAAAAGCCCCAGCAGGCTCAGGAACATGTGCCAGAAAATCACCCATCGCCGGTTGATGATCACATTCACCACCACTTTACCGGGCTTGTTTACCTGATCAATATTCAGGTCGAAATAATCGTTGATGATGTAACCTGCAGCCGCTATCATTACGGAAGCAATGACCAGAAAAATGAATTGGCGGGTATCGTCCGGCTGGCTGGCTTCTCCTATATAGATACGTTTGTAAATGCAGTATTCGAACAGCATTTGGGTAAGCACGATGAACACCAGGTTCGGCCATCGCACCAGTCTGAAAAAAGCAGTAATGAGTTTCAAATTGGGTATGTATGCTATGCAAGATAATGAACTATTGGGCCCTGATGCTGAAGTCTTCATTCCAGTCACCCCGCAGCCTCATCACTTTCTCAATCACATCCCGCACGCAGCCTTCGCCTCCTTTGAGCCGGGATACATACAATGATTTCTTCCTGATCTCCTGTGCAGCATCGGCAGGGCAGCAAGGCAGGCCTGCCAGGTCCATGGCTTTTATATCGGGGATATCATCTCCCATATACAACAATTGGGTGCTGTTAATATTGTGATTATGCATGAATGCCTTTAGCACCTCCACTTTGTTTTCCACTTTCATCCATACATGCTCTACACCCAGTTTATTCAGGCGCTCGTTTACTTCATCGGAATTTCCTCCGGAAATAACCGCCACTTTATATCCCTTCTTCACAGCCAGTTGCAATGCATAACCATCTTTGATATTCATTCGTCGCGCCATCACACCGCCGGGCAATACCAGCAGGCTGCCGTCGGTAAGTACACCGTCTACATCAAAGACAAAAGCAGTAATGGGTTTGAAGCGTTCCAGCATGCAAAAAAATTGAAGTATCTGTTATTTCTGGTTATCGCGCCATTCATAAACCCAGGCGCTCTGTATCATTTCCAGGTGCCCTTCGGTGCTCTGTTCACGGGTTCCTTCGAAACCGGGCAGTTCCAGTATCCACTCCAGCAGCTCGGTGAAACGGATGCGATATATTTTCGCCTCGGTGAAATCATCGCCGAACTTTTCATACAGCTTCATGGCAATGTCTTCATGATCATTCCAGTGGATCGGCGGTTCAAAATGACTCATAACTTTTTAATTAGACAATTCGTCAATTTGATAATTCGACAATGAAAAGTGATAAGAAATTGTCGAATTGTCTAATTATCAAATTGACAAATTATATTTTTATTCTCCTAAAAATTGCGTCTGATCGGGGATTGTGATACTTACCTCTCCTACACTTCCTTCCTGCAATACACATTGGCATCCCAGGCGTGAATTGATGCGCGGGTTAACGGCACGATCAATGAAATCCTCCTCCTTATCGCTCAGGTCTTCCAGCAGGTGCATGCCATCTTCTACATACAGATGACAGGTACTGCAGGCACATACGGCGCCGCAATTGTGGTGTAATTCAATGCCATTATGCAGGCATACCTCCAGCAAACTCTGATCGGCCTTGATGTTGTTCAATATAACCGGCTCCAGTCCCCGCTGTTCAAACTTTACCTTGATCGTGTACATAGTTTCATTTTCCGGTGCAAAAGTATCTGAAAACGAACAAAAAGGCAAAAGACCCTGCCAGAAACGTTTGTTTTAGTGGTTAGCATGACCAAACTGCTGCCGGATACTCTCGCTCAGGGCTTCGTACACTTTGCGCAACGATGGATAGTCTTTCAGTAAAGCCTCGTGTTTATGCAGGGTGCTGGTATCATTGCGAAAGGCGGGTCCAGCCTGTACATTCTTCGGGTGAAACGACTGTACCTGACGGGCCGTATCGGCGATGATGGGATAAAAAAGACTAAAATCGATCTGTTCCGCCGCACAATAATCGGCCGCCAGGTGGTATAAATGGTTGGTGAAGTTGGATGTAATGGCCGCCAGCAAATGCATGCGTTCCCTGGTAGCATCCCCGGCGCGGGTGATAACACCATTGGTAAATATTCCTGCGATTTTTTCGATGCTTTCGAGTGTTGCTGTTGTATTGCCATCGACTACCATAGTCACAGGGTCTATTGTCTGCATGGATTTACGGATCATTTTCATGGGCCACAGTACGCCATAACGGCTGCTTACGGGCTTCAACACTTCTTTGGAAACCGCTCCTGCCGTATGAACAATGAGTTCATTGTCTAGCCTGAGTTGTTGGGCAACTGGTTCCAGGCCTGTGTCGCTCACGGCCAGTAAGTAGAGATCGGCACCGGGCTTCAAACCCTTCAGGTCTGTAACCGCGGCTGCACCCAATAGCTGTGCAAGCGATGCGGCATGCGCTTCCTGCCTGCTCCAGACCTGTTCAATTTCATGGCCGGCAGCATGCATAAGCCGCCCCATCACTGCAGCCACATTACCCGAACCTATGATCACAACCTTCATATCTTTGTACATATATGGAAATGAAATTAGCACAAAGAGTTGTGATCGGTTATTATAAAACCAAATTCAAGACCATTGGGCTATTATCTCCCCGCAAAGCAGCCGAATCGGCATTCCGCTTTTTCTGTACTCCCTATGTTAAAAAACCCGGCAATAAGGTTCCGCCCATTTTTCACAAAGCAAGCCGCCTTTCCTTTGAACTGGAAGGCATCTCTGTTCGTGGGTTTCACTGGAAACCTGCGCAGGGTACAGGCCGGAAAGTGCTGGTAGCACACGGGTTCAGCAGTTATGGTTATAAATTCGAGCAATATGTACAGCCTTTACTCAAAGAAGGTTTTGAAGTTTTCATTTTCGACGCTCCTGCACACGGCACAAGCGATGGCAAAATGATCAATGCCATACTGTACAAAAACATGCTCTTGCGGGTGGAAGCCCTGTACGGCCCTTTTTACGGATTCATCGGGCATTCGCTGGGTGCATTGGCCATTTCCCTGGCCATGGAAGAGATGCCTGATAATCATAACAAAAAAATGATATTGATCGCCCCTGCCACTGAGACCTCCAGGGCGTTCCAGCAATATTGCCGTTTATTGAATATCAAAAAAGAGACGCAGGCAGCCCTGGAAACCATCATCGAATCCATCGCCAACCGGCCCATCAGTCATTTTTCCGTTAACCGGGCGGTTCGGCAGTTACCTATCCCCATTTTATGGGTGCACGACCAGCATGACCGTATCTGTCCTTTTAAAGACACCCTTCCGTCCCGGGAACACCCCCTCCCCAACCTGCACTTCCTGGTTACAGAAGGGCTGGGACACAATAAAATATACCGCGATCAGCGGGTGATGAAGGAAATTACCAGCTTTCTGCTTGGTTAACCGTTTATAATCGCCTTTTTTTCAACATTTTTTGCATTTTGCAGGTTTGGCCTAATATTGCATTACATGGCAAAGAATTTATTGATCGTTGAGTCGCCGGCAAAAGCCAGGACAATTGAAAATATCCTTGGAAAAGATTTCGAGGTAAAAAGTTGTTATGGCCATATCCGCGATCTGGAAAAAGACGATATGGGCATTGACCTGAATAACCAGTATCAGCCCCGTTATATTGTTCCCAGCGAGAAAGAAAAAGTAGTCCGTGAACTGAAACAATTGGCCAAAAAGGCCGATGAAGTATGGCTGGCATCGGATGAGGACCGTGAAGGGGAAAGCATCAGCTGGCACCTGGCCGAAGTATTGGGGCTGGACCCCAAAACCACCAAACGCATTGTTTTTCATGAAATTACAGCACCAGCCATTAAAAAAGCGGTGGAAAACCCACGGAGAATAAACATGAACCTCGTCAATGCCCAGCAGGCCCGTCGGGTGCTGGACAGGCTGGTGGGTTTTGAACTGAGTCCGGTACTCTGGCGTAAAATAGGCATGCAGCGCAGCCTCAGCGCCGGCCGGGTACAAAGTGTGGCCGTAAGACTTATCGTGGAAAGGGAAAGAGAGATCAACCAGTTCGTTCCCGAAAGCAGTTTTAAAATAGAGGCTTTATTTGCCGCCGAAGATATAAATGGTAAGCCGGTCGCTTTCAAGGCAGATGGGCCGGCCAAGCTGGCCTCTCAGGAATCTGCCGAAGCTTTCCTCAATGGCTGTAAAGATGCCACTTACACTGTTACCGATGTAACGGTAAAACCATCTAAAAGAACGCCTACCGCTCCTTTTACCACTTCTACCCTTCAACAGGAAGCGGCCCGTAAACTGGGCTATGGCGTAACCAAGACCATGTTGCTGGCGCAGAAATTATACGAAAGCGGTAAGATCACCTACATGCGTACCGACAGTATCAACCTGAGCGATACGGCCATGCAGGACATACATAAGGAAGTGGCTTCGAGCTATGGCGCAGAATATTACCAGCCCCGCAGATTCAAGAACAAGAATGAGAGTGCGCAGGAAGCCCACGAAGCCATCAGGCCTACTTATATGAGTAATCATACAGTGGCCGATGAAGAGACCCGCAGGCTCTATGAACTGATCTGGAAAAGGACCATCGCCTCACAAATGAGCGATGCCGAATTCGAAAAGACGATTGCCAGGATCAATATTTCCACCAACAATGAAACCCTCACCGCTACCGGTGAAGTGATGAAATTCGATGGTTTCCTGAAAGTATATCTCGAGGGTAAAGACGATGAAGATGAAGACAATGAAGGTATCCTGCCACCCCTGGCCGTGGGGCAGCATCCCGAATTCAGGGAGATGACAGCAGTTGAAAAATTTACCCGCCCTGCCCCGCGCTATACAGAAGCATCACTGGTTAAAAAATTAGAGGAACTGGGTATCGGCCGGCCTTCCACCTATGCGCCTACTATTTCCACCATCATTAAGCGTAACTATGTAGAGAAGCGCGATAAGGATGGTGTAAAAAGAGAAGTACGTTTACTGAAACTGGGCAAAAACAACCAGGTAAAAAAAGAAGTACTGGTTGAAAATACCGGTGCAGAAAAAAACAAGCTCTTCCCTACCGACCTGGGCAGTGTTGTGACCGATTTCCTGAAACAACATTTTAAAAAAGTGATGGACTTCGGCTTCACCGCCCGTATAGAAGAAGAGTTCGATGAGATCGCCGAAGGCAAAACGCGCTGGAGCAATATGATCGATTCGTTCTACAAACCTTTTCATGAAGACATTGAGCATACACTCGAAAACGCAGAACGCGCCAAAGGAGAAAGAGAACTGGGCATTGACCCTGCCACCGGCAAAAAAGTGATTGCCCGTATGGGTCGTTATGGCCCCATGGTACAGATTGGCCAGGTTGATGATGAAGAAAAACCCCGTTTTGCCAAACTCAAAGCCACACAAAGTATTGAAACGATTACCATGGAAGAAGCCATGGAATTGTTCGCCCTGCCACGTATACTGGGCGAGTATGAAGGACAGGAAGTGGCGGTGAATGTGGGCAGGTTCGGTCCTTATATCAGGCTGGGAGAACAATTCATCTCCATACCCAAGGGCGAAGACCTTTTTGAAATGGATATGGACCGGGCAATACAACTCATCGCAGAAAAGCAACAGGCCGACGCCCCCATCGGTTATTACCAGGAGCTCCCTGTTACCAAAGGCAAAGGGCGTTTCGGGCCATTTATCAAATGGAACGATATGTTCATCAATATCCCCCGTGCTTATAATTTTGACAATCTCAGTCAGCAGGATATCAATGAACTGGTAGAAAAGAAATTAGAAAAAGAAGCCAACCGGTTCATCAAACAGTGGCCTGAAGAAAAAATCTCTATCGAGAACGGCCGTTGGGGTCCCTTCATTCGCTTCAACAAAAAAATGCTCAAACTGGGTAAAGCACCTGACGGCAACAAATACACCGCTGAAACACTGGCGGATATTAACGTTGAAGAGGTGAAGAAAATGATTGAAGAGCAGGTGCCCAATGCTTTTGCCAAGAAAACAAAAGCCGCTCCAAAAAAGAAAGCAGCAACCAAAAAGGCAGCCGCAAAAAAGACAGCTACCGGAACTAAAAAGGCGACTACAACAAAAAGATAAATGAATTGCTCAATTGTTCATTACACAATTGGGCAATTCACTCATCTTCCCATTTGTTTTAAAAATCTTACATGTGCGGCCACTGCCTGGCGCATGCTGGGGTATTCGATATACTGCAATTGATATTCCATGCATACTTTCCTTACGATCTCGCTGATAGCGGGGTAATGAATATGCGATATTTTGGGGAAAAGGTGATGTTCGATCTGGAAATTCAGTCCGCCTACCAGCCAGCTAACCAGTTTATTACGGGTAGCAAAATTGGCTGTTGTTTTGATCTGGTGGGCCGCGAATTCATCGGGCAGTTTGTGTGATTCTGTATCGGCCACGGGGAATTCCGTATGCTCTACCGTATGGGCCAGTTGGAATACAATGCTCAGGATGAATCCGGCAACCAGGCTCATGACCAGGAAACCGACCAGCCAGCTCAGCCAGCCTACAAAAATGACGGGAATGACAACGAATACAAGAATATGGTAAAGTTTAACACCCCAGAATTCAATATGGTCTTTCACGCTCATTTTCTTCAATGGCACATTGCCGATCTTGCGTGAAAAATATTTATTGTAATCTGAAAAAAAGATCCAGAACAGGTACAATAGCATATACAGGGCCCAAAAATAAAAATGCTGGAAGCGATGCATTTTGTATCGCTTTTGTGAAGGCGCCATGCGCATCAATGCGCCAATCTCAATATCATCATCCACCCCGTCTACATTGGTAAAACTATGGTGGATCATGTTGTGCTTCATGTTCCACATAAAATGATTCGCGCCCAGCAGGCTGATGGAAGAAGCGGCAATGCGATTCCATCCCTTGTTCGTACTGAAGCTGCCATGGCTGCCATCATGCATAACATTGAAACCAATCCCTGCTACCAATCCACCCAGCACCACACATTCACCCAAAGCCAGGTACCAGACCGGCGTGAAAAAAACAAGGTGAACAAATACGGCGATGAAACCCAATACCATCAGCAATGCTTTGGTAAAGAGCCTGGGGTTACCTGTGGAATCGATCCCTTTTTCGTCAAAATAAGCCTGTACACGCTTCTTCAATTCAGTATGCAGGGATTTTTGAACAGCAGGGAATTTGGGAACAACGGATTGCGACATATACAGCATTGGTTAAGGCGGCACAAGGTAGCCTTTCTGTTCGTCACGACGCATTTTCGCGTGCACTTTTTTTCTTCCAATCTGTTAAAATCAACGTAAGATCTCGCGAATTATTATTTAATATAAAGATCACATTTCCACACAAGTGGGAAAACTTGCATACGATTATCTGGAAAATTTTAGCTTAGTTTGGTGTGGATTATGTGTTGAACCAACTAGCCTTATGCAGGAGACCCGAGAAATAAACGCCCTGTTCAACCTCATAGATGACCCCGATGAGGAAGTATATTCCACGATTTCAGAAAAGATCGTGGGGTACGGCAAGGGCATTATCCCTAACCTGGAGCATCTTTGGGAAACCACCCTGAACGAAGAAACGCAGGAACGGATTGAAATGATCATCCACCGGCTTCATTATACAGACCTGCAAAACGATCTTACGGAGTGGCGCGATAGTCCCTATAACGACCTGCTTTTCGGTTCCCTGCTTGTGTGCAAATTCCAGTATCCCGATCTGCACACAACACCCGTATTACAGGATATTGAAAAGATTCGTCGCAATGTATGGCTGGAGTTGAACAGTTTTCTCACACCGCTTGAGCAGGCCAACGTATTGTCGAGCATCCTGTACAATTATTACAACCTCAAAGGATCGGAAATTGCCCATACGAACCCCGATGATTTTTTCATGCATAAAGTGCTGGAATCAAAAAAGGGCAATACACTCAGCAATGCCATTGTTTACCAGGTGCTTTGTGAGTTGTTGGATATCAATGCCCGGATCATCAATATACCAAGGCAATGCCTGATTGCTTTTTTCCATTCCGATTTTGACCCTGACACCTACAAAGGCAATCCCAAAAACAAAATACATTTTTACATAGACCCCACTTCGGGTCATGCCTACTCGCACGCAGATATAGAAAATTATTTCAAAAGGATTTCAGTACCTCCTGTTTCATTTTATTTCAAGCCGCTCTCGCACAAAAGGATCATACAGGTATTGCTGGAGGAAGTAGCCAAATGCTTCACCAGTCCAAAAGATGAATACAAACAGAAGGAACTGGTGAAGCTGGCAGATCTTTTCAGTTGAACATATTAAACCAGGCTGGCTTCCAAAGTAATGTCCATCTTGTACGCTTTGCTCACCGGGCAATTGGCTTTGGCATCAGCGGCAGCGGCCTGGAACTGGGCATCTGTAATACCGGGCACCTGGGCTTTTGTAGTCAGTTGTGAACTTTTGATAACGCCGTCTTCCAGGGTAATGGCACACTGGGTTTCAATAGAATCGGGCGTGAAGCCTGCAGCCCCGAGCACAAAGCTCAGCTTCATGGTAAAACAACCGGCATGTGCAGCGGCCATCAGTTCTTCGGGGTTGGTACCCACACCTTCGGCAAAACGGGAATTGAACGAATACTGTGTTTTGTTCAGGGTAGTGCTCTGGGTGGTCAGGTGTCCGTTTCCCTCTTTGCCGGAGCCATTCCAAACGGCAGTTGCAGTACGTTTCATAAATGTGTTATTTTTAGTTTTACCAAAATTAAATGATATATGATTAGTTGGGCAGATTTTGAAAAAATCGATATCCGCAGCGGAACCATTCTGGAAGTTAATGATTTCCCCGCTGCCAGAAAACCCGCCTACCAGTTAAAGATCGATTTCGGTCCGCTCGGTATCCGCCAAAGTTCGGCCCAGGTTACCCATCATTACTCCAAAGAGTCGCTTATGAAACGCCAGGTACTGGCTGTAGTGAATTTCCCCCCCAAGCAAATTGCCAATTTTTTCAGCGAATGCCTGGTTTTGGGTGTGTATGATGAAAATAATCAGGTAATTTTATTGCAGCCCGACCGGGAAGTTGCCAACGGACAACGGGTAGGATAACCGCCCAACACTAACCATGGGAGAACTGCACTACACTTACTACGAAAGCCCCATCGGCCTCCTGAAGATCGGAGGCACGGAGCATTATATTGGTGAAGTGACTTTTGTTGACAATCCCGATCAACTCACACATGGCGAACCCGGCATTACGGAGATCATGCACCAGTGCACCGAACAACTGATCGAATTTTTCCATGGCAGCCGTAGAAATTTTGATTTACCTGTACACCAGGAAGGCACCGACTTTCAAAAAAGGGTTTGGGGAGAACTGCTTGAGATTCCTTACGGCAAAACCATCAGCTATATGGATCTCGCTAAACGGCTTGGCGATCCCAAAGTCATCCGCGCCGCCGCCAGCACCAATGGCAAGAATAATATCGCCATCATCGTTCCCTGTCACCGCGTTATCGGAAGCGATAGGTCGCTCGTAGGGTATGCGGGAGGTATGTGGCGTAAGAAATGGCTGCTCCAGCTCGAATTTAAAATTGCACATGGGGTGCAGACCTTGTTTTAAGTTGATTTTATCCAGCATCTAAGCAGCGATCGCTGTTGTTACAAAGTCAATAAGCAAACCGCATAATCCGGTATTTTCGTGTGATGAAATTTATGCCCAGACTTTGTGTGCTTGTGGTATTGCTGCTTGGTATTTTACAGCCGGGGATTTCCCAACAGGCATGTTCTACATTGGGGCAAAATCCATACTCTGCTTTCCCTGTCTGTGGCAGCACTACATTTACCCAGCAGTCTGTACCTATCTGCGGTGGTAAATCTGTTCATACCCTTTGCACAGATGGCACCCCCTATACCGATAAAAATCCGTTCTGGTACAAATTTACCTGCTATACTGCCGGCACACTTGGTTTTGTCATCACGCCGTTGGCACAAAATGAGGATTATGATTGGCAATTATTTGATATTACCAATCATGATCCGATGGATGTCTACACTGATCCATCACTCTATGTTTCCTCTAACTGGTCGGGGTCTTACGGTCCAACCGGTACTTCCGCCAGTGCCCGTAACCCTTATGAATGTTCATCCCGCCCTGATCAGGGTGTATCAACATTCAGTACAATGCCCGCACTTATTGTGGGGCACCAATATATATTGCTGGTCAGCCATTTTTCTGATACACAAAGTGGTTATACTTTGTCTTTCGGAGGTGGTACTGCCAGTATTGTCAATCCTATTGTTCCGCTCATTCAAAATGCGTACGCCGTTTGTGATGGTACTGAGATCGTTGTAGTGTTGAACAAAAAAATAAAATGCAAGAGTATTGATGCCGATGGAAGCGATTTTAAAGTTACTGGCCCAGGCAATGTATCTATTGTTTCTGTTACCGGCAATGGATGCGGAAACAGTTTTGATTCAGATTCCATATTGTTGAAACTGAATGGAATACTCGCACCCGGCACCTACCGGGTAACTGCACAAGTGGGTACTGATGGCAATACACTGGTTGATAATTGTGATAACCAACTTGCAGCCGGATCCAATACCAGCCTGAGTTTTACTCCTGCTACCCCCACACCGATGGACAGCATCCGCCCTGTATTGTGCATCACCGACACCCTTCAACTGGTATTCAAAAATCCTATCAATTGCAGCTCCATTGCAGAGGATGGCAGTGATTTTATCATCACGGGTCCGGTTCCGGTTACTATTAAAAGTGCCATGGGCAATTGCAGCGGTGGGGTATCTACCATCATCAATCTTTTTCTTACTGCACCTATCAAAACAAACGGCACATTCGTGATAACACTGCGCAATGGAAGTGATGGCAATACACTCATCAATGAATGCGGAAAAACCACCCCTGCCGGCTCTTCCGTCTCTTTCACCACACAAAATATTGTTACGGCCGATTTCCGGTCAACTGTCAATACCGGTTGTAAATATGATACCCTCCTGCTCACGCATAATGGTAACAACAACGCCAGCCAATGGAACTGGAGCATAGACGACGGCAATATCAGCACTGTGCAGAACCCGGTATTCAAATACAATAAGTTCGGAACAAAAAAGATCAGACTGCTGGTTAGTAACGGCAAATGCAGCGATACGGCAGCAACTTCAGTTACGCTGCCTGACCTAACCGTAAAAGCAGCTTTTAATGCACGGGATTCTTTGTGCCCTTCCGATACCCTCGTCTTTACAGATGCCAGTACCAGTGCCAGTGGGGTTGTCAAGTGGAACTGGAATTTCGGGAATGGCACTACCAGTATGGTGCAGTCGCCACCTGCGCAACGTTACCCACTGGTTTCTCGCATCAGTTCTTATACTGCCCAGTTGGTTGCCACCAATAATAGTCACTGCAGTGATACTGCTTATCGAAGTATCACATTATTGGTTAGTTGTTATATAGCGGTTCCTTCGGCATTCACACCCAATGGCGATGGGTTGAACGATTATCTCTACCCGCTCAACGCTTTCAAAGCCGGCAATATGATATTCCGGGTCTTCAACCGGTATGGGCAAATCATTTTTGAATCGGGGGATCCGGGCAAAAAATGGGATGGCACGCTCAACGGCATGCAACAACCCAGTGGTACTTATGTGTGGACACTTGAGTTCACCCATAAAGACACGGGGCAAAAGTTGTTTATGAATGGAACAGCTGTATTAATAAGATAATGCAAAAGCCAAAATAGAATTTGAGTGTTTTTATATTTTAAGTTATGCATTTTGAATTACAAACTCATATCATTACTTGTGAAACTCAAAGGCAGTAACATGCTCGCTTCCGGAATGATGTACACTTTCCCTTCCATACCACTAATGATGATGCGAATGGGCGTTTTAAAATGTGTCTCGTGCTCCAGCAGACTCTGCCGGCAAAGGCCACATGGAGATACAGGGTGATCGCTGGCTCCATGCTGGTTGTGGTAACTAATGGCAAGCGTGGTAACCGGCACTCCCGGGTAAAGTGAAGAAGCCGCCGAAAGCAGCACCCGTTCGGCACAGATACCCACAGGATAACTCGCATTCTCCTGGTTGCTTCCCTTCATCTCTTTTCCGTTGGCGAGCATCGCTACAGCCCCTACTTTAAATTCAGAATATGGCGCATAGGCTATCTGCGTCGTTTCACGGGCCTGGGCCAGTAACCGGGCATCCTGGGGCGCAAGCTGATCAATGCCATCATATACTTCGTAATCAAAACCATAATGCATTTGCTTCATAGCAAACTTATTTAGACAAAAAAGTCCTCAACGCCAAAGCGATGAGGACCCCTTACGGTAAATAAAGATAATCTATTTGATACTATTAAACAAGCGCTTCCAGCGCAAGCCCTTATCCCAGCTGAACCAGATCAGCGAGGCCTTTCCTACGATATGTGTTTCGGGTACAAAACCCCAGTAACGGCTATCCTGACTACGATGGCGGTTATCTCCCATCATCCAGTAATAAGTGTATTGCGTGGTATAAGTATTCGCTTCTTTTCCGTTGATGAAATATTTGCCGTCACGCTCTTCCAGTTTGCTGTGTTCGTAAGTAGCGATCAATCTCCTGTACAGCGCAATGGTTTGCGGATTGAGCGGCAGCACATCTCCTTTTTTAGGTATTCGGATGGGCCCGTAATTATCGACCGACCAGGGATAATTGGCGTCGTCGTTAGGGAAAGTATTGCCCACAAAATTATCAACGTGCGGTGTTACCGATTTAATGTGAGGTTGCTTCTTCGCCATCTCCGCCTCGGCATGTGTCATATTGATCACATACAACCCTGGTGTATTGGTAACAGGCCGTAGTTGCATGCGGTTATTGTCTTCCGTGTCGATCCCCAATTCTTTTACGAGTTCTTCCGGCAAAGCATTGCCATCTGTGGTAACCAGGTATTCTGTTTGTGAATTGGGCGGAACCAGGGCAGGTTGTCCGTTTATATATAATACACCTTCTTTTACCTGTAGCAGATCTCCTCCTACCGCCACGCAACGTTTGATGTAATTATCGGTTTTATCCATCGGATGTACAATGATGGGCGGCAGCGAAGCATCGGCCATCATTTCTTCGCGGTTACCCTTGTATTGGGTACGCAGCACATCATAATAAGTAACCTTACTGCCATAATCGGGATGATTGATGATGGTATCTCCGGCGGGAAAATTGAACACCACCACATCGTTCCGTTTTACTTCTGAAAAAGCATAGAGTCGCTTATATGGCAACTGCACCGCTTTGATATAAGAAGGTGTTGTTTGCGAGAAGGGCATGGTATTGTGTACAAAAGGAAAACTGAGCGGCGTTTGTGGAATGCGGGCGCCGTAGGTCATTTTATTCACAAAGAGAAAATCATTGATCAGCAATGTCTTCTCCATACTCTCGGTAGGAATCACATACGCTTCAAAAATAAACGTGCGGATGATGGTAGCCGCCACTACGGCAAATACACCTGCATCGATCCATTCCCTCGATACCGGCTTCCGATAACTGTGGAAGCCTGCTTCACCATGCCATTTTTCGTCTTTGGAGAAGCCGAGATAAGGCAGGTAAATAAAGGGCACCAGTACGGTAAGCGTATGATGTATCAGGTTGAACCGCTTGAAGTGCATTACAAAGATGATGGTGATCCAGATGGTAATGAATTGTCCCGCTATAGGAATCAGTTGCAACCAGAACCAGTATTTGCGTATATGGCATTGCTGAACAATGAGCCAGGTATTGTAGAAAGGAATCAGCGCTTTCCAGGGAGTGAGTCCCGCTTTTTTAAACATACCATACAAACCGATATGCCAGCCAACCACATAAATAATGCATAAAAACAAACCCATATTGTCCGATTAAGTAGTAACAAAAATATCCTTTTCACCCAGTTCCGGGCTTTCGGAAGGTCAAAGTTTTCTTAAATAAATGCTATTTGGGCAGTACATACGCCGCTACATCTGCCGCGGTGATCTCTTTACCCGATAAAATGATGAGTCGCTCCACCACATTCCGCAGTTCGCGGATATTGCCGGTCCAGTTGTGCTGCTTCAACACGTCCAACGCTTTTTTATCGATTCCCTTTTTGACCTGCCCGTATTCTTCTGCCACATCGGTCAGGAACTTTTCAACCAGCAGGGGCACATCATCGCGCCGCTCATTCAGCGAAGGCACATGTATCAATATCACGCCCAGCCTGTGGTACAGGTCGAGCCGGAAGCTCTTGGCATCTACTTCTTTGAGTAGGTCTTTATTGGTGGCGGCAATTACACGCACATCTACCGATATTTCTTTTTCACCACCCACCCGGGTGATCTTGCCCTCTTGCAGTGCACGCAGCACTTTAGCCTGCGCGCCCAGACTCATATCACCTATCTCATCCAGGAAAAGCGTTCCTCCATGTGCCTGTTCAAATTTGCCGATACGCTGTTTGATGGCTGAAGTGAAAGAGCCTTTTTCGTGGCCGAACAATTCGCTTTCGATGAGCTCGCTGGGAATAGCGGCGCAGTTCACTTCTACCAATGGTGCACCGGCACGGTTACTCTTCTCATGCAGCCAGCGGGCTACTAATTCTTTACCGCTGCCATTCTCACCGGTGATCAGCACCCTGGCATCGGTAGGCGCTACTTTATCAATGGTCTCTTTGATCTTTACAATGGCTTCGCTCTCCCCAATGATCTCCTGTACTTTGGATACTTTGCGTTTGAGCACCCGGGTCTCTTTTACGAGCGAAGTCCTGTCCATCGCATTGCGGATGGTAATCAGCAACCTGTTGAGATCGGGCGGCTTGGATATATAATCAAAAGCCCCCTTCTTCACAGCATCCACTGCTGTTTCTATATTACCGTGCCCACTGATCATGATCACCGGTATTTCCGGGTTGTGATCAGTGGCTTTTTGCAGGAATTCCAATCCGTCGAGTTTGGGCATTTTGATATCGCACAAAACAATGTCGTAGGTAGACGCTGTAAATTTTTTCAGTCCTTCTTCTCCATCCGCCGCCTCATCCACTTTGAATCCTTCATTCCCGAGAATATCTTTCAATACACTCCTGATGGCGCGTTCATCATCAATGATCAGAATATTGGGCATGGTACTCTTTGTTTGTTGCTAAGATAGGGAGATCAGAAACTATATTGGACACCGGCGAAAAAGTTCCGGCCGGGCGCCGGGTTATAGAACCTTTTACCAACGGCATTGATATCGTTCCCCAGGCTGTATACCTGGTTCAGGAGGTTATCAACACCTGCGAAAAAATGCAGTATGCGGCCGTTCTTTTTCCAGCGATAGCCTGCCTTCCATTGCAGCAACTGGTATGCAGCCGCATACACATCGTTGGCATCCGTCAGCGGCAATGAGCTGGTAGCGTTCAATGAAACAGCGCTATAGAGACCATTCTTTGTTTCCAGGTCCAGTCCGCTTACCCAACCATTCCGCGGCACACCCGTGAGCGCATTACCCGAATAATCGATGGTGCCTTGTTTGTACCCCTCGAAATAATAAGGCTGGTAGCTATAGCTGCTCCATACCTGCAGTTGGTTGATGAACCCTTGCGGCCGCAGCGGTAATCGATACCGCAACAGCGCCTCCACTCCTTTCTGCACAGCGCCTCCTGCATTTACAAAATATTCGGCTCCGGCGCTGTTAACCCTTCTTACAATCGCATCCTGTAACCTGAAATAATAAGCAGCCACATCGAATTGCAAACGCCTGTTCAGCGCATAACCCTTGATCCCTGCCTCGTAGTTCCATCCCTGCTCTGCATTCAGGTCTCCATGGTAGTTCCGGTCTGCCGGCCTGAGCTCAGCCTGCGTAGGCGGAGAAAATCCTTTGGCTATCAGTGCATATATTGTTACCCCAGGCTTCAACCGATAGGATAATGCTATGCGGGGTGTTAATACCGCATTGATCTGGCGGCGCTGTTCAACAGGCGAAGGGTCCGACATCCTGATGAAACTGTACGATTGATTATTCAAACTCAAGCCCGCAGTAATATCCCATTTTGCATCCGGACGATAACTGGCCTGTGTAAACAGAAACCATTGTGCGGCGTGTACTTTGTCTTTGAATTGCACGGTGTCCTGCACACCGGCGCGGTTACCATAATCGTCAATGGCCGATCTGTTATATAGCCATTCTGCGCCGCTCACCCATTGCAACACGCCAGGTGAACGGCGTGGATGAAAACTGAAATGAAAACCTGCTCCAAGGTTGTCTTCAGCCCTTTTTTCATAATTGGTGATGAAGGGATTGCGGAACCGCGTGGTATTGGCTGTTACAAAACTTTTGAGTTGCCATACATCACTCAATGCCGCTTCATGAGATATGCCTGCAAAAAAAGTGCTGTTGTAAATGGCAGCTTTTTGCTGTACCGCACCTGGCAGGTTCCCGGCGGGCTGCCGCGCCAGTTGCGGATCCTGTTGCATTTGCGCCAGCGTAATACCCCCGGGTGTTTGATAATACAGGTTGGTATAAAAAAGCAGGAATTTCAATTGTTGTTGTTTGAAAGAAAAAGCACCGTTCCATTGCAATCCATCCCTGCGCATGGCCGACTGCTGGCGGTAACCATCCGATTGTGTATGTACTTGTTGCAATGAAGAATGAAAGGTCTGGTTACTGTATTGCCATCCTGCTTGTTGTTGCAGCAGTCCGTACGACCCGCCCAACAGCCCTGCTTCAAAATGATGTGTCGACTGCAGACTGAAAGTATCAACTGAGCGCAGCAACAATGCCCCGCCCGTGCCGGCGCCATATACGCTTGCAGCCGGACCTTTCAGCAGTTCTGCACCGCTGAGTTGCTGTACAGACAAGAGGTTGAGATAAGTATTACCTCCCCCATCGGTCAGGGGAAAATCATTCCAGTATACTTTTATATTACGTACCCCGAAAGGCGAGCGCAGCAGGCTGCCGCGGAAAGATAAGCGGTAGCTGGCAGGTGATCTTTCTTCCATCCGCACACCTGGTATGGTATTGAAAGATGATACCAGGGTAACCGGAGATATTTTTTGTAATCCTTCCCTGTTGATCGTTGCAATGGCCGCTGGCAGTGATTCCCATTTTGCATTCCCATAAAAAGCAGTTACTACTACTTCGTCCAGTTTCGCAGCACTGTCTTGCTGACTGGTTTGCCAAGCAAACGACACTTTCGTTGAGCAACAAGCTATGAGCATGAGGAGGGAGAGGCGCATCAGTTGATATTATGAAAAGACAATAAAAAAAACCCGGAACACAAAATTCCGGGTTTACTGTATATATAATTCGTTTATTTTTTCATGTACATGACTTCTTTTACCAGCTTCACCGTCCTGCTGATATCGGGAATGGCAAGCGCAGCGAGGTTGGGCGCATAGTGCATAGGCGCATCTGCGCTGGTGATGCGGCGAATTGGCGCATCGAGGTAATCGAAGCCCTCTTTCTGTATGCGGTAGGTGATCTCTGAAGAAACAGAAGCAAAGGGCCATTGTTCTTCTACAATCACCAGGCGGTTGGTTTTCTTAACACTTTCAAGGATGGTTCTCCAATCAAGCGGACGAATGGTACGGAGGTCGATCACTTCTGCACTCACACCTTCTTTTTCCAGTTCTGCAGCGGCGCCCAAAGCCACTTTCATCATCTTATTAAAAGAAACGATGGTTACATCGCGGCCCTGTTTTTTAACATCGGCCTTACCCAGGGGAATATAATATTCTTCTTCAGGCACATCGCTTTTATCACCATAGCCTACTTCCGACTCCATAAAAATAACGGGATCTTCTTCGTAACGGATGGCTTGCTTCAGCAAACCTTTGGCATCATATCCATTAGAGGGTGATACCACTTTGAGGCCGGGAATATTGGCATAGTAGCTTTCAAAAGCTGTAGAGTGCTGGGCGCCCAGTTGGCCGGCGCTGCCGTTGGGTCCGCGGAACACGATCGGACAACCGATCTGTCCGCCGCTCATGGCCAGCATTTTAGAAGCGGTATTCAGGATCTGGTCCAGGGCCAGCACGGCAAAGTTCCAGGTCATGAATTCCACAACAGGACGTAGTCCGTTCTGGGCAGCACCCACTGCCACAGCAGCAAATCCCAGCTCAGAAATGGGTGTATCAATTACTCGTTTCTCTCCAAATTCTGCCAGCATACCCTGGCTCACTTTATAGGCTCCATTATACTCGGCCACTTCCTCACCCATGAGGAAAACCCGCTCGTCTCTTCTCATCTCTTCACTCATGGCTTCACGCAAAGCCTCTCTTAAAGCAATTGAACGCATATCGCTGTTGGTTAAATTGAGGGGCAAAAATATAAGATTATGGGGTATAAAACCAAAAAGAAATCCCCTGTTGGGCAAACAGGGGATCTTCCGGTTTATTGTTAAGCAGTTTAAAACACATTAAAACCATAGCTGATATAGTAAAGCCCTCCGATCTGCGGGTTACCAAAACCAGTACGGTAATATTTATTGAATATGTTGGAGCCGCCTATTTTGATCAATGATTTGGAAGCAGGCAGCTTGTAGCTCACCATCGCATCTACTGTTGAATAAGATGGCATGGGACCTACTGCAAATGTGCCTTCATAATTGAATTTATCGATCCACCTGTATACCACACTGAAACCGAAGCGGTTGTCTTTCAGGAAACCTGAATTGCTGAATGCCAGGTTAACGCGGTATTTGGGGGTATTGAAAAAAGATACAAATCCTGCTGGCAGGTCTCCTATCACGTCTGAATACACGTTACCACTTACAGAATAGTTCCTGGGCAACAGGTATTCCAGTGAAGCGCCCCATCCGCTCGTGGTTACCTCAGTGGGGGTATTGACTGCAATACTGTAAATGGTGCGTGTAGAGGGACTCAACAGGCCGATCGGACTGCCTGTATTAGATTGTATCACAACCACCCTGCTAAGGAAGTCTTTGGATTTGCCCCAGTAACCATATACATCTATCAACAGTTTTTTGTCGACCAGGCCTTTGTAGCCGACTTCAAAAGAACGGCTGGATTCTGGTTTGAATTCGCCGAATTGTTGTTCTTGTAATAATGCCGGATTAGGACTGCCCGCAGCAGCGCTTGCGCCGAATGCAGCTACACTGCCCGGTGTGTATACTTTATTACCACTGAAGTTATAATAGTCACGCAACTGCGGCAATCCGCCCATTAAACGAACACCGCCACTCACCAACAGGTTGATCCACTGGTCTTGCGTGGTGGGAAATCGATAAGCTGTCTGGTAAGAGAACCGCAGGTTATGATCTTTTGCCAGCTTCACTACCGCTGTTGCCCTGGGGGTAAAACGTCCGGCGAAATTGGTATTCTTATCGTAACGTCCAGATACGGTGAGTTTCAGCACATCGTTCAGCATTTTTTGTGATACCTGTCCGTATGCACCTACTTCATTGATCTTGATAGTACCTGCTGTATCGGCAAACAAAGTACCTTTTGAATCCAGTACATATTGTTTGAAGCTGCCGCCCACCAACAGTTCTGTACCCGACTTATCGAGCCCCAGGTCGTTGGTAAAATTGTATTGTCCTTCTACCACATTCAATTTAGATTGATCGAGGAACAAACCACCTCCCTGTGAAATGGGTTTTCCAGCCACTTGTTGGAACATCAGGTTGTTACCGATAAAGCCGGTAGGTCTGCCCTGGTCGGCAAAACCTCTTGCAGCAGCATGCGCCGTCAGGTCAGGTGCCCCCTGATCGCGGGCAGCAACATACGCCGAAAGATATTGCGGGTACCAGGTAGCGCTGGCTTTCCACGCCTCGTTGAAGAGACGGGTAGTTACGGTTGCATTGAAAGAACTTCCGGCATTCTCACGGGTGGTATAGGCCCGCACATGCCAGTTCCTGTGACGAAGTTCCAGTTTGTACTGACCAATTTTCAGGTCTTTTAATGAATAGCGGTCGCTACCAGTATAGACAGAATTACCGGTACCGAAATAAGCAGCAAGCGATGCTTCGATGGAATTGCTGAGTTTGTAGTGCAGGGCTCCCGACAATTTCAGGTTCACGGTATTGGGATCGATCACATCTTTTTCGTCGTACCCGGTTCTGCTCACACTTTGGTTACCAAAATAATTTTTATTGGCATTCGAACCATAGAGAATGGGTACATAAGGCGCCAGCGGAGCCAGGCTGGCATTGCCCGCTACAAAGGCACTCAACTGTGCCAGCGTCATGGAAGGATTGCTGTTGATGATGCCATCAATAGCGGCCGTACCGCCTGCCCCTACAGCACTGCGTACGCTGGCAGCGATGCCTGCCATTGGTTGGGTGGTTTCATCACCATACACATTCACACCATCATAATTGGGATCGGTGTACCTGCTGCCGGGAATGACTTGTCCGTATGGCGCATAAGGCGTACTCGCCCTTGAATAGTTATCGGTTTGGTTGGCCACCCAGTCCTGGGCCTGTATCAGTTGCGCTCCTATCTTAAACGCCCAACGCTCACTCAGCTTTTTGGCCCAACGAAGACTCCAGTCGTAATAGGGCGCCTTGTTGCGTTCATAATTATCGATATGATTGACGCCCTGTTTGATCTGGAAACTCAATCCCTGGTATTTGAAAGGGTTCTTACTATTGATCAAAATAGTACCATTGGTACCGCCCGGACCATACAACGCCGAAGAAGCGCCCGGCAACAATTCCATATTGTCTACATCCAGTTCGGTGAGCCCGATGACATTACCTACAGAAAAGTTCAGGCCCGGCGCCTGGTTATCCATACCATCTACCAATTGGTTGAGTTTGGTGTTGCCGCTGCTATTGAACCCGCGGGTACCCATACTTTTAAAAGTGAGACTAGCAGTTACCACATCAACCCCTTTCAGGTTGGTGATCATATCGTAGTAGTTGGCAGCCGGTGTATTGCGGATGGCAGCACTGCTGATCCGTTCGATGGAAACCGGAGATTCCAGTATTTTTTCAGGGGTGCGGGAAGCAGCTACCACTACTTCATCACCCAGTGTAAAAGAAACGTCCAGGTCAACACTCAGCGCCTCACCGCCTTTAAAATCGATTTCTTTTGTACCGTAACCTACCGAAGAAAATACCAATGTAAATGGAGGTTTTTGTACGGTGGTAAACCTGAAATTGCCTTTATCATCTGTAAATGTACCAGTAGTTCCTCCTTTGGTAGTTACTGATACCGCCGATATAGCTTCTTTTGATTTACTGTTCTTCACACTACCCGAAACGGTGGTGGTCTGCTGCGCCGTGACATGAACGGTTATTGCCGATGCCGCAATAGCCAGCAAGCAGTTGCTGTGAGGTCTTCTCATACTATAGGCAAGTTTAGTTTAAATTATCACAATGTAACACTTGTTAGTATTCCAATAAAATTTAATTTTGCGCCATGTCATCCTTTCAGTTCCCCTCGCAAACGCAGTTATACCACGGTAAAGTAAGAGATGTTTATACTATTAAAAACGATTGGCTCGTGATGGTTGCCAGCGATCGCATTTCTGCTTTCGATGTTATTCTTCCGCGTCCCATTCCTTTTAAAGGACAAGTATTGAACCAGATCGCTGCCTATATGCTGGAAGCAACCAGTGATATTTGTCCCAACTGGCTAAAAGCCGTACCCGCACCCAATGTTTCTATTGGCACCCGTTGTGTTCCATTCAAAATTGAAATGGTGGTACGTGGCAACCTGGTAGGGCATGCCTGGAGAACTTATCACAGCGGCAGCAGAACGCTTTGCGGCACTGTGATGCCGGAAGGATTGAAAGAAAATGATTTCTTTCCCTCGCCCATCATTACACCTTCTACCAAAGCAGAAGCGGGACATGATGAAGACATTTCAAAAGAAGAGATCATTGCAAAAGGATTGGCATCGGCGGCTGATTGGGCCGTACTGGAAGACTATGCGTTGAAATTATTTGCACGCGGGAAAAAGATTGCGGCTGCACGCGGACTGATACTGGCCGATACCAAATATGAGTTTGGTAAGATTGGCGACACCATTTACCTGATGGATGAAGTACATACGCCCGATTCTTCCCGCTATTTTTATGCCGATGGATTTGAAGCGCGGCAGGCCAGCGGAGAAAAACAACAACAGCTGAGCAAAGAATTTGTAAGGGAATGGCTAATGGCCAATAACTTCATGGGTAAAGAAGGGCAAACCGTTCCTGAGATGACCGATGAATGGATCAACACCATTAGTCAACGTTATATTGAGCTCTACGAAAAAGTAACCGGGCAAAATTTTGTTCCGCAAACACTGAGCAATGCCACAACAGAACAATTGGTGACCGATAGTTTGAAACAATTAGGAGCACTTTGATTTAAGGCTGCCGATCTTCATCCAGCCGCGGCCTCAATCGCGACTTACTTTTGTTGAACACATTCCTTCCCATGTCTACTCCCTGGCGGATTTGTTTTTGACGCTCCAGCGGCAGGTGCAGGGTGTCTTTACAGGCAGTACTGCAACATCCTTCGTATGCTGCGGCACAATTTTCGCACTGGATGAACAATAAGTGACAGCCGCTGTTCCTGCAATTGGTATGGGTATCGCATGGTTGTCCGCATTGATGGCATTTGGCAATCACATCTTCTGTGATGCGTTCGCCGAGGCGGTCATCAAACACAAAATTCTTCCCAATGAATTTAGGCTGTATACCCGCCTCTTTGGCTTGTTTGGCATAATTGATAATGCCGCCTTCGAGATGGAATACGTGGTTGAATCCTTTATGCAGCATATAAGCGCTGGCTTTTTCACAACGGATACCACCGGTGCAATACATGATGATGTTCTTTTCTTCATTTCCCTTCATCATATCCACAGCCATGGGCAACTGATCGCGAAAAGTATCGGAAGGAATTTCAATGGCGTTTTCAAAATGACCTACTTCGTATTCGTAATGATTGCGCATGTCGATGACCACGGTGCCGGGATCATTGAGCAATTCATTCATCTGCGCTGCATTCACATACCGGCCCTTCCGCTCCATGCTGAACGATGTGTCGTCTATCCCATCGGCCACGATCTTATCCCGCACTTTGATCTTCAATACCCAGAAACTTTTGCCATCATCATCTACTGCAATATTCAAACGCAGTTTATTCAGCGGCTCAATGGAGTACAGGAAAGACCTGAATGCTTCGAGGTTGGTATCCGGCACACTGATCTGCGCATTCACTCCTTCTTTCGCCACATAGATGCGTCCGAATACCTGCAAACTGTTCAGGTGCTTATAAAGGAAGTCGCGGAACTCCTGCGGGTTCTGAATAGGGAAATACTGATAAAAACTGATGGTAGTTCTGTGGAAGTCTTCTTCCATGAGGCGTTGCTTCAACTCCTCGTTCGATACGCGGTTGTGTAATACGGGCATGATTGACAAATTTCAGGCATCTCCTTTACGGAAATGCTCTATTCAATAATAGAACCACTTGCAGGGTGGTCAAAATTTCGGGGCAAAAATACGATATCTTAATAAGACAATCGTATTTAAATATGCCAGGTTCTCATACAGTATTCCCATCAAAAGCCTAATTTCAGCGCCTATTTCATTGATCCAAGGTTACTTATATGAAACCGTTTTTGCTTGTATCTGTTTTAACAACTCTTTCCCTTGCTGTGCATGCACAAAAAAAATTATCAGGAAAGGTATTCGATATCACCACCAAAGTGCCGCTGGCCGGCGCTACCGTTTCATTGCCGGGGAAAAACGTTGCCATTACCGGGCAGGATGGTTCTTTTATAATGGATTGCACTCCATCAGGCAAGATCACAATCTCTTTTGTAGGATATGAAGCAAGCCGGATACTCATCACGAACTGCGACCAGGAGCTGAACATAGGCCTCCATCCGTTGAGCAATATCCTCGACACCGTAGAGATCACTGCCACTACTGCGCAGCATCCATCGCTGCTTTACCAATCTGCCTCCATTGCCAAGTTGGGCGAAACAGAACTCAAACGCGGTAACGGTCTGTACCTAGATGATGCCATCAACAGTAATATACCGGGCATGACCATGCAGCGACGCGGCATTTCTTCCGGGCAACAATTCAATATCCGCGGGTATGGTAATGGCATCGGCAGCACGCGTGGCATCAGCAGTAATTTCGATGGGCAGGGCGCTAAAGTTTATCTCAATGGCATTCCTGTTACCGATGCCGAAGGCATTACATTGATGGATGATATTGACTTCGCTTCGATCGGAGATGTGGAAGTAGTAAAAGGTCCTTCCGGTACTTTGTACGGACTGGCCATTGCCGGTGTGGTGAACCTGAAAACCAGCAGGCCTGAGAAAGGAGTAACAACTATTGGACAAGATATCATGACAGGCAGTTATGGACTGCAGCGATTCACCACCCGTTTTCAAACAGCTACCGACCGCTCTTCCGTTTTGCTCAATTACGGTTACCAGCACTCCGATGGCTACATGGTACATACCGCTTCTACCAAGAGATTTGCCAGCTATGCAGGGGATTTTCAATTGAACAATAAACAAAGCATCAGTTCCTACTTTGGCTTCAGCAACAGCTACGACCAGCGTGGCGGTGAATTAACTATTGAGCAATACCAAAACATGGATTATTCCGGTAACCCCGATTACATCAAGCGTGATGCCCATTCGGCGGTCATCAGCTTTAGGGCAGGTCTGGCGCACACTTACCATTTCAATCAACAATTCTCCAATACCACTTCAGTTTTCGGATCAGGCGTTACCAGCCATTCCAGTTCAGCCGGCGGATGGACCGATAAGAACCCAGTAAATATCGGGTTGCGATCGGTAGTGAACATGAAATTCGATTTAGCCGATGGAAACAGTGTGAGCAGCATTACCGGTATTGAAACACAGCACCAGTATGCACAGGTGATTGGTTATAATATGGTACCAAACCGTTTAGACTCTAACGGGTACTGGGTTATTGGCGCCATGAGGAGCAACCAAGCCACTTATTCCGGCACTACTTCCTTCTTTACTGAATGGACCCTCACCTTGCCGCATGACCTTTCTGTTACCGGCGGCATTGGAACAAGCAGCATGCAGATTGAACTCAAAGATCAATTCTATGTAGCGGGCAACACCAAGCCCACCCATTACCAGCGCAGTTTTTCAGGAATGACCTCGCCGCATATAGCCGTGAACAAAATATTCAGCAAGGGATTTTCTGTTTATATCAATTGCAGCCGGGGGTATAAAGCTCCGGCAAGCGCTTATTTTTTTATTCCTGCAACCGGGCAACTCAATACCGGCTTAAAGCCTGAGATCGGAGACCAGATTGAGGTCGGCAGTAAGGGTGTGCTGTTCCACGATCGGCTCAGTTATCAACTGGCTCTGTTTGATGCGCAGTTTAAAAATAAAATGACTGTTGTTGCGGTTCCACTCAATAGCACTACCACTGCTTATAGTTATATAGCCAATGGCGGCAGGCAGGATGATCAGGGCATTGAAGCCTTACTGAAATATAAAGCATATCAATCTGACAATGGCTTCTTCCGTTCTGTTCAGCCTTTTGCCAATTTTGCTTATTCGCATTTCAGGTACAGGGATTATGTTTTTCAGAAGCTGAATACGCCTGCTACCAGCATCACTGTTGTTGATTACAGCGATCAGCCTGTTGCGGGTGTAGCTCCTTTTACTGCCAATATGGGTGTTGATCTTGGTTTAGCACAAGGCATTTATGCTAATGTACTGTACGGGTATAAAGATGCTATGCCTATCAGTTCCAACGGACTGAACCAGACCACCAGCTATAACCTGCTGAATGCAAAGCTGGGCATCCGGCAACATTTCTGTCAGCGCTTCAACATGGATCTTTTCTTTGGTGTGAACAACATCACCGGCGCGCAATACCCAAATATGGTATTCGTGAACCAATTGCCCGATGCTTATTTGCCGGCTCCCAATAAAGCAAATTATTTCGGAGGACTGAACCTGACCTATCAATTCGGAAGCAGGAATTAAAACAGCTTATTTAGATTGCCTGAAAAAGCTCCCGGTAAGTGCTGCCAATCCGGATACCAGTCCGCCCAGCACACCTGTAAGCAATATCAATACCACAAAAGATCCGCCCAACGGCAGTATCTGTGCTACTTTAGAAGACAGTATGTGTTTATTGGCAACATCTTTCATAGTAGCCAGGCTCACCCATAAAATGAACAGGCCCAGGAAGCCAGCCAGGAAAGCTTTCACGGCCCTTTGATGGATGGCTACAGATACGAGAAAAGAAGTGACCACAAAACTCCACCAGGGAAGTATTCCATAAATACCAACCGCAAAGGCAAGAAAAGCAGTGAGAAATAAAGCTGTGATGAATTTCATAATGCATAGGGTTATCCGTTGACGAAACTAATGTGCCATTTTATTTTTTCATGTTTCTGCGCTGCCTGTTTTTTCAGGAAGAGCAGGCGATAATACTTTCCGTTTGCCCAGCTATCGATAAATGTATCATAATACTTACTGCCGGGATTACCGCTTTGTCCGCCAGGGTACACGCCATAAGCTTCCACTGTTTCTGTCAGGTGTACGATCATACGCCAGCTGGGTCCGTGCGAATCTTTTGTTGCATTGATGATATGTGTGCCTCCACCGATGGGCAGGTGAAAGCGGCTCAGTGCCGGTATCTTCAGCAAGTGCGTGACTTTGGTGTCTTTAAAAACACCCCAGGCCAATTTGCCTTCCTTTTCAAGTTGTTTGAAATAGGCACAGGCTTTTTTACAGGCTTTGGTAATGGTTTCGCGCACGGTTTCTTTTTTATCGGGCGTATTGATGTCGTCTGCAAAACGATAGGTACTATCCTTGATCAGGCTTTCCAGTAAAGTAGATTCATCTGGCCATGGCAAGGGCAATTTGGATTTAGCAAATTCATCCGACCACATCTGTGTTTCAATGCTATCCCATATACACCTGAAAACGGTCGCGCCTTTTTCGTTGATATCATTTCGGAGATTCCAGCCTTTCAACAATGCCAGGTATTTTTTATCGGTATCGTCGAGAGATGCTTCGTCGAGGTACTTCAGTATAACGGGCCTTGCCATCTCTGCGAATACATTGTAATTATCGGTTTGCATTTGCTGCATGTCCTGCGGCGTGATGTTATTCATGGCCGACAGCTTTCTGTTGATGATGAAACCCCTGTAGGGAGGAAAATTGACAGGCGCTCCGAGGTAATACGGATAGGTGCTGTCTGTAGGCATTTGATTGGCACTGCTCACAAAGCCCCTGTCGGGATTTTTGATCGCCGGGTTTTCGTCAACCGGTATATAACCCTGCCACTTGTAGCTGCTATCGGCCCCGGGTAATACAAAATCACCTTGTCTTTTCCAGCGCGCAACAAATGTGCCCTGTTGTTTGATGGCGATATCGCCCGACACAGATGCAAAAGCAAAATTCTGTCCGGGGCATTTCCAGGTGTTGATGGCGGCGATGTAATCATCGTAATTCTTAGCACGGTTCAAACGAAAAAATACTTCCGGCCCATTGCCGCCCTCGTGTGCAGTCCAGTGAATAGCCAGGTATTTGCCTTCGGTGCTCGCATTCTTGTAACTGTTATCATACATAACCGGACCAAATTCAGTCATGGCAATATTTTCTACCAGGTCCGGTTTTCCCTTGATCCGGATAACTTCTTTCCTGCTATCGGCTTTTTTCCAGGCGCCATTGTACCAATATTCCTGTAGCGTGGTGTCTTTGAATTTCAGGTCGAAATAATCGATCACATCCCTTCCTGCATTGGTTACACCCCAGGCGATGCTATCGTTAAACCCAATGATGACAGAAGGCGCGCCCGGGAAGCTCGCTCCATAAGTGCTGTATTCGGGTGTGGTGATCTGCACTTCATACCACAAAGACGGAAGGTTCAATCCAAGATGCGGATCGTTGCAAAGTATCGGGTGTCCGCTTTTGGTTTTGCTGCCCGATACTGCCCAATTGTTGCTGCCATTGTTTTTAGCCGGCAACTCCGGAGGAGCAATGGCTGCAGTTCGTGTATGACCCAGGTAAATAGAATCGGCGCCCGCAGGTTTTTGGGGAACAATAGAAGGTTTTGCAAACTCTGTTCCCCTGGGAATAATAGGATCCAATGAATCCTGAACGGCCGGATACAATTGTTCAAAATCTTTATATCCGAAGTAATTCCTGGCATTGGTCATTTGTAAATCGGTAGTAGCGCCGCGTGCAGTAAGATCGTACGACATGAACATCAGGAAAAGATAGGTCTTGAAAGATGTCCACTCTTCGGGCCGATAGTCGAGCAGTTTGTATTCAAAAGGAATTTGTTCTGGTTTGAGCGATTTGATATAAGCGTTTACACCTGCCGAATAAGATTCCACCAGGGCTTTTAGTTCAGGATGATTTTCCATATCCTTCGCAGTCTTCTCTGCTCCATATACCATTCCAAGTCTCCTGAAAAAGCGGTCGGTATTTACACGCCCTTCTCCTACGATCTCACTAAGCCTGCCGCCTGCCACATAAGTCTGGAATTCCATCTGCCACAGCCTGAATTTGGCATGCAGGAAGCCCTGAACATAATAAGCATCCAGGTCATTGTCTGCATAGATATGCGGCACGAGCCGGTCGTCCATATAAACGTCTACTTTGCCTTTCAGTCCACTTGCTTTGATATCGCCATCAAACGAAACATCGGCAGGTTCTGCATTTTGCCAGAAGCCCTGTTGCGGAGAAAGAAAATATCCCAGCCGGGGTGTTTTGCTTTCACCGGCGGGTAACTGCACATTCAACAACGTGGTTATACCCATCGTAGCTACAGCGCTGAGGATACATGGCAGGATTCTCATAAGGAGGAGTGGTTGTATGAATGAAAATAAGGAAAAAGCCTGATTTAATGAAGATACCCGTTATTGCAGGCAGGTAATTAATTTTTCCATTTCATCATCGGTATTGAATGCATGCAATACAATTCGCAGACGCTCTTTGCCTTTGGGAACAGTGGGATATAAAATAGGACGAACATCCAGTCCGCTATCCTGTAGTTGCATGGCCAGGTGTTTTACGGCTTCGTTGCCCGGAACAATCACTGCTTGTATAGGCGTAAATGAGATCAGCTTTTCATAAGCCAGGTTGGCTTCTTGAAATCGTTGCACTAATACTTTCAGCTTTGCTCTTTGTGTATGCATGCCAGGAAACAGCCGGTAACTTTCACCGATAGCCGCCACGGCATGTTCGGGCAAGGCAGTGGAATAGATCAGGCTCCGCGCAAAGTTGATGAGGTAACTGCGCAATGATGCCGACCCCAATACTACAGCACCATGACAGCCACAGGCTTTACCGAATGTATGCACCCGGGCAAAGACCGAATGCTGGTATTGTTGCTGCTGTACAAGCCCCTCACCTTCTTCTCCTATCACACCTGTTGCATGCGCTTCGTCGATGATGAGGTGGGCATTGTATCGTTGGCTGATGGCAACCAGGTTGCTGAGCGGACAAATGTCTCCATCCATGCTGAATACCGATTCTGTTACGATGAACAGGTTACCGGTAGCATGCTGCTGAATTTTCTTTTCCAGATCGTTCATGTCGTTATGTACAAAAGAAAACGACTGCGCGAAAGACAGCCGCATCCCATCGCGGATGGATGCATGACAGAGCTGGTCGTAGTATATCGTATCTCCTTTCTGCGGCACACAGGATAAGAGTCCCAGGTTCGCATCGTAGCCAGAGTTGAAGAGAAGCGCTGTTGGTGCCTGATGAAAAGAAGCAATTTGCTTTTCCACGGTTTCCGTCAACGGATGATTGCCAGCCAGTAACCGGGAACCCGTAGATCCGGATGCATTATCTGTGTCATGGGTGATGATCTTCCGGTCATGTACCATCCCCAGGTAATCATTAGAACAGAAATCAGCCTTTCCATCGGGCAGGCGGAGGCTGCGCAATGCATCGTGACTGATGCGTTCATTCAGTTTTTTTTGGAGAAAATCATCGGGGTACATCGCTCAAAGCTAAAGTTTTGTTGCAGATATTTGCGGAGGAAATAAATAGCATGATGGAAATATCCGATCATACCAAAAACATACTTGGTCTGCGCCTGCCTACCGATCCGCGTTGGGTAAACCTGACCAAGTTGAGCCTGGAAGCCATCCTCACCGATCATGCTTATTGCGAACAGAAAGCAGCTGTTACCTGTATTTCACTCATTCAACGCTATGCGAATAGAGAACAACTCGTTGTTCAATTATCGCCCATCGTTACAGAAGAATGGGGACATTTCCGGCTGGTATTACACGAGTTACAACGTCGCGGACTTAAGCTGGGGCGTCAGCGGAAAGATGCGTATGTAAACAGGCTGCTCGCTTTCCAGCAAAAAGGCGGCAATGAAGAAGGAAGGTTATTGGATCAACTTCTTACCATGGCCATGATCGAAGCCAGGAGCTGCGAGCGTTTCAAACGGCTGAGCGAAGGGTTAACGGATGAATACCTGCGCAATTTCTATCGCCGTTTCATGGAAAGTGAAGCCGGACATTATGCATTGTTCATCGATCTGGCAGAGCTGTATATCTCCAAAGAACGTGTGAGGCAGCGATGGAAAGAGTGGCTGGAACATGAGGTAGCCATCATGCAGGAATTAGAAGTGCGGGGTGATCGTATCCACTGATCTAAAAAGCGAAGTATTGTAGCTCTTCACTGAAATCCAGGTATGGATGTTTTTGCTGTAATTGCCAGGTTTTTTCATGATAGCTAGCCATGAATTTCCGGTGCTGGGCCGAAGTAGCATTAAAAGGGCGGTGGTTATGTGCAATATTGATCTCGGCAATTTCTTTGATCAGGTTTCGGGTATCATCATCCATGCAGGCGCCCAGGAATTTTTCCCATACATATTGCGTGGCCTGGTAGTTGGGGTGCACCAGGTCTTCGGCATAAAATCGGTAATCACGCAGGTCATCTATCACCAGTTCATACGCAGGAAAATAATACAGGCGATCGAACTTGTCAACAAGATGATGCACGGCTTGTATCAGCACAGCTTTGCTCCTGTTGTTCTCTATCACTCCCTCACGCAGATGACGTACGGGGCTGATGGTAAAAATGATCTTCAATTTAGGGTTGAAGAAAAACAAGCGGTGGATCATATTATCCAGCACGCTCAGCACTTCTTCTATAGCCATGAGGCGCCTGTAAAACCAATCAGCGGGCGCCTTATGATTATTGGCGGCTACTGATCCGTGTTTAGCTTGCGGGGCTTTCTCCGTTAAAGTATAAATCCATGCGGAGCCCAGCGTGATCATGATATGATCGGCATTTGACAGGTAAGCATGTGCAGCCGCTGTGGCGGTATTGATCTTTTGCAATGACGCTTCAGTTGTTGTTGCCGAAAAGCGGCTGTGGTGTTTCCAACTATGCCATGCATCGTTGTATTGGAAAAGGTCTGATGATGTATAGATAGTATTGTCTACATAGGCCGTGATGGCTTCTGCAACACTTACCGGGTTGAACAGTATACCATTAGGATTATCCATCACCTTGAATTTGTGTTTCTGCAACTTCTCTCCCATATTCTCTGTAAAACAGGAGCCTATCAACATCAGGTTATGCTGGTGTTGAATCGGGTGCAACATCTTCTTCACATCAAATTCAAAATGGAATTTCATGAGCGCAAGTTCGTAAAAAACAGCAAGGAAAACGATTATTGGAAGATCGAATCAGCTATCTGCAGGCAGTTGTACATTGCCTGTTCGTTTATTTCTTTCAAAAAGCCACGTTCTTTGAAATAGCCGATCATCAACAAAGTGTCCATATTACCTACCAGGTCATCCTGCGCCATGGGGCAGCCGCCGATGCCTTTCAGGGCGCCGTCGAAACGCAGGCAACCCGCATCAAGCGCCGCAGTGAGTTTGGCTTCCCAGTTTTGAGCAGTGGAGTGCAGGTGCACACCGATAGTAATATCCGGGTATTGGGGAATCAATGTAATCAATGCCTTGCTAATCTGAGAGGGATTGGCTAATCCAACGGTATCGGCCAACGATATAATACGAATATCTTTTTCAGCCATCGCATCAGCCCAGTGCAATAAAATATCCTCATTATATGGATCGTTGTATGGATTACCAAAACCCATACTGAGGTAGATCACCAGTTCTTTTCCAGTCTTCAGGCACAATTCCTGAATAGCATCTACCCGCTGTTCACTTTCTTCTATGGTACTGTTGGTATTGCGGAGTTGAAATGTGGGAGAAATGGAAAAAGGAAATCCCAGGTAATGCACCGTATCATACACCACTGCTTCTTCCGCCCCCCGCTCATTGGCTACAATGGCCAATAGTTTTGTAGAAGTACTGCCCAGGTCCAACCCTTTCAATACTTCCTTTGTATCCGCCATCTGCGGCATTGCTTTGGGAGAAACAAAGCTTCCGAAATCCAATGTATCAAAACCCACTTGCAGCAATGCATTCAGGTACCGGACCTTATCGGCAGTGGCAATCAAATGCGGCCACCCCTGCATGGCATCGCGGGGACATTCTATAAGCTGCAAAGCAGGCAATAAAGCATCGGCATTCATGACGGCAAGTTACACTAAATGCAAAAGTCAAAAGCCAAAACGGTTTGTGTTTGACTTTTGACTTTTACATTTTGACTTACCTTAACCGGCTTGTCTATTTTTTAAAAAACTTATATACATATCCCGACCCAATGGCTCCTGCAATAGGTGCTACGATAAACAACCAGCGTTGCGCTAAGGCATTGCTTTTGGAAAACAAGGCCTGGCTGATACTCCTTGCAGGATTTACCGATGTATTGGTTACCGGTATCGTTGCAAGGTGAATAATAGTAAGCACCAATTCAATAGAAAAAAATGTTTGGATTATTTAATCCGCTGCTTCATGGCTTCATAAAGCACAATCCCTGTTGCCACCGAAACATTGAAGGAATCGAATTTCGTAGCCATAGGGATAGTGAAAAAAGCATCGGCTGCTTTGGCAAGATGCGCCTGCACTCCCCTGCCTTCATCCCCCATGATGATACAGCATGGGTCGGGGAAATGAAGTTCAAACACTTTTTTATCGGCGCGCATTTCACTGGTAAAGACCTGTATACCATTCAGATGCAAGGTATCAACGGCTTTGAGCAGGCTGTTCACCCGGCAAATATGGATGTGTTCCAGTGCACCGGCGCTGCTTTTCATGGCTTCTTCATTCAGGGCACCTACTCCTTTATCGGGAATGATGATGGCCTGCGCACCGCAACAAACTGCGCTTCGGGCAATGGCGCCGATATTGCGCACATCGGTCACCCCATCAAGCATCACGAACAAAGGCGCTTCTCCTTTCGATACCACATGGTCTATCACCTGTTGCAGATCGAGATAAGGCACCAATGCAACGAAAGCCAGCACGCCCTGGTGATTGGCACGGGTAAGACTGTTGAGCTTTTCTACCGGAACAGGCTGTATAGGTACCTGGCGTTCGCGCGCCAGCTGCCTGATCTGGTTCACTATGTCGCCACCGGTATTTTTTTGCAGCAATATTTTATCGATGGCCCTTCCGGACTCGAGCGCTTCTATCAGGGGTTGCCGCCCTATGATCAGGGAACTTTGTTTAACAGCCATCTGCAAATGTATTATTTCAATCGTCCCTGAACCAACATCAATTTCACTTTTATAATAGCAGCCACACTCATCGAATCAGTGATCTCTCCTTTTTCAACCATTTGATATACCTCTTCAAAGGGCATTTTGCGCACCACCAATTGTTCCGTTTCTTCCGGCTCAGCCTCCTGTTGTGTGAGGCCCGTTGCCAGGTAAATAATGGCTTTTTCATCACTCACAGAATTGGAGAGATGCATTTCCAGTAAGGGTTGCCAATGTGCAGCCACCAGTCCTGTTTCTTCCAGCAGCTCCCTCTTGGCGCCATCCAGCGTAGCAACGCCGCCGGCGATCAGGCTACCACCTTCGGGAATTTCCCAACTATAGGCCTGTAAAGGGAAACGGTATTGCCCTACCAGGTAGGTGTTCATCTCTTCATCCAATACCATAATGCCTACGGCCGTATTTTTAAAATGCACCTTACCGTAAATACCTTTCTTTCCGGCAGGATTCAACACATCGTATTCCGTCAATGCGATCCAGGGATTCTCATATACTTCTTTCTCTCCGGTTATTTTCCAGGGATTGTTTTCCATTGCGATCAATTTAATACCTCACTCAAATAAAAAACCCCTGCTTTTGACAGAGGTTTTTGTGATGAAGTGTTTTTATTTTAAACCGAATGCTTTCTTCACTTTCGGAACATAATCCAGTTTCTCCCAGGTAAACAATTCCACTTTCACTTTCTTCACTTTACCATCGGGCGATTTAAACTCTTTCGTTACTTCTTCACTCTTGCGGCCCATGTGTCCGTATGCAGCGGTTTCGCTGTAGATAGGGTTACGCAGTTTCAGGCGCTGTTCAATAAAGTAAGGACGCATATCGAACAAACCTTCCACGATCTTGGCAATTTGTCCATCGGTTTTCTTCACTTTGGCAGTACCGAAAGTGTTCACGTTGATGCTGGTAGGCTGTGCCACACCAATAGCATAAGATACCTGTACCAACACTTCATCGGCCACACCCGCAGCTACCAGGTTTTTGGCAATATGACGGGTAGCATAAGCCGCTGAACGGTCTACCTTGCTGGGGTCTTTACCACTGAAAGCGCCACCACCGTGCGCGCCCTTACCACCGTAGGTATCTACGATGATCTTACGACCGGTTACCCCGGTATCGCCGTGTGGTCCGCCGATCACGAATTTGCCGGTAGGGTTGATATGGTATTTGATCTTGTCGTTGAACAGTTTCGCGTATTTTTTGTACTTGTTCTTTACACGGGGAATCAGGATCTTGATGATGTCTTCCTTGATCTTCGCCAGCATTTTGGCTTCGGTATCAAAATCATCGTGCTGGGTAGACACTACAATAGCGTCGATACGAACGGGTTTGTTGTTATCATCGTATTCCAGTGTTACCTGGCTCTTGGCATCGGGACGCAGGTATTTGATCTGCTTGTTCTCGCGGCGAAGGGCAGCCAATTCGATCAATATTTTGTGGGCCAGGTCCAGCGCCAACGGCATGTAATCATCTGTTTCGTTGGATGCATAACCAAACATCATACCCTGGTCGCCCGCTCCCTGCTCTTCTTTCTTCTTACGGTCAACACCCTGGTTGATATCGGCTGACTGCTCGTGGATCGCTGATAAGATACCACAGCTGTTGGCTTCAAACATGTATTCGCTCCTGGTATAACCGATCTTACGGATCACACCACGGGCGATCTCCTGCACATCCAGGTAAGCTTTGGATTTTACTTCACCGGCCAACACTACCTGACCGGTAGTTACCAGTGTTTCACAAGCCACTTTTGATTGTGCGTCAAAGGCCAGGAAATTGTCGATCAATGCATCAGATATCTGATCGGCTACTTTATCCGGATGTCCCTCAGATACACTTTCAGAAGTAAAGAGATAAGGCATATTGTTTTATTTAGTGAGTGCAAATATAGATCAGTAAGAAATAGTCTATCAAATACGTGAATAAATAATCCGCAGGCGCATCCTGAAACGGGAATGCGTTCCGCCTCCCAGCCGAACCCTTCCATAACCAATGGTATTACCTATTGAGGAAGGTGTTAGATAATAAAGCGAACCGGTACCGGTATTGGCCGGATAGGGATTGTGGTAATGTAAAGAGTCGTTCACAGGCGCTGTGAGGCGAAGCGTTTGCAGGGTATCCTGCCGGGTAACGATGCCTTGTACATAACGGCTCAGGTCGAACACATAAGTACCCAGCCTGTCGTATCCCGGAACAGTTTTATACAGGAGCCCTCCTCCAAAAGAAGAAATATTCGCACCGCTCGAACCTACAATGAAGTCATTGGGTACATTCCGTTTGTAGTTGTTCGCCGAATCGAATACGCTCAACAATAGGAAACGCGGTGGCAACAGTTGGGTTTCCAGCATTGCATTTGCGGCATCGGGCACCTGCTCAGCAATCAGCTCAGCGCGGTGAATGATGCGGTTCGACAAAGTTTTCAGTCCGGGTATCCGTACCCGCACATAAGTGCCGGGGCCTGTTTGAAGGTAGACCAGGGAATCGGGTTTGGATGTTGTGGTTAAGTGATTGGCGACTTCACTTCCGCTGCGGTCGCGGGTTACATAGTTTACGCTGCCGCTGGACGAATGGCACCTGAAATACCGTACCGAAGTATCCCGTTGGGTAGCGCCGGTACTGCTGGAATTATAATAGAGCGCCAGTTTGGTGCTGGTATCTACCAGGTTGATCCTGAGCAGGGCGTTGGCCGGACTCACCGCATCTGCAGTAACAGCAAAGCCGGCAAAAACGGTCCGCAGTAAAGAGTCTGACTTATATACATTGCTCGAATCGTACACTTTCATGAACCTCCTGGCCACATCATTGTTCAACCTGATGCGCAACTGGTTAGTAGTTTGTTCAAACCGGTTTTTAACGGAGTCGCCCAGGCGCCTGATGTCAACGGTTACAGGTGCAGCCAACGGGCCGAGGGTCCTGATCGGGTGCAGGTCCGGATAATTGGCCGGATAGTTCCGCGTAAGGTCGATCGGCGTGGCGGGATCGATCCCAGAAACATTAATATGGAGCGGCTGCGTGGAATCGCCATACACCCCATCGTAATGCAGGATCAGCACCGCCGAATCTACTACAACGCTGTCTTTTGTGCCCGGTATATAAAATGGATAAGAATCGGGCTGCATTTCAAAATACATCGCCGCTTTGGTCTTTCCGAAAAGCGGGTCATTGGTAATAGCGCCCAGCACGTGCATATCTGAACGATATACCCTCGCTGTATCGGGGTCGTCGAAATTATCTGTGATAACATCCAGCAGCGTATCCTTGGTAATCACACCATCGATGGGCGGAATAAGTCCGCTGCCCAGGTCGGTGGAAGTGATGCGCGTACAGCCTGCAACAATTAAAATGATGAGAAAAGAAAAAACAAATCGCTTTCGCAGTGTAAAGGGTAAATGCATGGATGGTAAGTAATTACTTGCTCGCAAGGTCGTTGTACAATTCTAAATACTCTGTTAAATCAGAATCCCAGCCTTTGAAGGGAACTACTTTTTTACCCTTTATTTTGGCAAATTCTTCAACGAGTTTTTTGTCTATTTTATCGGCACCAAAACTAATGGCATCCGCATAGGTTGCGCCACCTCTGAAAAGAGCCGTATTGGTCGCTTCTTTGAATGGCTCCAGGTCTTTATCCTTCACGTTGGCATTGATCAATGCCTGTTTCATGAAATCGGCACCCAGTTTTTCTTTGAATGTGTTCTGTCCGATCGTGAATACCACTTTACTATTACTGAACACCGGCTCTTTTTTATAAGCCGTTTTGATATAAGCAGGTATCAACCCGGTCATCCAGCCACTACAATGGATGATATCGGGGGGCCATCCGAATTTCTTCACTGTTTCCAGCGCTCCTTTACAAAAGAAAACGGTGCGCAGGCCATTGTCTTCAAACCAGTTCTCAACGTCGTCGTGAAAGATATGTTTGCGCTTGAAGAAGTCCTCATTTTCGAGAAAATAAACCTGCAAACGGGCATTGGGCAGGGAGGCCACTTTGATCTGTAAAGGATGATCGTCGTTATCGACCGACACATTGATCCCGGATAATCTTACTACTTCGTGCAACCGGTGCCTTCTTTCATTGATCACCCCAAACCTGGGCATAATGCACCTCACTTCCAATCCACCATCATTGCTTTTGATAGCCAGCTTGTTGATCACTTCGGCAAATTCTGTCAGCTCCAGGTAAGGAGACATTTCAGTAGCTATGAATAAAATTCTTTTCTTTGTCGACATTATTACGCCCTTTTTACCAGAATGCTCAAAAATGAGTTGGCGAAGGTACAAAAAATATAGGGAATTTGTATATCTGGCCTATCCGGGCCTTTAATCCAGACCTCAATGATCCTTTTTAAAAAAGCCGGTGAACTCAAACAATACCTTTCGGGTCATGTCCTTACAGGGCAAAAAAAGGGGTTTGTACCCACCATGGGGGCGCTGCACGAAGGGCATATTTCGCTCATTGAGCGCTGCCGCCAGGAAAGCGACCTGGTCATTTGCAGCATTTTTGTAAACCCTGCCCAGTTCAACGATCCGGCCGATTTTGAGAAATACCCCATCACCATTGAAAACGATATCCTTTTATTGGAAAAGGCCGGAACGGATATCCTGTTCCTCCCTTCTGTAAATGAAATATACCCCAATGGAAACCCCACTGAGCATTATACCCTGGGAGACATTGAAACCCTGCTGGAAGGGCGGTTCAGGCCCGGGCATTTCCAGGGGGTTTGCCAGGTAATGTATCGTCTTCTGAAGATCGTAGAACCCCAGCTCCTGTTCATGGGACAAAAAGATTACCAGCAATGCATGGTCATTCAACAATTGCTCCGCCTCATGGGATCTACAACACAACTCGTCATCAGCCCAACACAAAGAGAAAGTTCGGGCCTTGCGATGAGCAGCCGCAATATGCGGTTATCGGAAAAAGGAAAAGAAACAGCCGCCGCCATCTACCAGGCGCTTCAATGGATCAAAGCACACTTGCAACAAGGCACTACCAATGATCTCATACAACATGCCGGCAGTTTGTTAACAACGGCAGGGTTTGACAAGATCGATTATATCAGTATTGCGCACGCCGAAACGCTTGTCCCGGTGGACTCTTGGGATGGCCATACACCGCTGGTGGCTTTAGCAGCAGCATTCCTGGAGGATGTGCGACTGATTGATAATCTCTCCCTCAATTGATGGTGAACTTCTTACTTTTGCACCATGATGCAAATAGAAATATTGAAATCGAAGATCCATCGCGCCGTTATTACAGAAGCCAACCTGCATTATGTAGGCAGCCTGACGCTCGATGAAGACCTGATGGATGCGGCCAACCTGATCGAAAATGAAAAAGTGCAGGTAGTCAATGTTAATAATGGCGAACGTCTCGAAACTTACCTTATTAAAGGTAAACGCGGCAGTGGTGTTGTTTGCCTGAACGGTCCGGCTGCCCGCCGCGGAGCCGTTGGCGACCTGGTGGTGATCATTGCTTATGCCATCATGGATTTTGAAGAAGCAAAAAAATTCCAGCCTGCGGTGGTCTTTCCAAAAGAAGGGAATAAACTCTGATGAATAAACGCTTCATCTCCATATTGAAATATCTTTTTTTCCTGGGATTGGGCATTTTCCTGGTCTGGTGGAGCCTGCACCAGATACCCAAAGAGAAATGGGGCGATTTTAAAAAAGATTTAGCAACAGCCAATTACTGGCTGGTAATCCCTGTATTTGTGGTACTGGCGCTCAGTCACCTGTTAAGGGCCCTGCGGTGGAACATCCTCATGCAACCCATGGGTTATAAACCGCATATCACCAATACTTTTTTTGCTGTGATGATCGGTTACCTGGCCAACCTGGCTGTTCCCCGTTTAGGAGAAGTGTTGAAATGTACCATACTGGCCCGCTATGAAAAAGTGCCGGCAGAGAAACTCGTGGGCACCATCGTGGCCGAAAGAGCGGTGGATGTGATCTCATTGGGCATTGTATTCTTTCTGGCCCTTATCACGCAGTTCGATGTGCTGGGCGCTTACGGAACAGAACTGTTCAGGCAATTGTTTGAAAATAAGCGTGGCAGCTTTTCCCCGTTGCGAATCATTATTGCACTGGTTGTTTTGCTGCTGATCTTACTGGCCATCCGGATATGGTTCAGGCAGTTCTCGCATCTGAAAGTGGTGATCCTCGCTAAAAAAATCCTGAAAGGTATCTGGGAAGGGTTGAGCAGCATTGGCAAGCTCAAGAATAAAAGAGCGTTTATTTTGTATTCGGTGGGGATATGGGGACTATATATTTTCGGCACCTGGATAGGTTTGCTGGCCACTTCGGGCACTTCGCACCTGGGCCTCCAGCATGCAGTGGCGGCCCTGGCTTTTGGCAGTATTGGCATGATTGTAACACCCGGTGGAATCGGCGCTTATGCTTATTTTATTGCAAAAGTGCTGGAGCAAAATGATATTCCTTTTGAAACGGGTTTTGCCAATGGCACCCTGCAATGGTTCGCGCAGTTCATCATCGTAGTCATTGTTGGCGCCCTAAGCCTGCTTCTCTTACCCGTTTACAATAAAAAGAAAGAAGTACCGGTTTCTCTTTAGTTTCATACTTTATAATCTATTATGAAAGCCATCGACGCCATCGCCCATAAAATTGTAACGCTTCCGCAACTACTGGCGAGAGCCGCTTCATGGCGCATATTGGGCAAGACCATTGCGTTCACCAATGGCTGTTTCGATATCTTACATGAAGGACATATCTTTTCTTTATCACAAGCAGCAAAAGAAGCAGATTACCTTGTAGTGGGCGTAAACAGCGACCGGAGTGTAAAAGCCCTGAAAGGTCCTGACAGGCCTGTGAACCACGAACACAGCCGCGCCATGATACTGGCCAACCTGGTAGTGGTAGACGCAGTGGTGGTCTTTGATGAAGATACGCCACTGCAACTGATCAGCGCTCTCCTGCCCGATGTACTGGTAAAAGGGGGCGATTATACAGTGGAACAGATCGTAGGCAGCAAAGAAGTACTGGCCAATGGAGGAAAGGTAGTAATCAACCCGATCGTGGAAGGCTTCTCTACTACCGGTATCATCCGGCAGATCAAATCATCTTATTCATAAACTTAACGCCAACAGACATTGATCTTTTCTATATTTGAATAGAATAGATCGGAAAGGTATGTTGAAAAAGCAACTCATTCAAAGAGACATCAGCTGGTTAAGTTTTAATGCAAGGGTTTTACAGGAAGCAAACGACCCCTCGGTTCCCCTCAAAGAAAGGATCAGGTTCTTAGGTATCTTCTCCAATAACCTGGATGAGTTTTTCCGTGTGCGGGTAGCCACCCTCAAGCGCATGCTCGAGTTTTCTGAAAAGAGAAAAAAACTCAACATGCACATGGAAGAAAACCCGCAGTTCATCCTGGACCAGATACAGATCATTGTGCTGAAGCAACAGAATGAATTCAACCGCATCTGGGAAGGCATATTAAAAGAGCTGAAAAAAGAAAAGATTTTCCTGATTGATGAAAAGCACCTCAACCGCGAACAACAGGCTTTCGTAAGGAAATACTTCGACGAGGAAGTTCGTTCCAACATCATCCCGCTGATGATCGAAACCTTGCCCAGCCTACCCTACCTGCGGGATAAAAGTATTTACCTGGGTGTGGTCATGCATAAAAAGACTTCTGCCTACGACCAGAAATATGCGCTGATCGAAGTGCCTGTTACGGCCATCGGCCGGTTTATTTTGCTGCCTTCCAAACCCGGCGAACACTACATCATCCTGCTGGAGGATGTAGTGCGTTTCAACCTGCCGCATATCTTCTCTTATTTCGAATACGATACTTTCGACGCCCATATTTTCAAAGTAACCAAAGACGCAGAGATAGACCTGGATAGTGATGTGAGCACTACGTTTGTGGAGAAAATGGAAAAGGGACTTAAGAACAGGCGTAAAGGGAAACCGGTTCGTTTCGTGTACGACAAAGAAATGGACACAGGATTATTAGAATACCTCACCCACCGCCTGAACCTCACGCGCAAAAGTAATGTCATTCCAGGCGGGCGTATCCATAATTTCAGGCATTTTATGGATTTCCCGGATATTTTCAATCATAAAAGCCTGCGTCGCAGCTCCTTCACCCATCATGCGCTGAGAAGCAGTCTGCGCGTAACAGATGTGATCATTCAAAAAGATGTGATGCTACATTTTCCTTATCACTCTTTCGATCCGCTGATCGACCTGTTGCGGGAAGCGGCCATGGACCCCGATGTAAAATCCATTAAGATCACTGCTTACCGCCTCGCTTCGAATTCCAAAGTGATCAATGCCCTGATCAATGCGGCGAGAAATGGCAAGGAAGTTGTGGTGATGTTAGAACTCAAAGCCCGGTTCGATGAAGAAGCTAACCTGGAATGGAAAGCCATACTGGAAGAAGAAGGCGTAAAAGTGTTATTGGGTGTGCCACGGATGAAAGTACATGCCAAGCTCTGCATCATCAAAAAAAGGAAAGGCAACAAAACCGTGCAGTATGGCTTTGTGAGCACCGGTAACCTCAATGAAAAAACAGCGCACGTGTACGGTGACCATTGCCTGTTAACAGCCAACCGGAATATCATGGCCGACATCAACCGCATCTTTCATTACCTGGCTAACTGGACACAGGGGCCACACCAACTCAAACTTTGCAAAACACTGATGGTTTGTCCGGCCATCATGCGCAAACAACTCCTTGCCCTCATCCAGAACGAGATCAGGCACGCGAAGGCCGGCAGAGAAGCTTCGATCACCCTCAAACTCAATTCACTAAGCGATACGATGCTGATCGAAAAATTATACCAGGCTGCGGCAGCGGGTGTAACAATCAACCTCATTGTACGAAGTATCTGCTGCGCCATGACCGATCAGAAAAAGATCCGCCAGCATGTAACAGCTATCAGTATCGTGGATGAATACCTGGAACATGCACGGGTGATGATCTTCCATAACAATGGGAAAGAAAAAATATTTATTTCAAGCGCCGACTGGATGGTACGGAACCTGGATCACCGGGTGGAAGCCGCGGTGCCCGTGACAGAGCCGGGCATACGTAAAGAATTGAAAGATATTATCCACATTCAATTAAGAGACAACGTGAAAGCGCGGATCCTGAACCACGAATTATCCAACAACTATGTACCTTCCGAAGGCAAAAAATTGATACGTTCGCAGATAGAGACCTATCATTATCTGTACAAGCAAAACACGGTGCATAGTGAGACTCGCAGCCATTGATATCGGAAGTAATGCCGCGCGATTATTGATTGCAGAAGTGGGTCATGATATAACCGGCAAGCCCCTGTTCAACAAACTGAACCTGGTGCGTGTGCCTTTGCGCCTGGGATTCGACGTATTTGAGAAAGGAGAAATATCCAAGGAAAAAAGAGGCATGGTATTGCAAACCATGAAAGCCTATAGCCACCTTATGAATGCCTATGGCGTTGACCACATCATTGCTTGCGCCACCAGCGCTATGCGCGATGCACGCAACAGCGAGGACCTGATCCGCAAGATCAAACTTGAAACAGGTATTTCCATAGAGATCATCAGCGGAGAACTGGAAGCGTCCATCATTTACGAAAACCACATTGCCGAAAACATGGATACCGACCACAGTTATCTTTACATAGATGTGGGCGGTGGCAGTACGGAACTCACTTTTTTTGCCGATGGCAAGCTGGTGTTCAAAGAATCTTTCAACATTGGCACTATCCGGTTACTGAAAGATATGGTAGATGACGAAAAGTGGAATCAAATGAAGGATGTGATCAAAACCAGAACCCGCAATTATAAAAAGATCACAGCCATTGGTACAGGCGGCAATATCAACAAAGTGTTTTCACTGAGTAAGAAAAAAGACGGCAAGCCACTGAGCCTTGATCTGCTGAAAGATTATTACAAGGAAATCTCCAACTTTTCTGTTGAAGAACGCATCAACATATACAAGCTGCGGGCCGACCGGGCCGATGTGATCGTACCTGCCCTGCAGATATACATCAATGTGATGCGCTGGGCAGAGACCGAAGAAATATTCGTACCCAAAATAGGTCTTGCCGACGGGCTTATACAACACCTGTATTCCGAACTGGAAGCCAATAAAGTTCTGTAATTTGCACTGAATGTAACCAACTCTGTTGCTATGTCTGTAAACAAGGAAATCAAAAAAGTCACCACCCATACCCTGCTCAGGATGAAAGCAAGCGGGGAAAATATTTCCATGATCACGGCCTATGATTTTTCTTTCGCCAGGCTGTTCGATGCCGCAGGCATCGATGTTGTACTGGTGGGTGATAGTGCCAGTAATGTGATGGCTGGTCATGAGACCACCGTACCCATTACGCTCGAGCAGATGATCTATCACGCCCAATGCGTGGTACGCGGCATTTCCAGGGCCTTGGTGGCAGTGGATATGCCTTTTGGTTCTTACCAGTCCAACTCAGACATAGCGCTGGCTTCCGCTATCCGTATCATGAAAGAGAGCGGTGCGCATACCATCAAGCTGGAAGGCGGAGAAGAAGTGGTGGACAGCATCCGGCGGATTGTATCGGCGGGCATACCTGTGATGGGGCACCTGGGATTGACACCGCAGTCCATTTATAAATTCGGTACCTATGCCGTAAGAGCCAAAGAAGAGCTGGAAGCCGAAAAGCTCAAGCGCGACGCACAGTTGTTGCAGGAAGCAGGTTGCTATGCTATTGTGTTGGAGAAAATACCTGCTTCACTGGCCAAAGAAGTGAGTGAAAGCCTTTCCATACCCACCATTGGCATTGGTGCGGGTTCGCATTGTAACGGGCAGGTGCTGGTAATGCATGATATGCTGGGCATCAACAATGAATTCAAACCACGTTTTTTACGACAATACCTGAACCTCCAGGAACAGGTAACGGGAGCGGTAAAACAATATATCGGGGACATCAAGTCGGGCAGCTTTCCTTCTGAAAGTGAATCGTACTGAGTATTTCACCGATCGCAGCCGATATTTCGCCCAAATTCTTTTTTGCTCCATGACAGTCGCAATAGATTTGAAATAATGAACAACAAGAAAATAGTCACTGCCCTCTCCCATGTTGCTGCCTGGGTCTGCTTTTTCTTTTTACCCTACCTGGTTTTTTTTCCGCGACTGCGCGAATTCAGTATGAGCGAGCACATGCTGGCAACCATCATTTGTAACAACATTTTCCTGGTTTTCTTTTATTACCTCAATACCCTCGTACTCATTCCCAGGTTGATGGTCCATGAGCGGTGGTTGTGGTATATTCTTTCCGTTGCAGTCTGCCTGGCTGTATTCCTGTATGCCCCACGCGCCATTGCTACATTGTTCGTACAACCGGAATACATTTATCAGAACAATGCTTTTGTAAGAAATCCTGCTTTTACCGGAACACCCAGGATGACAAGGCCACCACGTTGGCGCCCCCGCACTGCTGCCGATCCCTACAATACGGTTCTTTTCCTCCTCGTGTTTGCTTTCGGAACCTGCATTTCTATCACCCAACGATGGCTCAAAACAGAACAAACACGTAAAGAAACAGAAAACGAAAAACTCAATACTGAGTTGTCTTTCCTGAAATCACAGGTAAATCCCCACTTCTTCTTCAACACACTCAACAATATCTATTCACTGGCGGTAGTGCGCAGTGAAAGGACCGCTCCTGCAGTGATGAAGCTTTCCTCCATTATGCGGTATATCCTTACCGAAACTGAAAGGGACCTGGTTCCGCTGCACAATGAAGTGGATTTTATACATAACTTTATTGAGTTACAACAGGTGAGGTTGACAGATAAGGTAAAACTGGATTTTGCCGTAGAAGGATCAATAGATGATATGTTGATAGCACCGCTGGTTTTTATCCCGTTTGTAGAGAATGCGTTTAAATACGGGGTGAGTACAAAAGAAACTTCTTCTATTGATATCCGTATCCATACGGAAGAAAAGAAGATATTTTTTACCTGCGTCAACTATATCGTTTCATCGGAGAACAACCTCACCGAGAACACAGGTATAGGTATCAATAATGTTAAACGCCGGTTGGAGCTGATGTATCCCGGCAAGCACATACTGGTTACCAAAGAAGAAAACCGTTATTATACCGTTCACCTGGAAATTACTACCTGATGATACGCTGCATAGCCATAGACGACGAGCCCCTTGCCCTGCAACTGATCAATGAATATTGCGGCAAGATCGCTTTCCTTGGACTGGAAAAAGTCTTCACTAATACAGATGAAGCAAAAGCATACCTGAACCAGAACCCGGTTGACCTGGTCTTCCTGGATATCCAGATGCCCGACATCAACGGTATCCAGTTTTACAAAGGACTTAAGCAGAAGCCACTGGTAATCTTTACCACTGCTTATAAAGATTTTGCCGTGGAAGGCTTCAACGTGGATGCGGTAGATTACCTGCTCAAACCCTTTGAATACGACCGTTTTTTAAAAGCCGCCTACAAAGCCAAAGAATACCTGGAATTCCTCAGTTCACAGGAGTTGCAGCTCAATTCGATTTTTGTGAAAGTGAACTACGAGATCATGAAGATCAACCTCAAAGACATTGAGTTGGTGGAAGCGCTGGACGATTACATCAAGATCTATATCAAACCCAATCCCGTATTAACACTCATGACCCTCAAAAGCATCCAGGAAAAATTGCCAGCCAGGGATTTTGTAAGGGTACACCGGTCTTTCATCGTACCCCTGGCCAGGATAGAAAAATTCAGCAAAACCAAGCTCTGGATCGCCGGAAAAGAGATCCCCATCGGCAGTAGTTACAGCCAGGTCTACGACCAATTGTTAATGATTTCCAAAAACAAGTGATTCCCCGACAAAATCGCCATTCTCACCTAATTGATTTGTACGCTTTTAATCAATCTTTAATTTTACATTGAAAATGCTGAATAAGCGTTTCATGCAGGGTTTTAGATAATAAAAAGGTATCACAGGTTGTTCTCAACGGATGTGGTACCTTTTTTAAATTTGTCAATTAGCCAATTCGTCAATTTGACAATGCAATCAAGTATTGCTGTGGTTCCCTGCCTGCTTAGCAATATCAGAATAAATTTCTCGACCCTTTCCCACATTATCGAATTGTCAAATTGCCGAATTGACTAATTTTATTTAAATACAGGTTATGGATTTCCTCGAAAAATTGAGCATACAACCAGCAAATGCAGGTGTTTCAACAGGTTCAGAATGGCTCAAAAGCAAAGGCGAACGCATCGATTCCTATTCTCCCGTAGATGGTCTTAAAACCGGCAGTGTTACTGCCGCTGATGAACATACTTATAATCAGGTAATTGATAAAGCTGTAAAGGCTTTCCATGAATGGCGCATGTGGCCGGCGCCCAAACGGGGCGAAGTGGTTCGCCAGGTAGGAGAAGCACTCCGTACTTTCAAAGAACCGCTGGGTAAGCTGGTGAGTTATGAAATGGGGAAAAGTCTCCAGGAAGGATATGGCGAAGTACAGGAAATGATTGATATATGTGATTTCGCAGTGGGACTTTCCCGTCAATTATATGGTCTTACCATGCACAGCGAGCGCCCTTTGCACAGGATGTACGAACAGTGGCATCCGCTGGGTGTAACCGGTATCATTTCAGCCTTCAATTTCCCGGTAGCGGTATGGAGCTGGAACGCAGCACTGGCATGGGTTTGCGGCAACACTACCGTATGGAAGCCCAGCGAGAAAACACCGCTATGTGGTATTGCCGTACAACACATCGTAGCAACTGTTTTCAAAAAGAACCAGGTACCCGAAGGCGTTAACTGCCTGGTGCAGGGAGGCAGGAATGTGGGAGAATGGATCAGTCATGATACACGCATACCATTGGTATCGGCCACCGGCTCCACCCGTATGGGCAAAGCATTGAATGTTGCTGTGGCAGCAAGACTAGGCAGGAGCATATTGGAACTGGGCGGTAACAATGCCATCATCATATCTAAAGATGCCGATCTTGACATGGCATTATTGGGCGCTTTGTTTGGTGCTGTGGGTACGGCCGGCCAGCGTTGCACTACTACCCGCCGCCTCATCATACATGAAACTGTGTATGAAAATTTCAAACAAAAACTGGTGAAAGCTTACGGGCAGTTGCGCATTGGTAACCCGCTCGATACCGCAAACCATGTAGGCCCATTGATTGATAAGGATGCAGTAGCACTTTATCTTCAGTCCATTGAGCAGGCGCGCGAACAAGGCGCCCGTTTTGTAGTGGAGGGCGGTGTACTTTCAGGCCCAGGTTATGAAAGCGGCTGCTATGTAAAACCCTGTATTGCCGAGGCTTCCAATGATTTCCCCATTGTACAGCACGAAACCTTCGCTCCTATTTTATACCTGATGCAATACCGCACCATCGATGAAGCCATTGCCTTGCAAAACGGCGTTCCGCAAGGTCTCTCCTCGGCCATCATGACGCTGAATATGCGCGAGGCGGAGCAATTCCTTTCACATGCGGGTAGTGACTGTGGTATTGCCAATATCAACATCGGCACCAGCGGAGCAGAGATCGGCGGCGCTTTCGGCGGGGAAAAAGAAACAGGCGGAGGCCGCGAGAGTGGCAGCGACGCCTGGAAAGCTTATATGCGCAGGCAAACCAACACCATCAACTGGAGTACTCAACTGCCGCTGGCGCAGGGCATCCGGTTTGATCTCTGAGATTAATCTTTCATTTAATTTGCTTTTTTCCCTGACAGCCTATTGCAAGTCAGGAAAAAACACCTTATGTTAGTAAGCAAATCTGACAAGCGTGAATCGTTTGTGAAGCAGGTTTTCCATCTCCCCCCATAAGTGTTTTCAGCATCAACAAAAGGTTTAACGACGTGTCAGCATCTGTTCATTTTCATTGCTAACTAAACCTTTCTTTTTTATGAAAAACAAGACTGTTACCCAGGGTACAGATCGAAGGAACTTTATCGGAGCTATTGCCACGAGCGCCGCTGCGATGGGCATTGGCTCTTTGGTGACCCCATTTGCCGCTGCTGCCAGCCCTACCCACAATGAAATGATCGGCGAAGCCGATGAATGGTTCAGCAAGCTCAAAGGCAAACACAAGATCGTTTTCGACGTACCTGCTCCACATGAAATTTTCCCCTTTGCATGGCCCAGGGTCTTTCTGCTCACCAACCAGGCCACCGGTACACCGGAAAAAGAAAACAACGTAGTGGTAATCCTTCGACACTCCGGCATTCCCTATGCTTTTGAAGACCGCATTTGGGAACAATATAAGTTCGGGGAAATGTTCAAAGTAGACGACCCCAAAACAAAAGCACCTGCTGTTCGTAACCCCTTCTGGAAACCCCAGCCGGGAGATTATAAAGTGCCAGGCATAGGCAGCGTAGATATTGGCATCGACCAATTACAGGAAAGCGGTGTAATGTTTGGCGTTTGCGATATGGCCATGACTGTATACAGCGCTGCTATGGCGCAGGGAATGAGCAAAGATCCTGCTGAAATTAAAAAAGACTGGATGTCCGGACTGCTCCCCGGCATTCAACCCATGCCTTCCGGCGTGTGGGCTGTAGGCCGCGCGCAGGAACATGGTTGCGCTTATTGTTTTGTAGGATAGCTTTGCCGGCTAAGAATCGAATTACGCTTATGCATTTTTTTAGATCCCACATCACTACGCTTGTATTGGCAAGTGTAGTGATGTTTTCCTGCCGTAACAACAAGCAAGAACCGCCAACTCCTGTTCAAGCAAAAACAAAGGACGCCGCCGTATGGCAGGCCCCTGATACCAGTACTATTCCCCATTCACCCGAAGGCGATATGATCCGGTATGGCAGGGAGTTGATTGCGCATACTGCTACCTACCTTGGCCCTAAAGGAAGTATCCGTCAACAAACCAACGGTATGAATTGCCAGAATTGCCATCTCGATGCGGGCACCAAACCATGGGGCAACAATTACAGCGGTGTATATGCTACTTATCCCAGGTTCAGGGCCAGGAGTGGTAGTATGGAAACCATGGTAAAGCGCGTGAACGATTGCTTATCAAGGAGCCTCAACGGAAAACCGTTGGATAGTACCGGTCGCGAAATGAAAGCCATACTCGCTTACATGCAATGGCTGGGACGTGACGTACCAAAAGGAAAAACACCTGCAGGCAGCGGCATCAAAAAACTGGCCTATCTCAACCGCGCCGCGGATCCGCAAAAAGGGAAACAGGTGTACGAAACCAAATGCCAGCGTTGTCATGGGGCCGATGGACAAGGTATCATGCAACCTGATCAGTCTGTGTATGTATACCCCCCGCTTTGGGGGCCGCATAGCTACAATACGGCCGCAGGTCTTTACCGGCTTTCGTCCTTTGCAGGGTATGCGAAGGATAATATGCCTTTCGGTATCAATTACCAGACTGCGGAGTTGAAAGATGAGGAAGCCTGGGATGTAGCGGCATTCGTTAATTCGCAACCGAGACCTGTAGTGCATTTCGTCAAAGACTGGCCTGTGATCGCATCAAAGCCCATCGATCATCCTTTTGGTCCTTATGCCGATACCTTCAGTCAGCAGCAGCATAAATACGGGCCCTTCGGTCCCATTCAACAAGAACAAAAGCTTAATATCCATTGAGGCTTCCACCTTTTGCAAAGAACCTGTCAATTGCTTTTTCGGTAGCCGGATCTTTTTCGAGTGGTGGTGCGTGATGCGGCTTGATACGCGCGTCGATCACCAGTGGTCCTTTACATCCCCAATGTTTATGCACAGTAAATGAGGCGATACCATAAATATCGTGCGATGGATTACAGCGGGTGAAAGTAACCCAAAGATAATTGTGCATGGAAGCTGCTGTGAACGCTGCATCATCACACAATACGATTATGGGTACACCATTCAGTTCGTCTACATGCAATTGCAACTGCTGGTTCAATATTTCTATTTCCTGTTGCGTCGTTTCATAATCAACAAAAGGTTTGGCTTGCAGGCAAAGAACACCGGGCATAGCCATTTCAGGATGTGAAAATATGTGGACGTCTTTTAATGGGGTTGGTACGGTTGTATCAAGTATTCGTTTGATCTCGCCACAAGCAGCCAGCACCACTTTACTGCCGGTATTGAGGCTCGTTCCGGAATAATCCAGTGTGTCGATGGTGGTATTGGTATGAAAATGCGCGTCGCGTGTAAGGTCTATCCGTTCCAACAAATACATCATAAAATCCCTTACCTTATGTGTGCTGCAATGACCTGTATCATCTGCTACGATGAACAGGAACTTGGCGAGACTGAGCTGGCCTGTTCCCAAGATATGATTGGCAATGGTGAGCAGTTCTGCCGGTTGTTTCACGGGCATATAGGGCGTGTACCTTTCGCTGCCAATGGCCAGCAATAAAGGATGTACGCCGGCGGCATCTACTGCATGAATTTCTTTTACGCCGGGAATTTCTTTGGGAATGGCATTGCCTGTAATCTCATGGATCAACTGCCCGAAGCTGGTGTCTTCCTGCGGAGGTCTTCCTACTACAGTAAAAGGCCAGATGGCATTTTTCTTCGCATACACTTTGTGTACACGCATTACCGGGAAAGGATGCGTGAGGCTGTAATAGCCCAGGTGATCACCAAAAGGTCCTTCGGGTTTGTTTTCGCCGGGATACACTTCACCCGTGATCACAAAATCGGCATCGGTACTGATGCAATAACCATCCTGGTAAATATAACGGAACCTGCGGGCGCCCAACACACCTGCAAAAGTCATTTCACTGATACCTTCGGGCAATGGCATAACCGCTGCCACGGTATGTGCAGGTGGCCCGCCAACAAAACAACTTACTTTTAAAGGAATACCTTTTTGATTGGCTTTGGCCTGGTGCACACCAATACCCCTGTGTATCTGGTAATGCAATCCTGCTTCTTTATCCGGCACATAATCATTGCCCGATAATTGAATACGATACATGCCCAGGTTCGATTGCATGATACCCGGCTGATCCACATCTTCGGTGTACACCTGCGGCAGTGTAATGAAAGCGCCGCCATCTTTGATCCAGTGATGTACCTGTGGAATATCAGATAGCTTTACCTCTTCGTATAAAACAGGTTTTGAAGAAGGGTTCTTTAAAGGAAAAGCTTTGGCAGCCGCCAGCGCCGTTTGAATATGACTGAAGGGATGTTTCAATGCTTTCAGCGGATCATTCTTGAGCGCTATCAATTGCTGCACTTTTTCCAGTGTATCCCTGAAAATGAATTTGCTTCGATCCAGCGTGCCGAAAATATTAGATGCGGCCCTGAACCGTGATCCTTTTACATTTTCAAACAATAAAGCCGGTCCTCCTGCTTCATGCACGCGGAGATGAACCGCCGCCATTTCAAGGTAAGGATCAATTGCTTCTTTGACCCTTACCAGGTGTCCGTTCTTTTCGAGATCTGACAAACAGGATTCCAGCGAGTTGTACATGGAGTAAAGGTAAGGAATGTCTGATGTAGCCAATTTAGTAATTAGCACATCAGACACTGTCTATTTTACAAAGCCCTCAAATACCTTGCTGCTTCTACCATTTCCTGAAGTGCCAATTTGGTTTCATCCCAGTTCCTGGTCTTCAAGCCACAATCAGGGTTCACCCAAAGCTGCTGAAGCGGTATCACTGACATTGCTTTTTGCATGAGTTGTATCATTTCTTCTTTGGAAGGTACCCGGGGAGAATGGATATCATATACACCGGGCCCTATATCATTCGGGTAGTTAAATACCGCGAAAGCATCCAATAGCTCCATTTGTGAACGAGAGGTTTCAATGGTAATAACGTCCGCATCCATCTTAGCAATACTTTCTATGATGTCATTGAACTCAGCGTAGCACATGTGTGTATGTATCTGGGTTTCGTCTTTCACCCCTGATGACGACACTTTGAATGCTTTTATCGCCCAGTCTAAATAAGCTTCCCAGTTTTCTTTGCGTAATGGCAACCCTTCCCGGATAGCTGGTTCATCTATTTGGATAATCTGGATACCAGCCTTTTCAAGATCGGCCACTTCATCCCGTACAGCCAGCGCAATCTGCAAACAAGTCTCGCTGCGAGGCTGATCGTTCCTCACGAAACTCCATTGCAGGATAGTAACAGGACCTGTCAACATGCCTTTTACAGGTTTCACGGTAAGGGATTGCGCATACTGCGTATAATCGAGGGTCATAGGTGCTTTGCGTTCAACATCGCCTACAATAATGGGAGGTTTTACACACCTGCTTCCATAACTCTGTACCCAGCCATGCTGGGTAAATACAAATCCTTCCAGTTGTTCTCCAAAATACTCAACCATATCATTTCGCTCAAACTCGCCATGTACCAATACATCTATGCCTATGCTTTCCTGCCACTCTATGGAATTTTTTGTCGCTTCTTTCAACAAAGCATCATATTCTTCTATTTTCAATTCTCCTTTTTTCCATTTAGACCGCCATGTTCTTACTTCAGAAGTTTGGGGAAAAGACCCGATGGTAGTGGTAGGGAATAAAGGCAAGTGTAGTGCTTCGTTTTGTTTTTTCTTCCTTTCTTGAAAAACGCTGTCTCGGTACGTATCTCTTTCCGCTACCGATCTGGCTCTTTCCTTCACGCTCTGTTTGTGAATGAAAGAAGATATTCTTCGGTTATTCATAGACTGTCTGTTTTGTTCGAACTGATGCAAAGCTTCATCAGACGGACTTTCAGAAGCAAGGTTTGCCAGCAAGGCCACTTCGCCTATCTTCTGTCGTGCAAAAGCCATCCAGTCTTTCACCATCAATGGTAAGGATTGTTCGTCGGTTTCCAGTTCCAAATCGTTCGGCACGTGCAGTAGTGAACAGGATGGCGCTATCCATACCCGTTCACTTCCAACAGCATCCATTGCTTTATTGATCAGCTTTAATGATTCGTCAAAATCATTCTTCCATACATTCCTGCCATCCACTACACCAAGCGAAAGGTTGATTCTCTTTTTCGCAATGCCAGTGGCTAATATATCATCTAGTTGCAATGGGCATCTTATCAGATCGATATGTATTGTTTGTATAGGCAAGGATAATACAGTTGCAAGATTATTTCCGTAACATTCAAAATAACCCGCCAAAATAATATGCAGGTAAGGGAATGCTTTCTGAATGGCATCATACACTTTTACAAGAGCAGACCGCTCCTTATCACCAAGATCAAGAGAAAGACATGGCTCATCGAATTGAATGTAGTGCACACCATTGTTATCCAATGTCTTCAACACTTCCAGGTAAACCGGCAGTAGATTATTGATCAGGTCAAGTTTATGGAAGTCTTTCCCCCTTTTTTTTCCCAGCAATAAAAAAGATACAGGACCAAGTAATACCGGTTTTACGGAAAACCCCTGCCGCTTGGCTTCATTAAACTCTTTAATTATTTTATCGGAAAAGAAGCTGAATCGCTGGTTGGCAGTAAATTCGGGAACAATATAATGGTAGTTGGTATCAAACCACTTAGTCATTTCCATGGCTGTAATATCGTAACCATTTTTTTGATAGCCTCGCGCCATAGCAAACATCAAATCTGTTTCTGTGAGCTGTTGCTCAGCCGCCAGCGCATGGTACCGCTCAGGAATAGCACCCACCATCAGTGTTGTATCCAACACATGATCGTAAAATGAAAAATCATTACAGGGCAACAGGTCTATTCCTGCTTTTTGTTGCAACTGCCAGTTTTCCTGGCGAATGCTTTTTGCTACTTGGTGCAATTCGTGTGCAGTCATCCGGCCTGACCAGTATTGTTCGCAGGCCTTCTTGAGTTCTCGACGGCTACCAATCCTCGGGTAGCCCAGGTTGTGGGTAATCATTACCTTTTGATTTTAAAAAGTGAAACAAAATGTTACGCTTTCCAATCACCTCCGGGTAATGCTGTTTGCAGATATGAGTAATTGGGTAGATATAGATAATAGAAGCTTCCACGGATACTTGAATGCCCGGCATGCACAACTATTATCATATCAATACCTGACACTACTTCAATCCACGAAAGCATTGTCAAAATCAGATAAGGCAGGTCTCCTGGCTTACAGCATTTTATCCGTTCTTCTCATTCCTCGTTACGGAACAATGAACATGTATTGGATAAAACATTCTCGCTGCTTACAGTTGCGGGACAGCTCATGATTTAAACATGATTCCCTTTTAATCCTTCCATATAATGGAAAGAACCTTTATCTATTTCGATAGGAGAAATTAGAAAAGAACTGTAGCGAAGGTAAGAAAATATATCTTTCCTACGCACTACATGTAATACAACCTTCCTGCATTGTGCAAGTTCCGCCATTCAGCAATTGATCGCTGGGAGCAGCATTGCCTTCCACCACCGATAATTGATGTGTATCTACCAACGGCTCTACCGATTTGCCTCCTTGCTTTTCTACAGTGAATTGTACAGCCTGCGAAGCGGCTTTGGTACGCAAGTAATACATGCCTGTTTTCAAGCCTTTTCTCCAGGCGTAGAAGTGCATGGAAGTGAGCTTGGCTGTAGTGGGCGCATCTACAAACAAGTTGAGCGACTGTGATTGGCAGATATAAGCGCCCCTGTCAGCCGCCATATCGATCACCGCTCGTTGTTTGATCTCCCAAACAGTTTTATAGATTTCTTTGATATCATCGGGAATACCATTGATCTTTTGTATGGAGCCGTTGTGCAGCATGATCTCGTTCTTCATGTCGTCGTTCCAGAGATTCAGTGACACCAGGTCGTGCAGGAGGTGTTTGTTCACCACTACGAACTCTCCGCTCAACACACGCCGCACGTATATATTGGAAGTATAAGGCTCAAAGCATTCATTGTTGCCCAGTATCTGTGAAGTGGAAGCCGTAGGCATAGGCGCTACCAGCAATGAATTGCGAACACCGTATTTCAGCACTTCAGCTTTCAGTGTATACCAATCCCAACGAAGGGTGGGTTCTGCATTCCACATATCGAATTGGAAAATACCTTTCGATACCGGTGAGCCCGCATAGGTTTCATAAGGGCCTTCTACTTTAGCCAGGTCTTTACTGGCCGTCATCGCAGCAAAATAAATGGTCTCGAATATTTCTTTGTTGAGTTGTTTTGCTTCATCACTTTCAAAAGGAAGGCGCAACAGGATGAATACATCGGCCAGTCCCTGTACGCCGAGGCCAATGGGACGGTGTTTGAGATTCGAAGTACGTGCTTCTTCAACAGGATAATAGTTGTAGTCGATGATCCGGTTGAGGTTTTTGGTAGCTTCATACGTAACCTCGTACAGTTTCTCGTGATCGAACTGTCCGTTGATCACATATTTGGGCAATGCCAATGAAGCCAGGTTACACACCGCTACTTCTTCGGGTGAAGTATATTCCATGATCTCGGTACAGAGATTGGAGCTCTTGATGGTTCCCAGGTTCTGCTGGTTGCTCTTGCCGTTGGCGGCATCTTTATACAGCAAGTAAGGCGTTCCCGTTTCAATCTGTGCATCGAGGACGGCGAACCAAAGTTCCTGTGCTTTCACTGTTCTTCTTGCCCTGCCTTCTTTTTCATAACGTGTATACAATTCTTCAAATGCATCGCCCCAGCATTCATGTAATCCGGGCGCTTCATTCGGACAAAATAAGCTCCACTCTCCGTCTGCCTCCACACGCTTCATGAACAGGTCGGGTATCCACAGCGCATAGAAAAGATCACGTGCACGCATTTCTTCTTTCCCATGGTTTTTACGCAGATCAAGGAACTCGAACACATCTGCGTGCCAGGGCTCCAGGTAAATGGCGAAAGCGCCTTTGCGTTTGCCGCCGCCCTGGTCTACATACCTGGCCGTATCGTTGAAGACACGCAGCATGGGAATGATGCCGTTGCTGGTGCCGTTGGTGCCGCCAATATAGCTGCCTGTAGCACGTATGCCATGAATAGCCAGCCCAATGCCACCGGCACTTTGCGAGATACGGGCAGTTTGTTTGAGGGTATCGTAAATACCTTCAATGCTGTCGTCTTTCATGGTCAGCAAAAAACAACTGCTCATCTGTGGTTTGGGTGTTCCGGCATTGAACAAAGTAGGCGTAGCGTGCGTAAACCATCTTTCACTCATCAGGTGATAAGTTTTGATGGCGCTTTCGATATCGTTTTTGTGAATACCGATGGCCACGCGCATATACATCTGCTGCGGACGCTCGGCTACTTTGCCATCGATCTTGAGCAGGTATGATTTTTCGAGTGTTTTAAATCCGAAATAATCAAAACCATAATCCCTGTCGTATATAATAGTAGAATCCAACAGCTCTGCATTATCCTGTATGATCTGCCACACATCATCTGCCAGCAGCGGAAGATGTTTCCCTGTTTTGGTATCAGTGCATTCATACAATTGCTGCATCACTTTGGAAAACCGCTTGATGGTATTTTTATGCAGGTTGCTCACGGCAATGCGGCTGGCCAGCAATGCATAATCTGGATGCTTTACCGTAAGCGAAGCCGCCGTTTCTGCTGCCAGGTTATCCAGTTCTGTGGTAGCCACTCCATCGTACAATCCTTCAATAACTTTCTTAGCCACATCCACCGCATTCACAAACCGGCGGTCGAGGCCATAACATAATTTTTCAATGCGCGCTGTGATCTTATCAAACTTTACGCTCTCTCTTTTTCCGTTTCTCTTGATTACCTGCATGACTGTATGATTTTAATGAGTTATTGTTTGTTTTGTTTACCCTATCATCATCCCGAGCATTTTACATCGTTATCCCGAGCGCAGCCGAGGGATCTGTCCGAATGTGTGGCAGGTCCTTCGACTCACTTCGTTCGCTCAGGATGACGACCTCAGGATGACGACCTCAGGATGACGTGCTAAAAGTCTTCGTCCGTTGAAAATGTCTGCGCTTCTTTACCTGCGAGCACCCCTGCTTTCTGGTAGTCTCCCACCCTCTTTTCAAAGAAATTGGTCTTCCCTTCCAGGGAAATCATTTCCATGAAATCGAAAGGATTGGATGCATTGAATATTTTGGGATAACCCAGTTCAGCTACCCAACGGTCTGCTACGAATTCAATGTATTGCTGCATCAACCGCGCATTCATGCCAATGAGGTCTACCGGCAACGCTTCGGTAATGAACTCCTTTTCAATCTTTACTGCATCCGTGATGATCTCGTATACCTGTTCCTGTGATAATTTGTTTTGCAGCATACTGTACAACAAGCAGGCGAACTCGCAATGCAGTCCTTCATCGCGACTGATCAGTTCATTACTGAAGGTGAGCCCCGGCATCAATCCTCTTTTCTTCAACCAAAAAATAGAACAGAAACTGCCGCTGAAGAAAATGCCTTCCACAGCCGCAAATGCTACCAGTCTTTCTGCAAAGTTTCCGTTCTCTATCCAGCGCAAAGCCCATTCTGCTTTTTTCTTCACAGCGGGAACGGTGTCGATGGCATGGAACAATTTGTCTTTCTGAACAGGATCTTTGATATAAGTATCTATCAGCAAAGCATAGGTTTCGGAATGGATATTTTCCATCATGATCTGGAAACCATAGAAGCAGCGTGCTTCGGGCAACTGGACTTCACTCATGAAATTCACTGCCAGGTTCTCGTTCACGATGCCATCACTGGCAGCAAAAAAAGCCAGTACATGCGAGATGAAATGTCTTTCTCCATCGTTCAACGATTGCCAGTCTTTCAGGTCACCTCCCAGGTCTATCTCTTCTGCGGTCCAGAAACTGGCTTCATGTTTTTTATACTGTTCCCATACTTTGGGATAATTGATGGGCAGGATCACGAAGCGATCCTTATTTTCTTTCAATAAAATTTCTTCCTGTTGCATAGTAATGTTTTTATTACTGATGCCTTGGGTTAGGGAGACAGGTCAATTACAAGAGAAGAAGGTTCCTCAACTGATGACCAGTCTTGCTTTTCACCCGAAAGCACGACAATATTCCTGGATCTATGGCAGGTCTTCTGACTTACCCGATCCCTGGGAGCCTTCCCATTCCTGCTGGCAGGAACAGTGGCTGATTGGATTCCAGGGATACATGCCCGCTGGGGCGTCGGGTTCACAGCTACGGGGATAGTTCCGGATTCATCACCGGATTCCCTTTTAATGCAGTAAAACGCAGAACAACTATACCGCAACCATCAATCCTATAGCAACATTACTAAATCAATCTTAACATGGCCGGACAGACTTATGCACCAATTGTTGAAAAATGTAAGAAAAGCTTATGTGCCGCAGCTTTCGCTAAAAGAAACAAATCCAGTCAGTTTTATTTGCTTTTTTTCAATAATAGCCTTATGGATGCCAGGTGCGACAATAATACCACAGGTACCACACAGGCGGGAAGCCAGATATAGGGGAAATACAGTACGGCGATATTCGGTTGATCCAACCCAAAACGCTGGAAAGCGAATGGCGCAGAGAGAATCGCAATGCTGACAATATTGATCAGCAAAATGAGGCAGATGATATTCCATACCAACAATACCCATTTATTGTATGTCTCTTTGCGGAAAGCGATATAGTAAATGAACGGCGCCGATATGCCGGATAGTATGTCGAAATTCCAGCCTTCAAAAGTCATGATCTGCGGAACTACTTTATGCATGCAAAGCCACAACAATACGATCTCAACCGGTATCCTGATGATGTGCAGGATAGTAAGCACTTTCAGATTCATACCATCAATAAAAGTTCTTCCCCGTTTCGTTATAAATAAAACTAGTATCACCAACACATTGGGTAATGTGGCCAACAAAAACGCCGGTGGTTGGGCATGGGTGTTCCGGTAGTAAAATCCGGTGATGCTGATCACAGCTTGTGCAGCCAGCCAAATGAACAAGATAGATAGTACCAGGCGCATTTGGGTGGTGGCCAGTGCAAAGAAGTAAATAGTCAGCAAGGTGGTTAAGCCGAAAATAATTCCGACATAAGCAGGTACGTTTTCCATAACAGGTATTTTTAAAAGAAGTTTTTTATACCGTAAGCCGCCCTAATTGCCGCAGAACGGCCTCCAGTTGTGCAGGCTCCTGTGTTCCGATCAACAGCTTGGTGCCATCCGTAAATTCAAGTTGCAAGCCTTTATTGCCAACCACATTCAATGCCCTTCCCCTGCCGAAAAAGCCATATCGCATGCCCCATCCGCCATATTCCATTAATGGGTTGTATTCCCGGATATAGGCCCGGGTAATCTGGGTCCAACTATACTGTTTGAAAGAAAGACGGAAAGGGAAGAAACGGACATATATCCCATCTTTTCTCACCTGAGTATCGAGACTAATCTGGGAAATAAGAAAAGTAACCAGCAGGGTAAGCACCACGCTGAAGATCAGGCCGCCGTTGCCGGTTGGTTTGCTCTCCAACGTTGCTCCGCCGGCCATCTGTTTGCAAAATGCAAACAGCATGAGTCCGTTAACGAGCAGAAGTATCAGCCACATCCACCACTGCCGGAACTTCTGCCTTTCCGAAAAAAGAATGGCCTCGTTCATGTATCCGGAGATTTTGCCTTCTAAAGATACTATTATGGCTGTAATTCAAGCACCATGGTTCCTTTGGCAGCAACAGAGAAATGATTGCTATACGATTGACCAGTCAAAATGTCTTTTCCCCTGGCAAAACCCCTGGTGCGTTCCTGGAATTGATCAAAATCGATAGCAGCTTCCTTATCACTGGTATTGAGCACACACATAATGGTTTGCTTGGTATTGTACCTGAAATAAACATACACTCCATTAGCGAAAGGCAGGTATTGCATGGTATGCCCAATAGTAAGCGCTGATGAATTTTGACGATAATGCGCCAGCGTGCTCACAAAATTGAATGCTTCGTTTTCTTTTTCCGAACGGCCCGATGCTTCAAATTTATTTTCCTTGTCGCCAGGAAACCCACCGGGAAAATCAAAGCGTACCATCGCATCACTGGAGTTCTTTAAATTCTTCATCAATATTTCTGTTCCATAATACAATTGCGGAATGCCACGAAGGGTGAGTAATAATACAATGCCTTGCTTGTAACGATTCATATCTTCTCCTGCCACGGAATAAAAACGATCCATATCGTGATTATCGAGAAAGATGCAATTCTTCGACGGGTCTTTGTATAAAATATCCTGTGCCAGCGCCATGTATAATTTGTTCACACCTTCTGTCCATCCAAAAGGCTGGTTGAGTGTAGCCAGCATGGCAAAATTCACCGGGAAATCTGTAACGCCCTGCAGGTTGTGTTTGAAAGGCACTTGCAGGTTATTACGCGTAAAATAAGCGCTGCCAGTGATGGTGTTGGACCACACTTCACCAAACACAGTCAGGTTGGGATATTCTTTCAACAAAGCATCATTGATGCGGTTGAGAAATGCTTCATCGCAATACTTATAGGTATCTACCCTCCAGCCATCGATGCCGAATGTTTCAGTGGCCCAGATAGCATACTGAATTAAAAAGTTCGCTACATAAGGATTACGCTGGTTCACATCGGGCAAATGCGGGGTAAACCATCCGTCGAGCATTTGTTTTTTGTCTTTGGCGCTGCCGTATCTGTCAAATACCACTTCATCACGGTGGTTGCTGCCGGTATAGGCAGGCCATTGATTGATCCAGTCTTTTGCCGGCGGGTCCATCACTATCCAGTGTTTGATACCGATATGATTATACACAGCATCCTGTATGAGTTTCATGCCCCTGGCATGGAGTGCATCTGATAATTGCAGGTAAGCTGCCTCTCCTCCGTAACGTTTATCGATCTTGTACTGATCGGTAAACCAATAGCCATGAAAGCCGCTCAGCATGCCATTGGGTTCTCTTTCAAGCGGCATATCATTTTCTACTACAGGTGTCATCCACACGGTGGTCACACCCAATTCTTTGAGGTAGTTGAGGTGCTGTGTCACGCCCTGTATATCACCACCATGGCGCATCAGTAACTGGGTTCGGTCGCAACTGGTATCGCGCATATCAGCAAAGCGATCATTTTTCGTATCCCCATTACTGAACCGGTCAGGCATGAGCAGGTAAACAAAATCTTTAGCAGTAACTCCCTGCGCAAATTTTTTACCGTTGCCTTCCCGTCTGGTATTCAATGGCCATTGAATACTGTGTTTGTTGTTGCCATCATTGAAAGTAATGGTCACCATACCAGGCTTGGCCGTGGGAGCTATCGACAGATCCAACACCAGGTATTTGCTGTTCTCTAACTGATGCGTTTTTACCAATTGCACACCGGGGTATTGAATGCCGGGCTTTTCTTTGCTGAAACCTTCGTGCGTGCTTTTTACGACCAACTGCACTTTATTCCATTGCATACCGGTAAACCAGTTCGTGGGATATACCTGTATGTCCTGACTATAAGCAATGATGCAGGCACCAAAGGCCAGTGCCAGCAGGATTGTTTTTCTCTTGTACATGTTTTAATCTTTTTTTTCTTTTACCACCAATGCACATACCAGGGCAGCAATACATAGCATGCATCCACCTACCTGCACTGCCAGCAACCGGTCGTTATGAAGGAAGTTATTCATGATCTTACCAAAGAACAATGAAGCGATGATCTCGGGCAATACAATGAAGAAATTGAAAACTCCCATGTAAATACCCATCTTATCGGCCGGTAAACAGCCAGCCAGCATGGAATAAGGCATAGATAAAATAGAAGCCCAGGCAATGCCTACCAGTCCCATCGCTACATAGAGATAGGCCGGCTCATGGATATGGTTCACTGCAATTAATCCCAGGCCACCCAATAGCAAACAGGCGGTGTGCGTATATTTCTTGCCCATTTTTTTTACCCAAAAAGGCAGTGAAAATGAAAAGGCAAAAGTGACCAGGTTCAAAATGGCCGAAGTGGTGTTGGCATATTCCAATCCACGGGTATACAATTCGCTGTTGCCTTTGGCATCACCGCCAAAAATTTCTGCGGCTACACCTGTGCTGTAATAAAACCACATGAGAAAGAGCCCGGGCCAGGTAATAAAGTTCACCAATGCCAGCCTTTTCATTTGAGCAGGCATTTGAAGAATGGAGGAAGTGATCTCTTTGATGCCACCGCCAAATCCTTTGTTGGATTCTTTTACTTTCGCGCGCCAGTTCAGATCAGACGGCGGGTATTCCTTGCTCCGGAACACAGTATATAAAACAGCTACCAGGAATACAAAACCACCGATGTAAAATGAGAGCATGATGTTCTGCGGAATAGCTCCGCCTGCTTTATCTCTTGATACGCCGAACCATTCTACCAGTTTCTGCGGCAGGTATCCTGCTATAAAAGAGGCCAGTCCAATGAACATGCTTTGCATGGCAAAACCATAAGGTCTTTGCTGCTCATCAAGGTTATCGGCCACAAAAGCGCGAAAGGGTTCCATGGTAATGTTGATACTGGAATCGAGTATCCACAACATGCCTGCCGCCATCCATATCACCGATGCATTGGGCATGATGAACAGGGCCAGGGAGCTGAGTATGGCACCTACCAGGAAAAAAGGCCTGCGGCGGCCTAAACGCGGGTGCCAGGTACGGTCGCTCAGGTAACCGATGATGGGTTGTACCAGCAAGCCGGTCATGGGAGCGGCGAGCCATAATCCGGGAATCTGTTCGGGGGAAGCACCCAGGTATTCATAGATGGCACTCATGTTACCCATTTGCAGGCTCCATCCGAACTGGATGCCGAAGAAGCCGAAACACATGTTCCATATTTGCCAGAAACTCAGGCTGTGCTTGACTCCTGTGTAGGTTGTTGACATAGCAATCGGTATCGTTTAACTAATATGTATTTATTACACAAAGTCTAAAAATACAACAAAACCTCATTCCTCCTTGTACCGGCGCTTTTTTTCTTCTTTGTAATCCAGTTGTTCCACCAGTGATTCCGGTGTAGGGTTACTGGTAATAGCAACCGCCACCTGGAACAGCGCTACACATAAAACAATGGAAGTCAGCAGTTCTCCCCATGTAATGCCATATCCCCAAAAGCGGTACACAGCGGCATGGGATGGCTTAGCAATTTCATATATCACCGTTAAGGTATCACCTTCTTTCCATTCCCTCAATGGGTACCTGGCATCGATGGCATAAGTAATATTGCCCTCTTTATAAACGGCCTTGGGAATATTGATGCCTGAAGCGCTGTCTTTGAGCCAGTGAATGGTTGCCGGAATTTTTTCTCCGTCGAAATAGTCGGGTTGCCTGGTAAAGAGCAGATAACAACCGAAACAAACCAGGTAGAGTATGAAGATGCCTTTATACAATGACGGGACTTTGATGGCAAACTTCGTTAATTTATTTCGCACCTGATATCATAAGCCCAATAAAACAAAGAGCCGTATTTTCTAAAGCGGCTCTTTGTTTTATCAGAAACGTTGTATTACGCTTAATTCGAAAGGCTCCTGAAGTCCACCGGCACCAGTTTACTCACACCGGGTTCCTGCATGGTCACACCGTAGATCACATCTACTGCACCCATGGTTTGTTTGTTGTGGGTAACAATGATGAACTGAGAATTGTCGCTGAACTTTTTGATCATCTGGGTGAACTTACCTACGTTGGCATCATCGAGCGGCGCATCCACCTCATCGAGGATACAGAACGGAGCCGGTTTGATCAGGTAGATAGCAAACAGCAAAGCCGTAGCGGTCAGGGTCTTCTCTCCTCCACTCAACTGTGTAATGGAAGAAGGTCTTTTACCTTTGGGTTTGGCAATGATATCAATGCCGGTTTCCGCCAGGTTTTCAGGGTTTACCAGGATCATATCGGCTGTATCTTCTTCTGTAAAGAGGGCTTTGAACACGCGCTGGAAATTCTCGCGTACCTGGTTGAAGGTATCCAGGAACTGCTGGTTGGCTGTGGCTTCCACTTCCTGTATGGTCTGTAACAAACTTTCTTTTGCGGAAACCAGGTCGTTCTTCTGCTCTAAGATAAACTCATAGCGCTTCTTCATTTCAGTGAATGCTTCAATAGCCGTGGGGTTCACTTCGCCCATATTCTCAAGGCGCTTCTTCATCCGGTCTGAACTTGCCTGCAGTTCTTCTATGCTGGCATCGGTAGTGCGCACCTGGTCAAGGATCTCATCGAGTTCTATTTTGAATTCCACACTGAGTCTTTCTTTCATACCGGCCAGTTGCAGTTTCAATTCATTCAGTTTATCCTTGATTTCAGTTACCAAATGATCGATGGCTTCTTTATTCTTCACCTTATGGCGCAACTCACTTTCTTTCTCCTGTAATTGGTTGCGCAGGTTATAATAAGATTGATCGGCTTCATTCAATTTTTGCTCTTCCGCTTCTTTCTTGCGCATCAGTTCCAGCAACAGGTCTTCCGATCCCAGCAATGCTTCCTCTCCTTCTTTGATATTGGCAGAAGCTTCTGTCAGTTGGGTTGAATTGCTTTGGATTTGCAGGTGCAGATCGTTCAACTGGTTTTCCTTGAACACCAGTTCCTGCTTCAGCGTCGTGATCTTGCTCTGCTGGCGCGTCAGTTGCAGGTTGCTCTCATTGTATTGCGCCGATGCAAAATTGTATTCCTGCTCAGCCTGCTGGTAGTCCTGCTCCACCATTTTCATTTCTTCGCCCGTATGCTGCAATGCTTCATTGAGCTGCTGCAATGCTTCGCGGGTAGCGGAAATCGCATCCTGCTCATCCTGCCTGCGCAATTCAATTTCTTCTATTCGCTGCTGGGCGTTTTGTTGCGCAACCTGCAGGTTCTCTATGCGGTTGCGGGTAGCAAATACCTGGTTGGTCAGTTGGTTGATCTCATTCTCGGTTTGCTTGATGGCATGCTCTTTCAATTGCTCATTGAAACCAATTACTTCATTGTGCTTGGCCTGGATATCTGCCTTAAGTGCATTCACAACGGCTTCTTGAGCAACGATTTCTTCATGCAGTTTTTCGAGGTTCTTGGCACGGCCGATCTTCTTTCCCTCGAACAAACCTACACTACCACCGGTAAGGGTGTATTTTCCTTTTACATATTTGCCATTCTTTTCCAGCACCACAGCGCCATTGCTGTTGTTCAGCGCTTCCTCATTCTCTCCGATGTACACATTACCCAGCAGGTATTCAGCCAGCTTGCGGTATTGCGCATCTACCTCTATCACATCCATGGCTTTGATGGTGTGTGCAGGCTGGTGCGTTTCAACATTGACAGCAGCGAATTTCTCAAGCATAAAGAAATTAGCCTTGCCTTTTTTATGCTCATCGAGGAGTTGAATCGCCTGCAAGCCTTCCTGCAGGTTGTTCACCACATAATAGTTGAGATAAGGTTCCAGCACATTCTCAACAGCTGCACGGTATGCTTCTTTTACATAAATGATATCGGAAAGAATGGGCGCTGCGTGATTCCAGCTGGGGTTCTTGTGCAGGAATTTGATGCTCTCGGGGTAACCTTCCATTGAATCGATCAGGCTTTTCAGCAGATCATATTCGTTCTTTTTGGCATCGAGCTTGCGGTTCTCTTCGGCCAATTGATTGCGCAATACTTCCAACTGTGATTGCGTTTCGAGTATCTGTTCTTTGGTACGCTCATGTTGTTCCTGCAACTGTTGCAGGTCAATACGTTTAGCCTCCAGGCTTTCTTCCTTCTCTTGTAATTCCGTATTCAGTTGCTGCAACTGGTAAGCGCGGTTCTGCTGCTCTTCGGCCAGTTGTGCATGTGCACGTTGTAAGTTTTGTATAGAGGTATCGGCAACCGCTACTTTTTTCTCTGCATCGAACTGGTTGCGCTGTATCTGCTGGTAACGACCACGCAAAGCATCCACACCGCTGCGTTTCTCATCGAAAATGCGGCGCTTGTCTTCAATGTCCATTTTAGCAGTCTCTACCCTATCCTGCAGTTCCTGCAAACGGGCTTCTTCTTCGCCCACCTGCAACTGGGTATATTCAATAGAATCTCCAATGGTTTTGAGTTGCCCTTCTGCTTTTTCCAGAAAATCTTTGAGGCTACCTTCTTTTTCTTTCAGGTAGTGCAGCTTCTGCGTAGCCAGGTTCTTCTCATTTTCCTTGCTGCGCAGGTGTTGCAGCAATTCATTGAACTCATGCTGCATACTTTGCAAAGCCCTTTCTTTTTCAATGAAACCTACTTTTTCCTGTTCCAAAGCGGCTTCTTCGGTAGCGATCTCTGCTTCTAATTGTATTCTTTTATTGGTCTCGTTCTCCTGTTGTTCGTTCAGGTCTTTGTAAGTAAGATTGAAGCCTTCCAGTGCAGCTTTGGTCAGTTCTATCGATACTTCTTTGTATTCTTTTTTGATCTCGTAATACTTCTCTGCTTTCTTCGCCTGGTTTTCCAGGGTCTTCAACTGGTTGTTGATCTCAAAAAGCAGGTCCTCGATACGCGCTAAGTCCTGCTCGGTTGCATCGAGTTTATTCTTGGCTTCTTTCTTCCTTGTTTTATAAATGGTGATACCGGCCGCCTGTTCCAACATGCGGCGCCGACTGTTCTCTTTGTCTTTGATGATGTCATCTACCATGCCCAACTCAATGATGGCATAGCTATCGGTGCTTACACCGGTATCGAGAAAAAGGTTATGGATGTCTTTGAGGCGGCAGCTTACATCATTCAAACGATACTCGCTTTCACCGTTCTTGTAAAAACGGCGGGTAACTGTTACCGTACTGAATTCTGTGGGCAGCAGGTTCTTGGTATTCTCAAAAGTGAGACTCACTTCGGCCAATCCACTCGGACTTCTTGTTTTACTTCCGTTGAAGACCAACGCTTCCAGGTTCTCGCTACGCAATGCCGATATTTTCTGTTCACCGATCACCCAACGGATGCTATCGATGATGTTACTTTTACCACAACCATTGGGGCCGATGATACCGGTAATTCCTTCGTCGAAACTCACCACCGTTTTATCAGCAAAACTTTTAAATCCTTTGATCTCTAATGACTTTAATCTCACTTTTGTCCCAGTTTTAGTACCTGCGAACATACACGAAAAGGGCTATATTCTCAGAAAAGAATAAAGGCCTGTGCATAACAGGTGGAGAAATGAAAAAATAAATAATTGTGTATTTTTCTAGCCGATAACTGATTGATTTTCAGCCAGTGCGCCGGTGTCAACTACTTTTCCCATTTCGGTGCTGAGCATGCGTGAAGGGTATCTGTTGATGACAATAAAATCATGTGTGGCCATGATCACGGCTGTTCCATAATCTTTAGATATCTGTATGAGCAGTTGCATGATCTCATCGCTGGTTTCGGGGTCCAGGTTGCCGGTGGGCTCGTCGGCTAATATCAGTTTGGGAGAATTCAGCAATGCGCGGGCAATATCTACACGTTGCTGTTCTCCGCCACTCATTTCAAAAGGCATTTTGAAGCCTTTGCTTTTCAGGCCCACTTTATCCAATACATCATGTATCTTCTCTTCGATCAGTTGATCATCTTTCCAACCGATGGCTTTGAGTACGAATTTCAGGTTCTCGTGCACGTTACGGTCTGTAAGCAGTTGAAAATCCTGGAATACAACGCCCAGGTTGCGCCGGAGGAAGGGCACTTTTTTCCAGGTCATCTCACGCAAATCAAAGTCAACCACAGAAGCCGTCCCTTCTTTCAATGGCAATTCACCGTAAAGAGTTTTCAACAAACTACTTTTACCAGTACCTGTCTTTCCTACCAAGTATACGAACTCTCCTTTATTTACAGTAAAATTCACATCCTGGAGAATCAGGTTATTTCCCTGGTATATATTGGCATGATTGATGGATACAACTGTTTCTGACATAAAGCTAAATTAATGATTGTGCTTCAAATCGGACAAGCTTCGAACTGTTAATATTCGTAAACCAGTTCTCCGAATGTTCCTTTCAGCACCAGGCTTGACCTTTCTGCTGCTTCTACTTTTCCTACCAGTTTTGCTTCAATATTGAACTCCTGCGCCATGTTAATCAGTGCAGCAGCCGTGTCTGCGTTGGTGAATATCTCCAGGCGATGCCCCATGTTGAATACCTGGTACATTTCTCTGTTATCAGCGCCGGAGTTTTCCTGTATCAACCGGAAGATAGGTGGCGGTTCAAATAAATGATCTTTGGTGATCTTTAAAGGGCGAGGCAGGTATTTCATGCATTTGGTTTGTCCACCGCCGCTGCAATGGATGAGTCCGTTGATGGCATCGAAATGCTCGTCCAGTATGCGTTTCATCAGGGGGGCATAAGTCCGGGTAGGACTCAATAATAATTTCCCTACGCTGATAGCCCCATAGCCCGGCACTTCCATGGTATCGGTCATTTTGTTTTTACCGATGTAAACCACTTCATTGCTGAGCGTGGTTTCGAAAGTCTCGGGATATTTTTCCGCATAATATTTATGCAATACATCGTGGCGGGCGCTGGTAAGTCCATTCGATCCCAGTCCGCTGTTATAAGCCGTTTCATAAACAGCCTGCCCTGCGCTGGCAAAACCCACGATCACATCACCCGGCGCTATTTTTTCATTGGTGATCAGTTTCGATTTGGGCCAGCGGGCGGTCATGGTACCGTTTACGGCAATGGTCCTTACCACGTCTCCCACATCGGCTGTTTCTCCGCCCAGGTAATGGATATTCACCCCAAAACCGCGCAGCTGATCAAAAAATGCCTGTGTACCATTGATCACTTCCTGTAATACCGCTCCTGTGATCACTGATTTGTTGCGATCTATCGTAGAAGAGAAGAGCAGGTTATCGGTGATACCCACGCACAACAAATCATCCAGGTTCATGGCTACTGCATCTTGTGCAATGCCACGCCATACACTTGCGTCGCCGGTTTCTTTCCAATAGAGATAGGCCAGGATACTCTTGGTACCGGCGCCATCGGCGTGCATGATATTGACCCAGTTGGCGTTACCCCCTAAAAAATCGGCATATATTTTACAGAAAGCTTGCGGGTAAAGGCCCTGATCGAGCTGCTGTATGGCCGCATGCACTTCTTCTTTCTGGGCAGAAACACCACGTTTTGCGTATAACGACATGAATGAAATGTTGAATTCGTGCAAATGTACAACACGCTTACTTACCAGTTCTTCTGTTTTCTGACTTACTTTTGCCCCCAATTATGAAGGTACATCGTGAACTGGCAGGCTCTCTACCCGAATTCCGCAATGCAGTAGTTACCATCGGGGCTTTCGATGGGGTACACCTGGGGCACCGGCAAATCATTGCACAACTGAAAACGGAGGCAGCGCGCATCAACGGAGAAACCGTGATCGTCACTTTTCATCCCCACCCCCGCAAGATTGTTTCCTCCGTTCCCGGCGATATCAAGTTGCTGAACACATTGAATGAAAAGATCGCCCTGCTCAGCGAAACAGGCATCGATCACCTGGTGGTGGTGCCCTTCGATCACCGTTTTTCCAACCAGCCTGCAGAAGCCTATGTAACCGATTTCCTCTACCGCTATTTTAAACCGCATACCATTATTATAGGATACGATCATCGTTTTGGCAAAGGCCGCGAGGGGGATTATCATTTGCTGGAAGATTTCGGCAAGCAATTGGGTTTTGAAGTGAAAGAGATTGCTGAGCAATTGCAAAATCAAATTGTTGTCAGCTCTACCCGCATTCGCCAGTCCATCGCGCAAAACGATATTGCAACAGCCAACGCCTTACTCGGTTATCCCTATTTTTTTGAGGGGCTCATCGTGGAAGGCAACCAGTTAGGCCGTACCATTGGCTATCCTACTGCCAACCTCCACATCACTTCAGAAGAAAAACTGATACCGGGCGATGGGGTGTATGCAGTACGGGTGAATATAAAAGACGCCAGCAATTCAACTGCATTTTTAAATGGTATGATGAATATTGGTGTACGACCAACGATTGGTGGCAGGAAGCGTGTGATAGAAGTGAATATTTTTGATTTTGATGCAGATATATATGGACAGGTATTACAAGTGCATATAGTGCATTACCTGCGTGGTGAAGTAAAATTCAATGGACTGGAAGAACTGAAAGCACAATTGCAAAAAGATAAAGAAGCAGCCATTGCGCAATTGAGCCATTGAGCCATTTGCACATTACGCCATTGCTTTCACCAACATTTCCTTGAGCAAACCTGCATCGGAAGTACCTCCATCATTCACACCTATGCTGCGCAGGTTGTACTGGTGCAGCAGCAGCAACAACCGTTCTACACCCTGGTAATCGTATTTGCGGGAAGCCGCCAGGTAATCTTTCACAAAATAAGGGTTCACGCCCAGGGCCAACGCGGCCGACTTTTCATCTGGATTGGGAATACCATATAACATATACAACTTGCTAAAGAAATTGTATAGTGCAGGCAGCACCAGTTGTATGGGCGCCGCTTTGGGGTTGGCTTCAAAATATTGTACAATGCGGATGGCTTTGGGCAGGTCTTTACGCGCTACGGCATCCTGCAGTTCAAACACATTGAACTCTTTGCTCACCCCTATATAATTTTCAATATCATCTTCGGTGATATTTTTCCTGGCATTCAGGTTCACCGCCAGCTTTTCTATTTCGTTCTGTATGCGGCTCAGGTCATTACCAATATGGTCTACCAACAGGGAAAGCGCTTTTTGGGTAATGCTGAGTCCGTGCTGCTTCACTACCTGCCCCGCCCATTCCGGCAACTGGCTGTCATATATCTTTTTAGTGGTAAGCATTTCGCCCTTTTGCTTGAGCACTTTAGCCAACTTCGACCGCCCGTCTACCTTTTTATCCTTATAACTTACTACAAAGACCGTGGAAGGCTGCGGGTTGTCTACATAGGCTTCCAGCTTTTCAATATCCCGCATCTGTTGCGCCTCTTTCAGTATCACCACCTGCCGTTCGGCAAACATGGGATAACGGCGGCAGGCATTTACCACGGAGGGCCAGTCGGCATCCTTGCCATAAAAAACGGTGAGGTTGAAGCCCGTTTCGCTTTCATTGAGCAGGTGTTTTTCCGCATAATCCACTACCTGGTCAATAAAAAAAGGTTCTTCCCCCTCCAGCCAGTAAACAGGTTTAAAACTCCCTTTCTTCCATTCGGTTATGATCTTTTCTGCCGACATAGCGCAAATATCAAATACGGTTCATGAATAATGAAATACGAACAAAGGAACTTGCCAACAATCTTTTGGCACGGTTTTGGTTCTCTTCGTCAGAATTAATGGAATCCGTAAACAAATCCATTTTTAACTTTACTATAAATTAAACCAAACCATTTTTGTATGAGTTACCCTCAAGCCACTAATACCCCCCAGCCTGAGCAACCGAAAGACAACCGCAAGATCGTTTATGGTGTTTTGATCGCTGCCTTGATTGGCACGTGGGGTTATATCTTTTATGACAAAAGTCAGACCCGTCAGGCTGTGACACAGCTTGAAACCCGGATCAATAATGTAGACAGTGCCCGCTCGGCCGTTCAGCAGGAATTTACCGTTGTTTCCGCTAAAGCCGATTCGTTGACACAGAACAATATCCAGTTGCAAGGCACACTGGCCGAAAGAGGTTCAGAGATCCAGAAGCTGAAAAGCAATATCAGCAGCATCCTGAAAAAGAAAAATGCTACCCAGGCAGAACTGGCACAGGCCAAGCAAATGATTGGTGAGTTGAACGGCAAGATGGATGGTCTCGTTGCCGAGCTTGAAAAAGTCAAAGGCGAGAACCAGCAGCTGACCACCGAAAAAACACAATTGACCGCCGACAAGCAGACACTGCAGGAAAACCTGGATAAAACCAGCACAGAGAAAAAACAAATTGAAGACTTAGCTTCTACCCTGCATGCATCCAACATCGGTATCACTGCTTTGAAAATAGGCAGTTCCGGCAAGGAAAAAGTAACTACTACCGCCAAGAGAACCAATGCCATGCGCGTGTCTTTCGTACTCGATCCTAACAGGATCACCACTACCGGCACCAAAGACATTTATGTATGTGTAACAGCTCCCGACGGTAAGGTCATCAGTGATGGAGGCAGTTCATTTGACACCCGCGAAGAAGGCTCCAAGTCTTTCACCAGCAAAGTATCAGTGAACTACGAGCAGAACAAAGTAACCCCCGTTAGCTTCGATATCAAGCAAACCGATAAATACCAGGTAGGCGATTACAAGATCGAGATCTACAACAACGGTTTCAAAATCGGCGAAGGAGTGAAAAAGCTGAAAAAAGGCGGATTATTCAGTTAAATGACAAATTCCCCCCATAAATGTAAAAGCAACCTTCCGGGTTGCTTTTCTTTTTTAGTCTTATTTTAGGGAGATGATTCCATCCTGGCTCAACTGGCGCACCATACTGGTCTTTATAGCCGTACTCATTGTAAGCGGCACCATCTTTTATTCGAATTACCTGGCCGGTAAGATCGCCTGGGAAGAAAGAAAAAATGTGGAAGCCTGGGTGGAAGCGCAGCGTACCATTCTCAATGCATCGCCTGGCGTCAATCTCAACCTGGCCACAAAGATCTCTACAGAGAATAACCGGATACCCATCATCGAGACCAATGAAAAAGACCAGATCACCGGTAATTACCTGAACCTCGATTCCCAACTGGTAAAATCAAACCCACATTATTTAGCAGAAAAACTGCAACAATTCAAACGCTATAACAGGTTACCCATTGTATTGATCATCCACGAGCGCCCATACACCGCCAATAAATATTATTACGGCGAAAGCAGCCTGCTCAAAGAAGTAAAATTGTATCCCATCGTGCAGTTGATCATTATTGCACTCTTCATAGCCATTGCCATCATTGCCACCAGGAGTTATTACCAGAGCGCCCAAAACAAACTCTGGGCTGCGATGGCCAGGGAAACAGCACACCAGTTGGGCACACCTGTTTCCAGTTTACAGGGCTGGCTGGAGATACTCAAAGAGCAGGAAGCCAATGCTTCCATTGTTCCCGAGATCAGCAAGGATGTGAACAGGCTGCTGCTGATCACCGATCGTTTTGGAAAGATCGGAAGCCTGCCCAAGCTGGAGAGAAGCAATCCTACAGAACAGATACAGCACATGCTGGAATACATGAAGAAAAGAACGGGGGGACATGTTCAATTCGAATTCAACGGCGCTGCGCTGGCACATGCCAATCCATTGCTGAGTCCGCCCCTGTTCGACTGGGTATTGGAAAACCTGATCAAAAATGCACTGGATGCTATTGAAGGAAATGGCAAGATCAGCATCCGTTCGCAGGTGAACGACCGCAAAGAAATGATCCTGGATATAACGGATACCGGTAAGGGCATTCCCAAAAACAACCTGAACAAAGTATTCAAGCCGGGTTTCACTACCAAAAAAAGAGGTTGGGGATTGGGGCTCCCATTATGCAAAAGGATCATTGAGGAATACCACAAAGGCAGGCTCTTTGTAAAATCGAGCGAGCCGGGTAAGGGCACTACTTTCAGGATCGTATTGCCTGCTTAATCCCCTCTTCTTACCGACCCGCCGCTGCTTACATTGATATCGCGTATCATTCCTGTTCCTTTGTACCGGATCTGTCCGCCGCTGTTGGCTTTGGCTGTGATCTCCTTGGTAATGGTTACCTGCACGCCGGCTCCGCTGCTTACGCTGGCCTTGCAGTTGACCACACTCAGGTCGTATCCCCTGAAATGCCCGCCACTGTTGCCATCCACCTCTAACTCGTTTACCTTACCTGCGAGGTTGATATGGCCGCCGCTGCCTACCCGGGCCGACAAAGTAGAAAGATCAACATTTTTGCTGGTAATGGATCCACCACTGGATGCCCTCACTCCGTCTAACCGGGTATAAGAAACATAAACAGTGATCTTCCAGTTTTTCCATTTTTCCCAAAACTTCCAGTTGTCTTCGCGGCTGATCTTCAGTACACCATCCACTACTTCTGTTTTTACCCTCGTTAGCATTTCTTTATCGGAAGCGGTAAGCGCAATTTCCTCCTTGTTGCCTTTCGCGAGTACTACGGCTATGCCGGATGATGTTTCGACGGCGTGGAATCCTTTGACCTCTCTTTTTTCAGCATTTTCACCGTAAACCACATCCTGGGCGCGAAGGCCACTCAGTGAGGCAACAAATAAGGACACAACAATCCATATCTTTTTCATAAGCTCTTTTTTCATGGAACGGGAGAGCTGAAAATATGTTACAGATGGGCCGGTATTATTTAAGCACGACGGCACCCAAAGGGGGTAAGTTCAGCGTCAATTTATAGCAGGCGCTGGGTTTATCAACCAGTTCGGTCTTTATCTCAGGGTTATACACATCACCCGTTCCCCAGAAAGCCTGGTCATTGCTATTGAATATTTCTTTCCAGGATTTTTTATCGTGTACATATACTTCCCAATTATGCCGCACGATGGGTGTCACATTCAGTAATACCAGCACATCGTCTTCGGGTTTCTTTCCTTTGCGTTTATACACCATCACCGATTCGCTGCGATGCTGGAGATCGATCCATTCAAAACCACCGGGCTCGAACTGTTTTTCGTAGAGTGCCGGTTCTGAACGATACAATTCATTCAGTTTTTGTACGCAATATTTCATACCACCGTGGCTCACAAATTGTAACAGGTCCCACTGCAGTTCTGTTTTATGATTCCATTCGCTGGTAGCGGCAAACTCGTTCCCCATGAACAAGAGTTTGGCGCCGGGATGTGTATACATATAAGTATAGAGTAACCGCAGGTTGGCAAACTTCTGCCATTCATCGCCCGGCATTTTATATATCATCGGGCTCTTGCCGTGCACCACTTCATCGTGACTCAACGGCAGCATGAAATGTTCGTCATAGAAATACATCATGCTGAACGAAAACTTATCCTGGTGGAACTGCCTGAACACCGGGTCCATCTTGAAGTAGTCAAGTGTGTCGTGCATCCACCCCATCATCCATTTCATACCAAAGCCAAGGCCATCTTCATAAGTAGGCCGGCTGATCTTGGGCCAGTCAGTGGCTTCTTCTGCAATGGTTTGCACATCGGGAAAATCACGATAAAGGGTTTCATTCAGGTCTTTGATAAAAGCAATGGCTTCCAGGTTACCATTTCCACCGAATTCATTGGGTTCCCACTGCCCTTCATCCCTGCTGTATTCGAGTCGCAGCATAGAGCTTACCGCATCTACGCGCAATCCATCCACATGGAAACGATCGCACCAGAAGCGCGCGCTGCTGATGAGAAAAGATTTTACTTCTCCCCTTTTGTAATTGAATATATAGGAGTTCCAGTCGGGATGGTATCCCTTGCGCATATCGGCATACTCATAAGTATGGGTCCCGTCGAACATGAATAGTCCATGCGCATCGTAAGGAAAATGAGAAGGCACCCAATCCAGTATCACACCAATACCAGCCTGGTGAAAAGCATCGACCAGCGCAGCAAAATCCTGCGGCGCTCCGAAGCGCGAAGTGGGCGCAAAATATCCCGTTCCCTGGTAGCCCCAGCTACCATCGTACGGATATTCCATCACGGGCATGAGTTCGATATGGGTAAAGCCCATTTCCTGCACATAAGGCACCAATCTTTCTATCAACTGCTGATAGCTGTTGTAAGAATCTTCATTGTATTTATCGGGCCGCATCCAACTGCCCAGGTGCACTTCGTAAACAGAGAAAGGCGCCGTTAAAGCATTGTTCTTTTTGCGGTCTTTCATCCATTGGGTGTCTGACCATTCGTAGTGGGTTTGCCAGGTGATGGAGGCTGTATAGGGACGCAGTTCGGCAAAATGCGCGAAGGGATCAGCCTTATCCAGCCGAACGCCTTTGAATCCATGTATATGATACTTATAAGCTTCTCCCTGTTTCAGATGGGGAATGAATCCTTCCCAGATACCGGAATGGTCGAGGCGTACTTTCAAAGGATGTGATTCCTTATTCCATTGATTGAAATACCCTGTAACACTTATATAGGTGGCGTTGGGCGCCCATACGGCAAAATAAGTGCCGGGTGTATCCAATACTGTCAACTGCTTGTTGCCGAACAGTTCATAGAGCCGGTAATGGGTGCCCTGTTGGAAATTACGGATGTCTTCATCGGTGAACAATGAATAATTCCACACGGGTTGTTCCGTCTCAACAAAATGGATGTCTTCGTATTTTTTTTTCATCTGCTTTCCAACTTTCGGGTGAATAGGTTTTCTTATCAACTGCATTCATCAGCTCATTTGACCGTATATCAAACCATTGTTAAATTATGAAATTTTTTAACATTAATTAACAACTATTTTTTTAGTTTTATAACATATTTATGGATTTTGCACTGCGTTGCATCTCACATTACAATCTGCTATGAAAAATATGAAAAAACTGACGCTTTTACCCTTATTACTTTTTACTTGTTTTTTTTCTGTTTCTTATGCACAACAATCTGTAGTGAAAGGAAGGATTGCCGATACGGTATCCAAGCAAAACCTGGAACACGCGGTGATCAGTTTGCTGCATTCGAAAGACTCTACCCTGGTGGGATTTGCCCGGGCTGATAACAAGGGGCATTTTGAGTTGAAAGGCATGCCTGCAGGGCTCTTTGTAGTGATGGTCACTTATCCTGGCTATGTTGAAATGATCGACACTTTATCATTGAATGGTCAAACCCCTTATGATTTCGGGTTGATCCCGCTCAACACCAAGGCGCACCTGTTGCAGGAAGTAATTGTAAGGCAAACCATTGCTCCTATCCGTATCAAAGGGGATACCACCATTTACATGGCTGATAGTTTCAAGATGCGGCCCGATGCTACGGTGGAAGACCTGTTGAAAATATTACCGGGCATTTCTGTGAACAGCAAAGGTGAGATCACTGCACAGGGACAAAAAGTGCAGAAAGTATATGTGGATGGGGATGAGTTTTTTGGTGATGACCCTACTATGGCTACACAGAACCTGAATAAAAAGGATGTGGCACAAGTGCAGGTATTTGATAAGAAGAGCGATCAGGCGGCCCTCACAGGTATTGATGACGGACAGAAGCAGAAAGCCATCAATTTAGTGATGAAGGAAGATGCCAAAAAAGGATATTTCGGTAAAGCGGAAGCTGGTAGTGATTTCAAACAATATTACCAATCGAAAATTACGGCCAACCGGTTTACCAGTACTAAAAAAATGGGAGCTTACCTGACTGCCGACAGAACAGGCAATAACCACATGAGCTGGGAAGAACAACAGGATTTTGGAAGTCTGAATATGCAGATGATGGATGGCGGCGGAATCATGATTAACAATGAAGGCGACGAATTCAACACCTGGAATGCCAAGGGTATTCCAGAAAGTCAGCAAATGAGTTTCATGTACAACAATAAGTTCGGCAAGTTGAAAAGCAATACTGCCAACAATTATGGGTATAACCATCAATTTCTTTCGGGCGACAGCTATACACGCTCTACCTATATTTTGCCAGACTCAGTGTATTACAATAACCAGGATGAACACATGAGGGGAAGCCGCATGCGAAATCGCATCAGCACCAAGAATGAGTTGAATCTCGATTCCGCTACTACCCTCACTATCAATGCAAGAGGCAGTTGGAGTAAAAACGATCAGGATGCCACCCGTTCCAGCGAGTACCTGAACAGCCATCAGGCCCTTATCAACAACAGTTTTCGTCACCACTATTCCAATGGCGATAAAAACGACCTCAAAGCAGATGTATTTCTCAAACGTAAACTGAATAAGGCCGGTACCCGTTCCGTAACCATCAGCGCCGGCATGGGCAAGATCACCGACAATTCAGATGGATACCTGTATAACAAGACCCAGTATTATACGAACGGGCTGGTCGACTCCACACAACTGATCGATCAGCGCAAACGCAATGCCAGTATTATTACTACTTCCCAGGCAATGGTGACTTATGTTGAACCGTTAACTAAAAGGACTTCTATCAATCTGAATTATACATTCAACAGCAGTAACAGTGAACAAGACGCGCGTTCTTATGAAAGAGGCAATGGTAAATATGACTCACTGAACCTGCTTTACAGTAACCATTTCAAATACGATTACTATTCTCACCGCGGAGGCATCAGCTGGAACTACATTTATAAAAAGATCACATTGCGGGCTGGTTTAGGTTTGCAGGAGCTTTCAATGAAACAAACCAACCTGTACAAAGATTCTTCTTATGCACGCAATTTTGTCAATTATTTTCCTTCTGCTAATTTCAGTTGGCGATTTGCCCAAACAGGTGTCTTCAACCTTGGTTACAATGGAAACACACAGCAGCCATCTCTCTCTCAACTGCAACCTATTTTAAATAATATCGATCCTTTGAATATCACCATTGGCAACCCCGATCTTAAACCGGCATTCAATCACAATTTTAATTTCTACATGTACCATTATAAAGTCATTTCCAAGCGAAATATCAATCTTTGGGGTGGCATTAATATCAACCAAAATGCTTTCAGTAATAAAAGTATTGTAGATAAGCAAGGTAAAAGGACCAACCAGGCGGTCAATGTAGATGGCAATTACAACTATTATTTAGGAATTAATATTGGCAAGGAAATCAAATTCATGAAACTCTCTATTAATTTCTCGCCACGTATGAATGGTGGCCAGTACAAGAGTTTCATCAATGGGCTTGAAAATACCACCAGGAATTTCACTATTTCACCGGAAATAAATATTGGCCGGTATTCCGAAAAGAAATTCGATCTGAATCTCTCCTATGGACCGGGGTATAACCAGTCTACATCATCCTTCAGCACAAGTATCATCACTAAATATTGGACCCAAAACTTCGGTTTAAACTTCCATTATTTCATGATCAAAAACTGGATATTCGCTACCGATATAGACGCCACCTACCGGCAGAAACTATCTCCTGGTGATAACGGAATCCATACGTTCGTGTGGAACGCTTCCATTGAGAGAAAGATCATACCGAAAAAAGACATTTCTCTTATTGCATCCATCAATGACATCCTCAACCAGAGAGTCGGATTCCAACCAAGTATTACCAGCAATTTCATATCGCAAAACACCTATACCACGGTACAACGTTATGCCTTGTTATCGCTGAGATGGAAATTCAACAAGAACAGAAAATCTTCAGACAACTAATCACCGCAATATGAAAAAGATATTATTCCTGATACTTGTATTGACTACCACATGTGCGCATGCGCAAACACAATTCATCCAATCGGGCAAGATAGAATTTGAAAAGAAATGGAACATCTATAAAGAAATGGAAGGAGAAACCTTTCTCGATAACTTCAAAGACAAGATGCCCAAATTCCAGATCAGTTATTTTAATCTTTATTTCAAAGATGGAAAAACATTGTATGAGAAAGGAAAAGACTCGGATGTAAAAATTCCTTTTTGGGGTGATCCTATCGGTATTGATGATATCATTTATAGCGACCTGGAGCACGGCACTTTCCAGAAAAAACAGAAAGTATATGACGAAAAATTCCTGCTCGCCGATTCCATCCGCAAGATCAACTGGCGCATATTCAATGAAACCCGCGATATTGCGGGGTTCGAATGCAGGAAAGCCGCTGGCATTATCATGGATTCTGTATATGTGGTCGCATTTTATACCGATCAGATTCCTGTTAGTGGTGGCCCGCTTTGTTTCACCAATCTTCCCGGCATGATCCTGGGCATTGCCGTCCCCAGGTTGAACATTACTATTATGGCAACCAAACTGGAACTGGAAACACCCAAGGCCGATAAGCTGGTACCGCCTGCACCTGGTAAGTTGAAAAAAACAGATTATAAAAACTTCCTGACCACTTTGCAGAAAGCCATGGGCGATTGGGGCAAATGGGGGCGGCGTGAGCTATTAAATTTCATGCTTTAGTTCGGTATCTTTGTGGTATGACGAAGCTGAGTGTGAACATCAACAAATTTGCCACTTTGCGCAATAGCCGCGGTGGCAATAACCCCGATGTATTAAGGGCCGCCATCAATGCCCAACAATTCGGCGCCGATGGCGTTACCGTGCACCCACGGCCCGATGAACGTCATATCCGTTACCAGGATGTGCGTGATATCCGGGAGATCATCACCACCGAATTCAACATCGAAGGCAACCCTACCGAACAGAAATTTATTGACCTGGTACTGGAAACCAAACCGCACCAGGTAACGCTGGTTCCCGATGCACTTGGGCAACTTACCAGCGATCATGGATGGGACACCATCAAACACAAAGATTATCTCATCGACATCATTGGTGTATTCAAAAAGGCCGGCATTCGTGTTTCCATTTTTGTAGACCCGGTAGTAGAAATGATAGAAGGCGCCGCACTCACCGGCACCGATCGCGTAGAACTGTATACGGAAGGTTATGCCAACGCTTTTGCTTCGGGCAATTCACTCGAAGCTGTTACGCCTTATGTACATGCAGCCAACCGCGCCAAAGAACTGAAGCTGGGTCTGAATGCGGGGCACGACCTCGACCTGACCAATTTAAAATACTTCAAACAGCATATCCCTTTTCTTGACGAAGTAAGCATCGGCCATGCGCTTGTTTGCGATGCCATTTACCTGGGATTTGAGAATACGGTACAATTGTACAAACGGCAACTGGCCTGACAATCGTTTGCCAAAAATAATTGCTGTTGCATTATAAATCACTATCAAAAAATGGTTATTATTGTTTGCACCATTGCAAACAATAATCATGACCAATCGCATCAAACCATTCGTTGCAGCATGCCTGTTAGTGGGTCTGGCCTTACAAACAACCCAGCTTCACGCACAACATATCCAGCCGGTATTACCTGTCCCCACAGAAAAACAATTGAAATGGCAGGAAAAAGAATTTTACCTGTTCATGCATTTCGGTCCGAATACTTTTACCGATAAAGAATGGGGAGATGGCAAAGAAGACCCCAATGTTTTCAACCCCACCGATCTTGACTGCGTGCAATGGGCAAGGATCGCCAAAAAGGCCGACGCCAAAGGCATCATCATCACCGCCAAACACCACGATGGTTTTTGTTTATGGCCCAGTAAATTCAGCACACATACCGTTCGGGAAAGTAAATGGCGCAATGGCAAGGGCGATGTGATCAAAGAACTGGCCGCTGCCTGTAAGCAGGAAGGCATTGAAATGGGCGTTTACATCTCCCCCTGGGATCGCAACCATCCTGCTTATGGTACGGCTGCATACAACGATGTTTATCTTTCTACCATGAAAGAATTGCTCACTGGTTATGGCAAATACTTTGAACTCTGGTGGGATGGCGCCAATGGTGAAGGCCCCAATGGCAAAAAACAGGTATACGATTTCAAAAGATTCCAGGATTCTGTTTTTAAATGGCAACCACAGTTGATTGTATTCAGCGATATTGGCCCGAGTGTACGCTGGATAGGCAATGAAAGAGGCATCATTGGCAATACCAACTGGAGCCTGCTGGACACAGCCGGTTTTAAAAGAGGTCACGGCGCTCCACCCAATGACACACTGAACCAGGGAAACAGAAACGGTAAAAACTGGATACCAGCCGAAGCCGATGTCTCTATCAGACCAGGATGGTTTTACCGCGCTTCAGAAGATAGCAAAGTAAAATCGCCTCAGATACTTTTCAACATCTACCTTAAATCCGTTGGTAATGGCGGCAACCTGTTGCTGAATGTGCCACCCGATACACGCGGAAAGATCGCTGATGCCGATTCTGCATCACTCATGGGATTCCTTCAATTACGCAATCAGGCTTTTCAACACGATCTGCTGGAAGGTGCTTCTATTAGCACCAATGCCGGTGATGAAAAGCAATTGAAACATCTCACCGATCACAATATCCAAACTTACTGGATAGCTCATCGGGTCGATGATGCGCAACTGGAATTCAGGCTTCCCAATAAAACATTGGTGAATACACTGGTATTGGAAGAAATGATCCGCTACGGGCAACGGGTAGCGGCTTTTACCATTGAATTATATCAAAACGGGCAATACGAAAAAGTGTTTACCGGCACCACCATCGGCCGTAAAAAAATTGCCTCATTCGAAGGAAAAGAAACCGACCGTATCCGGATAACAGTGCAGGAAGCAAAAGCCGCTCCTGTACTAAGGAGTATTGCCGCTTATGCCATCAGCCGGTAACCACTCAAACGGTTTATTGAGCATTGGTCATTTTTAGATTCCTGCCTGCATAAGGGTTATATAGTTTAGTCTTCTTAAAACTATACTGTATGAAATGTTTATGTTTGGGGATATTACTATTGAGCGCTTCAGTAGCACAATCCCAACCACTTATCATGCCGCCTAACGGTGGAAACAAAAAAGCCATGGTAGGTGAAAGAATCGGCATTACCGATGTTACCATTCACTATGACCGGCCACATGTAAAAGGCCGCGAAGGAAAAATCTGGGGGCAACTGGTACCTGCAGGTTTTACTGATCAGGGGTTTGGCAATACCAAAGAAGCTCCCTGGCGTGCCGGCGCCAATGAGTCTACCACCATTGAATTCAGCACGGATGTTAGTATTGAAGGACAACCCCTTGCAGCCGGCAAATACGGGTTCTTTGTAGCTTACGCACCCGACGCCTGTACATTGATCTTTTCGCAGGATAACAGTTCATGGGGCAGTTTTTATTACGATCCATCCAAAGATGTTTTGCGCGTTAAAGTGAAGCCTGTAGCCAATAACGAATCGACAGAATGGTTGGCTTATGAGTTCAGCAACGAAACAGATAACAGTGCTGTCGTTAACCTGAAATGGGAAAAGCTGGTCATCCCTTTTACAGTACAGGTAGACCTGATCAAAACCCAACTCGCTTCATTCAGAAAGGAATTACGTATGGAGAAAGGCTTTATCTGGCAACCATGGCAAACGGCCGCTCAATGGTGCGTTGATCACAACACCAACCTGGAAGAGGCGCTGGCATGGGCCGACACATCCATCAACCCGCAGGTACTTGGTGACCGGAATTTTGCCACACTTTCAACCAAAGCCGCCGTGCTGGATAAGTTGAACAGGAATGCCGAGGCCAATGCCATCATGAAAGAAGCATTACCGATGGGGAATATGGGGCAAGTACATCAATATGCCCGCCAGTTACTGGTACAAAAGAAAAATAAAGAAGCACTGGAAGCATTCCAAATGAATTATAAGAAGAATCCCGATCAATTCATGACCACCTGGGGATTGGTTCGTGGCTATTCTGCATCAGGCGACTTCAGCAAAGCCCTGGAGTATGCCGGCAAAGCATTGCCGCTGGCTCCTCCGGGCGCCAATAAAAGCATGGTAGAGAATGGAATAGAATCATTAAAAAAAGGGAAAGACATCAATAACTAAATCAGTCCTCTTTTTTCCTGCTTTTTCTTGTATCGTTTTCATTGCCGCGACCCTGCCCGTTACCCGATGGTACGGGTTGCGGCATTCTATTATACCTTCTGTCCTGTTGAGGAGACTGTGCTGGCGCATATCTTCTGTTATCCTGCTGCCGGGAAGCCGGAGGTACCGGATAATATCTTTTTCCCTGTTCCCGGGACTGGGGATCGTATATCCTTCTGTCCTGCTGAGGAGCCGGGTCTACTCTTCTCTCCTGTTGTGGCATTGATGACACAGGATTGTTTTGTTGTGGCTGAGCCGGCGCTACCTGTTTATTCTGTACAGGTTGATTGGTTACCGGCTGCTGCTTGGAAACATCTTCCCTGATCACCGGCCTGTAAATGGCCAGGCGTCTGTCGTTCAGCTGCTGACCCGGCTTTCCAGTTGTTTGCACAACAATAGGATTAATACGCTGTCCGGTTGCTTTCTCTACTTCATGTACTTCCGGTCCACGGTTATATACCGCTCTTCCTGATACCTGCCTGTTATCTCCGCCAGCATAATAATTATTATTGTTGATGATGGTTACATTTTTGGTCAGGTTATTTACTACAGTAGTATTGTTGTGAACGATGTAATTATTCACATTAACCTGGTTGATATGCTGAGACGGAACGAAATTCCAGTAGGCTGAAACAGATACCCCGCCATGCGGCATCATTGGAGACCATCCATAATAACCATTGCAGCTGCCCCAGGTTACCCAGGCAGGCGCCCATTCGCTGCCCGGAACCCATATCCATCCATAAGGACCATCATAAAGCCAACGTCCGTAGTGGAAGGGGGCCCATCCCCAACTATAGCCCGAAGCCCACACCCATCCGTCTGCACTATATACCCAGCGGCCATTGGTAGCATAGGGACTGAACCCTATTTCCACACTGGGTGTCCATACACGTCCGTAGCCGGGGTAATCGAACCAACGGCCATAAGGACTGAGGGCGTCGTAAAATGTGCCATATCCAACCGAAGCCGAAACCTGGTAATCAACATCGGTAGATTGAATAGACGGTCCGCAAGAACTGAGTGCCGCCATTCCAAAAATCATTGCCAGGGTCATCGTTTTCATAACATACGATTTAAAATTTGTGCTTGCTCTTCTTTACTGACAACAGCCGGCAGGAAAGGTTTATTATGCAATTGTTAAGCAATCCCCAAAGCCCATGCCAGCCCCCATAAACTGGCATGCCAATTGTCTTATGATGTTAACTTTCCCGTTAATTTATGTCGTAAAACTGGGCTTATGAACCATTTCAACACGGTCAGATCCTGCATCCGCAACAGCAATGATGCACAGTTAAAGAAAGAGCTGGAGCACACAAAATTCGGGGAAATCTTATCCATACTGAACAAACTGCAAGACCAGGACCAGGTAAAAGTATTCGAGGCATTGAATGAATATACTGCTATCAAAGCCTTCAAAGTACTCAGCTTCAAAACCAGGCAGGACCTGATCCGGGGCATGCACCACGAAAAAGCGGCGCGCCTGCTCAATGCGATACCCGACGACGACCGTACCGCTTTCCTCGAGGGACTTCCCAGCCTCATTGTGAATGAGCTCATCAAACTGCTGAGCCCCGAAGAAAGAAGCAGTACCCTGCAATTGCTGGGTTATAAAGAAGGAACCGTAGGCAGGCTCATGACGCCGCATTATGTAGCAGTGAAAAAAGACTGGACGGTACAACAAGTGTTTGATTTCATCAAATTACATGGTCAGAATTCCGAGACCGTAAATGTGATCTATGTGATAGATGACAACGGCGTGTTGATCGATGACATCCGGATACGTGAATTTTTATTTGTCGATACCGGCAAAAAAGTGAGCGAGGTGATGGATAATAAATTCCTGAACCTGGTAGTTACCGACCGGCAAAAAGATGTTATTGAAATATTCCAGAAGAACAACCGCTTTGCATTGCCCGTAACCGATGAAAAGGGCGTACTCATTGGCATTGTAACGATCGACGACGTATTGCGTTTAGCAGAAACGGAGAATACAAGAGAGATACAGAAGATAGGTGGTTCTGAAGCACTCGACGAACCTTATACACAGATCTCTTTTGTAAACCTCATCAAAAAAAGAGCGGGATGGCTGATCATCCTGTTCCTGGGAGAAATGCTGACCGCTACTGCAATGGGGCATTTTGAAGGAGAGATCAGCAGGGCTGTTGTGTTATCACTCTTCATTCCCCTGATCATTTCCAGCGGCGGTAATTCCGGTTCCCAGGCATCATCTATCATCATCAGGGCCATGGCACTTGGTGAAGTAACATTCAGTAGTTGGTGGTATGTGATGCGGAAAGAGATCATATCCGGTTTCACACTGGGTATCATCCTCGGCATCGTGGGTTTCCTGCGCATCTTTTTGTGGCAGAATCTTCATATTCATGATTATGGTCTGCACTGGCTGCTGATCGCCACCACCGTTGCCTTCGCCTTACTGGGCGTGGTTTTGTGGGGAACCCTGGCTGGCTCTATGTTGCCTCTTGCATTGAAAAAGGTGGGCGCCGATCCTGCTGCATCTTCGGCTCCGTTTGTCGCTACTTTGGTAGACGTAACTGGACTGATCATTTATTTCAGCGTAGCATTCCTTATCATGCATGGCACATTGCTGTAAAAAGCATACCATAAAATCGAGTATCTTGCATTCGTTATCAACAGCAATATGACAACACCTTCTCCTCTTGTAGGCATTATCATGGGCAGCGACAGCGACCTGCACATTATGCAGGCCGCCGCCGATGTACTCAAACGATTTGATATTCCTTTTGAATTAACAGTCGTTTCCGCTCATCGCACGCCGCTGCGTATGGTGGAATATGCTACTGTTGCCAGGGAGCGGGGCCTACACGTGATCATTGCCGGCGCAGGAGGTGCCGCACACTTACCGGGAATGGTGGCAGCGCTCACCAGTTTACCGGTGATCGGCGTTCCCATCAAATCTTCCAACTCTATCGATGGATGGGATTCCGTGCTTTCCATATTACAAATGCCCAATGGTGTTCCTGTTGCTACCGTAGCATTGAATGCAGCCAAAAACGCCGGTATCCTGGCCGCACAGATCATCGGCAGCACCAACCGCGATGTGGCTACTGCGTTGGACACCTATAAAGCCGAGATGAACGATGAAGTATCGGGCAAAGTAAAAAAACTCAAAGGCGATTGGAATAACAAGTTTGATGTGTAATCGATCACTAAGCAGAACTGGCGAATACAACGATTCGCCAGTTCTGTTATGTTAGTGTGATGATGTTAAAATTTAAAAGATATGCCTGTCATGAAGTTCCTGCCAGGCATAGGAATGATGCCTTCCCAAAAAGCGCCTTCCCGCTTCGTAAAATACCGCTCGTCAAATACATTGTTCAATGTAAAACTGAAGCCCCATTTTTTCAATTGGTATTGCAATGAAAAGTTAACCGGATGATAAGCGTATATGGGACCATTTTGTCCATTGGCTGTTCCTGTTTCGCTATTTGCCAGATCAGTGTATTGCTTGCCTACATAAGTCATCCATGCATTGGTTGTAAACTGGCCCGCACCCAAACGGTTACTATAACGTACACCGGCTGTGTAAGTGAGTTGGGGAGCATACACCATGTATTTATCTTTAGTGGTACCGCTTGTTTGTTTAGCATCCTGGTAAGCGCCGCTTCCATACAGACTCACATTTTTTACAGGATAAAGATCCAATTCCAGTTCTACTCCCTTCTGCAATGAAGTGCCTACATTTTGCCATAGCTTGAATTGGTTATCCGGTGTCATCACCTGTACAAACTTATTTTTATAATCAATGATGTATCCGGTAAGGTTAGCGCTGATCCATGTTGCCGGTTGTGTACGAAGACCTAATTCATAGTTCATAGAAGTTTCGGGGTTCAGCTCGCCGGCATAAGAAACCGTGTTCGCATCCAGGGCCCAGTAGATGGCAGGCGGTTGAAAACCCCTGGAAACATTCACGAATACATTGCTTTTCTCATTGAACTTATATACAAGCCCGGTCGAAAAAACTACGGCATCGGAGTTGCTCTTTACATCCAGACCAATGTTATTGGTTAACGGGTTCTTTGCAGTAAAATCCTTCTTCTTATAATTCACCGAAGTATAACGCGCGCCTAGTGAAAAGGAAAATTGTGGTAAGAAACTGATCGTATTGTAAGCGTATACTTCTTTGATCAGGCTGGTGCCGATGCCGTAACCACTGGCCTTCCCAACTTCCTGGTTCCCCAGGCTCGCTGTCATGGTCATATCATTCAAACGATCTGTATGTAACCGGACACCTACTACAAAATTATTTTGCAGGTTTCCGATCGGGTTGTTATTCTGATAATCAGATACGATGCCTATCAGGTGGATATCGCGGATAAATGCAACCGTTGTGTCAAAGCTGGTGCTGGCAGCGCTTTTCTTGCGTGATACAAACCAATCTCTTTTAAAGTAGTTACCATAAATAGAGGTATTGAGCTGTTGGTGCTCTGTCAATTGCTTATCCAAAGAAATGGTAGCCGTATAACGATCCGATGTAAAATGGTCAAACGGATGCTGACTGAGCTTGACATTTTGATCATATTGACTCTGGGTTAATCCACCGGGCGTTTCAGAATTTTCACTAAACCCATTCAGGTAAAAAGAAAGTTTGGTAGCAGCATCGATTTGATTGTCCAGTTTTACTGTGAGGTCGTTAACGCCGAATTGACTTCTTTCCCTAAACCCATCTCCCTGTCTCCTCACACCATTCACCATGTAACCAAACTTACCATTGCTGCCGCTGGTATTTACTTCCGCTGTCAATGCATTCCAGCTTCCATAATTTAATTTCAATAACGTTGCTGGAACTGCCGATGCTTTTTTGGAAACCAGGTTAATCACACCACCTACTGAATAACCGCCATACAATACAGAAGAACCTCCGCGGATCACTTCCACTTTTTCAATCTGCTGAAGCGGTGTCATATAATAACCACCGGGGTCGCCATAATACATGGTACCATTGGGAATTTTGCCATCGATCAAAATCAAGGCACTTCTGTTGCGGTTGGGATCCAGTCCGCGAAGTCCGAAATTGGGTTTTAGTCCTCTGCCATCTTCATCAACAGCCACTACACCGGGAATACGGGTAATGACTTCTGTAAGGGATTGCGCGCCCGATTCACGGATGGTTCTGCCATCAATAACAGAAATGGAGCCAGGCAGATCCGATATTTTACGACGAAGTCCGCCGGCCGTAATGGTAACTGCATCCAATTCTTTGGCTGAACTTTCCAATCCAACATTCAAAACCGTATTTTGATTGAGCATAATTCTTCTTGAATGCGATTGTATATTCAAACCGCTGATATCAATAGTATAATTCCCGGGAGTCAGCTTCTTAAAACTATAAGCGCCGTCTTCACCTGTAATCACTATTTTGGATAATTCTTTTATCGAAACTACAATACCCTCTAAAGGATGATTGGCTTTGTCTGTAATAACCCCATGTAAGGTCAGGGTACCATTTTGTCCACGACTCATCTGTGCAATAAACGCAGCAACAAAAATGAGTACAACACGCGTAAATTTTCTCATCATTATTCCGATTTGTTTTAAAAAATTGATTGTGGCGCAAATTAAATACGGCTTAAAATCAACTTTTTTAAAATCGGGAAAACGATTTACGCATTCAGTAATTAAACGGGATGTAGTAATGTGTGTATCATTTCAGCTGATACACCCTTACATAGTCTACATACATACTGGCAGGTATACGGGTATTATCTACCTGGCTGCCGGGCCAGTTGCCTCCTACCGCCAGGTTGAAGATGATAAAGAAGGGATTGAAAAAAGCGCCGGTACTGTTGATATTGCTGTTGAGGTTAACAGTGTGATACAGTGTACCATCGATATGCCATTGAATGGAATTCGCATCCCATTCCACATCATACACATGATAAGTGGCAGGTGAGGAAAGCATTTTATCGCCGGAAGATACATGCTGCCCATTATCATAAGCATGTGCCGTACCATAAATAAGACTGTCGGCATTGATGTGTTCCATAATATCTATCTCACCGCATTTGGGCCAACCCACTGAACTAATGTTGGTGCCCAACAGCCAGAAAGCGGGCCAGAGTCCCTGTCCTACCGGCATTTTGATACGGGCTTCGATCCTGCCGTAAGTAAAACTTTGTTTTCCTTGCGTCTTCAGCCGGGATGAAGTATATGGGTTATTACCTACTGTTTCTTTTTTGGCAGTGATCACCAGGTTGCCATCAACCACGGTTGCATTTGCTTTCTGATAGTATTCCAGTTCATTGTTTCCCCAACCGTTGCCTCCAATATCAAATACCCAGTTGGTGGTATCCAGACTGGCGCCATTGAACTCATCGGCCCAAACCAACTGATAAGTCTTAGTGCCGCCCGTGCCCGGGTTGGGATTGGAAGTAGCATTGGAAGCAGGCTGCCCTTTAGAGCATCCGCTGAGCAGGAACAATATTACACAGCAGGCTGTGCGTGACAGGTGCTGCTGGTCAAAAAAACGAGTTTGTATTTTCATAGCGTGGTCAACAAAATAGTCAATCAAGTTACAATAAAATGATTATATGGCCAGTGACCTGTTTTAGGAAAGCTTTTTCGTTTTATCTTAGGATAAGATTATACTTCATTTATCTATATCAATCGAGAGCCATGAGAAAAATAATATCATTCCTGCTGACCAGTTCTTTCAGCGCAATACAATTGTTTGCACAAACCGATCGTCCGCTGCCATCTTCGCCCAGGGTAACCATTGCCAATGGTGTGTTGGAGGGCATAGATGCATCCGGTGTGTATATTTTCAAAGGTATCCCTTATGCCGCACCTCCGGTGGGAGCTTTCCGCTGGAGGGAACCACAGCCGGTGAAGCAATGGGAAGGCGTGCGCAAAGCAGACCAGTTCGGACCCAGGGCCATGCAGCGCGGGCTGTTCGGCGATATGGTGTTTCGTTCCAATGGAATGAGTGAGGACTGCCTTTACCTCAATGTATGGACGCCGGCTAAAACGGCCGGCAAAGCGCATTTGCCGGTATTAGTGTATTTTTTTGGCGGTGGTTTCATGGGTGGTGATGGCTCCGAGCCCCGTTACGATGGAGAAAGTATGGCCCGCAACGGGATCGTAACTGTTACCGTCAACTACCGGCTCAATGTGTTTGGTTTCTTTGCACACCCTGAACTAACCAAAGAATCGCCACACCATGCTTCGGGTAATTATGGGTTGTTAGATCAAAGCGCCGCCTTGCAGTGGGTACAACATAATATTGCTGCTTTTGGCGGCGATCCGCATAGGGTAACCATTGCCGGTGAATCTGCAGGTTCCATTTCAGTGAGCGCACAGATGGCATCGCCATTATCCAAACAGTTGATCGCAGGAGCCATTGGTGAAAGTGGTTCATTACTGGGTACGCTATCGCCGGTATCACTGGCTGATGCAGAACAAAGCGGACTGAAATTTGCCAGCATGGCAGGTGCGGGTTCGCTTGCAGCATTGCGCAACCTGCCGGCGGACAAGCTGCTGGAAGTGGCAGCTGGCCATGAGTGGGAATTATTCCGTATAACGATAGACGGATATTTTTTCCCAAAATCGCCTCTCAAAATATACAACGCCGGCGAACAGGCAAAGGTTCCGCTGCTGGCCGGATGGAATTCAGAAGAAATGAATTACCGCGCACTGATGGGCAAAGACACCCTTACAAAAGAGAACTTCGCCAAAGCAGTACAAAAATTATACGGCGACCAGGCAACAGCCATATTGAATGTTTATCAGGCAACCACACCTGAGGAACTGACACAGGCAGCTACCGACCTGGCAGGCGACCGCTTCATCGGATTCAGTACCTGGAAATGGACCGATCTGCACAGCAGTGCCGCCCAGCCGGTATACCGTTATTTTTATACACGGCCCAGGCCCGGAGCCAAAGGAGGCGCTGTACATTCTGCCGAAATCGAATATGCCATGGGAAACCTGCCCACCAATAAAGTATTCGCCTGGCAACCGGAAGATTACAAAGTGTCTGCCATCCTGCAAAGTTATTTTGTGCATTTTATCAAATCAGGTAATCCCAACGGAGAAGGGGTACCTGCCTGGCCTGCTGTACAGAAAGGAGTACCAGCTGCAGTCATGCATATTGGCGTACATACAGCAGCTCAAACAGAAATGCACCGCAATCGCTATCTTTTGCTCAGCCGGTTGATGCATTAAACAAAGAAGCAAAATAATTGCTGCATGGTTATTCGTATGCAACGATCGTAAAGTTGTTCGGAAATCCTTCCGAAACTTTATATATCATCTGCAACCATTGGGGGCCATAAGTTGCATACCAGGTGGCGAAATTTTCCACACGTTCCTGTAAACTGTTGTTGGGAAACAGATCCTGTTTGAGTTTGGCAATCTGTTTTTGCTGCGCTTCAAATTTAGTCTTCTCTGCGCGCAGCATTTTCTTTTCCAGTTCTTTCAAACGCTTCACCGCCTTTACTTCCAATGCTTCTACATGCTGCTTCAGGGTAGCATCGATAGCGCCTGTCAACGTTTTGAGTTTTTCATAATAGGTTGCCGCCTCTTTCAATTCATCTGTCAGACAAAGCTTTACATTCGATTCACGCATCACCAGGTCATACACCAGGTTCTGTTCTGTATTGAAAAGTGCGGTAGGGTCAAAGCCAAGCTTTTGCAGTTTCTGTTCCTGCTCGCGCTGCATCAGCAAAAAGGAATTACGCAACACCAGTACCGGATAAGGTACCTGTATGGCTTCAAAAACAGCTTTCAATTCCAACCAATAAGCCAACTCTCCTCCTCCGCCTATGAATGCGATGTTGGGCAATATGGTTTCCTGGAAAGCGCCGCGCAGGATCACATTGGGACTGAAACGCTCGGGGTGCGCATCCAGTTCAGCAAGAATAGCCTCTTTGCTGAACCGCAATCCAAGCGTCTTCACTTCATATCCACCTCCATTCCGTTCTATTCGCTCGCGCTTATCATCCAACAGGTAAAATAAGTTGATCTCTCTTCCACCGGCTTGTACTTTATAGTGTTTACTCAACGAAACAATGGTTGTTGCTACCATTTGATGGGAGAAACCTTCCAGCAATTCTTTTTTCACTACTGAACGAAAAGCCGATTTCAGTTTGGCATGATCGGGTACCAGCACTACTACACCATAAGCGCCGAAGAGTTCGTTTACCAACTCCAACGTTGCCTGTTGGATGGTCTTTCCTTCCGTATAACATCGTTTGAATAAACCAACCAGTTCTTTTCCTTTGGGCAATACGGCTATCTGCCCTTCGATAGCGTGTAATACTTTCGTGAGCGCTTTGTCTACTTTCATTCTCCCTACGGCGCCTGTTTGCCGGGTATTCCAAACCAGTTTTTGTCCGCCCAGGTTGAGGTATCCCAATTCATCCAGGTCCGCATCTTCACTGCCCATATAATAAACGGGCACGAATTTGTATTGAGGCAGTTGTCGTGATAATTCATCTGCCAGCCGAACCGTATGCATGATCTTATAAATAAAATAAAGCGGACCGGTAAATATATTGGGTTGATGGGCTGTAGTAACAGTAAAAGTATTGTTTGATGCCAGTGATGCAATATGCTGCTGGAGTTTTTCTGTTACAGGTAACCCTTTGTATTGCGCTTGCAGGGTCTCTACCAGCAAAGCACGTGGTGTATCAAAAGCCTGCCGCTCATGTATGGCTTGCTGTATGCCTTCGAGGTTGGCATTGTGTTTATAAAAAGGCTGCAGGGAGGCGGATTGGTTAAGATAATCCGAAACGATCTTCGTAAAATATCCGGTGCGCTCGTATGGTATACGGGTGGAGGTATGGTTCATATAAGCTGCTAAATTACAACTTACTGTAAACTGCCGTTTCCGCTCCTGTAATAGGCCATTTCGAAATCAGGAAAAACGGTCGGGGTTGAATGGGCGGATGTCCATGCTCGTTTCCCGCTCATCCACAACTTCACTCACCAGTTTTCCCGTTCCTGCGCCCAAACTCAGTCCCAACATGGCATGCCCCGTAGCCAACACCACATTCTTCCATTGCCGGGTGCGCCCCAGGTAGGGCAACCCATCCGCCGAGCAAGGCCGGTAGCCATACCATATTTTATCGGCAGCAGGCATTGGCACATTGAATTCAGGGTAAAACTTTTTCACTGCATCCAGAATGCCCTGCACCCTTTTGAGGCGAGGGGGTGTTTGTGTGGAAGTAATTTCCATGGTTCCGCCCATGCGCAGCTTGTTGCCATCCATCGGCGTCATAGCCACCCTGCCTTCCACCAATATGGCCGGATAGTTGAGCCGGTAAGGTGAATCTTCCAGGGTAACCGAATATCCCCTGCCGGGCACCAATGGTATACTGACATTCATTTTGGCAGCCAGTTCACGGCTCCAGGAGCCGCCGGCTATCACAACCGTATCTGCATGGTAAGCGCCATTGGTTGTAATTAGTTGAGTGATATTTCCATTGGCATTTTCAAAACGAATCACTTCTTCATTTGTTTGTATGCGCACGCCTTTTTGTTTCAAATCGGCTATCAGTTGCTGCATCAATTTGTTGGGATAAAGATGCGCATCACAACGAAAGAAAACAGCGCCCTGCGCGTTGATCCTTGTCTGGGGTTCCATCGCCTGCAATGCATCGTAATCCAGCAAGGCAGTATCGGTCAATCCCAGTTCGCGGGCTTTCTCTACTACGTGTTTGGCATGTTCTGCACCTTCCGGCGTTTGGAAAATCTCTAACAATCCTTTGTGCTCATAAGCGAAGTTGAACTGCGGTAATGCTGTCCATTCTTCATACATTTTTTTACTCAGGATCGCAATATCCCTAAGCGGTATGGCTGAGTCTTCCACGTGCTGTTGGGTTGCGGCTTTCATGAATTGCATGCCCCAGTTGATCAAACTGCGACTTAGCCTCGGTTGCACATAAAAAGGACTTTTAGAATTCCACATCCATTTGAGCCCTTGCTTTACAATACCCGGTGTGGCAAGCGGTGTAAAATGACTGGGACAAACATATCCCGCATTGCCATAAGAGCAGTTACTGCTCATATCCGTTTTATCGATGACAGTTACTTCATGTCCGCCTGCCTGCAAATAATAAGCGCTGCTTAAACCAATGATGCCTCCTCCAATGATAACGATCCGCATTTGTCTATAAATTATGATCTGGTGTTAAATTACCTGGAATCCGTGGGCATAAGGATCATCATTCGCATCGATGCTGATCGTATTATACCCGTAAATTTTAGCCCATCCTTCGATGCCCGGAACAATAGCTGGCTTATCGCCTACTGTTGTTACCGCTTCGATGGTACCTGTAAATGTAGAACCTATGATGCTTTCATGCACAAACCTGTCTCCTTCTTTTAGTTTTCCTTTGGCATACCATTGTGCCATGCGTGCCGAAGTGCCCGTGCCGCAGGGCGAACGGTCGATGGCTTTATCTCCATAAAAAACCGCATTCCGTGCCGTTGAATGTTTGTCCAGCACCGCTCCTGCCCATAAAATGTGCGAGCATCCGTTGATGGTAGCATCCTGCGGGTGAACGAATGTATATTTTTCGTTGATGTTTTTTCTTAACTCGCGCGACCAGGCTACCAATTGACTGGCTGTATAATGTTCCAGTCCCGGGAAATTGGGTTGCACATCTACAATCGCATAGAAATTACCACCATAGGCTACATCTACTGTTAATGTTCCTAAGTCAGGACAATTCGCTTGCAGTCCTTCCGAATCGAGATAGGCTGGTACGTTTTTCAGTTTAACCGATGTTACTTTATTGCCTTCCTGACGATAAGAGATCAACACCAATCCTGCCGGCGCTTCCATGCGTACGATACCAGGCGTTTTGGGTTGAATCAATCCTTCTTCAATGGCAATGGTAATGGTGCCGATGGTGCCATGTCCGCACATAGGGAGGCAACCGCTGGTTTCAATGAACAATACCGCCACATCGTTTTGCGGGTCGTGCGGCGGATACAATATGCCGCCGCTCATCATATCATGTCCGCGCGGTTCAAACATCAATCCCTTGCGTATCCAATCGTATTCACGGAGAAAATGTTGCCGCTTTTCGCTCATGTTCTTTCCTTCCAGCACGGGACCTCCCTGGGCTATTACCCTTACTGGATTGCCACAGGTATGCGCATCGATGCAATGGAACAAATGTCCGCTCAACTTTTCTATATGCTGCCTGGCAAAGGCAACCGGACCTGTCTTCATGTATGGATTCTTTTATTGAACAATGATGTTTAAATTTGTTATGACCCGATTGTTATATGGAAACCTATGGAAAAATATTGTTGATTGCCATGCCTGCTTTCCATGTTGGTGTGCCTGTACTTTGTATCCCGTAACAAGCAGAGCAACACAGCTGTTTCCTTATAACAATATCAAAGAGCAAATCATATTTATTCTTTTCCCATTACACCATTGCGCATCCTCCAGATGTTCAAAGGATTGCCTTCCTGCAGGGCTTCGGGCAAAAGTGTTGGGGGGCAATGTTGATAGCATACAGGTCTCACCCATCGCTTCACGGCGTTGATGCCAACAGCTGTAAAACGGCTGTCGGTAGTAGCCGGGAATGGTCCGCCATGTACCATACTCGGACATACTTCCACACCGGTAGGCACTCCATTGAACACGATCCTGCCGGCAATAGAAACGGCAGTATCCAGTAATGCGGGGTAATTAGCAAAATCTTTATCGGTACCCATTAAGCTGGTAGTCAACTGACCGGTTAGCGAGATCCACACTTTCAACAATTCATCCATATCCTTGCATCGCACCAGCAATGAATAGGGTCCAAATACTTCTTCGTGCAACAAAGGGTTGGCGAGGAAAGTAGTGCCGTCTACCATAGCAACAGTGGGCAATGCTTCCATCTCCTTTGGAGCGGTGGTTGCCTGTTGTATCACTGTTACATGCTGCTCGTGTAAAGCCGCTTCCATTTTTTTGTAATACGCTTTATGTATGCCTGTATGCAACATTTTAGCGGGAGCTACTGTTTCAATCGCTGCACGAAGGGTATCGATGAAAGCGGGTAAGGCGTCCGTTTCAATGGCCAGCATCAGTCCGGGATTGGTGCAGAATTGTCCCATTCCCAATGTAATGGATGCAGCATATTGTTGCGCCAGCGCTGAGCCGTTTTGTGCAATGGCATCCGGCAGGAATACAACAGGATTGGTGCTACCCATTTCTGAAAAAACAGGAATGGGTTTTTCCCGCGCAATGGCGTAATCGTACAATGCCCTACCACCTTTGTAAGAACCGGTGAAACCAACGGCTGCAGTAGCCGGATGCTCTACCAGGTTTTTTCCTGCTTCAAATGAAGTATCGGTTACATGCTGAAAAACATGTTCGGGCATGCCGCAGGTTGTGATGGCTTGCTGAATGGCTTCATTCACCATTTCAGAAGTGTGCAGGTGCGCCGGGTGTGCTTTAACTACTACGGTACAGCCGGCTGCCAACGCACTGGCAGTATCACCTCCAGCTGTGGAATAAGCAAAAGGGAAATTGCTGGCGCCGAATACCACAACAGGGCCCAATGGCAACAACATTTTACGGATATCGGGCCTGGGAGGATTCTTATCGGGTATGGCTGTATCTATCGATGCTTCCACCCAGCTTCCTTCGCGCAGCATGGTTGCGAACATGCGCAACTGCATGGTGGTTCTGCCCCGCTCTCCTGTTAACCTGGGCAAAGGCAGGTTGGTTTCTGCTGCGGCCTGGTTCAATAAACGATCGCCAAGCGCTTCTATATTGGAAGCAATGGTTTCGAGGAACCGGGCTTTATCTGTAGCGGGTATTTTTTTATAGGCCGCAAATGCTTGTGCTGCCTGCTGCATGACCTGGTTGATAGCGGCATTCATCTGATTACAATTTTATTTGCAAATAATCCGGCAATACGGGGCGGGATGCGATACCATCATTGATGATCTTCAAAATCCTTTCACGCTCTGCTCCTGCCAAACTAAGACGTGGCGCACGTACATACTCCGCACCAACACCCGCCTGCGCTGCTGCTAATTTAATGTATTGTACCAGTTTGGGGTGAATATCCAGTTCCAGCAAAGGCATGAACCAACGATAGATGGCAGTTGCTTCTGCTATACGACCTGCTTTAACCAGGCGATAAATGGCTACGGTCTCGGCGGGGAAAGCACATACCAATCCGGCTACCCATCCATCCGCCCCCAATGCCATCTCTTCCAGTGCAATGGTATCTACACCACACAATATGCTGTATCGATTGCCAAAACGGTTACGTAGTCTTGTTACATTCGAAACATCACGGGTAGATTCTTTAATGGCGTTGATATTGCTGCTGGCAGCCAGTTCACCGAACATGTCGAGTGTTACTTCCACCCGGTAGTCTACCGGGTTATTATAGATCATGATAGGCAGGTCTGTGGCTGCTGCTATGGTTTGAAAATAATGCACGGTCTCCCTGTCGTCACTTTTGTATCGCATGGGAGGTAATAACATCAATCCATCGGCGCCCCATGATTTGGCATAGGCCGATTGTAACAAAGCTTCCCTGGTACTGCCTTCTGCAATATTGAGTATCACTGGCACTTTACCTTTCACTTTATCGATCGTGAACTTTACCAGTCTTTCTTTTTCATCGGTGGTTAATACACTGGCTTCACCTAATGTGCCGCCCAATACCAGGCCGTCTACCCCGGCATCCAGTTGTGCCTGCAGGCTTTTTTCAAACAATGGCATATCCAGTCCGTCATTTGCGGTAAACTGTGTAGTGATGGCGGGAAAAACGCCTTTCCATGCAAACTGCATACGTATAAAATTTGAATCAAAGGTAGTTCTCGCCGGGTAGCGCTTATTGATCGCAATTCATCAATACTGATACTATTTTATCCATTTTTTAAATAAATATTTCATAATTGAATTAATTTAGGATCACTAATCGACTCCAAGGCCCTTTATGAAAATCGTTCCCTTTAAAATTCCCCGCTCAGGAAATGAAGCCATTCGTGTGCAGGTAGATGCCATGCCGCATCTTTATAACCATCTTCACCAGCATCCTGAGATACAGCTTACACTGGTGGTGGAAAGCCATGGCACACTGGTTGCCAGTGATTATGTAGGCAGGTTTAGAGAGGGGGATGTATTTGTGATCGGCTCCAACCAACCACATGTATTCAGGAATGATGCGGTATATTTCAAGAAGAAACTAAAAGCCAAAGCCATTACATTATTCTTCGATGAAAGTACATTGGGCAACCTGTTTTGGCAGCAGGAAGAAGTAAAATCATTCCTTCCTTTTTTCAGGAACAGTTTGGGCGGGTATCGTTTCAAAGGAAAGAAACAGGAGCAGTTGCGCAATTTATTATTGCAAATAGCCGGCGCCGAAAAAATGGATAAGATCATCCTGTTCATGGAAATGATCAAACTACTGTCTTCTAAAAAAGAAACGACGGCTTTGTCCCATGCCGTTGTACAAAGACCTATCCGCGATTTCGATGGCAGCCGGCTCAATGCCGTACTGGAATATACATTCCGGGAAAGCCATCGTACCATCCGGCTGGAAGAGATTGCCGCTGTGGCTAATATGACAGTGGTGGCGTTCTGCAAATATTTCAAGACCAGGACCCGTAAAACCTATACGCATTTCCTGAACGAGATCCGCATCAACAATGCCTGCAAGTTATTACTGGCCGGCGACCAGCCTATATCAACGGTTTGTTATGAAACGGGGTTTAGCAACCTTTCGCATTTCAACCGGATATTCAAAAAGATCACAGGAAAAACACCCGGGCATTACCGGGCATCGGTATGATCAGATCACTTCTCCTTCGAGATCGTAATCGTAAGCTTTGGTAATTTTCACCTGTACAAATTCGCCGATGGTGAGTTTTTTACCCGCATGTACCACCACTTCATTATCAACCTCCACACTATCGAATTCTGTTCTGCCTAAATAGCGGCCCGCTTCTTTTTTATCGATCAGCACTTTGAATACCTTTCCTACTTTTTCCTGGTTCTTTTCAAAGCTGATCTCCTGCTGCACTTCCATGATCTCCTGTGCACGTCTTGATTTTTCATCGGCCGGCACATCATCAACCATATCATAGGCCGATGTATTTTCTTCGTGACTGTAATTGAAAATACCTACGCGATCGAAACGATGTTCCTGTAAAAATGCTTTCAACGCTGACACATCGGCTTCTGTTTCACCGGGGAAGCCTGCGATCAGTGTGGTACGTAAACAAATACCCGGCACTTTTTCCCTGATCTGTTGGATCAGTTCGGTCATTTCTTCACGGGTGATGTTCCTGCGCATGGCTTTGAGCATGTTGTTGCTGGCATGCTGCAACGGCATATCGAGGTATTTGCAGATATTATCGCGCTCACGCATTACATCCAGTATTTCCAGAGGAAACTTACTGGGATACGCGTAATGCAGCCTGATCCATTCCAGCCCCTTTACATCGGCCAGGGCATTCAGCAAGCTGGGCAATTCCCTTTTCTTGTAAATATCGAGTCCGTAATAAGTGAGTTCCTGTGCAATGAGCATGATCTCTTTCACCCCTTTCTTCACCAATGCCTCTGCTTCAGCTACCAGTTCTTCAACAGGCCTGCTCACATGTTGTCCGCGCATGAGCGGGATAGCGCAAAAAGCGCAGGTTCGGTTACACCCTTCGCTGATCTTCAGGTACGCATAGTGCTGGGGTGTACTCAATAAACGCTCACCCAATAATTCGCTTTTATAATCGGCTTCAAATTTTTTCAGTATCAGGGGCAATTCCATGGTGCCGAACCAGGCATCTACTTCGGGGATTTCAGATTCCAGATCGCCACGATAACGTTCACTCAGGCAACCGGTCACGTATACTTTATCCAGTTCCCCTCTTCGTTTCAATTCTACCTGGTCGAGGATGGTGTTGATGCTTTCTTCTTTGGCTTTGTCGATAAAACCGCAAGTGTTCACCACCACGATGTTATGGTCCAGTTTTTTGTTTTCATGCACCACCGCAATATCATTGGCAGCGAGTTGTCCGCTCAACACTTCACTGTCTACCAGGTTCTTGCTGCAACCCAGCGTAATGATATTGACCTTATCCTTTTTTAAACTCCGAACTTTCATAAGCGGCAAAAATACCGCAAAAAGGCGAGTCAGGCCCGGTAATCTTCCCTGTTCATATAGAAGAGGTCCAGCGGTTTTTGCTGTTGTGTTACAGGTACTTTGCGCATAAAGCCCGCTTTTTCCAACACTTTGCGGGAAGCGGTATTAGCGGGTTCGGTAATGGCAAAAATGACAGCACGTTTCGTATTATTAAAAAAATACCCAATGCCTGCTTTCAGTAATTCCACCGCATAGCCACGGCCCCAGCATTCCGGCATCAGTCCGTACCCGATATGAATATCATCGGTGCCCGACATATAAAGAAGAGAAAAAGTACCCACAAAATGACCTGTATGTTTATCTGCTACAAAATAACGACCTAAACAGGAGCCCGGCTGGTACAGGTTGAGATTCTCTGTGAGAAAGGCATCGCATTCGGTTCGGTTCTTCACCGGCCTGATATACTGCATAACAACCGGGTGGCTGTTGAAGCGGTAAAAGTCTTCAGCGTCTTCCTGAGCAAAATGCCTGACCGTTAGTCGTGCTGTCTCAAATATTTGCATAGGTTATGAAAGGTTGCCGGCAATATGATCCATGATCTTTATTGCATGCTCCCTTGAGTTCTCAATAAAAAGGCTATGCGTATCCATGCCACCACAGATCACACCTGCCAGGTATATTCCCGGCACATTCGTTTCATGGGTGACGGGGTCGTAGCTGGGCTTTCGCACTACATCCTCCGATAATTCAATGCCCAGTTTTTGCAGGAAAGACAGGTCAGGCTGGTATCCTGTAGCGGCGATCACGCAGTCATTGGCCAGGGTGATCTTCCCTTCTGGTGTAAAGATATCCACTTCCTGTTCTCTTATTTCACTAATACAGGAATTGAAATAAGCTTTGATGGAACCTTCCTGTATGCGGTTTACAATATCCGGCCGCACCCAGTATTTCACACGGGTACCGATCTCTTCCTGCCGTACCACCATTGTGACTGCCGCGCCTTTGCGCCAGGTTTCCAGTGCTGCGTCTACTGCCGAATTGTTCGCTCCTACTACCAGCACTTTCCGGAAAGCATAAAAATGCGGATCGTTATAATAGTGTGTTACTTTGGGCAGGTCCTCTCCGGGCACATTCAGCAGAAAAGGTATATCGTAAAAACCGGTTGCCATTACAATATATTTCGCCTGGTATGAATGCCCACTGGATGTATGCACTTCGAAACCATTTGCGTTTTTTCCGACTGTTTCCACTTTTTCAAACAAGCGGATATCCAATGCCGCAGCAACAGTCACCCGCCTGTAATATTCCAGCGCTTCGTTCCTCGTGGGTTTGGCATTGTTGCTTACAAAAGGAACACCCCCAATTTCCAGCCGCTCCGAAGTGGAGAAAAAAGTCATGTTCACCGGGTAATGATACAGGGAGTTCACCAGGCAGCCTTTCTCCAGGATCATATAACGCAATCCCCTGACTTTCGCTTCCAGTCCGCAACAAAGACCAATAGGCCCTGCCCCTACAATGATGATGTCCAGTGTTTCCTGCATATATCTCTACGCTATCAAACCTCGTTTTTATTATTTGTGCACCTCGCTTGAGAAATGGAATTGAATATCGGGATTATTGGTGATTTCCGTATTCAAAAACCATTCGCTTTGCGCCAGGTACACCGGGTGGCCGTCTTTGTCTTCGGCTGAATTCTGCTGTTTGAAACGCAGGAAATCGTCGAGTTTCTTTTGATCATTGCTGGTAAGCCAGCAAGCTTTGTAAAAAGGCATGGCCCTGAATTCACAGGCTGCACCGTATTCCTGCAACAAACGATATTGGATCACTTCAAACTGGAGTTCTCCCACGCAACCTATGATCTTCTTATTGCCGCCGAATTGGGTGAACAATTGCGCCACGCCTTCATCGGTGAGCTGACTGATGCCCTTTTCCAGTTGTTTGGTCTTCATGGGATCTTTGTTCACCAGTTCCTTGAATATCTCCGGTGAGAAAGTGGGAATGCCCGTGAAGAAAAAATCTTCTCCTTCCGTGAGGGTATCTCCTATTTTAAAATTGCCTGTATCGAACAAACCTACTACGTCCCCGGCATACGCATCTTCAATCACATCTTTACTGCGCGCCATAAAACTGTACGGGTTGCTGAAGCGTATGTCTTTATCGAGGCGTACGTGATGATAATATTTGTTCCGCTCAAAACGCCCGCTGCACACACGCATGAATGCAATACGGTCGCGGTGTTTGGGATCGAGGTTGGCATGGATCTTAAATACAAAGCCGCTGAACTTGTCTTCATCCACACTTACTTTCCTGACAGATGTTTCCCTGTCGCGCGGCGTGGGGGCGATCTGAATAAAAGTGTCGAGCATTTCCTTCACACCAAAATTATTCACGGCGCTTCCGAAGAATACCGGCGCCACTTTACCCGACAGGTAATCGGGTACATTCAGTTCACCGTGTACGCCATCGATCAGTTCCACATCTTCTCTTAATTGTTCGGCATCTCTATCTCCCACTTTGGTATCGAGCAAAGGATCGGAAAGGTCACTGATGGCAATGGTATCGTCTTCTTCCGCCTTGGTACTTGCTGTGAAAAGGCGCAGGTTTTTTTCATGCAGGTTGTATACGCCCTTGAATTCTTTACCGCTGTTGATGGCCCAGGTCATGGGGTGCAATGAAATGCGCAGTTCTTTTTCTATTTCTTCCAGCAGATCGAACCGGTTCTTTCCGTCGCGGTCCATTTTGTTGATGAAAACGATCACGGGTGTATCCCGCATGCGGCAGACTTCCATCAAGCGGCGTGTTTGTTCCTCTACCCCGTTTACGCTGTCCACCACCAGTATAACGCTGTCTACCGCCGTAAGTGTGCGGTAAGTATCTTCTGCAAAGTCTTTGTGACCGGGGGTATCGAGCAGGTTGATGAGGGTGTTTTCGTATTCGAAGGTCATCACCGAAGTGGCCACCGAGATACCACGCTGCCTTTCGATTTCCATGAAGTCGCTGGTAGCATGTTTTTTAATTTTATTGCTTTTCACTGCGCCGGCCGTTTGTATGGCGCCGCCGAACAGGAGCAATTTCTCTGTGAGGGTTGTCTTACCCGCATCGGGGTGTGATATAATCGCAAATGTTTTGCGCCGGTTGATCTCCTTCTCGTATTTCATATAATGGGCGCAAAAGTACGAGGGAATAGGTGATTTCTAATACATAATCGTCACCCTGAGCGAACGGAGTGAGTCGAAGGGCCTACCGAAAGCTTCAGCAGGTCCCTCGGCTCGCTTCGCTCGCTCGGGATGACGATAGAAAGAGAAGTTAAATATCAATGGCTTCTCCATAAGCGGCGGCGGTAGCTTCTTTCAAGCCTTCGCTCATAGTGGGGTGCGGATGCACCGCATTGAGTATCTCGTGGGCTGTGGTTTCCAGTTTACGGGCTACCACCGCTTCAGCGATTATCTCAGTTACATTGGTGCCGATCATGTGGCAACCCAGGAATTCGCCGTATTTGGCATCGTAAATCACTTTTACAAAACCTTCGGTAGCGCCGGCTGCGCTGGCCTTACCGCTGGCCATGAAGGGGAACTTGCCCACTTTAATATCATAACCGGCTTCTTTAGCAGCTTTCTCTGTGTAACCAACGCTGGCGATCTCTGGTGTACAATAAGTACAACCGGGGATATTGTTGTAATCGAGCGGATCGGGCAGGTGATTGTGTTTTTTCTCCAGGTAAGCCATGTGCTCGGCAGCATTGATACCTTCTTTAGAAGCTACGTGCGCGAGCGCTTGTCCCGGTGAGCAGTCACCAATTGCATAGATACCAGGAACAGAAGTTTGCTGGTATTGATCCACGATGACCTTACCTTTTTCTGTTTTGATAGCATTCTCTTCCAATCCGATGTTCTCAATATTGGCTACTACACCTACTGCACTCAATACCACATCTGCTTCCAGCGTAACGGCGCTGCCATCCTGTTTTTTAACCAGGGCTTTCACACCGGCGCCACTGGTATCTACCGATTCCACAGAAGCGTTGGTCATGATCTCGATGCCTTGCTTCTTGTATTGTTTTTCCAGTTCTTTTGAAATCTCTTCGTCTTCCACCGGAACCACGCGCGGCATGAATTCTACGATAGTCACTTTGGTGCCCATGCTGTTATACACATAGGCGAACTCAACACCGATGGCGCCACTGCCTACCACGATCATGCTCTTGGGCTGATTGGGTAATACCATGGCTTCGCGGTAGCCGATCACTTTCTGGCCATCCTGTTTGAGGTTGGGCAGTTCGCGACTGCGGCCGCCTGTTGCAATAACAATGTATTTGGCTTCCACTACCTGCTTGCTGCCATCGGCGGCGGTAACTTCTACCTGGCCTTTGGCTTTGATCTTACCATAGCCCATGATCACGTCGATCTTGTTCTTCTTCATCAGGAACTGAACGCCTTTGCTCATTTTATCGGCCACACCGCGGCTGCGTTTGATCACAGCGCCAAAATCGGCTGTTCCGGTGGCATTGATACCATAATTGGTACTGTGTTTTATGTATTCGTACACCTGCGCACTTTTCAGCAGGGCCTTGGTGGGAATACATCCCCAGTTGAGGCAAATGCCGCCCAGGCTTTCCTTTTCAATGATCGCTACTTTAAATCCTAACTGAGATGCACGGATGGCCGCTGGGTAACCACCCGGACCGCTACCAATGACAATGACGTCGTATGCCATAAGATGTTGATTGTTGAATTAAACAGATATGCAAACATGGATTTGCGGATGCGAAAATACTGCAAATCAGGATAAAATCAGTCACGGGGTATTTTATTCGAAAAACACCCTTACCGTCTGGTAAAACCATTTATTGTGGCTCTGGCTTCCACCCGATTGCTGCATTTGCTCGTTAAAGCCCTGGAGACCGAACAGACCGGCCATATTGCCGTTTCGGAGCGCTATTTCGAGGTAACCGGCCGAATTAAACCAGGCCAGTTTTTCCGTTTCGGGAACGGCAGCATAGTTATCGCTGATGGTATCGATGACTTCATTGCGCTTGAAAACAATTTTGAAGCGCCGGCCCTTGCAGTGGTCGTTGAATTCTTTTTGGGTGATGTTGATGACCACATTCTCGAAATTGTCGATGAACAGTATCTGTCCTTCGATCCAATCCGGACCATAAGTAGGCCGCAAAGGATACTTCTCAACGATCTCCCCGGCAGCCACCTCCCCTGCCAGGCCACCCCGCTGGATGATACGTGTGATAGCCGTGGCGGCCAGTTGGGTGAGTTCCAGTAATGTGCGTTGGCCGCCGGCAGGTATACGAACGATCTCATGGGGCTTTTCCGCGGTGATCATGGTAAGCAGGCCATTATCCGGGCAGGTAATGAATTGATCATTGAATTTCGCTACCAGCAGATGCGTGACTGGTGTCTCGAATACATTCACCAGGATAAAATGATGCGTGCCTGCCGGAAAATAACGGATAGCATTGCCGCAGATATAAGCGGCCTGCGGGAAATTGGTCTGCGAAAGCTGGTGCGTGATATCGCATACCTGCAACGCAGGATCCAGAGACAGGAACTGGCCCTTGATGGCGCCTACGAGAAAGTCGCGCTGGCCTATATCGGTTGACAACGTTAAGATGGGCATGCCGGATGATAAACGTCTGGAAAGATGAGTTATTTCACCAATCTTCCATTTTTAAAGAAAAAACGATGCACCAGTTTATCGGCCAGGGAGGGCAGGAACCGGTTGAGGAACACAGTTTCTTTTCCCCGGAAAGTGAGCACCAGGGTCCTTTTCCTTTTGTTGATCGCTTTCAAAATATGCCTGGCACATGCTTCGGCGGTCATCATTTTTTTTTCGTCCATCGGTGATTCTCCCTGTGCTTGTCCGTCTTTGTTGAGCGCCGCATTGCGGATATTAGAAGCAGTGAAGCCCGGACAAACCCACATCACATTCACACCGCTGTGCAGCAGTTCAGTGCGAAGGGCTTCCAGGAAGCCGTTGACGGCATATTTGGAAGCGGAATAGCCGCTGCGACCGGGCAATCCGCGGAACCCGGCGATGGATGAAACCCCTACGATAGTTCCTTTGTTTTTGAGGATATGCGGCAGTGCGAATTTGGTGCAGGAAACCGTGCCCCAAAAATTCACGTCCATCACTTTGCGGATGGTCTCCAATTCTACATCCTGTACCATAGCGCGCATAGAAACACCTGCGTTATTGATCAGTATATCGATGGTGCCGAAATTTTTAACCACGGCATCGATAAAGCTTTTGCTTTCCTGCTCTTTGCTCACATCGGCCGTATGGATCATGAGGGGTTTACCGGGATAAGAAGCCTGCAAATGATAGAGTTTATCGTAATTACGGCCGCAGGTAGCCACTTTGGCTCCCTGGTATAAAAAAGCGTCTACCAATGCCTTTCCAATTCCTTCAGAACCGCCCGTGATAACGACTACCTTGTTTGTGAAGTCCGACATATTATGCTTGTTGTTACTGCAAAAATAGGCATAACTGAAACAGTTATCAGCAGTAATGTGGGTAACTGGCTGAAAAAAGATTTATAAAAATTTGGCCATTTTTTTATTTCTCCTATTTTTGCACTCCCAAATCAAACACGGGGTATTCATCGAAGGGTGAATGGTTCGATTCCGTAGCTCAGTTGGTAGAGCAATACACTTTTAATGTATGGGTCCTGGGTTCGAGTCCCAGCGGGATCACTTCTTGGGACAAGTCTAAAATATTGAGGCTTGTCCCATTTTTTTTGTCCTCTAACTTATTGTCAATTAAGCACATAAGGTTAATCGCTTGGTTCACACGATTAGTTCGATATTGAAATCCGTCAAAAGTCAATTTTTCGGGGAACATCGAACTAATAATCTTCCGCTGCTGTGTTATTGTCCCTTCTGAGTACAAAACATCTAATTGCGAGATATTGCTAATAGCTTTATCCCACAAAGGTTCGATATTGGTTGTGTCGGTTACCGAAGCTGTTAATTGCGCCTCTAAGCGGTTAATTCTTTCTTCACACTCGGATTTTATTGTACGATAATCATCAGCTTCAATATCCCCCGCCAGTAATAAGTCTCTTGCCTTTGATAGCCTTTTGTTTGCCTCATCAAGCAGTGTTTTCATTTGCTGAACATCATTCCGCTGTAAACGTGTTTTTGCCTTGAAAACGGATACAATAACCTCTTTATAAAGCTGTAATTTAGGCAATGGCTTCACATACTTTCTAATCTCATCTACGATGCCAACATTTACTTTGCTTGCGTTGTATCTTACTCCGCAGGAAGAACTACAATGATAATAATGGTAATATTTCTTTTTACAGCCCTTAGAGGCACTTCCGGTGAGCATTCTTCCGCATTTAGGGCAAATTAAAAAGCCTCTTAAGGGTAAAGCATCATCAACAGTTAGTTTAGTACGTTGTGCCTTTTTACGTCCATTTAAAACATCCTGTACTTCATAAAACAGTGCTTCAGAAATCAATGGCTCATGTTGTCCTTGCACTAAACAGCTTTCTTCATCTTTGAACTTTGGAATAAATATTTTGCCACAATACAAGGGATTGCGGATGGCAACCCAAAAATTATTTTTGCTACCTCTGCGTAATCCTTTTTCTTTGGCCAATTTCCAAACCTGTTCTGTATTCAACCTGCCCGATGCTAATTCCTGAAATACCCATTTCAAAATGTTAGCTTCATCTTCTCTTGGTGCTATGTATTTTTTCCCGTTTTCACTTACCTTGTTTATATAGCCTAAAGGAGCAGTGCCCATGTACCGCCCTTCTTTTTTTGCCCTCCTCATTCCATGAAATACATTTAAAGCCCTACGGTCATTTTCTACTTCAGGTGCCGCTAAATAAAAAGCAAGCATCATTTTATTTTCAGGAATAGAAAGGTCTAATGGTTGTTCCACAGCTTGTGGTTCTATCCCTAACTTCCTCAACGTGCTAATCATTTGGTAGGCATCTCCGGCGTTGCGGCTAAAGCGATCCCATTTTGTAAATAAAATAAGATCGGATTGCCCTCTGTGCTTACGCAAGTCAACTAATAATTTACACCACTGAGGGCGATTGAAGGTTTTGGCAGAATGATCTTCAAAGATCACTTTGCGCACCTTTATTGAGTTGATCGCACAATATTTGCGTAAGCGTTCTTCCTGGTCTCTTTGCGAGTATCCTTTATCAGCTTGTTCGTCGGTACTTACACGGATATATAAGTCGGCTGTCTTCATGATTATCTCTTTAATTTTAACCAGCAAAAGCTATAAGTAGGGTTACAGAAATAATTGATAACTAAAGCTTTTACTGTTAATGCAAGATAACTAAATTTCTTAGCATCGTAAAATCTTTGCGTATCTAACTTGCCTTTTTTAAATGTTGTTCTACAACAATTTCCGCCATCCCATATAAAAAATCCAAGATGATTTTTGCCTCTTCTAAGGTGACTTCAACACCGTCCCTCTTTAAAATTTCAATTGCCTTTTCAGGGGATATTCTTTCTGCTTCAGATACCATTTCACACCTCCCTTTATGACAGCAAAAGCCCGTGAAGGGCTTTGGCACATTATGTTTCAAAATTCATTTTACCATATTAATCAGTTGTATTGAAATACACTTTACTTCCTTTGTTTCGCTTGTAAGATGGTTCATAACGGATATACCCGTAACTACTTAAATCCTTAATGCTTTTATGGTAAGTTGTCTTCGTAGATATTTTAGCAATCTTCATTATTTCATAGCTAAACACATGCACCGGATTTTCAAAGCCATGTTCACTCCAATACTGAAGCAACGCCGCATAAAGACCTATATGCGTAATGCTGATACGAGGGTCTTTATCAATGGCTGTGAAGAAATCCGATAATGGCTTGATCTGATCCATTCAACCGCTTACAAACGTGTTATCAATCATAGTAAGTTTATATCAGCCTATTCCTTAGCTGATAGAATTGCTTTGCTTCTTTCTTCTTTTGTTCGATGCCTTTGGCATCTCATCGCTATCATCCGCAGCACTTTGCTTCTGGCTTTCGTTTTTAGATGCTTGTTTTGCAGTGTTGTTTTCGCCTTGTCCCTGCTTTTCATTTTGCCCTTGCTTACTATGAAGGCGCTGCATATTGCTGTCATATACATTGATGGTTTTGAATTGCGGATTAGCTTCGATAAAATGTTTTTGCTCGGTACCATTTTGCACAAACGTTACCGATTGCCGGTTGCCCTTTTGCAAGGCCTCCACCAGTCTGGTTTTATCCTGTTCGTTGGTTAGTTCCTTGATAGGATGCTTTTCCAATGCATTTACTAAGTCGTATCCATAGTTCTGATGATACTGCTTAAGCTTGTAATTCCCGTTGTTATCCGTTTGTTTAAAATCCATTTGCATCCAGGCATTGTAAACCTGTCCTTCTTTGTTGGTTAGGTCTTTATTCACCGTCCTTCCATTCATCAAGTTATAGGCTTCTTTAAGTGTGATGCTGCCTTCTTTGTTGATGTAGAACGTTTGCTCCATCCTGTCCTTCGATTGTTCAGGCGTTAGGGATACCTGATAGCGGTTGAAGAAATACATATCCGTCTGATCTGATTTTTTAAAATGCAAAGAAGCTTTTACATCATCATTGCCAAACTTTGTGTTATGAGCTAATTGAAATTCTGGAGTTTGCTTCTGCATTTTTTCTTTCAATTCGTTTTCCAGCCCTTCGCCGAAGCCGGTAAACTTTACCTGATCACACAGGTACTCAAAATTTTTCTGGTTCATAAAATTTGTTTTTGAAGTGAATGAAATTGTTTCGTTTGATGGTGATACTTCAGCAGTTGTTTTCAACATATCATAAACCGCTGTTTTATCAACCATCTTATTAGCTGGTATAGCGCAGGTGAACTGATACTGTTGCTTTAAATAGTCCAAGGAGAATTGATTAGGCTCATAAGGTCCATCAAGCCAATATTTGAACATTAGTTTCTCCGCTATTTCTTTCCCGTCTGGAGTAGTATGTAGTTTAGTAATATTGCGAATGATGTTGTCAATTAGTTTTAACTCTTCCTTTCCTTTTTTCGATTGCATTCGTACTTCTACTAAAGCTTCTGTGTGATGGTCAATTGACCAATCGAATTGGCGCATGGCATTATCCAGCTTTGTAGCATCAATCCCCTGGATAGAAATATTAGGCACATCAGGAAGTATGCGTAAAGTGGCTTCGCAACCAGCAAGCTTGTAGTTACCAGGTCTTCCATTTTGTTCAAAATGTAACCAGTACTCAATCGCCTCCTTTTCGTTTCTTTCCTTTATAGGCAATTGAAATTGCGCTTGCGGATACATCTCATAAAATGAGATTGCTGTATTCAACCTATTACCAAAACCTAACTCTTCCAATCGTGTATATAGGGCGCTATTGTCTATAGATACTAAGGATTGATTTATTTTATTATTATTGATAATACTTTCTTCTTGCAGTGTCTGTTTAAGTGAATTAGCTAAAGCCTTTATTTCTATAACCTTGTAATTGTCAAACTCGCTTATATTGCCTTCTGCAAAATCATATGCTTCATCTTTGCCGTTGAAGAAATACACATCGTGCTTCTCTAAAAAATATGGAACAGTATTGTAAGCTATCCATTGATTACCTTGGAAAAGTTCTAAATCTATTTGATGTAAGACTTCATCTGATATGATGTGACCAGCAAGAGCATCAATTTGAATGTTTGGTTTTAAATGATCGATTTCAGTCTTTATAAACTCATAAGCTTCCATTGCAGTTAAAGCCTTATCGTCATCTACAGGAAATACATGTTTGTGTTCATGAAGCTTTTGCATTTCCTTATAGTCCTGAAAATACTTTTCATACTCACTTTCAGGAAGATGTTTGTACATTAAAAGTTTTGCAACATCTTTTCCTTCTTCTACTCTAACCAGAGTATATAAATCACTGTTCGTAGCATTTATGAAGTCAGTAGCTTGTCGATATTCTTGCCTTGACATCGTATTTTCAATGTCCTCACCGTAGAACTTGTCATACCAACCACTTACTTCCTTCAGCTTTGTATCTAATTCCTTAGTATTTATACCTTGAATGTTTAGATTGGGAATATTTACATGCTTACACGTTAATTCATATTCCTTAAGCTGATAGGCGTTGTTTGAACTTTTGATAAAATGTAAGTCATACATTAAGGCATCTTCGTTGATTTGATTACTGTAATAGACATGAAACGGCTCCTTATTCGCCTTCATGTAATACTCTACTTCTTCCGCAACCCTCAAGGGAAAACCAAGTGCTTGTAATTGACCTTTGAGGTATTCAAGATTTTTCTCGTCCATATCTGAAGCTTTTAATAACGTATAACTTTCTTAGTCCGGTAATTTTATAGAGCTGCTAACTTCATTGCCAAACACATCCCATCCTTCAAATTCTTCATTAGGAAACAAGCTCTCACAACTTCTGGCAAATAGTTCTACCCGTGGCACGTCACCGAAGAGGTTGACAATTCGCTCTCTGATTTCTCTGGGTTTCTTGGAGTGTTTATCTCTTTTGGATATAAGAACTTGTTCAACATTCCGGCAAATCCTTTTCAATGGTTTCCCTTTGGTAAAAAGAAGAACAACTTCTGCATTCGCCCTTGTGTAGTATCCCATTCCTTTGAAAAGCTTTTCGTTGTTTTTATTCTGTTTTATCCAGGTGAAGGCGACGGTTTTATAAACAAACCCCCACGCTTCTGCTAATTCTAAAGCACCTTTTAAACAAGGAAAAGTTGCCCACATAAGAAGCACACAGTCATTCTCGCAAATAGCTGGAATATTGAATGCTGTTAAGCTTTGGAGGGACTGTGTTGAGTAGTGGTTTTCCGCACTTCTGCTCATACCTCTGTTGCTCCAGACCTTGAATTGCCAGGGCGGATCTGCATAAATAATGTTGTACTTCTTGCCCACACTTTCCATGCTACACTAACATTTAATATTTGCAATAAGGAAGGCTACTGGAGTAACTTTGCCCGGATGATAGTTTTATTATGCACATGAATTTTTAAGTGCCTGCCACCAGATTTTTCCATGAGTTCGATGGCTAAATATTTCTTATCTGGTATGGTGAACTTGGGGAGCGCATACACAAACACTTTTTCCGATTGTCCAACTATAACTGATGTATCACCTGTTACATAGAGCGGGTTTATTTCAAGTTCCTGTGTAGCGGTGCGTTTTGCTTTTTTCTGATCCCGGATATAAAAGCGGAGTTGGTCAATATCATAGTTGATATTGGTATAATTCTGCAGGGTAAGACGACAAAATAGGACATCACCTTTGATGTACAACCCACTTAATTTCAGCCTCATGCCATAGCTCTTATCCTTAATACTATGAATGGTTTCTTTTGCTATAGCTACAGTATCTGCATCAGCTTTTACCTGTGCTTCATTGATAGTGATGTTTGAAAAGAAAGCCACCGGATAAAGGGTTGCTGAATTGTCAAACCGAATATTCAGCACACTTGGCGTATCGGTATAATTGAGAATATAGGAATATAGCCTACCATCAGCCGTAATAACGGTGAGGTTGGTTTGGTCAAATCCAAGCCTGCCTGCTTTTACCTGTAAGATATTCTCGACACCTTTGGCTTTCTGCACTAAAATATCTTTGCTTCCTCTATCCACACTTTTTATGGCGTAGGGGAAAACAAGGTTTGTAGTTTTATAAAAGGTAATAGGAAGTACATACGGTTTAATCACCGTTACTTTGGGTTCAGCGTTGTTTTGAGCAAATAGTTGAATGCTTAATAAAAGGAGGAGAATTCCGGTTGCCACGCTTGCACTTGTCTTTTTCATACACTTGGGAATTTTGTAAAATGAATAAATTGTTTACTGGAATTGATGGATAGATTATCAGTTCTCCTGTTTTTGCTTTTCGTCACGTAGTAGTACCTGATAACCTGCTTTCACGGTTACTTTGACCAGCTTGACCTTTCGACTAAGCAACGTTTTAGCAGCTTCGATGCCGGCACCCGCAGCTTGAGCGCCTATTGAGGAATTTAAAGTGGTAAAATCAAGTGCCTGTGCGGAACGGTCTAAAGATTGTTTCGCTACATCACGGGTAATTGCTCCGGGAATATAGATACCATCCATGCCATCCATATCACATACCGTCAGGTTCACAGGGAAAAGGCAATTGCGATAACGAATGCTGTTGATTTTGATGCTTAATCTTTCTCCATTCAGATCTGCTATGCCAAATACGAAATTGTCTTTTGGTATCAATACGCCATTGATAAAAATATCATTCGTCAACCGCAACTTCACTGTAGAGCCATTTACCAAGGTCTGTGTTTCATGAATAACTGCTTGTATGGAGTTTTGACCTTCGTTTAAAGAGGCTTCATCATCCAAGGAGTAAAAACCGTTAGATTGAAGGGCATAATTTGTGTTGGTACTTTTCCGGTTTTTTGTTCCTCTATTATCCAGCAGCGAGATAGAATTATTCTCATTATTTACAGCCACTGCAAATACCTGTCCCTTCTTGGTTTCTGATGTTTGCTTTATCTTTTCACGCACACGGTCGGGATGTTGTATATCCAATATCTTTTCCAACATGCCGTTCAATTGCTGCATCTCCGGGTCTTCGCCCTCCTTTTGGTTCATGCCTTGCATCATTTGTTCCAATCGGTCAATATCACCGCTATTAACCGAAGTGTTAATGTGCATCGTTTTTACGGTGCTTATGTTCTCCTCGGCGTTTGTTCGAGATGAAGAAGCATTATTTAATGCAGCATCCAGTTGAGCGAGTTTTTGATACACCTTTGTTTCATTGGGGTCCGTATAAGTGCTGTTATGATTTATGATTGAACTTTTTCTTGCAACCATATTGTTATCGAACTTGCGGCTCGTAAGAGAGGTATCTGCGGGTGGAACAACAGAGGTATCTATATGATGCCTGTAGTACGGATCATTTTCCATGAGTTGTTGCAACTTCATGGAGTCCGAAGCTGCCTTTTCATAATAGCTTAATTTATCAAGCGGTTTATCATCTTTCAGATTGGCACCGGGCAGTTGCATGTTCAACCCATTTTGTGCTTGTTGCGCATCGGCATGGTTTACGCTGCCACCTCCTAATGCCCAAAACATCAAAGTCATGAAAGGCAGCACCAATAAGGGCAGCACCAGTAAAAATTTGCGCTGCCGCAGAAACTTTTGTGAATGTGTTTTCTGTTCCATAAACTGTTTTACTTTTTATTTTGTGATTGGTAAATCGTTTCAAGAAGAAGAATGCTATCCATTAAACCGGGTCGGTTAGTAAGGATACTGTCATGTACTTTTTTGGCGGAAGGACTTCTGGCCAGGCTATCCATATAAAACCGGAAACGTTGAATTTTTTCGTATTCCGCTTTCGATACGATTACGAAAGCTTTTGTGTTTTCATCACCCGATTTATTGGCATATGGAGGCTTTGTAAGGGGAGCAACGGTAAATGAAGAAGCTTTTCGGCTCAGCAAACTGTTTGCGATGAAATATATGCTTATGCTTCCTGCTGTCAGACAGAACAAAGAAAGTAGGATAAGTTTACCATTGCGGGAGAGGCGCTCTGTATGGCGCTGCATGAAGTTTGCCCACCTTTGCTGCAGGCGAATGCAGGCAGAAACAATACTGCTCGCAACTCTTTCCTGTGCAACATTTCGTTTACCTGAACCTTTGGTTTTCCTTTTTCTGAATAGTGATAACATGATTTAGCGATTTTCAATTTTTAAATCCCTGTTTTCTATAGTAGTCCAACGTTCGATAAGGAAGCCATGCGGGTTATTATCCGAACGGCTCACGTTTCGCATGTAACCTTCCGTAATTAAGCTTCGTGATACAGTGCTTGTAGTCCTTATGATGTTTTGTGTAGCATAGCACCGGAAATAATACGGGTACTCGTTTGTGTTTACCATTACGCTATCTACTTTGATTTGCTGGCTGATATTACCGGCAATGATGTTGGCGTAGTATCCATTCTCTTTTAGATTATCATATTCCCGTTTGGCAGAAGCATCGGCGAGATAAAGCGCTTTGGTAATGTTTGCCTGTATTACTTTTTCATCAGGGTCAAGTGTAAAAAAGTATTGATGAAACATCCTGACATGATCCCTGGCTTCAACAGGAATATTTTCTTTCCTATCCGACGCATAGGCTTCCAAAGCTTTCCCGTTAGCGAGAATGTATATCTTGTTTTGCATTTCAGCAACCAGCCTGAAACTCTTGTACAGTGTAAAACCACAAAGGGAAACAGAACCGATTACGACAATGACGGCAAAACTGCGTATGCTGCGAAAGGCTGTATCTATGTTTTTCATTTGTTGAAACATGACCAATTAGATTGTTGTTTTCAAAAAGTTGTATTTTGTGTTACAGGTTTTCAGGTTGAAGATTTACCTGAAATTTTATCCTGCATGTAACTGGAATTGCCGGTAGAGCCGCTTTCATTGAAATAACCCGAATTCATTCCGTAGCTGCTCATACTGCTGCTTATCCTACCAGCAGCATTGCCCATTGCATCCGCTACCATACCGGCACTGCCTGACATCGTATTTACCGCTGTCCTGGATGTAGTGCTGAACAGACTTGTTACTTTTTGTACCATTGCTCCGCCACCACCTGCATTCACGATATAGTTGGCAACAGAAGGAACAGTGAAATACCCCACGATACCAATAATGAGGAAAATGAGATATGCGGCGTCGGTTGAACTGAAGAAAGTATCGCCATTCCATTGTATCTGGCTAAGGTCAACTTTCAGCATTTTCTCTTGTATCTTGCCGATGATAGCACCAAATATGTTGGCGACGGGCAACCACAAGAAAATGTTTATGTAGCGGGCTAACCATACAGTTAGTGTATGCTGAAATCCGTCAAAGACAGCAATACCAAACACCAAAGGGCCCAATATGGCCAGTACGATGAGCTGAAACGTTCGTAAGGTATTGATGCAAAGTGCAGCCGCTTCAAATAGTACCCGTAACACTTCGCTCATCCATTCTTTAATGGAATTACGAAAATTGTAAGAGGCTTTGGACATGGCAAACTTGATGTCATTGCCAATGCCTTCAAAGATGCCCTCATTTGCACCCGTAGGGTCATCGGGATGCGTGTACTTATACCATTTATCCCTATCGCCGCTGCCTGTCTCACCCACATACATTTGCCAGGCTTTGGTTGTTTTAATGGCTTCTTCCTTTTGCTTTAAGAGTTCTGCAATAGCTTTATCCGAGTCCGTTACCATACTTGCTGTAGCAGTAACCGTTGGCTTCATGACGCCGTTAATCATTCCTAAAACAGAGGGGAAAATCATTACTGCAAATCCAATCACGAAGGGCCGGAACAAGGGATAGAAATCAATCGGCTCTGCATTGGCAATATGCCGCCATACTCTTGAAGCGATGTACCAGGTTGCTGCAAACCCTGCAATGCCTTGCCCTACGCCTATGAGCTTACTGCATAACGGCAACATCTCATCGTATAGCTGATCCAAAACGCTCTGAAGTCCGTGTATCTCGTCCGCAACACCCTGCGCATGCGAAAATTGAGGCAATACCATTCCCACTGCTGCTATTAAAGCAGCTCTTATCCACTTTGTCATATGTAAAAGTTTACTTGTTTATACCATAGATTTTCTGCATAGTGGCTGCATCGTTCTTTTCCCTGGCTCTTTGCAATGCCAGTATCGTTGTATTGTTATTAAAATGCCGCAGAAACAGCAGCTTGTCCTGCATTTTGCTAAAAACCTGGTCTATTGCCTCCAACCGTTCATCATCTGACATCCGTAGCTTACTATCGGTTATAATCATCATTAGTTCATCAAGGTCGTTCATACTTTGTTTAAACAAATTGCCATATACTTTGCCCAAGTACTCAATCTCTCCGGGATTGAAGTTGCCATCCTGTTTAAAGCGATTAAAAGCAGTTTTGTACTCTTTTACAATTAGTAGTTGATTATTGATAATATCGGCTATCCGTTTGTACTTTCTTACAGTGGGACTTACCATCATTAGCCCATCTAAAAAAGTTTTATGCAGATTGAAATTCCCCTGCGACAAATCTTTTATGGTAGAATAACCAACACTGACTATTTGATAGCCTTTCTTAAGATCACTAAGGATTTGCTTGAATTGTGCCAGCTTCTCGACATTTAGTAACAACTGTTGCACTTCTTCGCTTTGTGCAGATAGCTTAAGTGTTAGGCATGTGCTTAATAAAATAAAAATGAGAATTATCTTTTTCATACCATTAGTTTTTTATACCATTGAGAATACGCATTGTTTGAATGTCGCTTTGCTCCCTGATGCGTAAAGCTGCAAGCAGCTTTGCTTCATTGGAAAAGGCTTGTACAAATGTGTATTTATCTTGCATGTCGCTATAAAGTGCATCTATTCGTTTCAATCGTTCATCGTCTTTCATCTCCAATTCGCCGCTTGTCGTAACTGCTATTAGTGCATCTATCGTTTTGGTACAGTCATCCAGCAACCGTTCAAAAACACCGTTTACATAGCTGATTTCATCTGCATTAAATGCCCCGCTTTGTCTTACCTGTTTTACTGCTTCTTTGTAAGTTTTTACAATGTTTACCTGCAATGCAATAATGTCCGCAACCTTGCTATAATTTTTGATTTTAGGATTAACGGCTTTTAGCGAGTTGAAATAATCTTTGTGAAGGTTGAATTCGCCGTTCTTAATATCACTAATCGCATTTAATCCTTCTTTGGCTATAGAATAGCCCTTTTGCACATAGCCGATGTACACCTGTAAGGCGGCTATCTGTTGTAACAGATACTTCTTCTGAGTTGCTTTTTGCCGGAACCATTCGGCAAATGTTTGTGCCTTTGTGCCCGAAGAAAGGATGGCGAACAATAGTAAAATGAGTAGCCTTTTCATACAACTTATTTTATAACTATTATTGAATGCCGTAAAGTTTCTTTACTACGTCCACGTCGTTTTGCGATTTTGCTCTTTGAAGACTAATGACAATACCTTGCTGATTAAATGTTTTCAAATCGTTGTAATTAACCTCTATCCGGTCAGCGGCTGCATTGATGATTTCAAGACGTTTTGCATCGCTCATTTGCGTTTGAAAAGAGTTGATGACTACGAATATTTGGTCAAGGTTCTTCACACTTTCATCAAGAATACCGGAATAAACCCTACTCATGTAGGAAAGCTCTTCGGCTGAAAAATGGTTATCCTGCTTAAACAATCCCCAGGCTCTTTTGTATTCCTCCACTAAGTGCACCTGCTTTTCCGTGATTTCTTTAATTCGTTTGTAATAGGAGATAATCGCTTTTACCTTTTGCAGTTCTTCATAATAATCCTTGTACAATTGCTTCTGCCTCTCAACCCAATTGGTAATTTCATCCAGCTTTAGCTTTGACATGGTATTTTCCAGTGTCTTCTGTGCATTCTGCAGCCAAATAGTTTTATTCTGCAACCGTTGAATTTTCAAGTCAACAGCTTTAATAACTTTTACAACGGCTGCTTTAATAATTTCCGCAATCGGAATTTGGGCCTGTGATCGGTACGTGGGTGCCATGGTTGCTATTCCCAGTAATACCAATACGAACAATAGCTTTTTCATTATTACAAATTTTAAATGTTAGTATTACTTGCTTGTTTTCATATCTCTTGTCAATGCGGCAATTCCTTTTTGAATACTGCCATACTTTTTGGCATATTGCATTACTTTTACTTTTTCCGTTTCTTCGGTTGTATATGCGAGGTATTCTTCAGGTGATACTTCTGTACGATACACCTTTGAAAGCATACCGCCGAGTGAAACAAAAACCTCTTTATACTTTTTGGTAGGGTCGTTCGCTTTATTCACTGAAAGAACCAAAGCTTTTTCTTTTTCAGTCAACCCTAATAGCTCCTGTATTTGCTCAAACTTGTTTTGGTACTTACTTTGGTCTAATAAGATTTTGCAGTCGCTGTTATTGATAATGGCCTGCTTGACTACGGGTGAGCTAATAATGTCTTCCACTTCCTGCGTTACAACAACAGCTTCTCCAAAGAATTTCCGTACCGTTTTGAATAAATACTTGATGTATTCTGCCATCCCTTCCTTTGCTATTGCTTTCCACGCTTCCTCAATGAGTATCATTTTTCGAACGCCTTTCAGCTTTCGCATTTTGGAAATAAAAACCTCCATAATGATGATGGTAACAACCGGAAACAGGATAGGATGGTCTTTGATATTGTCTAATTCAAAAACGATAAAGCGTTCAGTGAGTAGCTCTAAATTTTCGGTGGCATTTAGCAGGTAATCAAACTCACCATCTTTGTAGTAGGGTCTCAATACATACAGGAAATTATTGACATCAAAATCTTTCTCTTTCACGTTATCAGTTGCCAGTTTCTGTACGAACTCATCTCTTAAAAAATCATAGAAACTGTTGAAACAGGGAAAGATGCTCGTGTTCTTTTCTAACTTTTCGTAGTAAAGCTGCAGGGCATTGGACAGGGCTACATATTCCGAGCGGTTAAATGTTTCATTGTCCTTTTTCCACAGTGCCAGAAGCAACGTCTTAATGCTTTCCTTTTTCTCTGTATCCAGGCTATCGCCTTCACTGATATAGAAAGGGTTAAAGCGGATAGGGTTCTTTTCATCATAGGTGAAGTAGTATCCGTTCACCATGTCGCATAATCCTTTGTAACTATGCCCAACGTCCACCAAGACAATATGGGTTCCTTGCTCATAATAGCTTCTAACCATGTGGTTGGTAAAAAAAGATTTACCACTACCGGAGGGACCCAATATGAATTTATTCCGGTTCGTGCATAACCCTCTTTTCACCGGCTCATCGCTGATGTCCACATGCACCGGCTTACCTGTTAATCTATCTCCCAAGCGGATGCCTATGGGACTTAAAGAGGAACGGTAGTTTGTTTCAAGGTTCAGAAAGCAGGTAGCTTGTTCAGCGAACGTATCGAAGGTGTCGTTCATGGGAAAATCAGCTTCGTTGCCGGGAATGCCTGCCCACCATATTTGCGGAGCACCTGCTGTCTCTTGTTTAGCAGCGGCGTCCATCTGTGCCAAAGCAGAGGAAACAAGGTTCTTTAAATCCTTTAATTCCTCTTTTTTATCCGTCCATACCTGCACATTAAAATGCGCTTTCACAGGAAGTCTTTGCTGGCTGATGGCTTCATTTAGGAAATCATTGGTTGCATCCCTGGCGATTGAATTTTCCCTTGAATAAGCAGATAGCGATTGCAACCGTAACCGTTTACTTTCCAGCTTTTGCAGGGTTTTCTGTGCATCTTCGATAAAAATATACTGGTTGTAAATATGGTTGCACGATAGCAGTTGTCCTAATGTTGAAGCAAAACCCACACTGAATTTTGTCTTGTCTGTGGAGTACCGGTCAAAGTTTATCCGTGAACCACACAACGCTGGCAAATCCTCAGCATCACCCAACGTGTAAAGCTGAGAATATTGATCACCGACCTGTAACCCGTTCTCTAATTTTATGTCCTTGAACACGATGCTGTTCTCCTTTTCGCATAGGTAGCAGTACCGCTCAATCAACCCCATTTTACGGCTATGGCTTTGTAGTTCGTCACTTTTAAGCCGGCTAAGCTGCACAAAGCCGCTGTCTTCCAAAATGCGTTTAAACTGCCCGGCACTGTCAAGGAAGTCCTGTAATAATTGAGGTTTAAGCGTTTGTTCTGGGACGATGGATTTACGAAGCAGGTTCGAGAAAAGAGAACTGGACAATTTTCTGCCAGTAGGCTTTTTCGTGAGCATGATGTAACAGCTATGATCTAAAAAGGGACGTTCCGTAAAAAACCGTTCGCTGCTTTGTGTTAAAAAACTAACATCATCTTTGGTGAAGTCGGGTTTATACTTGCTATCTATAAACCAGTCCTGTTTGTGAAATACAGACAACTTCGGCAACACCTTGATGGCTTTCACCCATGCCTGATGAAAAGCTTCGTATTCTTGGTCAGATAAGGTGAATATCTCCGGTAACTCTGCACGGAACACAATGGTTATATCACCCTGTTTGGAAAGGATACAATCATGTTCCACACCAAGAATTGGTAAAATTTCATGCAACTGCTTTTCCATACTCACTGATTTACCTTTTAATAATTTCCTCTTTGTTGCTTTATTTTCTATGCAGGAAAGCGGACCTGCTTTTAGATTTAATTACTTTGGGAATACTTCGCTTTGCCAGCTTTTTCATCATTCCGTATTCGCCGTAGGTGTTGCTTAATGCATAGATTTTTATGGTTAGTATAGTTCCGAGGATTAGTATAATGCCAATGCACACAAACGAGTTTATACCAATAATGTACAGAATGGCGAACAAGATGAGTAAGGCAATTACACCCCCACCGAAATACCAGATATACTGTGCCTTTAAACCTTTGAATTCAATGCTTTTGTTAATGCCTTTATTGATTGAATAAACACTGTTGCTCATAGCTTCTTTATTTTAAAGTTTAAATCTATTACTGCGTTTTATGTATGTCTGCTCCATTTGATTTTCCCCGTAATGCTCTTTACCATTTACTGCAGCTCCGTTCACTTTTGCCATCGCTACTTGCAGCGGTGTAGCCCCTTTGGGCATCATTTGTATGATCGGCGTTTCTTTAGGTAAAGTATTTTCCTGCTGTGGCTTATTCGTGTCCGGCAAGCTATTTTGCTTCATTTGGTTTTCCTGTATTTTGATAGCTATCTCTCTTTCCATTTTCGATAATTCGCTTTTCATCTGTACGAGTTGAGTTTCCTTCTCGAAGAGTTTAGTAGCCAGGGCTGCCACCATCGGAATATTTTTTTCCAATTCGTTCAAGTGGTTCTGGTATTTTTCTTTCAATGCTTCTACACGGTCAATGGCATTAAGAAAGTAACGTGCAGCAAGCTTTGGATTATCGGTATTAGGATGCCCGTTGTTATAGGTGTATTTAATACCGCTTTCGGCACGTTCTGCGTACAGCGTATTATAGTATCTATATCCAAACCCATCTTTTTCTTCAACAGCTTCCCGTTGCTGACGGATATACAAATCAAATTCGTACAGGCTGCCAATCTTTGCCTCATCCGTTGGCTTCCAGTTTTGATAGAGCTTTATTAGGTGTTTGCCAATGGCTTCGGGATCGGCTGTGTTGATGCCTGTAAGCTGGACAGGATTTTCTTTTATGCCTTCTTTGTCGTAGCGCAGGTTGTCTTTATAAACCTTACCGTCTGCAGTTAGCTTTTGCAATGTTTCTATGGTGCTTTCTTTTTCATGATGAAGATTTTCCAGTTGAAACTTGGAACGGGATACTTCACGGTAATGAGCAGTTTTCAGGCTTTCCATCACCGCCACTTTCTTTTCCAGTTTTGATTTTTCCAGCAGCGAAGTATCACCCGAAAGAATAGCGATGTATTCAGAAAAATTCATCCCGCTTTTCTCATCTATAACTCCTTCATCAATGGTGCGGATGTTTAGTTCACAATTCTTCATCTGGCTGATGAAGGTTTGCTTGTTTTTGAGCAGGTTGAACTTGTAATTATCCAATGATTGTTCTACGGCATAGATGAAGTTTTGCACCTTGTTGTCATAGTAATCCCTTGCTATGACATTACCCTGCCTTGCACCTCGTCCGTTGCGCTGTTCCAGTTCGGCAGGCTTCCAGGGAATATCCAAGTGGTGCATGGCAATCACACGGTGCTGTACGTTTAAACCCGTACCTGCTTTCTCCGTACTGCCAATCAGTATTCTGATTTGCCCGCTGTTCATTTTGCGGAACAGTTCCGGCTTTTGTTTGTCTGTCCAGTCATGAATGAAAGTGATTTCGTGTGCCGGTATATTGAAGTCCCTGATTAGCTTCTCTTTCAGAGCATCATAGATATTGAACTCGTTTGGCTTAGGTGTGCCAATATCACTAAAGACGATTTGTGTTCCTTTGTGCTCTGCACTTTGCCTGTGTAGTTCCGCTACTTTGCGGGTACATACACTTACCTTACTATCCGGATGGTCTGTATAAGTATGGCTGTCTATCAACCGCATATCGGCAGCCATTTTCTTGGCATAATTGGTGGCAATTAGCATCCTGCCCTTGTCTTCTTCAGCAGTAAGCGGCGCCCTGCCTATAAGAGTGGCATCACCGGTTTTAGCAAATTGCATCAGCTTTCCAATGAAGGCAGTTTGTTCCGGTGTAGGTTTGATGTTAACGAGAGTTTCATCCAAATTAGGTTTAGCTAAGTTGATATGCTTTGCTGTTTTATAATCGGTAATCTCATTATAAAACAAAGCCAGTTCCGGTACTTTAATGAAATGGCGAAAACGTTCTTTGGCAATGATTTCGTTGGTAACGGAAAATTCAAAGTCCGTTGTCTTTCTTGCAAATACCGCAGCCCAGCCATCAAAGTTTTCAATATGCTGCTTTTCCATTTCCTTAGGACGGAGATATTTAAACAGCAAATACATTTCGGTAAGGCTATTAGAAATGGGCGTACCGGATAAGAACGTAACACACAAATCGGCATCAAACTTTTGTTGTAAAGTGCGAACCGCAAAAAGCATATTGAGTGCTTTTTGGCTGCCTTCCATATTGCCGATGCCGGCAACCCGGTCATGTCTTGTGGTAAAAGTCAGGTTCTTAAACTTGTGAGCTTCATCTACAAACAAGTGGTCAACACCTAATTCCTTAAAGTTGATGCCTACATCCTTCTTTTGCTCGATGTCATTGATGATTGTCTTTAACTTTCCCTGTAGATTATTCTTTCTTACTTCCAGCCCTTTGAGCATCTTCTTGGATATGTCGCCGCCCAAATCCTTCAGTGTTTCCAAATCACGTTCTACATTATCCAACTCGTTTTGGAAAATTTGCCGTTGTATCTCTAGTGATTGTGGTATTTTACCAAACTGGTCATGTGTCAAAATGATGCAGTCCCAATTGTTGTTTTTAATTTCATGAAACAGGCGCATTCTTTTTTGAGGTGTAAAGTCGTTTTCACCTGGTGCTAAAATTTTCGCATTGGGATAAGCTTTGCGGTACGTTTCGGTAATCTGGTTGATGTTCGCTTTTAGAGCCAGTATCATTGGCTTGTGTACAATACCCAATCGTTTCATCTCGTGGGCAGAAACAATCATGGTAAGCGTTTTGCCTAATCCTACTTCGTGATCTATTAAGGCACCACGATTTTGAATAATACGCCATGCTGCATTTTTCTGCGAGCTGTATAAATCCTCAATTCCCAAATTCTTTTTCTCTAAACCGGGAAAGGTCAGGTGTTCTCCGTTATACTGGCGAAGCACATAGCAATTGAATGTATTGTTATAAAGTGTTTCTAAGTGCTTTTTATCTGCTTGGGGCAAGTCCTGTAACCAGGTGATAAAGCCGTTACGAATGGTTTCAATTTTCTGGTGGGCAAGTTGTATCGCTTCATTGTCCGGTAAACGAATAGTTTTGTCATCCGGTCCCTTTACTTCATAAGTAAAGAAAGGTGTTGTGTTCTCCAGGGCATGTTCCAGAAGGGCATTTCCATAGGTTGTCCTGCCACTCTTAGGGGTAACTGCATATTCTTGTGATACTTTGGCATTATATCCCTGTGTATTGACTTTGAAAGTATCTACCGATTGAAAATAATTAACGCTGGTATTTAGCTCGAACAGTTCGGAAGCAAAACGATTATAATAAGAAGTAGGTATCCAGCGTTCGCCTAAGTTAAAATCAAGCAGCTCAAAAGGTATTTTTTCCGGTTGAATTTTGGTAATGGCCTCAAGGCTCTTTTGTATTTGAACATCATCCGGATATACAGACGCTTTTTCTTGCGCAATACGAAGTTTCTCTACTACATTGCCGGATAAATATTGGTCAACTGTTTCCCACGCATTTTGTAACGGATTGAGGTAGATATGCCCTTCCAGTTTGGCGATGATTTCTGCTTCGGATAAACCTGTAGCCGCTTCAATAAAACGAATTTCAACTTTACCGTTTTCATTCAAACATTGGGCAAGAGCTTCAATAGGATTGTCGGTACGAAATTGTTCATCCTTGTGATGAAGCGACTGCGTTAATACATCGGCGGGCAAGTAGCGTTCGCCTTCTTTGCGTTCCAAAGAGGAAAGAATGCCAAAGCCAAAGGCGGTATCATTTGCAATTAATTTGCGGTTGTTAGGATAATTGAGTAATCCATATTGACTAACAAACGTTTCATAGCTATTCCGTAAAGTTTCTCGTAAGCTGGCATACTCCACATTATTTGAAGCTTCTTTTTGGGATAACTCTAAATAGCCATCTCTGATAGTTATATATTGCTCATAAAATCCCTTATCCCGCTGACCGGAGAAAAAAGGTTGAAAACTTGCCTGCTTGAATTCAGCATCTGGATGACCAATACTTCCAATTTCACCATTATGGACAACGAGGGTTCCTGCCTTATAGAAAGGTTTCAGATTGGTAAATAGTTCCGGCTGGTTGCGTTCCAACCCAAAAGCTGCTTGAAGCGCTTTGTCTCCTTCGTAGCTATAGCCATGACCATAATCCTGTAGTTTTAAAGCAAGCCCTCTTAATTCATAGCTTATGCCTGCCGCATTCTGCCAGTTTGCCGGGAAAGCAATTTCTTCAACGTTAGAATAAAGTTTATAGACATATTGCTTGGAAGCAAAGGCTTTAGCAGTAACGAAAACTATGCTTTCGTGTTCAGGTTTTGCAGTAGTCTTAACCATACTGACGATGCGTGCCGTGTCTTTTTGAACCACCTTACTGTCCAGCTCACTCACGTATGCCATTGCCCGGTTAATACTTTCAGCGGGTGTGCTGTCGAACAAGCCTAACTGCACATTCGCCCTTTGGGTTCTGTCTTCAGGCACAGGCAAGAAAGTAAGCTGCTTACGTGCAGTTTCTGTCCCTGCCATAGAAAGGGATAGAGCTTGTTTGAATAAACTTTGATTGAAACGAGCCTCAACACCTTTCCCGATTGTTTCGGAGAGTTTAGTAGCAATGGCGTTAATGTCTCCATGTTGCCATACGCTTTGGTTGGCATTGCCGTATTGATTTTTACCTGCTTTTACTTCATCACCGGCGATAATTTCGGGGTGGCGGTGTATGTATTGATTTAGGTGATAATAGCCAAATTCATTTTCCTGTGCAATCGTAGCAACCAGGTATTTTTCTTCTATTGATAATGCTTGCTTGCCTTCATTCTTTTGAACAATCAGTAAATGGCTGGGCGCTTCCGTATTGCCGGTATTTTTCATTAGGTTGTCCGGCATTACGGTGAGAGAAATAAAATCAGCCTTGTTAAACAGGTATTCCCTGGCAATGTGATTAGAAGGGTTGTTTAAAAAACCATCCGTTGTGATGTAGGCAAGCAACCCACCCTTCGCAATCTTATCCAATCCTTTTGCAAAAAAGTAGTTGTGTATTTTACCGGAAAGCTCTTTGTCGGGTAATGCCCGATCATAAACGGAGAAGTTTCCAAAGGGAATATTACTGACAATGATATCATACTTGCCGTTATCATTTACCGGAGTTTGTTCAAAACCGGCAATGTGCGTACTTACAGAAACACCTAAGGAACTGTTTAACGCAGCCAGTACCTGACCGGTAAGTATATCTTTTTCAACAGCCGTTATATTTTCAAGGGAAGGGAAGGATTTAACTGCTTCCGTTATAAAAATGCCCGCACCGCTGCTGGGTTCGTATAGCCTTTTAGGTTCAATGCCGTGCTCTTTTAGTGTTGCGTATAAGGTTTGCGGTACAACTGGCGGTGTGTAGAAAGCTGTAAGGACACTGTTTTTTATTGAGCCGATTGCTTCTTTATATTGATGGCCTGATAAGTTATTTTGAAGCAGTTCATGCAACTCTATTATTTTAGGGTGCAATCGCAGGTCTTCGTCTGTCGCATTTAGTTTAATCCATTCCTCTTTGGCTGCATTAGGGTATAAGATGGCTTTTATCCCACCGAAGCCGGAATACTTTTGTAAGGCTTCTACCTGTGCTCTGTCCAATGCTTTTTCTTTATCCCATGCCAGTGCAATGCGAATAGCCGCTATGTTATCATTAAGCTTTTGTAATTGATTATAAGCCATACTTCACTTTTCACTCTCACTGCTTGTTTTCAATATATTCTTTTACGGCACCGATAATGGCATAGCGCAGATACCGGTTGTTTTCATTTTCAAGGGTAAAACCAAAGGTTTCAAATACTGGTATGCAGCTTTCGATAAGGTTTATCACCTCATAGGTGAGCAATCCACCTTCTTTAAGCTTGTAATAGACTTGTTCAAATTCTTCTTCTATAATTGAAATCAGGTAATTGAACTTTGATGGGCGTAGCTCTTTTGTGAGTGCATCCATGCATCGTTCTTCTATGATGTATGCAGGAGTACCAACGGCAAGTAATTCATTCACCAACAGATCAACTCCGGCAATCTTTTCCTTCAAATAGCCACTTACATTACCATCCTGTTGAAGCGTAATTAGTAAATCAAGATTGTTGTCGGCGATATACTGGTGCAGCTTTGCAATTAATACTTCCTGCATAAAAACATAGAAATTTGTTAGGCTCTTAAACGCCAAAGAAAGATTTGATAACGGTAGCCACCACTACAAGAAAGACACAGCTACCAAACCAGGCAGCCGCAACTTTACCAGTGTCCTGATCGCCTGCATTCCACTTTTGATATACTTTTACTGCTCCAATCAGTCCGACCAAAGCACCTACTGCATACATCAGGTTTGTACCTGCCGCAAAGTAACTTCGCACCTTAGTGTTGGCTTCGTTGATACCTGCATTACCATCTTGTGCTAATAGGGTAAGATGTACAGAGGTTAAGATTAGCGCCGCACAGATGCTTAACCATTGTTTTCGGGTAAGACTTTTAAAATTCACTCGCTTCATTTTCATAATACACACTATTTAAAAGTTGAACGTTTACACTATATAAACTTCCCGAAGCCTCTCCGTCACCACGGACGGAGAGGGAGGAAGCTGGCCACCACTACGCAACCTCTTTCCATAACATCACTTGCTCTTCAGCACTGAGGTGGATGGAGCCATATTTTTCACATTCGGATATAATAAGATTATTTATGGCTACCTGGTATGGTGAGCCTTTCAAATGAGGGTATTCCTTTAAGGTCAATTGCAGTAAGAAGATGAATTCTTCTCTGTGGTAATTTTTAGAAGAAGCATCTGCAATTGTTTCTTTTAGCTTCGTTGTCAGGTTCTCCACTTCATGGTAAAGACTGTCGGTGTCTGAAACTTCCGTTTGTTCGGATGTAAATTCAGCGTTTGGCGTTGAGTAGCTCTCGTCATGGGCAAGTTCTACGTCCCGTTTCCCTTTTCGTGCCAAAAGATTTTGTAGGTCATTGAAATAAAACCGCAGACCTATAAACAGATACCATACTGCTAAAAGGAGGATAACAACAAAAATGTAGGTTGTCCAGGAAATGTTTGTAAACATACGCTTCGCTTTTGCGTTCTCACTAATGATCCGGATAATTAAGTTGTTAATCCGGCTTGTCTGTAATGACTACACAAAAGAACATCAGCACAAATCGCCTATCAAGTACAACTTTGATTGTATTTTTTTGTACCCCGTTGTACCCTATTGATAATCAGAAAGAAAAAAAGATACAGAAAATAAAAAAATCCTCATTATTGAGGATGTTACAAGATAAAAAAGGTTCTTATGGTAATGCTTATGTCATGTTTTTGAAACATAGCTTACCCGCTGCAATCAAATTGTTCAACACCTGCAATAGACTTGCAGCCGGTAAAGCTAAAAGTATTGTGCCCCGTCTTATTTCTTAATTCAATTCACATCCTTCATTTCATTCATCCATTCGACAAGGCGCTTTTTTTAAAGAATTGTTTAATACTCCCTTATCTTTTTAATGACTTGTTGAAGCGTTTGGATAATGATCTCCTTATCTCTTGTTTCAGCCGTATAGGATTTACTGCGCATGCTATCGTACGATATATTTTCCTGATAAGGAGTAGATAAATGCGGAACGATGTTTTTAAACACAGCATTGAGACTACGAGCCGTTATAATCTTTAAATCATCTGCAGCACGTAACAAAAGTGCCATTTGGTCCACCGATAATATACACAACAGTTTTTGCGGTTCATTCTTTGGGGAAACGCTTCCTGAGCCTTTTTGTTCTGTGCCGCCGTTTATGGGCACGATGGTTAAATGCAGCCTTTTTTCGAGGTAGAATATCTCCTGTGCAAACCAGTTGCTTAATTCGGTTTTCAGGTCGCCGTATTGCGGATTTAGGATAACTCCTGGCTTCCGATGCATTTGGTTGAACTGCTTGTAATGAAATAGCAACATTTCCAGCTTATCGGCAATATCCTCATTTGGATTGAGCCTTTCAGCAAGCCTTCTCGTAAAATAACCGATGTAAGACTTGCTATTGAAGTTCAGGAAGATAAGCAGTTCGTCCAAAGTGGTAAAAAGGCAAGTTTCGCAGTGGGGAAGTTCTAATAGTTCCAATTCTTTAAGCAGATCTTTTTGATACAATAACTCCCGGAAAGTAACGGGAAAGTCTTCTTTTAGACGGTTTATGAAGCCATATAAGCTATTTAAAACGATATCGGCAAGCTCCTTATTGGTTTCCTGACCTAACAACTTGGTTTTCAGCTTATCTACCCTTTGTTTTAGCTCCTTGCCTGTTACAGCAAGGTAGGTTACCGGCACCCGTTCATTTAGGCTTAAATACGCAAAAAAGCGTACTTCTATAAATGAAAGTAGTTCTTCCAGACTCGTAATCAGGATGTTATATAGGTCTTTAAGGCGTCTTTTGTTTAATGTTTGCTCCTTCCGGTACTTCAATACCTGATCCAGTAGGATAATTAACAAGGAATGGGATTGGTTAACAAGTAGAGCAATCCGCTTTTCCTTTGTCAAGCCAAATATTTGTTTTTTTAGAATGGTTAACAGCTTCTCCTTCTCCTCACTTATCTTAGAGATAACAGAGCAAATTTCTTCATCTGAAAGGGTATTCAGATCGGTTTTCTCAGGATTAAGCGAAACAGTAATCAGAGAATCCAGCCACCCCAATGTATATCCTCCACACATAGCTGAAAATTTGGGTAGAATTAGTACTCATCTGCCAAATTTCCCGATTTAGCCCTGTCCAAAGAATACGGCATTTCTACTAATTTTCTAAGTAAAAAGAAGTATTTTAAGTGCTTTCGAGGCAAATAGTATTGCAATCCAGTCGTTTAGAAAGTATTTCGCTAAAGTGCCCCTATTGAAACCAGTTAATTCAGGCGGCTGAGAAAAAATGTTCCCGGCTTAGGATTTTTTAGATTTTCGGGTGCCCGCCAATGAGGTCAGTTGGAGGGTTATTCCTTGTCGCTGAGCTTATTAATCATTTCAACCTTGTTGGAAACCCCAATTTTTTCAAAGATGTTTTGAATATGCGTTGCAACCGTCTTGTCAGCAATAAATAAGGTCTTTGCTATCTCCTTGTATTTGGTTCCCTTTAATACAAGTTTCACTATTTCTATTTCCCGGTTAGTAAGATTGTACGATTTACATTTCTGCTCAAGGTTAAAAGAGAGCTTTACATCTTCAGGAACTGCCTTTACATTGCCGAGGTTCTTGAGATTAGCTATTGATAAGTTCAGGATTGCTTTTTTCTGCTTACCAATGTTTTTCAGCACGGTGTCAATCTTTTGGTTCAACTCCTCAAAGGAAAACGGCTTTGGAATAAAGTCAATAGCTCCTAAGCGTAAGCCTTTAAGCTTATCAGTTGGCGTGGATTTGGCTGTTAAAAATATGATCGGGATATGGTTATATTCGTCCTGCTCAGAAATAACCTTTGCAAAAGCAAATCCATCCATCTTATCCATCATAATATCGGATAAAATTAAATCTGGTACAACGGGTAATTCATGTAGTTTTTTCAATGCTTCCGCTCCATTCAAAGAACAAAAGATGTTGTACTTGCCACTTAGCTTTTTTGAAAGAAAATGAAGCATAGCTTTGTTGTCTTCTATTAACAAAATCGAAGGTCGGTTGGAAAGGAAAGGTGTATCTGCTATCTCAAAGCGTTCGGTATTAGGAATGCGGAATTTTGATTCTAAAGGATTGGCAGCCGGAAACTCATTTTCTGCCGGAACGTACTTATTTAAAATAATGGTCACTTCAGTGCCGGGAGCTTCGGCAGGATTGCTTTTAATATGGACTTGTCCTCCCAAGCTATCTACCACCTTTTTTACAATCGGCAGCCCAAGCCCCATGCCTTGCAGTCCTGTCTTCTTATGATTTATCTGATAATAGGGCTCAAATATCTTCTTTTGCAAATCAGGTGGTATGCCGATGCCGGCATCTTTGACCGAGAAATGAATTTTATCGCCAACGGTTCCTAAGCTTATTTCAATCTTCCCTTCATTATTAGAAAATTTAATTGCGTTTTCTATCACATTATTGACAATGCGGTCAATAGCGTTTGGATCTGCTTTTATGAAGACATTTTCCTCGATGTTCTTATGACATGAAATGATTTGCTTCTTGCAGTAGTATTCAAACAACACCAGGCTACTTTTGATGATTTCAGTAAAATTCGTTACCTGATTATGATTATATACATCAATTCCTTTTGTAAATCTTTCAATATCGAATAAGCTAATTACATCTCTTGTAAGCTTATCTACACCGCCCTTAATGATCTCTAATTCTTCAACCGAACCGTACTTGTTTATATACTCTTCCAAATAATTATTTACCAGAGTTAAAGGGGTTTTTGTCTCGTGAACGAGATTAATAAAATTATTTGTCTTTTGTTCGTTTGCCTTTTCAAGTTCCTTTGTTCTTTTATCTACCTCGTTTTGCAGGCTGGTATTCCAGTTCAAAAGCTGACGTTCCGACTCTATCAGCCTTTGATGTTCAGTCCTCGTTTGCTTAATATGTCTCGATACCTGGAGAGCCAACAAAAGTAAAAACCCTGTATTGGTAACAGAGGCTTCTACAACTTGCCCTAACTCGAAGTAATCAATGATGGGCAAACCAACCCAGGGGGTTAAACTTAAAAAGAGAACAGCCACTTCTTCCTTTGATTCTTTACTTGTAAGAAGACTGCCGTATTTATATTTGATGGCTTTAACCAAAGTGAAAATCACCCATAAAGCATAAAGCACCGGAAGAATTAGCACGTTTTGTGCGGTTTGTAAACTATTTGCTATAGCAAATACCACAATGAAAATGATATATGGTATTACTAAGAATAAAAAAACGCCTCTATAAGCATGAAACTTCATCTTCTCCAAGCCAAACGCCTTGTAAACATAATAGGGGAAATAGCACGGCGTAATAAATCCTGTAGCATAGGCAATGACTTCCTGAGTAAAGAAAGAACCCGGCATATTGGGATCAGGCAATAACCCGCCGGTAATGTTATAGGTTATCAGCAGGAAGATCAGAATAATATTCAGGAAAGCTATCTTATCATCCGGTCGGGCTAACTTATAAATTAGCAGGTAGAAAAAGATAACTATTTCTATGCTCACAAAAATAAATGTGACAATGTGCATTTGTGTTCCAAATACCAGCATCCGATTTATTTTTTACTCAACTCTCTTTTTAGAAAAAATAACTTGTAGCTTAAATCAAGCTCATTGTATATCTGAAAGCCGAACTTCTTATACCAGGGTAAATTTTTCACAGTCGAAGTTTCCAGGTAGATTGGTCTTTGCTTTTGTTCACTATCCTCAATGATTTCATCCAGCAGAATACTACCAATGCCTTCATTTTGATGTTCGGGATCAACACCAATAAACCATAAGTAATACTTTGGCTCTTTTGACTGTAGCTCGTTTATCTTGGCTTCCCTTGCAAGCGTTTTCTTAATATTCTTTAAACCAACTGCCGAAAGGATCAACTTAACATCCAGCAGGATGGATTTGAGAGTAGTCTTTTTCTTATCAGGATAGGTTATCAGCGCACAGCCTTTCTTATCGTCCGATAAAAACACATCCCCAAATAAATAACAGACCTCAAAAGAATAATCCATTAACGAGCGAACCCGTTGTACTCGTTTTTCATCCTGCTTTACGATGTAGTTAACACTTTGGTTGGCGTCAAACGATTTGGTAAGTATGTCAACTACCAAGTCCTTGTCTTTATGTTCTGCTTTTATCATAATTTCTTGTCTTTTTAATGTAATATGACAACTCTGTCAGAATTAAGTGTATCACTATTGTTACCTGCACGATCAACCGCAACAAACCGGAAATAAAAAGTATCATTCTCAACTGGACTGCGGTTTAAATAATTCCACGGTAATTTGAGTTGCAGGAAGCCGCTTGTGTTGCCGGGAGATTGTGGTATTGTGGAAGCTACCGGAGCTAAAACTAAATCAGGTGGTAATGGACGCCTATTCGTATGAATGGGTATATAAACAAACTTGCCTCCCGAAATATCACCATCCTTATTTCTAAACTTTAACTGGATAACTAAATCCTGCTGAGGGGCTATAACCTTGGTATTATAAGAAGCTACTTCAATTTGCAAATGAGCTTTGAGTTTGTCTTTGCTACACGCAAAAAGAAATGAACAAGGAAGCAAAACCATTAAAATGTGTTTCATACCTGTTATTTAGTTAGACCGTTATTCACTTTAAGTAAACTTGCATTGATAGCCACGATAATAGTGCTCAAACTCATTAACACAGCACCCATTGCCGGACTTAGGGTAAAATAGGGGTACAACACGCCGGCTGCTAACGGAATTGCTACCACATTATACCCCACCGCCCAAGCCAAATTTTGTATCATCTTCTTATAGGTAGCCTTGCCAAAAGAAATCATTTGCACTACATCTTTTGGCTCACTATTAACAAGGATAATATCTGCTGTTTCTGCCGCTACATCGGTTCCTGAACCTACAGCTATACCAACGTCTGCCTGTGCTAAAGCAGGTGCATCATTCACCCCATCACCAGTCATGGCCACTATTTCACCTTTATCCTGAAACTCCTTTACTTTTACTTGTTTTTCGTGGGGCAGTACATTAGCCAAATAGCCATACATTCCTAACTTGTTGGCTACTGCTGTGGCAATCTTTTCGTTATCGCCTGTAAGCAGAAAGGATTTGATGTGCATTTGCTTTAGTGCATTTACTGCTTCTGCCGATGTCTCTCTTATGCTATCCGCCAGAGTAATGATACCTACGGGCTTATCATTAATCAGAACAAAATTTACCGTTTCTACATCTTGGTCAACTGTAGATGGAATGGCAGGAAGGGAGAGGTGATTTTGTTTAAAATAATTTGGACCGGCAGCTACTACATGCTTGCCGTTGACAGTTCCTGTAACGCCTACACCTTGTATGTATTTGAAGTTTTCTGACTTCCATAACGGTAGGTTCTTTTCTTTCAATTTCCGCATTATACCGTGTGCAATATGGTGTTCGGAATTTTGCTGAATGGCAGCAGCATACTGCAACACCTCGTCGGCAGAAACCTCATTGCTTAGTGCAATCACTTGTTCTACTTCGTGAGAGCCTTTGGTAAGAGTTCCGGTTTTATCAAAAATGATAGTAGTGAGCTTCCTTGCCATTTCAAACGCTGTGCGGTTGCGTATCAATAAGCCGTGTGTTGCAGACAGGGTAGTTGATAAAGCCACCACCAATGGGATAGCTACACCCAAAGCATGAGGACAGGATGTAACCATTACTGTTACCATCCTTTCCAAAGCAAAGGACAAATCTTTTTCCACGCTAAGCCAATAAATCAGAGTGCCTACGCCTACGAGTATAGAAATTATGGTAAGCCATTTGGCAACTTTGTCTGCAAGGTTTTGAGTAGTTGATTTGGCTGCCTGTGCAGATTGTACCAGGTTGATAACTTTGTTCAAATAACTATCGCTTCCGGTTCCGGTTACTTTAACTCTCAAAGAACCATCGCCGTTTACCGAGCCGCCAATTACTTTGACATCTTTTTCTTTTTTCACCGGCACACTTTCACCAGTTAGCATACTTTCGTTTACATAGGTGCTGCCTTCCAATACAATTCCATCAGCCGGAACTTTTTCGCCCGGTTTTATGATGATAATGTCATTCGTTTTTAACTCTTTCAAACTTACATCATGCACTTCATCAGCACTTTCAACGTGTACTATCGAGGGAAGCAATGCCACCAAACTTTCCAATGCCCTTGACGCTGTCATTTGCGAACGCATCTCAAGCCAATGCCCAAGCAGCATAATGTCAATCAAGGTGGCTAACTCCCAAAAGAAATCCATACCGGGTAAGCCAAATACAACGGCTACACTATAAATAAAAGCAACAGAGATGGCTAAAGCCACTAATGTCATCATTCCTATTGCTTTATCCCTTATTTCACCGACCATTCCCGCCAGGAAAGGCCAGCCGCCATAGAAGTAGATAACACTGCTTAATGCCAGAAGCACATAGTTATCGAATGGAAAATTTATGCGAAAACCTAACCATTGCTGTATCATGTGCGATAGCAATAGTACCGGAATGGTAAGCACAAGGCAAACCCAAAACCGCTTTAGAAAATCTTCTGTATGATGACCTGCATGTTTATCGTGCATATTGCCATGCTGCATTTCTTCACTATGCTCATGCTGATGTGCATGATGGCTGTGGTTCATTTCCCGAACTTTAGCAGCATCAGTGTGTTGATGGCCAGAGTGCTCCTCGTGATAGTGATGGTTATGTTCCATAAAATATCTTTTTTGAACTGTTTTTTCTTATTTTATTCATCCGTTCCTTTCTAAGAAGGAAATAGGTGCCTATAATGATAAAAGGCAAGCTTAGAATTTGACCCATGTTTATGGGTAGCGTTCTTTCAAAAGCTTCCTGAGCCTCTTTTGTAAATTCTATAAGAAAACGGGCAGAAAACACAAGCACAAGGAACAAACCAAATAAAAACCCTCTTTTAAGATGAGCGCTTTTGTTTCGATACAAGCTCCATAAGATAAAAAAGATGAGAAGGTAAGCTACAGCTTCATAAACCTGCGATGGATGACGGGGCAATAAGTCAACTCTCTTAAATATGAAAGCCCAGGGAACATCAGTGGGCTTACCAATTATTTCAGAATTAAAAAGATTGCCTGTTCTGATAAAAAAACCTGCAAGAGCTACCGCAATTACAATTTTGTCCAATACACTTAAGAAGTTGTGATGGTATTTTTTACAGTACAATGCAAGTGCGATGAGAATACCAATGGCACCGCCATGACTGGCTAACCCCTGATAGCCCGTCCATTCAAACCCTTTGTTGCTGATACGAAAAGGGAAAATAATTTCTAAGAGATGAGTTTTGAAATAACTAAACTCGTAGATAAACACCTGCCCAAGACGTGCACCGATTATTGTACCTGCAATAAGGTAAAGCAAAAGCGGGTTTAGTTCTTCCTGATTTAAATGCTCTTTTTGGTACATGCTTTTGAGTAAAACATAACCAAGGAGAAAAGCAATAGCAAACATCACAGAATAGTACCTGAGTGCAAACCCACCTATCCGAAAGATTTCAGGGTTAACATTCCATTTGATGTAAAGTAGATGCATATTGCTTTTTTAATTTAATACTACTAATGACCGTGTAATCCGCCGCCCATAAGATGTATGATAAACAGTATCACGAAAACGATGATACCGATAACAATAAACCGTCCTTTTGATTTTCGGTTTTGCTGATCGCTTCTTTTCTTCAATTTATCTAAACCATAGAAAGTCATACCCCAGGGTTTGTAAACCGAAATGGTTGTAGTGGCAAGCAACACGAGCAAGGCGGCGGCGGCATCTGCAACCAGTTGAATTTGCAAGCCCCTGTGTTCCGTACCCATCAGTGGTCCTTGAGATACAATGCCTGCCATAAAGGTTATCGGCTGCATGTGTACTAACAAGAGAACCGTGGCACCAATAGTCAATAATAACTTAACGACCACCCAATAGTATTTGAACAACCCCCATTGTGTACCTACTGATTGAAAAATTCCAGTTAGTAAAGCGCCTACGCAGGCAGGTAGAATAATTACCCATGCACTCAAATTCATGGCGAGATAAGCAGTGCGTACTGTAAGTGTATCCGCACTCAATAAACCTGCTATAGAATGCGCCAGAAATACAGCAACCGCACCAAGCCATCCGACTGAAAAAGTAATATGCGCAGTAAGCATAAGCCTGCGCAAGTGTGGTGTCATTAACATAAACCTTCTTTTATATTATTTGATAAGCCATAACAATCATTCTTTAGGTTGCATATTTTCCATCTTGTGCATTTCATCTTTAGGTCGCATGGAGAAATCGCCGTAATGGCCAGCTATCGAAACACCTATGCTTAATACTACTACCGAAAGAATTGCAAATACTACTTTGCTTTTAGTAGTTACTTTACTTTCCATACCATCCTTGTGTGCTACATACATTCCGTGTTTTGAATGCTTTAACCTTGTCATATCCATTTTGTTATTCGCTTCAGTTCCCCCTTTGCCCAATACTCTTTCTGTACCCATTCCATGTTTCAGCTTATTCTTTACTAACCACCAATTGATTGGAACGGCAAGTACGCCCCCTACCAGAGATGCCAATGACATAATGCCCCAAAAGCGTAAGGAAGTAGCTTCCATGTTTTGCATATCATCTGTCATCAGGATAATCATTACCGGTATCATACCTGCCATTACGAAGTTCATAGACAACCATTCGGGATACCACGTTCTTTTAACTGCTTGCAGGTAATTTCCTCCAAGCATATCTTTCATAAAGAGCGCCTGAAAAATGAATAAGCCAAAAGCAAATCCGGCAACGTACTCTAAAATGCTATCCATTGCCATTGGCAAATTGAGCAATGCTGTTATAAAGGCTACAAGGATAATTCCTGTTGCATCACCTGCCATGCAGTGTATGGTAGAACCAACAGTTTGTTTCCAAAGGGGCGCTACAAACTTTTCATGTGTATTTGGAGCATGTTCACGACAGGAAAGGATGTAAACAACCAGCCCGAAAATACCCGTGTATAACGTTACCAGAACCCATCCCCATTTCATAACTTTCATTTCCGGTGTATTGGTAATTAAATCATGGGCAACATAAATCACCGATAATGCCGTTAATGAAAACCAGATTATTAGGAAGATATTCAGCATACGCTTTAACTCAAATGCTTTATTTTTTCCCTGAAAGCCATTGTTTAAATTCCTTTATGTCCTTTTCCTGATCCGTTATACTTTTCTGTGCCATTTTTTTTAGTTCATCATTCATTCCGTTTTTGACTTCCATCGCTGCCATTGCTATTCCATGCTCATGATGGTGCATCATCATAGTTGCAAAATCTTTATCAACATCGCCACTCATTTTCATAGCCTGCATTGTGTTCATCATGTCGTTCATGTGCTTTTCCAGTTCGCCTTCGCCGTGCTTCATGCCCGAAGACTTATAGCTGCTAACAATGTCTTTTAATTTCTGTTGTTCGTCCTTTTGCTTCGTGATAATCTCCTGTGCTTTTGATTTCATTTTTTCGTCCTTACCTTGGGAAAGCTCTACCTGTGCCATATCAATGCCTCCCTGATGATGCTCTATCATCATATTCGCCCAATTCACGTCAAAATCGCCGGTCATTTTCATGGAGTGCATTTTGTTCATCATGCTATTCATTACACTCATCAAGTCAGTACCGGTATTGCCTGTAGTGCTCTGAGTGGTAGTATGTTCATGAGCAATAGTATCGGTATGCTCATGGGTTGTGCTGCTGTCTTTTTTATCACTTTCTGTTGATGTTGAACCGTTGCAGCTTGCAAAAAGATAAACGACTGCTATCAGTACTAAGGATTTGACTTTTAAATTCATGGTTTCAGTTTTTATGATTTGATAAAATGTTTGATAATGAAAGAAAGGATGCCGAATATTCAGCATCCTTGTTGCTCTTACGCTGCCACTCCTGAATGGCAGGCTTCGGCACAAGCCCTGCAAGCTTCTGCACACCTTCTGCAATGCTCCATTCCCATGCTTGCATGCTTTTCGCATTCTTCAGCACAGGCTTCGCAGATGTCAGCACATTCATGCAGCAGGTGCTGTGCATGTTCAGAACCCCTTGCCACAAAGGATGCAGCAAGTGAACAGATTTCTGCACAATCAATGTCTAATTTGATGCAGCGGGCAAGCATCTTTACATCCTGTTCTTCAAGACAGGCTGCTGCACAATGGTTACATTCTTCTGCGCATTTCGTGAGAGCGTCTAACAAGCCCCGGTTTTGTTCATGACTCATAATTGTCCGATTTTATTGGTTAAGAAATATTGGCTCTTTAATAAGTAAGGGTTATACCTGCTCCTAAGCCCATATCACTATCATAGTGAGTTGAGGCTGCCAACCATTTGGATATGATGTATCGAAAACCGGCTGCATATTCTTTGTCCGTATTCCACATGAAGTTCATGCGAAGCCGTTGTGTAACAGGAATATCTTCCCGGCTCAATTGAAAGCGGAATTTCCCATTACCGTCCACCCGTGCATCAGCCAGTACCAGCATAGGCAAAGTGTATTGAACGCCGGCAACAAAAGTTTTCCGATTGTTCTTGTTGCTTATTTGTCCAAAGGAATTTTTATCTACTCCATCTTTACCTACTTTTTTATAGTGATAATCAAATCCTACATAGGGGAATAACCATTGCATTTTTCCAATGAACCTTCCAAAGTTTAATTCGCCTTCATAGCCGTGCTCTGGATGTAAGCCGAGGTGCCATATCCCTTGCAGAGCATACCGGTTTGATGAAAGCATTAGTTCTCCGTCACTGCCATTACTTTCAAAGCCGGCTCTAATCATTGGATGATACATATTGTTATCTCTTTTAAACATCCTGTATGCCTTTGCGGGATCAGGCAGTTCCGGATTTGGCGGCGAGTTTTCATAAGTAAATACCCGTCCCATACCTGCCATCATATGGAATAGGATATGACAATGGAAAAACCAATTGCCGCTTTGGTTAGCAGCAAACTCAATGGTATCTGTCTCCATCGGCATGATGTCAATCACATTCTTCAAAGGAGAGTAATCACCTTGTGAATTCAACACCCTGAAGTCATGCCCATGCAGATGCATGGGATGGCGCATCATTGAGTTATTGGTGAGGATGAGCCGTACGTTTTCACCTTGTTTAATTAAGATTTTATCAGCTTCGTTTACTGTCTTGTTATCTATAGTCCACACATATCGGTTCATATTTCCGGTAAGGGTAAAGTGAAGAACTCTGGTTGGACCGTCAGGTAAGGTTGTTTTTACCGGAGAACGGAGCATGTCATAATTGAGGGTTACAATGCCAGAACTGCTATTCATGTTCATGCCCTGCATATCGTTCATGTTGTCCATCTTCATTTCCTGCATGCTGTCTTTCTTAGGCTCATTCATATTCATATGTCCTGAATGATCCATGTCCATTTTGTCGCTGCCATCACCAGTTATTTCCGGGTACATCACTGAATTCATATCCATTCTTTGCAGGCTCATGTTCATCCCCATGTCTTTCATGTCGCCGTTGGTTTTCATCATGTCGTTCATCATCTTCATGCCTTCAAAGTATTTTAGGCGTGGAAGCACAGGAGCAGGCATTTTCATACCTGTTCCTAACCATAGTGATGTTGCTTTTGTACGGTCTTCCGGTGTAGCTCTAAACTCGTAACTCATGTTTTCAGGAATGGTTACAATGAGGTCATAAGTTTCGGCAGTACCTACAATCAGCCGATCCACTTCTACTGGTTCCATATCATTTCCGTCATTTCCCACTACGGTTATTTTGCCACCTCCATATTGCAACCAGAAGTAACTGGACGCTCCGCCATTTACTACATGCAGCTTTACTTTATCACCTGCTTTAAACTGTGGTGCAGCATTCTCGGGTCTGCCATTAGAAAGAAAACGGTCGTAATAAACATCACTTACATCCATTGCCTTCATTCGCTTCCATTCATTGACAACCTTTGTTTTAAAGTAGCCTTCCTTTATGGCTTCTATATAGCTTTGTGTACTGCCTTTTTTAATCGAGTACCAGTCATTAGCCGTGCGTAAACGGCGTTGCACCTGAGCAGGGTTTTCATCCGTCCATTCGCTTAATACAAGCGTATATTCTTTGTTGAATAAACTATTTTGCATGTGCATAGAAGAACCTGCCATAGTTTTATCGGACATCTGTGGATCTTCTCTCTTTTTAAATATCAATGCCCCATACATACCTGATTGTTCCTGCAGCGCACTATGGGAATGATACCAATACGTTCCGTTTTGCACAACAGCAAATTTGTATAGATGGGTTTCTCCGGGACCTATTCTTGCTGTAGTTAAATAGGGTACACCATCAAAGCGGTTAGGAAGTATCACGCCATGCCAGTGCAGCGAGGTTTCCTCTTTCTTTAAATTGTTGTGCAGGTAAATTTCAGCAGTATCACCTTCCGTGAAAGTGAGTGTGGGTGCAGGTATAGAACCATTGATGGCAATGGCACGTTTCGTTTTGCCCGTAAAGTTTACCATAGTATCCGTTACATACAGGTCGTATCGAACTGTTTTACCAGGAATAAGGTTGACATTCGCAGGAATTTGATTTGCCATATCTGTTTCATCACTATCAGATGTCATTTTATGTTCGTTCATTGGCATGTCCATCTTCATGTCCATATCGGGCATACCTTTTTTCTGCGGCATAGTATCTTTCGACATGGGCATTGCCTTTTGCTTTGGCGTCTGCGTTTGCGGCGTTGGAGCCGTAGTTTTTATTGTCTTCTTTACTAATGTCATTCCGCACTTAGGACACTTTCCCGGCTTTGACATTTGCACTTCAGGGTGCATAACACAAGTGTATATTACTTTCTGTGTCTGTTGGTTACTTGGCTTTTGAGCAGGCATGTTGTGCCCTTCATGCTGTGCAAATGCTGTTGTAAGCCAAAAAACCTGCATAAGCATCAGAAATACTGTTTTCATCTTTTTCTCCTTTTTTATTGACAACACTTTTTCTTGCGGATGAAAACCGCTTTTAAAAATCTTACTGTCAGTTTGCCAATTCGTTTCAACATTGTTTTATTCGTTTTGTGTGAGGCTGTCTCTTGTTCTCCTTACCCAGTCAATGATTTCCGTTTTATCTGTTTCAGTAAGCCGGGCGTCCTTGTGTAGCAAGAGGTATGATGACAAGGGCATCGTACCGTCCTTAATGCTATTTTCAATAGCACGAAGTTTATTAGCCTGCCGTCTTGGAGAGTATGAGCCAAATTCACTGAAATTCAGTTCAGCTTTACCTTCCTTAACATGCCTGGCTAAAAGCCATCCCATAGGCTGCACATTGGCGTACCAGGGATAGCGTGTGTTGTTGCTATGACAATCGTAGCAGGCTGTTTTTAAAACAGTTTGTACGCTTTGCGGAACGTTAGAGACCTTTACGATGTCCGTCTGCAATACCTGCCCACTTGTATTGCGGGCAGGTTGTATAAACTGAATAACAATCAGTACAATTAGAATAGCCAACAATATTTTTTTCGTGCTGCTCATGCTCACTGTTTAATTTCTTCTTTCACTTCGCCGCAGGTAGGCATTTGCTTACCGAGATAAGGGTTCTTTATTTCCTTTGTTTCACTTATCCAGTAAACGCCTTTATTATCGTTATACATGGGGCAAAAATCACGGTACAAGGTTTGACCCGTTCCAAATGCTTTTACCAGGTCATACATATCACTGCTAAGCATATCAAAGTGCTCTCGTTGGTGATCAATCTTATCAGCACTCTTGCTGATGTGTTCTGCCATTTCTTTGGCATCATCCGCAACGTCAGCATACACTTTCTTTTGCCCCTCTGTTAAAGATGATTTGTCTATCTTGTTCAATGCCTCTAAAAATTCATTTGCTGCATTAGCTGCCGCCTGACTATTATCGTTAGCCAAAGCATTTTTTAGATTGAGGTAAGCACTTACAATTCCTTTAATGGGCGTTGCCTCTCCGGTCGGGTTTGAAGAAGGCGTCGTTGTCGAAGTTTGGTTGTTCTCTGCGTTATTGTTTTCAGCAGATTTGTTATTGCTACTGTTGCATGCTGTAAAAGCAATTGAAGTAGTCATTATAGCTATTATTATCGTTTTCATTCGCTTAATTTTAATGTGAATAAAGCCGAGGTTTGGAGCAAGCCAACCCCATTATTGCTTTGGCAGAAGAGTTACTTCAAGGTTTCTGTTACCTTGCCGCAGGTAAGCATGCTGCTACCGAAATAGGGATTTTTGATTGCCTGCTCGCTGCTTAACCAGTATGCTTTTTTCATTGGGCAATACTGTTGATAAACAGGCTGGTCGGTAAGCTTTACGGCTTTCGCCAAAGCTGCCATATTGGTTGAGAGATTAGCAAAGAGGTTACGTTGCTGTTTGATGTCTTTGGTTTCGGAAATCCGTCCTGCATCCTTCAGCAAAGCATTAATGTTACCCTCAGATATTACTTTGTAATCTATGCTATTGGCTGTCTTTACAAATTCGGCTGCCTGGGCAGAAGCTGCATTGGCGTTATCTGCTACCAAAGCGTCTTTGATGCTAAAATATAAGGTGAGTAGTTGCGACACATTTTTATTGTCGCTTGCAGTGGTAGTGGAAACAGAAGGCTCAGTTTTATGGACACTATGGTCATGTTGAGCGGAAACTGAAACAGAAGTAAGACAAAATAACGTTGCTATTACGATTAGCTTTTTCATTTGAAATGATTTAATGTTTAGAAAAAAGTACAGGCATGACAAATAATGCCATGCAGAAATGAAACATTAAATCAAATCTGAAAGCTCTGAATAGCTATGCGAATGTCCGATATGGGAGGATGGTAACTTCGGACAAAATGTTTGATATTCGGAACGACCTGCGAAGCAAATAAGAGGTCAAAATCAAAGTATGTAGAAAGAAATGCTGCAAAGAATACAGGATTAATTACAGCATTTACGGATTGGGGGACGGTCTTTTCAAGCTGGGCAAATTTTGTTACTCCGTCATTGCAGCAATTGTCTTTATCACCTTTTGATTTATGCTGATGCCCTGCTTGATTGTGGTTTTTCCCTTGATGATTATGTTGATGGTGGTGCTGATGTTTTTTACCATCAGCATGTACGTGTGTTGAAGACTGCGTTGCTTCCTCGTGATGATGAGAAGCGTTAAAGCCTAAATCCAAACCAACAGAACAAGCAAATCCAATAACCGTATTCAGGGAGAACACGATTAACAGAAAAACCGCTTTTAGTTGTATGGATTTATTTGTTTTCATCACCTTTTATCATAGAAGAACTCCATTATATTCAGAGTAATTTTAAGACATACAAAGGTAGCCAGTCAAAAGTTTTCGACTGTTACATAATTTTTACTAAGATTTACAGAATTTTTAGATTGTAGGGGCAGAAGCAAGTTTTTACCTCTGCCTTAACAATCTCAACTGATTGCGTCAGTTATCACTCTTCAGTATAACAACCTGCTAATGGCTGAGATGCTTTAGCTGAGCTATCATCATTTTGCGAAGTCTTGGGGATAGAAACTATATTGCTTTGGCTATCTTATCCATAATTCTATGGCTGTCGCCAAATTTGCATAAGGCATCGCAATGCTGCCTCAATTCAGAAAACAGGATATACTTTATACTCGTTCCAATCTTTTTAATAGCCGGACGGGATAGTTGTAATGTAACGTCCTTCTCTCTTTTATCCGGTACAATGAGGTAAAAAACTTCATCGCCATCAGCAATCGAATAACTAAGGTCGGTTAACCGCAATATGCCCGAATAAATGCTGGTACTTTTTTCTACTTCAAAAGCTGCAATCACATTGTTCGTTCCTTTTGCAAACCAAAGCACATCAATTAGCTTTACCGTGTTTAATGTTTCTTTGTCCAACTCTATTTGGGGAAACTCCGGAATGCTTAGAAAGGAGAAGTTATTACCGTTATAACACTTCGACCTATCGTTTGATGCCGGAATAACGTCGTATCCCAATGCATTACCAATCTTTAGTAAATGATATTGCATTTCAGTATGTAGGCTTTCTTCTTCCTTTTCTTCTCTTACTTCCAAATGCCTTTTTTCAATCAATTTTTCAAGCTTATTCCGTTCCGGTTGTGATAAGTATTCATCACCCCCTAAAACCAACTTTTGCATACCAATTTCAAAAAGCAAACCTGCAATAGCACCCAGGTCGGAAGACAGTAACGAACGATGTTGATTGTTTACATCTATTATAACCTCTCTCAGCTTCAGGTATTCACTCCAACTACCTAACTTCTTTTTGTCTTTAAACAGGAAATTAAAGCCGTTGATAATGGCTGTATTAAAGGGCGGGATAATAGTGGGATGAAGGAAGTAAAGAATACTGGCAACAGCAGGACCTAAACCTTTAATCTTTAAACTATCTAACCGGATTATTTCTTTTATAATCTGGTCTTCGCCCTTAGCGTTCAAACAGTTTTCTAAAAACTGCCCGAAGGCTTGCTTGTTATTCTCATTCTCATAAATATCCGGTATTCTCAATTTTGGTTTCCAATAGAAAGGATGCGCCGCTCCCTCAAATACCTGTTTTTGTTCCGTAATACAGGTAAGAACAAATTCAAGTGAAGAACCTTTGAAATCGTTAGGGAAAATTTTCTTTTTAATGTCGTCTATAACCTGCATAATGCCCCTGCGAATGGAACGGAAAGCTTTTAGCCTTTCCTCATTATTGATAAACCAGGTGTTATAAACAGACTCCTTATCGGATTTATATTGCTGAATAAGTGGTTGAAAGTTCAGGTTCATATTTTCTATAGCGATTTTTTATGATGGCTATACAAATAAACAAAAACAGAACAGTTATTTGAAATAGACATTGCTACAATTTAGTTTTTTAAACCACCTACATATTGCTCATATCATGCCCTGCCATTGGGTTAGCGCCTTTCTTAAAAATATACTCACTGTTTAATAAATAAGCACCGCTAATTACTACTACATCATTAGGGTTCAGCCCTCCGGTAATTTCTATCCGGTCATCGCTTTCCAAACCCACTCTAACCATTTTACTTTTGAAAGTGTTTTTGCCTGTTTTCACCCATACGGTAGCACCGTCTGCATCCCTTATTACCGCATCTATGGGAAGCGTAAAGGCATTACGCAGCCTGCTTTTAATCAACACATAAGCAGGCATTCCCGGCTTTAACCTGTTGCCAATATTGGATATGCTAACTCTTATTAGATTGATGCGTGTATCACGGCTTATTTCAGGATTGACAAACTCTATTTTGCCGCTTATCTCTTTGCCCGGTATATCGGGTATTTGCACTGTTGCCATGCCATTTCTGTCAATCTTAGAAAGCTCAGATGTATAAACCTGTGCTTCAACCCATAAGGTAGAAAGGTCGGCTAAGTGCATTATCATTCCGCCTTCCATTACATAGTCGCCTTCCCTTATATCGAGGGTAGTAACATATCCGCTGCCGTTGCTATAAAAAGTAGTAGTTGGAGTTGCCTTTTTAGTTGTAGCCAATTCTGAAATTTGGGCTTCGCTCAAACCCCACAAAAGCAATTTATTTTTTGCACTTTCAATTAGCTGTGCAAAGTCAATAACAGTGTTGTCTAAAGTTTTCTGCCTTTCAAGTGCGAGTATGTATTCCTGCTTTTCATTATTCAGGTCTTCACTGTAGATGTCGAATACCTTATCGCCTTTACGAACATAATCACCAATATTTTTAAAATACAGACGTTCTATTCTTCCCATTATTCTTGAACTGATAGCCGTTGACTTCGCCTGATTAAAGTTGATTGTAGCTGTTAATATTACCTCATCGCCTAAAGAACCGGAGCGGATGGTATCTACGGAAATGTTTCCCAATTGTATTTGCTGATTGCTCAATTGTATCTCATCTGCCTTTGGTGCTATTGTCTTTTCAACTTTTATTAAAGTCATACCGCAAATAGGGCACTTACCGGGACCAGGTTGCATTACCTGCGGGTGCATAGAGCAGGTGTAGTAACTATCCACGTCTGCTTGTGCATGTTCATGTGGCTTACCGTTTTTACATGAAACTACTACCATCATTAAAGCAATGACAGTTATAAACAACATCAGTACAGAGGAACGGTTCAACCAATGTCGTAAGAAACCACCGCTTTTGGCTATATGGAGATTACACTTTATCATAACTATTCGTTTACTTTTATAAAGCTTTCGCTATCCATCAAATATTGGGCGTTTTGTGCAACGCTATCCTGTAAGCCTAACCCGCTAACCACCTGTATTTTGTTTTGATAGGACAAACCGGTTGTTACTTTACGTGCTTTAAATCCACCGGGCTGTTTTATGAAAATCACCTTATCTAAACCAAGTGAAACAATAGCATCTGCAGGCAACCAGGCTGTGTTGCCTGAATTGCCAAAAATGGTAGCCCGTACCTGGCTCCCGATAGGAACCTGTAATGTGCTGTTATCAAGATATACTCTTGCCGTTACTGTTTTACTGCCTTGTTTAAAGAAAGGCTCAATGAAGCCTATAGTGCCCCTGAATTGTTTGTGTGGCGCTGTTTCGGGTATAACTTTTACCGGATTGCCTACTTTAATCAGTGTTTGCATCTCTGCATAAATGCTAAGTGCAGCCCAAACCCTGTTCGGATTATAAACCTGAAAAACAGCCTGCCCTTTTTGAACATACATACCTTCTTTAAGAGAAAGTTCTTCAGTAGTGAGGGAAATGTCTTTCATAACACCGGAAGCAGGAGCAGCCATTGTATTATCGCCGGTAGTTTCATGAAGATGTCCTGTGTAATTACTATATACAGAAACGGTAAGCGAAGGCTTGCCACTTCTGATTAATTGAGATAGCTGTTGGTTGGTTAAACCCAACAAAAGCAACCGTTGCTTTGCTGCGTTTATCAACGAGCTATTTGCAGGGTCGTTCTTCAGAAGGAATATAATGTTCTGTTGTGCCGTTACCAATTCAGGGCTGTAGATGTCCATAATCTTTTGCCCCTTTGTTACTTTTTGATAGCGATAGCGAACATAAAGCCTTTCAATTCTGCCAGAATATCGGGCAGATATAGCACCTACCTGTCTTGTATCGTAAGCGATAGAACCCAAAGCATCTATATCAATGGGCAAATTCTCCTTTTGAATAGTGGTAACGGGGATGGAAGAAACAACGAACGCATTTGTTGGCCGCAATAAGGTATTTAGGTCAATATTGGTTATATGCTGTTCGTTACCATCAGATTTTTTTATCAAAGCCATTCCACAAATAGGACACTTACCCGGCTTATCCCTTATTATTTGCGGATGCATCGAACAAGTATATACATCCTTATGTTCCTGATGCAGCGCATGTCCCTCGTTTGCCTTCTTACCCTTGCAACTGTTTAATGCAACAGCCGCAACACAAACAAGCGGAATAACCAGCAACCATTTATATAAATTAGATGTCATCGTCAATGTTTATTTAATCTCTAAAATCCTTTCAAGCTCTGCCTGCATGGTCAGCAGTTCTTGTAGCTTGTCCAGGTATTCTAATTGTATCATGTTTAAGCTTTCCCATGCATCAAACAGCATAAAGAGTTCTTCTGTATTTTGTTCATACCCCAACTGCATTGTTTTGTAGTTGTTCTGTAAAGAAGGGATGATGTTCTCCTCGTAAAGCCGTAATTGGTTTTGTTTTAGGTTTATCTCGTTGCTCATGCTGTAAGCCATGCCAGATGCTTCATTCAGCATCATTTGCCGTTGCTGAGACAGGGAAACTGCTTTCCATTTTAAACTCTCAATATTTGCTTTCTGCATTCGGGTAGATGCGCCGATTGGTATTCTTACCATGCCCATTAGTGAAAACTGCCACGGTTGTTTTGCCCATGCAAACATGTGGTCGTACTTAATGCCGAATTCAGGTTTCAGCTTAGCCCTTTCAACATTTTGCTGTAAATAAGTGAGGGTAATATTTCTCTCGATGGCTCTTATGTCACTTCGTGATGCAGCTAATGTTGAACTGTCGAATGTTGCACCGTAATTTTTAATCGTGTATGTAGTGTCAATTGCAAAGTTTTCTCCTTTGTTGCGGTTCATTAGGGTGTTCAACGCAATGCGCTTATTAACAATTTCTGCTTGCAGCATCAACCGCATGTTTTGAAGGTTTCCTAACGATGCTTTTGCTTTATAATAGGCGCTCAACTTCTCCATACCGTTTTTATAGCGTATCTCGGCATTCTTAATCATGAAGTTTAGCAGCTTCTCGTTTTGTTCGATAACGGTAAGCTTTTTCTCAAGCACTATCCACTGATAATAATTCTTCTTTGCTTCTGCATACAAATCATTTAAGGATGCCTTTTTGCGCTCCTTTTCAACAGAAGACATTGCCTGCATATAGTTCGCTTCTGCATTCTGCCTTTGTTTATTTGGAAACATCTGCTGTGCAGACAACATGAACGAGCCCATGCCCGGTTGTTGCATTCCGTTACCGTCCTTCATGCCTGCCTTCCACATAGAGGGATTATATGGCGTCATGTAAAAGCCAGCGCCAAATTCAGGAGGCATCCAGCTTCGTGCGCCTTTAGCCGCTTCATCCATTGAGCGGATGTCAGCATCATACATCTTTAAGGAGGGATTTGCTTTCTGAATACTATCCAGAACGCTGTTGAGTGATAATGTCTGTGCATTTGTAATAGATGCAGCAAACAACAATACTATTATGAAATGTTTCTTATTCATGTGTGTCAATTACTTCAATTTTACCTTTACGTTTTAGTTCACGCTCTTTCACTATTTCAAAAACAACAGGTGTGATAAACAGTACATAAATGGTTGATGTTATCGTTCCCCCGATTAATGGTATGGTAATCGGACGCATAACATCACTTCCTACACCCGTTGCCCACAGAATAGGTATTAAACCAAACAGTGATACAGAAACCGTCATCAGCTTCGGGCGAAGCCTTTTGGCTGCACCTATAATTACGTATTCCCTTAAGTCTTCACCAGTAATGGTTTCTCTTGAGTTCCCTTTTGCAGCCACTAATTTTTGCATAGCTTCATTCAGGTAGATGGTCATCAGCATGGCAGTTTCTACAGCCATTCCAAACAAGGCAATAAATCCTACGGCAACAGCTACCGATAGATTAACGCCATAGAAATAAACCATGAAAACACCGCCAATCAAAGCAAAGGGAACGGTTACCATTGTAATTAAACTTTCTTTAATAGAGTGATACGTGAAGTATAGAACCATGAAGATGATAGCAATCACTATCGGTATCACTAACTTCAAGGTTTTATTTGCCCGCAGTTGATTTTCCCACTGTCCACTCCATTCAATAAAGTAGCCTTTAGGAAGCTTTTGCAACATTTGGTTAAGCTTCTGTTGCGCTTCCGTAACCGTGCTTCCCAAATCCCTTTCTCTTACATTGAACAGAACAGTTCCACGTAGCAAAGCGTTTTCAGAATTAATCATCGGCGGGCCTTCCGATATTTTTACGTCTGCAACGGCTTCTAAAGGGATGGGACCGAAATTCATGGTCTGTACCTGTAGCCTTTTTAGTTGCTGAAGATTGTTCCGGAACTCCTGACCAAATCGTGCATTAACAGAAAACCGCTGTCTGCCTTCAATAGTGGTAGTGATACGCATGCCGCCTAAAGCACTCTCCACCACAGCATTTACATCATCTACCGTTAAGCCGTATCTGCCTATCTCATCTCTTTTGATGACGATATCAATGTATTTCCCCCCTGTAATCGGCTCTACATATAAGTCTTTTAAACCTTCAATACCTTCAAGCTGTGTCTTAATTTTTTGGGCGAATGCATAAATAGTATCCAGATTTTGTCCGTACACCTTTACACCAACATCAGTTCGAATACCTGTAGAAAGCATGTTGATGCGGTTGATAATGGGTTGCGTCCATCCGTTGGTAACACCCGGAATTTGCAGCTTAGCGTTTAGTTCATTGATGATGTCTTCTTTTGTAATTCCCGGTCTCCATTCATTTTTAGGCTTCAGCATGATAATCGTTTCTATCATACTGATAGGTGAATTGTCGGTTGCTGTATTTGCCCTGCCTGCTTTACCTAAAACGTTCTGTACTTCCGGTACCGATTTAATCAATTTATCCTGTACCTGAATTAACCTTTTCGCTTCTGAGTTAGAAACATCCGGTTGCGTTACGGGCATGAATAGCAATGAGCCTTCATCTAATGGCGGCATAAACTCAGAACCTAAACGCATTAGCATAAATACACCCACTATCAGGGCAATCACATTAATTGCTAAAGTGGTCTTTCTCCAATGCAAACACCACCTTAACACCGGTGTATATACCTTTTCCAACCCTCGTGTAATGGGATTTTTTTCTTCCGGCTGCAATCTTCCTTTCAGAAAGAAGGATATTAAGACAGGTGCCAGTGTGATGGCTAAGAAAGCATCTACTAAAAGGATAAAGGTTTTTGTCCAGGCTAAAGGATGAAATAATTTACCTTCCATACCCGTCAGGAGAAATACGGGCAGAAAAGAAGCTACTACCACTATGGTAGAATAAAACACGCCAGGCCCAACTTGTTTTGAAGACTTCATTATTATGTCAAGTCTTTCTGTGCTTGTAAGCGGATCTTTATTTCGTTTAAACCAATTCACTGTTAAATACGTTTATGAGGATGATTTACTTTTTGCCATCTGTGCTTCCGATATGTGTCGGTACGCATTCTCAACCATTACAATTCCGTCGTCCACCACCACGCCGATGGCCAAGGCAATACCTGTTAAAGACATGATGTTGGATGAAATACCAAAAGCCTGCAGAAGGATGAAACTTACCGCAACAGAAATAGGTAATTGTATAAGGATGATGACGGCACTTCGCCAGTGAAACAGAAATATGATAACTACAATGGATACCGTTATCATTTCCTCTATTAACGTACCTTTTACTGATTGAACCGCAGCTTCAATGAGACCGCTTCTGTCATACACCGGCTTAAATTTTACGCCTTCAGGCAATCCCTTTTCCACCTCTTTCATTTTTGCCTTTACTGCATTGATAACCTTATCGGCATTCTCACCGTACCGCATTACTACAATGCCGCCTACCACTTCCCCTTCACCGTTATCATCAAAAATGCCCAACCTCAATTCTCCACCCATTTGGATGCTTCCTATATCTTTCACCCGCACCGGAATACCATTGTAGTTTGCAACGGCAATGCTCTCTAAATCCTGTTTATTTTTTATGTACCCCAAACCACGTATGATGTAAGCAGCATCACTCATTTCAAACTTTCTTCCGCCCACATCATTATTATTGGCTTTTATCTTATTCATCACGTCCATCAAGGACACATTGTAGAATTGCAGCTTTACCGGATCAATCACCAATTGATATTGTTTCTCAAAACCGCCAAACGATGCCACTTCTGCAACGCCGTCAACTGTTTGCAGGGCAAACTTTATATACCAGTCCTGCAAGGCTCTTTGTTCGCCCAAATCCATATGTCTTGCATCAAGCGTGTACCAAAATACATGACCTACCCCTGTGCCATCAGGTCCCAAAGTGGGTGTTACACCCTGTGGCAACAGGCGTTGCGCATAATTCAGGCGTTCCAGTACTCTTGTTCTTGCCCAATAGCTATCTACATCATCATCGAAAATGAGGTACACGAAGCTCATCCCGAACATAGAAGTACCTCTGATATTCTTAATTTTAGGAATGCCCTGCAGGTTAGACACTAATGGGTACGTTACCTGATCTTCCATGACCTGCGGACTACGACCCATCCATTCCGTAAACACAATAATTTGATTTTCGGATAAATCGGGAATGGCATCAATAGAGTTTTGCCGCATCGAATAAATGCCCCAGACAAAAAGCCCTGCGCTGATCATTAACACAACCAACCTGTTTCTTAAGGCAAATTCAACTAACTTCTGAACCATAATAAGTTTGATTAAAGCTTATCTGTTAGTAAAAGGAATAGTAGCAACAGACTGTTTTTCTGAGTGCCCCGTTCGCTAACAGCCTGCTTCTAAAAGTTCAAGATTTAACCTTAACCAACGGTTTATTACAAATTGGGCATTTTCCCGGCTTGCTGCTGTATTCATCGGGATGCATGGTGCAGGTATATTCTTTAATTGCCTGCTTGCTGCCTCTTCTATCTACCACCAGTTGCGCCTTGCATTTAGGACAAACGCCTGCATGGTCGCTAACAACTTCCGTGTGCATAGGACAGGTGTAAGTTTTTGTTACTTCCCTTTTCATTTGTTCTTTTTTGGAAAGCGTCAAATCCATGTTACACTTCGGACATTTGCCCGGTTTGTCACTTACCACATCCGGGTGCATTGGGCAAGTGTATTGAACAACTAAAGTAGTGGGATTGGGGTTAGGAACGTTTGCTTTGCTTTTTTGAGCGAAGGTTGACAACGTTGCAAAGAATGCTATCAACAACATGAAATACGTTTTCATATAAATTTTTTATTCGGTTAGAAGAAATATTTTGTAGCTATAACTACTTAGATTAATCTTGAAAAAGAGAATGTAGGCTAATGAGTAATAGGCTTCCAGGAGGAAGAGTGGGTATATAAAACACCTTTAGCCCAACAGATTGCCGGGCATACACTCAGAAAGGAAAATCAAATTCTGAAAACGCAGTTGCGAATAAAAAGAGGAACGCCTTGTGTCCGTGGAGGAGCATTAGCGAGTGGATGTTCTTCTGTTATGGAAGAAACGTAAACAGAGTTTAAGTCGAAAAAGGTAGGGATTACAGCAACAGAGGTTAGATGCACCAATGACAAACTATTATCAACAGGCTTTTGATCATCTACCTTAAACTGTTTATGCTCGTCTTTACAACAACCTTTATGTGGCACTTTAGCCATACCACATTTCGGGCATTTTCCCTTCGTGTTTTTCGATAGCTTCCAGTCAATCAGCTTGCCCATGCAGTAATGCAAGTGCATTGTCGCACCTGATGATGCGGTAATGTACAAGAGGGATAATATGATAACTAAAAACTTCTTCACGAAAAAGAATATCGAACGTAAAACTATAGAAGCTGTTTTGTTCTTTTTATGATTTCGGTCACTTTATATGATGAACCTCGTTATCTAATTTAAACATTATAAAAAACTTTTCAATTACCCAATCTATACGGGCAAAAGCCTCCGGCGAACCGGAAGCTTTCTCTAATAATCTGCTATTGATGATTTCAAAAAATCAACGCTTATTTGCCTTTAACCAATCAGCTAATTCTTCAATCTCTTTCGTTTGCGGCATAACAATATTGTTAGACATCGTTTTCAACTGTGCATTGTTGCCATGATGCAAATAAGCAGAAGCATTATCAATCGCACTTTGATGATGTATAATCATCAAGGTGGCAAAATCGTTATCAATATCGCCTGTTATCAATTGGATGTCAGCAGCCTTGCCTCCCTTCATCATATTGTCCATTTGTTCCATCGTAAAGGAAGGATCACTGTTATCTACAGTTAAAGATGCCAGGATGGTAGTGAGTTGCTGAATTTCCGGTTGCTGCTCGTTGATAATTTTTTGAGCCGTGCGTTTCAAGCTATCATTTTTACCTTCCTGTAACTCCAGGTTTGCCATATCAATTGCTCCCTGGTGGTGCATCTTCATCATACGTGCAAAATCAATTTCAGGGTCGTTCGTTCTTTGCATCGTATCCATCTTACTCATCATTTGATGCATCAAAGTCATCATTTTATTATCATCATGCTTTTGCAGCGTTATTCCGTTATCATCCTTTGAGCAAGCCGATAACAATACAACCATAAATCCCACCAGAGTTAAAAACCTGTTCTTCATAAAAGTTTAATTGAAATGCAAAGTTACTTTTGCCAACTTTGGCAGTTGTTACATAATCTTGATTATGTTTTATATAATTTTTAGACAGCTCATCGAAGCTCTATAGTTATCAAACTTCATCAAGCGGTTTTCGCCTGCTTTTGCCAATGTTTTTAAAATGACTCGGTGTTTGGTTGGTTATCTTTTTGAATTGGGCAGACAGGTGTGCAATACTGCTGTAACCTAATTTGTCTGCAATTTCACTCAGGGTTAATTGCCCATAGACAAGCAACTCTTTTACCCTCTCAATCTTTTGATTGATGATATACTTTTCAATAGTTATGCCTTCCACTTCTGAAAAGAGGTTGCTTAAATAGCAATAATCCCTTTTTAGTTGTTCGGAGAGTATTTGCGAAAAGTTGTATCTGCTTACTTTATCGCTATGGTGAACTTCAGTGATTATGATGTTCTTTATTTTTTCAGTAAGCTGTTTTTTACTGTCGTCAAGCAATTCAAAGCCAAGAGCGGCTATGTTATTTCTGAATTTTTCCAATTGGTTTTGCGTTGGCTCTTTCGCCAATTCCACTTCACCAAGTGAAATGGCGGTAGCTTTTAATCGTACCTTTTTCAGTTCCTGGCTTATTACCAATATACAACGGTTACAAACCATATTCTTTATAGCTAACTTCATAGAAGCATGTTGAATTATTTTGCGTTTACCAATGATGCTAACGGATGTAGCACAATAAAAAGCTGATAACAATTAGGGATATCAAGCCGTAAAGGCAGATAGAATGGACAGGAAGGTCCTGCGACAAGGAGAGGAGCTAATCAAATACGGTACACGCAGTTGCTGATGTATATTGGTACTTTGCCTGTACCCGGTGGAGAGTTCGTTAACGGGTAATTGATGATTGAATGGGAATATACTATCAGGGTATAGTTATTCCAATCATATTGTGGCAGGTCAATGGCTATTTTTAAAGGAGAAAAAGTAGCTGCCTGAAAGTTGTATTTGCTTTCAATTTTTATCGTTTGGTGTTTATCCTCGCAGCAGCCCTTCTTTTTAGCCATGCTGCAATTCTTACAGTCATCTTTCTTGTCGTGTTTATGCCATAAAGCCCAGGATACCATCTTGCCCATGCAATAGTGCATGTGAATGGTGGCTCCGGTGGAGGTCATAAAGTATAGAACTGCTAATATGGTTGCTATACACTTTTTCACATCTGGCGTTCGTCTTTATGGGAGTGTCTTGTAAACAAAGTTAACTTTTTAAAAGCTCAAAAAAGATAAGCCGGATCAGTTGTTCTGACCCGGCTTACCTCTAAAGTTTAGGCTACTTCCTCCGCTTTGAAACCTGCCTTCTCAACCGCTCTAACTACGTCATTCTTATTGACTTCTGTACCTGAAACGGTCAAAATTTTATTCGGATTTTGAGTATCTACCTTCCAGTTGTTTTCACCCACGGTTTCGTTTAGTGAAGAAGTAATCTTCGCAACACATCCGCTGCAATTGATGTTTGTTTTCAATTTCAGAGTTTCCATGTTATTCTATTTTTATTGATTAAAGAATTGATTTGAATTTTAAACGTAAGCTGTTGCTTACTACACTTACAGAGCTTAGAACCTCAGTTTTTACTACACTGGAACAAAGGATTTTTGATGCAGCATATTTATGTCAAGCCCCGTTTCATTTAAGAAAAGAGCCATTGCCTCTACTGCTGTTATTTCGGTTTGCTGACGATTGAAACCAAATTTCTCCGGCACACCTTGTTCGGTTACAAAAGATGCTCTGTACCGTTTATCTTTTTGATAAGGACTGTTGCCAATGAACAATTCCTGAATTCCCATTTGTTGCATCGGATTGGCTGAAAATGTTCTCTCCAGGTTTTCTTCCAGCATTTCCTTGATTTCTTCTCCGGTTAATTCCGTTGTTGAAATGAAAGGGTTGTGTGGAATGATATTGAACAGGTCATTTTTCGAAATATTTCCTTTAAGTATCGGTATCCCATATCTCCATCCATTGGAAAAGGCGAGCTCTGTTTGCGAAACACGCATCATTGCCGCAAGCAATAAATTATCCATTGATGAATGCAATGTGTTATAGCGATGCAAGGTAACCGGAGTGGTTCCAACTACATCTGTAAAAAGATCGGCGTGTGGAGCTAAGGCATCTTTGACCATCCTTTCTGTTTCTTCATCCTGCGGAAGCGTTTCATCAACCACTTTTAATTCGTAGCGATAGCTATTGATTGTATTGCTTTCTATTTCCACATCTAAATGCCCAATGAAAGAACCGTGACAACCGCATTGAATGACAACTGTGTCATTAACTGTTATAGTCTCATAAAGCCGGTTGTGCGTGTGCGCACTTAAACAAATATCTACACCGTTTACTTTTGAAAGCAAATCACAATCTTGTGGGAAGCCATTGTGTGAGAGCAAGATAACCAGATTGGCACCCTCATTCCTCACCCGGTTAATCATTTCAGGCAATTCTTTTGAGCCATCGGTAATACGCAACCCTTTGCTGAAGTGTTTAGGCATGGTTTTGTCAATGATATTGGAGCAAATGCCGAGTACAGCAATTTTATAACCATTCACCTCTTTGATAACGTAGGCAGGTAAAAAAAGACTGCCGGCCTCGTTGTACACATTCATTCCTAAAACAGGATAGTTGAGTTGGGAAGACAAATGTCTTAAATGTTGCGGACCATACGCAAAATCCCAATGTCCTACCATGGCATCAATGCCTATGTTGTTTAAAATAGGCACCACAACTTCGCCTTTCGATTGCACCACAGGAAAAGTGCCGTGAAAGGTATCACCACCATCAAAGACTAAAACATTCTCCTGCTGTCTCCTGACATCGTTTATATAACCGGCTATTCTTGCATAACCACCCGCTATTTTTATCACTTCTTCGGAACCGCTATAAAAAAGCTCTGGGTGCGGCTGTAAATAGCCATGGATATCATTGAAGAACAAGACAGATAGTTTCATCTTTTCAGAATGGTACATTAATTCTTTGAAAAAAACATTTTTATACCGATTGCAATTAAAACGATAGCTAAAACTTTTTCAACTGCTTCTTTCTTTAATAAATAATTTGACTAAGTGCTGCTGCTTTAACATCTACATTTCCCTGTTTGTAATAAACATAAGCAGCCATGAGACCAATAGGCGGTGCAAGGGCTGCAATAGAAGTGCCTTGTGCAGTTCGGAAAGAAAAGGCAAATAGAAAAACCCAAGCGGGAACAATGATAACACCGCCACCAATGCCAACCATACCGCTTAACCATCCTGCAAATAGGCCCAACAACAATAATCCGAAAACGTAATTCATAAGCTGCTCTTTATTATATTGACAAATACAAGATCGTCGGTAGGTTTATCCTTATTTTATAGAGGTTTTAAACGTTTACAAAACTTGTTCCATATGAATTAGATAAATGATTTCCACATAGCGCCTGTGTTCAAATGCGATCAATCACATTTTGCAATTTGCCGCTTACTTCTTCTGCAATGGAATGTAATGCTTCGTTTTCCACCCCACCAATTGAGTTAAGCGGATTGATGGCCGATACTTCCACTTCTCCGTTTTGTTTCTCCTGTATTAAAATGTTACAAGGCAGCATCACACCTATCTTGTCCTCCAGTTGAACAGCCTTATGCGCCAGTGCGGGATTGCAGGCGCCCAGGATTTTGTAGTTGCGGAAGTCAACCCCTAATTTTTCTTTGAGCTTTTCTTTCAGGTCAATTTCTGTAATCACACCAAAACCTTCCTTCTTCAATTCGCCTGTTACGGCGTCAACAGCCGCAATGAAATTTTTGTTTACTTTTTTGCTGATTGTATAGTCCATAATGGTTTCTTTAAAAGTGATTTCTTAAGTTACTTTCTTTGTATTTACCAGACTGTAGCCTGCTATAATCAGCAGTACCGAAAAAACCAAAAAGCCCCAGTTCCATGCCGGTATGTTCAAGGCCACCTCTCTTACATTGTGTAGTTTTAAAAGGTGATGGTTAATAATGCCTTCAATAATGTTGAATAGGCCCCAGCCCAGGAGCATGCCGCCAACAAGCAAATTGCCGGAACGGGCAATGTCCTTACGCCACAATAGCTTCCAAAGCAACACGACACCTACCAGCAATACAATCAGGCAAAACGCATGAAACACCCCATCCCAGAACATGTTTACACTTTTGTTTACATAATCTGTCGGCGGAATTTTTTTCGATAACATCTCATGCCATTGCAAAATTTGGTGCAGCACAATACCATCTACAAATCCGCCCAAACCAATCCCCAGCACCATTGCCGCTGTAGTCAAGGGAACGGGTGTCAGTTCCTCGCTTTCGGGATAGGCGGCCAACCGTGTTTTATAGCGCTTTGCAGACAGTGCGGAAAGAAGCACTACTACAACGGCAAGCACAATGAAGGCTGAAAGCATGGTTAGCAGGTTAGGGAAAAAAGCGCTGTTCCAAATTGCTTCCCGGATATGCTTGTTGCAGGTGATGCATGCAAAGTGAATTGATAGCCACGTCATACGGGATTATTTAAAATTTATACTTAATCAAACATGAAATAATTGAAACAAACCATGTTCCACTATTATCTCATGTACATTAGATTTTTGTTGTCTATAGATGGATATTTATTCCAGCACAACTAAGGATGTACGACAGCCCAGCCTTCGTATTGTCTGATGATGATTTCTCCGTTGCCGCTTGGTACATAAGATACAAACGGCCATAACTCATCTTTGCTGATTTTTCTCTCCCGCAACGTGTTCTCACATTGTGCCAGCAGTACACCTTTACTCTTCAAACCCATGAGCAGTGTATCGTAGCGATTGCTTTTCCGGTAAATTTCTACACCATCGCCAAAGGCAATCAACTCTACCTGTAACTTACCCTTTAGCCGTGGATCCTCTAAAGCATTATTGATGTTTCTAACCACAGCCCTTATTTTTTTGTCGTCCGATTGATTGAGAATGTACAAAGCCTTGTATGCATTCAATGTTGCCTCTGCTCCATGAAAGTCGTAATTGCTGACTTGTTGTGTGTGACCTGTTGCGTACAAAAGGGTCAATGCCAGCCAAAGGACCATCGTTTTTATTCTTCTCATTATTTGTGTTTAACTGGTCTTCATAAAATTTTTAACAGCATCGCTCAAATCAAACACCCTTGCCTTTTCGTTCAACGTTGAATGAATAAGCGAACTGGCGGCTGCACTGCGGTAACCTCCGGCACAATGCACCACAATAGGCTTATTGGTTGGGATTTCGGCTACTCTTTCTCTCAATTCTGCCAGTGGGATGGGCAGGCTGCCCGGAAATATTTTTCCGGCCTTCACCTCTGATGTGTTCCGAACATCTATAATGGTGTAATTAGCTTTCTGCTCTTTAAAGATATTTACATCAAGTTCTGCCTCTTTCTCGGGTCCGTCCCTAACAATCAATGCCTCCGCAATTGCCGTTTCGTAACCAATGGCAGCCGCTCTTAACATCATACGTTGCAATTGCTCCCTGCTTTCACCTGCCAGATAGAATTTTTCACCCGGCTTAATGATGCTGCCCAGCCAGGTCTCAAATTTGCCATCTTCCATGATATTGATAGAATGTGGCAGATGCCCTTCTTTGAAGTGTTCTTCTTTGCGAACGTCCACAATCCATAAAGCTTTATCCAATCCAGCAGCATCATTACCGCTGTCGCTCATTTTAATCTTCGAAATGCTTTCCTGCAAAGGGGCTGCACCTTTCCGGTTAAGCTCCACATCAAAAGAAAAGTAGTGCGGAATAAACGGCTGGTCGGATAGAAGATTGTTGACAAATTCTTCTTCGGTTACCGGCTGCAAACTCCAGTTGGTTTGTTTTTCCCTTCCGATGGCGCTGCTGCTTTCCTTGCTTAAATTTTTGCCGCACAAGGTTCCGGCTCCATGCGCTGGATATACGACAACGTCATCATTCAGCGTCATCAATTTTTCCCGTAGCGAGTGATACATCTGCCTTGCCAACTCTTCCCGTTTCGATTGAATTTTACCGGCACCTTCTCTTAAATCCGGTCTGCCACAGTCGCCAATGAATAGGGTATCGCCGGTGAAGACGGCTTTTTGCTTTCCATTATGCTCTAACAGAACGCTAATGCTATCCGGCGAATGTCCCGGTGTATGAATAGCGGACAACTTTACTTTCCCAACCTGAATGGAGTCGCCTTCGTCAAAGGTTTGGTGCGGGTAAAGCGCATCTACCAGCTTACCGGTGTAAATGGTTGCACCTGTTGACTGATGAAGCTCTAAATGACTGCTCACGAAGTCGGCATGCGGATGTGTTTCGATGACGCCTACAATTTGTGCTTCGTTTTCGGTTGCATAATCAAGATAGGGTTGAGTGTTTCGGGCAGGGTCAATCAGGATTATTTTCTTCTCGCAATCGCTTAAAACAGCATAGCTAAATTGCGCAAGGTTTTTGTCTTCAAATTGCTTTATCTGCATGCGTCCAATCTTTAAGGGTGAAGTAATAGTAAAGTAGGGTTTCGGGTTGTGACTTTTGTCACGGCAGGCTTATCAAAACTAATTTATGCGGCTGCACTGTGACTATTGGCTATGTTACAAGAGGCGGCATCTTTGTCGTACCGGACGAAAAAGGAGAGCCATACTGTTCTGGATAAACGCATCAGGTAAGGTTGCAGGGCAAGGAGCAAAACGGCATTTAACCCTATCCACCAAAAGAACCGGTTGTCGTGCACCGACATGCCAATAATGACCCACCAGGCAATAAAACTTGCAACTGTTATTGCAACGGCTAAAGCATAGCTGACATAACCAGTCCCATAACAGAACGAAGGTTCAATTTCCATCGGTTGCCCGCAAACCGGGCAGGTGTCGTTCATTTTCATGAAACCTTTGCTGTAAGAACGCCTGTTAACGAACATATCGCCCTGCCTGCAATGCGGGCACTTTAACTTTAGAACGCTTGGAATATATTTGGGATGTTGATGCTGCTTGGGTGTTTCCATAAATATGCGTTTAAGACTTCAAAACTATTGAAGCCATAAGTGGTATTTCGTGACACATATCACAGATCTTCACTTCTTGATAATGTATTTTGCCTAAGTACTAAAATCCAGCGCTCCATGCAGGGTTTAAGAGAAAACCGCAACCAATTCTATTTACTGGTGCTCATCAATGCCTTTGTTGGCAGTATGGTAGGACTGGAACGTTCTGTACTGCCGGGCCTAAGCCAACAGTTTAGCCTGAGCAGTTACACTGCCATGCTTTCCTTTCTTGTTTCATTTGGTAGCAGTAAAGCTGTTTTTAATTTGCTTACCGGGAAATTGACAAAAACTTTTTCCCGCAAGACGGTTCTATTGATAGGGTGGATAGTCGCCCTTCCGGTTCCTTTTCTTCTTATGTATGCACCTGACTGGAACTGGATTATTGCTGCGAACGTTCTCCTGGGCATCAATCAGGGACTTGCGTGGTCTTCAACGGTCATTATGAAGATTGATTTGGTGGGAGAAAGGAACCGTGGTCTGGCAATGGGCATCAACGAATTTGCTGGTTATTTATCAGTGGGGCTGGCTGCTTATTTAGCCAGTGAAATTGCTGCAGACAAGGGATTTGCCTACTATCCCTTCTTACCGGGAATTTTCTTTTCCATGGCCGGCTTATTCCTGACCCTGTTCTTTGTAAAGGACACAACGCCACATGTCGTTTATGAAGCAGCAAAAAGCAATGTTCCGTATTTAAAGAATATTTGGGAAGCCACTACTTTACGGCATCACAACCTTGGAAGTGTCACCATCAACGGATTTATCAACAACCTAAACGACGGCGTGATTTGGGGCCTGCTTCCTGTTTTGCTTTTGGGCAAACAGTTTACCCTTTCACAAACAGGATTTGTTGCAGGAGTTTATCCGGCTGTATGGGGCATTGCTCAATTAGTCACCGGCAAACTGGGCGACCGGTACTGTAAAAAACAACTTATTATTTCGGGTATGCTTGTTCAAGCTGCTGGTTTAACCCTGTTGGCATTTTCCAATACGTTTTCGCCGGCTGTTATTTCTATGTTGTTACTTGGTTTAGGGACGGCCTTGGTTTATCCCAACTTTCTTACCGTGGTAGCTGAAAATACCCACCCTCATCAACGGGCAGAAAGCCTGAGCATCTTTCGTTTTTGGCGTGACAGCGGCTATGTTATTGGTGCTTTACTGTCCGGCATTTTAGCGGATGCTTTTGGTATTGTTGTCACGCTCCTGATTGTGGCAATGCTTACGGCTTTAGCCGGGCTATTGGCACAGGTAAGAATGTGTTGTACCGCAAGGTTGCTTTGGAAAAGCAGGTTATGTACAGAACTAACTTAGCTGTTCATCGTGACCATTATCACATTTAAAGGAAAGATTTGTTTGGATATTGCGTACATGGAAAGACAGTTTTGGAATACACGATATAGCGAGCATGATTTTGTTTATGGCAAAGCGCCGAACCAATTTTTCAAACAATTCATTGACACACACAAACCGGGTACTATCTTGTTGCCGGCGGAAGGAGAAGGAAGAAATAGCCGCTACGCTGCCTCCAAAGGCTGGCGGGTAGATGCATTCGATTTTAGTGAAGTGGCTACAGCAAAAGCCCTGAAGCTAACAGAAAGCCTAAGGCCGAGTATCAATTATTGGACGCAAGATATTGCAACCTTTAAGGCAACAAAGAGATACGATGCTGTTGCGTTGATTTACGTTCACTTGCCACAAGCATTGCGACAAGTGTTTCATGAGGAAGTATTTAACGCCTTGCAATCCGGTGGATTTCTGGTGTTTGAAGCATTTGCCAAAGAGCAAGTCAATATGAAGTCCGGCGGGCCCAAAGACCTTTCATTGCTGTATGATGCCCCGTCAATTTGCAGCGATTTCCCGTTTCTTCATTTACTCTCCTGTGGGCAAAAAGAAATCGAATTGAACGAAGGAGAATTCCACAAGGGCAAGGCTACTGTTCTGCAATTGATTGGACAAAGATTGTAAGGAAACCACAAGCCGGGTGTCCGGGGGCCGCACGGTACGAGAAATTATGTTGCTAAGCGTAAAGTCCATTTTTGAAATCTGGTGAATGAGAAAGAAGGAATGACAACATGGGGAGCCTTATTTCAATAGTTGGCGAAAGGCTTCCGAATTATAATCATTGCCGCCACTGATTTGCCGTAGCAATTCACCTTTTTCGTTGTAGATAAAAGTAGAAGGAATAGCATCCACATTGAAAATGGTTGGCAGGTTCTCGGCGGGATAATAAACCGGCAGGTTCAGATTTTGGCTGCGCATGAACCTTTTTGCTTTTGCGAAGTTATCGTCCAGCGAAAGCATCACAAAAGCTACTTTACTGGTGTCTACCGATTTTGAAAGTTTCTCAATGGATGGCATTTCGGCCCGACATGGGGGACACCAGCTTGCCCATAAATTGACAAACACTTTTTTGCCTGCAAAACTTTGCAGGTTGATGCGACGGCCATTGATATCTTCCATTGCAAACGCAGGCAACAAAGAAGCCGGCGCTGTTGCGCTATGGCTGTCAACCGTAGTGGAGTGCTGCGTTGATACAGGCGTGGTTTCGTTCTGCTTATCCTCCGAACACGCTACGAATGTTATCATTAAGACGGCTGAAGTGAATACGATTGCTCTTTTCCCAAATTGTTTTTTGTTCATTTGTTTTATTTTTTTACTCCAATAATCCCTTTAGCTGATTGATAAATGTTGTGGTATTGTAATCGGCAATGCCTTCGTGTTTTAAAACCACCTTACCCTCTTTGTCCAGTACCACGGTTGTCGGCAATGTGCCACTGTAAATTTCAGCCGGCACGGTTCCGGCTTTGGTAAGCAAGGGCATTGTATAATGGTTGTTTTGTAAATAGCTTTTTGCCTTTGCCGTATCCTCGTCTTCATTGATAAACAAAAAGACAAAACGCTTATCATCTTTTAACTGGTTGTACAAGTCGTTGAGCGATGGCATCTCTGCCCTGCACGGTGGACACCAAGTAGCCCAGAAGTTAATGAACACCACTTTCCCTTTTAAACCGGCAACAGAAGATACATCGCCATTTTCCGTCCGAAAATCAAAGGAAACATTTGCCGCTTGTACTTTTCCATTCAAAGCTTCTTTTTTGATTTCTGCCCGGAACAATCCAACAGATATCAATTGTTTCAGCACCCATGATTTTGCATCAGGACTAAACAGCAACAGCAGCAGCAAGCCAACAAAAACAAGATTGCCTGCTTTTCCAATGTTCCTTTTGCTAATAAATTGTTTCATACGCATAAGTAGATTTTTCAAGGTTTTTGGGGGCTCATTTTTGCCCAATCTTTGTGCCTTCCTTTATCTCTTCGCTGCCTTTTAACAGGATTTGGTCGCCGGGGCTAAGGTTGCCGAAAACTTCTATTAGTGTGTCTTTTGTTATACCAATTGTGACCGGTATTCTCTTGGCCTGATTGTTTTCGTTCTTCACGACAAACACACCGGCTTGTGACTGTACCACGCTGCTGACAGGTGCCCACAGCGTGGACTGTGGCCGTTGCAATTGAACGGTAACTTTTGCATACTGGCCGGAACGCAACAAACTATTTGCATTGTCAATATCAAATTCAGCCAGTAAAGATTTTGTTTGGGGATCCAAAGCGCCGCTGTTTCTGGACAGGGTGGCGGTAAATGTTTTACCGGGGTAGTCAATTAAGGTAAATGTTGCTTTTGTTCCTGCTGCCAGCGATTGTGCCTGCTTTTCAGGAATGGCTACGAGTAATCGCAGTTTGCTTTCCTGTGTTAACTGAAATAAAGGTTGCCCACTCATACCATTCTCGCCTACCAGTGCTCCTTCCGAAACAAACCGTCCTGTAATCACTCCATTAAAAGGAGCTGTTATTCGGAGATAGCGTTGTATTTGACCGCTGGCTGCCGCTTCGGAACGGCTGCTGTGATACGCTGCACTGTCGCCTAAGTATTGTGCGTAGGCTCTTTCCAGTTCGATTGTGGCGACCGCTCCGTTTTTCTTTGCCGCTTCTTTTAAGCGCTGATAGGATTGCTTGCTAAAAAGAAATTTCTGGTATGTTGAACTGGTAGTGGATGTTTTGGCCGCATACTGTGCGCCAATTTCAGGTGCTTCCAGTTGTGCCAACAATTGTCCCTTGCGAACATAGCTGCCTCTATCCACATACAGCTTCTTGATGAAGCCCTTTACTTTAGGATAAATGTTTACTTCTTCGTAAGGCTTTAATTCTCCCGGTAAGGTGACGGTAAAGGAAGGCCGGTCGGACAAGACGACGGCCAGTTTAATGGCCGGCCTGGCCTTATTCGTAACAGCCTCTTTTGCCTTTTCCTTTTCTTCAGAGCAATTTTGAAAGAACGTTACTATCGCTATCAATGACAATAAATAGAACAAGCGCATTATTGTAAAATTTTAGTGGAAGGGTTAACAAGTAAGTTTTCTTTAGCTGCAAAGCGACTGGTTGCATCGTCAGGGTCAAGGGAAACACTTTGCAGACTTGCTTTTTTGCGAACAACTACAAATAAATGAGGAAGCACCAGTAAGGTAGTAAAGGTGGACATTAGTAAACCGCCAATGACGGACTGGCCCAATGGAGCCACCTGCTCGCCGCCTTCGCCCAGGCCGGCTGCCATCGGAATCATACCGGCAATCATGGCCAGCGTGGTCATAATGATGGGACGCAACCGTGAGGAAGCAGCCAGTATTGCTGCCACACCTACGTCAACTTTATGGTGGAAACGGCTGCGTTCGGCGTGGTCGGCCAATAAAAACGCATTGGAGACCGATACGCCTACCGACATAATAATGCCCATGTACGATTGCAGGTTCAGCGTGCTGCCGAAGGCTAACAGCATCAGCAAGCTCCCTGCAATGACGGCGGGTATCACAGACAGTATCATGCCTGCCAAAGCAAAAGACTGGTAGTACGCCGCCAGCATCAGAAAGATGACCACAATGGCAATGACCAAGCCGGTTTTCAAACCATCCAGCGTATCGGCAAGCAATTGCAATTGCCCTTGAATGGAAACAATCACACCTTTGGGCTTTTCTCCGGCTTGCACAAGGGCCTTTTTAACTGCCGTGTTTGCGCTGCCTAAATCTTTATTGTGGACATTGGCAGCAATGGTCACATATCGGTTAGCACCCTGACGGTTCACCTGTCCTGGTTCCTCGCCAAATGAAATGGCTTCAATATCATCTAAAATAGGTCTTGCCTGGCCGGCTTTTAGTGGCAGCATCTTTAATTCATCTACCGCCTGCATACTGGCTTCGGGCACTTGCACCTGCACCTGGAAAATTAATCCAGATTTTGGGTCCCGCCATAAGGTCTTGTTCACAAAACGAGTGGAGGAGGTTGCCATTGTAATCACCTGCGTCACGTCCTGCATGGTCAGGCCAAACTGGGCGGCCCGTTCCCGGTCCACTTCAATTTGCAAACTTGGATAGTGTACCGCCTCTTCTATTCGCACATCCCGGAAAAATGCATTCTGCTTTAAGGCTGCCTCAATCTTCTTTGCATAGCCTTCTGCTCCTGGCAACTGAGGCGCAGCTATCCGGATCTGCACCGGTGTGTTCGTGCCTTGGCTCATGATTTTTTCCACCAACTCAATGGGTTCAAAAGAGATTTGCAATTCAGGGTATTCCTTCTTTACTCTCCGGCGGATGGTTTCTTTCAACTTCTCAACAGGTGTAGTCAATGTTTCTTTATTGAGCGATACTTGCAATACAGCTTCCTGCGAACCACTCGTGAACAAAAAAATGGGATTGATGGCCGTGCCGGATGGTTGCGTGCCAACGAAGGCCGAGGATATGGCAACAGCACCGTTGGTTTCCGTTGAAATGATTTCTGTTAACTTATGCAGGTATTCCTCTGTTTTCTCAAGCCGTGTGCCGGCAGGTGCTACTATGCGCAGTTGCAAGTCGCTTGTTCCACCGTTTGGCATAATATCGGTTCCTATCGTCATAAAACCAACTGCAACCAACCCTATTACTACAATGGCATACGTAGTAATCACGGTTTTTTTATTGCGCTGAAAAGAGCGGGTAAGAACCAGATAACGTTTTTTGAATTTTTCAAACCTTGAGAGTTTTATTTTACCGTTTCTATTCACCCGATGTTCGTGTGTCTTTGTTTTCATCAACCAGTTTGCCATGACTGGCACAAAGGTTTGCGAGAAGAGAAAAGAAGCAATCATAGAAAATCCCACCGCCAGCGATAGCGGAAGAAACATGTCTTTTGGTATGCCTGACATAATGAAGGAAGGAAGCAAAACCGAAAGAACACAAAGCAAAATTAGGAGCTTGGGAATAGAGATTTCCAGAAGTGCATCAACGATTGCTCTGGCCTTTGTTTTACCTCTTTCAAAATGCTGGTGAATATTTTCGATGGTTACGGTGGCTTCATCCACCAGGATACCGATGGCCAGCGCAAGACCACTTAAGGTCATGATATTGACGGTTTGTCCAAACGCATAAAGCAACAGCACCGCCGATAAAACGGAGATGGGGATAGTGAGAACAACAATCAATGCGCCTCTTGTATCACCCAAAAAAAGCAAGACCATCAAACCGGTTAGAATGGCACCCAAAATGCCTTCATGAATGAGGTTTTTGATAGAGCGTTCAATGTAAACCGACTGGTCGAATACATAATTAATCTTTACATCATCCGGAAGACTTTCTTTTAGAGTTGGCAGGGCCTGTTTTAAATTCTCCACCACTTTCAGTGTGGAAGCGTCGGCTTTCTTAATTACCGGCAAATACACCGAACGCTTGCCGTTAACGATAGCATAACCGGTGGTAATGTCAGCGCCGTCTTCCACGGTAGCGATGTCTTTGATAAAGACCGTAGCAGCACCTTCTGTCTTTACCGGAAGATTTAGAAACTCTTCGGGCCCTTTCACCATAGAGTTTACGGGGCTCATGTAATTCTTCTCGCCAATGCGAACGTTTCCGGCCGCCGAAGGAAGATTGTTTTTTGCGATAGCCGTCATTACCTGTTCTTCCGACAAGCCGTAGGACCGCATTTGGTCGGGATTAACTTTCACTACAATAGAACGAATGTTGCCTCCAAAGGGTGCTGGTGCAGTGATACCGGGAATAGTGACAAACATGGGACGAATTCTTGTCAGCACCAGGTTTTGAATTTCACTGATGGAGCGTTTATCGCTTTCAAATACTAACTGTCCAATGGGCAAGGCGCTGCCATCAAAACGAACGACTTGCGGCGGTACAGAACCGGGTGGCAAAAATCCCATCGCCCTGGATACCTGTGTGGAAACTTCTGCTGCTGCCTGGGCCATATCGGCGCCGGGGTAAAATGAAAGTTTCATGAGCGTAAAGCCCTGAATGCTTTTAAACTCTATGTCCTTCACACCACTGACAAAGACCAAGACCTTTTGAAATTCATTGGCCATAAAACCATCCATGTATGCAGGTGTCAGTCCGCCATAAGGCATGGCGATATAAATGGCAGGACTTTCGATTTTGGGGAATATATCCACGTTAATTTTTCGAACCACAAAAAATGAGAAATACCCAATCGCCATGACCAACACAATGACGGCAATTGGTTTTCGAAGGGCTAATCGAATAATGTTCATAGTCGTTTGGGTTAGGGTTGAATAGCGGTGAGTAATAAAGAAAGGTTGCCCAGGGCTTCAGACTGCTGGATGAGCTCGTTCCAATAACCATATACCGCAGCAACGTAGTTGCTCTCGGCATCCTGCAGGTTTTTTTGCAATTGCAGCAGTTCTATCAGGCTTATTAAGCCGGATTGATAACGAACTTCATAAAGTTCATAAGCTTCCTTGGAAGCGTTGAATGAGGCGTTGGCAGCCGCCAGCTTTTGCCGTTGTTCATCCCAACCGGCTAAAGCCGATGCATATTGAGCATTGAGCTGTATTTTCACGGCATCACGGTCAGCTTTGGCTGAAGCAATTACACGTTCAGCAATAGCACGTTTGGTTTTGTTTTGGTAAAGAGAAGAGAAACCCCAGGTTAGTCCTACACCCACAAGGTAATTTCCTGAAGCATTGTTCCAAGGGGCGGCAATACCTTTATTAACCGAACCGTCTGTTTGGATGCCAGAACCCTTTAACCCTACACCGGCCAACAAACCAACAGAAGGATAGCGTTCTGCTTTAATGGCTTCTTTTTCGGCTTCTGCAAAACGAATGCGTTCATTCAACACCTGCAAATAAGGATGATTTTGAAGCGCTTCGCCTGTACCAATGACCGTTTGTTGAAACCGGTAATACACAGAAGTATCGAGGTCCGAAAAAGGTATATTCTCTCCGATGAACGAGGACAATTGTATAAGCTGTGTCTTTAAAATTGCCTGTTGTTCGTGTTCCTTAGCAATAGATTGCAGTAAGGCTGATTTTAGCAGCAGCGTATCGGCTCCGGGTCGCAAGCCTGCACTGGCCTGAGACTGTATCAGGCTGAATAATTCAGCCAGTCGTTTTGTATCCGCAGCAACTATTTCCAGTGCAGCCTTGCTGCTTAACGCTGCAAAATAGATGCGGGTTACGGCGGATAACATCTGCCATTCTTCCTGCTTTAGTGCATTTGTGCTTAACCGGATAGCGGCATCGGCCACGTCTAATTTCTTTTGCTCTCTTCCGAATTGCATGAAATTCCACTGCAATACGGCGGAAGCGTACAAATTAGAACCGGCAGTTTTCTCAAGAATGGGTTTATTGCTACCGCTGATGGTGTAAATTCCCGGCAAGGGGAAGAACGAGCCGGGCACATTCTGAACCGACCCATAGCTTTGCTGGGCCTGTATGTTTATTTCCGGCAGGAACTGTTGCTTTATTAATTCCTTTTTTAGTTCCTGCTCTTCTATCAATTGTTTTTTCGAAGTAAGAGAAGGGTATTGCTGCAATGTTTTTTGCCATACCTTCTGAAGTGTATAAGTCCGTTTCTGTGCAAATACAACGGTATGATGCAGCAACCCAAAGGCAGTTGCCCACACAACGATTTTTTTCATCATTTTCTTTCTGAGTGAAATGGAATAGAAATAATTAGCTGCAGAGTGCAGCAGACAATAATTAACCGGAGAGAAGGAAAGAAAATCAGATGAGAAGACGGCGGTGTTGCAAGAAAAGAGGAAGGGAAGAAAGCTTTATAGAACCAGAAGGATAAACGTGTGCATCTAAGCTGCTGAGGTAATGATGTATCGAAAAGCCGGATTGCTGGTTGTAAATAGTAAGGAGAGTTGAAGCAGGCTTTGTTTGCTTTAATTTGGCGGCTTCAACCAAAACAACCTTTTTTTTGATAGAACAACACGAAGCAGCCTTGTAGTTCGTATTTGTAATGGTTTGTGCTTTTGTTCCTTTCTGAAAGGTAATAGATGAACCTGCATTGGTCTGTAGGAAACGCTTTAGAGGACACGAAACCACTAAAAGTAAAACGGCAAGCACAAATATCATCGCAGAAGAAACCTTTCTGCCGTTGTGATAAAGTGTATTCGTACCTGCTTTCATGTTTTGCAAAATAAAAGGAACAATTACAAATAGAGAAAATTCTCTTTATAATAACTTGTTAACACAACTGCTTCACAGGGCTAATGTGGCAGCTTTTCCCTAAAATAGCCGTACATCCACGTACCTGCAATGGCACTTAGCAGCACCACAGCAATCACCAGAAAACCGGCACCAATCTGGGCAAACAAGGGCCCGGGGCAAGCACCGGTCATGGCCCAACCCAAACCGAATATCAATCCGCCAATGATTTGCCCTTTGTTGAACTTCTTTGGGTGAAATTCTATCTTCTCACCATAGATGGTTTTTTTGTTGTATTTCTTAATCAACCATACAGAAATCATTCCCACAACAATGGCTGTTCCAATCACCCCATACATGTGAAAGCTTTGCAGGCGGAACATTTCCTGAATGCGGAACCAGGAAATGATTTCTGCCTTGGTAAAAGCTATGCCGAAGATGATACCCACCATAGCGTATTTCAAATTGTGATACCACTTATGCTTTAAATGCGAGTCGTTCACACACATGGTGTCCAACGCTCTTGCCTCGTAATCAGTGTCTATTACCGTTTGCTCGTTTGCAAGGGTTGTCGGTCTTTTGCTTAATACTTCAGCCATTTCTTTTATCTTTTGTGATTTACAAGCTAAGGATATAAGGTAAAATCAAATTGGCCATAATGAAACCACCCGCCATGAAACTTGCTGTGGCAATCAGAGAAGGCACCTGCAGGTCACTAATGCCCATAATGGCATGACCGCTGGTGCAGCCACCTGCATAGCGGGCACCAAAGCCCACCAGAAAGCCACCTCCTACCAGCATGATAAAGCCTCGCATAGTGGTTAAACTTTTAAAGCTAAATAGCTCCCGGGGCAAAAGCCTGGAATGATCTTCAATGCCGTAAGCTTTCAATTCAGACAGTAAGCCCGGCGCTACTTTCACCGGTTCAGAACTTGATAAAAAATGGGTTGCCAGCAGAGCGCCTATGATAATGCCGCCCACAAAGAAGAAATTCCATACCTCTTTTTTCCAATCATACTTGAAAAATTTTATGTTGGCTGGCAAACAGGCTGCACAGGCATGGCGCAGGTTGGCAGAAATGCCAAAGTGCTTGTTTCCTAAAATTAATAGTGCGGGCACGGTCAAGCCAATAATTGCTCCGGCTACATACCATGGCCACGGTTGCTTTAGTAATTCCATCATACGCAAAATAATTCAGTTGCAAAATTGTTGAAAGTGGAAATGCCTTTTCGTGACTTACATCACGATAGTATAATTCAGTGTTATTTTAATGAGTTCTGTAGGTTATCGTTTTCCACATCTCAATAGGTTTAAAAGGACCAAACTTGTGTTGCTGTTTCGAAAAGGGATCTGCATAAGGACCAAAGGGGAAATCAATTGGTTTTTTCGCTTCGTCCGGCCAGTCACTATGTTGGTCTTTGTGTGGCCTGGGTTGTGAATTTACAAATGCTGCAACATCCCAGGCTTCTTCCAGGGAAAGGACCGGATTTTGATGACTGGCTTGATGAAAAGGCATATTGTTTTTAACGAACGAAGCGAAACCGGAAAGCCGGTATAAACCAGCACCGTCATTATAGCTGTGGGCACCCCACAATGGCGGGATTGCATATGTAAAGCCATCCGGACTTAACTGGCCTTCGCCATGCGCTCCATGACAACTTTGACATTTGTTGAGGTAAACCTGTTTGCCGTTTTCAGTACTTGCAGCCCTGTCTAAAAAGGGCAGCTTTTCCAATCCGGAGCCATAGGGCTTCTTGCCTTTAGGCACATCTTTGTCAAGCCATTTCAGGTAAGTGTAAATAGCTTGCATTTCCCGGCTGCTGGTATCAATGGGCTTTCCGTTCAGGCTTCTTTCAAAACAGTCGTTCACCCGTTGGTAAACATCTTCTATTGTCCCGCTTCGTTGCCGTAGTTTTGGATAAGTAGAATACACAGCACCAAAATTATTACCCCATGGTTTCCTGCCGGCATCCAAATGACAGTTCTGGCAGTTCATGCCATTGCTAATATGCAGAACAGAGCCTTTCGGTCCGAAATAGCTTCCTGTATGGGCAATCAGCTCTTCGCCATAGATAATCATTTCCCTTTCTTTACCCTTTGTTATCTGGTCAGTGTATAGGCTTGGAGCAATCCAGGTACTGTCTGCAGGTTCATGTGGCATACCTGTCTTATGCTTCTCGTAACTGATGATTTCCTGCAGCGTAACCATAGCTACGACAACCAACAACACTACCGCCGGCCAATTTGATTTCAATACTTTCATCGTAAGCATCTCACTTTCTTTAGGTAAAATATTTCCGATTGGCCCTTGTTTGGGAATTATTATGGCTTACGCATGGAAGCAGCTTTTTTCTTTCTGAAAGAGCCCAAAAGAACAGCACCCAGCACAGCAAAATACAGGGTGCTGTTCACAGGCTTTGAGCTTATGGGACAGGTGCCTGAAAGACAGCCTACGTATTTCCAATAGAAGAACCCTGCCAAACTGCCTAAGATAGCGCCAATGAAATACCCTTTATTTCGAAGCATCCACTTCTTCATATTCCACTTCTTTTGTGGCTTGCCTTTTTGAATTAGAAACAGGGCAGCCTGCAGTTCCACAACAACCATAATTGAGCAAAGCACTCAGCAACAGAAAAACTCCCGCTATTACCAGCAAGGTCTCTCGTTGCCCGACACCTTGTCCCACCGCCACAACTCCTATGAGTAAACGAACTAATCGTAGCCAGTTCCAGTTGGTCAATATTCTTTCTTTCATGTTATTGAGATGTTTTCAAATTGGTCCAGGCCCACCGTTGTATGCATCAATACCTGTCGCTTTCAAAATCCCTTTGGCAATACCACTGCGGTTGCCACTGCGACAAACCGTAATCACCGGCTTGTTCCACTTGCGGATTAAATCCGACTTTAATTTAAGCTCATTCAGAGGAATATTTAGAGCCGGGAATGTGACCTTGGCTGAATTCAGCAGCCGTTCGCACATCTACAATCACGGCTCCGTTTTCAAATGCCCTTACCAGTTCCTGATTATCTTTCCCGAACAAGCTTTTGAAAAATTTAAGCATTGTTTATTTTTTTTGTTGCAGCAGGTCTTCCAATCCGCCGCCGTTATACACATCTGTAATGCCATTTTGCTGTAGAATAGAAGCAGCCATTCCGCTCCGGTTGCCGCTGCGGCAATAGGTAACAATGGGCTGCTGTATTTGTTTGAATTCATGTATTCGCTGCGAGACTTCACCCAACGGAATGTTCATGGCACCCGGATAATGACCTTGTGCAAATTCTTCAGGTGTTCTTACATCAACAAAGACAGCGTTATTTAAAATGTTTTTCATCGTTTTCTTTTTAAGAGGTGATGGATAAAAAGAGAAAGCCTCTTTCTCTCCTTAGTGTGTTATTTCTTGCTAACCGTTGTCGGACATACATAGTCCGTTACAGGAAGGGTACCACTTTCTTTGATGGCTTTGAAGCCACCCTTAACATCAATCAGGTTTTCAAAACCCCGTGCCCGCAGAATAGAATTGAAAATCATGGAGCGGTAACCACCGGCGCAATGGACATAATAAGGCTTGTCCCTGCCAATCTGTGTGATGTGATCGTTGATACTGTCCAGGGGCATATTTATAGCGCCATTCACATGTTCGCTCAGGTACTCTCCAGGCTTGCGCACATCCAGCACTTCAGCCTTTTCCTTTTTTAATCTTTCCGCCAGTTCGTCGGCTGAAATGGACGCAATGCTGTCCACTTCTTTTCCGGCGGTCTTCCAGGCAGCAAAGCCGCCTTTCAGATACCCGATGGTATAATCGTACCCCACTCTTGCCAAACGGGTGATGACTTCTTCCTCCCTTCCTTCATCCGTTACTAAAAGAATTTGTTGCCTGATGTCGGGTATCAAAGCACCTACCCACGGGGCAAAGCTGCCATCAATACCGATGTTGATGGAATTGGGAATAAAACCTTTTGCAAAAGTTTGCGGGTCTCTTGTATCAAGAATGATGGCTCCCGTTTCGTTGGCCGCTGCTTCAAACGCATCCGGGGAAAGCGCTTGTTTGCCACGCTGCATTACTTCACTTATGCTTTCATAGCCTTGTTTGTTCAGCATCACGTTCAACGGAAAATATGCCGGCGGCGTAGCCAGACCTTCTGTTACTTCTTTAATAAATTCCTCTCTGGACATGCCCGCCCGCAGAGCATAGTTTGTTTGCTTTTGATGACCCAATGTATCTGAAGTTTCCTTGCTCATGTTCTTGCCACAGGCACTGCCGGCACCGTGTGCCGGATAAACAATGAGGTCATCTGTTAAAGGCATAATCTTGTTCCGCAAAGAATCATACATGATTCCGGCCAGTTCTTCCTGTGTCATGTGGGCGGCTTTTTGCGCCAGGTCTGGGCGGCCCACATCGCCTATGAACAATGTATCTCCCGAGAAAAGCGCCACCTCTTTGCCGTTTTCATCTTTCAGCAAATAGCAGGTGCTTTCCATGGTTTGACCGGGAGTGTGCAATACCTTAAAGGTTACGTTACCAACTTTAAACTCCTGCCCGCCTTTGGCAATGATGGCTTCAAATGATGGATTGGCGTTGGGTCCATACACAATAGGTGCGCCGGTTTGCTTGCTCAAATCCACGTGGCCGGAGACAAAGTCGGCGTGGAAGTGTGTTTCAAAAACATACTTGATTTTAGCGCCATTACGTTTTGCTTTTTGCACATACGGCTCCACTTCACGCAAAGGGTCAATCACCACCGCCTCACCTTCGCTTTCGATGTAGTAAGCGCCCTGTGCAAGACAACCTGTATAAATTTGTTCGATTTTCATTTCTGTATTTTTTGGTGTTGTAAAATTCGATTGCTTTTCTGTGTTGTATCGTGACTTGGGTCACAGCTTGTTTTTGATTATTTGAATAACGTTTCTTTTATAATGATGTAAATGCCCATCACCAACACAAACCAGCCAAAGCCTTTTTTTAGTTTCTCGCTGGACAGTTTTTTGCCCAGAGCGCCACCGATAAAAATGCCTGTAGTGGCAAGGAGGGTTACTTTTAAAAGAAATCTCCAGTCAATGGCAAAGTGCCCCAGGTCGCCGGTAAAGCCAACGAGTGAGTTCAGGGCAATAATCAGCAACGAAGTGCCGATTGCTGTTTTCATCGGCAGCTTCAACAGAAACACGAGAGCAGGAATGAGCAAAAAGCCGCCACCGGCGCCAAGTAGTCCCGTAACAAGGCCGATTGCTGTTCCATAAATCACCAGCTTGCCAAAGCGGATACAATCCTTGCATTCTTTTTCCTCTGCCTGCACTTTTTTGTTGCGAATCATGCTGAAGGAAGCCAGCAGCATTAGAATGGCAAACAGCACCATGGTCAGCAGCGATTCAGTGATAGCTACGCCCCCAATGAAGAAAATCGTTTTGGGAATAGCCGGTACAATGAATTTGCGGGTCAGGAATACGGTAACAATGGAGGATGCACCAAAAAGAAGTGCTGCTTTGACATTGACCAGTCCCTTGCGGAAATTATTAAAAGCGCCTACCAGACTGGTAGAACCAACAATAAAAAGTGAGTAAGATGTGGCCAGCAGCGGCTGCAGGCCAAACAAATAGACCATCACCGGAACGGTGAGAATAGAACCGCCGCCACCAATCAGACCGAGTGAAATACCAATAAGTAATGATGCCACGTAACCAAAAACTTCCATGCTTTGTTATTTGCCTGCAAAGCTGAAAAAATTCAACAGCACGTTTCGTGATTCAGGTCACGCAGCGGACATCAGTCTGAGCAATAGAGATGCAAGGCACGAGGTTTGTGTTTTACTGTGAAGGCCCAGGCCGGAACGAGTGACCGGCTTAAACAAAAAGCATGGAAGAGCGGGTAAGAAAACACACCACAACAGGCGTCAATGAAAGAATTGACGAAAAAATAAAGGAAAGCATTGCCCGGTATTTACCACAGGGAAGGCCGCTATTTCGCAAAGAATAAAGGAATTGGACCAGGAGTGGGACATTGAAAGAGCACTGGAAGTAAACATGCCGATTGTGGCATTAATCGGCCTGTCCTTAACCGTGTTTGTCAGCCCTTGGTGGGCTATTTTTCCGACCTTGGTCTTGCTTTTTTTCTACAGCATGCCATTCAGGGATGGTGCCCACCTTTGCCTGCTTTTCGAATGCTGGGCTTTCGCACAAAAAAAGAAATAGAAAAGGAACGCTATGCGCTGAAGTTATTACGAGGTGATTTTGATTTTTTAGCTTGCAACGAAACAACAGCTACGGAAGTTTACAAAGCCGTTTCGCAGAGCTAAAAAGATGATTGTAGTTTTATAATGCTTTATCCAGATTAACCAGCTCCACCTGTGAACCTTGGATTTTCACAATGCCTCTTTCAGAAAGTTTTTTCATCAGCCGGGAAATGACCTCTCTGGAAGAATTTAACTCCTGTGCAACCTGGGTATATGAAAGCGTAAGAACATTCGTATTTAACTTCTCTTGATGGCGCTTTAAATAAAACACCAGGCGTTCATCCATATTTCGGAAGGCAATGTGGTCAATGGTTTGCAAAAGCTCATCAAAGCGCTCCCGGTAAGTGCTTACCGCAAACTGTGCCCAACTTTTGTACTTACCCATCCACTCATCTACCTTGTGGAGTGGTATGCTGAGAACAGTGGCATCGGTCACTGCCTTTGCCATCAAGCCGCTGGTTTCCTTGCCCAAAGCACAAACGAGTGAAATGGCACAGGCTTTTCCTGCATCCAGGTGGTATATAAAGAATTCATTGCCCTGGTCGTCTTCCCTGTAAATTTTTATCAGGCCTCCTAACACCAACATTGCTGAACGAATGTTTTGACCGGTACGTATCAGCACTTCACCTGCTGCTAATGTTTTCACGTCACCCACTTTGGATAGCTCTTCGATAAGACCTTTTTCCAAGGATGGAAAGTACTTGGCAAATTCTTTTTCTGTCATAGCTGCAAAGTTAGATGTAGCGACAGAGAGAAGCGTGACAAACGTCTCACCTATTTATTCACCTGGCTTTTTACAAAATCCTTTTGTTAATAGATCCACTATCCGCCGAAAATAGGCAGCCTTATTGAATCCTCCAGCCCGTTCCAAAGAGCGGCCTTAAATTTTAATGCCGAGTGTCAAATACAGATTTCTTCCGTCACCGGGCCAAATGCCGGGGCCTGGATAAAATGTTGGCCTTTTGGTGAAATACTGTTTATTGAAAATGTTGTTAATGCCTGCCCGCAGCGTAAACAGGGCATTGGCTCTAAAGGAGGCATTGAAATCCCAAATGGAATAAGCAGGCGTAAAACCTCTTGCTCCGCTTGCTGGCGGCGCCTGCGTGTTCAATGCATCGGAAAAAGTGGAGGAAGTATAGCTGTACAGAACGGTGCAGCTAAAGGCTTTGAATAAAATATCCAACCCGTTTCTACTAATCCAGTCGGGAACAGCTTCAACCTTGTTTCCTCTGATTGATTTGTTCCCTGCTCCTGCTGCAACCTGGCCGTCGGTGTACCGGCCATTCATGTACGAGGTGGAGGTAAATATTCCTGCATATAGATGACTGGTAACAGGAAGCTTGTATTGCAGGAACAGTTCTACCCCGTTGGTCCGGCTGTTGCCAATGTTGGTTTTGTAAGTATAAGATTGCCCCGAATTGTCTTGTAGCACCAGAGTTCCCATCCGGTTGTTGTAAAGAAGACGGAAGACACTTATGTCGTATTGCAGGCGCTGGAAAATCTTTCCTCTGACACCCGCATCAAGGTTATACCCGGCAGCATCTTTCAGGGCCTTGTCAACTTGCTCGTAAGTAGAAGCAGGAACAATGTCCTTGAATATTACCGGACGATATGCCTGCGAAAAACCACCATAGAGCATGTTTTCCTTATCCAATATATATTGGGAACTTATGCCGAATAAGGCAAAATGATGATTGATGGTGGTAGGCAGTTCGTTTACTGTGTAATATTTGATAATGCCGCTCATTTTGGAAACGCCGCTTTCAAAACGGATACCCGGAGAAACTACCCAACGAGAGCTGAGTTGAAAGGAATTTTCGGCAAACATGGCAACATTGGTGGTCTTGAAATGAATATCTCTTCCAAAGCCGGGCTCAACCAATGTTAAATCGTAATCCGTGCCTGTTGTTCCTTTTCCCAGTTGCCTGCGGTGCAGGTCATTGTTCATATATACGACCCCTGTAGCGAGTTTGCTTTGCACGTTTCCCAATCGATATTGATGCAATATTCTTGCTTCCAATGTACGGCTGTTAAACCGGTCAATGTCTACCTGCCGGTTTTTGTACGATTGATTGGCCTGGTCAATTGCATCGGGCACGTTGGCAAAAGCATCAAACATCACACTGTTTCGCAAGCCAAAAACACCGGAGGCTGTTAGTTTAATTTTCGTTTTTGTGTTTAGCGCAGCGTTTAAACTGATTGAAGGAACATAAATATCCGGGCTAAAAAAGTTCCGGCTTCGGGTGCTCATTCTGGGGTCAGTCAAAAACATGCTGTCGTTTAATGGCCCGGGAATCTGGTATAAATATTTTGATCTCCCTAATTCTGCCTTTACTCCAACTTTGTCGCTGACCTTATATTGCAGTTGAACAAACTGGGCATCGGCTTCGGAAACACTGTTTCTCCGATACCCATTCGAATGCCTGCGGTACGTGTAAGCATAATAAGAGAACTTTTTTACGGTTCCACTTATGGCATTATACGAACTTAACAGGCCAAAGGAGCCTGCCGAATTAATGCTTTCAAAAGAAAATGTCTTTGCCGTATCCGGCCTTTTAGTGCTATAGTTGATCATTCCTCCGAACTGGGCGCCATACTGTAACGCTCCAGTTCCCCGTATCACTTCAATTCTTTCGAAGCTTTCCATGGGTGCGCTATAGTGGCTGGCAGGGTAGCCGTACATATCTGAATTGATGAGCACTCCGTTTTGGCGCACATTGAATTCCCAACTCCGATGAGGATCGAGGCCACGGGTGGATATGTTTAATTGGTTGCCACTCCCATCCATATCATAAACAAAGACTCCAGGCACTTTGGAAAATAGTTGACGGGCATTTTTTATGGCAATGTTGGCATTTGCGGCGCTTAGGGTAATGAGCTCGTTTTTCTTTCCACTGGTCAGATAACCGTCCGTTTCCTCTGCTAACCGGTTAATATCGTTCCGCATCCAGGACTTTATCATTACTTCCTGAAGTTCTTGCGGCTTTAAGCTATCTTTCGAATTTTGCGAAAAACAAATTGATGCCAATGCTGAGAAAACAATTAGTAAAGTAAACTTTCTCATTATCAAGTACTTAATATACGGTTCCAAAAATTTGGATTAGACGAAAGTACAAGACTGCATAAAACAAAGGTCTCCAGATTATTAATTTATCGTTAAGTTTACAACTTGGGCATGTAAATGTGAGAATACCTGTAGTTTTGCATACTTGAAAAAAGTAACTGCTATATTGTTTTTATTCATACAGCTCAGCGCTACCACTGAGTTCTCGCAGTTATTCAAGCTACCGATACTTTGGCAGCATTACCAGGAACACAAGCAGGGGAATAAGGATGTTTCATTTATAAGCTACCTGACGATGCACTATCTGAATGGTGATGTAAAGGATGCTGATTACGAAAGAGACATGCAGTTACCTTTTAAAACTACCACGCATTATCAGGTTGCAAGCGTAGCTTCTATACTTCCTGCCCCGATTACAACTGTTGAACCACCGGTTTACAATCACTTGTCTGAAATCGTGCCCGCTAACGATATATTTATCTCCTCTGAGTTTTTATCTGCTATCTGGCAGCCTCCCAAAGCTTAAGCAAGTCATCGCTGTTTATCTTTCTTCTTGTTGTGCACCTGTATATAGGTGACCCATCCTTCATTCCGTCATGTGCGTTTACTGGCCCGTATGGTTCTGTGGCATCTAAACGTTCATTTGAAAGTATGTAAGTCTGTTCAAACAGCGTCTCTTCGTTTAGTATCTCATTATCAAGTGGCAGAATAGCGCAACTGTTATTGTTGTGCCTCTACTCGTCATTAGCATTGATTTTACCATGCTTAAGCAAATCATTCATTTTTCCATCCGGAACAAATTAATCATTGGCCTGCTAACTCTCGGACTTGTCGTTTGGGGAGCTTACCAGGCCACACAATTACCAATAGATGCCGTACCGGATATTACAGACAATCAGGTACAGGTGATTACAGTTTCCCCTTCTCTTGGCGCTCCCGACATAGAACGCCTGATCACGTTTCCCATTGAACAGGTTAATAGCAACATACCTGGCCTAAAAGAAATCAGGAGCTTTTCCCGATTCGGTTTGTCTGTCGTCACTATTGTTTTCAATGATGCGGTTGATGTGTATTGGGCCCGTCAGCAGGTAGCCGAACGGCTACAGCAGGTGCAAAGCCAGATACCGACTCAATTTGGCAAACCTGAGCTGGCACCTGTTACCACCGGTCTTGGAGAAATCTATCAATATGTCGTCAGGCCAAAGGCGGGCTTTGAAGGCAAATACGATGTGATGCAACTGCGCACCATTCAGGATTGGATTGTGCGCCGGCAATTGCTCGGTACCCAAGGAGTGGCGGAAGTCGCCAGCTTTGGCGGAAAGCTGAAGCAGTACGAGATTGCCCTCAATCCCTACAAGCTCAAATCGTACAACCTTACCGTTGACGATGTATTCACCGCCCTGGCAAAAAACAACCAAAATACCGGAGGCGCTTACATTGAAAAAGGGCCTACGGTTTTGTTTATCCGCAGCGAGGGGCTGGTTGCCAACGAAGAAGATCTCAACAACATTGTAGTTAGCAGCACCGCAAGCAACATTCCGGTTTTGATTCGTGATGTGGGTGCAGTTCACCTGGGCAATGCGACCCGCTATGGCGCCATGACATTTAACGATAAAGGCGAAGTGGCCGGAGCGGTTGTAATGATGTTGAAAGGTGAAAATTCTTCTGCGGTCATTAGAAGAGTGAAAGAAAAAATTGCTCAAGTTCAAAAATCATTACCCGAAGGTGTCGTAATTGAGCCGTTCCTTGACCGGACAAAAATGGTGAACAATGCCATTTCAACGGTGGAGCGGAACCTGACGGAAGGTGCTTTGATTGTCATCTTCGTGTTGGTTCTTTTCCTGGGAAATTTAAGAGCAGGGCTGGTCGTAGCATCGGTCATTCCGCTGGCCATGTTGTTTGCCATTATTATGATGAACGCTTTTGGCGTGAGTGGCAATCTGATGAGCCTTGGTGCCATTGATTTCGGGTTGATAGTGGACGGCGCTGTTATCATTGTAGAAGCCGTCATGCACCAGCTAAAACACTCAAAACATTTCAGTGGGGTAAACCGGCTCACGCAAGAGAAAATGGATGATGAAGTAGAACACAGCGCATCCCGCATGATGAATGCTTCCATCTTTGGGCAAATCATTATCCTGATTGTTTACCTCCCCATCTTTTCGCTACAAGGCATTGAGGGAAAAATGTTTAAGCCAATGGCGCAGACGGTTACGTTTGCCCTCCTCGGCGCTTTTATTTTATCGCTGACCTACGTGCCTATGATGACTTCCTTGGCAATCAGCAAAAAAATCTCACATAAACCCAATCTTAGCGACCGGGTGATGAACCGGCTGGAAAGGATTTATCAGCATGCGCTGGCAAAATCACTGCGGTTATCGAAAGTATTTATCGCATCAGCAGTAGCGCTGTTTATCATTAGTGTCTTCATTCTAAGCCGGATGGGCGGTGAGTTTATTCCCAAGTTGGAAGAAGGCGACTTTGCCGTAGAAACAAGGGTGCTAACCGGAAGCAATATCACCACCTCTGTCAATACACTTCTTAAAGCCTCACAAATTCTGAAGGCAAGATTTCCGGAAGTGGAAAAAGTGGTGGGAAAGAATGGCAGCAGTGAAATTCCTACTGACCCCATGCCGATTGAAGCCAGTGACCTGATGATTATTTTAAAAGACAAAAGCACCTGGACCAGCGCCAAAACCTTTGACGAATTGTCGGAGAAGATGCAGGCTGCCTTGCAGGAAATACCAGGTGTAACGTTTGGCTTTCAGTATCCCGTTCAAATGCGGTTTAATGAGTTGATTAGCGGTGCCAGGCAGGATGTGGTGTGCAAAATTTTTGGGGAAGACCTGGACTCGCTTGCCAGTTATGCCAATAAACTGGGAGCAGTGGTAAGCACAGTTGATGGTGCCGCCGATTTATATATTGAAACCGTTACCGGTATGCCGCAGATTATCATCCGCTACAACCGGCGGGCGATAGCACAATACGGCCTTACGATTGAAGACATTAACCGTGTCATCAACACTGGCTTTGCAGGGCAAAGCACCGGACAGGTTTACGAAGGCGAAAAACGATTTGACCTCGTCGTACGTCTGGAAAGCGGCCAGCGGCAGAACATTGCAGACGTGCAAAACCTGCTGATAGCAACGCCGTCGGGCACGCAAATCCCATTAAGCCAAGTGGCCGATGTCCGCATAACAGAAGGGCCCAACCAAATACAACGGGAAGATGCCAAACGCCGCATCATCGTTGGCTTTAATGTCCGGGGCCGGGATGTAAAAAGCGTGGTAAATGAGTTACAGGGAAAAGTAGAACAGCAAATGAAATTACCCGCAGGCTATTTTGTAACGTATGGCGGTGCATTTGAAAATCTGCAGGAAGCACAAAAGCGGTTGAGTATCGCCGTACCCGTATCACTGTTGCTCATCTTCCTACTTCTGTACTTCGCCTTCCGCAGTGTCAAACAGGGACTGCTCATTTACTCGGCTATTCCACTCTCTGCCATTGGGGGAGTTTTGGCCCTAGCCATCAGAGGCATGCCCTTCAGCATCTCTGCCGGGGTGGGGTTCATTGCCTTGTTTGGAGTGGCGGTACTAAATGGCATTGTACTCATCTCCGAATTTAACCGCCTTCGCAAAGAAGGCTGGAAAGACGTGAAACGCATTGTACTGCAGGGAACCAAAGTGCGATTACGCCCTGTATTGATGACAGCGATGGTTGCTTCTTTGGGTTTTATTCCGATGGCATTGAGCAGCGGCGCCGGTGCTGAAGTTCAGCGGCCATTGGCAACGGTTGTGATTGGCGGATTGGTCACTGCTACATTCTTAACCTTATTCATTTTACCTATGTTGTATGTCATATTTGATGGAAAGAAAAAAATAAAATCATTGCCTGTGAAAGCTGCCGCTATGGGCTTGCTGTTCGTTGTAAGCGGGATGGCTTCGCTAAAAGCGCAAACACCTGTAACGTTGCAGCAAGCCCTTGACACGGCGGTTCAGAACAATCTGGCCGTCCGTTCTTCACAACTGAACGTGGCCTATTACCAGCAGTTGCAGGGAAGTGCACGGGATGTTTCAAAAACGGCTTTTAATGCCGAAGTGGGCCAGTTTAATTCCTATCAGGCCGATACAAGACTGGGTGTACAGCAAACCATCAACTTTCCAACGGTGTACACCCGGCAGAAAGCTTTGTACCAGGCGCAAACCCGCAGGAGCCAGACGGAATTGCAATGGACAAAACTGCAACTGAAAGAACAAGTGCGGCAAGACTATTCGGACATTGTTGCTCTAAAACAGAAACAAAAACTTTTGCAGTTTGCGGACAGCATCTATGCCCGGTTTTTGAGCAAAGCAGCATTGCGCTATAAAGCCGGCGAAACAAGCATCGTTGAAAGAGCAGCTGCGGAAAACCAGCGAAAGCAAATCAGCCTTCAGTTGCAAACAATGGAAGCAGATATTAATACAGCACTTATCAGCTTCAATACGTTGCTCAACAGCAGACACTATTTTGTCCCGGCGGATACGGGCTTGCGCACTCAGCCTGCATTCATAGCCGACACGGCGCTACTATCCCTTCATCCGGCCATTCAATTAAAACAAAATGACGTACTGATTGCTGAGCAAAACTGGCAACTGCAAAAAGCAAAGTTGCTGCCCGACCTTACATTGGGCTACAGTAACCAAAGCATCATCGGCAACCAGTTGGTTAACGGTGTAAACAAATATTACGACGCAGGCAACCGGTTCCACAGCGTACAGGCGGGTATTGCTATCTCGCTTTTTAGCGGCGCACAAAAAAGCAGGATACGGGCTGCTCAAACAGCCATACTGCAATCGCAAACAGAATACGAGCTTGCCGGGCAAAGGACGTTATCGGCCTACCGCACCTTGATAGAGCAATACCGTGTGCAGCAGGCAAACGTACAGGCCTATGAAACAACGATGCTGAAAAATGCTTCCACGGTGTTGAATGCAGCCAACCTGCAGTTTCAGAATGGAGAAATCAATTACCTGGAATGGGTGATGCTCACCAACCAAGCCGTCAGCATACAGTCCGGGTACATAGATGCCGTTCAAAATCTCAACAGAATTCAAATCCAACTTCAAACCTTAACGGGCAACCAATAAATGCATTCAGATGAAACGTCTAATCATATTTATAATAGCGGCCACAATCCTTTCCTGTTCTTCTAAAAAGCAAGATACTGCTACAGAAACAGCGGTAAAAGAAGAAAAACAAGTGGACCGCAACTATACCGTGCAGCTTACCGATTCGCAGGCACGGAATGCACAAATTGTCATCGGCCAGCTTGAAAAAAAGGAAATAGCAAACCAGTTAAAAGTCACGGGTAAGGTGGATGTGCCGCCGCAAAACATGGTTTCCGTCAGCTTTCCGTTGGGCGGATATTTGAAATCCACCAACCTGCTGCCCGGTACCTATGTAAGAAAAGGCGGCGTGTTGGGTGTGTTAGAAGACATCCAGTTTATTCAGTTGCAACAGGATTACCTGTCGGCAAAAGTGCGTCTTCAGTTTTTGGAAGCAGACTACAAACGCCAGCAAACGCTGGATGCAGGTCAGGCAACCAGCACCAAAATGGTGCAGCAGGTGCGGAGTGATTACCAAAGCCAGCGCATCCTGCTTAGAAGTTTAGAGGAGAAGTTGCGTCTTATTGGCCTCAACCCTGCTCGGCTGAGCGAAGGAAACATTTCCAAACGTGTCAACATCTACTCACCCATCAGCGGATATGTATCAAAGGTGAACGTCAATATCGGTAAGTATGTAAGCCCTACGGATGTATTGTTTGAGCTTGTAAATCCGGCTGATATTCACCTGGTACTGACCGTGTTTCAAAAAGATGTGGCGAAGCTGAGGGTAGGTCAAAAGGTGATAACCTATACCACCAGCGATACGGTTAGAAAAATACCGGCTACAATTTTACTCATCAGCCAGGACGTAGCGCCGGATGGCAGCGTACAGGTGCATTGCCATTTTGAATACGAAGAACACAAGTTGCTGCCCGGCACGTTTATGAATGCGGAGATAGAAACTAAAAATGCTGAAGCGTTTGTTCTACCCGAAACGGCAGTAGTGAGCTTTGAGAATAACCATTACGTCTTTGTGCAGAAAGAGAAAAACGTTTACGAAATGATACCCGTGCAGACAGGCGCCAGTGAGAACGGATATGTAGCGTTGGATGACGCAAACAGCAAAGCATTAGCCGGTAAGCCCATCGTAAGTGCAAATGCATACACATTACTCATGGCTTTAAAAAACAAGGCCGACGAATAACAACAAACCTACTTTTTAAACAACTCAAAATCAATTTTATGAACCTCAATCCCGCTCACTGGCACCTAATGGTTAATCATATCCCCATTACCGGAGGAATAATAGCATTGCTTGTTTTGGCTTATGGCATTCTTCGCAAAAGCGAGGCTGTTATTAAAGCTGCTTATTGGCTGTTCGTTCTTATTGCAGTCTTTTCATTTATTGCTTCCCAAACCGGCGAAGGTGCAGAGCACATGCTCCTGCAGGCAAAGCTGGCCGACCGTGACACCATTGAGAGGCATGTGGAGGCTTCAAACATTGCCCAATGGTGCATGGTGCTCGTTGGCCTGGCATCATTGGCTGCTTTGTTCGTCAAACGCTTCCAAACCATGCGTGTGATGCCCGTAGTTGTGCTTATACTTTCTCTTATTGCGGCAGGGCTAATGGCAAGAGCCGGCCTGTTAGGCGGCGAAATCATGCACAAAGAAATTAGGCCGGCAGCGGCAGCTACCACCGGTTTCGTCAAGGATGACCAAACCGGTGCAAACGAAATTTTTAATAACCGCTAAATTTTAAAATCATGGGATTTGAGCAGTATCACGAGCCCGCAACAGAGCTCTCACAAGAAGTAAGAACGTTTGCCCGCATGTTGACCTCTTTGACTGAAGAAGCGGAGGCAATCGGGTGGTACGAGCAGCGCATGTCGCTGGAAAAAGACAAAGAAGCAAAAGCCATCATGGCCAATGCACAGAAAGAAGAGTTCAAGCATTTTGCTATGGATCTGGAGTTCCTGCTCCGCAAAAACGAAACCTGGCGAGACGTCATGAAGAACATCCTGTTTCGGGAGGGTAACATTGTAGAAAACGGTGAAGCAGCGGAAAAGAAAGTTGATTAAACCGCCCAATGCGAACAGCCCGTTCGGTTGTACGGGTTGTTCATTTATTGCCGAAATGATAAAAAGCAAAAAGCTTATACCGCAACAACTTGAAAGCACGTTAATTAAAAAAACATGAAAGCATTATTCCTTTCAATTGTCCTGGTTTCTTTTACGCACACCCAATGGTTAACCAACCTTGCCGAAGCTAAAAAGGAAGCGGCAAAATCGCATAAATCCATCTTGCTCAACTTTTCCGGTTCCGATTGGTGCATTCCCTGCATGAAGCTTAAAAAACAAGTATTTGAAGACACTGCATTTGTAAACTATGCTGATACGGCCTTGGTGCTGGTAAACGCAGATTTTCCCCGGCATCAAAAGCACTCTCTTTCCAAAGAGCAGGAAAAAGCAAATGAGAAGATGGCGGAACAATACAACCCCAACGGCTACTTCCCATTCACGCTTCTGCTGGATGCAAACGGCAAGGTTTTAAAAACATGGGAAGGATTGCCAAAAGAAAATGTTGCGGGATTTGTGCAGCAAATAAAAAACGCAGGTAATGCAGTGCATTGACAAACAAGCGGAGCAACTTGTCAAAAGAGTTTTACGACTGATGGGCAACCGCTTTGAAATTTCGGTAGTTGCCGATAACGAGGCGTGGGCCAATAGCTGTATTGACAAGGCTATTTTAGAAATCAGCCGCATTGAAAAATTGCTGACCACATTTTCCGAAGACAGCGTTACCAATGCCATCAACCGGCAGGCAGGCATTGCTCCAGTAAAAGTGGAGAAAGAAGTGTTCCAATTAATACAGCGCTCACTTCGTATTTCCACACTTACACAGGGCGCCTTCGACATCACTTATGGGTCTATGGATAAACGCTTCTGGAATTTTGACCCGCAGATGAAAAGCTTGCCTGATGCTGCCACTGCAAAAAAAATGGTACACCTGATTAATTACCGCAACGTGCTGTTGAATGTAAGGAACAGCACCGTTATGCTCAAAGAAAAAGGTATGCGGATTGGTTTTGGCGGAATAGGAAAAGGCTATGCTGCAGAAGCCGCAAAGCAGGTGTTGAAAGAAGCCGGCATCAAGAGTGGCATTGTCAATGCTGCAGGTGACCTTACGGTATGGGGCATGCAACCCGACGGCAATCCCTGGACCATCGGCATCGCTAATCCAGAAACTGCCAATCAGCCTTTTTCTTACCTCACGTTAAGTGATATAGCGGTTGCCACATCAGGCAATTATGAAAAACACGTCTGGATTGACGGCATCAAATATTCACATACCATCAATCCAAAAACGGGGCTGCCGATTACAGGCATTAAAAGTGTCACGGTCATCAGCCCTAATGCGGAGATTAGCGATGCCCTGACGACACCAGTGATGGTCATGGGTACAAAGGTTGGCCTTAGCCTTATGAACCAATTGCAACACGTGGGCTGCATTATCATTGACGATAACAATGTAATGCATACTACTAACAACATTTCTATCACATAACATAATTCACTGGTGATGCTTCCAGATAAAAAGTTGAATAAACACTTTTTACATCACGTTAAAGACAAATCATGAATAAAAGAACACATTATCCGGCACTTTTCACAGCCGTAATTCTCATCGCCGCTTCTTGCCAACCGGTGAAGGAATACCAGAAAAACCGGTTGAACGACAGCGAAATGGAACTGTCGGCAAGACGTGTGCAAAAGACAGAAACCAGTTTTCAAAACTATCGTGAAGGTGCTTCCGGCGGAAACGGTGGCAAAACCGGAGGCGGCTGCGGCTGTAATTAAAAAGCACTTTGTATGAAAAAGATTTGCCTCTTCACCATTGGCCTATATCTAAATATTCTGGCAGCGTTTGCTCAAAAAGGAACCGCCGATACTTCGGCGTACCGTGACCGTAAACTTCACCTTGATGAAGTAAATCTTGTATCAAGTTACTACCAGCAGAACGGCAACAACTCCGCCGTTACCGGAGGTATTGGAACAGAGCACCTAACTGATTTTGCCAACTCCTTTGACATAAAACTTTCCCGCTACGATAAAAAGTTGCGAAAGCACAGTTTTGAATTTGACTTGGGCCTTGACACTTATTCATCCGCCTCTTCCGATAAGATTGACCCTCGGACAATCTCTTCGGCATCTTCATCTGACATGCGGATTTATCCTTCGCTATCCTGGTCGGTTGAGAACCTAAACAAGGGAACGACAGTTGGTGCGAATATTTCATCCTCCACCGAGTACGATTATCAATCCTTTGGCTTTGGGATAAGCGCTGCAAAAAAATCAAAAGACAACAGCCGGGAAGTTTCCGTCAGGCTACAGACCTACCTGGACAACGTAACCTTAATCTCACCCATTGAACTACGCACTGCCGCAGGCCGTGGTGATAATTATGGAAGCAGCCCACGCAATACTTATAACGCTGCATTTGGACTTTCGCAAGTTGTGAACAAGCGGTTACAGATGTCATTATTGGTTGAAGCGGCTTACCAAAAAGGTTATCTCGGGCTGCCTTTTCACCGGGTGTATTTTACCGACAACAGCCTGCGCACCGAGAACCTGCCCACTACAAGGTTTAAAATTCCGATAGGTTTACGGGCAAATTATTTTATTGGTGACAACCTGGTGTTTCGCAGCTTTTACCGCTTTTACAAAGATGACTGGGGAATAATGGCACACACCGCCGACCTGGAGACGGCGTACAAAATAAATCCATTTATCTCTGTCAGCCCATTTTACCGCTTTTATACGCAAACTGCTGCAAACTATTTTGCCCCTTACAAAGTGCACGGCTTGCAGGAGCTTTTCTACACCAGTAACTACGACTTATCCAACTTCAACAGCCAGTTCTTTGGGGCAGGTCTGCGACTGACGCCGGCAAACGGCATTTTAGGAATACACAAGTTAGCCATGTTAGAAATCAGAGCCGGCCATTATCGCCGCAACAACGGGTTATCGGCGAACATTGTTTCACTCAACTTAAAATTCAAATAAATCACTTATGGATATTCATCTGCATAAAGAAGCGCATCTAAAAAGCTCTGACTTCATCACCGATGTGGTCATTGGCATGAGCGATGGTTTAACAGTACCGTTTGCGTTGGCGGCAGGCCTCAGCAGCGCTGTCTCTGATAACCATCTCGTTACTACAGCAGGCATTGCCGAAATTATCGCTGGCTCTATTGCAATGGGTTTGGGTGGTTACTTGGCCGGGAAAACAGAACAGGACCATTATTCCTCTGAATTGCGAAAAGAGTATGATGAAGTAGCGAGAATACCCGAAAAGGAAAAGGCAGAAGTACGGGAAATCTTCGCCGGATACGGCTTGAGCGAATATGCGCAAAATGTGATTGCAGATGAATTGGCGAAAGACAAAGACAAGTGGGTGGAGTTTATGATGAAGTATGAATTGGGGCTTGACGAACCGGATGCCCGACGTGCGGGGAAGAGTGCAGCTACCATCGGCATCTCATACATCGTTGGTGGTACAATACCGTTACTGCCTTACTTCTTCACCAGCACACCACTTGAGGGGCTCAAAATTTCTGCACTCATTACCTTGGTCTGCCTTTTCATATTTGGCTATTTTAAAAGCAAGGTGACGGGTCAGCCAGTTTGGAGTGGGGCATTCAAAGTAATGATCATAGGCGCTATTGCAGCGGGTGCGGCATTTACAGTTGCTAAATTGTTTGGTGCATAATAACACTCAACCATCCCTTGATGCAAGAAGAGAAAAAATTCAGAATTCATTCAAATTCAATTCTGACATTGGAAAAAAATTTTTGTGAAACTCCTGATTATTGAAGATGAAAAAGAACTGCTTGATAGTGTTGTAAAATACTTTCAGGGAGCAAAGTATGTGTGCGAAGTAGCCTCCACTTACAAGGCCGCCTTGGAAAAAGTGGATCTATACGACTATGACTGTATCCTTCTCGACAGTACCGGAACGATAGCTTGCGGCTGGCCAACAACAAAGCCCTGATTGATTTCAGCTACAAGCCCAGAGTTGGCATTTATACAGATGGCGGGTTTAATTCTTCCCTGACGGGTCCGGCTTACAAACATTTTGGTGTAAGCTTCGGCGTCAATTTCGTAGTGCCCATTTACGACGGGCATCAAAAAAAGCTTTTGTACCAGCGGCTGGATATTGAGCAGCGAACAAGAGAAAAATACAGGCAATTTCAGCTTGCCCAATACCAGCAGCAAACGGCACAACTCAAGTGACAGCTTGCAGAAACAGATTCGTTAATCCGCAACATTAACAGTCAGCTAAAATACTCAGAAGGACTGGTCAATGTGAACCGTTTACTGGGAAGCAATTTCAAACAAGCCTTTACCAAGCCTTTTCACATGAAGGGCAGGGATTGGAAATATTTGGGAATTGGCGCAGGCGTGATAACCGCTTTGAGCTTTGCTGACCAACCGGTTCAAAAGGAAGCCTTGCGAATACGGAATGCCAACCCACCCTTTGCGAACGATTAGTAAATACGTCACCAATTTTGGCGGGCCGTACGAGTTCTACACCTTGGCAACCCTTGGTGCTTATGGCTTTATTTTCAAAAACCAAAAAATGAAAACCACCACCTTGCTGGCAACGCAGGCTTACATCACCGGTGCGGCAGTGGAAGGCCTGTTGAAAACCATTACCGGCCGAACACGTCCCTCTTTCTATGGGCCAAACGAAATTGCCAAACCAATGTTCAAGGGGCCGTTTGCCAAAAGCATTGATTACACCGGCGCTAAAACAAACAGTTCATTTCCTTCAGGACATACCACCGTAGCCTTTGCAGCAGCCACCGTTTACGCTATGGAATACAAAGACAAACCCCTGGTGCCTATTCTTTGCTACACTTCTGCATCGCTCATTGGGCTTAGCCGGATTACCGAAAACAAGCATTGGCTAACTGATGTTGTGGTAGGGGCTGCATTAGGGTACCTCACCGGAAGGCAGGTGGTAAACAATTATCATCGCTATGCAGCAGTAAAGAACGCAAAGGCTAAGAAGGGCGATTTGTCTTTTAACCTGCAGTATTCACAAAGCGTGGTGATGCCAGGCTTGGTTTACCGCTTTCGTTAACTGCCTAAATCAACTTAATGAGCCAACAAAGAGTAACGCTGTTACGGGCTACTTCCAAAATGTGCGGATCTATAAGGACGATGGAGCTAAGCTGAAATCTTTGTTGTTTGGGTGGCATCGGACAACAACGAACACAAGCTGCATTCAGATTATTGCGAAGCGTTTGCCAGGCATGGTGAAAGTGCTTTGGTCCTGAGCTGACCTAAATGGGGGCTTAGCCCCGTTTTATCCTTTAATAAGCTATTGTATCACATTCAAGTTTAGAATATGAAACCATTAGAGCAGTTAATCAATGTCGAAAAGGGCAAGTTGCTGCACGAGCTATTCCCTGATGAAATGCCTGCATTGCTTCAACATACAAAAAGAAACGTGCAGCCTGATAGACAGGAATAAAGACAGCATAAAAGCCCATTGGGAAAACGGTCTGTTAACAGCCGATTTTTGGTTTACGTTATCCGGTAACGCTAACCGGATTATTGATAAATACGGAGCTAAACTGGAGAAAAGCAGCCGCTTGTTTGCCGAGCAGCTTTTTGACGGGTACACGGCTATTTATACGGTAGATTGTATAGTTAAATACGCAAGTTCAAAGACCGATAATAAGAAGTTTAAGAACGCTGTAGCGATGCTTTTTATGTAAGCCATTTTAAAAATTCGACCCCGCTTAGGCGGGGTTGTTGTTTATGATAATAATCGCAGGAATGTGGATAAAGGGGTTGGTCTGATTTGCTCTATGCAAAGAAGTAAATTGGTAATTTTATTGTAAACATCAATACTTTTTACTATGAAAATACTAACCATCGTACTCTTCGCCACTTTTTTAACAACTGGCTGTACATCGAAGAAAGAATTGAGCCGTGAGGAGGCTGCGACCCTTATAAAAGAAGGTATGAAATATCCTCGTACGATTGACTATGATGCTTATTCCAGCGACCCGGAATTTGCAAAAATGGCAATTGACAAAGGGCTTGAAAAAGAAGGGTTGGTTACTGTGCAACGTACCCAAAAGATGGGCGATGTTGGTAAGCCTTTAGTCGAATTTACAAGCAAAGCCCAGCCATATCTATTATCAACTCCAGAGAAAGATAAAGCCATCCATGTGCAGAAGGTAAAGCTTGCGGACGAAGACTTGGTGGAAGTAACCGGCATCACCACTACGGAAGACGGTAAGCAGGCAGTAGCAGAATACACAACTGCCTATAAAAACGTCAGCGGTTTTGCACCATTAACGGACATCAACTTCAACAAGACTAATATCCGTAAAGCCAACTTTACCCTTTATGATGATGGGTGGAGATTGGAAAAGAAATAGAGGTTGTTTATCACCATCCAGCAGCTTTTGAAAGCGTATATTTTACTCCCTTTTCCTCTATATTTTTTGAGATAATTACTGAAACGAACGCCTCTTTCAACTGAGGAAGGCGCTTACATTGATGCCCAACTACAGGGCGATACCCTATTAACGTTATAATCTTTTGAAGCCTCTGTAACGGGGTAACAGCACTAAAAAATAGCGAAAAAGCCGTGCTGTGTCAAAGCCAAAGAGAGGTCAAAGGTCATCTAAACGCACAGTTTGATCAAAGTATCAAACGAAATATACTTTACGTCCATTATATGGAATAGTATATTTGCGCAAAATATTCTTGAAGCGTTTTTGCTTTAAGTCCTGCACTGAAACTTAGGAACTTTCAAAGGTAACGGGACATAAGTGAAAAACGCCCATGCTACGGCGTGGGCGCACTTATTCGTTACCGGGTTTCCTAAGACCTCAGTGCGGTAAGCTGTTGCCTGCGCTTTTTTATATGCAGGCAGCACAGATCAAATGGTTTATTATTCACGCTCAAAATAATGACATGTCCGCCTCCAGCCATTACCCAGGATTTGATTATCCGGCAAACCAAATCTTCAAATTTCTGGCAGCCTTTGATTACTTTACCATTATGCTGAAAAATGGTCAAATTGTTCATTATAAAGCCACAGATGTAGAGTCATTTAGCCAGTGGTTAGCGGATAACAATATTCCGGATATGAGAACTGAAGACGGATGGGTAGTTAATCAAAATTCGTAGCCTCTTTTTATTTTGTTGTGCTTAACGAATTAAGCTTCTCACTCAGTTCGGTAAGCCCGGCTTTTGTCAAACAATCATCTGCCAAAGCATTCAATTCCTGAAGGCTTTCTGCAGGTATATTCGCCAGTAGGTTTGACGATTTATCATCGTCCTTCGCTGCCAGGCCACGCTTAATAACACTATTCAGCAATAGTGCATTTTTCCGTGAGATCCGCATATCAATCTTCACTGTTTCGTTCATGCCAGGGATACTCAAGATTGTATCATAAACCTTGGCTACATCGGTTGTTGTAAGCATAACTACACATTTTTAAATTATCAATCTTCACTGCACAAATTTATCTTCTGCTACCAAATGTATCCGTATCAAAATATGGCGAGGATAGGCTTGAGCCATACCACCTTTTTAACTTCGCTACCGTAGTAACTGAAATAGTGAAATTGAAAATGTGTGGTTATGAATTTCAGCAAACAAAGGCTCTCTATCGAAGAAGCCAGGCAGACAGATATAGTAAATTATCTGTCTAATTTAGGGTATGAACCCACAAAGATTAGGGGTAATGATTACTGGTATTTGTCTCCCCTTCGGGAAGAAAAAACAGCTTCTTTTAAAGTAAATCGAAAGTTGAACCGATGGTATGATCACGGATTGGGCAAAGGTGGTAATATCATTGACTTTGCCATCTTATACAAAAACTGTACTGTCGGCGAATTCCTGCACCAGTTAAGCGGCAATCTTTCTTTTCAACAACCATTGGTTAGGCACTTGGAAAAACAAGCTGACGGCGGTGTTGAAAGCAAAATAAACATTATCCAGGAGAAGGTGCTTTCGTCATTTTCCTTATTGCGTTATCTGCAACAAAGAAGACTTCCTATTGACCTCGTAGAACGCTATTGTAAAGAAGTAAAATACGAGTTAAACGGCAAAGAATATTTTGGCATTGGCTTTAAAAATAACTCTGGCGGCTATGAAATTCGGAACCCTTATTTCAAAGCCAGTAGTGCTCCAAAAGACATTACAACGTTTAACAACGGCGCCAAAGAAACCGCCGTTTTCGAAGGCTTTACCGACTTCCTTTCTTTCATGGCTATTCATAAAAATCAGCCTCAAATATCAAGCGATTTTGTGATTTTAAATTCGGTTTCCTTCTTTGAAAAAGCACGTCCGTTTATGGAAGAACATGAGTGCATCCGGCTGTATTTAGACCGTGATGCAACCGGACAAAATTGCAGTCATTATGCCCTGTCGTTAAGCAATAAATACAAAGATGAAAGCTGCTTGTATCAGTATCATAATGACTTAAACGATTGGCTGGTGAATTTTGGGAAAGCTCAAAAGAAAACTTTAGGGCATAAAATCTAAAGTAGTTTCCTACTTAGTTCTGAACACTTAATACTTGGGGTAAACACTATAAAGGGTGTTTGAAATACCGAATAAATGACTATGAAACATCTTAAGAACATTCCAAAAGCTGTGAGATTGCCGCTTTCCCGCAATCGGCAAGATGTCCGGTTGTATCACAACCGAATCTTGCCGCCCTTTACTCCGAAGTCGTGGGCGGGGACACTATAATGTAAAAACAGAGTTTGAAACGTGAAAATGAAATCGTGATGAGCGAACAAAATAACAATCGAACCAAATGGCTACACCTGCGTCTAAGGCAAGAAGAATACGACAAATTGCATAAGCAGTTCAAGAAAACAACTTGCCGAAAACTAAGTGATTATGCCCGCAAAATCTTGCTCGGTAAACCTGTAACCAGCACTTACCGCAACCAGTCTTTGGATGACTTTATGGCAGAAGCTATGAGGCTTAGAAATGAGTTAAACGGCATTGGAAATAACTTCAATCAGGCTGTAAAAAAACTTCACACACTACACCAGATTTCCGAGTTCAGAAGCTGGATTATTACCTACGAATTAGAGAAACAAACGGTCTTAAACAAGGTGGAAGAAATCAAAAATCACATCCAAAAAATTGCTGAAAAATGGTTGCAGTAATCAAGACAGGACACTCCATTCACCGCATTTTGAACTACAACGAGAACAAGGTGAAAGAGGGCGTGGCTGAATGTATTTCAGCCGCTAATTATCCGATAGAAGCCGAAAAATTATCCTTTAATCAAAAGCTAAATCGGTTGTTCAAACAGGCTTCTTTGAACGAAAATGTTACAAGAAATAGCGTCCATGTTTCACTAAATTTTGACCCAAACGAGAAGCTTTCTGATGGTCAATTAAAAGAGATTGCGGACACTTATATGCAGAAAATTGGCTTTGGAGAACAGCCTTATTTGGTGTACCAGCACCTCGATGCTGGGCATCCACATATTCATATTGTTTCAGTCAAAGTGAGAGCCGATGGAACCCGTATAGATACCCAAAATATTGGTCGGAACCAGTCTGAAAAAGCACGGAAAGAAATTGAGATCGCCTATGGCTTGGCAAGGGCTGAGGATATGAAGAAGAAGCAGTATGAACTTAAATCTGCTTATACCCAAAAGGTTCAGTATGGAAGGTCCGATTCCAGACGGGCAATAGCTAATGTGCTGGATGCTGTACTGAATACTTACAAGTACACATCCCTGCCTGAACTCAATGCGGTTTTGAAGCAATATAACGTGATGGCAGATAGAGGTAGCGAAAGCTCAAGGACATACCAACATCAGGGATTGCTCTACCGCATTTTAGACGAACAGAGCAATCCTGTTGGCGTTCCTATTAAAGCCAGTTCTTTCCATAACAAACCTACTTTGAAATATCTGGAAGAAAGGTTTCCCCTTAACGAAGTTGCCCGGCAGCCGCACAAATCACGGGTTAAAAATGCCATTGATTTAGCCTTGCTAAAACAGACAAATCAATCGCTGCAAACTTTGATAAAAGCCCTCGAAAAAGAAGGTATCAACACTGTTGTACGGCAGAATGCAGACGGTGTTATTTACGGGATTACCTATGTTGACCACCGCACAAAATGCGTCTTTAACGGGAGTGCTATAGGCAAACCTTACAGTGCAAAAGGCATTTTGGAAAGATGTGGCGAGGCGAAAGAACAACCTATACAAAAGCAGGAGTTTATAAAACAAACATCATCAAAAACATTCTTGCCAGAGGAGCAAGCAATACCGCCTGCAGTTCAACAAAACAAAGGTGACAATGAACTTCTGGAAACCTTATTACAACCGGAACATACATCCGGTTATGTTCCTCACCAGTTAACTAAAAAGGGAGGAAGAAAACGCAGAAAACGGACGAACAAACGGCTTTAATTATTCAAAAATATACAGCTATGCACACAGGGGAAAACGAGCAAGCGCTGAGGAAAATCCTGGACATGACCAGGTTGATCAGCATAGCCATTTTAGGGTTGCATTTTTATTATTACTGCTATACTGCTTTTGGCGAATGGCAATTGACTGCAACCCTTACCGACAGGCTAATGGGTAATATCCGAAGCACTGGATTGTTTAACAACTTTCATACATCCAAGCTATTTGCTTTGGGATTTTTAGTCATATCGCTATTGGGTGCAAAGGGTAGAAAAGATGAAAAATTAAGCTATAAAACTGCTTTTGCGTACGTCGTTACAGGACTGCTGATATACTTCTTAAGTTACCTTTCTTTGCTTGCTAAAATTGCGTTGACCACGGCAGCAATGCTCTATATGGGGATTACAGCCATAGGCTTTATGTTGGTCTTATCAGGAGGCACTTTACTGTCCCGTGTGATACAGCAAAAGTTAAACAGCCAAGACATTTTCAACAAGGAAAATGAGACGTTTCCACAGGAAGAAAGGCTGCTGGAAAACGAATATTCCATCAATCTTCCTGCGCAATATAATCTGAAGGGAAGAATACGGCGAAGTTGGGTCAACATCATTAATCCTTTTAGGGCTTTGTTGGTACTTGGCTCACCTGGAGCAGGCAAGTCCTATTTTGTTATCCGGCATGTCATTACGCAGCACATCAGGAAGGGATTTACCATGTTTGTGTACGATTTTAAGTTTGACGACTTATCTAAAATTGCGTATAACACCTGGCTAAAACATAAAATGAAATACCCGGTTCAACCGCAGTTTTATGTCATCAATTTTGACGACCTCACCCGCAGTCACCGGTGCAATCCCTTAGACCACGAGACCATGACCGATATTACGGACGCAGCGGAATCAGCCCGCACCATTTTAATGGGCTTAAACCGGGAGTGGATCAAGCGGCAGGGTGACTTTTTTGTAGAGTCTCCCATCAACTTTTTAACGGCGATTATCTGGTATTTACGGAAGTACAGAGACGGGGAATTTTGCACCTTGCCGCATGTTATTGAACTAATGCAGGTGGACTATGACAGCCTGTTTACAGCTCTCAGAACCGAGAAGGAAATTGAGGTGCTAATTAACCCCTTTGTCAATGCCTACCTGAACGATGTAATGGAGCAATTGGAAGGGCAAATTGCTTCCGCCAAAATAGCTATGGCAAGGCTTTCTTCCCCTCAATTATATTATGTTTTATCAGGTAATGATTTTACCCTTGACATCAATAATCCCGACCGGCCGAAGCTTGTCTGCATGGGTAACAACCCGCAGAAAATACAGATTTACGGGGCGGTATTGTCTCTTTATGTAAACCGCCTAATAAAGCTGGTGAACAAAAAAGGAAAACAAAAGAGCAGCCTCATTTTCGATGAATTTCCCACTATTTACCTCAACAACATGGATAGCCTGATTGCCACCGCCCGGAGCAATAAAGTAGCGACCTGTTTGGGCGTGCAAGACTTTAGCCAACTGCGAAAAGACTATGGGAAAGAGCAGGCAGACGTGATTATGAACATCACAGGAAACATTGTAAGTGGGCAGGTTACAGGTGATACCGCCAAACAGCTTTCGGAGCGTTTTGGAAAGATTATGCAGGACCGGGAAAGCCTCTCTATAAACCGTTCTGATACCTCCATAAGCCGATCTAAACAACTTGAAGCAGCCATTCCACCATCCAAAATTTCAGCCCTTTCTTCCGGCGAATTTGTGGGAATGGTAGCCGATGACCCGGACTGTAAAATTGAACTGAAAGCCTTCCATTGTTCAATCGTAAACGACCATGAAGCATTGAAGCAAGAGCAGAATAACTATAAGGAAATCCCTGTTATACGTAAGCTGGATAATGCAATGGTTCAGCGAAATTATTTACAGATAAAGCAGGATGTACAGGATATTATTCAGTCCGAAATGGAGCGGGTTTTAAGCGACCCAGGGCTAAGCCATTTGGTGATAAAGAAGAATTTATAAACATCGAAAAAGCTTCTGGTTGATTATCTACAATTCTTGCCTCCATTTATAAAAGAATAGTACATTTGACGAAATTGTCCAAACAAATTGGTCAAATGGAGTCTTTTGGTCGTTATATTAGAAGGTTGCGAGAAGAAAGGCAATTACCTCTTAGAAAAGTTGCAGCATATCTTGATATTGATACTTCAACGCTAAGCAAGGTTGAGCGGGGTGATAGACCTATCTCCATCCAATATCTGGAACCACTCAGTAGGATTTTTGAGGTCGGGCTAAAGGATATTCAAGTTCAGTTTATAGCTGATGCCATTGATCAAAACTTTGGACAATTAGAGTTTATTCAAGAAGGGTTAAAAGAAACACAGAATAGACTTAAAAAAGAAAAAAAGTAAAATGTCATCAAGCTATGTTCATAACACAGCCGAGAGTATTTATCAGCAGTACTATTGTGGATTTACCCAACGAGCGAAAGGCTGCGTTAAAAGCTGTAGAAAAAGCAGGCGGTTTCCCGGTGATGTCCGAGTTTACTATGGAAGCGCAAAGCACCGACTCGCTCACCGCTTGTTTGGATAAAGTTAAAAGTTCAGACATATATGTTCTTATTTTAGGAGGAAGGTATGGCTGGCAACCCGAGGGAAAGGAGTCCATTACAGAGATGGAATATCAGACGGCATTAGCCAATAAATTGCCCGTGCTGGTTTTCAATACCACTTATCCGAAAGAGCCTTTGCAGAAACAATTTGAGGGCAGGGTTGAACCTTCCTGGTTCAGAAAAACCGTTCATGATGCTTTTGAATTGCAGGATGAAATTGAAAAATCTTTGAAAGCTGAATTTGAGAAAAAGCAAAACGAATACTTCAATAATACAGAGCCTGTCTATTCTAACTTGGTCAAAATTAGCTTTCCAGAATACGTCTATGTTGCAGACCTTGATATTGACAAAAAAGCGGTCAATGACTACAATAAGGAACGGGGGATTTATATAAAAAAACCAACCTTAAAAGACTATGCCGTATCTGCATTGTACATGAAAGATATTTCTTTTCCGCACGATTGGATAATCTGGAATAAAAAGATACTCACCTTTCATGATTTACAAGACCCGGCTTTACCACTAACAAAAATCATTGATGCAGGTACAGCCGAAAGACTTTGTTGTGATGAGTTTTATAGCACATCACCGGATGACATGTCAACCTTTAAATATCTGTTGAAAAAATGCTTAGAAGCAAAACTTCACAAGTTGAGGATAAAATGGATAAGAGATGAAAAGCTATTTGCTTTTATACCTACTCAAAAAGATGATAAAGATCGTTGGCAGCCCCGGTCAATAGAGTGGATGAAAACGAGTAAAAAGGCAACCCGTAAAGTAGTAGATATAAAACGAAACCTGAAGAATAAGGAAGAAATATTCGATATGCGCTGCCTTGCCTTCCGAACGCATTTTGAAGTATTTGATCAAGATTGGTATCTCTCTATAAAACCTGAATGGGTGTTTTTATGGAGTGATTTTAGAGTATCCAGTATTGCTTACAAAAATATACAGTGGTTGAAGAAGACAGAAAGGAACATGCATGTATTCAACCACTTCAACTTTATTCTCCGTTACCTGCAACCGCCAGCTTCCGCATCTATGTTCGATGAATACAGGAATTATCCTTTTTTAAGTATCGGACAAATAGAGAAGTTTGATTTTGCACCCATTGTACCGGATAACGTTTGGGTAAATTTGGAAGAACAAGGAACGCAAAAAAAATTAAGTGACGAAAGTGGAAACGTTGATCTCTTTGGATTATGAAAGCTGAATATTTACAAGAACCATTTTTATTTTTCGGAAAAGGTAAAAGTATCTGTCCCAGGGAAGGTATTTCCGGATTAAATGTGTATGACACAGTACAAGAGGCAAGAAAAAATCAATTGCTAATTGGCATAGTAGGTATAGAAGGTGATGTAGAAAACTTAAAAGGATGGCTGAAACGATTTGAAAGCTTTATCCCTGCTAATCCGAAAGGCAAACAAAAAGGGCTTTTTAAGTCGTTTCCCGGTTTTAATCTTAGTCAGGGATTTTGCGCCCAATTCATTTACGGGTCGAACTTTGAGCGAATACTATCGCCCAACGACATAAAGAAGATATTGGGTGAAAAAAACCATGAGCAGCAAATTATAAATGCTGTTGATCTTTTTAATGAACACATAAAGTTCTTGTCCGACATCAAAAATTGTGATGTAGTAATATGTGTTATTCCCAAAGCGTTTGAAGGAAAAATTGTAAAAGAAAACAAGGACGAAGAACCGGTAGAAACTACGGCGGAAGATACCGAAGAGCCGGAGTTAGAGTTGAACTTCAGAAGGGCATTGAAAGCAAAAGCAATGCAGTGCAACACACCTATTCAACTGATACGGGAATATGTGCTTCACGATAACAGTAAATCGCAGGATGCAGCCACTAAAGCCTGGAACTTCTGTACGGCTCTTTACTACAAGGGGCTGCAAACTATTCCCTGGAAGTTAGAAGTGGACGAGAACCGTCCAAAGGTTTGTTATGTAGGAATTGGTTTTTACAGAAGCAGAGATAAGAAAACGATACAGACAAGCTTAGCCCAGATTTTTAACGAAAACGGAAAAGGTGTCATTCTTAGGGGATCGCCGGTAATGGAAGACAAGGAGGACCGAAAACCACATCTTACATACGATCAATCAAATGCCCTATTAAAAGATGCTCTAACGAGGTATAAATTTGCCACAGGCACAATGCCCGGCAGGCTGGTGCTTCATAAAACGTCTAAATATTACGATGATGAATTGGATGGCTTTGAACAAGCAATGTCTGAGTTAGGAATTACGGAATACGATATAGTAACTGTAATGGAAACAGACTTGCGATTTTTTAGAAACAATTTATATCCGCCGGTAAGAGGAGCTTTGTTTTCATTAACAGAGGAAAGACATATCCTTTACACCAGAGGTTCGGTACATCAATACCAAACATATCCAGGCATGTATATACCGGCTCCTCTCGAAATCCGAATTGTAAGTGCTGTATCATCTGTAAAAACAGTATGCAGAGAAATCCTTGGACTAACAAAAATGAACTGGAATAATACGCAGTTTGACAATAAATATCCTATTACAATAGGGTGTGCGAGAAAGGTTGGTGAAATAATGAAGTATTTAGGAGAGAAGGATACACCTAAAGAGTCCTATGCCTTTTATATGTAAACTTAATATTTAGAATGCCGGAACAACAAAATATCGAATATAAACAATCGTGGAGGGATGAGTTTTTAAAATGGATATGCGGCTTTGCCAATGCACAAGGCGGAAAAATATTTATAGGTATAGATGATAAAGGAAATGTTACGGGAGTGGACGACTATGAGAAGTTAATGGATGATATTCCCAATAAAGTAGTTAATCATTTAGGATTGATAGTTGATGTAAACTTGCATCATAAATCGGGTAAGCCTTACATTGAAATTGATGTACCTGTTAGTAGTGTTCCCGTTTCTTATCATGGCGCTTATCATTACCGCAGCGGTAGTACCAAACAGGAGCTAAAGGGAGCGCCTTTGCATAACTTTTTGCTAAGCAAGATTGGATTGTCGTGGGAGCGACAACCCGTACCGGGAGCAACTTTAGATGATATTGATGAAGCAGCAATAAAGTCCTTTGTGCAAAAGGCATCGGCACAACAGCGCATCTCCACAAATGCAGTTAATACCGACATACGAACCTTTCTTAAGAACCTTGATCTCATAAATGAAAATGGTGAGTTGCTGATAGCGGCGCTGCTTTTGTTCGGCAAGCGTCCTAAGAAATATGCCCCTGCAGCCTATTTTAAAATTGGTCGCTTTGGAAAGTCTCACAGTGATTTAAAATTTCAGGATGTGGTTGAAGGCAATATTCTGGACATGGCAGATAGGGTTATGGAGATATTGAGCACGAAATATTTAATCCGCCCTATCTCCTATAAAGGATTGCAACGCCTTGAAGGGCTGGAATATCCTGAAGCCGCCTTACGGGAAGCAATCTTAAATGCAATCATTCATAAGGATTATTCCGGTACGACCATCTTTTTAAGCGTCTATGATGACCGGCTCATGATCTGGAATCCGGGTGAGTTACCAAGTTCCCTTACGGTGGACCTGCTTAAAGAAAAACACAGCTCTCAACCCCGAAACAGGTTGATTGCCGACGTATTTTTCATGGCTGGTTATATAGAGTCCTGGGGACGTGGCATAGACATCATGATGAACGGATGTAGAGAATACGGGCTACCCGAACCTATAATTGCTGAAGAGCAGGGAGGCATTTCAGTTACCTTCCTGAAAGATATTTATACCGAAGAATATCTAAAATCATTTAACTTAAATGAGCGGCAGAAAAGGGCAGTATTGTACATAAAAGAAAACGGGGAAATAACAAATGCTATATACCAGTCCATCAATCAAATCAGCAAGGCGGTGGCAACGAAGGATTTAGCGGATCTAGTTAGCCGAAAACTGATACAAAAGGTTGGTACGACGGGAAAAGGCACGAGATACATACTTCCGGCAAAGGGCTTGTAAAGGGCTTAAAGGGCTTGCTAACGGCTTTCATACGGCTTTGGTAGGCTGTATTTGATTGGAAATCAATGTCTGCATGCAAATTCCTATAACTGCCTTATGCGGCCAATAAATCACATAAAAGCCTTAAGTCTTCCATTAAAGAGTTCGAGTTTTGTACCAATGGGTTCACTTCCTGGGACAAGTCAAAAAAGAAAGACTTGTCCCATTTTTTTGCCCTGTAATTTGCTGGTGTTCTGATAGATAAGCATGATCGCAGAATTTATTTTTTGAGTTCGATGTCTTGTTCCGTCAAATTCCAAAAATTCAGGGAACATCGAACTTATTATTGTTCGCTTTTCTTCAATATCCCCGTTCTCATAGCGTCTATCAATGTTTGCGAGCTTCTTTAAGGTTGATGCTACTAAGTCCCTGATTTCAGTTCCTACCGAAGCTAAATCATTCAACTGCGCTTCCAGTTTTTCGATCCTGCCTTTGGTCAATTTCTTTACTTGTTGAAAATCATCGCCTGCCATTTCACCGTCTGCATTTTTTAATAGCGCATTTTGATAACGTTTGTTCAATGTATCAATCTCCTTTATGATATTGGCTGCCATTGTCCGGATAAATCCGGGTTAAAACGGATGTAACCCTTTATTGATAGGAGTTACAGGCATTTGAGAAATTATTTTATATCAGCACAGGCCGGGAAACGCCGCCTGTGCCCTTTCGTAATCGCATGAAATTCCAATATCAATAAAATAACCATCCTGAATAAGTCCATATATTTTCCCTCCCTGACAGTAGCGTTCGAGATAGTCTTTCTCATAAGAGAACTTAGCATCGAATTTTTTTTCAAGGAATTTTACAACATTCATAATATAAACACCTCCATTAATGAGTCCTATTTGATAAAATTGTTTTTCTTTAAAATATTTAATACTGTTGTTCTTGTTCAACTCCACAACTCCATACCTGTCAAAATTCCGCATAGGCTTGAGCGCCAGTGTGGATTCTGCATCACGCTGCAAATGAAAAGCAAAGAGTTCATCGGTATCAACGTCAAACAATGTATCTCCATTCACTACTATCACGTTCTCTTCTGTTGTCTGTTGACAGGCAAGACGGGTAGCCCCGCCGGTACCCAATGGTTCATTTTCCACGATACAACTATAATTAAGCATAGAAAAATGACCACTCAAATAATCCTCGACGATTTTGTGTTTGTATCCGAGCGAGAAAATAAATTTTTCAACCCTTTCACGACGCAATTGATTGATAAGGTAAAATAGGAAAGGCCGCCCTCCTACAGATGCCATACATTTGGGAAGATCAGGAACAACTTCGCGTAATCTGGTGCCAAGGCCACCGGCCAGGATGATCGCTTCTTTCATATTCATGTTAATTAGAAAAATATTTTTCTTCCACCAACTGGCAAATGATATGGCCAGCCATAATATGGCTTTCCTGGATTCGCGGAGTGTCTTTTGAAGGGATATTAATGAGGTGATCACAAAGCGGCTTCATTTTCCCGCCACTTTCACCTGTAAATCCTACAGTAGCAATCTTCTTTTCCCTTGCTGTTTCAAAGGCCCTGATAATATTACCCGAGTTTCCTGAAGTTGACAGACCGATCAATACATCGCCGCGTTGCCCGATGCCATCGATGATCCTCGAATAAACGACATCATAACTGTAATCATTTGCGACAGCCGTCAGGTAGGAAGTATTACAATGCAGCGCTTCTGCAGGAAGCGCCCTTCTATCTATATAAAAACGGCCGGAAAATTCAGCAGCCAGGTGTTGAGCATCGGCTGCGCTTCCGCCATTGCCACAGAAATAAATATGGCGGCCGCTCTTAAGGGCATCACTGATTAGATCAACCACATTTTTAATCCTTACAAGCAAGTCTTCATTTTTTAAGACCTGCTTTTTTGTGTTGATAGATGCCTGGATAATTTCTTTTATTTTATTCATATCATACTGGTTTTTCATCAAATGGTCCAGGTTTTTAAACCATGCTCAACAAACTGGTATCGTTTAATATTTCCACCAAATTCTTCAAGTGTTTTCACCACCTGGTGCTTTGTATTGTCGGGGCAATAAAACGTCATGAATCCGCCACCGCCGGCGCCTGAAATTTTTCCCCCTGTTGCCCCCGAACATTTAGCAGCTTCGTAGATATCATCGAGCAGCTTATTGCTCACACCATCTGCTATTTTTTTCTTTTGTAAAAAACCAAAATCAAGTATGTTGCCAATCTCATGTATGTTGCCTGTTAATAAAGCCTCTTTCATCATCCGGGCCTGTTCTTTCAACTGATGCATCGCCTGGATCGGTTGTTCTTTTTTGTCTACTACATTATTGCTCTGCATTTCTATAATCTTCGCCGATTCGCGCGTAGTAGAAGTATAATAAAGAAGAAGATTATTTTCCAACTCGAATAAATACTGTTCTTTAACCCTGAGTGGATTTACAATTACTTTATTGTCTGCATAAAACTCCATAAAATTCACGCCTCCGAAAGTTGCTGCATACTGGTCTTGTTTGCCACCCGCCATTCGCAGATCATTTCTTTCAATATCATAAGCATAATTGGCAATATCGTATTCTCCTAACGGTAACCGCAGCATTTCTACAAATGCACCGATGATGGCTACAACAAGAGTGGAAGAAGTGCCAAGTCCTGAACCCGCCGGCGCGTCAACATAGGTAGATAAACGAAAACTGGTTTTCCGCAAACCATAATCGTATTGAATACGATTATATACGCCTTTCAGCAAATCCAGTGTACCATCAATAGGCAATCTTTTTCCCCATTCAAAACATTGCTCTTGTTGCTGGTCAACGGATCTAAAAATGAGGCCATTCTGGTTGATGAGTTCAATGCTTGCTGAGGCATATAAAGAAACGGTTGCGTTTAATATAGCGCCTCCATACAAATCGCTATACGGACTTACATCGGTGCCACCACCTGCCAAACCAATTCGTAAAGGAGCTTTACTTCTATAGATCATTTTTTATTTATTTCGAACAACAATCAAGAACAATAAATTGTATGAAAACCATCTCGAAAGTACAATTGAAAATGATTGCCATTGTGTAGAATCTCTTCGACAGATTTATACTATATCACTCTACAACTGTTTGGAAGTGTGTTCTATTTCCTCCCCGGCGTATTCCATCTTCCTTTGTATAAATTCTTTATCCAGAAAAATCATGCGGAATTTACATAGATACATTTGTTTACTATCGGTTATACTTCCTTCATGTGTTAACATGCATAAAACAACTTATTTCAACGGCCTGCAGGACGGTGAAATACAATCTGCACAATCGAACACGTCACTGATCCATAAAAATGATATTTTAAGCATTTCAGTAAGTAGCCTGAATGCAGAAGCTTCGGCAGTATTTAATGCGCCGAATACCCTTCAGGCTTCATCTTCCGCTTTGAATGGAATAAGCTCCCAGCAGGGAGGATACCTGGTAAACGACAAAGGAGATATTCTTTTCCCGATGATCGGAATGATGCATGTAGAAGGACTGTCGACAACACAGTTGAGTGATTACATTGAGAAGACCTTATCAGATAAGAAACTATTAGTAGGTCCTATTGTTGCCGCACGTATCACTAATTATAAAGTCACTGTTCTTGGCGAAGTGGGGCATCCGGGTGTGGTTGCCGTTCCAAACGGACAAATAACAATCCTTGAAGCATTGGGTTTTGCAGGCGACCTAACCATTTATGGCAGGCGCGATAACGTATTATTAATACGGGACAATGGTAAAAATAAGACGGCGCATCATATTAACCTCAATGCGAAAGATATTTTCAGTTCATCATTTTACAAGCTGGAACCGAATGATGTAGTGTATGTCCAGCCGAATAAAGATAAAGTAAGGAGTGTTAATAATTCAAGGCAGTTAATGCCGGTAGTATTTGCCGCCCTGTCTTTCTTAGTTGTTGCAACCAACAGTTTTTACTTAAACAGGTAGTATGAAAAGAATGAAAGTTTCCAAAGACGCTTATATCGAAAAGAACGATACAGACCTGTTGAAATGGATATCCTTTCGATACCTGCCTTATTGGCCGTTATTCCTGGCAGCTGTTATCGTAAGCTTTGTTGTGGGACTGGTTTACCTCGAATACACTTCTCCCATGTATGGAATAACTGCCTCCATACTGGTAAAAGATGAAAAGAAAGGGCTCGACGATTCAAAGGCTGAAGATGCCCTTAATTTTTTTGGTGAAAAGAAGATAGTAGAAAATGAAATAGAAGTAATTCATTCCAGGTCTATGGTTTCTCAAATGGTTACCCATTTGCATTTATATGCACCGATAGAAGAAAAATCCGGCTTTATCTACCGGACAGTTCATTTACCCGTTTCTGTTTATCGTTCTGCTTATCTTACCAGCCCGGTGCAGATAGAGCTTGAAAAACCTGAAGAACTTCATTATGAAGTCAACAGGGTGAATTTCAGGTATGATGCGCATACTCAAACTGTGATTACCAGCAACGCTACTTATCCATTAAATAAATGGACAGCTTCTCCCTGGGGCCGTATCCGTTTTTCAAAAAACCCGTTCGCAACTGCCAGCGTTCCATCAAAAACATTTTTCTTTTCGTTGGTCAGCCTGCCAAAAGCAACCAATGAAATACAAAATAACCTGGAGGTATCCCCTACGAGTAAATTATCGACGGTAATCAATATCAGCTATAAAGATGCCGTACCGGCACGCGGAGAAGCCATTATTAATGAACTGATTAACTGTTATACACAAGCGTCTATTAATGATAAGGCTGCAGCCGCGGCGAATACACTTGATTTCGTGGAAAAGAGATTGAAACTGTCGGGAAAACAATTGGATGATGTTGAAGCAGATGTCCAGAATTTCAGAACAGCAAACGGCATTGTAAATGTGAGCCAGCAGAGCAATCAATATTTGCAGAATGTGAGCGCAAATGATCAAAAGATCAGTGAAATGGACATTCAGCTTTCGGTGCTGAACCAAATTGAATCTTATGTATTGTCCAAACAAAGTCAGCCGGGCCTCGTTCCATCCACGCTTGGGATTAAAGATCCCATGCTCACACAATTGCTCGACAAATTATACGAAGCCGAAATCCAATATGAAAAATTAAGAAAGACAACAGCAGAAGAGAATCCGATCTTATTATCTGTTAAAAATGAGATCGCAAAGATAAAACCAAACGTGCTGGAGAATGTAAGGAACCAGCGCAACAGTATCCTCGCAGCAAAAGACAAGCTCGTTGCAACAAGTTCGCATTATAACGACTTACTAAATACGCTGCCTGACAGGGAAAAGGAACTAGCAAAGATCAGCAGGCAGCAAAATATAGAAAATAGTATTTACAGCTTCCTGCTTCAAAAGAAAGAAGAAGCAAGCCTTGCATTCAATGCCGCAGTTGCCGGTAGCAAAATCATTGATAAAGCGCAATCATCCGCTCAGCCGGTAAGTCCAAAGACATGGTTAATCTGTTTAATCGCTTTGGTACTGCCCATAGTATTGGTATCATTCAGCATAGATGCAAGGGAGCTGCTTAGTAATAAAATATTGTTCAGACGCACAATAGAAGAACTGACCGTTCTTCCCATAATTGGCGAGTTGGGGTATAAAAGATCGAAAGAGCTGCTAGTTGTCAGGAAACACAGCAGAACCGCTATTACCGAACAATTCAGAAGTCTCCGCAGTTCAGTGGCATCCAGCTTGTTAAAGGAAAATGGTAAAGTGATCATGGTTACTTCTTCTATTGCAATAGAAGGAAAAAGTTTTGTAGCAATCAACCTTGCCGTTGTTTTTGCACAGGCAGGAAAAAGAACAGTGCTGGTTGAAACTGATATGTACAAGCCAAAGCTCAGTACTGCACTTCATTTGAACGATGAAACGGGGTTAAGCGATGTGCTGGAAACCGATCACCCGTCTTCCATATTGGCGTCTTGCATTTATCGTACAGCCACTTATAATAATCTCTTTATCATTCCAGCAGGTAATGCACCAAGCAATCCTTCGGAGTTATTAATGAACAGCAACTTCGATATACTGATGAAAGAACTGGAGAATCAATTCGATATCATAATTATCGATTCCGTTCCCATCAATCCTGTGCCCGATGCATACACGATTTGCAAATTTGCAACCCTTACCCTGTTTGTAGTCAGGCATCGCATTACCCCAAAGGAAAAATTATTGATCGTTGATGAAGACCCGAAAATACAGGGTTTGAAAAATGTGCATATCGTATTCAATGGGATCAGGAGAAGAGGCATTGCTACTTCAGGGTTCGGCCATTCGTATGGATATGGGCATAACGGCAAGGAAGGATATGGTTATTATGGGCATCAAAGGGCGAAGACTGTTTTGTTCTGAAAAACAGGTTGGATTTCGAAAAATTATTATGGAGAAGGCCCTCTCATACATCGTATGGGGGTGGACTTGCGAAGCATTTCTTTAAAATCTTAATACGAAACACTATGTTAAACTCAACTAAATGGTACGCGCTTTACACGAAACACGGATGGGAAAAAAAAGTAGCAGGTCTGCTGTCAGCCAAAAGCATTGAAAGCTATTGCCCCGTTAACAGAGTTTATCGTCAGTGGAGTGACAGAAAAAAATTGATCATGATTCCCTTGTTCACAAGTTATGTATTTGTGAGGATCGATGAAAAGGACAAGCCAGCAGTACGTTCTACTGCCGGTGTAATCAATTTTGTTTATTGGATGAATAAACCAGCGGTCATACGCAATGAAGAAATAATTATTATTAAAAGGTTCCTCAAAGAATATGAAAATGTGCAGTTAGATAAGATAGCTGTTCGGAATGGAGACGCTGTTCGCATAACAAATGGAGCGCTGATGGGACAGGAAGGGTTGGTCTTTTCAGCGTCTAACAAGACGATAAAAATCATGTTACCATCACTGGGCGTTATGATGATGGCTGAAGTAAATGCTTCTCATGTTGAATTAGTGGAGCAAAATGAATTTCATTTACCTGAAATAGACAACTAGGTCAAGCCAATTCTCTCTAAAGACGTTATTTATGGGGCTTTTAATTGCATTAGCAGTACTTACGCTGCTTTCATTTTTTGTATTCTTTTCCAAGAGCAAATACTCCCGCGAGTCCTATTTGCTATTCAATGGCTATTTTCTTCCTTTAATGAGTCTTGGAGTAACACCAGCAGCTTTTGGCGGATTACAGGTATTTGCAGCGCTCGCTTATTTTGCCTTTTTCTTCTTCATTAAAGATTTCATTTTCGTTTCAGATAAAAACAAGGTCTATTTCTACCTGTTCAGTGGGTTGATGGTCATTTTATTAACAGGGAGCTTTTATTCTGAATTTGTCACCAATTCATTATTCAGCATACTGTCCGTTTTACCCATATTTATCTTCTCAAGGCTTTTGCTGAAAGAGCTTTCCGCTAACCCCGACCTGGTATACAAAATGATCCGAACATTTCAATGGTCATTCATGGTAGCCGCTGCCTTTATAGTCATGCAGATGCTTGTTGGAATAAAATTCAGTTTCTATGAGGGCCAGGGCCCTGGGTTGAACCCCAATATATCTGATGCAGAAGGGATTCGATATCCGGGCTTTTTTATGGATGCACAAATGAACACACAATTCCTCGGCATGCTTAGCTTTTTATTCCTTGTCAATTTCAAAAATATTTTAAAACCAGCCCCCATAAATTATGTCTTATTCAGTCTGACTGTCATTGCAGTATTCCTTTCCGGAGGGCGATCCGGTTTCCTGGGATTAGCTGCAGGCTTTTGTTTCCTCATACTTTTTATGGGGTGGAGAATGCGGTATTTCATTGGACTGGGAACATTCATTGCGGCGGTTTCGATGTCTTTTCTTAAAGGCTCATTCATTCTTTTCCAGCGTATGAATACGTTTGATGACTCTTATACATTCCGGGCTTATATATGGAAAGAGGCCTATAATATTTTCCTGGATCACAAGTTTTTAGGAATTGGTATCGGGAATTATAAAGATTATACCAATCATTATTCATCCGACCAATATTATATTCTCAAGGACAACAGCATCTTATTGCTGGACCAGCCAGAGAACGGCTATCTCAAGTTATTGACGGAGTTTGGGATCATCGGGTTTGCAATCTCACTTTTACTGATCCTTATACCGATATCAAAAGCAATGTACACCCACCTGGAAACGGGAACAAATCATTTCGCTCTTTTTTGTATAGCATCCATCATTTGCTGGCTTGTTTCTTTTAACTCGCTTTATACATTATCCGACGAAAGAATCACGGTCTTATTGACTTCATTAACCTGTTTTGTGATCAAATCGAATGCCTTCAGTTTAGCAGGTACAAAAAATAAGCTTATCAATACATCTATCAGAGAACAACTTTTGCCGTTATGATTCTTTATTTCATAAAAAAAATAACATCACTATGCCAGTCAGGCTTGATGCGCAACAGCTTTTGGGGTCTGGCTTCAACCATATCGCAAGCGCTTTTAACAAGCCTGTTTTATGTAATGCTTGCAAGAAAATACAGCATAACTGATTTTTCGTATTTTCTGATTACCATCTCAATCTACCAGTTTCTCACAACCATTTCCAACCTGGGGTTGGGACAATGGTTTACCCGTGAAATTGTGAGTACCGGCAATGGAGAAAAGATCACGGGTAAGTTTCTGAAATTACAGTTGTATTGTGGAGCCGGTTTTTATCTGGTTAATATATTGATTGCTTTTGCGCTCTATGACAACTACGAAATCCGCCTTCTCGCCGTACTAACAGGGATTAATATCGTTTTCGATAACCTTATTTATGTCATCAAATGCCTGAACATTGCAGGGGCGGTTCAACATATCACTTTCAAGATTATTATTGCTGATTCTGTTCTAAAGTTCGTGATGATTTTGCTTTTCTTCTTTTTCCCAATATCCATTATAGCTTTATCATCCGGCCTTATTTGTATCAGATTCCTGACCCTTAACCTCTTCTTAAAATTTGGTTCAAGTCGGAGACTTGACGTACAGTCACTCCTTGCAAATAAGATATCTCTGAAAGAAGTGGCCAGGATCGTTCTTGCTAATTGGCCCTTTCTTGTCATTGGAAGCGCTTCCGTTGTTTACTGGCGCATCGGCAATATCATTATTTCTAAAATGCTTCCCCTTTTCGATCTGGCCATATATGAAATTTCTTTTCGCATATTTTCCCTCTTTCAAATAGTGCCGATCATCGTATCTACGTCACTATTTCCTCATTTAATTGCATTATATAACACCGGCGATACAGCACGATTCACTGCCTACTATAAAAAATATCTTCATTTTTTCCTGATCTACGGTTTATTTATATACACTTTCATCTATTCATTTTCCGGGTGGATGGTGCCTTTTTTATTTGGGCAGCAATATGCCGCAGCGCCTGTCTATACTGAACAAATGTTTTTGACCATGTTGCTTTTTCCAACAGGCATGCTCCAGGCAACAGTATTGATATCAATGAAACTTGAAAGGGTCGATATGATCATCAATATTATCAGCCTCGTCATCGTGGTTGTATCGATCCTGGTAGGATTGTCTTTCATTCATTCACTTTCGGTTGTGAATATTTCCATATTTATCTCTTTTTTGATTTTTCATATATGCCAGGACTATATTCTTGTTAAAAGAAATATACTGACAATCAGGGGTATTCTGAATTTTTACTGCGTTACGACCATCTTTATTGCAGGCTATATCTACCTGTCAACAAAATGCCAGGCCGTTATCTTATTTGGAGTTATTTGGGCGTCGGCTGCTGCTGCATTCATCATCGCACAACGGATAAAAACAGTCAGGTCGCAACCTGCCATCGCAAACACAAGTACTTTATAACCTTATTACTGATGAGAATATTTTACCTGTCTTCGGTTGATGTTATCGATACCGATATGAACGTTCTTCCACATCTCAGCAAAATGCATGAAATTGTTTTTGGATTGTTGATACCAGGCTCCAATTACAGCTATTGGGGAAAAGAGCTGAATCGAATAAAGGGCGAAAATAAGCTTATACAACTCAGGAGCATTCGTCTGAAATACAGGCGAAGAAACCCCTTCAATATCCCTATTTACATAAGGTTGATTTTGTCAATCAGAAGAGGCCGTTACGACATCATTTATGTAAATGATTTTGAAGACATCTATTTCAGGTTATTATTTGCGGTTTTCATCAGGAAGGATAAAACCCTTTGCGGAATCCATGATGTTGCATACCACAGCGGATGGAAGTATAAAATACTAAAGGGAGCAAGCAGGGAGTTATTTCTCAGAAAATTCGATACTGTTCTCACTTTTTCCCAGTCACAGGCGAAACTGCTTGAATCAAAGTACAGACGGGTGTTTTCAGTTCCGATGGCCTTGAAGCGTTTCGGAGACAATCCCGATATTAAAAAAGACTATAGTATTATTCAGTTTTTATTTTTTGGAACCATCGCTTCCTATAAAGGGCTGGATATGCTGATTACCGTGATAAAAAAATTATCGCTGAAGTACAACAATTTCCGGCTGATCATCGCGGGCAGATGCAATGAATGGACATCTGTTTACGAACCAATGGTTGCCAATAACAAAAATATCTTTACAGATATACGGCGTATTGAAAACGAAGAGATACCCTATTATTTTGCTTCCTCCCACTATCTTATCCTTCCTTATAAAGATGTAACACAAAGCGGCCCGTTGATGATCGCCTATTATTACCAGGTTCCGGTTATTGCAAGCGATCTCGAAGGATTCAGGGAATATATACAAGAAGGTACAACGGGATTCACTTTCAGTGTGGGCAAAGAAGATCAGCTGGAAAAGGCAATTGAGAATTCAATACTCAGAAAAAAGGAAGCGTATGAGCACCTCGTCAGCAATCTGAAAGATTCCGTTTCAAAGAAATATGGTGCAGCAACTATTGCATCGAAGTACGACAAGGTTTTTAAAAAAGTTTATGAGAGTTAACTCCATTTAAAACAATCGTCATGTTTTTTTTTCAATTCATATTCCAGGACTGGAAAGCGAATAAGAAGAATCCAAAAGGAAGGATCATCCTGTTGCTTTTCAGGATTGCTAATTTCTGCTCTAAACGTCGGATCTATTTCTATTTAGGCGCGCCATATCTGATCTTCTATAAAATTCTTGTTGAATGTTGTTTCTGTATTGAAATACCATGGAATGTCAAAATCGGAAGGAACCTCACTTTATTTCACGGACAATGTCTGGTAATGAACAGAGAAGTGGTGATCGGGGAGAACTGCACATTAAGACATTGTATAACCATCGGTCACAAACAAGTTAAAACCGGGGGGTTCAGCGGGTCGCCGGTTATCGGTGATCATGTTGACATAGGCAGCAATGTTTGCATTATCGGCAAAATTCATATCGGCGATCATGTTAAAATAGGCTGTGGCTCCATAGTAACAAAAACTATTTATGATCACTTAACCGTATTAGGGAATCCTGCTGTTCCCATGCATGAAAGAGAACGTATACTTTAAAAAAACACTATTCAGTCAATAAAATTCAAATCAATATATGAAAGTATTAATTGGAATCAATCCTAAAGGGCACATCCATCTTGCTACAGATGAATTGGATGGATTAGCCCGCATCGGCATGCAGTGCGTGCCTATCAGGTATGGCAGAAAAAATTATTCGGTGAAAGGGATAATACGAAGGCTATTCGACATAATATCCAATTCGTTCAACATCATTTCATCGCTGTATCAACTTTCGCCTGATATTTTGTATCTCAATTCACGCCTTGAGCCTGTTGCATCTGCAAGGGATTTTATCACCATACTCCTTGTGAAATGTTTTTATTATAAAAGAATAAACATTGCCATAAAATCACATGGATCCGACCTGTCTGTATTTACTACCAGGGCCTTTCTGTACAGGCGGATCATCATCCCCTATCTTACGCGGCATGTTGATTTGTGGCTATTTCTTTCCAAAGAAGAGAAAAATGCTGCCAGACAGTACAGCATGCGGATGGCCGAAAGAGTATTTGTCACCGGCAATATCATTGAGCCTTCCCGGCTGATATCAAGCGATGATTTCAGGGTGAAATACCATCTCAATAATGAGAAGCTGAGAATACTTTTTATCGGACGAGTCGTCTATGACAAGGGAGTGTTTGAATTTTTGAAGGCCATACCACTGGTTGAAAGAAAAGATAAATGTGATTTTATCCTGGTGGGAGATGGTGAAGATCTCGGCCAGGCCAAAGAACTGGCCTGTGAGCTTGGTGTAACCTCTTATATACGTTTCCTGGGTTGGGTAGAACAGGGTGAGGCAGAGCGTTTTTACGGCAGTGTTGATATGCTGGTCTTCCCCACTTTTCACGGCGAAGGCTTCCCAATGGTTTTATTCAAAGCGATTGCTTCAGGATTGCCGGTAATTACCACCAGAATACGGGCAGCAATCGACTATTTAAGAATGCCCGAAAATGTTATCTGGGTAGAGCCGAAAAATGAAAAACAGGTTGCGGAAGCTATCAATGAACTGATAAAGAACGAAGAACTCAGAAGAAATATGAGTGCTAATAATAAAAAAATAGCGCATCAATTCTCTCGCGATAAAATTTGCGATGAGATGAATGAAGCATTCATGTCACTACAATAAAACAAATTACTATGTCTATCATTAAATCACTCAAAAAAGTCAGGAATGAGTTGCTTAGGAAAATCAAATACAGGAAATACTCCATTGGCCCGGGATTTTCATCCGGCATACGTGTACGTTTATGGGCTAAACGAAAACTGGTGATCGGCAGGAATTTTTATATCGGCAGAGATGCCCTGGTTGAGACCGATGCGATCATCGGTGATAATGTTATGCTCGGCAATCGTGTTGCAGTGATTGGCAAATACGATCACAACTTTCAGCAGGTAGGTACTCCCATCAGGCATGCAGTACAGATGAGAGATACTGATTACGATTGGAAAGGGAGCAGCCTGATTACGATAATAGAGAATGATGTTATGGTAGGCCATGGCAGCACCATCTACGGTGGTGTAAAAATTGGTGAAGGAAGCATTGTAGCGGCTACCAGTTTAGTAACTAAAGATATTGAACCCTACTCAATATACGCAGGATCGCCTGCTAAAAAAATAAAGTGCAGGTTCGATACAAAGGAAGATCTGCATAAACACCTTGAATTGGTACAATCGAAGTACTTCGGCATCCTGTAAAGCTGGTCTGCGTTCATCTGCAGACAAAGCTACTCTCTACAATAATTTTTTAACTGACTTAAACAGCTCCTCACTTTTTCGTCAATTAATAAATCGAAAAATAATTTCATGAAAGTATTAATTGGTATGAACCCAAAAGCGCATGTGCTACCCGGGACGGATGAATTGTACGGGCTCAACAAGATCGGATTCAAATGCAAGTCTACCAGGTATGGCAGAAAAAATTACTCCGTACAGGGGCACATACAAAGGTTATTCGATACTGTTTTAAACTCATTCAGTATCGTTTCTACATTGTATACATTTTCACCCGATATTTTATACCTGAATTCACGTCTTGAACCCCTTGCTTCTGTCAGAGATTGCATCACTGTATTCCTTGTAAAATGTTTTTATTATAAAAAGCTGAAGATCGCAATAAAATCACACGGGTCCGACATGTCCACGCTTACAAGGAAATCTTTTCTATACAAACGAATCGTCATTCCTTATCTCACTCGCCATGTAGACTTGTGGCTTTTCCTTTCAAGGGAAGAGAAAAACACCATCGGCAAATACAATACAGGCATAGCTGAAAAAGTGTTTGTCACCTGCAATATCATAGAACCTTCCCGGCTTATATCAAGCGCTGAGTTCAGAAAAAAATATAAGCTGAATAATGACAAACTCAAAATCATTTTCATAGGTCGTGTAGTTGCCGAAAAAGGAGTGTTTGAATTTTTGAAGGCTATACCATTAGTCGATCGTAAAGAAAAATGTGATTTTATCCTGGTGGGAGATGGCAAAGATTTTACCCGGGCGAAACAGCTTGCCAGAGAACTCAGCCTTAATTCTTATTTAAGGTTCATTGGGTGGGTAGAGGAGGCAGAAATAGAGTGTTTTTACGATTGTGTTGATATGCTCATCATGCCTACTTTTCATCCGGAAGGATTTTCAATGGTTTTATTCAATGCCGTTGCTTCAGGATTACCTGTTGTCACTACCAGAATACGCGCTGCAGTTGATCATTTAAAAATGCCCGAAAATGTTATCTGGGTTGAACCCAAAAGCGAGAGGCAAGTTGCTGATGCAATCAATGAATTGATAATAAATGAAGCACTTAGAAATAAAATGAGCGCCAACAATAAAAGGCTTGCCTCCCGGTTCTCACGCGATAAAGTTTGTCATGAAATGAGCGAAGCATTTATGTCGCTCTAAATCCACCACATTACTGTTGGTAATCGCACGCTTTTACATCGGCGAATGCCATCTCATGACACTACAACATAGATACCAGCAAAAAAGCAGGAAAAATAATTCAAACAATTTCTAAATGTATAGACTATATGCTAAGAAGAAAATTGATGCATTTCGACCTTTCGGTGGGTGCCTACTCAACATTCGTACCCAACATCATGCGCCTTGCAAAGCAAAGGTTATCATCCAATGTATGTATTGCGGCTGTGCACATGTTTGTAGAAGCATGGATCGACAGAAGTTATCAAAAAGTTATCAATAGCGCCGATATTATAACACCAGATGGAAAACCGTTGACATGGGCGATGCGCCTCCTTTATGGAATCAGACAGGACAGGGTTGCCGGTAGCGATATCCTGCCCGAAATATTACAGGAATGTGAAAAACAGCGCCTGACAGTATTTTTTTATGGGGGCTCGCAGCGTTTATTGGATGAGACTTCAAAATTTCTCAGTAATCAATATCCTGCTTTAAAAGTAGCAGGCATGTACAGCCCGCCATTCAGGGAATTAACCGAGATGGAAAATGTTGAGATCGCAAAAAAAATAAATGATGCCGCTCCCAATATCGTGATCGTAATACTTGGGTGCCCCAAACAGGAAAGATGGTCGGCTTATATGAAAGGAAAGATCCATTCGGTAATGGTTGCGGTCGGCGGTGCCTTGCCAATAGTAATAGGCATACAGAAAAGAGCTCCGCGGTGGATGCAGCGTTCGGGGCTGGAATGGGTACACAGACTGTCCGTTGAGCCAAAGCGGTTATTCAAAAGATATGCGATAACCAATACGCTATTCATATACATCATCTTCCGGGAGTTTTTGCGAAGAAAGATATTCCGCAATCATATCCGGTATGATAGAGATTAAAATATTACCGAAACATTGAACATAAACATATACCTATGAACAAAAAAGCACTTGTATGTGGCGCCGGCGGATTCATTGGTGGCCATTTGGTTAGCCGTTTAAAAAAAGAAGGTTACTGGGTGAGGAGTACAGACCTGAAAGAAAATGAATATGGTAACAATGGCGCCGACGAAATGATCCTCGGAGACCTTCGAAATCCCGAGTTGGCAGCTGCTGTAGTTACCAACGATTTGGATGAAATATACCAGCTGGCAGCGGATATGGGCGGCGCCGGCTTTGTATTTACGGGTGAACATGATGCAGCCATTATGCACAACAGTGCAACCATCAACCTGAATGTACTGGAAGAAGCAAAGAATAAAAAAATACCTAAAATATTTTATTCCTCTTCTGCCTGCATGTACCCGGAATACAACCAATTAGATCCCGACAATCCTACCTGTTCTGAAGATTCCGCATACCCGGCAGCGCCTGACAGCGAATATGGCTGGGAAAAACTTTTCAGTGAAAGATTGTTTCTTTCTTATCAGCGTAATCATGGAATAAAGGTAAGGATCGCCCGTTTTCACAACATATTTGGGCCCCAGGGAACCTGGACAGGTGGCAGGGAAAAAGCGCCGGCAGCCGTTTGCCGGAAAGTTGCAGAAACACCGGATGGCGGCGTTATCGAAATCTGGGGAGATGGCAGGCAAACCCGCTCATTCCTTATTGTAGATGAATGCGTGGAAGGAATCAGGCGATTGATGAACAGCAATTTTTCGGGCCCTGTAAATATCGGCTCAGAGGAAATGATTGCTATCAATGATTTTGCAAAAATGGTCATTGCCATCTCAGGAAAAAAATTGTCGATTAAGAATATTCCGGGTCCAACAGGTGTAAGAGGCAGAAATTCTGATAATACTTTGATCAAAGAAAAACTAAGCTGGGCTCCTACCCAACCCTTGAAGAGCGGTGTAGAAAAAACATATATATGGATAACAGAACAGCTCAAGGCGTCAAAATAAATTTGAAATGAATGTTCAGTCACACATTAGAAATCAAAACCGATGGATAAGAAATCATTGCGTTTAATGCAGTCGTTTTTGACCTGTCTTGACATTTTATCCCTCAATGTCATTTTCTGCATTGCATGCTATCATTTTGAACAGCAGTTGGTGAAGGGCCTTTTTTTCTATTACGCCTTATTCATGTTTTATTTGAATATCTCCTGGTTGTGCGCGGCCCTTGTTACAGGTCAGTACAGTGAGAAAAATATTTCATTTTTCGAGCGGTTAGCAAGACGTTCGTTCCGCGCATATGTTTATTTTCTGCTGATGGGATTGGCCTACCTGTTTTTTTCCCAACAGGCCTATATTTCAAGGCTATTTACGGCCGTAGTGCTTACTGGCTTTGCGATGGCTTTGTTTTTTAACCGTTTCCTGTACGTCTTCATATACGGCTATTATAAAAGAACCGGGGATGGAGCAGAAAAAATTGTGATTGTAGGATACAATGACGTCTCCAAAAAGCTAGCAACCTATCTTGAAAAAGATCCTGCGAGCAAGCATATTGTGGGTTTTTGTGAATCGCCGGGAAATGTGAAAGAATTGTCGCACTACCCTATCCTGGGCAATGTAGCCGACGTAGTAACCGTATGCAGACAATATGGAGTTACAGAAATATATTCCACCATTCCTCCGCGGCAAAACCCGGAGATCATCCGGCTCATCAATGATGCTGATTTCAATTGCATCCGGTTTAAAGTCATACCCGATCTTAATCATTTCATTCCCCGCTTCGGGCATATAGATTATCTGGATGATGACCTGCCGGTGATCTCACTCAGGCATGAACCGCTTGAGGATGCCGGCAGCAGAATAAAAAAAAGGATATTTGATATCATTTTCAGTTCAGCCGTAACATTGTTAGTATTGAGCTGGCTGTTCCCCCTTATCGCCATCCTGATAAAATTAAGTTCCAAAGGCCCCGTTTTTTTCATTCAAAAAAGAGCAGGAAGAAATAATAAAGTATTCAACGTTTTTAAGTTCCGGACGCTTAAGCATGAAAGTGAGGCGCAGGACTTCCGGCAGGTGAGCAAAAACGACAACAGGGTTTTTAAGGTAGGACGATTTTTAAGGAAAACAAACCTGGACGAGCTACCCCAGTTTCTAAATGTGCTTGCCGGCCAGATGAGCGTATGCGGACCAAGACCGCATCCTTTACCTCTGAATGACACTTACAAAATGGTGGTTGATAAATTTATGGTCCGGCATTTTCTAAAACCCGGAATTACCGGATGGGCGCAGGTTAACGGACTTAGGGGAGAAACAGAAAATAAATGGAAGATGACCAAAAGAATCGAGGCCGACCTGTGGTACCTTGAAAACTGGAGCTTCTGGCTGGATATAAAAATTATATTCCTTACTATATTCAATATGATCCGCGGAGAAAAGAATGCTTTTTAACTATTCCCCCCGCTTTGTTTATAAAAGGTTAACCTCTGCCGGATACGCTATCATACACTAAAGCATGTTTTGCTTTAGCGGGTTTTTCACCCATCTGCAGGTTAGTCCAGTGCAGGATTGACATTGATGATAGCTATGATGTCAATCTTGCCACTATATGCACATTTCCAATTGTCATTGTTTGTACTACATCAAAACGCCCCATTGTCCTACAGCATGATTAATACTCCTATACTACTTTTAGTGAGCAACTATTTTTTGTAACCACAAAATCTAACGCACCTTGCAAAAGGTATTGATCATTGACGACTCCAAGCTCGTAGGCGCCCGTCTCACCGAAATACTCTCCGGAATAAAATCAGTGCAGGTGCTCGGCCAGGCAAAATCTGCCAGGGAAGGGCTGGCCCTTAGCGAAAAGTTCAGTCCCGATATTGTCTTTCTGGATATCCAATTGCCAGATGGCAATGGTACAAGCATCCTGCCTGCCCTGAAAAAAATAAAACCCGGGATTAACGTGGTAATCCTTTCCAATTTCGATGCCGACCTGCACAGGCCGCTCTTTCCGGGACTGGAGGGTGATTATTATCTCGACAAGTCAAAAGAATTTTTAAAAATTCCTGAAATCATAGAAAAGATCATTAAAACAGAAAAAATACCCGGGAACAACGCTCCTGTAAAGATCAAAACAAAACTGTTCGACAAAGATATTGTCAGCACAGCCGACCAGGCCCTTGATTTTATAGGCAATATCCTCGAATCCTCTACCGAATATTCCATCATCGGAAAAGACCTGGAAGGCACTATTCTTTTGTGGAATGAAGGCGCACGGATATTGTATGGTTACAAGCCCGAAGAGGCGATTGGAAAAATGAACTCATCCAGTCTTCATACGCCGGAAGATGTAAAAGCCAACGTGCCACGGCTGATAATGGATTCGGCCCTGAAAGAGGGAAAATGGGAAGGGACGCTTAACCGCATACGCAAGAACGGGAATCGGTTTACCGCAAGGGTGGTAATTACTCCCAGGAGAGATTCTAGCGGGAAAGCCATCGGATTCCTGCTCATTTCAAAAGACATATCAGATGAGATCCGCCTCACACAGGAGCTGCAGGCTACCCAGTTGTACACGCGCTCTCTTATCGAGGCGAATATCGATGCCCTTATGACAACCGATCCGCTTGGTGTCATCACTGATATCAATAAGCAGATGGAGATTCTTACCGGCTACCCCCGGGAAAAATTATTGGGAATGCCTTTTAAAAATTATTTCACCGATCCAATGCGGGCCGAAGAAGGTATCAGGCGGGTTTTGCAGGAAGGCCGCGTAACCAACTATGAATTGACTTCCAGAAGCGTTGATGGAAAGACAACGCAGGTATCCTATAATGCCTCTACCTTTCACGACGCACAAGGCAAACTCCTGGGTGTATTCGCAGCTGCAAGGGATATCACCGAGCAAAAAAAGCTGGAACAGCAATTGAGAGAATCACAGGCCTATAACCGTGGATTGATTGAATCTTCCGTAGACGGACTGGTAACGGTAGACCGGAACGGAAAGGTGAGCGACGTGAATGCCCGTATGTGCCAGATGTCGGAATATGCCAGGGAAGATCTTTTGGGAATGCCATTTGCCGATTTCTTCCTCGACACTGAACAGGCAAAGCTGGGCGTTAAACAAACCTTTGAAAAAGGGGAAGTAACCAACTATGTATTAACCCTGCTAACGCACTCCGACAAAAGAATACGGGTGTCTTTCAATGCTACCGTGTTCCGGGATAACTTCAACGAGGTCAGGGGCATTTTTGCATCTGCCCGGGATATTACCCAGCAGGAAAAACTGCAATCCCAACTGTCGGTAGAAAGAACCTATAACCGCGGTTTGATAGAAGCTTCTTTGGATGGATTGATCACTGTAGACCCTATGCTGAAGATCACAGACGTGAATGAAACCATGTGCAGGATGGCAGGGTTCAAAAGAGAAGAGCTGATCGGCACACTCTTTCCCAACTACTTTACCGACCTTACCAGAGCGGCCGAAGGCGTGCGGTTAACGCTTGATAAAGGAGCTGTAACCAATTACGAATTGACCCTCAGGAACAAAGATGGGCAACAAAAACTGGTATCTTTCAATGCAGCCACCTTCGGTAATGAAACCGGCAGTGACAGAGGTATATTCGCATCAGCGCGTGACATTACAGAACAGGCCAGGTTACAGGGGCAGTTAGCGGAACAAAGGGCATATAACAGGGGACTGATCGAAGCCTCCGTGGATGGCCTGGTTACCGTAGATGAAAATATGATCATCACAGACGTGAATGATACCATGTGCAAGATGGCCCAAAAAAACAGGAACCAGTTAATCGGCTCCAGCTTCCCCGAATATTTTAAAGAGAAAGAACAGGCCGAAAACGGCGTCCGGCTCACCTTTAAGGAAGGAGCGGTGACCAACTACGTGCTTACACTGCTAGCCGCCGGGGAAGGCAAGCAAATACCCGTATCCTTCAACGCAGCCATTTTCCGCGATATTACGGGCAACGTAAAGGGTATATTCGCATCGGCCCGGGATATTACCGCCCAAAAACAACTGGAAGAAAAATTGCAGGCTTCCCAGTTATACACCCGTTCACTCATTGAATCGAACATTGATGCTTTGATGACAACCGATCCCCTGGGAACCATTACCGACGTAAACAAACAGATGGAGGCCCTGACTGGCTATTCAAGGGAGGAACTGATCGGAAGCCCGTATAAAAATTACTTTACCAATACTGCATTAGCGGAAGAAGGGATCAGGCTGGTGCTCCGGGAAGGTCTTGTTTCCAATTTTGAGCTGACTGCCAGGCACAAGAATGGGAAAGAGACACTCGTTGCCTACAATGCCGTGACCTTTACCGACCGTCAGCGAAAATTGCAGGGCGTATTTGCGGCAGCCCGTGATATTACCGAGCAAAAAAAACTGGAACAGCAACTGCGGGAATCCCATGCTTATAACCGTGGGTTGATAGAAGCCTCCGTAGACGGACTGATTACCGTTGATCCGGCAGGCATTATTACAGACGTTAATGACCGCATGTGCCAGATGACCGGCTATTCGAGAACAGAATTAATCGGTACGCCGTTCTCCGATTATTTCACCGATCCTAAACAGGCAAAAAAAGGTATTAAAGAAACTTTTGAAAAAGGAGTAGTAACGGAATACGCGCTCACCCTTATTTCCCGTACAAAAAGGTTCCTGCATGTATCGTTTAACGCCTCTGTTTTCAGGGACGCAGCCTCCAATACAAAAGGAATATTCGCTTCTGCCCGCGACATTACCGACCGTGTTCGGCTGGAAGAGCAGTTGCGTGAATCCCAGTCCTATAACAGAGGACTGATAGAAGCTTCAGTAGACGGCCTCATTACAGTGGATCCGGAAGGCTTCATCTCAGACCTGAATGAACAAATGTGCCGGATGACGGGATATACACGTGATGAATTGGTAGGCAATCTTTTCATGCAATATTTCACACAGCCGGAACTGGCAGACACGGGCGTTAAAAGGACTTTTGCAGAAGGATTCGTTACCGGCTATGAACTGGTGCTCAAGACCAAGCAGGGGCATAAGACAACCGTATCTTTCAACGCTTCGGTTTTCCGCAATGCCGAAGGGAACGTTCAGGGTATTTTCGCTTCTGCACGCGATATCTCAGAACAGTCACGGTTGCAGACACAGTTAGCAGAGCAACAAGCCTATAACCGCTCCCTGATTGAAGCCTCTGCCGATGCCCTTTTTGCCATTGCCCCGGATGGTGTTGTTACCGACGTGAATGAAGAAGCCACCCGCCTTACCGGCTTTTCGCGCAAATACCTGGTTGGCTCGCCCTTTTCCGATTATTTTACGGAACCCGACAGGGCGCGCGAAGGTGTTAAGAAGGCCCAGGATGAAAAAAGGGTAATGGGTTATGAACTGATATTGATTACAAGGCAGGGAAGAAGGATATCTGTTAGCTTCAATGCCGGTATGTTTAACGACGCGCATGGACAGCCGTTGGGTATCCTGGCCGCTGCACGGGATAATACGGAACAAAAAAAACTGGAACACCAGTTGCGGGAACAGCAATTCTATACCCGTTCCCTGATCGAATCGAATATTGATGCGCTGATCACTACCGACCCTCTTGGGATCATTACCGACGTGAACCAGCAGATGGAACAACTCACAGGACAAAGCAGGGATAACCTCATCGGAACTACATTCAAATCCTGTTTCACCAATCCGCAAAAAGCCGAAGAAGCGATCCGGCTGGTATTAAAAGAGACGAAGGTTACGGACTATGAGCTGACCGCAAAGAATAAAAACGAAGAGGAAACCGTAGTTTCTTATAACGCCACTACTTTCTACGACAGGGATGGAAAATTACAGGGTGTGTTCGCTGCCGCCCGGGATGTCACCGACCGCAAGCGTTTTGAAGACACGCTCCAGGAAGCCAACCGTATGAAGAGCGAGTTTTTGGCTAATATGTCGCACGAACTGCGCACACCACTGAACGGAATTATTGGCTTTTCGGAATTCCTGGTTGACAAAAAGGTGGGCCCCCTCAACAATAAACAGGAAGAGTATTTAAATGATATCCTGAATAGTGGAAATCATTTGCTGAGCCTGATCAATGATGTGCTGGATCTCGCAAAAGTAGAGGCTGGGAAAATGGAGTTTAACCCCGAATCATTTTCCATTAAAACGGCCGTTGAAGAAGTGAGTTCTGTTGTGAACAGCATAGCAAAGAAGAAAAAAATAAAAATCGATATAGGGATTGCAGATAATATTGATCAGATCAATATCGATAAACATAAATTCAAGCAAATATTATATAATCTCCTGTCGAACGCGATCAAATTCACGCCGGAGGGAGGATATGTTAATGTAAAAACCACTAAGGATGGCAATAATCTATGCCTGATGGTGAAAGATACCGGCATAGGCATCAGCAGGGAAGGCTTAAAAAAGCTATTTACCCCTTTCGTACAGCTCGACTCAAGTCTATCAAGAAAGCATGAAGGCTCCGGCCTCGGACTGGCCCTTACCAGGAAAATCGTAGAGCTTCAAAATGGAAGCATCAATGCTGAAAGCGAACCGGGAAAAGGCAGTATCTTTAAAGTGCTATTACCAACATCATGGGATCTCAAATACTGATCGTAGACGATAACCCTGTTAATTTAAAACTGGCAGGAGATTTGTTGGAGATAGAGGGGCTCACCGTTAGGCGGGCTTTAGATGCCGAAACCGCCCTGGAGATGATACGGGAAAACGCTCCCGCCCTCATCCTGATGGATGTAGCCCTGCCGGGAATGGATGGGTTAACCCTGACACGCCTTTTAAAAAAGGACCCGGCAACAAGCAATATCTTTATCATTGCCCTGACGTCTTTTGCTATGAAGGGAGACCATGAGAAGATACTGGCTGCCGGCTGTGACACTTATATCACCAAACCCATTGACACACGTATATTTACGATAGAGATAAAAAAGCACCTTATGAAATAATTGTATTGATTACCTTATTTCTTTTATTATCCAATGACCCCATGTCTGAGATTAATTATATTGTTGACCGTCTTATCATCCCTGTTTTCTCCCTTGACAAGGATCTTACTTTCAATTATATAAACAAAAAGGCACGGGATTTTTTTGGATACGGCTCCGCAGAATTTATCGGTAAAAAAATAGATGAGATACCCTCTTCTACTCTTCATCAATTCGCGGACATCTACCAGCAGGCAATGAAAGAACAACAAAAAGTTTGCCTGCAACATTATTACAGAGAAGAAGCCACCTGGCTTGAACATCATATTTATCCTTCTAAAGACGGATTGACTGCCTGCATCATTGATATTACAGAAAAGGAAAAGATACGTGAGCAGGAAAAGATCAACCTCTCCCGCGAGATACACGATGAATTGGGACAACAGCTTACCGCACTATTGATGGATATTTCTGCGCTTGATAAATACCAGCAGAATAAAGACGGATATACACAAAAAAAGATCGATGACATCACAGACCTGTTGAACATCACCGTTGAAACCGTAAGAAAAATTTCAACCGACCTGCATCCGAAGGTACTGGACAACCTCGGGCTGGCCGCAGCCCTCGAATGGCAGAGCCGCGAATTTGAAAAACGTTCAGGCATTACGGTGCAGTTCCAATGCAATATGACCAATTTTGTCTTTCCTTCCAATATAGCTACCTGCCTGTTCAGGATATACCAGGAATCCCTCACAAACATTGCACGCCACGCTGAAGCGCAAATGGTATCGGCCGAACTTGAATGGAAAGAAGATGGTATTTTCCTGAATATTACCGATAACGGGAAAGGATTTGATACTGAAATGGCCACACTGAAGGGAAGATATGGGCTGACAGGTATGAAAGAAAGGGCCCTGCAGGTTGGTGGCAGGTGCAAAGTGAATAGCCGGCCGGAAAATGGAACCAGCATTACCGTACAGATCCCTAAACCATCCTTAATATGATCCGTATCGTTATAGCTGATGATCATGCCGTGGTGTGGGAAGGAATCAAAAGAATCCTTTTGGAAGAATTTCCTTTTGCTTTAATAGAGGAAGTGAATGATACCGAAGAACTTATTAAAGTCATTGTAAAGGGAGAATGGGACATAGTGATTTGTGACCTCTCCATGCCTGGCAGAAGCGGGCTGGATGCGTTGCACCAGATCAAACAGATCTTCCCAAAATTACCTGTATTGATCCTTAGCGTTTATCCGGAAGAACAGTATGGAATAAGGGCGCTGAAAGCAGGGGCTGCCGGATACCTTAGTAAGAATGCTGCACCCAAAGAATTGATTAACGCTATTCAAAGAACGCTAATGGGCAGGGTGTTCGTTTCACCCACTCTTGCAGAAAAACTGGCCACAAACCTGACCCAGGAATCAGACAAATATCCCCACGAAATGCTTTCCAACCGTGAGTTTGATGTATTCAAACTGATTTCGTCAGGGAAATCCGTCTCAGAGATCGCCATACTGCTTTCGCTGGGCATTACCACCATCAGCACTTACCGGGTGAGAGTGCTGAAAAAAATGCAGATGAATACCAATGCGGAACTAACCAGGTACGCGCTCGAAAACAATTTGATTTGATACTCATCCATCAGCCGAAAGTTTTATCGCCCGTCTGCCATGAGGTAAATGGTACTAAGGGGTGGGACTGTTATTTTTATTGCAGCATTTAACGGCGCTCCATACGGTTTGATGCTGGCATAGTTTAGCGGCCCGCCGATAGGTAACGATGGTCCTGCCCCATTCACGTAGACCTGTTCGGAAAAAGGTGCATTGTCCGTTCCGCCTTTCAGTATATACCAATGATAGTTTGCTCCCACTGGAAAATGTTGGAAGCTAATAGAGACAGTATGGGTAGTGTTGCCGGTGTTAATGATGACAGTACTTGCCTGTCCGCTATTGAAGGTAGACGAATAGGTGACCAGGTCTGCATTGACCCTGTTGTACAGCGTGTCGGCCACCATCCGATCGCCAAAGCATTTCCGGAAATAATACATGTAATAAAAAACAGGCCGCGGGTTCCAAAGCATCCCGCTTGCGTCATCTCCAAAGCTGAACATGCCAAAGCTGTCTCCGTTTACATAGCCTTCGGCCAGGTCCCAGCGATTTGCTTCCCCGAATTGGTTCCTGATCAACGAACCAAGGGTGAGGGCAGCATGCATACCTGCTATATAAGAAACATTCTGCCTGGAGCCGGAAGCCTGGATATTCCACTCGGTCATAGCAACTGGCCGCATAGGCACACCTGCAGCGGCAGTCTGCTGTTTCAGGTAAGACATAACTGCAGCCGGCTCGTTCACTCCGGTACTAAGAATCTCCGACACGGTAGAGTTGGCATGCCATGGTGTAAAATAATCATGCACAATAAAAAAATCAGCAGCCGTACCCACTGTGCCGAGTACACCCTGGTTCCATGTTTGTACGGTACTGTCACGCCATGACTCAGGTGGGTTTTGATAAAGCGTGGCGCCGATATAGATCGTTGAGCCCACTTCTCTGGCGGCAGCCCGCATAGAATCTGCAAAGACACCCACATGCCGGCCATAAAGAGCGCCTGTAACAACAGCAGGTTGGCCATCATGGTTTTGATGCTGATCAATTCTGTAACCTGCCTCCCAGTCACCAAAGGTCTCATTGCCAATTTCCCATATCCTGGTTTTGCCCTTGTCATACCGAACCCAGTCAGCCGCCATGTGCGCAGCAGCCGCCACCGGATCAGGGCCTGTACCATACCGGGCATACCCATAATTCACGGTGAGTATAGAAGCGTTATAGGTTTGCGCCAACAGGTTGTAGTAATTCGTTAAAGACAGAGTCCAGCTTTGGTTATTGCCTCCATAAAAAGAATTGATGGGGATCAATGCGCCGATATTGGTCAGCAGATTACCCGGCACATCTGCGGGACGGGGATTGGCATCGGTTCCATTCCAGAAATAAGTATCGCTGAAGCTGCCTGCCGGGGCACGGATAATATTTGGAGAAAGGTCTTTGATATACTGCATGAGTGTGGGCTGGTTCACAATTTGCCCCATCCCCAGGTTGGCATTGGCCCCAAAAATATAAGGAGGTGTTTGAACGAGTACATTACTGGCATCAATGACGAGCGATTCCGTCACTTGTCCTGAAAGAATAGCATTAGCGGTCTCTGTTTGTTGAGTAGCAGGCTCCATAGTATCTGCCGGCAAGTGTAAAGTTCGCGGCAACCATGCATTGCCGAAGAACCCGATGGTTGGCGAAGGTGCAGGATTTGAAGGATTATAAACAGCATCTGCAGCCACTGGCCGGCCCCGGGTACTGTCGCCATGAGATGCAGTTTTCACACAAGCCCAGCCACCCAGCAAAAGGCTGAGGCCAAGCAAAGCAGTCAGTTTCATAATCTGTAATAGGTATTGGATTTTCTGTAGAATAAACGATGACACCGTTGTAGAATAATTTACGACAGCGAAACTATGTAATAGTGGCACATAATTTCAAATCACGTGTATGAAAAAAAGCATGTGTAATACAAGAGAAAAAATTGGACAACATTTCGTGAACAGAATCACAGAGTTACTGGCATGCAGATGGCTTCTTTCATTTGCCATTTATTTTATCATAATACAACCGGCTCTGCAAACTATTTAGTCTCTGATCTGCCCATTGCCTTTGATGATCCATTTATAGCTGGTGAGTTCTTCCAGGCCCATCGGGCCACGGGCATGCAGCTTCTGTGTACTGATGCCGATCTCTGCACCAAGGCCAAACTGCGCACCATCTGTAAAGGCAGTTGAAGCATTTACATAAACGGCTGCGGCATCAACCTGGTTGAGGAACAAACGTTGGTGCGTTGTATTTTCTGAAATGATGGCTTCACTGTGTTTTGAGCTATGCGCGGCGATATGATCCAAGGCCTCGTTAATACCTTGCACTGTTTTGATCGCCATCCGGAGTGACAGGAATTCCGTGCCATAGTGCTCTTTTTGTGCATGATGCAGCAATGCAGGAGGATAGTGCCCTTCGAGGTTTGCATAACTTGCCGCATCAGCATAAATTTCTACCTGCTTTTCTGCAAGTGGTAATGCCAGTTCTGGTAGTGCCTGTAAACGGCTGCTGTCTATCAGCAAGCAGTCGAGGGCATTACATACACTCACTCTTCTTGTTTTGGCATTGCAGATGATCTGCTTTCCTTTTTCTACATCGCCTGTTTCATCGAAATAAGTATGTACAATACCAGCCCCGGTTTCTATTACGGGCACCCGGCTGTTTTGCCGAACATAATCGATCAATTGCTGGCTGCCGCGGGGTATCAGCACATCCACCAAACCTGTAGCATTCATTAATGCAGCTGTGGCTTCGCGTTCAGCAGGTAACAGTTGTGCTACTGCCGTATCTATACGATGCTTATGTAATGCCCGGTGAATGATGCCTATCAGCAGCATATTTGAAAAAGCGGCGTCACTACCACCCTTTAAAATACATACATTGCCTGTTTTGAAACACAGTGCAAATACATCCATCGTTACATTGGGGCGCGCTTCGTAAATGATACCTACAACTCCTAATGGCACACGAACCCGTGACACTTCCAATCCATTGGGTAATGTTTTTTCATCAATCACATTTCCTAAAGGAGTAGTTAATGCGGCAACCTTCAAAATATCATTGGCAATATCCTGAATCCTTGATGCAGTGAGCAAGAGGCGGTCGTACTTTGGGTCAGCCGCATCCATCTTATTAAGGTCTTTCTTATTGGCAGCCAGTACCGCATCTGTTTCCTGCATCAATGTAGAAGCCAATTCCTTTAATACTGCATTTACCTGCGCAGGCTCCAATCGAATCATTACCCTGGTAGCGCTACGGGCCTGCTCAAAATATTCCTTATAATCCATACTGCATCTGTTTAAACCGAGAGGTAAAAATAATCATAATGCACCAATGCTTTTTGGTTACGCTCTCCTATCCGTTCCTGTGCTTTATCTGAGCCATATTGTGCGATACCCAATCCCACCAACTGTGCGGCTTCATCCACTACCTGTATGATATCTCCTTTTTGAAAATCAGATAATATCGCTGTTACGCCTACCGGCAGCAGGCTCGTTGCCTTGCCGGAGAGTAATGCCGCTTTAGCGCCTTCATTGATTTGCACCACACCTGTGGCGGCATTGGCAGCGGTGGCCAGCCATTTCTTCGTACCGGAAGCATTTTTATCCGGTACAAACCGTGTATGCGTCAGCTTATTATCCAACAGATCTGGCAGCACATTGTCTTTTTTCCCATTGGCAATGTGTACAGGTATTCCCAATCGGGCCACTTTCTGTGCCATCACCGATTTGGTAACCATTCCTCCGCGTCCGAACTGCGACTTACCGGGAGAAACAAAGCTTGCAAAATGGGTCTCCCTGGCGCGTATCTCTTCTATCACCTGTGCGCCTTCCTGCCTTGGATCACCATTGTACACGCCATCCACATTCGATAATATGATCAGGGCATCGGCATCCAACATAGCCGCTACCAATCCCGCCAACTCATCATTATCTGTAAACATCAATTCGGTAACGGATACCACATCGTTTTCGTTGACGATGGGCACCACTTTATTTTGCAGCAGTATCTGGAAACAATTCTTCATGTTCAGGTAATGCTTGCGGTCGCGGAAATCTTCCTTCGTAACCAATACCTGCGCGCAAAGCATATGATGCTCCTGGAAAAGACTGGAATAGGTGTTGATCAATTGTACCTGTCCTACTGCTGCCAACAGTTGTCTCGCTGCAATGGCATCGGTTCGTTCCGGCACACTGATCAAGCTCCTTCCCGAAGCTACTGCACCGGAAGATACCAATATAACCTCCACTTCCCTGTCCTTTAACTGTGCCAGTTGTGAAGTAATATTTTTTATTCTTGTAATATCGGGCAGTCCGTCACCCTGTGTGAGCACATTGGAACCAATCTTGACAACTACGCGTTTATAATGTGCGCCCATGAATAACCAACCTTTTAATGAGGTGTAAAACTACTGATTAAAAGCTTCTGCAAGTTGGCCCATCTCGCGGGGCTCCTCCGCAGGAAATTTCTGCGTGCTGGCCAGCCTCACTTGCCAACTGGTAGAAAACTCCTGCAGGCTGACTGAATCTATTGGCTTTACAGATAGAAATTGCCGTCAGTAAACTATTCGTCAATTTGGGAAATGCGGGTCGATCCTGTCATTAGCACAAATTCCATTAAATATCGGTATCTTACCCTATCGTAACAACAAACACTATAAAACATTAAACCATGTATAAGACAAGACGGGATTTTCTGAAAACAAGTTCCCTTGCTTTGGGTGGAACTTTACTTTTACCTCACGACCTTTTTGCTGCCTCCAAAAGAAAAGAAATACTGGGCATTCAACTCTACTCGGTGAGGGATGATATGAAGAAAGACCCGGCTGGCACCCTGAAACTATTGTCTGCCATGGGTTACAGGTATGTTGAACATGCCAATTATATCGACCGGAAATTCTATGGTTATACTGCTTCTGAATTTAAAAAGCAGCTCGATGGATTAGGTATGAAGATGCTGAGCGGCCATACTGTTTTTAACAAGAACCATTGGGATGCTACCAAAAAGGAATTTACCGATACATGGAAATACACCGTGGAAGATGCAGCTACTGCAGGGCAACAATTCGTTATCAGTCCCTGGCTGGATGAGAGCTACCGCAAAAACGCCGACGACCTGAAGCGTTATATGGAAGTCTTTAATCAATGCGGGGAATTGTGTAAAAAATCGGGCATGAAGTTCGGGTACCACAACCACGATTTTGAATTCAATCAACACCTCGGTGGCATGCGCGTGTATGATATCATCCTTCAATATACCGATCCTGCACTGGTAGCGCAGCAACTGGATACCGGCAACCTGTACAATGGTGGCGCCACTGCTATGGAAACCGTTAAAAAGTACCCGGGTAGGTTCGAACTCATGCATGTAAAAGATGAGATTAAAAGCGAAAACGGCAACGAGAAATTCGAAAGCACGGTTTTAGGCAAGGGCATTGTAAACGTTAAAGAAGTGATTGATTTCGGCCGTAAATCAGGCGGCACCACCCATTTCATCATCGAGCAGGAAGCCTACCAGGGTAAATCGCCGCTGGACTGCGCACGTGAAGACTTCAGCGTGATGAAAAAATGGGGGTACGCCTGAATACTTACAGCGTTATAATTCTCTCAACCAGATATTACGGTAACTCAATGGCTCACTCTTATCACCATGCGCCTGCAACTTAATGGGAGCAGGGCCGTGTTTGTGATAACTGGGTTGGCCTATGTAAGGTGTATCTCCCTTCAACTCCGTATTATTCTGTACCAGCACCCCATTATGGAATACGGTAACACGCGCAGGTGATTTGAGGGTACCATCTTCATTGAAACGCGGGGCAGTCCATATAACATCATAGCTCTGCCATTCTCCGGGTTTCCTGCAGGCATTCACCAGTGGCGGCGATTGCTTATAGATACTGCCCGCCTGTCCGTTCACATAAGTGCTATTGTTGTAATTGTCTAACACCTGCAGTTCATAACCACCAGCGCCAAAAGGTATCGATGCGAGAAAGACACCGCTGTTTCCCCTGGCCTGCCCTGTACCAGTAATATTCTCCGGGATACGGTATTCGATGTGTAACTGAAAATCAGTGAACGTTTTTTTTGTCTGGATATCACCTACAGTTTTATCCACTGTCATGATGTGATCCACTAATTTCCAATTATTACCCGAAGCAGGATTCTTTACAGCTTCCCATTCGTTGAGACTGGTTCCATCGAATAACACGATGGCATCGGAAGGCGCATTATCACAGGTTTGTCCCGGTGTAACAACTTTTGGTACGGGACTGTAATATTCGGTTGCGCGTGGATCGCCCTGTTGTGCGTAAGAAGCTGAAGTAGCGAGCGTAATTGCTACAATGCTTAAAAGGATTTTCTTATTCATTTGATTGTGTTTTTATTGTTCAATAAAGCATTAAATCTTTGGTAACTGGTATCCGTTATGGTATTGTTTCATCAGGTACGTTGCATTAACCGCATCATCGGTAAACTTCGAAAGGGCCTTATCCCAATACAATTTTTTTCCGGTGCGATAAGATATATTACCCATTTGTGCTACCGTGGCTACATGTGCTCCGGCCTGAATGGAACAATGCAATTCATCCATCCTTCTGGATTTCACCACACTGACAAAATTTTCCCAGTGCTTGTCGAGTCCGTTATCGGATGGTTTTACCAAAGGCTTACTGACTTTATTTTTACTTTGTCTTTCTTCAATCACCTCCCATCCACCGCGACTCAATACAAGCGTTCCATTGTTTCCTATAAACGCAATTCCATGATCTCTTCCATACGATCCATTGTCAATACCCATAGCAGAATCCCACACCAGGTTAAAATGATCGAACTCATACATAGTAGTAAGCGTGTCTGGCGTTTCTTCATACAGGTCAGGATAAGCAAACCGCCCGCCCATTCCGTCGATCGTTTTAGGAACACCTGCCTTCATACCCAGCAGGGCATAATCCAATAAATGCACACCCCAGTCGGTCATAAGTCCGCCCGCATAATCCCAGAACCATCGAAAATGAAAATGGAACCGGCTGGCGTTGAAAGCCCTTGTAGGCGCGGGTCCCAGCCATTGTTGATAATCAACTCCTGCCGGTGGAGCGCTGTCCGGCACCACAGGCTGAGGGCGCATCCACCCCTGATAACACCAAACCTTTACCGTACGTATATTTCCTAATTGTCCGCTTTGTACATAATCCACTGCATCCCTGAAATGCTGCTGGCTGCGTTGCCACTGCCCCGCCTGCACTACCTTATTATATCGTTGTTGTGCCGCTACCATGGTCCTGCATTCCACAATGGAATTGCCTACGGGCTTTTCAACATATACATCTTTTCCCGCTTCGCAGGCATGTATCATGATCAAAGCATGCCAGTGATCGGGCGTTCCAATGATCACTGCATCAATGTCTTTTTGTTCCAACAATTTGCGATAATCGGGATATCTTTTTATCCTGGAAGTATCCATGCCGGTTTTAGCCAGCTCACCCAATCTTTTTTCTATAACATTGCTGTCGATATCGCAAACGGCTACCAGGTTTATGCCTGGTATTTTCAATGCTGCCTTTACATTAGACCACCCCATTCCGTTAATACCAATAGCGCCAATATTCAACTGGTCGCTGGGTAGCATACGATTTTTAAAAATGGCGAAGGCCTTGTTATCAAAAGCTGACGCCAATGCGCCTGCGCCGAGTAACAGTGAAGATTGTTGCAAGAATTTTTTTCTCGAATACATACGGCAAGTTATTTAATGATTATGGTGTTGACAGCTTTTCTGGTATGCTTTTTCCAGTTCATCCAAAACATAATCGGAATTACCACCATCTGCCAGTACTTCAGCATCTCTTTCATTGATCATCATCTGGGCGCCGGTTTGTTTTTTGATGGCTGCCATCGCGCCTACATGGTCAAAGTGCGCATGTGTGGCCAGCAATATTTTAATATCCTCAAATTTGAATCCCAATGCTCTTACATGCGCGCGGATCAATGGACCGGAGTCATCCAGTCCCGTATTGATTAGGATATGCCCCTTGGGTGTAGTGATAAGGTATGCTGCCAATTCATACGTGCCAACATAGTACAGGTTCCCCGCTATATGGAAGGGTTGGTAATCCTGCGACCATTCTTTGTTGTGATCTGAAGATACGATCAGCTTTTGGGCGTGGGCTGGGCAGTTGATGACAATAAAAACAACAACCAGCGTAAACGACCACCATCTTTTATATAAAGCCATCGTATTTCGTTTCTATTTTAGTAACCATCTGATCTATTTCCAGGGCATGCTGAACTGGTATTTACCGGAACCTGCTTTCAATATTACCTGCTCTTTTTCTGTGCTCACTACCTCGAGATCTTTCAATGTAGACAAAACCTTGCCGCTTTCCATTATTTTTTCAGCATTGGCAGCAGGAACATAAATAGTAGCTGTTGTATTCGCCGGTATCTCCACATCCATGATCAATTGATGATCCTGTATTTTCCAACCCGAAGCCAGTTTTCCGTATAAGGTTTGATAACTGGCAGCAGCCTGGGTAAAACCTCCGCCGATATGCGGTTGTATGTGGATGTTTTTATACGCACTTCCGTCTTCTTCGGTATCCATTCCCACCATCACCCGGTATAACCAATCGCCAATAGACCCATACGCATAGTGGTTAAAAGAGTTCATGCCGGCTGTTTGGAACGTGCCGTTGGTTTTAATACCATCCCAGCGTTCCCATATAGTGGTAGCGCCCATTTTTACAGGATACAACCAGGAAGGATAGGTATCCTGTAACAATAAAGTATAGGCTATATCTGTATGGCCAAAACGACTGAGTACCTGGCAGAGATAAGGTGTGCCCAGGAAACCGGTGGTGAGGTGGTTCCTGTATCGCTTGATATTTTCTACCAGCCTGTCAGCCGCCTGCTGGCGCAAAGTCTCCGGCAACATATCGAATTGCAATGCCAGCACATAGGATGTTTGTGTGTTGGACATGGTAGCGCCGTTGGGTGTAAGGTACTCTTTTACAAATGCATCTTTGATCCTTTTTAAAAGTTCCGTGTAGGCTGTTACATCGTCTGTTTTACCCAATACTTTGGCGGTATTAATGAGTAATTGCGTAGAGTGGGCATAAAAACATTGTGCAATCAGGTACTTATTGGTAATAGCAGAATTACCATCGGGGTCATCACCGAGACTGTAGAACAACCAGTCGCCAAAATGAAAACCTGTGTTCCATAAATCGTTAACGCTTTGGCCCTTCATATAATCAACCCAGGCTTTCATACTGGCATACTGATCTTCCAATATTCTCTTGTCGCCATAAGCCAGGTACATATTCCATGGAACGATGGTTGAAACATCTGCCCAGCCTGTACTGCCGCCGGCAGAGGGGCCCAGCACATTGGGTATCACATGCGGAACCCTTCCGTCAGGCAATTGATCGGCCGATACATCTTTCAGCCACTTGGCAAAGAAATTATGTGCATCTCTTAAGAAAGTAGCGGTGCGTGAAAACACCTGTGCATCACCGGTCCAGCCCAACCGCTCATCCCTTTGCGGACAATCGGTAGGTACATCCAGGAAATTACCCCTCAGCCCCCATTCAATATTATGCTGCAACTGGTTGATCATAGCATTGGAGCAGGTAAAACTACCCGTGGGTCTCATATCGGAATACAAGGTAACAGCAGTGAGGTCTTCGGGTTTTAACTCACCGGGATAGCCTTCTACTTTGATGAAACGAAAGCCATGCCAGGTAAAATGCGGCTCAAAAGTTTCTTCGCCTTCGCCATTTAAAATATAGTTATCCTGTGCTTTGGCAATGCGCAGGTTCTCGGTATAAAAATTGCCTTCTTTATCCAACACTTCTGCATGCGATATGGTGATGCGCGTTCCTGCTTTTCCTTTAGCTTTAAGCACTACCCAACCTACCAGGTTTTGTCCGAAGTCAATCACCTGTTCGCCTTTGGGCGTTTTAAATATTTTAACCGGCTGGAATGTTTCGTGTTTTTTTACCGGCTCATTGTATGTGGCTACCAGCGCCGATTTGGAAAAATCTGCACGCTTTACGCCGCTCCAATCATTATCGTGATACCCGGCTGTTGCCCATCCTTTTTTTGCCAGCCTGGCATCGATGGTCTCGCCATGGTAAATTTCCGAATAGCGGATGGCTCCTGTAGAAGACTTCCAGCTTTCATCCGATACAATGCTTTTGGTGGTACCATCTGTGTATGTAATATCCAACTGAAAAAGCAGCGCGATGTCTTTACCATAAGAATCGTGGTTGCCACTCCAGGCGATATAACTCCTGTACCAACCATTGCCCAACTCAACACCAATGGCGTTATCGCCTTCCTGTAAGAGGTTGGTTACATCATAAGCCTGGTATTGCAAGCGTTTGTTATAGCTGGTCCAGCCCGGTGTGAGATAAGCATCTCCTACCCGTTTGCCATTGATCTGTGCTTCGTATAAACCATGCGCCGTAATATATGCCGTGGCTGATTTTATTTTTTTAGCACTGTTGAATGCTTTGCGGAAAAGCGGCGAAGCGCGCAGGCTGTCTTCTTCAAATCCAGGTACAATCCATGCGGCTTTCCAATCAGAAGGCGTTAGCAAACCCATTTGAAAAAAGGCCGGTGCACTCCAGGCAGAAACATTGCCCGCATTGTCCCACACACGCACCTGCCAATAATAACGCTTACCTGCTTTCAACGCTTCTCCAGGATAAGGCACATAAAGAGATTGGTCTGAAACCACTTTGCCGGTGCCTTTGTTTTTCATCATTTCATGTGGGTTGTCGCCCACTCTTATTTCATAGGCAGTTTGTTGGCTGTTCCGTTGATCCGAAACAAGTTGCCAGCTAAACCGGGGATGTGTAATATCCAATCCAATTGGATTATCTGCATTCTCCGTACGCAGGTTTTCCAGGCGCACTTGCGCTATTGACGACAGGGAGAACAATACTTGTAAGATGATAACGAATGAAAATGCTTTTTTCATGGCAAGCTTTAAGTGTTAAAGGGGCAGTAATTTAACTATTTTTATGCCTGAACTATCATGTAGCATCCTGCCTTTTATTTCGGCCGCAGGAATACGGGTTTTTCATTATTCCGCATTACAACCAACAGGTCGCCATATGCTGCAGTATGCACCCATTTCATATCGCGCACTTCACCGCTGATACCTGACAGGTTGGGTTGCCGTACATAACGGATCGCTTGTTGCTTACCAGCCTGGAACTGGGCCACTGCCTGCGCATCGTAACGGCCTTCATAAGGAAACACACCATAGAAGTTGCCACCCAGTAAGTAACTTCCATTCGAAACATCCGTTCTTGCTCCCCGCTGAAAAGCAAATACTGGAGCCAGTTGCAGATCGGCTGGCAGGTCCTGCCGCGTGAAATTTCCTTTTCCATCGTTGATAAAAACCGCCGATCCAAGGGTTTCAGCTTTCAATTCTACATAATCTTTGAAAAGATCGTAAAACATATAGTCAATGGTTTTACCGGCCACTTCACTGTATTTCAAATAGGCTTTCTTCAATACTGGCAATGCCCTTTCCAGTTCGTCTTTGGCCAGGAAAGTATATTCTTTTTTATCTACTGTATACGCCATCACTTGTTCTACAGACCCATTGTTATCGAAGTCTTTTACATACAATTTCAATGGTCCGTTCTTGCCCGTCCACAGCTTTGAGTTGTGCCCCCAATTGCCGGCCAGTATGTCTATAGCACCATCTCCGTTAATGTCTGTGGCATACACGGATTGCCATAAACCGGTAGAAGCTGGTACATCTGTCTCGCTGAACACACCTTTGTGATTGATAAATATCTTCAATGGCATCCACTCTCCTACCACGATCAGGTCCTGCCATCCATCGTGATTGATATCTGCAAAAGTTGCCGAAGTTACCATGCCTATCTTATTCAACGGTATCTTATCATTACCCATCGGCGCAAAATATCCCTTACCGTTGTTAACATAGAGACGTGAACTCAATGGCAGACCATAAGCAGTGGGATTGGAAAGACTGCCCACAAAATAATCGAGTCTTCCATCGTTATTGATATCGGCCACTGCCACACAGGATTTGTTTTCTGCTACGGGCATGAATGCATTGGTTGATCTGGTGAAATGTCCCTTCCCATCATTGAGGTATAATCGGTCATGGAAAGAAGTGGGTATGGACATCACTTCATTACCGCCGCTCACCACATACAGATCTGGATAACCATCGCCATTGGCATCGAAGAAAACAGCATCCACATCTTCGCAGCGAGCATCTTTGCTGAATACAGCGGTATCTGTAGGTATGAATGATCCATTCCGTTGTTGTATCATCAAAGTACCGCCCTGGCCGCGCGCGCCACAGAGATAGATATCATCCAGTCCGTCTTTGTTCACATCGGCCACTGCCATTTTGGGGCCGCGGGTGCTTTCTTCATGTGGTATCAGGTACTGCACGTTGAAATCAACAAAATCGTTTTCCTTGTGCTTCCAGTTGAGCGCAACCTTGCCGGTGAGGTCTTCAAAATTTTCTTTGGGTGATGGGAAGAAAGTTGCCTGTTGAAAAATACCGCCGGCATTTTTCTGATCAACCAGTAATGGCTGGTTGGCAGGCACATGCCTGATGACCTGGTATTGCTGATCGGGCCATACGATCAACAAGCTGTCAATCGAAGTGGCATCGCCCAGTCCAAAGTGCAAACGAGGTTCCGATGATGACTGGAATCCTCTTGTCAGCATCAATTGCTGGTACTGTATCTGGCTGTGTTGGAACAGATACACTTTTGCTCCTATCCCATTGGTATTTCCTCCTTTGCCTTTGCAGGCAACCGTGAGCTCATTTTTTTTCGGCGCATTGTTCTTTAGTATCACTGCCGGTGCATTGATGCTGTTGATCACAAGGTCGAGTTTTCCGTCGTTGTCAAGATCAGCATAAGCCGCTCCTGTGAAATAACCTCTCATATTACCGGTTCCCCATTCATTGCTCACATCTTTGAATGCAAGCTTACCATTTCCCTTGTATAAGAAAGGATGTGAAGCGCCATCGGGCATCGCATCGATGGCCACATCATCGTACTTGTCTGTCTTGTCCATCCCTTTCAATTTCAGGTCTGAAACAAAACGTACATAGTCGAGGTCTACCGGTCGTTTCACAATACCGCTGCTGATGAACAAATCCTTATTCCCATCATTGTCAAAATCGGCAAACAAAGGGCACCAGCTCCAATCGGTGGCTGCAACGCCTGCCTGCAAGCCCAGGTCGCTGAAGCTGATCCCATTGCCATTATTACGTTGCAGGCAGTTACGTGAGTATTGATCCTGGTAACCATTGAACCCCAGTTTAACTTTGTAAATATCAATGTTCTCATCGCTCCCATATGTCTTCAACACTTTTTCGTCCTGTGGCAGCATGTCTACTGTTACCACGTCTATTTGCCCATCGTTATTATAGTCGGCGGCATCATTGCCCATACTGAACCGGCTGTAATGACGAAAATGTTGTGCCCCACTCTCGGTAAACATACCGTTTCCATTGTTGAGATAGTAATAATCGTTTTCATGAAAATCATTACCGATATAAATGTCTTCCCATCCATCGTTGTTGAAATCGGCCACTGCAATGCCCAGGCCATATCCCAGGTTGCTTTGAAATATGCCGGCCTCTGCCGATACATCGGTGAATTTCTTTGCCGGCGTGTTCAGGTCATTCCTGTACAGGCGATTACCTGAGAGCGAATCATATTTTCTGCGGTTACTGGTATCCACAATATTGGCATGTGGGTGGTGCGACTGGTTGAGGATGAAACAATCCAGGTCGCCATCATGGTCATAATCGAAAAAAACGGCTTGCGTAGTAAAACAGGAAGCATCCAACCCGTATTCTTTCGATTGTTCTTTGAACCTGCCATTGCCCTGGTTGATGAATAATTCATTGTGCCCTTTGAGTCCGTACCGGTTGTTCACGGAAGATACATAAATATCCAGCAACCCGTCTCCATTCACATCGGCCATGGTAGCGCCAGTGCACCAATCGGCTGTTCCGGCCACGCCTGCTTTATCTGTAATGTCTTCGAACTGGAAATTGCCTTTGTTGAGGTATAATTTGTTTTTCCCTTTACTATTGGCGGTAAAATAGATATCGGGTAATCCATCGTTATTGATATCGCCGATGGCTACCCCGCCACCATTATAGTAGTATAGGTAGTACAATATATTGAAAGCATGTTTTTTTTCAAGGTTGTTGACAAAATCGATATGAGTGGAAGAAGCAGGCAAACTGGTAAACAGGGTTTCTTTGTGCCCGCAGGAAACAAATGCAAAAGAAGCAAGCAATAAACAATACAACGCAAGACGCATGATCATAGTTTTTTAAAATGATTGGTTTCTTCAGGATACACAGTGATAAAATGAGTATGCATCTTGATGGCAGTGGGCGTAGTGGCCCCTTCCAGCAATACAGCGATGCTCCTGGAAGTTTGTTTCGGCATATGGCAACTGATACAATCCTGTTTGATACCTGTTACCACCTGGTGATTGATTTTACTGAAATGCTCATGTACCGTACTATGACAACTCATACAACGCTGGGAAAAAACCACGGTCTGTCCTTTTTCGTTGGCATGCGCATCATGACAGGTATTGCAGGTAAGGGTATTACTCATGGTAAAACACTTACTCTGTTTCAGCAAGCCATATTGATTACCGTGCACATCAATGCCGGAAAGAGTTTGCATGCCGCTTGTATCCCAGGTAAAATACCTGGCCAGGCTGTCACCTGCTGTAAAGCTGAAAGATGGTTGCGTTTTCTGCAACCTGCCCCCATGGCACAATGCGCAAAGATCAAGCAACTGCCGGCGGTTAAACTTTGCAGGATTGATGATGAACCTGGCTTCTTTGGCTTCAGGATGTTTTGTTTGAAAGGCAACGTGTTCCGCGGCAGGACCGTGGCATTTCTCGCAACTGATACCATAGATCATTTTATTGGCATCGAAACTTTCCCCTTTTGCGTCGGGCGTTGAAACCACCTGGCTGAAGGTTGTATGGCATTCCATGCAACGCGATGTAATGGGCCGGTTGAATGCAGGTTGATAAGGATAGCCCGGACTGTTGCACCATTGGTCATTGGCGGTAAAATAGGTGATCGGTAATTGAACCAGCCTGTCGTTTACCCATGAGAGATAAGATTGACCCTTGGTGGCAGAGCCGATTACGATATCGAACCGGCGGCGTTTTTTTTCAACGCCGTTCACATAAGCCACCTGGTAATATTTTCCATCCGTATTTTTTTCCATGGCAACGACGGTACCGTTACTGAAATCAAAACTATTGCGCCCGCTCTCAAAACTGCCCTTTATGTTTTTTTCAGAAGCGATTCCCGAGGTAAGATAATGTGCGCTGTGCAGGTGTTTTTCGTATGCGTTTTTATGACAACCTGTGCAGGAAGCAGAACCGGCAAAGGCTGTAAACCCGGGTGGACGGGCGGTTTGTGCTGCGTGATTATCCTTGTCAACACACCGGGCCAGTAAAAAAATACCCAGCGTGATCGATGAAATCATCAACAACGATCTTTTACCCTGTATGTTGTTTTTTAAACCCATACACAAGCTAATGTAAGAGGGCTGCACAGAGATGGCAGCCCTCTTTTTCATATAACCTTTCTAAAACGATTACAATTTACTGTTGTACAAAGCCTGCACTTCCGATGCACTGAGGGCTTTGCCATATAGCCTGAACTGGTCAAGACCACCCTGCCAGGATTGTATCCAGTCGTCTGTAGGAGCGCCATTACCTAAGTTAGCATGTTTGTTCCATCCGCCCAGTACAAATCCGTAAATATTAGCAAAGCTGAGGGCGCCACGGGGAGTGCCATTGTTGGTGACATTGGTTTGCGATGGCTTCAGGTTAGTCAGTGGCTTACCATCTACATAGTAGTTCAACATAGACGTGCTCTGGTCGTACACAAACACAACATGATGCCAATCGCCATTCAGCAGGTTACCAGGCATCCTTCCGTTGGATGGTGTAAACTCGAACCATTGGTCCTGTACTGCCAGTTTCACAACGGCATCGGTTGATGTAGAGCCGGCGCCCTGGTGATCAACCAATGCAAACAATGCACTCTGGTGCCAATAATCCTTGGAAGCCAGGGAAAACAAAAACTGCGGGCTTCCTACCGGCACCGAGTTCTTTTCCCAGAAGGCAATGGTAAAGCTGGTGGCTTTGGAAAAATCATTGGCCGACGCATAAGAGATGGCTTTCTGACTTACTCCCTGCACTGCTTTACCGGAAACACCGGGAATGGAAGTAAACGGGTTTACGGAAGGGAAATTGGCCCGGATACTGTCTACAGCATTCATCAGGGGATCAGGCGTCGTTCCATCGAAAGCCGTATAAAATTTCAACGGCCCTCCCGGAGGATTGGCATCCTTGGGATAATCGCCCAATGCAGGCCGATCGAGTTTCTGACAACCTCCGATGGTAATGCCTAATGCGAGTAAGCAAGCAATGCGATTGAATAATTTATATCTGAGATGCATAATGATGAGTTTTATCAATGAACGAAATGGAATTACCATTCGGGGTTTTGTTTTAACACGCCTCCCGACAAATCGATGGCTTTCTGCGGTATGGGATAGAACCGGCAACGGTTGGTATAGCCCAATGGACCAAGCGTACTCAATGCATCATTCCAACGCACCAGGTCGTAAAAACGATAGCCTTCCATCGCAAATTCAAACCTTCTTTCATTCTTGATGGCCGTGCGCATTTGCGCCTGGCTCACAAAAGGTACAACAGGAACAATGGTTCGCGCGGGCCCGAGGTTACCACTCGCCCGGTTCCTGATCTTTTCCAGATTCGCCGCAGCAGTGGCACCGTCGCCCGATTCATTGGCTGCTTCAGCCAGCATCAGGACCACATCTGCATACCGCAGTATGCGGTGGTTGATCCAGGGAGCTTGCCCATTGTTATTGATGAAACCCGTAAACTGTCGCATGGCAGGATCTGAATACACTTTTTTATTCCAGTATTTCCGTGCAATACCTCCATTGGCTTCCAGTGCATCATAAGGCGGCAGTGTGGCACCATACCCTCCCTGGTCAGGTCCGCCATCGTATTGTCCGGAATACAGGATGGTAGCAGGTTTGCGGGGATCTGTGCTGTCCCACGCGTCAATCAGATTCTGTGTAGGTGTGTTCCATCCCCATCCCAGGTTCCATTCGAGTCCGGCTCCACCCTGACGAACATTCTGACAAGTACCCCAGAATGTACCGTTGTCTGCCGCGCTATTGCTTTGTGCATTCTGTCCGTCGTTGGCCTGCATTTCCCAGATCGATTCAGGGCCGTTCTTACCAGCTCCGTTCAATCCATCCTTCCAGATGTCTGTGAACTTGGGGGTCAATGAATATACACCGGAAGAGATCACTTCATTACAAGTGGAGATCACTTTGGCCCAGTTCTGCCGGAACAAATAGGTTTGCGCCCATAAAGTATTGGCGGCTCCCCTGGTGAGCCTGCCCGGATAATTTCCGTAAGCGGCACTGGTCAATGGCAAATACTTAACAGCCACTGTCAGGTTCGAATCAATGAAAGCATAGATGGCCGATGCCGGCGACTTCGGCCTGATGGCATCGGAAGGTTTGCTTACCAGGTAATTGATCAATGGCACATCACCATAGGTCTTTACCAGTTCAAAATAAGCGTATGCACGGAAAAAGCAAGCCTCTCCTACGTTACGCAAAGACGCATCGTCTGTCACGTTCTGGCTTTGCGCTGTGTACAGGGCTTTATTGGCCTGGTTGATCATAGTATAGTGATCGTTCCAGTAAGTATTGGGAGCCCAGTCGTCTTTCGAATAGTTGAAATGATCGAATTCTGAAACCACTTCTGCACCATCTGTAAGGCTGCTGCCTTTTTCTGCATCGTCGTCACGGATGCTGTGAAAGTCGAGCCATGGCAACGTAGAAAAACCTGCGGAAGTGCGTAAAGTAAAATACATGCCATATACCTGGCTTTCCAATGTACCCTGGTGTAAATCATCCAGCGTAGCTGTGAGTGGTTTTCGGTCGAGAAACTTTGTACATCCTGCCATTATCATCATGATGGGGAGCACCAGCAGAGCGACCCATCCTTTCTTCATATATTTTTTCATACCTAAAGAATTAATGGTTTAATGAGTTGTTTAAAAACTAACATTGATACCAAACGTGGTTATCATCGGGATCGCGCCACCGGCATTGTCGTATCCGAATGCGGTGCCATCTCCACCAAATTCTGGTGTATAACCGGAGTTGTTTTTCCAAGTCTTCAGATTCTGCACGTTCACGAATGCACGCAAATTCCTGGCGTGTATTTTTGAAATCACAGCCTGACCGAAGTTATACGCCAATTGGAGGTTCCTGATCCTGACATAACTTCCATCTTCAATACTATAGGTAGAACCCAGGTAATTGATACGGTTGGCCTGGCTTACGATGGGCACCCAGTTGGAAGTACCCGCTCCATGCCAGCGGTTGATCTTGTCGGCAGCGTAATTCACGCGCTGGAACGGCGATTCAAGCGCACCCCAGCCTCTCCATACCTGGTTACCATATACACCATTCACATCTACACTTAAGCTCAGTCCCTTGTAATTCAGTGTTACAGAGCCTCCATAAGTAAACTTGGGCGTAGGGTTACCGATCATGGTACGGTCATCAGTCGTTATCACTTTATCGCCATTCACATCCTGGTATTTGAAATCGCCGGGTCCGTAAGCTCCCAAAGCTGCTTGTACAGGCGATTTCAGCACATCTGCATAGCTCTGGAAAATGCCCGCTACACGGTAACCATAGAAATAAGCGATGGGTTTACCAGGTTCGGTCCTGCTCTCTGCAGCACCATTGTTATAAAAATTCCTGGAGAGTACGCCGGTAGGCAGATCAGGACTCAGGCTCAACACTTTGTTTTTCAGGAATGTGATGTTTCCACCCACATTCAATGAAAAATCACGGGAAAGATTTTGACTCCACATGGCCGAGAATTCTTCACCCCAGTTGCGCAAACTTCCTCCGTTCACCAGTTCGTTTTTCAAACCCAGTGCAGACCTGTCCACATAAGTCATCAGGTCGTTGGTGGTTTTGTTGAAATAATTGAATTCAAAGTGTAAGCGGTTCTGAAAAGCGCTCAATTCCACGCCGATCTCCTGTGCAGATACGGTTTCCCATTTCAGGTTTGGATTGGGAATATATTCCGGATCAGCTGCTGTGTACACATTGGTGCCGAACACTGCATTGGCGCCACTGTTCAGGTTGGGATAGAAAGGATAGTTGAGCGGCGTACCATCCAGGCGTGATGCCGTCTGGTTGCCCAATACACCTACTGATCCCTTGAGCTTTACGAAATCGAAAATATGCTGGTTACGCATGAAGTCTTCCTTGGTCATTTCCCATCCGGCACCAACTGCCCAGAAATTCTGGTGACGATTAGCAGCCGGAAGCCTGGAAGAAGCATCATCCCTGAAAGAAGCGTTCAGGAAATATTTACCATTGTAATTGTACAAGGCCCTTGCCAGTAAAGAAACAGTACTGTATTCACTCTGGCTTGAAGTAGCCTGTGTAGTAGTAGGATCCTGGAAGCCGTTGGAAACATACCAGAAACGGGGATCATTGGGGATAGGCAGCGCAGTGGCAGCGGTACTTTGACTAACCTTACCAGTACGGTTGAAATTACCGAAGTAATAGGTAGTGAAACCACCGATGGCTGTTATATTATGCGCACCATAGTTCTTCTTGAAAGTAAGGATATGATCTTGTTGAAATTTGCGCCAGGTATTATCATCTTCCCGCACCTGTGTAACCTGGCTGTAGAGATAAGGCTGGTTGTTCACAGGATTGTAAGCCATGTACAGCGGTGTGTATTGCCTGCGGTTCACCGTGCTCACATCTGCATAGAAAGTAGAACGCAGTGTAAAGTATTTGAGAAAATTAATCTCACCATACATACTTCCCACATACCTGTATTCAATATTCTTTGTTTTATCCCATTCATTTTCCAGTTGTACCAACGGGTTTACCACGCCTGCCGATTGCAAAGCAGTATTCAGACCTGAATAAAGTGCAGTGTTAATTGTATCCGTACCATACGGGTTCTTGATACGGAACTGTTTGGTATCAGCAGAAACCATCGGTACTACTTTGCGGGCTGCGTCAAGCACCCAGCCAGCATCGTATGGATTGTCCTGTCGTGTGGTATTCAGGTTCACTCCAACCTTGATGCCTTTGGTAACCTTGTATTCATCGCTGAAAGAAAGCAACATTTTCTCCAGCTTCTCATGTTTGATGATACCTTCATCACTCACATAACCCAGCCCCAGGTTGAACTTGTTCTTCTCTGTGCTTCCGGAGATACTTAGGTTATTGGTATTGAACTGGCCTACACGTGTAACCGCATCGATCCAGTCGGTATTGGCATTGAGCCCTGTATAATCGAATGGCGTAGTAATACCGTTGTTGGCGTTTTCTTCAGCAAACAATGTTTTGAAAGTAGCGGCATCGGCCATTTTGATCTTATCAACCAGTTTTTTGAAGCCATAGCTGGTATTGAAACTCACTACAGTCTGTCCAACCTTGGCTTTCTTGGTAGTGATAGCGATCACACCGGTAGCACCTTTCACACCGAAGATGGCCAGTGAAGAGGGGTCTTTCAGTATCTCGATGGATTCTATGTCATTGGGGTTGATATAATCGATGTTGTCGTTAAAAATGCCATCTACAACATAAAGCGGGTGTACCTGGCCAATACTCACAGTACCGCGAATACGGATATCGGGTTGTCCACCTGGCGTACCATTGTTCACCACGGAAAGACCAGCTACCTTACCTTGCAAAGAAGCCACCGGGTTGGTATTGGGACGATCCGCCACCTCTTTGCCTTCTACTTTAACGATACTTCCTGTCAGGTCTCTTTTATTGGCAGTACCATAACCGATCACCACTACCTGATCCATAATCTTCTCGCTTTGTTTCAAACTCACATTGATCTTTGACCGGCCATTCAATGGCATCTCTACTGTTTCATAACCTACATAGGAAATGATCAGTGTGGCATTGTCTGGCACGGTGAGAGAAAAACTACCCGATTCATCGGATTGTGTGCCCATGGAACTGCCCTTGATCTTGATGGAAGCGCCTGCCAAGGGTTCTCCTGTGGTAGTAGTGACTTTACCAGTTACTCTGGCTTGTATCACTTCTACATTGCGGTTAGTGATCACCACCAGGTTGTTTTCAAGAATCTTGTATGCCAATGGTTTGTCAGAAAAAAGTGCGTCCAGTATTTCGGTTACCGGCGCATTGACTGCATTAACGTCTACTTTGGCGCCAGCAGGAATAATTTCATCATTGTAAAGGAAACGGCATCCACTTTTCTTTTCAATCGCAGAAAGTGCTTTTCTAAACTCGACCGACTGCAATTGCAGCTTGATCCTTGTTTGAGAGAATACTTTAGCTGACACCTGCAGACAGCTAAAAAGCATCAGTGCAATCGTTAGTTTCATAAGCAAAAGCATCTTTAAAAAATCCTGCCTTCGGATGAAAAAAGGCAACAGATCGTTTTTTTTCATACTTTGGGAATTGTAAGGGTGTAAGAAAATGATAAATGACCCCGATAGGGGCAGCCAAGCATTTGTCTGTCTTCGCCTGCCGGGAAATGTTGCCGCATTTCCCGTTTTATTTTAAGTATTGTTATTCATGTTCATAGGCAGCGTTTTAGATGGTCAATAGTTGTTTCTGTTATTTTGAATAGATATTAATCTGTTTTTTATTGATCGTGTACCGGAAAGGTGTCGTCAACTGTAATGCTTTCAGTACCTGCTCAACGGTTTCGCTTTCAAAAGCGCCCGTAAATCTTTTCTTTTTGATGACTTCATCGTTAATGATGATAGACACATCGAACCATCGTTCGCATCGCAACGCCAGGTCTTCAAAGGGCAGGCTGTTGAAAATGAATTTATTCTCCATCCAGGAAGTTTCCGCCACACTGTTGTCTTTGGGTTCATAAGTAAGGTGGCTGATGGCTACAAAAGGCTCCTGCCTGTTATCTTTGGCATGTAGCGGAATAGAGGCTTTGTTCTCCTGCTGCTCGTCGTCATTGGCAATGACCAGCTTTTCGTTAGGTTTCAGGATGATTTTACGCGCCGATTTGTTGCGGATGGTTACTTCAATGCTCCCGCGGATCAGGCTGGTTTCCGTATGTTTTTCTCCTGGATAAGACTTTACATTGAAAGCAGTACCAAGTACTTTGATGTCTATTTTCTCGGTATGGATCACAAAGGGATGAGCTGGGTTTTTCACCACGTCAAAAAAGGCTTCCCCGCTGAGCGACACTTCACGGAGGCCCGCGCCGTAGTTCTTGTCGTATTTCAATTTACTGCCGGCATTGAGCCATACCTGACTACCATCGGGTAAAGTTAGCTGGGTCTTGGACCCGTATTTGGTGGATACCTCACTGGCAGCAACTGCCAGTGTTTTGGCAGGAGTAGCAGGCTTGGGTATAAACAGGAACCGGTAACCCAACACACCTGCTATCAGCATGGCTGCCACAGAAAGGCTGAACCATACTTGTTTTCTGTTCCGGTGAGGAGTGTTTTCTATAAAAGAGATCGGGAGTTCTTCTTCAAAGGGATAATCGATTCCCATCCTCTTCATGCGTTCCAGGTGCATTTCCCCGAAAGCGGTATGGGCATCTTCCTGTTGTGGCGGGGTATGGTGCCATAAATCGGCAACTGTTTGCATGGGATAATGCAAATCAGGGTGCAATCGCATCGTTTCTTCCAGCTCTTTCAGTTCGGTTTCGCTGGCTTCTCCCGATAGCTTTTTAGCAATCAACTCCCACAGGCGGTATTGTATTATAGACGACATAGCAATGGCTCCTTATTAAGGACACCAATAATGAGCCGTTACCCTTAAAAGAAAGTTATTTTTTTTATTGTGAGGAGCAGGGTCTGGTAGAAACTGTCTTCTGGATGTCAAAATTGACCACCGTACCAATCTTACGTAGGGCAATGGTCATTTGAGCTTCTACCGTTTTCACGGAAAGTTGCAGGATTTCGGCTACTTCCCGGTATTTGAGTTCATCTTCCTTGACCAGTTTGAAGATCAGGCGGCATCGGGTGGGCAACTGGTTGATGGCCTGCCTGATGCGCTGGATCATTTCAGCGGTGATCAGCAGTTGTTCCGGGTTAAAATAAATGCTTTTGAGCTCGGTAGCCATTTCGCCCAAGTCTTCGGTACGGTGCTTGTTTTGACGGGAACGGTAATTGAGCGCCGTATTCTTGGTAGCTATATAAAGGTACACCTTGAGGTTGGATACGGTTTCGAGCCGCCTGCGTTTCTCCCATATATGGATGAATACATCCGAAACCGCCTCTTCGGCCTGTTCTTTGGAAGAAAGGAAGGAGCGTGCAAAATGCAACAAAGGATTATAGAAGATCACAAACAATTCCCGGTAGGCTTGTTGGTCATCGTTACGGGCAATTCTCCCCTGCAGGTAATTGATTTTTGCAGCAGCAATCATTACTGCAATTTATCGATTATTGATTTTACCGGCAAAATTGAGTTTTGCTGCTGTTATTCATGCGCAGGCGTAAAAGCGAATACCAACGCCGGCAATTGTTCTCCTGTCTTTTTTACCGAAGCAGATATTTTTACGGTCGTCTGATCTCCTTCCTGTGTCCACGCCATCTTCTCTCCTGTTTGCAAGAGCCTGATCGAAGTCCCTTTTGCAGGTGCATTGCCATGCCATGTAACAGCAGATGGGAATGATTCATTTTCTTTCAGGCAAACCAGTGCATACCTGGTGTTGGTGGTATTGTTTTGGGTAAAATAAACAGCGCCATCATTGTAGTTGGGTGTGATCCGCGTATTGTAAATAGCATCTCCATTCACGCGCATCCATTGACCAATTTCAGCCAAACGTTCTACGGCCATTGCCGGCAATGTGCCGTCGGGTTTGGGACCGATGCCCAGCAACAGGTTGCCTCCTTTCGCCACTACTTCAATGAGTGAATGGATCACCTGTGCAGCAGATTTGAAACGATCATTGGGAACATACCCCCAGTTATTGGCCAGCGTCATGCAACTTTCCCAGGGATGATCGAGTTGTTTTGCGGGGATGCGTTGCTCGGGAGTTTGGTAATTCTCATAAGGACCGTGTACGGTACGATCCACCACCAGCAATCCTGGCTGCGCTTGCCTTGCCATGGCTGCAATGCGTGATATATCGATATCCTGGCTCCAGTCCGGTATGGGAGCCCCCCAGGAAAGTACTTCTTCATTTACTGTTTCCCGTGGTCTAACCCAGCCGCCATCCAGCCAGAGTATGTCGATACTTCCATAATGGTGCATCAACTCTCCGATCTGGTTATAAGTGTATTGTTTGAATTGATCCCAGCGCCAGGGGTTCTTTTTGATATCGTAGTTATTGTTGCGGTTGGGCGTAGCATATTTAGGCCACCAATAGTATTCCGAGTGCCAGTCGGGCTTGGAAAAATAAGCGCCGATCATGAACCCCTGTTTACGGAATGCATCAAATACATATTTCGCTACATCGGCTTTCGGGTTGCCGGCAAACGGACCTTTCGCAATACTGAAATCAGATTGTTTGGTATCGAACATGGCAAAGCCGTCGTGGTGTTTGGTGGTAAATACCAGGTAACGCATGCCTGCTTCTTTTCCTGCACGGGCCCATGCATCCGGATCGAAATGCACCGGGTTGAAATCTTTTTGCAATCCCCAATACCATTTTTTAAAATCATCATAACTCTTGGTGCTATCACGGTTGATCCAGTCTTCCGAGCACAAAGCCCAGGATTCAATGATACCGGGCACAGCGTACAATCCCCAGTGGATGATCATACCAAATTTTTGATCTTGCCACTTCTCCAGTTTTTCCTGCACCTGTTTATCTGTGGGCCATTCGTAGCGGGTCGATTGCGGATGTATGTTGCCTTGCGCATGTGCCGTAACCATCGTTGCATGAACGACAAAAAGGCTGGCAATTGCTGGCAATAAGGATCGTAATGAATGCATAACAAGTGTTTTAAAAAAAGCTGTAGCAGCTATTGCCCTGGGGGTAAGGGCATGCACTGCTACAGCATGAAAGGAAATATATTGTACGACGATTATCTAACGTCCCAGAAAATCTTGGTACTCAGGTTATCTTTTGCCTGAACAGCCTGATAGTTGGCCGCATTGTACGTTTGTTCATCTGTCGGATACAACCATCTGGTGGGCGGTAATTTTTGAATACCGGCATCAGGTACAAAAGTCAATGCAGGGAGCTTCAACCTTCTCAACTCTGACCAACATTCCATCGGTTGCAAAACGCTGAAGTTAATCCACTTCTGAACAGCGATCCTGTTTAATTTTTGTTGTGAAGTGGTAGCGTTTGTCCAAAGAACACCGGGGCTGGCAAGATAGCTGGCAATTTCAGTAGATCCCAAGGGTGTTAAAGCACCTGAGACATTGCTGCTGCTCAACGTTCTTAACCAATAATAGTAGTTAACAGATTGAGATATTCCAGCTTCATAAGCAGCCCTTGCACTGGCATCATTGTTGGCGTTTAAATAATATTCCGACACCAGGAAATTAATTTCTGCCGCGTTGATCAAAGTACCGGGGAGAAAAACATTCTGCGATAAAGTAGAACGGTTATAACGGGCAATTGTACCCTTATTGATAATGTTACTCTGGTCGGTACTTGCCAATGATGGGTCCAGGCCGATATAGGCACCTTGCGCACTGTCACCAGGTTCAAACATAGCCCTCAACCTGGGATCGGAATTGTTGTTCATGGAATCGATCATTACTTTACCTGCGCGGTCTGCACTTCCCCATCCGATCAGTCCCTGATAAAAATCAGCGCTCGTACCGGTACCTGTACCATTATTAACGGCAGTGGAGGAGTTAGACACTTTTATCATGATATTATCAGCGTTAACAGACACTATGGGATAATTAGCGGCATTTCCTAAAATGGCTGCCATTTCGCTGTTTACCCTTGATTGGAACGCAGACACTCCATTTACCCTGCTTAACAGTCTTATACGAAGCGAATTGCAATATTTCTTCCATTTCACAACATCGCCATGATTGACAAAATCCTGTGTTTTCATTCCGGTAGTAATACCTGGTGCTACTGAAATGGTGTTCAATTCATCTGCAAAGCCTTTCAGATCGTCGAGCATCTTGGTATAGATGCTTGCAGCATCATCGTACTTGGCAGCAGACGCCTGGTAATCTCCACCGTTGGCACTTAATAATCCTGCCTTAGTCCAGGGAATATCACCCCATATATCCACCATTTTCTGGGTGAAGTCATAGAAATATACAGTAGCCGCAATGTAATAGATACGATTGACCTGCTGATCGGTTGCACTCAATCCATTGTACAGCCTCAGCATTTCTTTGTACTGCGCTGTTAACCTATAGTAAGTGCCCCATACATCACCGATGGCTGCCGCACCAGGCATATACCTGCCATTGCCATTGATGGTAGCAGCAGTTTGGCTCCAGGGGATCATTGTGTTTTGATACACAACAAAATAATCCCAATAGTGATACATGGTATAATTAAGATTGGAAGACAACATGCCGGCAAATTGCCTGTCGACTGTTGTAGCAGAAAGTTTTGAAGGATCCGGATACGAATCCTGAAACTGCTTCTTGGTACAGGATGCCATACCAAGGATTGCCAGGAGGCTTATGGAAAATATCTTTTTCATAATGAATTTACTTTTAAGGATGACGGATTAAAAGCTTGCTCGTAAAGAAACACCAAACGTACGAGTCGAGGGTTGGTTACCGGCATTATTCAGGTTATCAGCCCAGTTTAATCCGGAAGTTAACTGCTCAGCATCCATGTCTTTAATCGTTCTGTACAAATAGAACAGGTTACGTCCGAACACAGACAACTGTAATTTGGTAGCTCTTATTTTCGATGCTATAGAATGAGGTAAATTATAGGACAGCATGATTTCCCGCACCTTCCAATAAGTATTGGTTAAAATGTATTGGAAATACTGGGAATTGCTGTACTGAGGACCACCCCAGTTATAAGTATCCCAATAATAGTAGAACTGAGAAGTAACAAAATTATTGGGTGTTCCATCGGGGAATACACCTCCTAATTTCATACCATCGTGATAAACCTTTTCTCCGTTGGGGCCAGCTGAAGCAGAAGTGGCAATACCCCTTCCCTGAGCATCTTTATAATAGGCAACACCACCGTGAGCAGCATCCATCGCATTTAGACTCTGTTCAGTAAGACCACGGCTTGTCATCCAGAAAAGACCTGTAGGCATTACATCACCACCTATTCTGAAGTCGGTAAACACACTGAGTGTGAAATCTTTGTATTTGAAATTGTTAAAGAAACCTCCATTAGCTTTTACCTGTGCATTGCCATATTTTACCAGTTTGGAGCCATCTATCTGGTAATTGAATTCACCATTACCATAATCGGCAATCACTTTATTTCCTTTTCCGTCGGTTAAGATCGGGTGTGCATAAAAGTCACCGATAGGGCTACCTACTGATGATTTTAATACAGCAGCATTTCCATCATAATCTCTGTGGGTGAATTCTGTAGAGCCATTGGTTAATTTTAAGATCTTGTTGTTGTTGAAGCTAAAGTTCACTCCGGACTCCCAGCTGAAATCCCTGCCCGAAACTGGATATCCGCTGATACTGAATTCAAGTCCTGTATTTTGCAAAGTACCAACATTGGTCAGGATATTGCTTGCACCGGTTGTTTGTGCAATCTGCAATGGCACGATCATATCCACAATCTTGGCATTGTAATAAGACACATCAAAAGTCAGCCTGTCATTGAGTAGCCTTGTTTCCAAACCGAACTCCAGTTCATGCTTCTTCTCCGGGCGTATATTGTCATTTCCGTAAGTACCGGTTGAAGTAGTGGTAGCCAATGTAGCGCTACCTGAACCCTGGTCGCCTAAATTAGAAAGATTGTATGCAACGTTGGCAGCATATTGTGTAGGGTAGTTACCCACAATACCCCATGATGCCCTCAGTTTGGCATAACGAACAAATTCAGGCAATCTAAAGGCTTCCGAAAGAACCAATGCAGCGTTTGCTGAAGGATAAACAAATGCATTGTTGTTAGGATTCATGGTAGAAGTACGGTCTCTTCTAAGTGTTCCTTCCACAAACAAGTAGCCTTTATAGTTAGCATTCACTGTTCCGATAAAAGCATCTTTGGTCAAATAAGACTTTGATCCTCCACTATAATAAGGGGTTTGAGCCGACGAAGTAAGGTCAAAGCGGTTTTCTGTGGTCAGGCCGCCTTTGGTACTTACGTTAGAGAAATAACCGGTTTCTTTATCAGCTGTATATCCGGCCATTGCCTTTAATTCCAGATTCGGATTAACTTTTTTGGTGTAACTCAGTAAGAGGTCTCCGTAAAAAATAGAGTAGCTAGTGTTGTCAATACCATAACTACCGGAAGGTCCGCCTATAGCAACAGGAATGGTTGAGTGATTCTTGGTTTCGGTCAGGTTGGAAGTCCAGTCAGTTGCTATTTTACCCCTCAATTGCAGATCCTTGGTAAGATCGAAGTAAGCGGTAGCGCTTGCGATCAAACGGTTATTGGATTCACGGGTGTTGTTTGACAACACATTCCACATATAATCCAGGATATCTCCTCTGCGGTTGGGTATTGTGAGGTTTTCATTGGGGGTCAGACTTGGGTTACTGCCTGTAACATATTTATATCCCTTGCTGGTTACCGCTTTATTACGATACCAAAGTCCGTCATCAAATGCAGGCATCATACCACCAAAGTTATTGATGAGTCTGTCGGTCAGGTAGGGTCTGTTGTTTACCCTTGAATAAATATCGTTCGCGATCAGATTGAAACGTATGCTTTTACCAAGCTTGTAATTGCTATTCAGGTTAAAAACGTATCTATCGTTGGCAGAATTCAAACTCACGCCTTCATAATGGTCTTGTGTAACAGAGAAACGCGTTGAACCATTATCACCTGTTGAAGTGATGGCAACATTGGTAGTAACGTTATTGGCGCGCTGAAACAAGTTGGCCCATCCGTTCTTGATAGCAGAATATGGCCTCACCTGTCCATCCCAGGTAGCAATCGGCTGTCCGTCGAATAAAGGGCCGAAATTCAGTGATCCCGATACCAACGCTCTGTAGCTTTGGCCGTTGATGGTATAAGTATTTTTGTTAAACCCATTGGCATCCTCACCATATACATCATACTGCACCGGACTTCCCGCACCACGTACTGTTTGAAGACGGGGAAGATAAGCTACCCTATCCTGAAAATAGGTAGTGTTGAAATCAACAGAAAATCCTTTCCTGCCCCTTCCAGATTTTGTTGTGATTACGATTACACCGTTGGTAGCTTCTGAACCATACAATGCGGCTGCGGAAGCACCCTTTAAGATAGTCAGGTTCTCAATGTCTTCAGGGTTAATATCAACCAAACCATTACCCCTCAATCGCTGGTCACCCCAATAATTACCGTTGTTGAAGTTTCCATCATGGATAGGAACTCCATCCATTACAAGCAAGGGCTGCGTTCTGCCGAACAGGGAGTTGATACCGCGGATCTGAATGGCTACTCCACCCAGAGAACCGCCCGGAGAAGCTGCTATTCTTACACCCGGAGCTTTACCATAAATAGCAGCACCAAGGTTGGTGGGTGCAGTTTTAGTTAATTCCTCCGATTTAATGGTAGTAGTTGCATAGCCGAGCGACTTCTGTTGTTTCTGGATACCCAGAGAAGTTACTACTACATCCTGTACGGTGCCTACCGACTCCTTTAAGTTTACCGTGTAATTACTGCTGCTGCCGGTTTTAAGGGAAAAATCCTCATAACCAATGTAGCTGATAACAATAGTAGCGCCTGGTTTCACTTTCAGTGAAAAAGCGCCGTTGGCATCCGAAGTAGTCTTGTTACTGGTGCCCGTTTCACGTATAGTGGCACTTGCCAAAGCTGCGCCCCGGGGGTCTTTTACCACACCGGCAACTGTACGTTTCTCTTGTGCCAGCAATACCGTGTTGCAACAAAGCAAACAAAGTAAAGCGAGCAGCACTTGCATTCGCGTTTTCATGTTTTGGTTGTTTTTTAATTTTAGATGATACATATTGGCCTGGGAAATGAAAGATTGTTAATTATAGACCTCGTAATTGTCCATCACCAGCGATGCGGCGCCCATCAACTCTGCATTGGCGCCCATGGCAGATATCGATAATTTTACATTTTGCGCTAATCGGGGAATACAATGCACATTCAGCGCCTGTTGGATCGGCGCTTCCCATACTTTACCGGCGTTCGCTCCCCTTCCGCTGATGATGACCATCTTCGGGTTGAGTATATGGATCAGCACCGCCACACCCCTTCCTATAGAGTAACCCACCTCTGAAAGCAACTCCGTAGCAAAAGCATCGCCTTTATTCGCCGCCTTGATGATCGCTTCAAAACCTGTTTCGGGATTATCCACAGAAAGGTTTTCCAGCATCGATACCCTTCCTTCTTCCAAACCTTTGATGGCTTTCTCGAGTATGACCAACAACGAGGTCTCGGTTTCAAGACATCCCGTCTTACCACATTCACAAAGCTTGTTATTGGTGAAAAGCGGAATATGGCTGAATTCACCCGCGAACCCATTATCACCCCTGAACAATCGTCCATTCAATATCATACCCAATCCTACTCCCCAACCCAGGTTAATGACCAGTGTATTATCGTGGTACTTATGGGCTCCAAAGCGCTGTTCGGCCAATGCAATCAGACTGGAATCGTTGTCGATGAATACCTGGCAGCCGGTTACTTCTGCAATTGTTTCTGTAACACTTTTTTCCTGTCCCTTTAAAAAAGTATGGTTGATCCCTTTTTGGGCATCAACAAAACCAGGCATGGCAATGCCAATACCCGCAATCTTGGATGGCGCAATGCCCGATGCCTGAATAACTTTTTGTATTTCTTCGGAAAGTCTGGAAAGCGCCTGCTCATTATTGGCCAGCGGAAGGGAGATTTTGTCTACCTGTGTTACAAACCGGTGCGACATATCCATGATGGCGATCTTGGTAAACAACTGGTCCATCGCCACAGATACTACATATAATGCGTCGGAAGTAATGGAATAGACAATGGGCCTTCTTCCTCCGGAGGAAACACCCAAATGATCTTCCACTACTACGCCTTCGCTCACCAATTCGCTCAGCAGCTTATTGGTAAGGGGGATGCTTTTGTCAATTTTGGCGCTCAGCTCGGTTCCCGAAAGCAGGCGCGAAAAGAAAAGCTCCTTGATAATTTGTCTCCGGTAGCGGCTTTTTTTCGTAGTCATACAAGCAGCCAAACATTGTAAATTATTTTATTATTAATGTTTGGAGTTTTAAAAGTAGGTAAAACTTCATAAAATTTTTAAAAAGTTTTGTTTTAAAGGATTTTTTAAGATTGGACAGTCCAAATCCGGATACATGGTTCGTCATTAGGGTGTAACACATTCATAGACAACTTAAAACAACCTAAGATGAAAACGAGAATCAATGTTTTTGAGAAAGAAAAAGGTCAAGCAGCCCTTAAAACCCTGTATGGTTTTGCTACCTACCTGAACCAATCGCTGATCGAGCAGCATCTCTTGAATCTGATCTATTTCAGGGTATCTCAGATCAACGGCTGCGCCTTTTGCCTGGATATGCACTCGAAAGATTTACGTGTGAAAGGTGAAAGCGAGCAACGTTTATATGTATTGGATGCCTGGAGAGAAGCGCCTTTTTACAGCGATCGGGAACGTGCGGCACTTTCCTGGGCGGAAGCGATCACCCGCATACCCGGCGGACAGGTACCCGATGAAATTTATGAGGAAGCAAGGGTGCAGTTCTCTGAAGATGAGTTGATCGATTTAAGCATGGCCATATTTGCCATCAATAGTTATAATCGCCTCAACATCGCTTTCCGTCCGAAAGTAGGAACATACCAGCCGGGTCAGTGGCATTAATTATTTCAACGGAGTGCATGGTCGTATACAGCCCTTTAGAATGTCGCTTTTGCACCCTTAAATTATCTGGCTGGTTGAGTAGGTTTGTCCTGCATATCAATCATTCAATTAAAATACACCTATGCAAAAGATCACGCCCTTTTTATGGTTCAATGGCCGGGCTGAGGAAGCCATGCACTTTTATGTTTCTATTTTCAAAGATGCGCAAGTGGGAGATGTTTCCTATTACGGAGAAGCAGGGCCTGGTCCCAAAGGATCCGTAATGGTAGCTGGTTTTCATATCAATGGCCAGCAATTCCTTGCACTGAATGGCGGACCGGAATTTTCTTTCACACCTGCTGTTTCTTTTGTGGTGAATTGCGATACACAGGGAGAGATAGACTATTACTGGGAAAAATTGGCTGCCGATGGAGGCAAACACCAAGCTTGTGGATGGTTGCAGGACAAGTTCGGTCTTTCCTGGCAAATCGTACCGCCCATATTGAGTGAATTCATGCGGGGCATAGACGCAAAGAAAGCCAACCGTGTTATGCAGGCCATGCTTAAAATGACCAAGATCGATATCGCCCTGCTGGAGAAAGCTTATGCAGGTGAGTGAGGATATTATTTGTTGGCATCTGCAGTTGCAATAGCAGTGGTATGATTGCTGACCGCCACCTCATTGCCTGTTGTTTGCTGCGGTTGGTTTTTAGGTAATGCCATCGGACTTGCTACATTATGTGTGGCAATAAATGCTTCACCCAGCAAATGAGATACAGTGGCAGCAACCTGCTTTTGGTAGCGTTGCTGCTTTTCTTTCATTTCGCCTAAAGGTGCAATGCCTGCTCCCAGCATGGCTATCCATGTTTCGCCCGACCCTTTTACCCAGAACCCATGTCCCTTCCAGGAAGCGCCTCTCCCCCTGCCATGATCGGTGGTGATGATGAACGTGGTATTGTTCCGGTAAAAAGGATCTGTTTGCACATAATACCATAGATCGGCAATCAACATATCTACCTGGTGGGCTTTCTGCAAGTAAGTATCGTATTGTCCCTTGTGCGCGAACTCGTCTGTTTCCCCGAATCCGAGGAAAAGCACCCTGGGATGTTTTTCTTCTATGTAAGATTTTGCACTCTCATAAGTAAGCATATCGTGTCGCGTATTCGATTGTCCGGCAATATTTCGCTGTACCTGGTTGATGAGTATGTGCAAAGTATCCGTTGTTTCATCCAGCATTTCATATCCGCTGTTCACAGGAAAATCGTTGTGTTTTTCATCCAGTATATATGGCATCACATTCCATGAGCTGAAGGCGGCGATCCTGCCAGCATAAGCAGCTTGTTTGTTCAGGTATCCCAGTATGTTTTGGTTCCTGTTGCGAACAGTTAAATTAGGTATGAACCGGTAGTCGGCAAAGCCCGACAGTATTTCATTGTACCCGGGATAAGAGATCTTATACAGGTTGGCTACATTCACGCGGTTATCATAAGCACGATTGCCTAATAATTGTCCGTTTTGCGCAATTACATTCCAGAAAAACGGCAGCAATTTTCTGCGGCGTATTTCCATATCGGCATCCCAGAATTCTGTTTTCAGTAAGCTGGTATCTTTTACCAGTTCAGGGTCGGAGATGAGTGTGGCGTCAGCGCCGTTGAAGACCTCCTGCCACCTGAATCCATCGGTAGTAATGATGAATACATTGCGGGCAGCTGGCGTGTTTTGCGCTGCCAGTCCCACGGCTAAGAAGATGCAGCAGGCGCTGAAGAGTGCTTTCATTGCGAAAGGTTTTACAAAGTACCTTCCCGAATGTAAAGCAGGCGTGAACAGTCGATTAAGTTAATGTTATTCAGGTAAACCGTATCATCACTTTTTTACCGTATGTTGTTGTTGTATGATGTAAAGGCCCGCCACCACCATCATCACACCCATCAACGTGTAAATACCCAGTGGCTCATGCAGGGTAATACTAGCAATGATGAATCCGAATACAGGACAAAGGAATAACCAGTACGATGCTTTCAGCGGGTTCACCGTGAGCAACCACAACCAGCATTGTACCGCGCCGATGGATACCGGCAATGCCAGCCACACAACAGAGCCGATCAACCGGTAATCCCAGCTGTTTTGTTCATGGCGATAAGTGAACAACAATACCGGTAATAAAAAGATACCACCCAATAGTGTTTGCCATCCATTGATGGTGAGCGTATTCAGGTCGTTCCATTTTTGCCGCGCATAATAGATAGCGCCTACAGAATAACTCAGCATGCTGGCCAGCAATATCAATATGCCGTCGGTGCTTGCATAACTGTTTTCCAGCAAAGGATAAGCCGCTACAAAAACACCGGCCATGCAAAGCAGCAGGCTGGCAATATTTTTCACGGTCATTTTTTGCCCTAAAAAAAGCGTCGAGATAAAACTGATCATCACCGGGTTGGTAGCTGTTCCCAGGCTGCCGATACCGGCCGCAATTTTTTGCATGGCCAACACATATAAACCCAGGTAAATGCTGATGTTCAGCAAACCATAGATGATCAATTGCTTCCATTCTTTTCCAACCGGCAATCTTTTACGGAAAATGCCATGCGATACCCCCAGCATCAGGAAGCTGGCCAGAAAAAAACGCGAAACGGCAATCACAAAAGGCTGGGCCGATTGCAGTCCAAATTTGGTGGCAGCCGAAGCCGACGACCATAAAATGGCAAATATGATCCCTATCCAAATGAATTTCAGTCGCATGTGTTCAAAAATACAATTTAACAATCTATCCTTGCATATACAGCTATTCCGCAGTAACTTAGTAAGTGGTTTTTGCCAACGCTAAAAAGTTGTAACATGAACCTCCTACACCGCCTCGACACGCCGCGCGACAGCCGGATGGTTTTCGCGCTCCTCCTCTTAAGATGCGCATTGGGTATCTTGCTTTGGTTCAAAGGACTCAGTTTCATCAGCCATACACCTGACCTGGAAGCCCTGATAGGCACCAGCCGGTTTGCCGATCAGTCGCACTGGATCGCAGGATATGTTACCTGGTCGCACTTCTTTGGAGGCATGATGATCTTACTGGGGCTCTTTACCAGCTTCGCCATCATTGTACAATTACCCGTACTCATCGGTGCCGTTTTCTTTGTACATGCTGCGCATGGCATCATGGGCATTGATACCCAGCCGGTATTATCTATACTAGTGCTTGTACTGATGATCTTTTACCTGGTAAAAGGGCCTGGTCCGCATTCGATGGACTGGCATATCAAAAGGATGCTCCTTTAAAAGAGCCGCTTTACCACACAAATAATTTTACCAGATTCTTTGTTGCCATGACGGGCATTCAGCTTAATTTCCGCCTATGGAACCCAAGCAACCCGTACTAAGCCCTTTTTCTGGCTACCAGAAATTCATCATCGCCATGCTGGCGCTGCTGCAGTTTACCGTTATACTGGACTTCATGGTACTATCTCCTTTGGGCGATATATTGATGAAATCACTCGATATCATCCCTGCCCGTTTCGGACTGGTCGTATCCAGTTATGCTTTCAGCGCCGGCATTTCCGGTATACTGGCAGCAGGCTTTGCCGATAAATTCGACCGGAAAAAACTGTTGTTGTTTTTCTATGCCGGATTCATCATCGGAACCTTATGCTGCGCCACTGCCAACAGTTATACGATGCTGCTCATCGCCAGAATTGTAACGGGTCTATTTGGTGGTGTGATCGGCTCAGTAAGTATGGCCATCATGACCGATCTGTTTGAAGTTCACCAACGCGGCCGCGTGATGGGATTTATACAGATGTCATTCGCCGCCAGCCAGGTGCTGGGTATTCCCATCGGCTTGTACATTGCCAATGCCTGGGGATGGCACGCCGCTTTTACGATGATCGTGATAGCGGGTGTATGCATCTTCCTGCTGGCATTCTTCCGCATGAAGCCGGTTGACAAACACCTGGCCATACAGTCAGACAAACATCCTTTTCTTCACCTATGGCATACCCTTTCGAATAAACGCTACCAGACGGGCTTTACAGCTACTGCATTCCTGTCGATCGGCGGATTCATGCTCATGCCTTTCGGAAGCGCATTCCTCATCAACAATGTGAACATCATGCAGGAACAATTGCCCATCGTATTCATGGCTACCGGTATCGCATCCATCGTTATCATGCCGCTGATAGGTAAGCTGAGCGATAAGATCGACAAATACAATCTTTTTGTTTTCGGTTCTACCGTGGCCATTATCATGGTGCTGATCTATACGAATATTACGCCTATCCCTTTATGGCAGGTCATCCTCATCAACATGATCATGTTCATGGGTATCATGAGCCGTATGATCCCGGCCACCACACTTACTACCAGCGTTCCGCAAATGAAAGACCGTGGCGCATTCATGAGTATCAATTCATCCCTTCAACAAATGGCTGGCGGATTTGCCGCCATCTGTGCGGGGCTGATCGTTACACAACCTACCAAACACAGTCCCTTGCAGCATTACAATACACTGGGCTATGTGGTATCACTGGTGATTGTAATTTGTGCCTTCCTGGTATTCCGGGTGTACAAAATGGTAAAGGGTGAACAAGAATATGCTATTCCAGTTCAAGGCTGATAATGGTATCGGGGCCTGTTACATCAATCGCATCTGTTGGTATGATCAACTGGCCCGATTGCTGCTCAACTTTCACAACACCTTTACCTGTAAACAAAGACGCGTTTTTGATTCGCTGCTGCCATCCGTCGATCGTTATTTTATTGTTCTCGGGTTTTTTGAAAAGGTGCAGGTAAACGAATTTGCCTTTCTGTGTGCTCACACCCCAGGCCTGCGGAGCAACCGGTCCATTCCTGGTACCATAAACGCTTTCGCCGTATTGCTTCAACCATTGACCGGCAAGGGCCAGCGTGTCGGTGAATTCAGACTGGATGAGTCCGTTGGGCATGGGCCCTATATTCAATAACAAATTAGCATTGCGTCCCGCAGCGCCTACCAATAGTTGAATCACCTGCCCTGCTGTTTTGTAGTTTCTGTCGGTGATATTATAACCCCAGGCGCCATTAAGGGTTTCACAGGTCTCCAACGGCAGTTGCGCAGAAGCTTTCTGAAAACTCAGGCCCGATTTGTTCTCTCCGGGCAGGTCTCTTTCAAACATCTGAAAATCTTCTCCGTCCAACGGCGAAAGATGATGATTGTTCCCAATCATGCATTGCGGTTGCAACTTATGAATGAGTCCATATATCTCGTTATACTTCCAGTCTATCCGCGAACTCCTGTCATTCGATCCTTCGGGAGCGGTCTGGTCCCAATGCCCATCGAACCAGATCGACATGATCTCTCCATAATTGGTGAGCAATTCGGTGAGCTGATTTTTCATGAACTGCAGGTAGGAAGCGTAATCGCTCTTGGCAGTACGGCCTGTTCCTTTCCCAGTCCTTCCTGTTTCATAAGGATAATCGTTGCGATACCAGTCGAGCAAAGAATAATACAATCCCAGCTTAATGCCTTGCTTCTTGCATTCTGCTGCCAGTTGTTTCAACACATCTTTACCATAAGGCGTATTGGTGATCTTCCAGTCGGAATACTTTGTATCCCAATTCGAAAATCCATCGTGGTGCCGTGTAATGAATACAATGTATTTCATTCCTGCACTCTTCGCAGTACGTACCCATTGTGCCGCATCGAAGTCCACCGGGTTGAAAGCCCTCAGCAACCTTTTGTAATCCTCTACTTTGATGTTGCGGTTGTTCATCACCCATTCGCCGTAGCCCAGCATGCTGGAAAGTCCCCAATGGATGAACATACCATATTTATTATCCTGGAACTGCTGCCTGGCATTCAGGTTAGCGGGAGCCGGTTGATACGATTGGGCTTGCAAGGAAAAGCATACACAGATCAGTGCAGCCAGTAAGAAGGAAGACCTGTACATCGATGATGGTTTTGTTTTGAAGAGATTATTTCAATAACTGAAGCGCTTTCTGCACCGTTGCATCTGCCTGGTTCAGCACTTCATAATAACCCGGTGTTCTCCATATTTGCCTCGCCATGAGGGCCTGCAAACGATTGGTGATCTCGGTCCTGTCTTTGCTCTTGATACCAGTTAATACCACACTGTCACGATGTGCGAATGACAGGAACGATTGCCAGTCGCTTTCCGTGTTCATAAATTTTCCTGGAATTACTTCCGCAGATTGGAACGATTGAAATGCACTCCTGTGCTCCATATAATAATGGTACACAAAATTGCTGAGTGTGTTCCTGAAATAAAGTTTGCTGAGTGTAGGGTCGGACTGGGTAGTATCATAAGGAACGAATACATCGGGCGTAATACCGCCGCCTCCATAAACAATTCTGCCGCCTGGTGTTTTATAGGGCTTGGTTTCGTGTTTGGCCGTATCGCCTTTGATCACTTCACCGTCGTGGAAACGTGCTATCAGTTCAGCTTCATATTCTTTTTTACCCTTGTTATAAGGCTTTTGTATGTTACGGCCCAACGGCGTAAAATAGCGGGCAACAGTAAGCCGTACCGCGCTGCCATCACTGAGCTGGAATTGTTGTTGCACCAACCCTTTACCAAAAGACCTTCTTCCCACGATCGTTGCACGGTCCCAGTCCTGCAAGGCGCCACTCAACACTTCACTGGCAGAAGCCGAAGTTTCATCTATCAATACCACCAGTTTACCTGTTTCAAACAAGCCATCGCGCTTGCAATGATATTCGAAACGGGGCACGTGACTTCCTTCTGTGTACACGATCATTTTATCTCCGCTGAGGAACTCATCGGCAATATCAGTCGCTTCTTTCAACAGGCCGCCACCATTGCCGCGCAAATCGAGCACCAATTGTTTCATTCCCTGTTTCTGTAATTTTTCCAGTGATTGCATGAATTCTTCGTAAGTGCGTTCACCAAATTTATTGATGCGGATATAACCCGTTCCGGCTTCTATCATATAGGCGGCATCTACGGTTGGCACCATGATGGTACCCCTTGTGATGGTGATGTCCACGGTTTCATTTCCCCTCAATACCTGCACCTTCACATTGGTATTCATAGCGCCGCGGAGCAGTTTGCGAACATCATCTGCTCTTAATTTTTTACCTGCTATTGTAATGCTGTCGTTTACCTTGATGAATTTATCTCCCACCTGTACATTCGCACGGGCGGCAGGACCGCCTTCCATCACATTCATCACATTCAATGTATCGTTGAACAACTGGAACTCCACTCCTATGCCCTGGAAATTACCCATCAACTCTTCATTCACTTCTTTGAGCTCCATCGCAGGGATATAAACGGAATGCGGGTCGAGCAATGACAACAACTGTCCAGCCGCCAATTGGTTGATACTGTCGGGTGAAAGCTTGTCCACATACCGGCTCTTGATCAACTCTACCAGTTCCTGCAAAGAATTTCTCTTATTGAGACTCAGGAAACGGTTGCCCAGGGTCTTACCCTTCAATTGATATCCTATCACCATACCCACCACCATTATCATGGCAAACAACAATGGCAGCCAGACCTGTAATTTTTTATTTCCCATAAATCTTACCTCATTATAATAGCTTAAAGCTGCGCAAATATCCGGATTAAGCGTGAAAAACGATAAAGCATGCAAGAAGTTTGATAATCGTGCGTTTTTGTGCTTACTTCGCGTTGAAAATGATATCCCGCCATGTCAATTAAACTGATTGCCGACAGTGGAGCTACCAAATGCGAATGGTGTTTACTGCAGCAGGGAAAGAAAAAAAGCATAACCACGCAAGGGATCAGTCCTTATTTCCTTTCCGCCAGCCAGATCACCGAGCTTTTGACAGCGGAACTATTGCCCAAACTAAAGCAAGTGGTTGTAGATGAGGTGTTTTTTTACGGTACCGGGCTGGCCAATATGAACAATGTAAAAATTTTGCAATCGGTACTCAAAAAGGCTTTTCCGAAGGCCGCTATTGAAGTGCAGAACGACTTGCTGGCCGCTTCCCGGGCGCTTTGTGGCAAAGAAAAAGGGATTGCCTGTATACTGGGCACGGGCGCCAATTCCTGTTATTATAACGGCAAGAAGATCGTGAAAAACAGCCCCGGACTGGGTTATATATTGGGAGATGAAGGAAGTGGCGCTTACCTGGGTAAAAAAGTAATACAATATCATCTCTACCAGACATTCGATGAAGAACTGAAAGCGCGCTTCGAAAAACGCTTTGCAGTGAGCAACAATGAAATATTAGAAAATGTTTACAAAAAACCGTTGGCCAACCGCTACCTGGCTTCTTATGCCATTTTCCTGGCGGAGAACCGCGGGCATTATATGGTAGAAAACATTATTGAAGACGGACTCAACGATTTCTTTTTCACCCATTTGTATAAATACCGCGAAAGCTGGACCCTTCCCATTCATTTTGTTGGAAGTATTGCCCACGGCTTCAGGGATGTATTGAAGGAACTCTGCGATACATATGAACTGGAACTGGGTACCATATTGAAAGCCCCCATGGCCGGTCTCATCGCCTACCATCGCTGATAACCTGCATGAACCCCATTAAACTTAAACGGATGAAAGAATTTATAAAGGTAACGGAGCAAGCATCTACCTACAGGCATCTCGAAAAAATGTCCATCGCCGATCTGCTGGTGAATATCAACCGTGAAGATCAGACCGTTCCGCTGGCGGTAGAAAAAGCCATTCCGCAAATTGAAAAACTGGTAGCGGCCATCAGCGATAAAATGCTGGCGGGTGGAAGACTTTTTTATATCGGCGCCGGTACCAGCGGCAGGCTGGGTATTGTAGATGCCAGTGAATGTCCGCCTACTTTCGGGGTTCCTTATGGATTGGTTATCGGGCTCATTGCCGGTGGCGACAAAGCCATTACCCAGGCCGTGGAGTTTGCAGAAGACAGCCTGGAAGAAGGCTGGGCCGATCTCGAAAAACATTTTATCAATGATAAAGATGTGGTAGTTGGTCTCGCGGCCAGTGGCACCACGCCATATGTCATAGGGGCTTTGCAGGAATGCAGGAAAAGAGGTATTATTACGGGCAGTATCAGCTGTAATCCCAACTCGCCTGTTTCCGAAGAAGCCGATTTTCCGGTGGAAGTGGTGGTAGGACCCGAATTCATTACCGGCAGTACGCGCATGAAAAGCGGTACCGCACAAAAGCTGGTCCTGAACATGATCTCCACTTCCATCATGATCCAGTTGGGTCGCGTGGAAGACAATAAAATGGTGAACATGCAACTAAGCAATGTAAAGCTGGTGGAGCGCGGTGTGAAAATGGTGATGGACAGGCTACAGATCAAAGACTATGAAACAGCCAAGGATCTGCTGCTCAAATACGGCAGTGTGAAGAAGGCGGTGGATGCTGCGGTTCATTAATGGAAGACCATGCACAACTTAGAGCCATTTTATAACTGGCGACATATTTATACATCGGAGGAAGACCCCCGCTCTCCTTTCTACGGGCGTACCTATAGTGAGTTTGAATTTTCTCAAACGGTATACAACTATTATATCCATCCGCAGTGGGACGATTTTGGCAGCCGCACGCTGTACCTCAAGATGATCTATGCAGATTACGATCTACATTTCGTGGTACTGGAACTGATTGGCGAATGGAATGATGCCATTGAGAACGATATCATGGAACTCAAAAGAGAAGTATTGGACCCGCTCTTCAAACAAGGCATTACGAAATACATACTCATTGCCGAGAACGTACTCAATTTCCACAGCAGCGACAAAGAATATTACCAGGAGTGGTATGATGAAGTGAGTGAAGAGAACGGCTGGATCGTTGCCATTAACATGAGTGCAGCGGCACAGCATGATTTCAAAAAGAAAAAACTCAACTACTATGTTGAGCTGATGGAGTTACCCGAATGGAGAACGTATAAGCCTTATCACCTGTTCAAGAAGATCAATGACGAATTGAATCGCAGGCTGGAATAATAATATCTTTTATTTTTTGATCAGCACTTTCGTTCCAACCGGTATATACTGGTAGAGTTCATCCACGTATTCATTCTTCGTACTCACACATCCATAAGTCCAGTTCTCCATCCTGTCGATAGCCGTACCTTCCGTAGCCTGCGTGCCATGTATGCCTATTTCCCCTCCTATCTTAGCATCTTTAGGAATCTCTCCATTGCTTTTGCGTTGATTGAATTTTTCGAGAGATGCTTCGTTGGGAAAATCGAGGGTCAGGAACTTACGCCATTTATCGTGCGTTTTTTTATCAATGATGCGGAACTCCCCTTCGGGTGTATGCCGGTCGCCCTCGGTCATCTTATCTTCCGTTAATTCATTACTGCCGAACACCACCGGGTAAGTAACGATCAGTGAATTATCAAAAGCATTGTACACGCGCATCTCGTATTTGCTTTTTTCAATCACGATATAATATCTTTTCTGGCCGGGTGTGTTCTTCACATAAGCAGCAAAAGAGTTGATCTGCTTTGCCTGCGCATCACCTGCAAACACAGATTGCCTTACATCGGGAACAGAGACTTTGGCAGTAGTAACCATCGAAGACCACTGTTGCTGTTCATTTTTATTGGTGGTATCTTTTATTGATGAAGCGGTATCTGAAGCAATCACTTTGGCGGTCATGGTAAACACGGTATCCCATCCCGGACATTTACCGGTATTGAGATCCTGCACCTTCAATTGGTAAGTGCCTTTGGCAAGCCTGTCAATGATAAATTTCGGTGAACTGGTTTCTTTTTCAGCCATCATTACATTGTTGCTCCACACCGAATACCTGTATTTACCCGAGCCGTTTTCCAGCGATACATTCAATGCACCATTTGCAAACTCGTTGATGGCTTCTGTTTTAACGGCTACCTGTCCCTGTAACTGCGCGGTTTTCCTGGTCACTTCGATATCGCGGCTGGCCAACTGGTTGCAGGCATCTTTGATCACCACGGCATAAATGCCCGGCAGCAGGTCGGAAAAAATAATGGTGCGGCCGGATGATTGTTGTTTACCGGTAGCCGGACTGATCAGGTAAGTGAAGCGGGAAGGATTGCCCCCTTCTGTTTCCATCAATATCTGTCCATCGGGTGTATTGCTGCAAGTGGCTTCTTTTACTTCGCTCGACTTGATGGTGAGCGCCGGGTATTGCGTAATGCTGAAAGTCTGTGTGATAAAAGTATTGCCCACTTTCATCCCGGCATTGTGCACCACCAGGGTATAATCGCCGGTTGCCAATCCTTCAATTTTCAATGCGGCTCCATTGTGAATCGTGCCCCATTTTATTTTTTGTTCCTGTCCAACCAGGTCGGGCTTTTCCTCTTCAGGGATGGTCTTCCCTTTTATTACATAGTAAGCAAATTGATCGGCCACTCCTTTTACTTCCCCCATATTGATGATCCCTGTTGGCGTACCCGAACAGGATGGCGTGAGCGCAGCACTGGCATTGGTGAATTCAGGCGCTTCGGGCGTGAACTTCGTTTCATAATACACATATTCCCCTGCTGCTTCTTTGCTGATCGCTTTCATTCTGAACCTGATCAATTGGGTGTTTTTGATGGGTGCTTTCAGCACATCGCGCAGCGGAAAAAACACCACCGACTCTGAAATGGTTTTACCCAACAATTTCCACTCGTTACTGCCTTCCAATTGAAACTCCCACAGGTATTCGAGATTTTTCTTATTGGGCAGTTGCACAAAAGAAGAGAATTCCACCACTTTACTCACGTCATTGATCGCGAGATGGTCTTTATGGCTGATGGGCGCCGGCATTGGCAACCCGTAACGCATCCTGATCTCGGCCCACAACTTCCCGTCTTTACCTGCCAATCTATAGGGCGATGAAAATACACCGGGATCAAGCTCTGCCATCTTCACATCCACACCCGCCGTACTATAATGGCGATCGCCTTTGTCATAAGTACAGGGGTCGCCTCTTTCGTGCCTGAATGCTTCCATGCGGATGCTGATGGTACCATCTTCGATACTCAACGGGTAAGGGCGCATAAAACGGTTCAGGGAGAGTTGCGGATCATCTGCCAGCAACAAGGTTTTATCGGCATCTTTGGATGAAACGAACAGGCAACCGCGATCGGCAATATAATTCTGCGGAGCGATCTCATTCCTGTAAAACTTGTAAACGGCTTCTGTAGTACGTTCAAGAAACCCTCTGATATGACTGTAGCCCACTTTATCTACCATTACTTCCACAGGCACTTCCCTGCCTTGTGCAGACAGTTGCAAACAGGGAACCAATAACCCCACCACCATAAATGAGTATAACCTTGCCATGTGCAATTTTTAACGGTTGAACGCAATTGAACAATAACAACGGAAATTGGATTCAGAGGAGAGGTATACTATAAATATATGACAAAAGAAGCATTAATGGAAGCGGCTGGTAAAATCCAATCCGTTCTTTCTCAAGGTATCCAATGCTGCATCATATCCTGCATCTGCATGACGTATCACACCCATGGCCGGGTCGTTACGCAGCACGTGCGACAAACGCGCAGCAGCCGCATCTGTTCCATCGGCAACGATCACCATACCGGCATGAATACTGTATCCCATGCCTACGCCACCACCATGGTGCAAACTTACCCAACTGGCGCCGCCTGCCGTATTGATCAATGCATTCAGTATGGGCCAGTCGGCCACTGCATCGCTGCCATCGAGCATCGCTTCTGTTTCACGATTGGGCGATGCCACCGATCCGGTATCGAGATGGTCTCTTCCGATAACAATAGGCGCTTTCACTTTCCCCGTGCGCACCAGTTCATTGAATGCCAGTCCGGCTTTCTCACGCTCACCTTGCCCCAACCAGCATATGCGCGCGGGCAATCCCTGGAAAGCGATCCGCTCCCTCGCCATCTTCATCCAGCGTTGCAAACTTTTATTTTCAGGGAATAATTGCAGGATGCATTCATCGGTTACAGCAATATCTGCCGGATCGCCGCTGAGCGCTGCCCAACGGAAAGGACCTTTGCCTTCGCAGAAAAGCGGACGTATATAAGCGGGTACAAAACCCGGGAAATCGAATGCCTGTACAAGCCCATGTTCCTGCGCCCTTGCGCGGATGTTGTTGCCGTAATCGAAAGTGATGGCTCCGCTTTTTTGCAATGCCAGCATGAGTTCTACATGCAGTTTCATACTGTCATAAGCCAGCGCTATATATTGTTTGGCATCTTTTTCGCGCAGTGCGCGTGCCGCTTCATTGGTAAGTGTATGCGGTATATAACCGATCAGCGGGTCATGTGCAGAAGTCTGGTCGGTGAGCACATCCACTTTTATTTTTCTTTCTATCAACCGTTGCAGCAAGTGTACCGCATTGCAAAGCACACCGATGCTCAGCGCTTCTCCATCTGCCGCAGCTTTCAACGCACGATCAATAGCAACATCAATGTCTGTATATTTCAGGTCGAGGTATTTTGTTTCGAGGCGTTTGTCGATACGCCATTCTTCCACTTCGGCACAAAGCGCCACTCCATCACACATGGTAATAGCCAGTGGTTGCGCGCCGCCCATACCTCCCAATCCGGCCGTTACACTCAGTGTTCCTTTCAATGATCCATGAAAATGTTTGTCGGCCACTGCAGCAAAAGTTTCATACGTGCCCTGCACAATGCCTTGTGAGCCTATGTATATCCAGGAGCCTGCCGTCATCTGCCCGTACATCATCAACCCTTTCTTTTCCAGCGCTGTGAAATGTTCCCAGGTAGCCCATTTGGGCACCAGTTGCGAATTGGAGAGTAATACCCTCGGCGCATCAACATGTGTTTTTAAAATGCCTACCGGCTTACCACTTTGTATGAGTAGTGTTTCATCATTATCGAGGTCTTTCAGCGCCTTGATGATCAATTCAAGGCATTCCATATTACGCGCAGCCTTTCCTCTTCCGCCATACACGATCAACTCTTCAGGACGTTCTGCTACTGCAGGATCGAGGTTGTTGAGCAACATACGCAAAGCGGCTTCCTGTATCCAGCCTTTGCAGTTCAATGTGGTTCCAGTGGGAGTTGCAGGGATTTTCATAACAATGAATATATTGAATTCCCTACATTTGGTATTCAAAAACACACCGTATGGGATTACCAATCAACAATAATAAGGGGGGTAAAGGAGGCAATAAAAGCCAGCCCAACAACAATCAGGCATCTAAATTCATTTCCAAGCCGGGCACCAAAGCCGTAGGCATTGCCAAGAAGCCCATCAAAACCGGCGGTTCAAGAGGGAGTTGATGATCCGGCGCTTATACCAGCGCCAGATCAATAACTTGTTGCATGGTTTTCACATAATGAAACTGCATGCCTTTGATGAAATTACTGTCGATCTCCGACACGTCTTTTTCGTTCTGCCAGCAGAGTATGATCTCTTTGAGCCCGGCCCTTTTTGCAGCCAGCACTTTTTCTTTGATACCACCAACAGGCAATACCTGTCCGCGTAACGTGATCTCTCCCGTCATAGCCAGGTAAGGTTTCAGCTTTCTTCCGGTAAAGGCAGAAGTGAGGGAACTCAGCATGGTAATACCTGCACTCGGACCGTCTTTCGGAACAGCCCCTTCAGGTACGTGTATATGAATGCTTTTCTTAGCGAATAATTCTGGATCGATGCCATATTTACGTGCATTGGCCTGTAAATAACTCAATGCTGTGCTGGCGCTTTCCTTCATCACATTGCCCAGGTTACCGGTTAGTTTCAGGTCACCCTTGCCATCGCCCAGGATGGTTTCGATGAAAAGAATATCTCCGCCAACATAAGTCCAGGCAAGTCCAACCGCTACACCCGGCATATTGGCCGTTTTGTATATCTCGTTGTTATAGCGTGCCTGACCCAATATCTTATCAACATCTGCGGCTGTAATAACCGGCTTCACTTTATTCTTCATGGCCAGTTCCTTGGCCTGGTAACGCATCACAGATGCCAGCTGCCGGTCGAGCTCCCGCACACCGCTTTCGCGGGTATGTTGTTCGATGAGTTTCTCCAGCACTTTGTCGCTGATCTTGATGTTTACCTTACCCAGTCCATGCGCTTCTTTCTGCTTGGGCACCAGGTGACGTTTGGCGATCTCTACTTTTTCTTCTACCGCATAACCGCTCAGGTCAATGATCTCCAGCCTGTCGCGCAGCGCCGGTTGTATATTCTGGAGGTTATTGGCGGTAGCGATGAACAGCACTTTGCTGAGATCGTATTCCAGTTCCAGGTAATTATCGTAAAAACTATTGTTCTGTTCAGGGTCCAGCACTTCCAGCAGGGCCGATGAAGGATCGCCGCGAAAATCATTGCCTATCTTGTCTATCTCGTCCAGGATCATCACCGGGTTCGATGATTTGCATTTGCGGATGTTTTGCAAAATGCGTCCCGGCATCGCGCCGATATAGGTTTTGCGGTGGCCGCGGATCTCACTTTCATCGTGCAGTCCACCCAGGCTGAGCCTTACATATTTTCTGCCGATGGCATGCGCAATGGAGCGACCGAGAGAAGTTTTACCGATACCGGGGGGACCAATAAAACAAAGGATCGGGCTTTTCATATCGCCCTTCAGTTTCAATACGGCCAGGTATTCGATGATACGGCTCTTGATCTTCTCCATACCATAATGATCCGTATCGAGCACTTTTTTAGCGTTCTTCAGATCGTAGTTATCTGCTGTATAATCTTCCCAGGGAAGGTCCAGCATCAGGTCGAGGTGGTTGTACACCACAGAATAATCGGGCGTGCTCGGGTGCATCCTTTCCAGTTTCTCCACCCCGTTCTTGAACATATTTTTGGCGGCTTCCGGCCATTTCTTCGTCTCCGCCTTTTTCTTCATTTCTGCGATCTCACGCTCATTGGTATCGCCGCCCAGTTCTTCTTTGATACTTTTCAACTGCTGCTGCAGGAAGTAATCGCGCTGCTGCTTGTCGATCTCCGTGCGCGTTTTATTCGTCACTTTGTCTTTCAGCTCGGCAAACTGTAATTCTCTTTGCAGGATATGCATGAGCTTCTCTGCCCTCTTTGGTACATCCTGGATTTCCAATAGTCCCTGTTTTTCTTTCAGGTCGCTGTTGAGGTTACTGCTCACGAAATTGATAAGGAAAGAAGGGCTCTCAATATTTTTCAGGATGATCGATGCCTCGGTGGGCAGGTTAGGCGATAACTGGATGATTTGGGTGGCCAGGTCTTTGATGCTGCTGATATAGGCATTGAAATCATCTCCTGCTTCGGCTTCTTCATCAACCAGCAAACGAACGGAAGCCCTGAAATAAGGGTCCTCGCTTACAATGGAGCCGATCTCGAAACGGCGCTTCCCCTGTATGATGATGGTGGTGCCTCCGTCGGGCATTTTGATCAGCTTCACGATCCGGGCCACCGTACCGATACTGCAAAGGTCTTGGGGTTCGGGATCTTCCACATTCACATCTTTCTGTGCCAGCACCCCTACCAGCTTGTCGTGCTTATAGGCATCGTTCACCGCTTTGATGCTCTTATCCCTTCCCACGGTAATGGGCAGTACTACCCCGGGGAATAATACCGTATTCCGCAATGGCAATATGGGTAAGGTATCGGGAACTACCAGGTCTTTATCTGCATCCCCTTCAGTTTCATTTATAGGGATAATGGGCATGAAATCATTCTCGTCTTCAGATCGGAAAAACAAAGGCTCTTTGGTCATAATTTTCATTCTTGGGTCAAATTGTCACACACCCCGTGGTACGCCACATAAAAACGGGGGGACAAAATTAGGTCAATATTGGTGCCATGCCCCCTAAATCGGAAAAATTGGTACAAACTGGCACAAAAAAAATCTCCCGCGCAAATCGCGGGAGACCTTCTTGCAAGAAGTAATATTGACTAAACAAATACTATTTCTTCTTAGTAGTGTCAACAGCAGCTTTAGCAGCTGTATCTGCTTTCTTAGTGGTGTCAGCAGCAGCTTTGGCAGCTGAATCAACAGCAGGAGCTACAGTTGCAGTTGAATCTTTAGCAGCTTCTTTGTTTTCACCGCTGTTACAAGCAGCCATTACGCCAGCAACGGCCAGGATAGCGAATACTTTTTTCATTGTACTTGTTTTTTAAAGAGTTTTATTACGGCGCAAAGATAGTTGCCAGGTTGAATTATGCAAATTTTAACGCATAAATTTTATTTCTTCCTGAAGAATATCCGCACCGGCACCCCCTTAAAATTAAACTGTGTTCTTAGCTGGTTTTCAAGGTAATTTTTATATGGTTGCTTGATATCATCCGGGTAATTGGTGAAAAAAGCAAAGGAAGGCACATGGGTAGGCAGTTGGGTAACATATTTAATTTTTACAGTATTTCCTCTCACCACCGGGGCATGATATGCCTGTACCGCCTTCAACATTACTTCGTTCAGCTGTGAGGTAGGTATCTTGCGTTGTTTGTTATCAAATACTTCCAGTGCCGTTTCTATTGTCTTGAAAATCCGCGTTTTATCTTTCACTGAAACAAAAAGAACCGGCACATCGGTAAAAGGCGCCAATTTCATCTTCAGGTTTTTTTCGTAATCACGCGCTGTATTCGTCTCTTTTTCAATGAGATCCCATTTATTCACCAATACTACTACTCCTTTTCCTTTACGTGCAGCCAGACTAAAAATACTCACGTCCTGCCCGGTGATCCCTTTGGCGGCATCCAGCAACAAGAGGCATACATCTGCCTCATCCATAGCCCTTATGGCCCGGATAACAGAATAAAATTCCAGGTCGTCTTTCTCTTTATTCTTCTTACGGATACCCGCCGTATCAATCAAAATGAAGTCTTTCTGAAATAGCTTATAATGGGTGTGGATGGTATCCCGGGTAGTGCCGGCGATATCGCTTACAATGGTCCTTTCCTGGCCAATAAGGGCATTCAGCAAAGACGACTTGCCCACATTGGGCTGGCCAATGATCGCAAACTTGGGCAGACCATCTTCCGGACGCACTTCTTCTGTCTCTTCAGGCGCAATGGCCGACGTGATCATATCCAATAATTCTCCCGTTCCACTTCCTGAGATACTGCTAATGAAGAAGTTATGATCAAAACCCATGCTGTAGAACTCGGCAGCTTCCAATTCGCGCTCACCATTGTCTACCTTGTTCACCACCAGGTAAACGGGCTTGGTAGCCCTCCTCAATAAATCGCCCATCGCTTCATCGAGATGAGTAATGCCTGTAGTCACATCTACCATGAAAACCACTGCATTAGCTTCGTCTATTGCAATTTTTACTTGCTTTGCGATCTCCCGTTCAAATACATCTTCGCTCCCAGAAACAAATCCGCCCGTATCGATTACGTTGAACTGTTTCCCATTCCAATCGGTCATCCCATACTGGCGGTCGCGCGTAACACCACTCACATCATCCACGATGGCTTTGCGGTGCTCCAACATCCTGTTGAAGAACGTACTTTTCCCCACATTCGGGCGACCTACTATTGCAACTGTATATCCGCTCATAATAATTTCTGATTTGTTGATTTCTGATGTCTGATTTATTTATAAATAAGCCAACGTAACTCATTTAAAATAAACATTTTATAAAAAATGGCGCCATTGCCAAATTGTCGAATTACCAAATTATTCAATTGTACCCGTATTCTTTCAACTGCATTTCATTATCCCTCCACTTGGGCCTCACTTTCACAAAAAGTTCAAGAAAGACCTTCTGACCAATGAACCCTTCGATATCTGCTCTTGCCTTCATACCGATCTGTTTGATCATTTTACCCTTATCGCCAATGATGATGGCTTTTTGGGTCTCCCGCTGCACAATGATATCGGCCTGGATCTTCACGAGGGATTCCTTCTCTTTGAACTCATTGATCATAACAGCGGTATGATAAGGTATCTCATCGCCAAACAATTCGTAGATCTTCTCCCTGATCATTTCAGCCACGAAAAACTTGGTCGGCATATCGCTCAGGTCCTCTTCACTGTAAAAGGGCATGCCTTCAGGTAAAAAGGTCAAAATGACATCCAACAGTTTATCCAGGTGTTCATGCCGGAGGGCTGATATTTTTACCAGCTTCCGGCAATAGGGTTGCTTGGAAAAATAAGTTTCCGCTTCGGTTATCTTGTTGCCGTTTACACCATCTGTTTTGTTCAGTACTACAACAGCAGGTACCGTCAGCTTCAATGCACTGAAAATAGCATGGCATGATTCCCAATCGTCTTTGACGTCTACAATCAGCAACGCCAGGTCGGCGTCTTCCAGGGCGCCTTTCACGGCATCCATCATGCGTTCATGCAGTTTGTATTTCGGGTCGATGATACCCGGCGTGTCTGAAAAGACCACCTGGTATTCGCCCGGTTTATTCAGGAAAGCCTTGATGCGATGGCGGGTGGTTTGCACCTTGGACGATACAATGGCCATTTTTTCGCCCACGAGCGCATTCAGCAAAGTGCTTTTGCCGGCATTGGGTTTTCCGAATATATTTACAAATCCTGCTTTCAATGTTCCTGTTTTTTGAACCCGCACAAAGTTAGGCCTAAAACTAAAAAAGCCCCTGATGGGGCCTTTCTGTTGCGTTGCGAGGGAAGGGATCGAACCTCCGACCTTCGGGTTATGAGCCCGACGAGCTACCGCTGCTCTACCTCGCGATGTAATTGGGTTGCAAAGGTAGGGGTATACGAATTAGCTTCCAAATAAATATTGAAAATCAGCCGGTTTAGTCTTCGGCTTTTCTTTTGAAGGTGGCGCCGCCGCTGATATTGCTGTCACGCACCAGTCCCTGTCCCTTATAATAAATACCGCTTCCGCCACTGGCGCTGGCATCTATTTCTTTATTGACTGTGAGGTGGATCGCCGAAGCGCCGGAGGCATTTACCTTGCAGTAATCGGTGCGAAGATCATAGCCTTTGATATCGCTGGCGCCGGAAGCTTCCACCTGGGTCTTATTCGCTTCGCCCGATATGGTAATCCTGGAAGCTCCGGTGGCTACCAATCGCAATAACGCTGTTTGCACTTTACCGGAAAAATCACTGGCACCGGATAATTCGATCTCGAGTTTTTCGAGTTTCACCGCATCTGTGAGCCGGATATTGCAGGCCCCGGAAGCTTCTATCCTTTTCAGGGTTTTAAAAGTTACATAGGCTTTCATGCGTTTATTGCCCCAGCTCCAGCCGCTTTTTTGAGGTGTGATATGCAATACACCATTTTTCAGTTCCGTGCGGATACGTCCGGCATCTTCATCAGAGCCGGCGCTCACCGCCACCGCTTCTTCATTGCCTTGGGAAAGATAGAGGCTGATGGCACCCGATACTTCAATACCGGTAAACCCACTGATGGGACGCACTTGTACATTGTCATCCCTGACAATATTTTTATCCTGCGCACCTGCCTGCAACAGGCACACTCCCATCAATACCACCAGCAGCCATTTTTTCATATCCCCTGTTTTTTCGTATAACGAAAGCTCCGTGTTAAAGTTACACTTGGCCTTCATTCCATCATTTTTTAATTTTGCACTTTACATTCCTCGGGGTGCTGAAGGAAAAAGTGCCAAGCACTATTCCTTTGGCTGAGATAATACCCGTTGAACCTGAACAGGGTAATGCCTGCGCAGGGAAGGTGTACAGTTCCTGTTATCCTCTCCGCCCATTCCCCTGTTCCATTATTGTACTCATAAAGGAACTAACATGAAAAAATTACCGGGCGTTATCCTATTGGCCTTATTATCCGTTTCTGTCTTTTCGCAAAACAATAGAACTTTTATCCGTGGTACTGTTACCGATCGCAGTACCGGTTCGCCCCTCGCAGGTGTGGTGGTATCATTGGGATCAAAGAACAGCCTGACCGATGAAGCTGGTCATTTTACTTTTGGCAAACAACACAAAGGCAGCTACCCCTGCACCATCAACAGCCTGGGCTACCAGTCTTACACAACCACCATCCCTGCCAACGACTCGGTTACCGATATCGCCATACAATTGATCCCTTCGGTATTCTTCCTCGAACCCCTGGAAGTAAAATCTGTAAGAGCCGCCGAGCTGGCGCCTTTTGCCAAAACCAATCTTTCCAAAGAAGAGATCGCTAAGAGCAACCTGGGACAAGACATTCCCTTCCTCCTCAACCAAACACCATCAACCGTTGTGAATTCCGATGCCGGTAATGGTGTAGGCTATACAGCCATTCATATCCGCGGCACCGATGCCACCAGGATCAACGTAACACTCAACGGCATTCCTTACAACGATGCAGAAAGCATGATCACTTATTTTGTAGACCTGCCCGACTTTGCTTCCTCCGTCAACAGTATACAGGTTCAACGTGGAGTGGGCACTTCTTCCAACGGCCCCAGTGCATTCGGCGCCACCATCAACCTTTCTACCAATGAATACCATGACCAGGCTTATGGTGAACTGAACAACAGCTTCGGTTCTTTCAATACCTGGAAAAATACCATCAAGGCCGGAACCGGTTTGATCAACGATCATTTCACCATCGACGCAAGGCTCAGCCGCGTTTCCAGCGACGGCTATATCGATCGCGCCAGCAGCGACCTCCAATCTTTTTACCTGAGCGCCGCTTATCTCAATAAAAAATCTTCACTCCGTTTCAACCTGTTCTCCGGTAAAGAAAAAACATACCAGGCATGGTATGGTGTTCCGCAGGATTCACTTGCGACGCACCGGACTTACAACCCTGCCGGTACCGAAAAACCGGGATATCCTTATAACAACCAAACGGACAACTATACCCAAACACATTACCAGTTGTTCTTTAACCACTCTTTCAACAACAACTGGCTGTTCAACACCGCGGTATTCCTTACCAGGGGATATGGTTATTATGAAGAGTACAAAGCCAATGCAGTATTTACCGATTACGGTCTGCCCAACCTCACTGTGGGTGGAACAACGGTTACCCAGTCCGACCTGGTGCGCCAGCGCTGGCTCGATAATTATTTTTACGGACAGATCGCTTCTCTGCAATACCGGAAAAACCAGGATGAAATTACGCTGGGTGGCGGATGGACCAAATACGATGGTTCGCATTTCGGTACCCTGCCATGGATACAGTTGAGCAATGCGCTCAAAGACTTCCGTTATTATAGTTATCCTGCGGTAAAAACAGATCAACATGCATACCTGAAATGGCAACATCGCATCAACGCACACTGGCTGAGCTTTGCCGACCTGCAATACCGCCATGTGGGCCACACCATGAAAGGGTTTGAAGGCAATGCAGGGTTGAATGTGAAAAGGGACTTCGATTTCATCAATCCTAAAGCCGGTATCACTTATACCAACAACGGATGGCAGGGATATTTGAGTTATGCACTGGGACATAAAGAACCCAACAGGGATGATTTCCAGGCCAGTCCTGTTAACCAACCCAAAGCAGAAACCCTGCACGACTTTGAATTGGGAATGGAAAAAAGAACAGCTGCTTATTATTACGGCGTCAACTTCTATTACATGTATTACCGCAATCAGTTGGTGCTAACCGGACAGATCAACGATGTAGGTGCTTACACACGCATCAACACACCCAACAGTTACCGGATGGGAGTAGAACTGCAGGCAGGCGCCAGACCGGCACCCTGGTTGCATATCAGCGGCAACTTCAGCATCAGCCGCAACAAGATCAATGCATTTACTGAATACATCGATAATTACGATACTGGCGGACAAAAATCGGTAGCACATCAAAATACCGACATCTCTTTTTCGCCCCATATGGTAGGCGGATTGACCCTTGACTTTTTACCGGTTCAACATCTCGAATGCAGTCTGCTGAGTAAATATGTTGGCAAACAGTATATGGACAACAGCCAGGATGAGCAACGTAAATTGAATGCTTATTTTACAGAAGACCTCCGCATTGGTTATACCATTCGCAACAAAGGTTTGAAAGAATGGCGTTTAGTGGCGCAGGTGAATAACCTCTTCAATAGAAAGTATGAGCCCAACGGATATACCTACAGTTATATCAGCAACAGTGCACTGACTACCAGCAATGGGTATTACCCGATGGCCGGAACCAATTACATGATCGGATTGAACCTGCAATTTTAAATGACAAATAGGTCGGCCATTAGCGGCCGATCTTTTCCTGCCATGCCAGCATACCGCCGGTTACGTTTACAACATTCTTATAACCCATGGTTTCCAGGATGAGGCAGGCTTGTCCGCTCCTGTTACCACTGCGGCAATAGATGAATACTTCCTGGTCTTTGAGGTCGTCGATCTCTTCTACCTGCATGGTCTGTATTTTACCAAGAGGCAATAAGAGGCCACCGATATTGAATTCAGCATTTTCGTGGGGTTCACGTACATCCACCAGGTTAATGGTTTCACCGGCATCCAGTTTGGCTTTCAGGGCCTCTACGGTGATTGTTTGCATAGAAAGAAAATTAAAAAGTCAGCGTTCAAAAGTCAAAAATATTACATTTTGTCCTTTGAACGCTGACTTATATCATTGATAGGTTAGTATTTCAGCTTCAGCTCTACCCTCCTGTTCTGGGTACGTCCGGCGGCAGTTTTGTTATCAGCTACCGGTCTGCCTGGGCCATATCCTGCGGCACTCAGCCTGGAAGCATCTAGACCCTTGCGCACAAGGTATTTGTAAACGGCTTTAGCACGTTTCTCGCTCAGCACCTGGTTGGCGGCTTCTTTACCTACATTATCGGTATGGCCTTCTATATCGAGTTTCAATGCTGCATCTTCTTTCATCACAGCCACTACCTCATTGAGCTCCTTGGTAGATTTGGTGGCTATCTTATCGCTGCCGGTGAGGAAGAGAATGTTTTTGGCATTTTTCTGCACTTTTTCTACCAGTTCTTTCTTCACTTCGGGGCAACCAAAATTGGCTTTGGTACCCGGTACATCCGGACACCTGTCTTCTTCATCATTCACGCCATCGTGATCTCTGTCGGGTACGGGGCAACCCTGGTAACGGGCCACACCCGGAACGGTAGGACATTTATCTTCTTCATCATTGATGCCATCACCGTCTGTATCGGGCACCGGGCATCCATCGTATTTGGCAACACCTTTAACGGTAGGACATTTATCGTTTTCATCATTGATGCCGTCGCCATCTGTATCGGGTACGGGGCATCCATCGTATTTGGCAATACCCGGAACAGTGGGACATTTGTCTTTGTTATCGGGAATACCATCTCCGTCCGAATCTTTATCGGCCGGAGGCGGTGGAGGCGTTACCAGGGCAGTCTGCTTTCTTTCCACAATCGGGGAAGCAATGCCGATGGAATAACTCATATAGTTCACAGCCAGCGAGGTTACGGCTGCTTTATAGGTTCCCAATACATGAACGAAAGTACCCTCTCCCAGCTTGAATTGTAACCCAGCACCAATTGGTGCATACGCGGCAAAATAGCTGCCTCCATACATAGAAGCGCCTACACCCGCTCTGAGATAAGGAACTAAAAAGTACTTGTCAGTAAGCAGTTTCAGGTTCAGGTTGGCATCTGTTTCCAGCAAGAATTTGCTGTTAGTGGGTGTAGCGATTCCGCTTTTATAATAAAAAGGGTAAGTAACAAATGAGCCATTCAATGTACCCATGAAATCCAGGTGTTCGGTAAGTCCTTCGAAATACTGGATAGATAAACCCGGATCCATGTCTTTGATCTTGGTCCAGTAACCATTCGACAAAACACTGGAGAGCGATTTTGTTTCGAGCAATTTCGCAGTTTTCATGTCCTGCAAAAAGAAACTGATGCCCAGGCTGGGCCTTTTCTTGTAACTGGGTTCCTGCGCCATGGAAGCTATTGATAAACCAATTCCAATGGCGGCTAGAAGCATTTTCTTCATAAACAGTAATTGTTAGTTAAAACAAATGTACAGGCAGATTCCCGTTTTTGTATATAGCAGTTTTAAATTATTCCACTGTGCCTTTGGACACTACTTCCACTTTAACTTTTGTCAGTCCGCTCTTCATAAAATCCAATTGCCTGGCCGCTACCCTGCTCAGGTCTACTACACGTCCTCTCTTTTTCATGCGGGGATGCATCCGGTCATTGATGCGAACGATCACTGTTTTATTATTCTTGAGGTTGGTAACCCTCACCCAGGTATTCAGTTTGAGGTGGTTACTCGCGGCTGTGTATTTGCTGTTGCGAAATATTTCACCAGTGGCGGTTTTGGTACCATCCAGGTTGGAGCTGTAAAAGCTGGCAATACCTGTAAAGCTGATGGCTTCCACACCCGAAAGCGAGTCAGTTGCAGGCTTGGTCAATGCCACCGAATCGGTGCCGGCTTTAAGCAGAGAGTCGGTTCTCACGGAGTCTGCCGGTAAAGGCAGCGTATCCGTCTGGGGTACCACTGTTGTATCCCGTTGTATGAGGCCGTTGACCTTTTGTACCGGGGTATCCATACGGAATCCCAGCCAAAAAAGACTGCACAGGGGAAAGAGCACGTAGATGATCTTTTTCATAAAATCGGTTTAATCGTATATCGCACACCGACCCTCCGATTCACATAATCAAATTAGGTAATTATCTGTTGCTTAGGAGGGCTTTCATTAGGATGTGTATAAATACAGTTGCCCTCCCTGGCCAAACACCGTGCCAAAAAGCAAGCCAATTCACCAACAGCACTGGTTATCAATATATTAGCGGATATTATTTTACAATTAACTGACCATTCATAACATAAATGAAGGTCCTATACGCCCGATCCGCTGCTCCAATAGCATCAGGTCAACCAGGGTAAATGCCGTTACGGCTTCCAGTACCACGGGTACCCGGAGGGCTATGCAGAGGTCGTGCCTGCCCTTGACAGAGAGGGACTCAATGGCATTGGTTTCCCAGTTCCAGGTCTGCTGTTCTTTAGGGGTAGAAGAAGTGGGTTTGATGGCGATGCGGAAGACCAACTCATTGCCGTTGGTAATACCCCCCACTATGCCACCAGCATGGTTGGTACGCGTTTTCCCGCTGGCATCTTCGATGGCATCATTGTGCTCGGTACCGAACATCCGGGCAGCGGCAAAGCCTGCTCCGAATTCAATGCCTTTTACGGCGGGGATGGCAAAAACAGCATGACTGATCAACGATTCTGCCGAATCGAAGAAATGCTCTCCCAGGCCCACCGGCAGTCCGTTCACCCGGCACTCAACAATACCGCCTATAGAGTCTTTGGCATCGATGGCTTTTTGCAGCCCTTTTTCCAGGTCTGCCTCGCCTCCAATTTCAAGTATGGTGGATACAACCTGTATATGTCCCAGCAATTTTTTCGCGATCACACCGGCAGCCACCATGCAAACCGTCAGCCTGCCGCTGAAATGTCCGCCTCCCCTGAAATCTTCAAAACCGCCATACTTGGCGTGAGCGGTAAAATCTGCATGTCCCGGCCGCGGCACAGCACGTTGTTTTTCATAATCGCCGCTGCGGGTATTCTTGTTCTCAAATAAAATAGTGATGGGAGCGCCCGTTGTATGCCCATTGAAAATGCCGCTTTTAAAAATGGGCAGGTCGTCCTCCTTGCGGGGAGTAGTTCCTTTATGGTTGCCGCCTTTGCGGCGCTCGATATCGGTAAGAAAATCTTCCACAGACAGGGGCAGTCCGGCCGGGCAGCCATCTATCACAAGTCCCACACTTTCGCCGTGCGACTCACCAAAAATATGTATGCGGAAAAGGCGACCGAAAGAGTTCATAGTACGCGTGTTTAATTAAAAAGGCTGCTTGGCTTTACTTTTGAATTTTTATCACTGCTCCCAATTGCTGAATATGTTCATAGAAATCGGGATAAGATTTATTGATGGCATCGGCTTCTTCAATGATTACGTCTCCGTTTGCCTTTAACGCTGCAACGGCACAGGCCATGGCAATGCGGTGATCGTGGTGCGAATGGGTAACAGCGCCCTTCATACCTGTATTACCTTTCACCAGCATCAGGTTACCCTGCAATGTGATTTCAATACCCAATTTAGCAAACTCTTCCTGTAAAGTGAGGCCGCGGTTGCTTTCTTTGTGGGCCAGCCTTTCCACACCTTCAATCACCGTAATTCCTTCACAGCAGGCGGCTAAAGCCACCAGCGGCGGGAACAGATCGGGACAATCTGTGGCATTGAAATGGAATGCCTTTAGCGACAAGGGTCCTATTTCAATTTCATCAGGACGAATAGATAATTTGCATCCGCAGTCTGACAAAGCCTGTAAAATAGCTTTATCGGCCTGGGTGGAATACACATCCAATCCCTTCACGGTAATATCACCTGCTACGGCTCCTGCTACCAACAGAAATGCCGCGCCGCTCCAATCACCTTCAACAGTGTAAGTAAATGCGGCAGGTGCAGGTTTCGCTTTTTGAAACCTGAACTGTTCATAATCGGTGTGTGATACCTCCCACCCGAAATGCTGCATCACCTGCAATGTGAGATCGATATAAGGTTTGCTTTTCAGGTTGTTCACTGTTATGACAGCTCCGTTAGCGCCTGCAGCGCCATAAGCCATGAGCAAGCCAGTGAGGAATTGTGAGCTGAGCGAACCATCCACAGTGATGTCTGCAGGTTGCAGCGGTCCCTGTATCTTCAGCGGCAAACGTCCTTTATTCGATTGAATGTTTACACTCAGTTGAGGTAATATCTCATCAAAAAAATCCATGGGCCTGGTCAGCAAGCTGCCGGTACCATTGATGGTGAGCAGCTGAGCGCTCAACGCCGCGATGGGCGTAAACATGCGTATACCCAAACCACTTTCACCGCAATTGATCTCTGAATTTAAAGGCGCAACACCTTTGGAATGGATAACGATGTTACCATCCGCTTCTTTCGCAACAACAGCGCCCAGTTTCTGTATCACATCCAGTGCAGCCTGATCGTCGTTGCTATTGCCGGGATTAACGATGGTAGTAGTTGTTCCGGCAAGCAGGGCGGCGGCACAGGCTCTTTGCATACTGCTCTTACTGGCTGCCGCTCTGATAGCACCTTTTATAACAGATGGAGAAACGGTAACAATCATGTAAACTGGTTGAAAATTTCTTTTAATTGCACAAACAACAAAGGCTGTACCACGCCTTTACCGATCTTTTCCAGGAGGATATAACTGATCTGCTGGTTGTCTTTCTTTTTATCTTTCTGTAATATCCTGAACGCTTCTTTGGTATCGAATTCGGCAAACGTAGGCAACCCGTACTTGTCCAGCACTGCTATCAGTTCATCGGCCTGCTTGAAACCTTTCAACTGTTTCGACATCAATGCTGCATACGTCATGCCAATGCTGATGGCCTGCCCATGACTCAGTTCATACATATTTTCAATGGCATGACCCAGGGTATGCCCGTAATTCAGCAGCTTGCGTTCTCCTTTTTCAAACTCATCGTTCACCACTACTTTGGTTTTGATGAGTACATTCCTTTCAATGAGCTTCGCCAGTAATTGTGCATCGCGCTGAAAATCGGTGAGGCGGTGCGACTGCAGCAATTTGAACAGGGCTGCGTCTTTGATAGCGGCGTGTTTGATGATCTCTGCAAAACCATTCTGCCATTCAACTTTGGGAAGAGATTTCAGGAAACTGTGATCGAAGAGCAGAAAAGATGGCTGACGGATCAGTCCCACCATATTCTTATATACGCCTACATCAATCCCATTCTTCCCGCCGATCGAAGCGTCTACCATGGCCAACAATGAAGTAGGCACGAACCCGCATGCAATGCCCCGCATATAGATACCGGCTACATAACCGGTGATATCGGTGATCACGCCACCGCCCACACCTACCAGGGTCGTCTTACGGTCTGCACCCAATTCAATCAGCTGATCTATTACCACATCCACCGTCTGCTGCACCTTGAATTCTTCACCCGGCTTGAGCACGATGGTATTCCAGCCTTTGAATTTTTTCTGGTGGGCTTTAAACACATGTTCATCCGTGACGATCACGGTTCTTTCTTTGGCTACCAGTTTTTCCAGGCGAGCAAAATCGGCATGGAAATAATAATCCACTGCACTATTGCTGAACGAAACTTTTTTCTTCTTCATGCTGCCACTTAGGAATTCATGATCTTATTCTGGTGATTGATACTCTCCATGTGTACAGCATCAAAATATTTGGTCACGAATTCTTTGCTCAGTCCCAGTTGCTCCCCTTTCGCGAAAGCCCTTTCAAGAATAGCGTTCCAACGATTGGTTTGCAGGATGGTGATGTTGTTGTCTTTTTTATACTGGCCGATCTTTTCAGCCACTTTCATACGTTGTCCGAGGAGCAGCAGCAATTCATCATCGAGCTGGTTGATCTGCTGGCGCATTTTTTCCATGGCAGCATGCAGCGCTTCCGAATCGATATCTTCTTTACGCCATACGATCGAGTTGATCATTTCACCCAGGCGCTCCGGCGTGATTTGTTGTTTGGCATCACTCCAGGCATGATCGGGATCGATATGGCTTTCAATGATCAGTCCGTCGAAATCGAGGTCGATCGCTTTCTGTGCCACATCCAGTAATATATCTCTTCTTCCGCAGATATGCGAAGGGTCGTTAATGAGCAACAGACCGGGGTTACGGCGTTTCATCTCAATGGCCAGGTGCCACATAGGTGCGTTGCGGTATTCGGTATTGCCATAAGAGCTGAAGCCGCGGTGGATGAGTCCGATATTTTTGATGCCGGCTTTTGCTACACGCTCTACTGCACCAATCCACAATTCGAGGTCGGGGTTGATCGGGTTCTTGATCAATACGGGAACGTCCACACCCCTCAGTGCATCGGCAACTTCCTGTACGCTGAACGGGTTCACGGTAGTACGTGCGCCGATCCATAATACATCTACATCGAAATGCAGGGCATCTTCTACCTGCTTGGCGGTAGCCACTTCTATTGCCACAGGCAGGCCGGATTCTTTCCTGGCACGCTGTAACCAGGGAAGGCCTTTGGTGCCGATCCCTTCAAAACTGCCGGGACGGGTACGCGGCTTCCATATACCTGCGCGGAGGATGTCTACTTTACCGGTAGCCGCCAAACGTTTAGCGGTTTCTACCACTTGTTCTTCGGTCTCTGCACTGCAGGGTCCTGAGATGATGAGTGGGCGCTTGGTCAAGAGCGCTTCCACTGCTGATTTTTGGTCAATTGCTTGCTCCATATAAATTGAATTGTCTGTTGCTTGTTATGCTTCGCCACGTTTGTTGGGCCGGCGTCCGCCACTATCGGCATCGTTCATACGTATCCTTCTTCCTTTGTAATTCTTTCCATCCAGCGCACGGATCATCTGGTTGGCTGCTCCTTTTTCTATCTCCACCCAACTGTTCATGTCTTTCATATCTATCCTGCCCAGCACTTCTTTCTTCAGGTCGCTCATGTCCAAGATGAATTGCAGGAAGCTCGCTTTGTAAAATCCGTCTTTGGTACCGAGGTTCACAAAAAGGCGACTGTATCCGTTACTACCACCCCTGTCCCTGCGGCTTTCGTAAGCACCTCCGTCCCTCCTGCCGTTGCCGCGACTATCACGTTGCTCATTCTTTCCACGCTCGCGCACATTCAGGTCTTCGGCGTTTTCATAATATTTGAGGAAACGGTCGAACTCCATCGCCGCTACCCTTTTCAATACTTCTTCCTTGCTCACATCGGCGAATTTTTCGGCCAGCATGGGAACATAAGTCTCATAGTCGCCGTGACTGATATCGGCCGACAGCAATTTATCCATGAAATGGAAGAACTGTTTACGGCACACGTCTTTGCCGCTTGGAATATCCAGTTTATGAAACTTAGAATTATTGATTCGTTCAATCTGCTTCAGCTTGTACATTTCTTTCGAATGCACAATGGCAATGCTGATACCCTGGTTACCCGCCCTGCCCGTTCTTCCGCTGCGGTGTGTGTACACTTCCACATCATCGGGTAGTTCGTAGTTGATTACATGGGTAATACCCTGCACATCGATACCGCGTGCCGCCACATCGGTGGCGATCAGTAATTGCAGGCTCTTATCACGAAACTGACCCATTACTTTATCGCGCTGCACCTGTGTGAGGTCGCCGTGCAATGCGTCGATATCGTATCCTTCCCTGGTGAGGCGTTCAGATATTTCCTGCGCGTCTACTTTCGTGCGGGTAAAAATGATACCATAGATACCGGGGTTGAAATCGATGATGCGCTTCAATGTTTGATAACGATGCTGCGCCGATGTTACATAATACTGGTGGTCGATGCTTTTGTTGGCGGTATTTACTTTACCAACAGTTACTTCCACCGGGTCTTTCATGTAACGTTTGCTCACCTTGCGTATTTCGGGTGGCATGGTAGCGCTGAATAACCAGGTGCTTTCGCGTTGCGGGGTATTCTTCAGGATGAATTCAATATCATCCTGGAAGCCCATGTTCAGCATTTCATCCGCTTCATCCAGCACCACATATTCAATCTGTTCCAGGTTGATGGCTTTTCTTTCGATCAGGTCTATCAACCTGCCCGGTGTGGCCACCACGATCTGCACGCCTTTTTTCAGGTCGCGGATCTGCAGTCCGATGGAAGTACCTCCGTAAACAGCTACTACTGAAACACCTTTGATGTATTTTTTAAAGAGCTCTATTTCTTTTACGATCTGTAAGCAGAGTTCCCTCGTGGGACAAACCACCAGCGCCTGCGGATGTTTGGCTGCCGCATCGATGATGTGCAGCAGGGGTAATCCGAATGCCGCTGTTTTGCCAGTACCTGTTTGTGCCAGCCCAATAAAATCCTTGGTTCCGCTGAGCAAAACCGGTATCGCCTGTTCCTGTATGGGGGTTGGGTTTACATACCCCAACTCATCGGTTGCCTGAATCAATCTGGCGTCAATTCCCAACCCTTCAAATGTCGTCATGTATTAAAATTTGCCGCAAAGTTACCGTTTCTACAGGGCTTTGCTGTTTTTTGTTTACTTCAATATGCGCCTGATCCCATTGGCATTTTCAATCAGTTCCTGCAGGTAATCGTAATTTTCCTTCTCCAGGCATGCTTTGAATTTGCGCAATTGGGCAATATGTTCATTCAGTACATCCAACACATTTTCTTTATTCTGCATAAAGATAGGTACCCACATAGCGGGGTTACTCTTGGCCAATCGCACCGTGCTTTCAAAACCACCACTGGCCAGTTCGAAAATGGCGTCCTCTTCTTTTTCCTTTTCCAGCACCGTATTGGCCAATGCAAAAGAAGTGATGTGTGATATATGGCTCACATAAGCCACGTGCACATCGTGGTCATCGGCGTTCATATACACCAGGTGCATGCCCAATAACCGATATACTTCTTCAACACAGGCTACTGCATCGGCATCGCTGTTGGCTTTATCGCAGATCACAGTGGCTTTATCGGTGAACGCGCCTTTTACCGCAGCTTCCGGACCGCTGTATTCTGTACCCCACATCGGGTGTGTGGCCACAAAGCGCCCTCTTTTCGCATGACCTGCTACCGATGCACAGATCATTTTTTTAGTGGAGCCTACATCCATCACTACCTGGCGGTCTGCCATATCCAGTACTTGCGGCAATAAAGTTTCTGCCGCATTGATGGGCGTGGCCAGTATCACCAAATCTGATTGCGTTACGGCTTCCTGCAACGGCAATACTGCATCTACCAACCCCAGTGCCAATGCCTTTTCTGCATGCACGGCATGCTTATCCACCCCAATGATATGCTTCGCAAAGCCTTTCTCTTTCAGGGCAATGGCCATGGAGCCACCTATCAATCCCGTACCAATGATCGTTACTCTCATATACCTGCGTTGCTGATCCCGTTAATGGCTTCTGTGAACCGTTCTACCGATCCGCACAAGCTGACCCTGATATAAGGTTCTCCGGCTTTACCGAATATGCCTCCCGGTGTGATGAATACATTTGCATTGTATAATACTGCATCGCTCAGGGCAAAACCGTTTGCATGCGAAGCGGGGATCTTTGCCCACACAAACATGCCCGCCTGTTTTGTATCGAATGCACAACGGAGCAGGGTCAATAATTCAAATACTTTTTCTCTTCTTTCTTTATAGATCGCGTTCACTTCATCGTACCAGTCTTTGCCGAGGCTCAGCGCTTTGGCCGCCGCCAGTTGCACGGGCAGGAACATACCGCTGTCCATATTGCTTTTGAAACGCAATATTTCATCGATCCGCTCTTTCGCACCCGACAACATCCCCACGCGCCATCCGGCCATATTGGAACTTTTGCTCAACGAGTTCAGCTCAACGGCTGTTTCTTTCGCCCCTTCCACACTCAGCAAACTCAGTGGCGCATCATTCAAAATGAAACTGTAAGGGTTATCGTGACAGATCAGTATATGGTGTTTCTTTCCGAATGCGATCAGTTTGTTGAACAGGTCTTTCTGCGGCAAGCGGCCCGTTGGCATATGCGGGTAATTCACCCACATGAGTTTCACCTTGCTGAGATCTGTTTTTTCCAGTTGCGCAAAATCGGGTTCCCAGTTGCTGGCTTCCGATAATTCATACACTACGGGGGTACCGCCCGATAAGCGAACAGCGCTGCTGTACGTGGGATAGCCGGGATCGGGGATCAATGCCTGGTCACCTTCGTTGAGGTAGGTCATGCAAATATGCATGATGCCTTCCTTGCTGCCGATCAGCGGGAGTATCTCGGTTTCGGGGTTCAGCGTTACGCCATACCATTTCGCATACCAGTCGGCAATCGCTTTTCGCAACACCGGCGATCCTTTGTAATTCTGGTAAGCATGCACGTTGGGTTTGGCCGCTTCGTCCTGCAATACTTTGATCACATCGGGATGCGGGGGCAGATCGGGGCTACCGATACCCAGGTTGATGATCTGCCTGCCCTGTTTGTTCAGCTCCTCTATTTCGCGCAGTTTTTGCGAAAAATAATATTCACCGATGCCTTCCAGCCTTTTAGCAGTGTTTACCTGTATCATCCTTTCACCAGTTTTCCCTGTTTATAAATACCGAATGTTTTAACCATATTGGTCAGTGGCTGCATGGCTTTCAGCACTTCGTTCAACTGTGTCATGCCGTCGAATTCCATATCGGCATAGAAACCATATTTGAAATCGCTGCCCGGTATGGGCATGCTTTGCAATTTGCTCAGGTTGATGCCGGCGCTGGCAATATGTGTGAGCACACGGGCCAGTGATCCTTTGGAATGATCGGTCTGGAAATAAACCGATGCTTTGTCGGCATCAGGCACCGGCTCCGCATCATTTTCTTTTTGCAGCACCAGGAACCGGGTCACATTGTTTTTAAGTGTATGGATATTGGGAGCCAGGATCTCCAGTCCGAATAATTCGGCTGCGAGTCTGCTGGCAATGGCGGCAGAGTGTTGGCGGCGATGCTGGTGCAGCAGTTTGGCGCTTAACGCGGTATCTTCTGTTTCTACCAGTTTCCAGTTGTGTTTTTCGAGGTAGTCGAGACATTGCAGGATGGCCATCGGGTGACTGTGCACTTCGCGGATGTCTTCGAACCGTACACCGGGATTGACCATCAGGTTCTGGCTGACGGAGAGGTATACTTCGCCCGTTACTTTCAATTTGCTTTTTTGCAGGAGATTGTAATTGGGCAGGATGCTGCCGGCGATGGAGTTTTCGATGGCCATCACGGCGCCGTCGGACTGTTTTTTGTCTTCCGTTATTTTGATGAGTTCTCTAAAAGTATCACAGGGAATTACGTCAATGTTCTTACCGAATATGTGCACGGCGGCTACCTGGTGGAAGCTGCCTTCGTAACCTTGAATAGCGATTCTTTTGTTCATAGTGGGGGGTGGTTGGGGGTATAAAAAATCCCGGCCTTTGAGCCGGGATCGTATTTTGATTCATTTATCTTTTAAGCTTTCGCAAATACTACCCGGCTCCTTTGTGTAAAGAAGAAAAAGTAATAAAAGAAAAAGAAAGTATTTGTTGTTTTCATTCTGTGTCAAAAATAGCTACTGATTTGATACCAACCATCAATTCATCAAAAAAAATTAAGCTAACAAATAATAGTTAGGGTGCCCGGCAGAAAATTATGCAGATATCGCTGGAGCACAGTTTCTAACAACTGTTGGACGGAATCTGCCAGCTGCGGGAAGGTTCTATTCACTCAGAAAAAGAAAAAAGCCCCTCCGTGGAAACGGAGCGGCCTCTAACGATTGCTTGCCATATGAAAAAATCTTTGATAAGCTACCAGGGGCAGGCAAGCACGCCTCCGTTCGTTTTATATTCGGCAGCCTAAAATAAATTACTTCTTCTTAGCTGAAGTGTCAACAGCAGCTTTAGCAGCTGTATCTGCTTTCTTAGTGGTGTCAGCAGCAGCTTTAGCAGCTGAATCAGCAGCAGGGGCTACAGTTGCAGTAGAATCTTTAGCAGCATCTTTGTTGGCACCAGAACCGCAGGCAGCAAGAGCGCCGATAGCTAAAACGAATAACAGCTTTTTCATTTGTTGTGTTTTTTGTGTGAGTGAATTTCCTGTTAATACCGGCAAAAGATAAAAGGTAACCTCGCGACCGGAATATTTTTCAAAAAAACATTTTAGGACTATTTTGGGTTACTTTTACCCTCCTCACAGTATTAAATGGTGCATAGTGAAAGCTGACAGCAACGAACAGGTGTTATTGAAAGGGTTGGCCAACAATGACTCGAAGGCCATTGATGCCATTTATAAGGAAAATTTCGCATCCATTCAGTCTTTCATTCTGAACAACAATGGCTCTTACGATGATGCAAGGGATGTTTTTCAGGAAGCGATGATTGCCCTCTATGAAAAAGCACAGAGTGAATCATTTGTCTTAACCTGTCAAATTAAAACTTATGTTTATTCAATATGTAGGAGACTTTGGCTCAAACGGCTACAACAACTGGGTCGTTTTACACGGCAAGTTGACCCGCTTGATGAAACAGTGGCGGTGGAAGAAGACCTGGAGATCCATGAGAAGCGGAATGCCGAGTTTGCGATAATGGACCGGGCCCTGAACAGCCTGGGGGAGCCCTGCAAGGGATTGTTGGAAGGATTTTACCTGAAGAAAATGGACATGCAGGAATTGGCGCAGGAATTCGGTTATACCAATGCCGATAACGCCAAGAACCAGAAATACAAATGTTTAATGCGTTTAAAGAAACTCTTCTTTGCGCAATATAATATCGGGGAGTAAGCACTATGATGGACGATATCTTATTACTGGAAGCTATTGAAAGGTACCTCAGCGGCGATATGGACGCCGCCGAACGGGCTTATTTTGAAGAGCTCCGGAAAAATACGCCTGAAATTGACCAGATGGTGGTAGAGCACGGTATGTTCCTGCACCAGATGGATTTTTATGCAGCCCACCGTACCCTGAAACACAGCATACATGAATCCCATGCCCGGTTACTGGCCCGGGGCGACATCAATGAAGGCGCCGCACTTTCTGCTAAAGGGCGCGTTATCCAGCTCTGGAACAAATACAAAAAAGTGACTGCCATCGCCGCTTCGGTGGGTGGTATCATAGCATTGGTCATCAGTGGCCTCACCGTTTACCTCTCCCCCGCTGTAAACGGCAACCAGTTGCAACAACTGAGCAAAGACATTGAAGTGATCAAAAGGAACCAGCAATACCAGGGTTCATTGATCAACGAAGTAAAAAGCAAGATACCCGAGAATGCCCGGCTCATCAGCGGCGGCACAGGGTTTCTCATCGATACCAAAGGTTATATCATGACCAATGCCCATGTACTCAAAGGGTCGGGCGCTATTGTCGTGAATAACCAGGGGCAGGAATTCAGCGCTACCATCGTGCATATCGACCAGGACAAAGACCTGGCCATTCTTAAGATCAATGACAAAGATTACGAGCCATTGCACTCCCTTCCCTATAGTATCCGTAAAAACAATACCGATCTCGGCGAAGAGATCTTCACCCTGGGATATCCCCGGAACGACATTGTGTACGGAATGGGATACCTGAGCGCCAAAACGGGCTACAACGGAGATTCACTCTCCTACCAGGTGCAGATCAGCGCCAATCCCGGCAACTCAGGCGGACCCGTATTCAATACCAACGGAGAAGTGGTAGGTGTATTGAGCACCCGCCAGGCACAGGCAGAAGGGGTAGCATTTGCAGTTAAATCCAGGAACATTTTCAGCATGGTGGAAGAACTCAAGAAAAGCGACAGTTCCATGGTAAAAATCAAACTGCCGGCACGCAGCAGCCTCAAAGGCGTGCAACGCAAACAACAAATTGCCGAACTGGAACCCTGCGTATTCTATGTAAAAGCATACAGCAAATAAAAATATCCAATCAGATCATCATCAAAAAACTTTGCCTTTTGCCCCGGACTTAAGTCCGGGGCAAAAGGCAAAGTTCAATCAGGCCCAGAGATTATTGGGGTATTCTCCGGCAGCTACCAGTTTATCGATGCTGGCCTGTACCACCGGGGCATCTTCCTTATAAGTAACGCCAAACCATTTTGAAGAAGTGGGTATCACTTTTACTACACCTTTCCCGGAAGAAACGAATTGTCCCGCTACAACAGGAATGAAAAACTCCGACTTGAGGTTGTTGATATTCTTATCCAGGAACTCGCCGAAAAAGCTTTCGCAAACATCAATAAAGCCCGGAGCAAAACAGAGATAGTTCATACTCACCATCGCATTTTCGGGTAATACATGATAGGTGCCGGCCTCGTCTTCAAAAACAATATGACCATTGGCCTGGCGTGAAATTTTTGTGCGTTCGTTGATATCGATCAGGTTATTATCAGCATCCACTTCACAAACACCCCTGCTCACACTGCCGTTATCGCTCAACGTTTTATTCAGCTCATATCCGATAATGCAATATGTTTTTTCATTGCATTTGGTAACGAGAAAATCATAAGCCTTGATGAAGGCATCGCGTCCATAATAATCATCGGCATTGATCACTGCAAAAGGTTCGTGTATCTTGCCTTTACAGCACAATACCGCGTGCGCCGTACCCCAGGGTTTGGTTCTGTCGGCAGGTATTACCCTGTTGCCGGTAAAAGATTTGAGGTTCTGGTACACATAATCAATCTCGATCCGTCCCTTGAGCTTGGGTTCAAAAATGGCTTTGAACTGGTCGGCAAAATCTTCGCGGATAATGAAAACGATCTTTCCAAATCCGGCCTGGATGGCATCATAAATGGAATAGTCCATGATGGTTTCACCGGATGGACCGAATGATTCTATTTGTTTCATACTTCCATAGCGGCTGGCCATGCCCGCTGCAAGGATCACAAGGGTGGGTTTCATTGATTGGTTTGTTTTGATACTTTCGAGTGGCGAAGCTAAATCATTCGATTTGAGTAACAAACAGCACAAATGCGCTATAATTCACAAAATATCAATATTCAATCGCTCAGCAGTTGGATCAACGGCGACTATACAACGGTCGATGTGCTGCGGCTCGACCGCATACACCCGGTTATAAGCGGTAATAAATGGTTCAAACTAAAGTACTACCTCGAAGCTGCCGAACGCACCGGCAAAAACACAATTGCCAGTTTCGGCGGAGCCTATTCTAACCATATTGCGGCGCTGGCCTATGCAGGCAGGGAGCATGGATTGAAAAACATCGGTTTTATTCGTGGTGAAGCCCATTCTCCGCTCTCACATACACTGACGGCTGCACAAGCCTGCGGCATGGAACTGGTATTTATCAACCGCTCCGATTACCGTTTTAAAGATGCTATCATCCAAACCCATGCCGACCCTGGTTGGTATTGGATACCTGAAGGCGGGTACGGACCGGAAGGCGCCAGGGGCGCTTCGGAAATACTCAAACTGGTTGATGTTTCGGGGTATTCGCATATACTCTGCGCAGTAGGTACAGGCACCATGATGGCGGGATTGGTACGGACAGCATCTGCCAACCAGGAAGTTATTGGCATCAGCGTTATGAAAGGCAATGAAGCGCTGCAAAAAGCCGTTGACGATTTACTGGATGCCGGTGATCAACAGAAACAACATCGCATCTTACACGATTATCATTTCGGAGGATATGGCAAGCACCCTTCAAATCTGGTACGGTTCATGCAGGGCTTATGGGAAAATGAACAATTGCCCACCGATATCGTGTACACATCGAAGCTATTATTCGCCGTGAAAGATTGTATTGAGAAAAAATATTTCCATAAAAACAGCCGCCTCCTGGTAATCCACAGTGGCGGCCTGCAGGGGAACAATTCACTACCACCGCATACATTACCTTTTTGATAACCCAACAGCTTTTATCTTTGTACAAGATGAAATCACTACGCTTAATTTTTCCGGCCTGGCTGGCTATGTTTGTTGTATGGAACAGTGCACAGGCCCAAACCGCCCTGCCCGGTTTTACCGTTAAAGAACTTACCAAAGGAAAGACCCAGATCAGTTGGATCAACCCTTACCCTTCCTGCATCCAATTGGCAGTGCAGCGGTCTTACGACAGCATCACCAATTTCAGGACCATCTTCTCCTCCCAATCGCCCGAATTGCTCTCCAATGGTTTTGTAGACGCACAGGCAATGCCGGGTTATAAAGTATATTACCGCATTTTTTATGTGCTGAGGGGCGGCCAGTATTTCTTTAGCAATGTGAAAAGAGTGGGCGATAACAGTCCGGATACCCGCGTGCAACCATTACCCAATGCTGCTGCCATGGCAGCCGATGCCATCATACGCATTTACAAACGGGGTGAACTGGCGCTCAAATTACCCTACAAAGACTTCCTGCATTTTCGTGATTCTATCATCAACAGAACCAGCGATTCCCTGTACACCGTTGATGCAGATTCAATCGACTGGCGGCCCTTTGTTGCCAAGGCATTATCCTGGATCCCTTCTCCTTATGTATTCACGAACGACAAAGGTTACCTCACCGTGCGCCTGCCCGATTATAAGCAACACCGTTACCGAATTGTTTTCTTCGAAGAAAACGGACAGGAAATTTTCCAGATCAAAGCAGTGAAAGAAAACGAAGTAGTGCTGGACAAAGCCAGCTTCATACATTCTGGCTGGTTCCAGTTTGAATTGTATGAAGATGAAAAACTGAAAGAGAAGAATAAATTCTTCCTGGACAAAAACTAGACAAGCGAGGCGTTGAATACTTTTTCAAAATTCTTTCGCACTTCCGTTTTTATTTCATCCATCGGTATTTCGCGGCCCAGTTCTTTTTGCAGGGAGGTCACCTGCTTGTTCTCTATCCCGCAGGGAACAATGTATTGAAAATAATCCAGGTTGGCATTGACATTGAAAGCAAAGCCGTGCATGGTGATCCACCGGCTGCACTTGATGCCCATGGCGCATATTTTCCGTTCGCGTCCTTTTACATCAGGCTCTATCCACACGCCGGTTTCACCCGGACTCCGTTCTCCTTTCAACCCATAAGTTGCCATGGTAAGAATGATCACTTCTTCGAGACTGCGTAAATACCATCCCAGGTCGGTACGGAATTTTTCCAGGTCCAATATCGGGTAACCCACCAACTGGCCGGGGCCATGGAAAGTGATGTCCCCTCCCCTGTTGATATGAAAATAATCGATGCCCCTGGCCAAGCGTTCCGCTTCATCGATGAGCACATGCGCTTCTTTTCCGTTTTTGCCCAGGGTATATACGGGCGGATGTTCTACAAACAAAAGATGGTGCAGTGTGGGCCATTCTGTAACGGGCGACAATTCCTGGTTACGGTATTGTGCCTTGACCGTTGTATTTTCCTGCAATAGCATTTCCTGGTAATCCCACACTTCCTTGTAATTTCTCAGACCCAGGTCCTGAAACTGAACTGTTTGCATACAACAAAGGTATGCCATTGCGCAATTACAACTATTTTTGCCGGATGCACGAAGCAAACGATCATTTACCCGAAGAGGGCTCCGAAGAGCTTTATGAACGCAAGACCTTTTCGGTAGACAAGGGCCAGGAACCTTTCCGGATAGACAAATGGGTGCAGATGCATATCGAAGGAGCCACCCGTAATAAAGTACAGCGCGGCATTGACGCGGGCTTCCTTACCGTGAACGGGAAAGTGGTCAAGAGTAATTACAAAGTGAAGCCGGGCGATGAGATCGTGATGATGAGCCTCATCAATCCCGATCATACTGAACTCAAAGCCGAGAACATTCCCCTGAACATCGTATATGAAGATGATGCCGTGATGGTGCTCAACAAACCGGCCAACATGGTAGTGCATCCCGGTGTGGGCAATTTCAGTGGTACTTTGCTCAATGGAGTAGCTTATCACCTCCAACAACAGAACCCCCAGATCGATGAAGAGGCTTTGCCGCGATTCGGATTAGTACATCGCATCGATAAAAATACCACCGGCCTCATTGTGCTGGCCAAGACCGCAGATGCGGCAGCACATTTGGCCAAACAATTTTTCAATCACACCGTTCAACGCAAATATGTTGCCCTGGTATGGGGCGATGTACAGGAAGAAGCAGGAACCATCGAAGCGCATATTGCACGCCACAGGCAATACCGTAAAATGTTCGATGCCTATCCCGATGGTGAAACGGGTAAACATGCCATCACACATTATAAAGTGCTGGAACGCTTCAACTATGTAACACTGGTGGAATGCGTGCTCGAAACAGGAAGGACCCACCAGATACGTGTGCACATGAAACATATCGGCCACACGTTATTCAATGACTGGGAATATGGCGGCGATAAAATTTTAAAAGGTACCATCTATACCAAGTACAAACAGTTTGTAGACAACTGTTTCGCGCTTTGTCCGCGTTGCGCCCTGCACGCACGAACGCTGGGCTTTATCCATCCCGTTACGCAAAAAGAAATGTTCTTCGAATCACCACTCCCCGATGACATGGCACAGGTTATTGAAAAATGGCGAAACTATATGCTGCACCGGAAAGAGAATGGATAGAGCATGATAAATGATTGTAATTATCTTTGTCAAATCAGACACTATTGAAACTTATGCAAACCGAAATACGTACCAACTGGACCTTAGAAGAAGTTAAGTCGATATACGATACCCCGCTGCTGGAGCTGGTCTTCAACGCTGCCACGCTGCACAGGAAATACAACGATACGGCAGAAGTGCAGGTTTGCACCCTGCTCAGTATCAAAACCGGTGGCTGCAGTGAAGACTGCGCTTATTGTCCGCAAGCCGCCCGCTACAATACCGGTGTAAACGTGCAGGCCTTGATGAAAAAAGAGGAAGTGTTGTCTTACGCACAAAAAGCCAAAGACGCAGGCTCTACGCGTTTCTGTATGGGAGCGGCCTGGCGTGAAGTGAGAGACAACCGCGATTTCGACCGTGTGCTGGAAATGGTGAAGGGCGTGAATGAAATGGGTATGGAAGTATGTTGCACCCTGGGTATGCTCACCGAAGAGCAAGCAAAAAAACTGGCCGATGCAGGATTGTATGCATACAATCACAACCTCGATACCAGCAAAGAGCATTACGGAGAGATCATTACCACACGTACTTATGAAGATCGTTTGGAAACACTCGATCATGTGCGCAAGGCGGGTGTAACGGTTTGTTGCGGCGGTATCATTGGACTGGGAGAAACACATGAAGACCGGATCAATATGCTGCATACATTAGCAACACTGCCCGAACATCCCGAGAGTGTTCCCATCAACGCACTCGTTCCTATTGCCGGCACCCCGCTGGAACACAATCACAAAGTAGATGTATGGGATATGGTGCGGATGATCGCTACTGCCCGCGTACTGATGCCCGCCACCATGGTGCGCCTGAGTGCAGGCAGAACGGATATGAGTACAGCAGAGCAGGCGCTGTGTTTCATGGCAGGGGCCAATTCTATCTTTGCAGGCGATAAACTGCTCACAACACCCAATCCTTCTTTTGAAGAAGACAATGCGATGTTCTCTTTACTCGGACTCAAACCCCGCGAAGCATTCAAAGCAGAGAAGCAATATTTGAGTGAGATGGTCAATGGCTGATGTCATCAATTATTGGTAATTTAGGGGTACACCATCAGCTCTGATATGCGTTTTTATTTCATTTTGTTGCTCTTACCGCTGGTGTACCAGCCGGCAGCCGGTCAGTGCAAGACTTATAAGCTGACTTCCAGGGGAGATACCATCAATTGCACCGATCTCAAAGGACTCAAGCAGGGTAAGTGGAAAATACATGCAGACCCCTTGCGTGGAGAACCCGGTTATGAAGATGAAGGTGGTTTTGTGAACAGCCAGCGCGAAGGTGTGTGGCGCCGCTTCAATCTTATGGGCGATCTGCTGGCTATTGAAAACTATCGCTGGGGTTACAAGAACGGTGTATGCAGGTATTTTACCATGGCAGGATTGGAACACGAAGAAAGCTGGCTGGCCGTAAATCCTGCCAAAGCTTATGATACCGTTGATGTACAGGACCTTCAAAATCCAGACGTATATAAGAAGGTGGTAGTAAAAATAGAGGGGCACTCCCTCCGGCATGGGATTTGGAGGTATTATTTTCCACCAAGCGGGCAAATATTACGAACCGAAAGATATATGCTGGATCAGCCTTATAGTCCGGAAATGGATCGAATGAAGGAAGATAGTACAGCTAGTTCCACAGCCAAACCGGCAACCGATTCCCTCAAAAACAACGCTGCCGGAAAAACCAAACCCAAACCCAAGGAAGTATTGGAATTTGAAAAGAAAAATGCCGGTAAGAAAATAAAGGTCCGCGACGGTCGTACGGGGTAGGCAACCTTCCTCCACCTAAATACGTACCTGGATTTAAAGTCGTAAATTTAAGAGAGGATATCGCATTAAAGCGTTCGTCATTAGCAATTGGAGCGGAATAATACCACAATAACGGCTCTCATCAGCGGTTGCTGTAAAAACGACCGCCATTGTCAGCGTGACTTGTATCATGCCATGCATGGGTATGCCATGAAAATTTGCTATCGGTATGTTAATAAACTGGAAGAGGCGGAAGAGCTCGTCAATGAATCCTTCATCAAGCTTTTCAGGAATATCGGGCAGTTCGACGACGGACGCCAGGCAGATACCGAAGCCTTGCTGAAAGGATGGTTCAAGAAAATCGTTGTGAACACCTGTATTGATTACTTGCGCAAATCGCACCTGAAACTGGTAAGCCGGGAAACAGTACCCGAGGTTGAATCATTTTCCGATATACAGGAAAATGGCCTGGACAGGCTTTCTTACCGCGAAATCATTGAAGCCATTCGCAAACTGACGCCAGTATACCGCACCGTCTTTAATCTTTTTGTAATTGAAGGGTTGACCCATGAAGAAATAGCCGAACAGCTGGGCATCAGCGTGGGCGCTTCCAAATCCAATCTCTCAAAAGCTAGGCATAACCTCCGAAAAATCATTATGCAGCAAACCGATTATACAATATATGTACCATCCTGATGACGATAATGAGCTGGACCGCCTGAGCAGGGATGCTGCCGAACACGCAGCATCGCCTGGCAACGCCTCCTGGTCACGAATGGCACAGGAGCTGGACAAAGTCATGCCCGAGGAGAAGAAAAGAAGGCTTGTATTATTATGGTGGCTCCTGCCCTGTTTATTGGCAACCGGCTTATCGTTTTATTTCTGGAATCAATACCATGAGCGTCCGCAGGCAAAATTAAAATCGCCTGTCGCTTTGCCTGTGCATCAAGACAGTGAACCTCCTGTTACCAGTTTACCTGAAAATACCATTCTCAAAACGCATCCGCCTGCACCTGTAACAGAAGAAGCATCTCCGCTATTAGCTCAACTCAACCATACTTCTATTGATTCAAAAAATACACTCCGTTCTAATGATTCACCCGCATCTTCTTTGTCACAACAGTTAGGCGCTTCTGTTTTACCTCCTCCTGCTTACGATGAAATCAGAAGCCAGCAGCCTGCTACAAAAGAAGTTGCCGGTAACAACACTCCTATGCATAACGGGCTGGATCATCTGCTGGCAGCAGGTGTTGGCAATGATACACATCATAAGGATACAACCATTTTGCAACAGCAAAATCATCATCCGGTAGATACATCATTGATTGCTCACCAGGAACCCAACACTTCTTCTCTGTATAGCAAATTCAGTATGGGAGTAATAGCGGGTACAGATCTCAGCAACGTGAAATTCAGGTATACCGAGACTCCCGGCTATAATATAGGATTGATGGCGGGTTATCATTTGAACAAGCACTGGTCATTGCATACCGGGGCTATTTACACGAAGAAGAATTATAAAATGGATGGAGCAGACTTTACGGCTCCCAAGGGTAGTCCCGCCAGTTACTGGAACCTCACGAATGTAGAAGGAGATTGCTCCATGTGGGATATCCCCCTCCTGGTGCGCTTCCACCCGGGTAAAAAATCGACCAGCCGTTTTTCTTTCAGCACGGGCCTTTCTTCCTATTTCATGAAAGACGAAAATTACGATTACTATTACCCCGCGCCCACTACAGGAGCGATCGTAAAAAAATCGGGGTATTACAATACGGGAAGCTCCTACTGGTTCTCCGTTGTACATCTTTCTGCGGGGTTTGAAAAGCCCATTAGCAAGAAGGTGTCCATGCAGTTGGAACCTTACATAAAACTGCCACTTGCAGGGCTGGGCGTGGGTAGCATGCGGCTGAACAGCCTGGGATTGAACGTAACGGTGCAATACAGGAGCAGCAAAGAAGCAAGAATATCCACATCGTCCTCCGCTATGCTCGTTTCACATTAACGAATGGTTATCTTTACCGCGAATTAATCTGTTCATTGTTATGCTTAAAGTTGGTGTTTTCGGTGTAGGCCACCTGGGAAAATTTCACCTGAATAACTGGAAAGAAATTGAAGGTATCAAGCTGGTAGGCTTTTTCGACCCGAACAATGAAAACGCCAAAGCCGTGGCAGAGCAGTACGGCCTGAAACGTTTCATGGATGAGGAAAAACTCATCGACTCCTGCGATATCATTGATGTGATCACCCCTACCGATCACCATTTCAGTGTCTGCATGCAGGCCATCCGCAAGGGCAAACACGTGTTTGTGGAGAAACCCCTTGCCCATACCATACCGGAAGGGCGCGATCTCGTAAATATGGTCCGTGAAGCCAATGTAAAAATGCAGGTGGGACATGTGGAGCGTTTCAACCCTGCTTTTCTCGCCATCAAGGACATGAACCTGAACCCCATGTTCATTGAAGTGCATCGCCTGGCACAGTTCAATCCCAGGGGAACCGAAGTAAGCGTGATCCTGGACCTGATGATACATGATATCGACATTATCCTCAACCTGGTGAAGAGTGATGTCAAACATCTTTCGGCAAGTGGTGTGGCGGTGATGACCGAGACACCCGATATTGCCAACGTACGCATCGAGTTCAACAACGGCTGCGTTGCCAATTTAACCAGCAGTCGCATCAGCATGAAGAAAATGCGCAAAATGCGCCTCTTTCAGAAAGATGCTTATATCGGTATCGATTTCCTGGAGAAGAAAACAGAGATCATCAAACTCAAGCAACCCGAGGACAAGAACGTTTTTTCTTTCGATATTGAAACACAGCATGGCAAGAAAACCCTGGCTATTGCCAACCCGTCAATTGATACCGTGAATTCCATCAAACTGGAACTCGAATCTTTCGTGGATTCCATTGTAAACAACAAGCCCGTAGTGGTTAGTGAGATCGATGGGTTCCTGGCTATGGAAGTGGCGCATCAGATACTGGAGAAGATTAGCAGTACCAGCATATTAGTTTAACTGCTACCGTCATCCCGAGCGAGCGAAGCGAGTCGAGGGAGCTGCTGAAGACTTCATGAGATCCCTCGGCTGCGCTCGGGATGACGTTGCAATTATATTCGGGATGATGGCAGCATTAAATCAGAAATAATCTTTTCCGCTATCAGCAAATCCACCGGCCTTGTAATTTTAATATTACTGTGTTCACCCTCCACGAGATGAACAGTTTTACCACTGGCTTCCACTACAGTGGCTTCATCGGTAAACACTTCGTTGTATGGGGTGTTGAATGCGGGAAGTAATACTTCACTTAAGAATGTCTGCGGGGTTTGCACAATGCGTACCTTATTACGGTCCACTACTTTGCTCGATGCACCCTCTGCTATCCGGATACTATCTGTTGCGGCTACAGCTGGTATAGCTGAACCATGCGCCAGCGCCGCTTCGTAGCAGCGATGGATCAATGCTTTGCTCACCAAACACCGCACACCATCGTGCACAAACACAACAGCAGGTTCCTGTATTTTTTTCAATCCATTTTGTACTGAATGAAAACGGGTGGAGCCGCCGTGTACAATGGTTGTTCTTGCACTTGCCTGCAAATCGGCAATAATCTTTTCCCCTGCCTGTTGATGTTCTCCCGGCACCACCAGGATAATTTGCATATCGGGATAAGACTCCAAAAAGGTATGGATCGTATGCCACAATACCGGTTTGTTTTTTAGCAGCAGGAACTGCTTGGGCACTTCAGTGCCCATTCGCTGGCCATTGCCTCCGGCTACTATCACTGCATATTTCTTCATATTCAATCCAGCAACAGACAACATTCGTTGTACAACTTTTCTTTATCAATGGCCGCAGTACCTACTTCTTCGCATACCAGTCCGCCCGCAATATTGGCCATATCCGCTGCTAGGTGCATGTTTTTGGTTGCAGCATACACCAATGCCGCTACTGCTATCACCGTATCGCCGGCGCCACTCACATCGGCTATATTCCGTACATGGGTAGGGATGATCCTGGCTTCGCCATCGACCTGGTAAAACACTCCTTTTTCCGATAAAGTGATGAGTGATATCCTGTGCTGTAATTTTTTTTGCAAAGCCTGGTGTATGTGCTTGAGTGCTTCTTCATCAACTGCATCGGTTACCAGGTTCAATCCCTCTCTTACTTCCTTGAGGTTGGGTTTGAAAATATCAACTCCCTGGAACGATAAAAAGTTTTTCCGCTTGGGGTCTACAGCAGTGGTCACGCCTGCCGACTGACAAAGCGCTATCAGTTCTTTGATGACCCTGGGTGTGAGTACCCCTTTATTGTAATCTTCCAGGATGAGCACATCCGGTTTGTGTTTGATGAAAAAATCTGCCACGTGTTGCAGCAACATATCTTCTGTTGCTTTGCCGATATCTTCCGTTTCTTCCGCATCCAAGCGCATCATCTGCTGGTTGCGGCTCATAACACGGGTTTTGTTGGTAGTAACCCTGCTAGAATCTGTAACCAGGTAATCGGTATTGATACCGCTTTGCTGTAATAGTTGTTTCAGCAAAGCGCCATTCTCATCATTTCCCAGTACCGAAATCACTGAAGTGGCTGCTCCCAGCGACGCGGTATTCAGCGCTACATTGGCTGCCCCTCCCACCCTCAGTTCTTTTTTCTTCAATGCAACCACCGGCACCGGCGCTTCGGGCGATATCCTGTCTACATTACCCCACCAGTAAGTATCAAGCATAATATCTCCTACCACCAATACTTTGCTGTTGCTCAAATTTTTAAAAAGTTGTTCAAAGTCCATCTCTTCTTTTTTTCATCTGTTCAGTTCCGCGAACCGCTCATTGCTGCTTTCGCCCTGCAAGATAATACAAAGGAAGTCCGATCAATGTAATGCCGAGTCCCCACAACGAATAAGTAGGAGAAGCCCATACCAGCGCCACACAAAACAGTGCCGCCAGCACAATGTATATCATGGGCATTACCGGGTATCCGAATGCCTTATAAGGTCTTGGCATATCGGGGCGCTTCTTGCGCAGGATAAAAATTCCGATGATCGTAAGCACATAAAATATCACCACAATGAACGACACCATGGTGAGCAGATCGCCATAATGTCCGCTCAAACACAATAAAGAAGCCACAACGCACTGTATCCACAAAGCATATTCGGGCACGGCATTCTTATTCAGTTCTCCCGTTTTTTTGAAAAACAATCCATCGTTGGCCATCGTATAATAAACCCTGGCCCCTGCCAGGATGAGTCCGTTATTGCAACCAAACGTAGAAATCATGATCATAACAGCGATCACAATAGTGCCTGCATTGCCAAAAATGGCATTGGCAGCGGTAACGGCCACCCGGTCGTTCTTGGCATAGGCGATGGACTGCAAAGGCAGCACATGCAGGTACATGAGATTAGCCGTAATGTAGATGATCGTAACAATGAGGGTACCCAGGAAAAGACTGAGGCCTATATTCCTTTGCGGGTTCTTGATCTCGCCTGCTATAAAAGTGACGTTGTTCCAGGAGTCACTGCTGAAGATAGAGCCTACCATCGCAGCAGCAATAGCGCCTACCAATACCGCGCCCGAGATGGGCTTCCAGGCAGTGGGTTGCAGCATGCCTTTATCGTCTTTCACACCCAGATCCTGCATAGCATTAAAGCCTGTATGCCAGTTTTCGGCCCAGTGGCTTTGCTTTACCAACAGGAACCCGAATACAATGAGTCCGAATAAAGAAAGCAGTTTGGTAACAGTAAATGTGCTTTGTATGATCTTGCCTCCCCTCACACCCTTTGTATTGGTGTAGGTGAGGAAACAGATCATGACGATGGCGAGCACCTGCGCCGCCGATATCTTCATAAAGCCCAGGTTGGCTATGATATTGTCTTCTCCTACTGCCGGGATCAGGTAAGCGGTAAAGCGACTGAACGCCACCGCCACCGCTGCAATGGTAGCGGTTTGTATCACGGAGAAAAAGCTCCATCCAAAAAGAAAAGCCACGAGAGAATTATATGCCTCTTTGAGATATATATACTGACCGCCCGCTTTCGGATACATGGCGCTCAGTTCGCCATAGCTTACTGCCGCCGTAATGGTCATGAAGCCGGTGATCAGCCATACCAGCACCAGCCAGCCGGCGCTGCCCACGTTCCTGGTAATATCCGAGCTTACGATGAAGATACCCGAACCGATCATGCCGCCGGCTACGATCATGGTAGCATCGAAAAGACTGAGTGAAGGCCTGAAGCCTGTTTGCTGTGTACTCATAAAAAATCCCGTTGTTTATAAACGGGATTTGAAGATAATAAATATGGTGGAAGTTCCTATTTCTTCTTGTATTTCTGGTTCAGGCCATTGACCACGTCTTTGGTGATGTCGTAAGCCGTATCCTTGAAGTATAAAAGGTCGGAGAGATTAGAGAAGATATAAGAATAGCCTTTGTCTTTGTTGTACGCTTCCAGGAATTCCTTGATCTTCTTTTGCACGTCCTGTCTTTTGCGAATACTCTCTTCCTGCAATTCGCTGGTGAGCATTTGCTCTTTGCCCTGGTAGGTTTTATCCATCTGCTGCAGTTCCTGTTGCCTGCTGGCTAATTCAGCCTGCGTAAGGCTTTGGGCGCTGCGCTGCAATTCCTGGTATTTGGCAGCAAAAGCATTTTTCAGGGCATTCAGCTGGCGCGTCACTTCCTGGTCTTTGGCTTCCAGCCCTTTCTGTATCTCTTTGTAATATTCGAATTGTGTTTGTATGGAATCTATTTCGAAATAGGCAATCTTGAAGCTACCGGCAGGAATTGATTTGGTGTCGACTGCCTGTACAGTGGCTTTCTTGCCGGAGAAATGCAGGTAAAACAAAACAGCTACCGCCAGTACCAGTACTACATTCAAACCCAGTGAAACATTTTTCATTCGAACTCTTTTTGTGCTGTAAAATTAGAATCATTCAATGGCTCTGGCCTTTTGCAGAGCAAGATTAACAAGACCTTTGCAGGTAGCGACCTATGTAAAAAAGTAGGAAGTGTATTGACTTCCTACTTTTTATCATTTAACCTGTCTGCATTGACAGACAAGGCATTATTCATCATCATCAAAGCTCATCGCTTCACGTGTAGTGGCCAGTACTTCGTACTCTTCCTTGCTACCTACGATCATGTTCTCGAACTCTTTCTGTCCGGTACCGGCAGGTATCAGGTGACCAGTGATCACGTTCTCTTTCAGTCCGAGCATCGCATCGGTCTTACCCTGGATAGCCGCCTGGCTCAACACTTTGGTAGTTTCCTGGAATGATGCGGCAGAGATCCAGCTCTGTACACCCAGTGAAGCTTTGGTGATACCCAGCAACACCGGTGTTGCAGTGGCGGGCTTGGCATCCCTTACTTCTACCAATTTCTTGTCGCTCCTGCGGAGGATGGAATTCTCTTCACGCAGTTCACGGAGGGTAATGATCTGTCCGGCTTTCATCTTAGCGCTTTCACCTGCTTCGGTTACTACTTTCTTATCGAAGATCCTGTCGTTCTCTTCGATAAAGTCGAACCTGTCTTCGAGATCTTCTTCGAGGAACTTGGTATCTCCTGCGTCTACGATCTCTACTTTCTTCATCATCTGGCGAACGATCACTTCAATGTGCTTGTCGTTGATCTTCACACCCTGTAAACGGTATACTTCCTGGATCTCGTTCACTACGTATTCCTGTACGGCGAAAGGTCCTTTGATAGCAAGTATATCGGCGGGCGCGATCTGTCCGTCTGACAGCGGTGTACCGGCTTTCACGAAGTCGCCGTCCTGTACCAGGATCTGGCGTGTCAACGGAACCAGGTATTTCTTCACCATACCGTCTTTCGATTCAACAATGATCTCGCGGTTACCACGTTTTACATTACCGAATGCTACCACGCCATCGATCTCACAAACGATCGCAGGGTTGCCCGGGTTACGTGCTTCGAACAATTCTGTTACACGGGGCAGACCTCCGGTGATATCCCTGAGTTTACCCAGTACACGCGGTATCTTAACCAGTACCTGTCCGGCTTTCACATCATCTCCTTCTTCGATCACAATATGCGATCCAACGGGCAGGTTGTATTGTTTGTTTTCTTTTCCTTCTACAATAACGGTAGGTATCTTGGTCTTATCTTTTGTTTCGATAACCACTTTCTCGCGGTGACCGGTTTGTTCATCGGCCTCATCGCGGTATGTGATACCATCGAGTACATTTTCAAATTTGATCTTACCGTTCTGCTCTGCTACGATTACGTTGTTGAACGGATCCCAGGTACAGATCACATCTCCTTTCTTCACCTGCTGCCCGTCTTTCACAGCCAAGGTAGCACCATAAGGAACGTTGTTGGTAATCATCAGCCTGTCGTTCTTCACGTCCATGATCCTTACCTCACCGGTACGGCCGATAACGATCTTCACTTTATCACCTTCATTGTTCAGTGCATCTACTGTTCTCAGACCATCGAACTGGATGGTACCGTCGAATTTCGCGTTCAGGCTCGATTCAACCGAAGCAGATCCCGCAACACCACCCACGTGGAACGTACGCAGTGTCAGCTGTGTACCGGGCTCACCGATTGACTGTGCAGCGATGATACCTACGGCATCTCCTTGCTGTGTCAGGTAGCCTGTTGCCAGATTACGTCCGTAACATTTTACGCACACACCGCGCTTGCTTTCGCAGGTGAGCACAGAACGTATTTCTACGGTTTCAATGCCTGCTTCTTCAATTGCTTTCGCAATGTCTGAAGATATTTCTTCACCCGCAGCGATGATCAGTTCATCGGTAACGGGATGATAGATATTGTGTAATGAGGTACGGCCTTCGATCCTGTCTGCCAGCGGTTCAATGATGTCTTCATTGTCTTTCAGCGCTGTGGTAGCGTTTCCGCGCAGGGTACCGCAATCCTCTTCGCCGATCACCACATCCTGGGCCACGTCTACGAGACGACGGGTCAGGTAGCCGGCATCGGCTGTTTTCAGGGCCGTATCGGCAAGACCTTTACGGGCACCGTGTGTAGAGATGAAGTAATCCAATACGTTCAGTCCGTTCTTGAAGTTCGACAAGATGGGGTTTTCAATTACCTCGCTGCCTGTGCTGCCGCTCTTACGGGGCTTGGCCATCAGACCACGGATACCCACCAGCTGTTTTACCTGCGTTTTACTACCACGCGCTCCGGAATCCAGCATCATGTAAACAGAGTTGAAGCCCTGCTTATCGTTCTGCATTTCACGGATCAGCGTTTCAGTGATACGGGTATCCACACGGCTCCAGATATCGATTACCTGGTTGTATCGCTCGTTATTGGTAATCAGACCCATGTTATAGTTCTCCCACACTTCTTCCACTTCTGTCTTGGCATTCTCCAGCAGTTCATTACGCTGGTCGGGCACGATCAGGTCGTTCACGTTGAACGACAATCCACCACGGAAGGCCATACGGAAACCGAGGGTCTTGATATCGTCGAGGAATTTCGCTGTCTTAGGAACATCGGTGATCTTGATGATGTCGCCGATGATCTCACGAAGACTTTTCTTGGTGAGCAGTGCATTCACGAATCCTACTTCATGCGGTACGTGCTGGTTGAACAGTACGCGACCTACAGTAGTATCGATCAGTTTTTTCACCAGTTGTCCGTTCACACGCACATTCGTTTTCACTTTGATATGGGCATGCAGGTCAACCGCACCTTCGTTGTAAGCAATGAGCACTTCATCCATGCTGTAGAAAGCCTTGCCTTCTCCCCTGATCACTTCATCGCCCATGGTCTTCTTACCTTTGGTGATGTAGTACAGTCCCAGTACCATGTCCTGTGAAGGCAGGGTGATGGGCGTACCGTTCTGCGGGTTGAGGATGTTGTGTGAAGACAGCATCAGCAATTGCGCTTCCAGGATGGCTGCATTGCTCAAAGGCACGTGTACCGCCATCTGGTCACCGTCGAAGTCGGCGTTGAAGGAAGAAGTAACCAGCGGGTGCAGCTGGATAGCTTTACCTTCTACCAGTTTGGGCTGGAAAGCCTGGATTGACAAACGGTGCAGTGTCGGGGCACGGTTCAGCATTACAGGGTGCCCTTTCAATATATTTTCGAGGATATCCCAGATCACGGCTTCTTTGCGGTCTACCAGTTTCTTGGCCGACTTCACCGTTTTCACGATACCTCTTTCAATCAGTTTACGGATCACGAATGGCTTGAACAGCTCGGCTGCCATGTCTTTAGGCAGACCGCACTCGTGTATTTTCATTTCAGGACCTACCACGATCACAGAACGACCTGAGTAGTCCACACGTTTACCCAACAGGTTCTGACGGAAACGTCCCTGCTTACCTTTCAGTACATCGGAAAGCGATTTCAGTGCACGGCCACCTTCGGCTTTCACCGCATTGGATTTACGGCTGTTGTCGAACAGTGAATCGATCGCTTCCTGTAGCATACGTTTTTCGTTACGCAGGATCACTTCAGGCGCTTTGATCTCCAACAAACGCTTCAACCGGTTGTTACGGATGATCACACGACGGTAAAGGTCGTTCAGGTCTGATGAAGCGAAACGGCCGCCGTCCAATGGAACCAGCGGACGCAGTTCCGGAGGAATTACGGGGATGTATTGCATCACCATCCACTCGGGGCGGTTGGTAATGCGTGTGCCTGCGTCGCGGAAAGATTCCACTACGCTCAGGCGCTTCAGTGCATCTGCTTTACGCTGCTGTGAAGTTTCGGTAGCAGCGGCATTACGGAGCGAGAAGCTCAGGCCGTCGAGGTCGATTCTTTCCAACAGTGCGTGCACTGCTTCAGCGCCCATTTTGGCAATGAATTTCTGCGGATCTTCATCGGGCAGGTACTGGTTGTCCTTGGGCAAATTGTCCAGGATATCCAGGTATTCTTCTTCCGTGAGCAGGTCGCCGGAGTTCAGGCTTTCTTTCACACCACCCTGGATCACTACGTAACGCTCATAATAAATGATGGTCTCTAATTTCTTGGAGCTCATACCCAGCAGGTAACCGATCTTGTTGGGCAGACTCTTGAAGTACCAGATGTGCACTACGGGCACCACCAGTTTGATGTGGCCCATGCGCTCACGGCGTACTTTCTTTTCTGTTACTTCCACACCGCAGCGGTCGCACACGATGCCTTTGTAACGAATACGCTTATATTTTCCGCAGGCACATTCGTAATCCTTTACGGGTCCGAATATCCTTTCGCAGAACAAACCGTCGCGCTCCGGTTTATAGGTACGATAGTTAATGGTTTCAGGCTTCAGCACTTCGCCAAAACTTCTTTCCAGGATGCTGTCGGGCGATGCCAGACTGATCGTGATCTGTGAAAAAGTTGATCTGGGGCGATTGTCTTTTTTGATGGCCATATCTAAGCTTGTTGAAATTTTTTGTTAGTTGATTGATCTGCTGATTTGATTCAAGTGATATACGATGTGCGTTCAACACACATCGTATATCAAAAAGATTATTCAAATTTCAGATCCAGACCCAAACCTCTCAGTTCATGAACCAATACGTTGAATGATTCTGGAACACCGGCACGTGGAATGTTTTCACCTTTCACGATGGCTTCGTAGGTCTTGGCCCTTCCAATGATATCATCTGATTTCAGTGTCAGCAATTCCTGCAGGATGTTGGATGCACCATAAGCTTCCAGTGCCCATACCTCCATCTCACCGAAACGCTGTCCGCCGAACTGCGCCTTACCACCCAACGGCTGTTGTGTGATCAAGCTGTATGGTCCGATTGAACGGGCGTGCATCTTATCATCTACCATGTGGTGCAGTTTGATCATATAGATCACACCCACAGTGGCTTTCTGGTGGAAACGCTCTCCGGTCTCACCATCGTACAGGTAAGTGTGTCCGTTCCTGGGTATACTTGCTTGTTTGCAGTATTCTTCGATTTCATCTGTAGAAGCGCCATCGAAGATCGGCGTAGCGAATTTCACGCCCAGGCGCTTGCCTGTCCAGCCCAGAATGGTTTCATAAATCTGTCCGAGGTTCATACGGGAAGGTACCCCCAGCGGGTTCAGTACAATATCCACCGGTGTACCGTCTTCCATGAACGGCATATCTTCTGCACGAACGATCTTGGCAACGATACCTTTGTTACCGTGACGGCCCGCCATCTTATCTCCCACTTTCAGCTTACGCTTCACAGCCAGGTAAACTTTAGCCAGTTTCAATACACCTGCGGGTAATTCATCACCAATAGAGATGTTGAATTTCTCACGCTTGTAACGTCCGAGTTCTTCGTTGAAACGGATGCTGTAGTTGTGCAACAGTGTATTGATCTGGTCGTCTGTTTTAGCGTCACCAGTCCAGCCCAGCGGATTCACGTTCTGGTAGTCGATGGCTGCCAGGTTCTTTTGGTTGAACTTAGCGCCTTTACCAATGAGCATTTCGCCGAAATTGTTGCTCACGCCTGTAGAAGCTTTGTCTTTCAACAGGGTTTGTAATTTATCGAGCAGCAATTCTTTGATGCTCTCTTCGTTCTGCTGGTGTACTTTTTCTACTTTCTCCAGTTGTGCTTTCTCACGGATCTTGCCATTCTTGTCTTTCTTCGCACGCTGGAACAGCTTTTTATCGATCACCACACCTTCGGTACCGTTCGGCGCTTTCAGTGAAGCATCTTTGGCATCACCTGCTTTATCACCAAAGATGGCGCGCAGCAGTTTTTCTTCCGGTGTAGGATCTGATTCTCCTTTAGGGGTGATCTTACCAATGAGGATATCGCCTTCTTTGATAGTAGCGCCGATACGGATGATACCATTTTCGTCGAGGTCTTTGGTAGCTTCTTCCGAAACGTTCGGGATATCGGGTGTGAGCTCTTCTTCACCCAGTTTGGTATCGCGTACTTCCAGTTCATATTCTTCAATATGTACAGAAGTAAACAGGTCTTCACGCACTACTTTCTCACTGATCACGATGGCATCCTCGAAGTTGTAACCCTTCCAGGGCATGAATGCCACTTGCAGGTTACGACCCAGTGCGAGTTCTCCGTCTTTGGTTGCATAACCTTCGGTAAGGAAATCACCTTTCTTCACTTTCTGTCCTTTCCTCACAGCCGGGCGCAGGTTGATACAGGTAGCCTGGTTGGTTTTGATGAACTTGGTGAGCTTGTACACCTGCAGGTCATCATTGAAGCTGATCAGGCGGTCCATATCGTTCCTGTCGTAACGAACATGGATCTCGTTGGCGTCTACAAATTCAACCACACCATTACCTTCTGCGTGTATCTGGATACGTGCATCGCGGGCAGCTTTGCCTTCCAGTCCGGTACCTACGATCGGCGCCTCGGGGCGGATCAGCGGTACAGCCTGGCGTTGCATGTTCGATCCCATCAGCGCACGGTTGGCGTCATCGTGCTCGAGGAAGGGGATCAGCGAAGCGCTCAAACCAACGATCTGGTTGGGCGCTACGTCCATATATTCTACTTCTTCTTTGTCCAATATGGGGAAATCACCAGTCTGGCGGGAAACCACTTTATCTTCCACGAACTGTCCTTTTTCATTCAAAGGAGAGTTACTCTGGGCGATCTTGGCGGTATCTTCTTCTTCAGCGCTCAGGAAAGTGAGTTCTTTCATGTTCACTTTACCGTTGTCTACCTTGCGATACGGCGTTTCAATGAAGCCCATATCGTTGATGGCAGCGTGTACGCACAGTGTAGAGATCAGACCGATGTTCGGTCCTTCCGGTGTTTCAATGGTACACAGACGGCCATAGTGTGAATAGTGTACGTCACGCACCTCGAAGCCGGCACGCTCACGACTCAAACCTCCTGGTCCGAGTGCAGAAATACGACGCTTGTGCGTGATCTCCGACAGCGGGTTGGTTTGGTCGAGGAACTGTGACAACTGTGAGGTTCCGAAGAATGAGTTGATCACGGATGACAGTGTTCTCGCGTTGATCAGGTCAACCGGTGTGAACACTTCATTATCGCGAACGTTCATCCTTTCACGGATGGTACGGGCCATACGGGCCAGGCCTACGCCGAATTGTGCATAGAGCTGCTCTCCTACGGTACGTACGCGACGGTTGCTCAGGTGATCGATGTCATCGATCTCGGCCTTGCCATTGGTGAGGCGTACGAGGTATTTGATGATCTCGATGATGTCCTGCTTGGTGAGTACTTTTTTCTCCAGCGGATAATCGAGGTTCAGTTTGCGGTTGATCTTGTAACGGCCAACTTCACCCAGGTCATAACGCTTGTCGGAGAAGAATAATTTATCGATGATACCACGGGCAGTTTCATTATCCGGCGCATCAGCACCACGCAGTTGGCGGTAGATATGCTGAACCGCTTCGAGTTCACTGTTCGAAGTATCTTTATTCAGTGTATTATAGATGATCGCATAATCACCACCCACGTCTTCTTTCTGGATGAATACGCTCTTCACTTCCATTTCGATGATGGTATTGATACCTTCTTCGTCCAGAACAGTGTCGCGCTCCATTACGATCTCGTTACGCTCGATGCTCACAACTTCACCGGTATCTTCATCCACGAAATCTTCCACCCATGTTCTCAAAACGCGGGCAGCCAGTTTCTTACCTATGTGGTGTGACAGCGTTTTCTTGTCAGCCTTCACTTCATCGGCCATGCCGAAGAGTTCCAGGATGTCTTTATCGGTTTCGAAACCGATAGAACGCAGCAAAGTGGTTACGGGGAATTTTTTCTTACGGTCGATATACGCGTACATCACGTTGTTGATGTCTGTAGCGAATTCCATCCACGCGCCTTTGAAGGGGATCACGCGGGCAGAATATATCTTGGTTCCGTTGGGGTGAACGGACTGGCCGAAGAATACACCGGGTGAGCGGTGCAATTGTGATACCACTACACGCTCTGCTCCGTTAATTACGAAAGTGCCACGGGGCGTCATGTAGGGGATATTACCCAGGAACACATCCTGAACGATGGTCTGGAAATCTACGTGTTCTTCATCATTACAACTCAGGCGCAGTTTCGCTTTCAGGGGAACTGCGTAAGTGAGTCCGCGCTCCATACACTCATCAATGGTGTAACGCGGCGGATCGATGAAGTAATCCAGGAACTCCAGCACGAAAATGTTGCGTGTATCGGTAATAGGAAAGTTTTCCTTGAACACACGGAACAGCCCTTCCACATTACGTTTGTCGGGCGTTGTTTCTAACTGGAAAAATTCTCTGAATGATTCTAACTGAATGTCGAGCAGGTCAGGAGCCTCAGCCAAATGTTTAGTTTTTCCGAAGCCGACCCTGTTGTTCAATGTTGTAGTAGACATATATGTGTAAAACCGGTTTTATGCGAAAAAAATCTGTAAGAACCGAAATGCCCTTAGCGTACAATCGGCGCATCCACCATTCAAACGTCAATGATAAAGATGTCCACCCGCTAATTTTCCCAAAATAAGGATGGCAAAAGTAATGATAATTCGGGATTCGAAAAAACAAATTTTAGACCAAAACAGGTATAGAGGCAAAGAAAAATTAAAATCCTGCCGAAATGGCGCAAAAAAGGCCGTCCCAGTATTACACCGGGACGGCCTTTAGATTATGTCTGAGACAGTAAGCTTACTTGATTTCTACTTCAGCTCCTGCGTCTTTCAGCTTAGCAGCCAGTTCATCGGCTTCAGCTTTAGAAACGCCTTCTTTGATAGGCTTGGGAGCGCCGTCAACCAGGTCTTTTGCTTCTTTCAGTCCAAGGCCGGTCAGTTCTTTAACAATCTTCACCACGCCCAGTTTGCTTGCACCACCGCTAACGAGGATCACATCGAAAGATGTTTTCTCTTCAACAGCAGCAGCTCCGCCACCGTCGCCACCAGCTACTACTACTGCAGCTGCAGCGGGTTCGATACCGTAATCAGCTTTCAGTACATCTGCCAGTTCCTGAACTTCTTTTACTGTCAAGCCTACTAATGTTTCGGCTAATGATTTAACGTCTGCCATGTGTTTAAATTTTTTCCGCCTTCAAGGTCTTTTGAACTCCGGCGGAGGGTTTAAAAAAATTTGTTTTATTTAATGCTAATACATCCAAAATTATTCTGCAGTCGCAGTTCCCGCCTGCTTCTCGTGGTGGTGCAACAACGCAGCCAGTACACGCTTGGCAGGAGATTGCAGCAATCCGATCACTTCGCCGATCAGTTCGTTCTTCGTCTTGATCTGGGTCAGTGTTTTCAGGTTGTTGTCGCCGGTGTATACATCACCATTGATGAATGCAGCTTTCAATACCGGTTTTTCACCGTTGCTCGCCTTGCGAAATGAGCTGATGATCAAAGCGGGTTCCTTGGGGTTCTCAGAGAACATCAGGGCGGTTACATTGTTCAATGCGGGATAAACGCTTGCGTATTTCTCAGCATCCAATGATTCCAGCGCTTTGCGGATAAGGGTATTCTTGGCCACTTTCATCTCCACCTGCTTGTCGAAGCAAGTGCGACGCAGTGCAGATACCTGTTCTACGCTCAACGATTCTGTATCGGTGATGTAGAAGTTATTATATTGGGAGAACTTGCCTTTCAGCAGTTCTATCACCTCGTTTTTTTGATCTTTAGTCATAACTGATCTGTTTTATAAACCCGGGTCATTTCCCATCCCGCCTGCGCGGAATAAGATCACCAGGAATTAGTTCATTAATGATTTAGTGTCCAATGCGATACCCGGACTCATCGAACTGGCCATGCTTACGCCTTTGAGATAGATACCTTTGGCAGAAGAAGGTTTCAGTTTGATGATGGCGTTGATCAGCTCAGCGCTGTTCTCGGCGATCTTGTCAGACGTGAAAGATACACGGCCGATAGAAGCGTGTACGATACCCGCTTTGTCTACCTTGAACGCGATCTTACCGCCTTTTACCTCGTTCACAGCTGCTGCCACGTCATTGGTAACAGTACCTGTTTTGGGGTTGGGCATCAGGTTACGGGGACCGAGTACTTTACCCAGCTTACCGATCTTGGGCATTACAGAAGGTGTAGCGATGATCACGTCCACATCTACCCATCCGCCTTCGATCTTGCTGATGAATTCATCCAGCCCTACAAAGTCAGCGCCGGCTTCTTTAGCAGCCGCTTCTTTATCGGGCGTGCAAAGCACCAGTACTTTTTTGGTTTTACCGGTACCATGAGGTAATGATACGGTACCACGTACCTGCTGGTCTGCTTTTTTGGGGTCAACGCCCAAACGGATATGCAGGTCAACAGAACTATCGAATTTTGTACAATTGATTTCTTTTACCAGGGTAGAAGCTTCCTTCAGGGAATAAGCTTTGTTTTTATCCACCTTAGTAACTGCTACTTTTCTTTTTTTGCTAAGTGCCATTTTCTAAAAGTTTAAAGGTGAATAAATTAGTTTTCCCAGGGGGCTTTACCATCAACGGTGATACCCATACTGCGTGCAGTACCGGCTACCATGCTCATGGCGCTGTTTAAAGTAAATGCGTTCAGGTCGGACATTTTATCCTTGGCAATGGCTTCTACCTGTGCCCAGGTTACTTTACCTACTTTTTCGCGGTTGCTTTCTTTAGAACCTTTCTGGATTTTTGCGGCTTCCATCAACTGTACAGCAGCGGGGGCTGTTTTGATGATGAAGTCGAAAGACTTGTCAGAATAAACGGTGATCAAAACAGGAACTACTTTTCCCATTTTGTCCTGGGTCCTGGCATTAAACTGCTTACAGAACTCCATAATGTTAACACCCTTCGAACCAAGGGCGGGGCCTACGGGAGGCGCGGGATTGGCTTGGCCACCTTTCACCTGCAGCTTCACAAAGCCTGAGATTTCTTTTGCCATTTTCTTTGATTTAATTGGTTATAACGTCCCGGCTTTTACCGGAACTCCCAAAGTCAATCATTCTTTCAAAAAGAACTTTTGGGGCGGCAAAGGTAGGTAAAATATCAGAAAACAAAGCATTTTTCATGATATATTTGGCCGTATGACAACATTTTGCGGTTCCCTCCTGGCCAGCAGCACGGCTTTGACCGACCCTCATTTCAGCAATACCCTGGTTTTCATTGCCGAACACAATAACAAAGGCGCCATGGGTTTTGTGATCAACCGGGTATTCCCCAGGTGGTTTAATGAGCTGGAAGCTTACCGGCACATGCCGGCCCTGACCTTATACGCCGGCGGACCGGTTGACCAGGAGCACCTGTTCTTCCTGCACCGCCGTCCCGATATGATCCCTGGCGGTCAAGCGGTGGCCCAGGGCATTTGCCTCGGCGGCGATTTTGGGCAGGCCCTCCGGTATTTATCGGCCGGGATTGTGGTCCCCACCGATCTGCTTTTATTCATCGGCTATGCAGGATGGGATGGTGGCGACCTGGAAGCGGAGTTGTCGGAAGGCAGTTGGGAGATCAGGAACCCTACCCTTAGCTGGGATGAGCTGCAAGCACTGGCGCAGAGTTCCGGTCGTTTCCAGTAATAAAAAAGGCTGTCCGGCAGGACAACCTTTCGAATATGATAAGCCAACCGCTGCTTAACTCAGTTTCTCTACCTGCATGTAGTTGAGTTCTACAGGGGTAGAACGGCCGAAGATCTTCACGGTCACTTTCAGTTTCTTCTTCTCGTCGTTCACTTCTTCGATCACGCCGTTGAAGTCGTTGAAAGGCCCTTCGATGATCTTGATGGTCTCTCCCACGATGAACGGCTCGCTGAGCATTACGCCCTGGTCGTTCATTTCGTCTACCTTACCCAGCATCTTGTTCACTTCGCTCTTGCGCAGGGAGATGATATTGCCTTTGGATCCTTTTCCGTCGGTGAGAAAATGCATCACGTTGCTGATGTTGCTGATATGTTGTACCATATCATCGTTCAGCTTACCATCCAGCACTTCCATCATCACATATCCCGGGAAATAGTTTTTTTCGCGCATTACTTTTTTACCGTTCTGCACTTTATATACTTTTTCCATAGGAAGGAATACCTGCTTGATGATCTCCTGCCATCCGCTGCGAATGATGTCCTTATCCAGGTATTCTTTTACTTTCCGCTCCTTACCGCTTACCACGCGCAATACATACCATTTGGTTTCCTGCTGCGGTGTAGCTGTAGTGGGGGTGGTATTTACAGATGCTTCCATCTTTTCTTACTTAAACAATGAATAAATCAGTTTCAGCACCTGGTTGCTGGCAAAATCCATCGCCCATACCATGGCGGTAATGATGATGGTAGCTACCAGCACAATCACTGTGCTCTGCTGCAACTGCAACCAGGTTGGCCAGGTTACTTTTTCCATCAGTTCCTGGTAGCTCTCTTTGAAATATGTCGTGATCTTATTCATCAGATTAATTTGGCAATTTGGCAATTCGACAATTTGACAATTAGATAACAGGTCGTTGTTTTCGACCATAGCAGGGTAACCGGGTTATACCCGTCTCCCATTGTCGAATTATCAAATTGTCGAATTGTCAAATTTTCTCCGCACGGGCACTAGGATTCGAACCCAGATCAAAGGTTTTGGAGACCTCTATACTAACCGTTGTACTATGCCCGTAGAAAGCTAAAAGCTATTCCGGGGGTTCCGAAACAGCTTTTAGTTTATTATGTCAGCAAATGTACCAAAAATTTCCATTTGCCATGAAGCTAAAAGCCGGTGGGCTTAGCTTATTTAACGATTTCAGTAACCTGACCGGCACCTACTGTACGTCCACCTTCGCGGATAGCGAATTTCAGACCTTTCTCCATCGCGATGGGCTGGATCAGTTTTACAGAGAGGTTGATGTTATCGCCAGGCATTACCATTTCTGTTCCTTCAGGCAGGGTAACTTCACCAGTTACGTCTGTAGTACGGAAATAGAACTGGGGACGGTATTTGTTGAAGAACGGAGTGTGACGTCCACCTTCTTCCTTGCTCAGTACGTATACTTCTCCTTTGAAATCTGTGTGAGGAGTGATAGAACCGGGCTTACAGATTACCATACCGCGACGGATATCTTTTTTCTCAATACCGCGGAGCAGCAGACCTGCGTTATCACCAGCCTGACCTTCATCCAACAGTTTTTTGAACATTTCGACACCAGTTACAGTAGAGCTCTGCGCAGCTTCCTGCAGACCTACGATCTCAACAGCTTCACCTACTTTGATGATACCGCGCTCGATACGGCCGGTAGCAACTGTACCACGACCTGTAATAGAGAACACGTCTTCTACTGACATCAGGAACGGCATATCAACCGGACGGGGAGGCAGCGGGATGTAAGTATCTACAGCTTCCATCAGTTCATCGATGCATTTAACCCATTTTTCTTCACCAGCCAGGGCGCCTGTAGCAGAACCTTTGATGATGGGGGTATTGTCACCGTCGAAACCGTAAGAAGTCAGCAGTTCGCGGATCTCCATTTCAACCAGTTCCAGCAGTTCAGGATCGTCTACCAGGTCAACTTTGTTCATGAATACCACGATACGGGGTACACCTACCTGGCGGGCCAGCAGGATGTGCTCCTTAGTCTGGGGCATCGGACCATCGGTAGAAGCTACTACCAGGATAGCACCGTCCATCTGGGCAGCACCGGTGATCATATTCTTCACATAGTCAGCGTGACCAGGACAGTCAACGTGCGCATAGTGACGGTTTGCAGTTTGATATTCTACGTGTGCAGTGTTGATGGTGATACCACGCTCTTTTTCTTCAGGAGCGCCGTCGATCTCATCATATTTCTTAGCCTGCGCCAGACCTTTCTTAGATAAGATGTCCGTAATGGCAGCAGTCAAAGTGGTCTTACCATGGTCAACGTGACCAATTGTACCAACGTTTACGTGAGGTTTTTCCCTCTTAAAGGTCTCTTTAGACATTTTTATCGATTTTAGTTGTATTTTAAAAATTTATACCAAACTACTTTTCCTCTTTCACAAATCCGAGCCGTTAGTGAGAATCGAACTCACGACCTCTTCCCTACCAAGGAAGTGCTCTACCACTGAGCTACAACGGCTTTTTAGCGTTGAGCGGAAGACGAGGATCGAACCCGCAACCTATAGCTTGGAAGGCTATCGCTCTACCAATTGAGCTACTTCCGCATATCAATTTGACAATTCGTCAATTTGGCAATTCGACAATGCCAGTGATTCACAAATTCTCACTATTAATAAGAACATCATAAAAGAGAAAGAAACATTGTCGAATTACCGAATTGTCTCATTCTCTCATTTTTTCCGTGGGCAGGAGTGGATTCGAACCACTGAAGTCGAAAGACAGCGGATTTACAGTCCGCCCCATTTGGCCGCTCTGGAACCTGCCCTTGATTTATTTAGAGCCGAAGATGGGACTCGAACCCGCGACCTACTGATTACAAATCAGTTGCTCTACCAACTGAGCTACTTCGGCAAAATGTAAAAGAACGCTCCTATTTTTTGGGATGGCAAAGGTAACGGAAAACTTCATTCAGCAAAATTTTGCCATGATTTTTTTCGGCTAGTTTTCAACAGTTTGCGCCGGCTCCGGAGAAAACGGTCCGGAAGCCCCGGCCGGGCCCAATAAAAAAGGCCCCCGAAAGGGAGCCTTACAACCAATTTTTTCAATTCCTTTTTATGCCGCCAGTAGTTTCTGTTTTTTCCTTTTTATCTGTGTAACAATCGACTCCATTGCACAATCAAATGATTCTTCGAATGACTTCGACGACGACTTCACAAAAAACTCGTGCCTTGGTACATGAATACGGATCTCAGCTACTTTGTCCTTGATCGTATGCACCACGTTATCCAGCTTCAGGAACACATCTACTTTCAATATCCTGTCGTGGAAAGTGCTCAGCTTGCTGAGCTTACGTGACACATAATCTACCAGTTTGTCATCAGCATTAAAATGCACAGTTTGAATGTTAACGTTCATAGCAACTCACGTTTTATCGGTTAAAAAATAATATTTGAAAGAACTTTTAGATCCGTTTTCAACGGACTAACAATGTACGTCAAATGGGGAGAAAAACGAAAAAATGTGAGCGGATTTTTTGACAATTTTAAGAGAATTTCTCAAGCCTTCGGATGTGCTTTTTTGAACACTTCTTTCAGCTTCTCGATTGTGTTGTGGGTGTACACCTGGGTGGCCGCCAGGCTGCTGTGGCCCAGCAGCTCTTTCACCGCGTTCAGGTCGGCCCCGTTGTTCATCAGGTGGGTGGCAAAACTATGGCGCAGCACGTGCGGACTCTTCTTTTGAACCGTGGTTACGGCTCCCAGTTTGGCTTTTACAAACGCATACACAGAGCGTGGCTGCAGCGGCTTGCCTTTTTCCGTTACAAATAACCGGTCGGCCATAGCCAGTTCACCGGTTTTATCGCTTTGATACTGTTGCAGTTCCGCCGCTAGTTCCCTGGAAACCGGTATGATGCGCTCCTTATTTCCTTTACCCAGCACTTTCAGTTGCGACTGTGCCCCATCGAGCTGACTGTATTTAAGATTGACCAACTCGCTCAAACGCATACCCGTATGATAAAACAGCATGAGTACCAGGCGCTCGGTCCGGCCCTGCCAACCCTCTTCGTAGAGTTCGGGGCTAAATAACTGCTCCATGCTTTTTTCTTCCACAAAAACCGGCAGCCTTTTACCTTGTTTGGGCGATACGATGGTGGTCATGGGCGTCTGCTCCAACGCCCCTATTTTCAACTGGTATTTGAAAAAAGATTTAAGTGAAGATATTTTCCGGTTGATGGACCGCGCCGCTATCTCGTCTTCCTTCAGTTCTGCCAGCCAGCTCCTGATCATCATGGAGCTGATGGCGGACAGGCTTGGCGACTCGAACTGGCTGGCCAGGTAGGCGAAAAACTGCTCCAGGTCGGTCCGGTACCCAATAATGGTATGCTGCGAATAGCGCCGCTCGTATTTGAGGTGGTCCAGGAAGGACTGCAAGGATGGGGATTCGGGTATGGGCATAAAAAAAGTAGCTTAAAGTTAAACAACCTCAGCTACTTACTATATTCAGGTGGATAAAAGGAGATTATCCTTCTATCTTTCCACTTGCTATCTGCTGCTTGTAGATGGCCTTCAGCACCTCACCGCGACGCCTTACAGACGGCTTGGTAAATGCCTGACGCGACCTCAATTGCAATAAAACCTTGCTTTTCTCAAATTTCTTCTTGTATTTTTTGAGCGCTTTGTCGATGTTTTCGCAATCTTTTGAATCAATGATGAGCATAATGTTGATACCTCCTCGGGCGTTTTTTTAGGACTGCAAAGATACAGGGCGTCAGTCATATAAACAAGTACGCAGAAAAAATTATCCATTCCATTATGATCGTCGCCCCGCACCTAGTCATATCCGTCATCCCGAGCGAAGCCGAGGGACCTGCCCGAATGTTCAGCAGGCCCTTCGACTCACTCCGTTCGCTCAGGGTGACGAGTAAAATGGCAAAAAATCAGACATTCATCATTACTTTGCGATCATGTTTACAGGAATCATCGAATCGACCGGAAAAATCGTTTCTATTGAAAAAAAGGGCTCTAACGTGAGTTTCTGGGTCGGTTCTCCCCTCTCGGGCGAACTGAAAATAGACCAGAGTGTGAGTCATGATGGCGTTTGCTTAACGGTGGACGAGCTAAAAGACGGTATGCACCGGGTAACGGCTATTGAAGAAACACTGAAAAAGACCAACCTGGGCAGCTGGGCGGCCGGCAGCGAGATCAACCTGGAAAGATGCATGGTCATGAACGGCCGTCTCGATGGCCATATTGTACAGGGGCATGCCGATTGCACTGCTATCTGCCAGGAAAGAAAGGAACTGGACGGCAGTTGGGAATTCATCTTTCAATTTCCTCCGGAATTCGCACACCTGGTAATTGAGAAAGGGTCTATTGCCGTTAACGGTACCAGTCTTACCTGCTTCAATGTGAACCGCGATCATTTCACGGTGGCCATCATTCCTTATACATTTGAACATACCAGTATCAAGCATGTGCAGGCAGGCACGGCGGTCAACATTGAATTCGATATACTGGGTAAATATGTGCAGCGCTGGATGAGCCTGGGCCGTTAGCCTATCTGCTTTCCTTTCATCGCTTTGCTCACGGCCTGGTCCATGGCCCGCTCGGCAAATGGCCGGGTTATATCGTTGAGTTCTTCTGTTTTTTTCTGGATAAGGTTCTTGTCGTCCATCGTCAGCGCCAGTTGCAGGGCCTGCATGGCATGTGCGGTGGTTTGCAGTTCTTCTGCTGAAAGCAGGCCGGGATTTTTGGAGATGAATTTTTCTGTGAGGCCCAGTAATTGTTCTCCTTCGGTTTTGGCTTCTACCAACGCCCTTGCCTGCATATCGTCTCCGGCATGGGTGATGCTTTCCAGCAGCATTTTTTCAACTTCTGTATCGGTGAGTCCGTATTGCGGTTTTACTTCAATACTTTGTTCCACTCCACTCCGCAGTTCTTTTGCTTTCACTACCAATATCCCATCGGCATTGATGAGAAAACTTACTTCTACTTTGGGTAAGCCCGCGGGCATGGCCGGGATGCCGGTGAGGTTGAATTCGGCCAGCTTGCGATTGTCTTTTACCAGGTCGCGCTCGCCCTGGAATACCGAAATGCGCATACCGCTTTGTCCGTCTTTCTGCGTAGTGTATTGTCGCCCCACTTTGGTGGGAATTTTTGAATTACGGGGGATGAGCACGTCCATCAATCCGCCCATGGTTTCAATGCCCAGGCTTAATGGTGTGATATCGAGCAGTAAAAAATCTTTGTTGTTGCCGGCGAGGATATCGGCCTGCACTGCGGCGCCGAGTGCCACCACTTCATCCGGGTTCACCGAATCGTTCACTGGCTTTCCAAAAAAGGCACTGACCGCCTGCTTTACAGCCGGTACGCGGGTACTGCCTCCTACCATCACTACGGTATCGATATCGGCTGTGGTGAGTTCCGCGTCTTTCAACGCGTTCCTGCAACAGCCGATGGTAGTATCGATCAATGGTTGTACCAGTGAGGCAAACACGGTTCTGCTCAGTTCCAGTTTTCCGCCATTCCATTCATCGCTGAACAATTCATTTGTGCTCAATGCGCGCTTGGCAGCTTCGGCTTTCAGTCTTAATGATTGTGCCAGTTGTTTATCCTGGTGCAATGCAGTTGCATCAATGCCCCTTTCTTTCATCCAGTATTGCATGATGGTTCTGTCGAAATCATCGCCTCCCAAATAGGTATCGCCATTGGTGCTCAGCACTTCATAAATACCGTTGCTGATGCGCAACAGCGAAATATCAAAAGTGCCGCCGCCCAGGTCGTACACTGCGATTGTTTTTTCTTCCTCCTTATTCAATCCCATGCCATAGGCCAGGCTGGCTGCCGTTGGTTCGTTCACAATGCGCAGCACATCCAGTCCTGCCAGTTTACCTGCGTCGCGGGTAGCCTGCCGTTGTGCGTCGTTGAAGTAGGCCGGCACGGTGATCACCGCTTTGGTTACGGGTGTTTTGAGAATATGCTCGGCGCGTTGTTTCAGTTCTTTGAGTATGAGGGAGGATAATTCAATGGGTGAATAAAAACGATCGCCCACCTGCACTTTCACCAGGCTATCCGTATCATCATCGATCACTTTATAAGTGAAGAAACCGGCATTGTCTTTTACATCTTTATAACTCTTTCCCATCAAACGCTTCACACTGAAAATCGTGTGCTGGGGATCTGTTTCCAGGTACCCTTTCGCTGTTTCACCCACTTCGGGGTTGCCCATGGCATCGAAATGAACGATGCTGGGAACGAGGCTGCTGGTATTGTGTTCTTTTAAAGCGGCCGGTTGCTTGCTTTCCGGGTGAATGATGGCCACCAGGCTGTTCGTGGTGCCCAGGTCGATGCCCACGATCATTTCTGCCTGTTGTAAACTGCCGGTTGCTATGTTGATGCCTATTCGAGCCATGTGAGTTGTGCGTTGTTAGTTGTGAGATGTTAGATTTCTACTACATCTGTTTTACTCAGGTAATCGTGTAAAGGTTTGCCCAGGAAGGGAATGAAAAACATATCGATGATGGTGATGCGTACAAGGCTTCGCACGATGATCTGCTGGAAAGATGGTTTTCGCTGCTGGGCATTGATTACCCTTGAGAAAGTGAACCATTTGCCGGGTGTGCGGCTGAACAATCCTTCAAAAAAACAATAATAGATGAACAGTATGCCAAAGAAGAACCATCCGAATTTGTAATAGGGGTAATGCCAGTAAATCACATACCAGCTCCATACCTTATACCCGGCATAAGCGAGTATGAAAATGATCGCCGTATCGATAAAAAAATTAAGCGCCCGGGTGCCATCTCCTACTTTGCGCATGTTTTTATTCATGACGCGAAAGTAGCGAATCCGCTCCATTTCCTATTTTTGCGCAAATTCGAAGTAAATGACGCTCATAGAAGAACTCAGGTGGAGAGGAATGGTGCAGGACATCATGCCTGGCACGGAAGAATTGTTGCAAAAAGAAATGGTATCCGGCTATATTGGCTTTGACCCTACGTCGGACAGTTTGCATATCGGCAGCCTGGTTCCCATTCTCTTACTGGTGCACCTGCAAAGGGCCGGTCATAAACCTTATGCTTTGGTTGGAGGCGCTACCGGCATGATCGGAGACCCCAGCGGCAAGAGCGAAGAAAGAAACCTGCTGAGCGCAGAAGTGTTGCAGCACAACCAGGAAGGCGTTCGCAAACAATTGTCAAAATTCCTGGATTTCGACAGCGCCAAACCCAATGCGGCGGTCATGGTGAACAACTATGATTGGTTCAAAGGCGTTGGCTTTCTCGAGTTTATCCGCGATGCCGGCAAATACATCACCGTCAATTATATGATGGCGAAAGACAGTGTGAAGAAAAGACTGGAAGGAGAAACCGGCATGAGCTTTACCGAATTTACTTATCAACTGATACAGGGCTATGATTTTTACTGGCTCTACGAGCACAAGCATTGCAAACTGCAAATGGGTGGCAGCGACCAGTGGGGTAATATTACTACCGGTACGGAACTGATCCGCCGTAAGGCTGGTGGTGAAGCGTTTGCATTTACCTGTCCGCTCATTCGCAAAGCCGACGGCGGTAAATTCGGCAAAACGGAGAAAGGTAATGTATGGTTGGATGCTACTAAAACATCGCCCTACCAATTTTACCAGTTCTGGCTCAACGCCAGTGATGATGATGCCAAGCAGTGGATCAAAATATTTACCCTGCTGCCCCATACTGAAATTGATGCATTATTGGTTGAGCACGAAGCAGCCCCGCACCAGCGTGCACTGCAAAAAAAGCTGGCACGTGAACTGACGGTATTCGTACACAGCGAGCATGATTATGATTTTGCTGTGAAAGCATCTGAGATACTGTTTGGCAATGCCACTACCGAAGCTTTGCAAAGCCTGAATGAAGAACAATTGTTGCAGGTGATGGAAGGCGTTCCCACGGTAGAAGTGAGCAAATCGCAACTCGAAGCGGGGTATGATATTGTAAGCTTCCTGGCCGACACACAAATCTTCCCCAGCAAAGGTGAAGCGCGTAAAATGTGGCAATCGGGCGGCATAGGCATCAATAAAAGAAAGATCGGTAGCGATGAAAATTTGCTGAAGCAGTCAGACCTTTTGCAGGATAAATATTTGCTGGTGCAAAAAGGGAAGAAAAATTACTACCTCGTAAAAGCCGTATAGCCCCCTCACAGGTATTGGGCGTGAATTCGTATATTCATCAACTCAACCTGTTATATGAGACAAAAACTACACTTCCTTTCCCTGCTGTTCTGTTTGGCATTCACTGCCGTTCATGCGCAGATTCTCAAAGCGCCTGAGAAAAAAGAAGGCGATGGCCCTTATACCCAACTGATCATTCGAGGTGTTACATTGATCAATGGTACCGGTGCGCCGCCTTTTGGTCCGGTTGATATTGTGGTGGAGCAAAACCGCATTGTGCAGATACAAACGGTGGGAAGCCCCGGTGCGGCTATTGATCCTGGCCGTAGACCAGCGCTCAAACAGGGCGGGAAAGAACTCAACTGTGAAGGCATGTATGTGTTGCCCGGACTCATAGACATGCATGGGCATATCGGTGGCAAGGAACAGGGCACTCCTGCCGAATACGTTTTCAAACTGTGGATGGCGCATGGCATTACCACCATCAGGGATCCATCGGCCGGCAACGGACTGGAATGGACACTGGATGAAAAACAAAAAAGCGCTGCCAATCTTATTACAGCGCCCAGGATATTTGCTTATACGGTATTCGGACAAAGCAGTAAAACACCCATCACTACTGCCGACCAGGCACGTGCCTGGGTACAGGAGAATGCGCGCAAAGGAGCCGATGGCATCAAATTTTTTGGTGCGCGACCAGAGGTTATGGATGCAGCACTTCGTGAAAATAAAAAATTGGGATTGAGGTCTTGTTGTCACCATGCGCAGCTCGATGTAGCGCGCTGGAATGTGTTGAATTCTGCCCGTGCCGGGCTCACCAGCATGGAGCACTGGTATGGTTTACCCGAAGCATTGTTTACCGATAAAACCATCCAACAATACCCACCCGATTACAATTACAACAATGAGCAGGATCGATTTGAAGAAGCGGGCAAACTGTGGAAGCAGGCGGCAGCGCCTTATTCAGAACATTGGAACAAAGTGATGAATGAATTGTTATCGCTCGATTTTACATTGGATCCTACGTTTAATATTTACGATGCCAACCGCGACCTGCAAAGAGCGCGCAGGGCTGAATGGCATGAGTGGTATACGTTGCCATCGCTCTGGCAGTTTTACGAGCCCAGCCGGCAGTCGCATGGCTCTTATTGGCATCACTGGGGTACAGAGCAGGAAGTGGAATGGAAAAACAATTACCGGTTGTGGATGACTTTTGTGAACGAATACAAAAACCGCGGTGGGCGTGTGACTGCCGGGTCAGATAACGGCTTCATTTATGAAACTTATGGATTCGGTTATATCCGCGAGCTGGAGTTGTTGCGTGAAGCAGGCTTCCATCCATTGGAAGTGATCCGTTCAGCTACTTTATACGGAGCGCAGGCCCTTGGCGCCGATAAAGAGATCGGCAGTGTGGAAACGGGCAAGCTGGCCGATATGGTGATCATCGACGCCAATCCTTTGCAAAACCTGCAGGTATTGTATGGCACGGGAGCTATTACCCTTAGCAAAGAAAACAAAGTGGTGCGCACCGGCGGTGTGTTGTATACCATTAAAGATGGCATTGTGTACAATGCCAAACAATTACTGGCCGATGTGAAGGCCATGGTAGATGCTGAAAAGCAAAAAACCGGCTGGCAATTGAAGCAGCCGGGTATGCAATAATTTTTACAGGGATTTGATCGCTTTCCACATAGCTTCCGCTACAAGGAGGTTACCGGCTGCATTCAGGTGTACCCTGTCGCGCGTTAAAATGCCCGATTCTTTGTTGTCGGGATTGTTTTGGAGTTCGTATTCGTGGAAAAGGGTGCGCAGGTCTACGAGTGGCAGAGATTCTTTGGCTGCATACTGTCTGATCCAACTGCTGTACTGGTTCATATCGCCATCCTGCTGGTTGGAAAAATCTTTTTTCTCTCCTATTACGGCGGGTGTGCAGAGGATCACTTTAGTTCCGGCAGCTTTCAGTTTCTTAACAATGGCTTCATAGAATTTTCCAAACTTATCGTAATCGGTACCGGTGCCAAAGCTGGATTTATGCCACACATCGTTCACACCAATGTAAATGACTACGATGTCCGGGCTCTTGCTGATCACATCTTCTTCCATCCGCAGGTAAAGATCATATACTTTGTTACCGCTGATACCAGCGCCTATCAGTTCATATTTATTTTCTACTCCTTCCTGTTTCAGGAGCGAGTCCATGAGGCGGATATAGCCACCCGGCTGGGCCCCTATCTGGGTAATAGAATCACCAAAAAATATTACTTTTTTCTTCTTGTCATAATTGAATGACAGGAGCAGGATACAGGCAATAAACGCGGCAAAAAGGATGAGTTTTGACATAAGGCTTGCAATAAGGGGTTCAATATACGAACAGAACGGTTAAAAAATTTGGAACAATTCTTCCCTACCCCTATTTTTGCACCCCATTCCACTACGGAATGCATGGATTGCCCGATAGTATAATGGCAGTACAACTGATTTTGGTTCAGTTTGTCTTGGTTCGAATCCAGGTCGGGCAACCTTTTAAAAGCGAACCAATTGGTTCGCTTTTATTTTATTCATTATCATCTAGTTATTAAGAATTTTCTTCAAGGTTCTATTTTAGGTATCACATTCCAAGCACTTATTGATAATCTCATCGTCACAAGTGGCACAAAACTTTTCTGGTATCTGCTCACTGTTAGCTTTAGCAGTGATTACATGACCATTCATACAAACCAGTACGTTTCCATAGCTGAGTCCTTCCATAATAAACGATTGAACATGTTAACAATCTCTAATTTATGAAAAGTATTTTTTATGAAACCTTTTTTGTTTTTTGACTCAAGACTGGTGTCGGTTGCAATAATCTGCGAACTTTATTACATCGGCCTCCCCGGCTATATGCGTATTTCTAACTTCTTTTCTCATAAACTTTATTAATCAATTAATCCCGATAATACATTTTTCAATTGTCTCATTACATGCTCGATTGTTTCACCAGTTTCAGCTATCATATTTTTCACAAACGGGCTTTCCTCTTCCTGTTCAATATGATCCTGCAATATTCGTATTAGCCTTTCGGTTAGTGATTGATTGGAAGAAATAATTTTCTTTATTTCTCTCCCGATAACAGTAGCAGATATTTCCTGCAAGCTTTTATCTTCCACGTCTTCGCTAAAAAGGTCGAAGTGTTCTTCACTGTAGATAAGAGTGGGATGAAGCTCAAAAAAATGATGGATTATATCTGCAATATCTCTTGCATCTTTTGACCTTTGTTCCGGCCTATCGTCGTAAGCAATCAGTTTCAAAAGGATAATAGACGGCAAGGTAGCCACCTTAAACTGATGTCCTGTTTCCAACGCTTGTCCTTCAGTACCTGAATTGTAAACTTCCATAAATCCATTGACCTTAATACTATCAAGTTCGACTCCGGCAAACATTACACTATCGTTTATTTCTATTTCCCCAAACGGCAGAATATCCACCTGAATACTTGATGGAGACAGCATCACAAAGGCATTGGTCTTTGTATCTATGAATTTTTTGTTTTCTTTTAAATAGCTCCTAATCGCTTCATAATCATCCATGCTTCCTACCAATACTGCAAAATCAACATCTTTGGTTTGCCTGGATACGATATCTCCTTTTGCATACCAAATATCTTTTGCCAGTGCACCAATAACGTAATAATCAACTCCAGTTGCGCCAAAAGCTTCTTCAAGGGCGTCAAAGATCTCCCTTAGTTCACCCTCTCTTATATTACTTAAATCCATCTTTCAAATAATTATTATAAATCATCGCTGCCGTTTCCTGACACCTTGGATCATTTGTTAACATCAGATCTGCATATACCAGTAAAGGCGGAGCATATTGCTCTTTGTCCTGCCCTTCATCTTTCCAGAACTTTTCGTAAAAATGCACATTGCCATCTTCGTCAGGAATTAAAGTCCATTTAGGAATCAATGCGTTTTTTTGATTTGTATACACGGTAAGATGTGCCGGCACCAAGTGGTTGGTAAGTAATTCTCCTGCCGGCTCTCCGCCCCATTTGGTTTCGGTTGGCTCCAATGGCAATGCCTGCCAGTTTCCCAACCTCTTTTTATCCCAAAATCTATAAGTACCTAAGTGTAATGCTGGTCTAAGGGTTTCCCTGAAACCGGTTAACCACCTGTCTAATAAGGCTTCTTTATTCTGTAGCTTTACAGTAGTGTCATTAATGGGGAGGATAAACCCAGCATCTTTAAGTCCTTCCATGATGTTTTTAACATTTCCGAGCGCCACCCCTGTTGTCTCTGCTAATTTGCGATAAGGCATATTGATCGCCTGTTCGTTCAATAGCAGGTAAAAAACCATTTTCAAACCGGTCTTGGTAAAGGCTCTGTTGGTGATGGCTTTTTTCTTTTCAGTAGTTTTTTGGCCGTCTATCCAAATAAAGTTATCGGCTACATCGAGGTATATATTTCCTGCAGCATCCAAATAGCCGATTTTCTTTTCCCTTAGCCGTTCTTTGAGTGTTGGAAAAATGGTTTCTGCCACTACCATAAAGGGCTGATATTTGACCGCCAGCTCAAATATTTTATCAAGCTGGTGTAATCTTAGTTCTTTCTTAATCTCTGCGAATACATGCAAGTTGCCTTTCTGGAAATAAAAGTCAACCTCCCCATCTATTTCATCATGACGTGGTTTCCACTTGGCTTTTAACCCGGTTTGTTGGGTAAGGCGTTCTAATGCCGTATTTATAATTTGATCTTCGTTCATATATTATTAGTGTTCACTGCACGTGAACAAGTAAAATTAACGTGTTGTGCTATTAGAAACTGAGAGCATGTTTGATTTGAGCGATTTTTCTGCCATTAAGATAGTTGATCCAGTGTAAAATGGCCATGGAAG
>PVEQ01000003.1 GCA_002973575.1 Sediminibacterium magnilacihabitans
TAGATTTAGACCTGAATTGTAGGAAAATAAACAAGCTATACCACCAATGCCTTGATATTGGACGTATAGCTGCTTAAATTTTTACCGAACCATTGATTAATATAAAAATCTGCAAATCAAATCAGAGATCAGAAATGTTTAGATGTTGTAATGCATCAATGACTACGCGGCGGATATCTGATAAAAGGTTATCCGCCGCGTTGTATTTGGTAATGTTGATGATATCAGGATTACCTTCCTTGAAATATTCAAGTCCTTTTTCTGCGCCAGTGGTTAAAAATTCTAGTGTGCGGATGGTATAGGTTTTTTCCGGGTGAATGGTTTTTTTGTTGATCTGCCAATTGTTATCCTGGTAAACCAGGGTTTTACTCCTTTGCAGAAAGCCGCCCAGGTCCAGGCGATCATTGTTGCTTTGCAATATCTTCAATAACAGGCTTCCTTTCATTTGTACATCGCATACCACACCGCCAAAAGGTAATATCCGTACAATATCCATTTCATTGATGGGGCCCTGCACCATATCATCGATGCGGATGGAACCACTGTTTAAAATAGCGGCATCTGCATGCGGTTGAGACAATAACATACTTTCCGTAATGAGGGTACCCAGGTTGGTTTGGTGATAACGGATGGCCGATTCCAGTCCATTCAGCGGTGTGGTAACAACAGCCAACTGGTGTGTGGGATTGATGCCATTTTTGATATACGAGTTGTATATCCTGTCTTCCCATTTTTTTACCTGCGCTATTGCAGCGGTATCGGCTGTGATGCTGCTGTCGAGCGCTATCAGCGTGCTTTGTATCTGCAGGTTGCCATTGCCGTCTTTATAAATCAGGTGTTTGTAAATTGTTTTGGCGTTGGCATCCGCTTTGGCTACAAAGCGGTCTTCTACGGGTACGTACATGTGCTGGTGTTCATGTCCGCCCAGGATACCCCTGATGGCAGGCAGTTGCCTGAGCAGGGTACTATCGGCCTTATAAGATAAATGGGTAAGTCCGAGTATGCAATTCACCTGCTGATCCGTTAAGGCCGCGATCTCGCGCGATACGGCTGCATCGGGCGATTCATACTGAACAAAATGCTGCTGGTTGGCATCAATGGTAAGTGCGAAGAACCCGATGCGAAGGTTGCTGAGTGGCGACCATACGATGTGTTGCACAAAAGGCACTTGCAAACCATGTAGGTTTTTATAAAAAGGAGATAGCTTATTCAGGCTGTCTTTGTACTGCACATTGGAACTGATCCAAAGGAATTGTGATTCGTTGATCCTTTTTTGCAAAGCCGTATAGGGAATATCGAATTCATGGTTACCGAATGTAGCCATGTCAATACCCACGGTATTCATCAGGTCTACCATTTGAGCGCCATTCACACGTTCGCCGTTTAGCTTGGCGGTGCCCATCACAGAGGGACTTAAAAAATCGCCAGCTAATACAGCGAGGGTGGGGTATTTTTTCCTGGCATCGGCGATCACAGATGCTACGCGGGGCATGCCGCCTTTACGGCCGCCTTCGAGCGGACCGATCTCATACACATCATTGAGTTGAATGATACAGGCTGTATCTGTTGATACCTGCGCTTGACCTTTGATGAAAAAGGATAAGAATAGCACACTGATGAGCAATTGTTTCATGCAGTTGATTTCTATCTTAAATGTACTGATATTATCAGAACCATTGCAATGCCGCTCCCTGATGTTCACAAAGCAGCCAGCATTTTTTTGATCTCTGTAGTATCTACGATCGTGTTCTGCAAATTTTCCTGCATGCTTTTAGTTTGAAATTGCATGCCGGAAGGAGTCAACATCCTTGCGGATGAATGTAATTCCATTGCACCGGTAAAATCGGCCAGGGCTTTGATGTTGCTGCTGCGCACACCACTACCGGGCATGATGATGATGCGGTCATCTGCTTTTTCTACCAACTGTTTGATCAACTCGCGGCCATCCCAGGCATTGGGTACCTGTCCGCTCGTTAAGATGCGATTGCATCCGCATGCAATGATGTCTTCCAAAGCCTGCAAAGGATGAGCAGCACGATCGAATGCCCGGTGAAAAGTAACTTCCATCGGGTAAGCCAGGTCAACCAGTTTTTTTGTCCGCTCTTTATCGATGCTTCCGTCTGCATGCAATAAACCAATCACCACTCCGTCAAAGCCCAACTCTTTACAGAGTTGTACATCTTTGCAGATCACTTCGTATTCAGCATCGCTGTATAAAAAATCACCGCCACGCGGACGAATGATCGGAAAAACAGGAATGGAAATTTTTTCTCTTACTGTTTTCAAAGTGCCATAAGAGGGTGTAGTACCTCCATCGTATGGGTTCTCGCATAATTCAAGGCGGTGTGCGCCGGCTGCAGCGGCCAGTAAAGCAGATTGAATATTAAAGACAGCGATTTCAAGCATGAAGGAGTTGTTAGATGTCAGTTGTTAGTTGTTAGAGATTGCCAAGATAAACAAGTTCTTCTAACAACTAACAACTGGCAACTAACATCTCACTGCTACTGGCTCAATTTTATTTCACCAACATCAACAGTACCTCCATCGGTTACTTGAATTCCGTCTTTTGACGTATTTTTGAAGGGAGGTTTGGCTTCGATAATGAGTTTGTAAAGCCCGGGCTTTACATCGGCAATTTCGAATGCACCTTGACTTACATTAGCCTTGAGCGTATCTGTAGCAGATAAAACCCAGGCTCTTACACCCGCTTCGGGTGGGGCGACCGTTCCTTTAACGGTTCCGCCAAAGAATGGCTTAAAAGCAAATAATCCGGCTGTGATCACAGCGATGGCCAACAGGCTCAGTTTTTTGTTTTTCATGGCGTGGTAAATTTTTGGATGACAAAGGGATATATAGCCCAACTATCATGCCGCCGGAGGAAGCAATTTGATAAAAAAAATAAAAAAATAATGCTCGTATATTCTGATTGTGGTATATGTTTTGAAGCGCTACCCGCGAAATGTTAGACCTGGAAGGGTCTTTCGCATAAAAATGGAAATTATGGTTACAGTAGTCATTCCTGCTTTGAATGAGGCAAATACAATCCGGCAGGTAATTCAATTTTGTAAACAAGAGCGGCATGTAGATGAAGTGATCGTGATAGACGATACTTCAGAAGATGATACTGCTGAAATTGCAAAAGAAGCTGGCGCTATTGTGTTGAAAAGTGCGGCAAGAGGAAAAGGCATCTCCATGAAAGAAGGTGTTGATGCCGCGAAACATGAGATCATTGTGTTCCTGGATGGCGACATTGATCCTTATCCCATTGATACCATTGATGCATTGACCGCTCCGCTGATTGCAGATGAAGCCGATTTTGTAAAGGGTGGTTTTAGTCGCAATGCAGGCAGGGTTACCGAGTTGGTAGCAAAGCCCTTGCTGGCTATTTTTTTTCCTGCTCTGTCGTCTTTTGCCCAGCCACTGAGCGGTATGATCGCAGGAAAAAAACAGTTCTTTAAAAAACTGGAGTTCTTCAATGATTATGGAGTGGATATTGGCATATTACTCGATATGTACCTGATGAAAGCGAGGATACAGGAAGTAAACATCGGTTACATCGAGAACAAGAGTAAGTCATGGGAAGGACTTGGCAAGATGAGTAAGGAAGTGGCCAAGGCCATCATCAGCAAAGCCAGGGAAGAAGACAGTTCCGCAACGGCTACAAGCCAGGATGTGGCTACGATTGAAGAGATCAACAATGCAATGCATGAGGCATTACAGGAAAATCTTGCTGAGCACAAACGCCTGGCTGTATTCGACGTGGATGATACGGTGCTGACCGACCGTTTCATTGATGTTTGTGCGCGGGAATATGGTTTCACAGCGAAACTTGAGGACCTCCGGCAGCATGAAAAAGATCCTTTAATCCTCACAAAACGTATAGGCTTGCTGTTGAAAGGAATAAGCATGGACGCTTTATTGAATACAATTCATGGCATAAAAATGGTTGAAGATTTCAAGGAAACTGTCCGGGGGTTGAAAGAGAAGGGGTACCTGGTTGGGCTCATTAGTCACGGCTACACCCTTGTTACCAATTATATAATAAAGAATGTGGATGCGGATTTCGCCGTTGCCAACCAGTTGGAATTCTTCGAGGGAAAAGCAACAGGCGAGGTGAATATGCCATCGAGTTATTTCGCTTCTCCGGACAGTGTATGCGGACATGCATTTTGTAAAACCAACGCGTTGCAGTATGTGTGTGAGAAATTTAATGTGCAGTTCCGTAATTGCATCGCGGTGGGAGATAGTGTGGATGATCTATGCATGATCGGGCATGCCGGAATGGGAGTGGCTTTCTGTGCGAAGGAAAAGCTGCTGGAAAAAGTAGCGGCGAAAGTCATCCGGGAAAAGAGTTTCAGGTCATTATTCGAGTTCGTAAAATAACAAACAACTATTTCATCACCCTTAAAAACTACCTTATGACAAACAGTCTGTATAACATACTCGTGCCGGTAGATTTTACCAGCAAGAACGAGTGGGCTATTGCCAAGGCCATTGAACTTTCCAATTCATTGCACTGCAATGTTCATTTGGTGCATGTGCTGAATGGCGACGAACCAAAGCTGGCCGGTGAGCGTCTGTTGACGATGAAGGAGCATTACAAGGACCATCTATGCGGAGAAGGTAGTATGGAGATCAGTATGCTTCATGGAAATCCGTATCAGCAATTATCGGATTACATCACGCATTTCCAGATGGATCTGGTGATCGTAGGGTTGTCGCGATTCAATTTTTTTGAACGGGTATTGTCTTCTGTTTCCATCAGCCGCTTATCCCGCAAGGCGAATGTGCCGGTATTGGCGGTAAGGGCGAGTGGATTGGTGCACCACTTCAAGAAAATCATATTACCGTTGAATGACCATATTCCTTTGAGTCGTATCAAGCTGGCCGCTTTGCTGGGAAGACATTTTAAATCTACCATCTACCTGGTATCGCTCCGGAAAAAGAGCACAGGCGAATACAACCTGCCGGTACTGAACGAAACACTGAATGTGATCCAGAGCATCACTACCATACCAGTGCAATCGATCATACTGGAAGGAAAAAACCTGGCTACCAGCACGCTTAATTTTGCCGGCAGGATCAATGCCGACCTGATCATGATCAATCCGATCAAGGATTTCTGCATGCCGGGATTCTGGAACAGGCTTACCAGGAAATTAATGTCTTATCATTCAAGGATGCCGGTACTGACGATGGATTAAGCCACACAGTATTATAAAATATACTTGCCGTCTACCAGGAAATTCTTGTCATCTGCATAACATACGGCGAAATTGAATCCTTTCTGGATACAATAGCCGCCGTATTCACCGCGCTTGTTGATGGCAATGAATCCAACCTGTATCTCTTTGGCTTTGGCTCCTTTGATCCTGATGATGCGTTCTACTGCTTTCTTGCAGGCGTTTTCGGGAGACAATCCCTGGCGCATCAATTCAACTACGAGGTGGGTGCCGCAAATACGTATCACGTCTTCACCCTGGCCGGTGGCCGTGGCGGCGCCTACTTCGTTATCAACATACAATCCTGCACCAATGATGGGAGAGTCGCCCAGGCGGCCTCTCATTTTAAAAGCCATGCCACTAGTGGTACAGCTGCCGCTGAGGTTGCCTTCTGCGTCCATGGCTACCATGCCAATGGTATCGTGGTTCCAGTCGCCATTTTCCAAACGAGTGAGTATGGCTGCAGTGGATTTTTTTGAATTTTCAATGTTGATGACGGGCTTGTATTCGCTTTTCTTCAACCAGTTTTCATAAGATTTTTTAGCATCATCGGAAAGCTTATCAGGTTCCAGCGGAAAACCTTCGGCAACAGCAAATTGTTGTGCGCCTTCGCCTACCAGCATTACATGCGGTGTTTTTTCCATTACACGCCTTGCTACGGAGATGGGATGTTTGATACGCTCGAGAAAAGCAACACTGCCGCAGTTGGCGTGTTCATCCATGATACACGCATCGAGGGTCACATGTCCGTCGCGGTCGGGGTTTGCACCCAACCCTACGCAGCAATTCAAAGATGATTCCGTTACCATTACGCCTTGTTCTACGGCATCAAGCGCACGGCCTCCATTGCGCAATACTTTCCAGGCGGCTTTATTGGCTTCGATACCTGCATCCCAGGTAGAGATCACGATGGGCTTACGCGAAGCGGTGGGCATACTACGGAAGGATGAAAATGAAAAAGCAGAGAGTCCGAGTGAACCCAATTGCAAAAAACGTCTTCTATGTAACATGATAAAGGGATGTATTAGTGATGCACTTTTAATTTTTGGATCATGCTGTCGCTGATGGGATCTGCATAAACGCCATAAGCGCTTACCAGCACACCTTTCATTGTAGCGTCTTTCGATTCGATGAGATAAAGAATACTGGAATCATCGGGATTGGTAAAACCTTCAAACCGGTAAAACTCAACAATTTCAAATTGAGAAGGGTTGAGGCTGGCGCCTGTGTTTTTGCATTTCAACGCATCGAATTCCAGGTTGAAATCGGTAGTGTATCCTCTTTTTTTAGCATCATTCAATGCTTCCACGAGGGTGTCGTAAGCAGGCATGTGCAGATTTTGCGGAAAGGTACGGAATTATCCCTGCGTTTGCAGGTACGATTTCGATGTTACAAAATCACTGAACAATTTTTCTTTCAATAATAGTTGCTGCAACAAAGTTACCTGGTTGACGGCGCGATTGAAATTATGACCTTCGTAGCGGGCGCCGTAATAAACATCGTTGTTCAGGTGATCTATGAGGAAGCGGATGGCCTGCATATAGATCATGTATTTACCTGCAAATACGAAATGATCGATTTCTGTTGTCGTCATTTCATCCTGCATTTCACCCAGGTAGCCGCTGGCGATGGCATAAAAGAATTCATCACGAATGATGATCTTTTCCAGATCAGCCTCTTCTTCACTGGCGGGCGAAAGGTAGGTGCGCATCATATCGCCCACATCGCTGATGAAATAACCGGGCATCACGGTGTCCAGGTCAATCACGCAAAGCCCTTTGCCTTCTGTATCAAACAATACATTGCTGATCTTGGTATCGTGGTGCGTTACACGCAGTTTGAACAATTTTTGTGAAGTATATGTTTCATAAGCTTTCACGATCCCGTGCTGTGACTGGAGGAAATCGATGAGTTCCCGGCTCTGCCCGATCCTTTGCGGATTGCCCTGTTCAATGGCTTGCTCCAGTTGTTTGTAACGTAAAGTGAGGTTGTGAAAATCACGGATGGTCATGTGCAGGGATGATGTATCGAAATCTCTCAACAACCTGGTGAACCGCCCGAATTGTTGTGCAGCTTCAAATGCCAGCTGAGGCGTTGAAACAGTATCATAGGTTTGCGAAGCGGGGACAAAGGGAAGCAACCGGTAACAATCGTTTTCATACAGTACGTAACCGGCTCCGGTTGTCAAGGTCTTAACCGGTTTTACGAAGAGGTAGCCCGGATGGTACGCATCAAAATAATCGGCCAGCGCGCCGATATTCTCACTGATGTGCACAGGATTGCTGAATACCTGGCCGTTGATCTTTTGTAAAATGTATTCCTGCGTGTCATCCACTACTTTCCAGGTACGGTTGATCAAACCGGTTCCGAAAGGGAGCACCCTGCAATGGGTATCGGCAAGGCCATATTGTGCTAAAATGGTTGCAAGCATAGTTGTGGGTCAGCTTGATAAAACTGCTGCTTCAAAAATAAAAGGGATTCGTGCAAGAAAACTCATTCAAACGTTTGCGTTATTTTCAAGGTTCAATCAATTCCAGGCGACTTTCAAGTTCTGTTTGAAAAAACTGTCCCTTTTGTTTGAGTTCTTCTCCGCGGGTAAGCAGTTGCAGCATGATCTCCATGGCTTTTTCCCCTTGTTCGCGTGGAAACTGTTCTACAGATGCCAGCGGTGGTGTATCGAGATAATGGGTAATAGGCAGATTGGCGCAACTGACAAAAGAAAGATCCTGGTTGATCTTTTTATTATGCCTGCGGGCATAACGAATGGCATCCAAGGCCACGTAATCGTTGAAAGTGATAATAGCCGTTGGCGGATTCTTCAATGCCAGCAACTGTTTCATGGCATCTTCCGTTCCGCCGGTAGAAAGATCGGTGGATACCACCAGTCCCATATCTATCTTGATCTTCTTGGCATGCAGCGCTGCGGTATATCCTTCCATGCGTTCTTTGGTAGCCAGCAAGGAGGAAGGCCCGTTGATGAGTGCAATGCGTTTGTGTCCTTTTTTGATTAAGAATTGCGCGGCCTGTGAAATACCCGGACGCAGGTTGCAACTCACATAGTGCGCAGTTTTCTGTGGAGGAATGCGATCGAAGAATACAACAGGAATATTGTATTTATCCAACTGGTTGAAATGTTCAAAGTCTTTGCTGTCCTTCGCCAGGGAAATGATCAATCCGTCTACCCGGTGGTCTTTCATGGTAGCGGTGATCCGCTTCTCCAGCTCGGGCAGGTCGTGCGACTGACCCATTAGCACATTATAACTGTGTTTTAAAGCGGTTTGTTCGATGCCGGTGATGGCCATGGAGAAAAACTCTTCCGATAAATTGGGCAGGATGACGCCGATGGTGAATGTCTTGCCCTGCTTAAAGAAGATAGCGGTCTTGTTGGGCTCGTAATTGAGTTCCTGTGCCAGTTGTTGCACCTGTGTACGGGTGCGCAGGCCAATACTGGGGTGATCGTGCAGGGCTCGTGAGACCGTGGATACGGAAACATTGAGTCTGCGGGCAATTTCTTTAAGCGTGGCTGGTTTGGTCATGACAGTGATTTGGGGGGCAGGGGTAAAGTTAACACAATATGAACATTACGGCATTTTTCGATTGTCTCTTTACAGCCGTTTATCCATTTCCAGTCGGTACACATCCTTTACTTTCACCAGGTCGTAATAACGCGGATACCTGGGATTCAATATATAATTGTAAGCGGTAGGCATTACAGCCGAACGTACTTTGATGCCAATGTATTCATTCGATTCAAGTATCCGGTCGCCCAGTGTCTTCAGTGCAATATTGCCAGGCAGGCGCCAGCTTTTGGGGAGTCTTTTGTCGGGATAAGCGAGTATAGGAGCAGCATCATCTATTTCAATCCTGGTAACATACATATCTGGCGGTAGTTCTGTTTCCTGCACATGCACCAGTACTTCCAGCAGGGCAAGCGCTTCGTGCTCGCTGGTATATAAAGCAAATACTCCTTCATTGTTCCACCGGCCGCCTTCATAGAAGGCGCCAGTACCGGAAAGGTCGGTTGTTCTTTTTTTGCTTTTTACAATACGGTAAACAAACATAAACAACCGCCGGATTAAGTGTAAATACCTTCTTCTAACCTGCCCAGGATGCGGTTGACGGTTCTGATACCGGTAGGCGTATTGAGGTATTGGAACGGTGTAAAACCATCCAATGACCTATTCTTCTTTTGTAACCAATGGTTGAACTTCTCGCGGCTTTCAAAGAGCGATAAGCCCCTTGCTACGGTGCTTGCCAGTTCTATGGAGAGGGAAGAGGTTAGGGCATCTAACACATCTGTGGTTCTTTTTCTGCTCAATGTTTTATAGGAGACATTTAAAAGAGGAGCCATTTCTTTCATGGGTACATCCATGACTTCAGCCAGGTTCATAACAGCGCGTTTGGGAATGCCCTTATCGGTTGCTTTTACAAAATCGTTCATTGACAAAGGAGCAGATAATGAACTGCCCCCTAGGATATCCCATGCGATAAGATTAGCCGAACTGCTTTTTTTCACTGCCTGCTCCAGTTGGTCGAGTAATTTCCGGGAGCTGCGTTTTTTTGGGGTATGCACAACGCTCGTATCCATAGTGGACATTTTTCCCAAATTTAATGGAATTTTGTCTTTGTATCAAATTTTTCTCGTTTTCCAACGACCGCTGTGCATATACCAGAATGAAGGAATCAACAGTGTAGACCAGTAGATCACTTCACTGGCCCATCCCCAGGTAATGGGAAGGTTCAGTTTCTCAAGCACTATATAGTTATAGATGCAGTATAAAATGATTGCAGCAGTTTCTGTTGCCAGGTTCATTTTCGAATTGCCGGTACCAGTTACTGCATTCAACCAGATCACTGAAACAGACATGAGCACCAACGCAAACGATACGATCCGCAAAACAGGAATAGCCGCCTGGATAAAATCTTCGCCCTGTCCGTAAATAGACAAACAGGCATGCGGGAACAGGTTTAAGAATACACAAACAATCAGCGCGAATCCCACGCTCCATTTAATCAATTTATGGATTAATTCTATTACCCGGTGGTGTATGTCCTGGCCAATGATATTACTAACCATAGTATTGGTAGTGGCAGCAAAAGCCCAGGTGAAACATCCAAAGAATCCAAAAATGTTCCGCATAGTATTCGATACGGCCAGGGCCTGGTCGCCATGGTGTTCTATCAGGATATAAAAGAATTCCCAACTGGTAATACTGATGGTATGCTGCAATATCAGCGGCGAAGATTGTTTCAGGATCAGTTTTGTATTAGCCGCATCAAACCCCCAACTGCGGAAAAGTTGTAATTGCCGGCTGATCCCTTTTGCATGGATAACGATGAAGATAACGACCAGTCCGGCTATCTCTGCAACAACCGAAGCATAAGCCGCCCCATTGAATCCAAGAGCGGGTAATCCCATCTTTCCGTAGATCAAACAATAATCCAAAAAAATATTCACTACAGCTTCCGTAGCCGTTCCAAGGATCAGGTATTTGCTTTGATTGGTTCCCACCAACAGGGCATTACGCATTTGGTATACATAAAGAAAGGGGAGGCCAATGATGCGTATATTCAGGAATTGCACCGCCATTTTTACCCCTTCTTCATCATGCAGCGACCAGTGCAACACCCTCGGAGCCACCAGCCAGGTAAGCAGGATGCCAATGGCCGCAAATACCAATGAAATACGTACACCTTGCCAGAACAGGTTGCCAATAGCATCTATGCGGTTCTCACCGGCGCGCCTGGAAATGAGCGCCTGTAAGCCATTATTCAGTCCATGGCCCACAACAGCAAAAATGAGATAATACACACCCGTGATTCCGGCAAGGGCCAGGGATTTTTGTCCCAGTCCGCCCAGGAAAATATTGTTGGTAATAAAATTGATCTGCGGTACCACTATAGAAGCAGATATCGGCAGGGCAATGCTCAGTATCTGGCGGTTAGTGATCTTAACCTGTAAATTCATATAAAGGCAAAGCTAACTCTTAACTTTTTTATATCATTGCATAGCAATTACACGTACAGATGGCCAGAAAGATCGTTGGTTTTTATTGTGAAGACAGTGCGGCAACTGACAAACAGTTGGTGGTGGAAATTGGCCGGCACCAATTTGCCTGCATGATTAAAAACACAGAGACGGACGAAGTGGAAGCTTTTGAATTGTTCCAGCTCGATGAAACACCGCAGGAATGGAATGATGTGTTTTATGAGATCAGGCAATACTCAACCATATTACAGCAGTTTTGCAGCAGCATCCGCCTGTTTTATAATTTCGAGGAGGCCATGCTCATGCCCGGAGAACAAAAGAATATCGTAGCGGCCGAGGATCATCTTTCTTTATTGTATGGAGAATCGGAATGGCATGAACTCAAATACGACAAAATAGGCACAAAAGATCAGCTCCTGAATGCGTACCGCATACAGCGAAGCATCCATGAACTGGCAGGACGCTATTTTCCTTCACATGAAGTGCATCATGTATATGCTCCGTTACTGGAAGATATTTTGTTGAGACACCGGCAGGACGGCAAGTTCATGAAACTGCAATTCTACAGTCACCACCTAGTACTGGTGTTGCTCAACGATCAGCAATTGCAACTGGTGCAATCATTCGAATACCAGACGGCAGAGGATGTATTGTATCACATGCTGAATACAGCACAGCAATTTGCATTGTCTCCTTCATCAATACCCGTGGAAGTGAGCGGCTTTTTCGATCGCGATGGAGAACTGCACCAACGACTTGCACAACTTTTTCAAACCGTGCAACTCGACGAAATAGTGGCTGGCGACATCTTACAAAAAATAGCAGAAGCAGGTTACCCGTCTCATTACTTCACACCGTTCTTTAAACTGGCCGATTATGAGGATCATATCAGGTAAATGGGGGGGGAGGAGGATCAATCCGCCTGCCAATATGCCGCATACCCGTCCCACTACCGATATTGCCAAGGAAGGCCTCTTCAACATATTGCAGAACCGCATGAATTTTGAAGGAGCCAAAACCCTCGACCTGTTTGGCGGAACAGGCAGCATCAGTTATGAACTGGCTTCGCGCGGCGCAGCCGATCTTACCATCATAGAGAAAGACAATGCGATGCATGCTTTCATCCGTAAGAACGTAGACACGCTGGGGGTAGCCAATTGCCGGGTATTGAAGATGGATGTATTTTCCTACCTGGATTCAGTGACTGATGGCTTTGATTTTATTTTCGCCGGACCGCCCTATGCACTCGGCACCATTGATGAGCTGCCGAAGATCATCGTTGCCAAAAAGATGATCAATGCAGGCGGTTTTTTTGTGCTGGAACATACACCCCGTAATGCCTACGAGCGTTTCGAAGGATTCAGTTTCGTGCGAAATTATGGAACCACCTTGTTTTCTTTTTTTGTTTGCTCATAGTTATGAACCCGATTTTCATTACAGGCATCGGTACCGATGTAGGAAAGACCATCGCAGCGGCTGTAGTAACAGAAGCGCTGGACGCTGATTATTGGAAACCTGTTCAGGCGGGTTATGCAACCGGGACAGACACGCTCACCGTTGGCAGCCTGGTCAGTAATCCGCAAACAACGATACACCCCGAAGTGTACAAACTGTCTACACCAGCGTCCCCGCATATTGCAGCACGCAACGAAGGGCTGACGATTGACCTGGCAACCATTCAATCAGCCGCCATCAACATAGAAAATGGTATTCAGGATAAACCTTTGGTAATAGAAGGAGCTGGCGGTTTATTGGTGCCATTGAATGAACATGAAACGGTGGCAGATATGATCCTGGCGCTGCGCGCAAAAGTGATACTGGTAAGCAGAAACTACCTGGGAAGCATCAACCATTCCCTGATGACGGCGAACTGTTGCAGAACTTACGGCATTCCCGTATTGGGATGGATATTCAACGACGATTATATGCAGTACGAGCAGGAGATCGTTGACTGGACAGGCTATCCTTCTTTAGGTACCATACACCGCCTGGAGGAAATTAGCAGTTCAGCCATTCAAGCATTAGCTTTGCAAATGAAGCCCGCATTGATGAAAGCCATCAACCGAACAACATGACCAAACAGGAACTCAGGAAAATATACAAAGCCAAACGTATAGCCGAGGATCCGAAAAAAAGGCTCCGGCTGGATGACCTGATGTTGCTGCAATTCCAGGATTTCGATTATGGGGGCATTCACAGTTTACTTACTTACTGGCCCATGGCCGAAAAAGGAGAACCCAATACGCACCTGTTCAGCAGTTACCTGCGGCACTTGTTACCCGGGCTCAGGATCACGTATCCTGTAAGCGATATGCATACGCACCAGATGCAGGCGATGCTCATTGATGAAGATACGGTGTATCGTACCAATGAATGGGGTATTACAGAACCACAAAAGGGAACGATCATAGACCCGTCTGAAATAGACATGGTGCTGGTACCCATGCTTATCTGCGATGCAGAAGGATATCGCGTAGGATATGGCAAAGGCTTTTACGACCGGTACCTGGCACAATGCAGGAGCGATGTTGTTAAAATGGGATTGTCTTATTTTGAACCGGTAGCGTACATCTCAGACAGAGATCAATTTGATGTACCTTTGTCTTTCTGTATCACACCGCAACACATCTATGAATTTTAACACGATCTTTCTCAAATCATTCCGTGTTTTGCTTTTGCCGGTAGCGCTTGTATATGGTTGCATCGTGTACATTCGCAACCGCCTCTTCGATAAAAATTTCCTCAAATCTGCCGACTTCAATTTTCCCCTGGTATGTGTGGGTAACCTGGCGGTAGGAGGAACTGGTAAATCGCCGATGGTGGAATACCTCGTACGATTATTAAAACCCCAGTTCAAAGTAGGTACGCTGAGCAGGGGCTATAAAAGAAAGACCAGGGGCTATGCACTGGCCAATGCCAATACCACCGCCCTGGAAATAGGCGATGAACCCATGCAGTTCCACATCAAGTTCCCGGATATACCTGTTGCAGTTGGTGAAGAGCGGCTGGTGGCCATACCGCAATTATTACAGGATGCACCCTGGTTAGAAGCCATCATTCTCGACGACGCTTTCCAGCACCGTTCTGTAAAAGCGGGGTTCAATATTTTATTAACAGATTACAGTAACCTGTACACGCACGACTTTTTTCTTCCCACGGGCGACTTGCGCGATGAACGGTCTTCGGCTAAAAGAGCGCAGGTGATCGTGGTAACCAAATGTCCGGCCGACCTGAGTCAGGAGAAAAAGCAGAAGATCATACGCAGCCTGCATCCTGCAGACAATCAGCGTGTGTTCTTTACCACCATTGTGTATGGTACTCCTTATCACATCTGCGACAGGAATGATGAATGGCCACTTACACAACAGGATGAGGTGTTGCTGGTGTGCGGTATTGCCAATCCCAAACCACTGAAAGATCACCTGCTGGAGTATACGCATACCTATTACCAGCAGGACTATTCAGACCACCATATTTTTTCTATCGATGACCTCAACGATATCAAAAGAAAATTCAGGGACATCCACGCAAGGGATAAACTGATCCTCACAACAGAAAAAGACGCCGTGCGCTTGTCGAAGTTCACGGAAGACCTGGCCGGCTTGCCCATGTATGTATTACCCATTCAATCCCGTTTCCTGTTTGAAGAAGGTGAACAATTTAATGCGGCGGTTACTGATTTTATCAGGAACTTTAGTCATCAGCAGATAGTATGAATATGAAGAAGAAATCAAAACAGAAGCAAAGAACAAAAACCGTATCGGTTCAACAGATCAAAGGGCGACTGGAAGTAACAAGATCGGGTATGGGTTATGTGATAGTAGAAAATGGCAGCGGGGATGTATTGGTGCGACCGGGTGATTTCAATACAGCCCTGAATGGAGATGTAGTAAGGGTAAAAGTTGTAAAAGAAAATACCCGCACCGGCAAAAAAGAAGGACGCATACTGGAAGTGGTGGAACGTAAACAAACAGAGTTCATCGGGCACCTGCAACTCTCTACCAATTATGCTTTTTTTATTCCTGATACCGACAAGCCCATGCCGGACCTGTTCATACCCCTCACAGCAATCAACGGAGCCCAGAACAAAGACAGGGTAGTGGTGCGGTTGGTGAAATGGGATAAGGAAGACAAGAAGCCGGTGGGTGAAGTGATAAGCATCATGCATCCGGAAGATGAGAACGATGCCGCTATGAAAGAATTACTGGCGCAGGCGGGCTTCCCCTTGTTTTTTCCGGAAGATGTGTTGGAAGAATCGGAACGATTACCCGATCAACTGGCACAGGCAGAAATTGCCAAAAGAAAAGATTGCCGCGATATACTCACATTTACCATCGACCCGGTGGATGCCAAGGATTTCGACGATGCCCTGTCGATACGCCAACTCAAAAACGGGAATTATGAAATAGGCGTTCATATTGCCGATGTGAGTCATTATGTACACCCCGATTCCGAACTCGATGCAGAAGCATACAAGCGCGCTACTTCCGTTTACCTGCCCGATCGTGTGAATCCGATGTTGCCGGAGCGCATCTCCAATGAATTGTGTTCGTTGCGTCCGCATGAGGATAAATTCACTTTCTCCGCCATTTTTCAGATGACTACCAAAGGAGAAATCAAACAATACTGGCTGGGTAAAACAGTGATCCATTCCGATCATCGCTTTACTTACGAAGATGTGCAGGAGATCATTGAAAATAAAAAAGGATTGTACCTGGAAGAGATAGTATTGCTGAACGATATGGCCCAGCGCCTCCGCAAAAAAAGATTCAGTAAAGGCGCCATCAATTTTTCTTCGCAGGAAGTGCGGTTCAAACTCGATGAAAAAGGTAAGCCAATTGGTATTGTGGTGAAAGAAAGCAAGGAAGCGCACCAGTTGATAGAAGAGTTCATGCTCCTGGCCAACAGAACGGTGGCTGAAAATGTTTCCAAACTGGAAGTAAACAAAAAGCCTATTCCTTTCCCTTATCGCGTACACGACCAGCCCGGTGAAGAGAAGCTGCGACCCTTCATGGATTTCGCAAGAAAATACGGACATAAGTTCAATATCAGTTCACCTGAAGCTATTGCCAAAAGTTTCAATGAGATGTTGCACGATGTGCAGGGCAAGCCCGAACAACATGTGCTGGAGCAGTTGGGTATCCGTACCATGGCTAAAGCGGTGTACACCACCGAAAACATCGGACACTATGGACTGGCATTCGAACACTACTGTCATTTCACTTCACCCATACGCCGTTACCCCGATGTATTGGTGCACCGCGTGCTGGAATCTGTACTGCAACAGAAACCCATCATCGATAAAAAAATGGAAGAGAAATGCAAGCACAGCAGTGAGCGGGAAAGAGCGGCCATGGAATGCGAGCGCGCCGGCAACAAATACAAACAGGTGGAATACATGCGCAATTACCTGGGCGAAACATTCGAAGGAGTAGTAAGCGGTGTAGCCAGTTTTGGTTTCTGGGTAGAAACGATCGAACATAAATGCGAAGGGCTCGTAAGCCTGGTGAGTCTCTCAGACTACGATGATTTCCGGCTGGTAGAAAGCGATTACAGCCTGGTAGGCAGAAGAAGCGGCCGCCAATTCCGGATGGGCGATAAAGTGTTGATCAAAGTAATCGCTGCTAATTTGGAAAAGCGACAGTTGGATTATGAGTGGATGATCGATGGGGGCGATGAAAAAATCAAAATTAAAAAGACAAAAATCAAAAAGAAGCGCTGAAACTGATTCCCTGCTTGGCCAGTTCAGTCAGCACCGGCTGGTAAATAGCAGGAGCGATGGGAATATGCAATCCTCTCTCCGGTATCTTACCTTCCAGCAATAAAATGGTTGCCATGCCCAGGGGTAATCCTACTGTTTTAGCCATGGCGGTATGTAAGCTGTTCTCACCTTTTACTATCAGGGAACTTTTAATAGAATTGCTCTTGCCTTTCAATTCATACTCAATTTCATGTAACATCACGATCATGTCTTTGTCCTGCGGTTGCAGCGCCAGCTTTTTTTCCAATAAATATTGCATGATATCGGCAGCAGTACAATCGCCGCGATCCAGCGTTTCATCGGAGTCGAAGCCCAGGAAACGGAATTGCTCCTGCACCACCGGGTTGTTCAATGTTGCTATGGAAAAATGAAGCTGGTGATGCTGCAAGTGTTGCTGCAGGAATGTTTTATTCGTTATGCGATCGGTTGGGTAGACAATGGTTTCATCTGTCAGTTTCAATTGCACGATCCAATTCCATCCATTACAAAAATCGGGGTAACGTAGAGTGGTACGCAGAAATGTATCCACGCTGTTTAATCCATACGTATCAATATAACCCAGCGAATCGCGGTTCGGATACCATGCTAATTTACCCAGACCATCTATGTCAACTTCTTCGCAGTTGCTGAACATGTTTTGGTAAATCCGTTCTTTGGTTACACCTCCTTCACGCCATATCGCCCCGGCTTTGCCCGACAATACTACGTTGCGTGGGTTCCAACTGATCTTATAATGCCAGGGATTGTTGTCACTCTCAGGCGCTACCAGTCCGCCGCAATGTGATTTTAAACTTTTAATAAAACCACCGGCATTGCTGATCTCATGGATCAGTTGCATGGCGCTCATGTGATCGATACCGGGATCGAGTCCCATTTCACATAAAAACAACAGGTCTTTGTTGCGGATATCCTCTTCAAATGTTTTCAACTCCGGGTCGATATAAGACGCGGTAAGCAAGTGTTTGCTCAATGCAAGACAATCCTTTGCCACCAATAAGTGCAGGGCAGGGGGCAGCATAGAAATCACTGCATCGGCCTCGCTGATCAGTTCATGGCGCCGTGTAATATCTAAGATGTCAAGCTGAACAACCCGGGCATTCGGGTGCGTACCTACTTTGCCCGAAGCCAATGCAAGGTCATGATCGGCCACAGTCAGCTGCCAATTCCGATCCAATACCTGTTCTTTCAGGTAATCGATGAGTACTGTGGCCGATTTCCCGGCGCCTAATAACAGGATATGCCTGGCTGGGTTCATATCACCAAATATATTTACAAATGGCTGTAACAAAACAGGCATTGGATCGTATGGGCAAAAAACACCGTTATGAAAAAACGTTTTCTTTTCATTGCTTTATGGGGATTGACCCTGTCGGTTGCCTATAGCCAAAAAACAGTAAAGGATGCCAATGCCGTTAGCCGGCAGGTAAGTGGTTTTCATGCCATTGAAATATCAGGCGGTATAGACCTTTACCTGAGCCAGGGCAATACAGAGGCCGTGGCGGTTAGTGCTGAGTACAACGAAGACCGCGACAGGATCGTGACCGAAGTAGAAAACGGGGTACTGAAAATATATTTCGAAAAGAAAAGCCTGGGTATCAACTGGAGAGGTGGCCGAAAAATGAAAGCCTATGTATCGGCCAAAACAATAGACGCGCTGTCGGCCTCCGGCGGATCGGATGTACAGGTTGATGGTACTTTGAATGGCTCCGCACTGCATGTATCACTTTCAGGCGGCGCCGATTTCAAGGGAAGGGTAACCATGAACGAACTGGCTTTTTCAGCCAGTGGCGGCAGCGATGTATCGGTTTCCGGTAAGGCGGGAAAACTGAACCTGAAAGCCTCCGGCGGCAGCGATGTACATGCGTATGACCTCACCAGCGATTACTGTACTGTGAGCTCCAGCGGGGGCAGCGACGTATATGTTACGGTGAACAAAGAAATCAAAGCCGAAGCCAGCGGCGGCAGCGATGTACACTATAAAGGGGGCGCTGCTGTAACCAGTTCAAAAAGCGGCGGATCGAGCGTAAAAAAAGTGGGCTGAAAGGGGCAAAAAAGGTATCTTCGCCGTTCTTGAAATTGCAAAAATCAAGTACGAGAACGAATTCATGGAAGAGAACCATTTACCCGAACAGACGAACGACAACGATCGTATCATACAGGTCAATATAGAGGAGCAAATGAAGACCGCTTACATCGACTATTCGATGTCGGTCATTGTAGGAAGGGCCCTTCCCGATGTGCGGGATGGCTTCAAACCCGTTCATCGCCGCGTGCTCTACGCCATGAATGAGCTGGGTAACCACAGCAACAAGCCCTATAAAAAATCTGCCCGTATCGTGGGGGAAGTGATGGGTAAATACCATCCGCACGGAGATGCTTCTATTTACGATACTTTGGTGCGCATGGCGCAGGACTGGACCATGCGTTATACCCTGGTAGACGGTCAGGGTAACTTCGGTAACCAGGACGGGGACATGCCCGCTGCCATGCGTTATACCGAAGCGAGGCTGCAGCGTGTGGCCGAAGCCATGCTCGATGATATCGAAAAAGAGACCGTAGATTTTCAACTCAACTTCGACGACTCCCTCTCAGAACCCAGCGTATTACCTACCCGTATACCGCAATTGCTGGTAAACGGTTCATCGGGTATTGCCGTGGGTATGGCCACGAATATGATGCCCCATAACCTGGGTGAAGTGGTGGATGGTTGCATTGCTTATATCGACAACAAAGCGATACCTGTTGAGGAATTGTTGAACTATGTAAAAGCCCCCGACTTTCCTACAGGCGGTGTGATCTATGGCATGGAAGGCGTGCGCGAGGGCCTCATAACCGGAAGAGGACGGGTGGTATTGCGGGGCAAATGCCATGTAGATACCAAGGTCAGCGGGCGGGAACAGATCGTGATTACACAGGTGCCGTATCTCGTTAACAGGGACAAGCTCACCGACCGGATCGGGCAGCTCGTGAACGATAAAACCATCGAAGGCATAGCGCATGTGAACAACGAAAGCAACATGCGCGAAGGAACCCGTATTGTGCTTGACCTCAAGCGCGATGCCGTGGCACAGGTCATCATCAACCAATTGTATAAATTCACCGAACTGCAAACCAGTTTCGGTATCAATAATGTGGCCATCAGCAAAGGAAGGCCGCGGGTGATGAACCTGAAAGACCTCATTGCCGAGTTCATCGAATTCAGGATGGACGTAGTGATACGCCGTACCCGCTATGAATTGCGTAAGGCCGAAGAGCGTGCGCATATTTTACAAGGATACCTCATTGCACTCGATCACCTCGATGAAGTGATCCAACTGATACGCAGTTCATCTACGCCTGAAGCGGCCAAAGAAAACCTGGTCAATGCAGGATGGGGATTGGATGAAGTGCAGGCCAAAGCCATACTGGAACTGAGGCTGCAAAGGCTCACCGGCATGGAGCGTGATAAGATCCGTGAAGAGTTCGATCAGTTGATGATACAGATCACTAACCTGAAAGAACTGTTGGCCAATGAAGGACTGCGTTACGATCTCATCAAAAAAGAATTGCAGGAAGTTAAAGATAAATTCGCCGACGAAAGAAAAACAGAAATACAATACCTCGCCGATGAAATGCGGATAGAAGACCTCATTGAAGAAGAAGATGTGGTCATTACTATCTCGCACTTAGGTTATATCAAACGTACTTCAGCCAGCGAATACCGCCAGCAGCGCCGCGGCGGCAGGGGAGCGGTAGGTTCCAAAACCCGCGAGGAAGATTTTGTGGAACATTTGTTTGTGGCATCTACCCACGATACCATGATGTTCTTCACCGAAAAAGGGCGTTGTTACTGGCTGCGTGTGTATGAGATACCGGAAGGAGACAAGCAGAGCAAGGGCAGGGCAATACAGAACCTGATACAGATACCGAACGACGATAAGGTAAAAGCCATCATCGACGTGAAGAACCTGGATGACAAAGCATTTGTTGAGAGCCATTATATTGTGCTGTGTACCAAGAAAGGCGTGATCAAGAAAACTTCACTCGAAGATTTCAGCCGCCCGCGCGCTACCGGCGTCAATGCCATTACCATTGTGGAGGGCGATGAGCTGCTGGAAGCAAAAATGACCAATGGACATTCGGAGATCATGCTGGCCATAAAGAGCGGAAGGGCCATCCGTTTCCCTGAAGAAAAAGTAAGGGCAACCGGTCGTGGCGCTATTGGTGTGGCAGGTATAGAAGTGGATGATGAAAAAGACGAAGTGATCGGAATGATCTGCATCAATAAAGAAGATGTTACCCGCACTATATTGGTGGTAAGTGAGAAAGGTTTCGGTAAGCGTACACAGGTAGATGAATACCGCATCACCAACAGGGGAGGAAAAGGAGTGAAGACCATCAATGTTACCGATAAAACGGGCAGCCTGGTAGGTATACTCTACGTAACAGAAAAAGAAGACCTGATCATTACTTGTAAATCGGGCATTACCATCCGTACCGGTATTGTAGATATCAGGGAAGCGGGACGTGCCACACAAGGTGTTAAACTGATCCGTATAGATGAAGGCGATGAAATTGCAGCGATATCTCAAATAGAAGACCAGGAGGAAGAAGTAGAAACACTTGGTAATGAGTTGGCCGGTAATGCTGACGATGAAAATGCCGAAAATCAGGCACAGCCTTTGTAATTAAGAGAAATAAAAAATACAACAAAGCAACACCATGAAAAAACTATTGTTTGTTTCCCTGTTGGCGGCCTCTGTTCAGCTTGCCACTGCGCAGGACCTCAAGAAAGTAGAGAACAATATGGTACTGAACAGGGTTGAAGACGCCAAAACGGAAATCGATAAAGTGCTGGCCGACCCCAAAAATGCATCCAAACCGGAAGTGCTGTATTGGAAAGCCAAAATTTATGCATCTCTTTACAAAGATGCCAAACTGAGCGAAAAGTTCCCCAGTATCGACCAGGATGTGAAAGATGCTATGCAGAAATATATAGCAGCAGATCCTGCGTTTGCAGTAACAAAAAGCAAGGGCGCTGACTTTTTCTTTGATGTATACAGTGCTTCATTTCAGAAAGGAGTGAAACTTTTCAATGAAAAAAAATGGAATGATGCCGCTAATTATTTCGAAACAGCCATCACTTATATTGATGAGATCATCAAAAACAAATGGACCAACAGCAGCATTGCTTTCGACACTACTTCGCTGTTATATGCCGGTTACTCTTTGCAGAATGCCAATAAGCTCGATGGAGCCGCCAAGTATTATGGCAAGCTGGCCGATAATAAAGTAAAAGGAGAAGGGTATATAGAAGTGTATCGTTTCTTGGTAATGTACTATACCAATACCAATAACAAAGCAGAGTTCGATAAATACCTGGCATTGGCCAAAGAAGTATATCCTAAAGAAATGCCTTGGGATGAATTTGAAATGGACTTCATTGACAAGAACTACGACCTGGCAAAGAAAACAGCCATGTACGATAAAGACGATGCTGCAGGTACCATGACTGAAAAGCAATACCTGCAGTTCGGCGATCTTTTCGTGAATGTGAAGAATAAAGAGAAGGGACATCTCGACAGCGCACAAATGGCCGTTTATACATTGAAAGCAGCAGATGCGTTCAAGAAAGCATTCGCCAAGAACCCCAGCCAGTCACTGGCAGCCTTCAACGTAGGAATTATTTATTATACCATCTTTGGTGAGTACGACGACCAGTACAGTGCCAACATCAGGACAATGCGCCAGTTGAACAGCAATAAGCCTGTTGAAAAAGATCCCAAGAAAAAAGCTGCTGCTGAAGCTGCTTTGAAACAGCAGATGGACCCGCTGAAAAAAGCGAATGCCGACCTGGAAAAACCATTGTTCGATAACATCGACGCTTCAATAGAATGGTTAACTAAATCGTATAACATTCTGAAAGGCAAGCAAGACAAAACTGCTGTAGAAAAGAGTGTGATCAACAAATCGGTAGACTTCTTGGCCAATTTGTACGGTTACAAGCGTGATAAAGTAAGAGGAAAAGATGCGAAAGCTTATGATACTTATGATGCCAAGTACAAAGAGTTTGATGCATTGCACGGTAAATTCTAATCACCGTTCATAATTGATTGAAATAAAGCCTTCTCTGCGGAGAGGGCTTTATTTTTTCTTCTTTTTATAACTGAGTTTTACCTGGGCAACGCCTTTGGAAGTCATGTCGAGCTTTTCGGCGGCCTTCGCGCTCAGGTCAATGATCCGTCCCTTAATATACGGGCCACGGTCGTTGATGCGCACTTTAACGCTTTCGCCGTTAGACAGGTTGGTAACTTTTACCATGGTGCCAAAAGGAAGCGTTTTATGAGCAGCCGTCAGTTGATGCGTGTTGAATATTTCACCGTTGGCTGTTTTCTTTCCGTTGAATCCATCGTTCACACCATAATAAGAAGCCATACCTGTTTCTGTAATTCTCCTGGAGCAGCCTGTGAGAACCAGCAGCAGGGGGATGGCTAATCTGATAAAGGACTTTGTTGCTTGCATATCCCTATTAACGCGAAAATCGTGCTATTATTTACTTAACATAATATTAATTATAGGAACAAAAGATAGCTTTGTAACTGGTTGATTTTCATGAACGGAAAATCGCCTTATATTGTTGTTGTAAAAATGAATTGGTATTATAATAGAAAAATCACTTCCATCAACCAATAAGCATATGAGTAACAATAAAAAGAAATTATCAGCCGCACAAAGTGAAGAACTGCTCAAAATAATAAAAGCCCGATTCGAAAAAAACAAGAACCGCCATAAAGGGATTGAATGGGATAATGTACAAACAAAGTTGAATGCACATCCTGATAAACTCTGGTCGCTCAACGAAATGGAAAGAACCGGCGGAGAGCCTGATGTTGTTGGATATGATAAAAAAACGGGCGAATATATCTTTTATGATTGCGCTGCAGAAAGCCCCAAAGACCGCAGAAGTTTTTGCTACGACCGTGAAGCGTTGGAAGAAAGGAAAGAAAATAAACCAGAGAACAATGCGATGGATGTAGCCGCTGCCATGGGCGTTGAACTTTTAACCGAAGCACAATACCGTGAGCTGCAACAATTGGGAAAATTCGATCTGAAAACGTCGAGCTGGGTGCAAACACCCCCTGCCATCAGGAAACTTGGCGGCGCTCTTTTTTGTGACCGTCGCTATGATCATGTCTTCATGTATCACAATGGCGCTATCTCCTACTACGCTGCCAGGGGATTCCGCGGATCATTAAAAGTTTAAATGTCATCAACATGCAATTCTTATCACTTCAACCATTTGTTCCTTCTGGCAAAGACTTTGAGAAAGCAAAAGCATTCTTTTCAGCATTGGGGTTTAGCATCACCTGGAGCAACACCGATTATGCCGGTTTTGAGAACAACACATGCAAGTTTATCCTGCAGCGATTTGATAATACAACATTTGCTGAAAATTTTATGATAACAGTAGGTATCAGCAACGCGCAGGAGTTTAGCAACAACATCATTGAAAAAAGATTGCCCGAACAATTTGGTATTCGTATAAGTGAAGTAATGCAGCAGCCTTATGGCAAAGAAGTAAACATCATTGACATGGCAGGTGTTTGCTGGCATTTTGTAGAGTAACACCCAATATCTTACTTCAATTGATACCGAAGCACGGTAATGCCACATTCATAAGGTGTAGTGCTCACCAATGAAAGCTCCTGCCGCATATTGGCCAGGTCAAATATGCGCATCCCTTTGTTGATCATCACAGGGTTGATGAAAAAATTGAACTCATCAATGTGCCTGCCCTGTATCAAAGCAGAAACAAACCCTGCACCACCATATACTACGATGTCTTTCCCCTCCTGCTTTTTCAGCTTCATAATTTCGTCGGACAGGTTGCCCTTGGCCAGTGAAGTGTTTTTGCCGATGGGTTTATCGAGGGTTTTGGTAAAGATGACTTTGGGTGTGTTGACCATTTTCAATGCAAAAGAATATTCGGGACTGTTGGGTTGTACGGCTTCCCAATAATTAACGAAGCCTTCCGTCATTTTACGGCCCAGCAAAATGGTATCTGAACTGTCAGTGAGTTCGGTGATGAAATTGATGAGCTTGCTATCCAGGTTCCAGGTCATCCAGTCCAGCTCGCCATTAGGACCAGCTACATAACCATCAACAGACATCTGTACTTGTAATTTCAATTTCCGCATGGTAAAATGATATTTTATAATGATGGGAAAATTGCATTGCTCCGCTAAAGTAATGCTTACGCTTACAAACAAATAGTGTTTTCCTGTTAAAACTTATAGCGGAAACTCAGTGTGGGAATGACAGGAATAAAAGAAACCTGTTTAACAACAGCCTGGTGTGTTCCCGGGTCAATGGCGCGATAGGCAAAGAACACGTTGTTCTGGGCATACACATTATAAACTGAAAGCGTCCATTCCGCTTCCCTGCTGCCCGTCCTGGTTTCTTTAACGAGTTTGTAGCTCAGCGATAAATCGAGCCGGTCATAAGGCGCCAGCCGGTAACTATTTACTTCGAGGGTTTGTGTAGGCACTCCCCCACCGCCACTTCCGTTGTCGTCGTCATATAATGGGTTGCCTCCAGTGGAGCCTGGTGGGTTGGTAGTCAGTGTTTGAATGGTGAAGGCCCTGCCGCTGGCGGCAAAAAAATTGGCAGCCGCCCGCCAGTGTTTATTGAAAGTGTAGGCACCTGTAAGATAAAAGCTGTGCCTCCGGTCATATGCAAAAGGAAACTCCCGGCCCAAGTTCAGCGAATCGAACTGCTGGTAAGCATACGCCAATGAATAGCCCAACCATCCGGTCAATCGCCCCTTTCTTTTCTTCAGGAAAAATTCCGCTCCATAGCTGCGGCCCTTTCCAAAAATCAGGTTGCTATCAAGGCTCACATCCACTGTAGGTGAAGTGCCTCCTCTGAATAACAATTGATTCTCCATCGCTTTGTAATAAACTTCAACACTGGCCTGAAAACTATTGTTACTGAAGTTGTTAAAGAGACCAAGAGAATACTGTTGTGCCGACTGCGGTTTTACCATGCCACTGCTGCCGATCCATATTTCTGCGGGGAAAGAAGCGTTATAACTCTGTACCAGGTGAATGTACTGGTGCATCTGTGTATACGACAATTTGATACTGGTGGCAGGGCTCACAAGGTAACGCAACGATACGCGCGGCTCTATATCTGTATATCGAATACTATCGGAATAGAAGACCGGCGCCCGCACGCCCAGGTACAGGTTCAACCGGTTATTGAACCGTATCTCATCGCTCAGGTAAGCGGCTACACGTGCCGTAAGGTGTTCCGGAATTTCATCGGGTTTGATGTTGTTGATATTACCCGAAGGAGGAATTTTATTCGAGAATGTTGCCGGAAATAATTGTTGCCGCAAAAAATTAATCCCTCCTTTGATGCGGTGTGCCTGACTGGGATAGTAATAAAAATCAACCTTAGCATTGATATCCCTGATGCCCGAATACAATTGGGCAAAATAATCATCCTGCAAAGCGGAAAGCAATTGGTAATAGTTATTGTACATCACCGATGTATTGGCAAACAACCGCTTGCTGAACAAATGGTTCCAGCGTAATGCAAACACTTCATTACCAAACTTATTGCCATAAGTGATGGAGGTGGTATCATCCGGCTGATCTTGGAAAGTATTTCTGTCCTGCCCCTTATAATAACTCAGCAATATCCTGTCACGCTCAGAAAACTGCCAGTTCACTTTGGCGTTCACGTCGTAAAAAGCATAGTTGCTGTAATAATTACTTTTTACATTAAAAGCCTGTAAGAGATAATCCAGCATGCTTCTCCGGGCTGATACAAGAAAAGATGCTTTTTTCTTTTTGAGTGGACCATACAATGTCAGTCCCGATACAATGCTGCCCGCCTGCACCACACCGCCAAAATGCTCGTTACTGCCGTCGTTCATGGCAATATCGAGTACCGAACTCACATGATCTCCATAGGAAGCAGGGAAACCACCTTTGAGCAAAGAAGCTCTTTTTATGACCGCTCCATTAAAAATACTCACCGGCTCAAACAAATGACTGGGATTATACAAAGTAGCTTCATCGAGTTGAATTAAATTTTGTCCGGCGTTTCCCCCTCGTACAAAAAATCCCGGCGTTCCTTCCATGCCTGCATGAACCCCCGGCTGCATCTCCACTGAGCTGATCACATCACCTGTTCCGCTCACAGACGGTGCATTCGTAAGCATATCGGTAGAAATATCTACCAGGCCTAACTGGTTCAGCCGCAGGTTTTCACTGCTCTTGTCATCTGTCACTACTACATGCGACAACACAGAATCCTGCCGCGCCATCAACCCAATGTTCATCGCAGTATTGCGTGTAGCATTCAGCTTCCGATCTTCTGTACGGTAGCCCACATAAGATACCTGCATTTCCAAATTGGCATTCCTGGGAACAGTCAGCGCATAGAATCCATAGTTGTTGGATACGGTACCTGTTTTTTGTGCCGGCAGGTACACGTCCGCACCAATTAAAAGCTCGCCGGTGCTGGCATCTTTTACATAACCGTTGACCACTATTTTATCGGCTGCATTATTGTTCTGCAATACGATCTGATTGCCGATGATATTATAAGTGATGTCTGTGCCCTGCAACAATATTTTCAATAAAGCAGTCAGGGATATGGGCCCTGATGTATAACTCACCCGTTTCTTCAGTTCCGGCAGATCGGTATTATATGCAAACCGGTAACCTGTTTGCTTTTCAATCAGGCTGAATACCTGTTCAATCGGCTGATTATTGATATTGAGTTGGATGGTAGCGGTAGTGATAACAGACTGCGCATAAAGCCTCTTCCCTGTAAACATAATACAGGAACAGCACAGCATACATGCAGTGATAAAAAATCGGGGCATCCTATTTGTTTTCTTTGTCCTTCAGTATAATAATGCCGTTTTTATCGGTATAGTCAAGGTTGAGTGATGTACAAATGACCTGCAATGCTTTATCGAACGACAGTCCCTGTAAATCGGCTTTCAGTTTTCTTTCGCCGATGGCAGTGCTGCCCAATTGTATTTTCTTTCCGTACACTTTCTCTATTTGTTTCACTACATCTGTAAGGACCGTATGATCGAAATACAACAGGTTTTCACGGTTGGTAACACCCTGGTCAGACGACGGCGCCCATTCTGTAAAATTTTTTTTCACCACATCATAAGCCAGGCTCATGCCGGCCGATAATTCCCTCGTCTCCTGGTTATCCTTTCCCCAAAAAGCTACTTTACCGCTGATGACCGCCAGCTTTATCGTATCGGGCGAACGCCGGATATTGAAACTGGTACCGATATCCTTCACACTCGATTCGTCCATGTTTACCAGGAAAGGTAAATTCGCATTGTGTATTACTTTAAAAAAGGCCTCTCCTTTTATTAGTTGCACCGCCCTTTCGTGCTGGTTATAACGGCCCCCCACCCTCACTTCGGTATATGGCTGCATGGTAATACTCGATCCGTCTGGCAAAGCGATCTCCCTTTGTGTAGTAGTAGTGGCGTAAACCTGCTCGCTTCTGTCCGGCAAGAGGTACCAGACAATACCTGCGGCCATGACGAGTAAAACGGCTGCTATTGCTGTCCACTTCCGTATGAAATGCCCTTTCCCTGAACGCATGATGACTACAGGCGCGGTTGTCTTCTCCTGTAATTGTTGCATCAGTGAGTCCCAGGCAGTTGCTTCATCGGCAGCCTGGTAAGCAGAAAAATCTGCCAGGCGGACGGCCCAGAGCTCCCTGGCCCGCTGATAGGTCTCCCGGTTAGCAGTACTTTCAGCAAGCCATTGTTGCAGCCTGGCGTCCTCTTCAGCAGGAAAATCCGGCTGTAAAGAATCGGCGATCAGGTCCCAGGGGATATTATGTTCAGATAAAGAATCCATTTTCATTCAATATGACAATCAAAAACTACCAAGGTCCTGGTCAATCCCTGAAAAAAAATAATTTCAGCAAGACAATGCCAATAACCAGCAGCTCTCCTGTCACTTTATGTAATTGTTTTAAAGCGTATGTAATATGATTTTTTACTGTTTTGATGGAAATACCCAACTGGTCGGCAATTTCCTGTTGCTTCAGCTGCTCAAAACGACTCAGGCAAAACACCCGCCTGCACTGGTCAGGTAGCTGATCGATGGCTTTGTACAGGGCCGCCTTGAGCTCGTTTTCTTCCATCTGCCGCAACTCATAGGTGGCATCATGCTGCAAGGAATACTGCAAAGACCGTATTTGCGCCAGGTCCCTTTTCTGTTTCTGCAACTGGTTGAGGCTCCTGTTGATCACAGCCCGGTAGATATAAGATACCAGCGATTTTTCAATGATGATCTCAGCGCTGTCTTCCCACAATTTCATGAACACATCATTTACCACTTCCTGCGAAGTATCTGCATCTTTTAAATATTGAAAAGCCATCAAAAAAAAGCGCTTGTAGGCCGACCGGTAAAATTCCTCAAATGCCCTGATGTCTTTTTGCTGTATGCGTATCCAGATAGCTGATTCTTCAGGGGTCATGCAGATAAATAAAAGTTAATGGATTAAAGATAATTATTTTTTTTTGATTAGGACCATGCGGCCTGTTTGATTGTCTTTTTACTGACAATCATTCAACGGATAAATATGCAAAAAAACTGTACCCGCTTTTTATTGCTCTTTTTGGTTATGGGATGCACTGTTTCTGTAAAGGGACAGCTCATCTCCATAAGCGGTACATTGAAAGATTCGCTGACACAAGCCCCGTTGGTATATTGTTCTGTAAAAGCTACCAACCTGAGAAAAGGCGCGATCACCGATAGCTTAGGGCATTTTGAGCTGATGGTAAGTCCTGATATCGATTCCATGCGGTTCAGCATGATGGGGTATCAAACCATTACGCGGGCGATCACAAAGAAAACTTCTCAGGAAATCAATCTCTCCCTCACACCTGAAACCAATACATTGACAGAAGTAGTGGTTTATCCGAAAGGATATGACCCCGCTGTTCATCTTTTCAAAAAAATATTGGAGCACAAAGAACAGAACAACCCTGCTCATTTCAATAACTATCAATCCGAAGTCTATGACAAATTACAATTCGAAGCGGGTAATTTTTCCGAAAAAGCTATCGGAAGCCGCTTACTTAAGCCTTTCTCTTTTGTTTTCACCCATACGGATCCTGGTGCCAGCCCCGCTAAGCCCCGGGTGCCCTTATTTATTACCGAAAGCCTGGCCGATTATTATTACAGTAAAAAACTGGGAAAAGAAAAGACCATTTACAAAGCGAGGCAGGTAACAGGCATACGGAATGAAACCGTTATCCAATACCTGGATGACCTGAAACAACAGATAAACCTGTACGACAATTACCTGATGTTGATGAAAGTATCGTTCATCAGTCCCCTCGCCGATAATGGTTTGAGTTATTACAAATACCACATAGAGGAAAGAAAGACCATCGGTAACCGGAAATATTTCCGGCTCAGCTTTCGCCCTTTGCACAGCAGCAGTAATACTTTTTTCGGCGAATGCTGGGTGATAGACAGAACCTATGCCCTGCAATCCATCAGCGTGCAAATGAATGCCGGCGCCAATATCAACTGGGTGAAAGACATCGCGCTGTCGCAGGATTTTATGCCATTGGGAGCTGATTCAGCCATGGCGATCACTAAGACAATGCTCTCCATTAATTTCATCACGCTTTCAAAAAAATCGCTGGGCTTCACAGGCACGCGTAGCTCCTACTACCGGAACATACGGATCAACGATGCAGTGACTGACAGTGTTTTATTACAGTTGGCAATTGCAGACCAACCGGTCATTACACAACCCGGCAAACAATTTTGGGAACAGCATCGCTTTGCACCGCTTACCTCCAGGGAACAATGGGCCTATACTATGATCGATTCTATCAGGAAAGTACCTGCGTATACCACTTACCGTAATATGCTTACAGCGCTGGGAACCGGTTATTACCCGGCGGGTAAAATAGATATCGGTAACCTGTACAAAACTTTTACTGCCAATATCATTGAAGGCCCTCGTTTAAATCTTGGTTTCCGCACCAATGCCAACTTTAGCAAGTGGTATCAGTTCAGGGGCTATGCAGGATTGGGTATGAAGTACAACACATTCAAATATGCGCTCAGTCATTTGTTTATCCTCAACAGAAAAAATTGGGAAACCGTACGGTTGAGTTATGAAGATGATTTTACGCCTTTGTCAGACCACCTCAACGAGCTCAATGAGAATTCCATTTTCGGCGCTTTGATGCGCAGGGTGCCAAGAGGGCATATTCAGCTCGTCAACACCGAGCAGGCCAAAATACAATACCAACATTTTTACCAGAATGGATTTTCTGTTCAGCTCTCGCTGGACAAGCGCGTGTTATCGCCCGCTTTCAATACCTATTATACTTATGGAAAATTTACGCCGAATATTGTACACCTTGCATATCCACACCAGGGCAAGACCTATAAAGTGTCCGAAGCATCTGTTGGTATCAGGTATGCATACAAAGAGAAGATCTATGCCGGACCTTTTACAAGGCTCAGCCTCGGCAGCAAATACCCGATTGTTGAATTTAAATACACACATGGTTTTCAGGTAGAAGGCGGCATGCTGCAGAGTGATTTCGGTTACAATCAATACCGGTTATCGGTTTCACAACAGGTGAACATTCCTTCGCTGGGTAAGATCAATTATACATTGGAAGGAGGAATCACCGACGGTACATTACCCATACTCTTGCTTGATGTAGCAAAAGGAAACGATACTTATTATTACAACCGCTATGCATTCAATAACATGAACCGTTATGAATTCGTGAGCGATCATTATGCCAGTCTGTTGTTGGAACATCATTGGGGTGGCTTCCCCTTCAACCGCTTGCCGCTGTTAAAAAAAGCGAATTGGAGAACCGTCACCAGTTTCCGCGCGCTTAGCGGCAGCATGACGGATGCGAATAAAACAGCCAACAAATTCTGCGACAATGCCCTCACCTATCATTTTATCGTACCCGATAAAATACCGTACATGGAAACAGGCGTGGGTATCGAAAACATATTCCGTGTGATAAGAGTAGATGCTATCTGGCGGCTCACCTACCGCGACAGGCCGGGCATTGTGAATTTCGGACTCAAAGCATCCCTGCAATTCAATTTCTGATATTTCATACAACTAAACCCTGCTTTATGTTTATCAAATATCTGTTGATTTTTCCTGTACTGTTTTACTCCTGTTCCTGTAACAAAGAATATTCTTTTACCCGGCCGGACCAGCAACCGCCTGTTCCTTCGCTTCATACTTATTATGTAGATGGCGCAACCGGCAACGACCAGAACGATGGTCTCAGCCTGGCGCGGGCCTGGAAAACCATCCAACAATCTTTTAATGCTGCACAACCCGGCAGTACCGTTGTCATCAGGGGAGGCACTTATTATGAAGAACTGGTGGTGTACGTGAGCGGAAAACCGGACTATCCCATCACTTTTACCAACTACGCACAGGAAAAAGTAATGATCGATGGCTCAAAGATCCGAGGTAACACCATCCTGTCCATCACAGATAAAGGTTTCCTGGTTTTTAAAAACCTGGTAATACAAAATATTACCAGGAACAATGCCCGGGGCATCCTGGTTTTGGCCAGCCCTAATGGAGCAGCCGGCGCCCTTCATTTCCGTAATATCCGCTTTCAGAACATCAACTGGACCAACAACGCGCAGTCTATTCCCGGCGCCAACGACAATGCACAGCCTTTCATTGCATTAGGACGTGGATTGACGCAAGACAATGCTATTAGCAACCTGGTCATCGATAGTTGCGAATTCAGTCATAATATCACAGGCTTCAGTGAGTCTTTATCGGTCGATGGCAATGTAGATGGATTTTTTATTACCCATAACAAAGTACACGACAACACCAATATTGGCATTGCTGCAGAAGGGCATTATGGAACAAGCGCTACCGCTTCACTGGATCAGGCAAGAGAGGGCGTCATCAGCGAAAATATTTGTTACAATAATGTTTCGCTTTATGCAACAAGCGGTGGTATTTATGTAGATGGTGGAAGAGATATCCGGGTAGACAGGAATGCCAGTTTTCAGAATGGCTACGGAATAGAAGTCGGCAATGAAAAAGACGGCACTACCAGTAATATCAGTGTTACCAATAACCTGATCTACCGGAACAAGGTTTCCGGACTTGCTATCGGTGGATACGATCCCAAAACTACCGGACAGGTGGTTGACTGTATTTTCCGGAACAACAGTTTTTATCAAAACAATACCAACCTCGATGGTTCAGGTGAACTGTATATTACAAAAGCATCCCGTTGCGTGATCGGAAACAATGTGTTTTATACCAACAACCAAAACCTGCTGTTTTCCCTAGTCGATATCTTGCCACAATCCGGTATCAGCCTCGATTACAACGATTGGTTTACTGTTGGAGCTGATGCCGGAAAAACCTGGATCAACTGGCGCAGCCGGCAGTTCAATTCGTTTAAAAATTATAGAGCGGGTACGCAGCAAGAGGCACATTCTATTTTCGCCGACCCGCTTTTCAGCAACGTTGGAACACCAATTCCCGATCTTCATTTACAAACAATGAGCCCTTGTTTGCAACAGGGAAACCCTGCATGGATCATACTTCCGGCTGAAAGAGACTACGATGGAAAGCCCCGGGTCGTGAATGGAAAAGCAGATATGGGTGCGTATCAACGTCAATGAGCAAGCATGTAATAAAAGTTCCGCAAAATGTCAACCGTTATTTGACGGTGAAAGAAAAATTCGGTGTTTTGGACAGAAAAATTCAGTGTTTTTTTCTTCAGATTCAGGTAAAAAATACAGAATTGTTTTTCTACTTTAGTGCCCGTTAAGTACCCCTTTCGTCTGGATTTCCCCTCTTTCTATTTCAACGTTTCAGAGAAGCAGCTTAAAAAAAAAATAAAAGGCGCAGGATATTGCTATCGTAGTATCCTGGTAAAATCCAATATCCTTATGATTGCCGAAACGTTTAAATTCCTTAGCGAAGAGCTCAACGGTTACCTATCGCAAAAGCTGGGTGTTACTACAGACCAGCGCCTTGTGCTGGGTAATATAGGCAAAGTGTCTGACAACGATACCAGCGGCACCAACACACTTACCGGGAAAGCCATTCTTTCACTGATCAATGTAGAAGAAGACCGTATTACCAAGCAACAGGATAATTACCTCAAATCCGATACGCAGGTAACCTATAAGAATCCCCCACTCTATTTGAACCTCTATGTGCTGTTCGCCATCAACCGGACCGATTACAGCGATTCACTCAAATGGCTGGCGTATATCATACAGTTTTTCCAACAGCAGCATGTATTCACCCCTGCCAGCAACCCCAATCTCGACGGCCGTATTCAGAAACTGATCGTTGACCTGTACAACCTCAATTTTGAACAGATCAACCAGTTGTGGAGTGTGATCGGTGGTAAGTACCTGCCTTCGGTAGTATATAAAATAAGACAGGTAGTGATAGATGAAAATGCCATTGAGTATGAAAGTGGTTTCATACAGGAGATCGATATTTCAATACCACAGAACTATAAATAGCAGCCACTATGTTGCTCAAATACGCCATACTGCTGAAGGTTGAAATGCTGCACGACTATTACAACGATCTGCGGTGTCCCGATCTGGATTTTGTACCTAGTCGCGATACGGCTGATGCCCTCAAAGGGCATGATATGCTGTACAAAAGCATTGGCAACAAATTGATCCTGTTGATCAAAACAGATGATACCGGTAAACCTATTATTGTACCCAATTCCTCATTAAAACTTTGCTTTTATGTCAATATCAACAACGTTCGTTTTGCCAATTATACCAATATCAATTTTCATCCTTTCGATGCTACCCGTTTTTATTTCACCAACCTCAACCAAACGAAGGTGGGTACCAGTTTATGTTTAAATACTGCTGTTGCGCAATACAACAGTGCCAACAATTACCCTGTTGGCGCTTTGGCAGGCGATGCCATGGGTAATCATTACGAAGCGATCAAATCGAGCAGCAGCAGCAACATCCATGACACATCCAACCCTGCTTACTGGCAGCCCAAAGGAACGGCGCAGTACGTGAACAATGGCGATGGTATATCGTTAGCAGGGGATACTTATTTATTTCATGGTACAGCTAATACCGACTTTACCATCCATATCTATACACTCAACACGGCTACCAGTGCATACGATAATTTACTCACCACCAGTACGATCCACTACCCAACTGCACAACCAACTGTCCCGGTTGACCTGAGCCTGCTGAAGAATGGCAAATACAGGATAGAAGTCAATGGCAGCAGCTCATTGGTTTATCATGATAAAGAAGCGATACTGCAAAACTGTTTTGGCATGGTGGAACTGTTCAACAACCTGCCGGCTACCAATGATTTTTCCTGGTTCGATGCTACCGGGTTGCCCAAACAATCTACATACAGCATACGTTTCGCCAACCGTTCAGTCATCTGGAAATACATTGCGCGCTCCGGCGATGTAACAGCCATCAAAGACAACGCGTCTGTATACACGTTTAACAATGTGCCGGCGAGTACCGTATTTACTTCTTCAGTTCCCATTCCATTCAAAGAGCAGCCATTGAACAGTCTCTTTTTAGAATCGGCCTCCCTGGGAAATATCTCCCCCATTCCCAATCCCCCTACAAACAGGTTAAGCACCATCATACAGGGAAGCGATCATTATTACTGTGCAGAAAAACACCTGAATTACTAATACCAATACTTCATAAAAACAATTAAAACATGGCAACATCTTACAAAACACCCGGTGTCTACATAGAAGAGATATCGAAGTTTCCGCCATCCGTAGCGGAAGTTGAAACGGCCATCCCGGTATTCATTGGTTACACTGAAAAAGCAGGATTGGCTAATGCGCCTTTGCCCACCATTACCATCAATCCCGGTGGCGGCGATGTGGCAGTGTCGGAGGCAAAACGCATTGAATCATTACTTGAATACATCACTTATTTCGGAACGGGCCCCACGGAACACCTCACCATCAGTATTTCTGAAACGTTTACCGGCGGAGCGGCTGTTTATTCCAAGCTGGTAAGCAGGTCAATCACTGCTTCGGTAGTTACGCCAAGCATTCATACGATGTACTACCACATGCAATTGTATTTTACCAATGGTGGTGGCCCTTGCTATATCATCAGTGTAGGCAAAACAACAGAGGGCTCTGTAACCAAGAACAACTTGCTGGCGGGACTGGAGATGGCCAAACGGTATGATGAACCTACGCTGACCGTTTTCCCGCAAGCTGCCAAATTGAGCACTGCAGATGATGCTTACAATGTATACAGCCAGGCATTGTTACAGGCTGCTACTTTGCAGGACCGCTTTGTGGTGATGGACTGTTATAATGATGATACAGATACACTGAGGAATGCTGCGAGTTTGACTGATAACCTGAAATATGGAGCGGCTTACCACCCTTTCCTGAGATCGGCCGTTAGTTACAAATACAATCTTACCGATGAAAGTAGCTTAACCATAACACTGCAACAGGACTTGAACAACGACGGAAATTTCACCGATGCAGGCGAGCCAGCAGTCACTAAAACTTACGCCAGCCTGAATGCAGAACAAAAAACATTGGTAAAAGTGGAGATAGATAAGCTGGGGGTTGTACTCCCGCCCTGTGCAGCCATGGTTGGCGTATACGCCAATGTAGACAACCTGCGCGGTGTTTGGAAAGCACCTGCAAATGTAGGCTTGCAAATGGTGAACGGACTTACCAAGCTGGTCAATGCAGTAGACCAGGCAGCATTGAACGTAGATCCTGTTGCAGGCAAATCGATCAATGTGATCAGGGCGTTCACCGGGAAAGGCATACTGGTATGGGGTGCACGTACCCTGGCCGGTAACGACAATGAATGGCGTTATATCAATGTAAGGCGATTCTGCATCATGGTAGAGATCAGCAGCAAGCTGGCTTCCGGCACTTTTGTGTTCGAACCCAATGATGCCAATACCTGGGCCAAAGTACAGGGTATGCTGGAGAATTTCCTCACCCTGCAATGGAGGGCCGGTGCATTACAGGGCGCCAAACCATCCGATGCTTTTTATGTAGCGGTGGGACTGAACAGGACCATGACTGCGCAGGATATACTGGAAGGCCGTATGATCGTTGAAATAGGTATGGCTGTAGTAAGACCCGCAGAATTCATTATCCTCCGCTTCAGTCAAATGATGGCCAAAAGCTAACCCTCATCCATAAAATTTAAAAATCAAAACAATGGCAACAGCAAACACATACCCTATACCAAAATTCCATTTCCGTGTAGAATGGGGTGGCTCACGCATCGGCTTTTCGGAAGCTACGGGACTCGATAAGCAGATCGAAGCCATCGAATACCGGGAAGGTTCCAGTCCTACTTATTCCAAGATCAAAATGCCCGGCCTGCACAAGTTCAGCAACATCACGCTGAAACGCGGCACGTTCGAGGGTGATAAAGAATATTACAAATGGATCAATACGGTCAACCTCAATAAAGTAGAGCGCCGCGATGTAACCATCAGCCTGCTCAACGAGAACCACGACCCTGTTATTACCTGGAAAGTGATCAACGCCTTTCCGGTAAAAATACAGGCAAGCGATCTCAAAGCCGATGGTAATGAAGTGGCCATTGAAACCCTGGAACTCGCTCATGAAGGGTTGGATGTGCTGATGTAAAACAGCGATCATTGTTTAACAGGTAAAAGAACAAGCCATGGCTGATACATCGGCAGGCGGATATTATCCGCCGGTGGGGTTCCATTTCAAGGTTGAGTTCATTGGCGTTGGTAACGACAACGACACCCGGTTCCAGTCGGTCAGCGGACTCACCGTTGAATACGACACCGAATCATTCAAAGAAGGTGGCGAGAACCGCTATGAACATAAGTTGCCGGTGCGTACCAAGTACCCCGACCTGTCATTGAAAAGAGGCATGCTCACCGATTCGGATGTGATCAATTGGTGCATCAAAGCCTTTCGCGACAGGCAGTTCGATCCTGTACAGATCAGCATCATGCTGCTCAATGAACAACACCAGCCACTTAAAACATGGAATATATTCAATGCATGGCCCAAGAAATGGTCGGTATCGGATTTTAATGCACAGGAAAACACCGTGGTAGTGGAAACACTGGATCTCTGTTATAGTTATTTCACCGTTCAATAGTACAGCGCATGCCCATTGAAATAAGAGAACTGATTATCAAAGCAACGGTCAACAACCCGAATCCACAGGCAGAGGAAACGGTTCAACCACCGGCTGCACAAGGTGGCGGGGCAAAAACAGACCTGGACGGTATCGTGTCGCAATGTGTGGAACAAGTGCTCGACATCATACAGAACAAGAAAGAAAGATAACAACATGCTCGAAAAAGTTCAGATCATAGCGTACAATAACCAGGATTATGCAGATAGTCACAAAGTGAATGATCCGGGCAATCCTTTTAAAGCCATGATCAATCCGGAGAATTATTCGCTGGATTATAAAGTGGAGTTTACGGAAGGACAAGGACATGGTACGAGTACAGCACACCAGCGTTTCAATTTCAAGAAGCCGGAAGAAATGTCTTTCGAATTCCTGTTCGATTGCACCGGTATCATCGATAATAATCCAAAAGAGAGTATACACGATGATGTGGAAGCATTCAAAAAACTCCTGCTGGAATACGACAGCGATTCGCATGAGCCCAGGTTCTTCAAAGTGATATGGGGTACTTTTATATTCAAAGGACGTTGTACGGCATTGACCATCAATTTCAAATTATTCAATTCTAATGGATCACCCATTCGCGCCGTATGCAAGACCACATTCAAAGGCAGTATCGATGAGCAGTTGCGCGTGGCAACAGAAAATGCACACTCTCCCGATATCACACATTACCGCGTGGTAAAAAGCGGCGAGACTCTGCCATGGCTGTGTTACCTGGTTTACGGCGATTCAAAATATTATATGCAGGTAGCCAGGGTGAACAACCTGGTCGATTTCAGGAACCTGCAACAAGGCCAACAATTATTCTTCCCCCCTATTGATAAAAACAGCGTTTAATGCCCAACGAAAGGACCATACCATCTGAAGCATCCAAAAGCGTATGCACATTTACCATCCTCTCGGGCGGCAATGCGGTGTCCAGGACTTACCAGGTAATGGCCATCGCAGTTAATAAAGAGATCAACCGCATACCCGTTGCTACCATCATACTGGTAGACGGAGAACCTTCGAAAGAAACCTTCGCCATCAGTAACACGCCCGATTTTGAACCGGGCAAAGAGATCGAGATCAAGGCCGGTTACCGGAGTGATGAGAAAACGATTTTCAAAGGCATCGTTATCAAACATGGCATCAAAGTGCGGAAGACGAGTTCGGTATTGGTGATAGAATGCAAAGACAAAGCTGTTAAGATGACTGTGACCAGTAAGAGTAAATATTTCAAGGACAGCAAAGACAGTGATGTGATGGAACAACTGATCGGCGCACATCAACTGGATAAAGACGTAAGCGCTACCAACCTGCAACATAAAGAACTGGTACAATACAATACAACCGATTGGGACTTCATCATGTGCCGCGCAGATGCCAATGGTCTTTTATGCATGCCGAATGATGGCAAGATCACCATTGCCAAACCCAATTTCTCCGGTGATGCCGTACTTACTGTGCAATACGGCGCTACCGTGCACGACCTGGATGCAGAGATCGACGCCCGCTTCCAGTTAAAAGGTGTGAAAGCAACGGCCTGGGATCCATCGCAACAAAGCCTGGTAGATGGTATAGAAGCCGCAGATGCTGGTGTGCCCCAAGCAGGTAATATCAGCGCCAACACACTTGCAGGTGTTATTGGCGACGATGATTATGTGTTGAAACACAGCGGCAAACTGGTTGACCAGGAGCTGCAACAATGGGCCAATGCCAAACTATTGAAACACCGCCTGGCTAAAATAAGAGGCAGGGTAAGCACCGATGGTACGGCTGCTGTGCTGCCCGGAAAGATCATCCAGGTCAATGGCGCAGGCGACCGGTTCAACGGAAAATTATTTGTTACCGGTGTGCGGCATGAAATACAAAAAGGGAACTGGCTCACCACTTTTCAATTTGGTGTAGAGCCCGAATGGTTTGCACAAACCTACGATGTGCAACAGCCGATGGCAGGCGCGCTATTGCCTGCCGTACAGGGATTGCAGTTGGGTGTGGTAACCAAACTCGAAAGCGATCCCGACGGAGAAGACCGGATCATGGTACGCTTGCCATTGATCGATACCGGTGACGATGGAATATGGAGCCGCGTGTGCTCTTTGGATGCAGGCGATAAGCGGGGTATGTTTTTCCGCCCCGAAATTGGCGATGAAGTGATCGTGGGATTCATCAACAACGATCCGCGCCACTCAGTGATACTGGGTATGTGCAACAGCAGTAAAAAGCCCGCTCCCCTCCAGGCAAGTGACCAAAATAATGAGAAGGGATATGTATCACGCAGCGCCATGAAAATGATCTTCAACGACGACAAAAAAACAATCAGCATAGAAACACCCGGCGGAAACAAAGTATTGATATCGGAAGAAAACAAGACCATCAAAATGGAAGACCAGAACGGCAATAAGTTCACCATGGATGAAAACGGCATCAAGCTGGAAAGCATCAAAGACCTGACTTTAAAAGCGGCCAACGAATTCCAGGCGCAGGGCCTGAATACGACGGTTAAAAGCGATGCGCAATTGAAAGTGCAGGGCGGTTCCGGTGCAGAAGTTTCATCGGGCGGCAATACAGCCGTAAAAGGATCCATTGTTCAAATCAACTAAAACGAATGATTATGCCAGCAGCAGCAAAGATTGGAGATATGCATACCTGTCCTATGATGAACGGACCGGTGCCGCATGTAGGCGGACCTGTAACAGGCCCCGGTTGTGCCACAGTGCTCATCGGTGGCATGCCGGCTGCACGTGTGGGCGACATGCTCACTTGTGTGGGACCACCTGATACGATTGTACAAGGTTCGGCTACGGTAATGATCGGCGGAGCGCCGGCAGCAAGACAGGGAGATACCACAGCACACGGAGGCGTTATTGTAATGGGTACACCTACTGTGATCATTGGAGGATAAAACAACATTATGGCAACAATTACAGCAATCAACGACGATTTCCTGGGCAAAGGATGGAGCTTCCCTCCCAACTTCAACGTAGGCAATGCAGGCGTGGACATGACGGAAAAAATGGAAGACATCCACAAAAGCCTGGAGATATTACTCACTACCACGATCGGTGAACGCGTGATGGAACCCAAATACGGCTGCAACATGGTGGACCTGTTGTTCGAACCGCTGAACACTACAACGGTTACCATCATGAAAGACCGGATACAAACGGCCATACTGTATTTCGAACCGAGGATCGATGCCAAAAACATTGAACTCGATATGGATGATAAAATAGAAGGTGTGGTGCTGATCAAAATTGAGTATGTGGTGCGCGCTACAAACTCAAGGTTCAATTTTGTTTACCCCTATTATAAAGACGAAGGAACTGAATTACAAATGGTGACTACCAACACACAGATAGCCTGATAAATTATGAGTTGCGACAATAAAAATCCTTTACAGCGAAATGGCACCGGCCAGCAGCAACGCATGCCCGAAGCCCTGAAAGACGGCTATGTGCTGGTGGAAGAACGCGACTATAAAGAATGGATCGTATTTGCCAGCCAGTTCGCGCAATGGATCAAGTATTTCGATAACACCAACCAGTCCAATGGCAACTGGCAATCCTTTTTCACCTCAGATATATCGGCCGTGCTGGGTAGCACCGCCATACAGGACATAGACGAATACAGGCGTAGTTTCAAAGAAAAATTTGATGTGCTCAGGGCCGATAAGAACAAACTGAAGGCCGATCTGCTGAAAGAAACTTTCAACGGGTTATTCGGTGGCATACTTACTTTATGTGTGGCGATAGATGCAGCGGCTGCAAAATTACCCGATGGCAATCCATTGAAGGAAACCATTCAAAACCTGGTACGTTCCAGGCTGCAAAATGAATTCACCCAACTGCTGGCAGTGTACAAAGGTGCAGCGATAGCCAGTCTTGTAAAAGAAACAACTTATCCCGGCTGGTTCATTTTGAATAAACAGGTAAAAAGCCCTTCTCATATTCTCACAAATGACCAGCTATCAGCCGCATGGCTGAATGGCGCTGCCACACTCAATGATTATTACCAGGCTGCCGGTCTGGCTGCGAATACAGAAATATTCGGAACAGGTACGGAACCCTGGCAGAAGATACACCACGCGGTGAATCATAATTTATTCACCGGCATTTTCGACCAGTTCCTCAAAGCCTATACTCGTATCATCAGCGATGCAGAGCATTTGTTGTTACAAACCCTCAGTAACTGGAGCAGTCATGCACCACATTATACTTTGTTCCTGACTTTTCTGAAGCTGTTCAAATACGCCAAAGCAGGCATCAATACACTTACCCAACGTCATCTCGACTTTTATTATAAGGAAGTATTGTCGCTCGTGCCCAGGGCCGAAATACCCGATCATGTACACCTGGTAATGGAACTGGCCAAACAGACAAATGAATACATGCTTGCCAAAGGCAGTTTGTTCAAAGCAGGTAAAGACAGTTTGGGAAAAGAATTGTTTTACGCACTCGATAAAGACACGGTATTCAATAAAGCTTCCATCGCAGCATTGATGAATGTGTACAAAGGCGATGCAGATGATAAGACAGGTAAGATCAACAACAAAGGAAGACTCTTTGCGGCAGCCATAGCCAATTCACAGGATGGAAAAGGTGCAGAGCTGAAATCGCTCAATAAAGAATGGCATCCGTTTTTCATCAAGACCTACGCAGATGGCAAACTGAAATCCATCGATACGCCCCGGGCACAGGTGGGATTTGCAGTTGCTTCGCACTACCTCTACCTTACGGAAGGGGAACGGGCAATTGACCTCACCATGCAGTTTGCCGACGGCACTTACGAGGATATATCCGAAACCGGTGCCTTTGAATGTTACGCTACTACTGACAAAGGGTGGTACCGGATCAAAACCTATGAAATATTTTGTAACACCAACAGTTCGGGTAAAGCCTATTATACCGTTCATATTATGTTGAACGGCAATGAACCGCCCATCACTAATTATGTGGCAGCTGTTCACGGCGGCTCATTCAATTGTAACCTGCCGGTAGTGAAAGTTTATCTCAACCAGGGCGATGACATGTTTTATTATTACGATTCGCTGAGTGGATTGAAAATAGAAGATATCAAAGTGTCCGTATCCGTTGGCAATAGCAGTACGTATAGTCAAAGCGGATTGAAACAATTATCGGTAGCCAATGATGCCGGACTGGTAGATACTTCCAAACCTTTTCAACCTTTTGGCGCTTTGCCAAAAGCAGGCTCTTCAATATTCATTGGTAATAAAGAATTATTCTGTAAAAAGAATGCAGCCGTTGTATTGAATATTGAATGGAAAAATCTTCCGGCCAATGGCACACAGATCATTTTTCCCGCCGGCACGGCGCCAGGTGCAGCATTCAGACACCTGGCGAAAGGTGTCTGGACCAAAGACCTGGATACTTCCATTTTCAATGGCAGCACGGCAAAAGTAGCAGTTACCAATGCAAGTGGCAAAGCCATTCCATTGGCAGATGAAACCATTGTGGATTATGCAGATACTTATCAACCTTATAACGGCAGCAGTAATAAAGGTTTCTTAAGATTGAGCCTGAACAATGATTTGGGCAACGACGCTTACCAAAATCAGAGGATCGTTTACCTGGTTAAATTGGCCAAAAATCCTACCATCACCGATCAACCACCCGTTGCACCGTACACCCCCATGATCAGCTCACTCTATGCAAGCTATACCGCTTCTACCAACAGCCAATTGAACAAACAAGATCAAGCGGTTTACAATGAAAGAACAGCACGCTATTTCCATCTTTACCCTTTTGGAGAAAGCGAGCAACACGCCTACCTGAACAAAAATGCAACGCTTGATTTTCTTCCGCAATTCACACATGCAGAAGAAACCAAAGATCATATAGCAGATAACGGTTCTTTTTTCATTGGGTTAAAAGACCTGAAGCCACAGCAAAGCGTTAATGTGTTGTTTCAGGTAATGGAAGGCACCAGCGATCCTACCCTCTCTGTTACGGGTACATTGATTCATTGGAGTTATTTGCGCAATAACCAGTGGAAACCATTTGATGAACAGTCAGTTGTTGATCAAACCAGGAGCCTCCGGCAGTCGGGCATTATTTCCTTTCAGATACCGGAAGACGCCACACTGCAACACACCATGATGCCAACCGGATTAATTTGGCTGAAAGCATCGGTTTCACCGCCCAATAAACCGGCTGCTGTATGCAAGCTCTTACATGTTGCTGCGCAAGCAGCTGCGGTCAGCTTTACAGACCAGCACAACGCGCCTGATTTCCTGAACAATGCGTTGCCGGCCAATACCATTTCAAAATTGAAAGACCCGGTATCTGATGTGAAAAAGATCAGTCAGCCCTACCCTTCTTTCGGTGGCAAACCGGTGGAGACCAGCACTCATTTTTATATGCGGGTGAATGAAAGGCTGCGGCATAAAGACAGGGCCATTACCATCTGGGATTATGAACGGCTGGTGTTGGAAGCTTTTCCGGAAATACACCGCGTTAAATGCCTGAATCATACCAAATACATCAACAAAGATTACAACGAAGTAGCGCCCGGACATGTTACAGTGATCACCATACCCGATCTCGTCAACCGCAATGACATCAACCCTTTGCGGCCCTATACCAATGCCGATACGCTTGACCAGGTAAAAGAATTCCTGCAAAAAAGGATATCATGTCATGTACAGTTGAATGTTTGCAATCCTGTTTTTGAAGATGTGTTGCTGGAGTTCAACCTGAAATTATTTTCCGGTTATGAATTCAGCTACTACAGCAATTTGCTGAAAGAAAACATCACTGCATTGCTCAGCCCATGGGCTTATGGTAAAGCAGATGATATACGCTTTGGCGGTAAAATAGAAAAATCGGTGCTCATCAATTTTATTGAAAGCCAGTATTACGTGGATTATATCACCGATGTAAAAATGTATCACCTCACCGAAAACAACCAGGCAACACTTACAGATGAAGACGAGATAACGGCTTCCATGGCCATATCCATCCTGGTATCGGTGCCGGCAGACAAACACCTGGTGCATCAAATACCCGATGATACGGCAACAAACAAGATAACGATCTGTAAAGACGAGTATAACAAACTAACCCATGAAAAGGATTGAGACATGGCAGATTACACTACCATAGCAAAGAACCCAACACTTGAACCAGGCCAGGACTACCGGCTGCTGCGACAAGTGGGACTAGACTATATTGAATCACTGGGCAGTCAATACTGGACAGATTACAATATCCATGACCCGGGCATTACCATACTCGAACTACTCTCCTATGCCATTACCGACCTGGGTTATCGCACCGCTTTGAACATCAAAGACCTGCTGGCGCCACCGCCGGGCGAAAAAATGGATCCTGCCGAACAGGCTTTCTTTACAGCGCGGGAGATATTAACGGTGAATCCCTGGACAGTAGCCGATTACCGAAAACTGCTCATTGATATTCCCGGCATCAAGAACGCCTGGCTGCAATGCATGTGTTGCCCGTGCGATGATATGTTTCTCTATGCCAACTGTAAAAAAAGTGCATTGCAATATGCCGCCACCGAGCATACCATCATTATAAAAGGCATGTACGATGTGCAATTGGAATTTGAAGATGACCTTGTACTGGGCGATCTCAACAGTGGCAAAATATTGTATCCATTCAATATCGCGGCAAACAATGGAACGGCTACTATTGAAATGCGGTTGCCTTCCTACAAGGCGTTGATGAAAGACGCGGCTACTAAAACATTCCTCCTGGCATTGCAACACGAAGCGGGAATGACCATCCATGTACAATTCATTTCGGGCAACAAGAAAGACAACCTGAACATTCCGCAGGCCGATCTGTACAAAGGGTTGCGCAATCCTTTGTATGCAACGTTTACCATCATTAATGGTGGCAAATCGATGGTGATGCGGGATATTCCTTTCACCGTATGGTTGAACAGCGATGCTGATGGGAAAGCGCTGACCATTACCGATTTGCAAAATGCCATCAGCGATGCTACCAGCCAGGGCATCCTGAGAAAATACATTGCTAAAATAGTATTGGCCGATACTGCATTACAGCAGGCTACCAATGCTTTACAGGCACATCGTAACCTCTGCGAAGATTTTTGCAGCATCGATGCCGTTGAAACGGAAGATATTGCTATCTGCGCCGATCTCGATGTAACGCCAGATGCAGATATAGAGAAGATACTGGCAGAAGCTTATTACCAGATAGACCAATATTTCAGTCCGGATATACAATTCTTTTCCCTCAAGGAAATGCTGGCTGCGGGCTACGCAGTGGATACCATCTTCAATGGCCCTCCCCTCGGCAGCGGGTTTATTAAAGACGACCAATTAGCGTCTACCCAATTGAAAAAATCATTGTATACATCTGATATCATTGCCATATTGATGAATATCCCCGGCGTGCTGGCTGTAAGGAACCTGATCTTGTCGCCTTACGATAAAGATGGCAACCGGTTAAAAGGAGAACAATGGGTACTATCCGTAGATAAAGGATACCAGCCGCGTTTGTATCTGACAGGCTCCAAGTTCCTGGTATTTAAAAATGGACTTCCCTTTTTACCCGATAAACTGGAATTGCAGGATACGTTGAAAGTGATAGAAGGCCATCACCAGCGGCCCAAATTTGCAATTGGCGATAATGACTTACCTGTACCTCCGGGTCATTATTATGAGTTGGGAGATTATTACCCATTGCAATATTCACTGCCCGCCACCTATGGTGTGGGTTACCGGCAATTACCGGTCAACGTCTCTTTGCAACGCAAGGCGCAAGCCCAGCAGCTCAAAGCTTACCTGTTGTTCTTTGAACAGTTATTGCTGAATTATCTTGAACAGTTGCGTCATGTAAGTGATCTTTTTTCTGTAGACCACCAGGTAAGCCGTACTTATTTCTCTAAAACGATCGGCACCACCCTGGTAGACGGCATCGATGAAATATATACCATCGATGCTGCGAACCTGCAAGCGCTCTCGGAAACCGAACCGGTCTTCCTCAACAGGCGCAACCGTTTCCTCGATTACCTGATGGCCAGGTTCGGCGAACAGTTCAACGATTATGCGCTGATGTTGTATTCTTATACCGATAATAAAAAGATCGCCGACAAAATACTCATCAATGATAAGATCGCTTTCATTGAACAAATACCTGTTACCGGCAGCAACAGGGCAAGAGCCTATAACTATAAAGACGCAGGCAATATCTGTAACGATAACAATATTTCCGGATTGAAGAAAAGGATACAACAATTATTGGGTATCAAAGAGCTGGACGATTATATTGTCTTTGCCGAAGAAACCAATGCGCAGGGAAAAATAACCAGCCGGAAATGGCAACTCGAAGATGAGAACGGACTGGTGTATTTAATTGGCAAAACCGATTACAGCAGCGACTCCCGGGAAGATGCCGTAAATAAAGCCAAAAAAGAAATCAATTCCTTCATCGGTTATCTCACAGATAAGAACAGTTACGATGTGCGAAAAAGCAAGCAGTGGGTACTTACGCTGCTGAACGGCAAAAAAGAACCCATCGCAGAGAACCCCACCCCTTTCAGCAAAAAGGCCGATGGTGTAGCATATATCGATACTACCGTTGCTTTTGTGAACGATCTGCTACTGGCAGAGAAAATACTGGTGGTTGAACATCTGTTGTTGCGTCCAAGGAACAAGCCTGGTAAAGACTTCCCCAAAGGCGATCCTTTATTGTCAATCTGTATTCCACCCGATTGCAAACTCTGCGGCGAGGAAGACCCTTATTCTTTCCGCCTCACCATTGTAATGAACGGAGAGAAAGGACTGGCCAACTCCGGCATCGAATTCAGGCGGTTTGCAGAAACCACCATCCGCATGGAAATACCCGCGCACCTGGGATTGAAGATATGCTGGGTAACAGGTAAACAATTGGATCAATTTGAAAAACTGTATTGCGCCTGGCAGAAAGCACTGGCAAAAGCAGCGCCCGACGCAAAAGACCTGCACCAGCAACTGAAAGACCTGTTGGATGAATTCTCCAATTTAAAGAGCGTCTACCCCAAAGCCACGCTTCATGATTGTATTGATGGAGATGATCAGAACCGTGTTTATTTAAACCAGACCATCATTTAAACGAAATAGTTATGCAGCAAACGCAATTCAACTATCCGGAATTTGTACCCGACCAATTGCTCACCTCCGGCAACCTGAATGAGCTGTTTGGTTACCTGGAAGAGCAGGAAAGGATCACCAGGACCAACCTGCTGGGTATTGGTATTGTATGCGGACTGGAAGTGAGAACAAATACTTCAGGTACCGAATTAACCATTACCAAAGGCTGTGGCGTCACATCAGACGGATACCTGGTTTCTTTTCCGGAAACCACGTACACGCAATACAAAGCCTATGATCCGGTCAAACAAAAATATTACGAGCGTTTTGTAGACATAAAGCCCGATGATAAGAGCAAAAAACTGTTCGACCTGGACGAGTTGGTGGAATCGGCGGTAGCAGAGAAAACCACGTCGCTCTCGGCTGCGTACCTGGCCGATAAGGTAGTGTTGTTATATGTGGAGTTGTTGGAAGAGAACGCCAAGAACTGCAATCCCAATTCCTGCGACGACAAAGGGAAAGAAGTCACCATTACGTTCAAACCCCTGCTGGTTAACAAAGCCGTGGCAGATAAATGGCTTAGCCAGCAAGCATCGGGAAGCACACCTGCTGCTTATCTCGCCCTGCCCATATTAAAGATGCACCGGTTCAATATCATTGCTACCCAGTTGCGATCATCGGGGCAAGTGCTGGAAGAGTACCGTAAAATACTCAACCCTGCTTTTATCGACAGCGTGCAAAATGCTTTCATTGAAACCTACAAGCTATTATCGCCATTGGTGAAAGATTTATATGGCACGAATCCTTTTGCCAAATTCTCGCAAGAGTTTGCCTTTTTACATACAACCATCAATCAAACAGAAGCGATCAACCTGCAATATTATTACGACCTGTTTTCCGATCTGGTGTTGGCTTATGAAGAACTCAGGGAAACAGGTATGGAGATCATCAGCATGTGTTCACCCGATCACAACCTATTCCGTTTACATTTATTGCTCGACCTGGCCATTCACGATGCAGGCGCCATTTCCAGTCAATACAGAACTTACTTCATCCCCTCCCCGATCCTCGGTTGTCATTGCAAACAAACCGTTCGTCTGCGCTGGTTGTTTAAAAGAATGGTATTGATGCTGCAAAATTTTTTCATTTCATTATCTGTGAAAGGCGGTTTCGGCGCTTCCTGGAAACTGGAATATGAAATGCTGGTGAAAAGAAGCATCCATACCTCCATACGCATTACACCCAGCAGGCTGGGTAATATAGAACTGGCAGAAAAATCCATCCCTTTTTATTACCAAGTGGCACAGGGAAAGGATAAGTTATACGAAGCATGGAGCCTGGAACGCAGCCAGGAAAGCAGCGCCCGGGAGATACTCTCCTATCATGCAGATGAATATGCAAACGACGACTATACCAAAAACCCTTTGCGTTACGACCTGGAGCCGTATAATTTTTTGCGGATAGAAGGACATATCGGGCAGCCTTACAAGACTGCACTGAGAACCATCCTGAGTATTCGTAACCAGTATCGTCTTCCCTTCGATGTGATTGCTTTGAGTGCCGATATCAATTCATTGAAAACCTCGCTGGAATCATTGGGTAAGATGGATACCGTATCGAAACTCATTGAACAATACGCAGAGCAGTTACAATGCGATTGTGAATTCCAGGACCTGGAAGCTCTGTACGATACTTTATCGGCCGAGCTTACCTGCACCTTATGTAAGGAAGCAAAATATTACTACGACATCAGTATTACAAAAGCCGCAGCAGACGTGCAACCGGCTGCGCCCAAATTCCCGCTCCTGAAAAAATGCGATCCCTCTTTCAAAGTGAAGCCCGGTACCCTGGGTTATGAATTTGAACAATATTATGCCCGTACGGCAAAAATATCGGCGGCAGAGTATATGATGTACAGTTACGATAACAGGGCGATGTATGAAAATGCATACACACAATATTTTGCTTTGTTGCTGAGCATGGGTAAACTGACCGATACACTCACGCTTACGCTGGGAACTTTCAACCAGGCACATTTCGATACGGCGTATACTGCAATGCTTGCTACCGCTGAAAGGATCAGGGTACAGATCACCAATGCAGCAGGCGCCCTTTCTGCAGAAAGAGCCCAGACATTGGTGCACATCGATCAACTGATTGCTGTTTGCATACAGAAACAAATAGACACTTTATACAGGGATTACCTGTTGCGATGGGTATATGTGATGATGCTCCAGAAGTTCGGCTATTTCATCCAATCACACCCTGGCATTCAACACAAAGCCGGTGTTCCGGTTGGGGGCACTTTCATCCTGGTTTATCATGAAAAGCCTATTGGGTACACGCCAATAGATATTGCAAAAGGAGAAGTGATGTTGGCAGAAAACGCCGGCATGCGAACCGCTGTTGAAAAAAAATATTCTGTTGCTACGCATATAAAAGATTTGCTGGGCAATATTCCCATGGGATCGAGGTATATAGGAGGCAGCCGCAACATATACAAGACGCCGGTAAAAACAATAGAGAAAGAGCCGGTTGAAATGGCTCCGGATGAATTCAAGATCGCCACCGAAAAGCAACTGGAAGCCTTGCATACCTTGCTCGACACTACGCATGAAAAAGAAATCGACCTCGACAAAGTATTATCAAACCTGGCCAACTATACGGTGATTGCAGATTTTTATCTTCCTTACCTCTGTTGCTCAGATTGTCCGCCTGTGTTGTTTACTGTAAACGAACTGGTTGTTCAACCTAAAATAAATGTTACACCCACTACTTTCTGTTCGGGTGACAGCAAAACCTATCCCATCGATAGCTCTCCAGCAGGTGGTGAAGTAACAGGCGAAGGTGTTACAAAAGACAACAATAACAAATACGGCTTTACTCCCAACGCCATTAAACTGGCTCCGGCAGATAAAGAGAAGCATATTACACTCACGTATACCATCAATGAACAAACGGTCACAATAGCCGTAGATGTGTTCCAGCAACCGGTTGCCGCTTTTGATGTGAAGATAAATGGCACCAGCGCCAGCTTCATTAATAAGTCTTCTGCCTTTGCCGATAAATGGATCTGGGATTTCGGTAACGGCAAAACAGCTACGGAAAAAGAACCGGTCTTCAATTTTGGAACAGACGGCGATTATAATGTAAGTCTTATTGCAGTCAACGGCGCCTGCAATTCAGAGAAAGTCACTAAAAAAGTAACCATTACCACGCCCGATCTTACCATCACCATTCCCAAAAACAGCTTCTGTGCAAATGATAAGCCGGTAGAAGTAACCGGTACGCCTGCCGGTGGAACGGTTAGTGGAGAAGGTATTACAAAGGATACCGCCGGTAAATTCATGTTCAATCCAGCCAATGTACTCTTGCAGGGAGCAGACCAGAAAAAACTAACGTTAACCTACGCAACTGCCGGTAAATCAAAAGGAACGGATGTAACCGTTTATGCAGAACCCAAAGCAAGTTTTGCTGTTACCAATGGCTCCACTCCTTCTCTGAAACTGTTCAGGAATACTTCTGTACCTGCTACCGGAACGGTGGCGTGGAATTTCGGCGATGGCAAAACTTCCAACGAAGCCAATCCTTCACATGATTTCCAGAAAGATGGATCTTATACCGTATCACTTACTGTTTTAAATGGCTCCTGTGCCGCTACGGCTACGCAAACAGTTAAGATCGTGCTGCCTGTTGTAAAAACTTGTTATACGCTGAATAATGCGATCACTGCATTCAATACATTGAATACCACCGAGAATGCGCGCCTGCTCGATCAGGCAACACAGAAAGCCTTTACCACAGCCATTGTGCCCTTCTTTAAAGACCTGAAAGGAATAGATGCAATGGGCGCACCCGATAAACAATTGAAAGCCTTTCAGCAAATGAATACGGTAACTTCCATGACCAACTGGATACGGATGTTGGTGATACCTTATCTGGAACTTACGAACAGCAGGCTGCAGAATATGGAACTGGCAAGGATACTGACAGACATCGCTTTCTATATCGCCTGCATACAGCCGGCAGATATGGATAAAGCACAAGTGCTTACCAATACCTATTTCACACAACTCAATGAGTACCTGGGCAGGGTAAATGCAGTCGCCAGGCAGTTTACAGCCGATCAGAAAAAACAATTGCAACCGGAATTCAACCTCTTCCTGAATGATGTGAAGGCAGAAGAGGAAAGAGTAACCACCAATAAAGAAACCACCGTTAAACCATTGTACACGCATATCCTGGCAGGATATATACCGCTATTGAGTATTTAACCATGCATGCAGGCAAACATATCATCGGGAAACAGTTCCTCGACATCACATATAACGGTAACACCGATGGTATTGCTTTGCAGCGAACAACGGAAAACATGTTGCGCAAGGAATTGTTGCCGCAGTTGGAGGCATTATTCGACCGTTATAGTCCAGATGATGAAATAATCTCTATCGACCGGTTGGCGTTGGAGTTCACACTTGATTCCAATGATATGGAGAACAACCTGGCACAACGGATCATCGAGGGACTCAACGAAGCACTTGCCAGAAAGATAAAGGATAAAAGTGCGCGGCCAACACCTGCATCGAAATTTGTACAACTGCTGATCTTCTATCTCCGGAACGGATACCTGCCTTGGTGGAGCCATTTTACCGGAACAGGAAACTGGCATTCCTTTGTTCTGGAAAACCTTTCTGCTTCTTTACCGGCATACGAAAAAGGGCAATTGCAGGCAGTCATACAGGAAACACAGGCACGTCAAAGAGTGGCCGTACAGTTCCATGAAACGTATTTCTGGGAACTGATCAATATACTGTCTGGTTCACAAACAATATTCAACGCATGGTATAATGATTTGCAGCATATCACCGAATGGATAGCACGTACAGATCAGCAACAATCATTTCGCGTTAATATCCGGTTATCTATATTGCAGTTCCTCTCTACTCCTTCGGGAGGAAGCAGCCAGTCACCTAATGCAATGAGCGAACAGTTGGCGAAAATAGTAAAAGCGCAATTGGAAGAAGTATTACCAAAAGGCACCCTTCACAAAGAAATAGGTACGCTGAAACTACTTATTGATGAACTAAACAACAAGGATTTTAAAGCACTTATGACACAAGAACTGCGCAGGGAAAAAACAACATCATCCGGGTCAACATCTCAACAGGCAACTAATGCAGACAAGACGGAAACCGATACACAGCAAAAAGAACAACCTCCTGCCGCTGTCAATGCAACGCAGGATAATCAGCCTGTGCTATCCGAAGCTGACACCATTTACATCAACAATGCCGGTTTGGTAATCGTAGCGCCCTATCTTGGACGATTTTTCGATAAGCTCGGATTGTTGAATGATAACCAGATCAATAATGTGTCCAGGGCCATCACCCTGTTACAACATATCGTTACTGGTGAAAATGAGTTCGAAGAGTTTGAAGTGGTATTACCCAAACTCTTATGCGGCTTGAAGCCACAAGACCCCATTCCTCAGAAATACCAGCTTACAACAGCCGATAAGGAAGCTGCAGCTGAATTGTTGCAGGCGGTGATTACCAACTGGCAGGTATTGAAAAACACTTCAGTTGCAGGCTTGCGTGAATCCTTCCTGCAAAGAGAAGGCAAACTGAACATGGCAGGTGATCAATGGCGCCTGAAAGTGCAAACATCATCTTACGATATGCTACTGGATTACCTGCCCTGGAATATTAAAATGATCAAATTAGCCTGGATGCAATCGTTGCTGGTGGTGGAATGGAATGACTGATAAACTGTGTTGATCGTATGTTCTCAACTGCTGAAAAAACATCAAAGACCGCGTCATCAGCTCCAAAACAAGGAGCTGGCGGTAGTTTTTTCAGGAAAGCGGAAGCGCTTTCTTTTTTCGGAACACAGGAAACACCTTCATTTTTCAACGGTGGAAGTTTCATACAACCAAAATTATCTGTTAGCAGTCCGGATGACCCACACGAAAAAGAAGCCGATGCCGTAGCAGACCATGTGATGCGCGCACCCGATACGGCAACACCTCAACTGAAACAGGAAGACAACGAAGTACAGCGAAAAACAGCGGCAGACGACGATAAAAAAGAACTGCATCCCAAACTGGAAACACCGGCTATAACAGCCATACAGTGTAAGGAAGAAGAAGGTACTACTTCCGATGCTGAAGTGATACAAACCGCTTTACTGCAAAGACACGGCCGCGCACCGCCAACTCCCGTAACAGGTTTTGAACAACAACTGACCCACTCCAAAGGAGGAGGCAGCGCTTTGCCCGGCTCTACCCGCCAGTTCATGGAAACCAGGTTTGGCGCCGACTTCGGCGGAGTACGCATTCATACCGGCGCCGTAGCAGAATCGCTGAGCAGTAATATACAGGCACAGGCATTCACACACGGTAACGATATTTATTTCAATGCCGGCAAATATGCACCCGATACAGGGGCAGGCGGTTTATTGCTTGCCCATGAATTAACGCATACCATCCAACAAGGCGCCAGCAAATCCGTTGCATCCAACACGCATCCTGTTGCGCGCAAACCCATCTTACAACGAACAGCGTCTGACCGGCCTGTTCCTTCACAATTGAATAATGCCGTAGCCAAAGCCAAATCGGAAGTAGGTAAAGTGAATGCCGATAAAGAAGGGGCTGATGGATACCGTACCGGTTGGGAAAGACTGGTAGAATATTTCAAAACAACATTGGGCGCCGATAAAGTATTGCCGCAAGGCGCTGCCATGGTGCAGGGTGCCGTTGCGGAACAGGATATAAAGAAACAAAGAAGGGTTAATGGACTGCCGCCCGCTAATCCACGCCCCGCAAGCGGACCTTATCAAAGAGATGCTATGCCCAGTTGGTGTGGCATATTTGTGTTCTGGTCGCTCCACAAAGGCGGCGTGCCCCTGAATCCCTGGATACTGGGTGGCCATAATATAGACCTGAATGCCGCCTACCCTCCAGGCTACCACCCGAAAGCCGGTGATATTGCCTATCGGAATGCATTCTCGCATTATGCCATTGTTGAAAAATCAAACGGCGATACTGTTACAACGGTTAACGGCAATACGGCCGGTGAAGATAATCTTGGCGGGCAGGTACAGGTAAAAGATCATCCCCTTGCCAATTGGACAGGCTTCTTCGATCCATTGATGATGAAGAACGGAGAATTGGGTGCAGGTGAACAGGCCGCAGAAAGCAAACCCAAAACATTGCGCGAACTGCGACAGGAATTATTCCATGTAAACAGGAAAATGCAGGACGGCCCCGAGCCTGAACAAGAGATGACCGAAGAAGTACACCTGCAAGCCAAACAGGAACCGCTGAGTAGCTGGCAGGTGAACGAGAGTGGCCGGTTAACACATGCGCCACCTGTGGTTCAACCTGCCGCTGTGCAGGCGAAAGAAGAACCGGTGCAACAGAAAGACGAAGAGCACAAAGAGGAAGAAGAAAAACACGCGCCGGTACCGGTACAATTGAAAACAGCTGAACCCAAAGTGCAGCGCTCCTGGTTGAGTGATGCATGGTCTACCGTGTCAAATGCCGTGGGCGATCTTGTATCGCAGGGACTCGAAGCCGGTAAACGCATCCTGTTAAGAGAGGCACGCGATTTTGCAATGGCCATACCGGGTTATCGTGCATTGCGGGTGGTATTGGGTGAAGATCCCATCACCAATGAAGTAGTAGAAAGGAACGGCCATAATTTCATAGAAGCGGCATTCGACATTATGCCGGGTGGCCGGTTATTGCACCAGAAGCTCGAAGAGTTGGGTGCACTCACCGATGCGGAAGCATGGGTAGATCAGCAGATAGCCAACCTCGTATCTGTTGTACACCGCATTGTTACCAGTATTGAAAACTTCTGGTCAAGCTTGTCATTGGACGACCTGGGCAGTCCGCAACGCGTATTTGAACGCATTGGCAATATTATCCACGACACTATCAGCAGCATTGTGCGTTTTGCCGAGAACGCCGCAAGCGAATTACTTTCTATTGTCAAGCGCTTCCTGTTGAACCAACTGGTTTCCTTTGTACGCAATCATACAACAGCCTACCCCTTGCTCTGTGTGATACTGGGTGAAGACCCCATCACACACCAGCAGGTAGCGAAGAATGGAACGAATATCCTCAATGCATTACTGGAACTGGGTGGCGAAGAAGGAAGAGAGCAAAGGCGGCAGATGCAGGATACCGGCACTTTCCAACGGATCGCAGCATGGATCGATCGCGGCATAACGGTATTCAGTAATGCATATGAACAGATACGGGCAGGTATTGCATCGATCTGGGATTTTGTGTCCATCGAAAGCCTCATGCATCCCATCGATACCTTCAATCGTATCTACAACATATTCGCACCGCCGATACAACAGGTATGGAATTTCGTGCGCGATACAGCAGTGGTGATATTGCGTTTCATCAAAGAAGTATTGCTGCGCAGGTTGTCGAACTGGGCAAGAACAGTGCGCGGATACCAGTTACTCACCGTGATCATTGGCAAAGATCCGTTCACCGATGAAGTCGTTCCGCGCACGATGGAAAACATCATCCGTGGCTTCATGAGCCTGATGGAAGGCGGACTGGAACAGTTCAACCAGTTGAAAGAATCAGGCGCTATCGACAGAACCACACAACGCATCAATGCGGCGGTTGACCGGCTCAACATGACGCCTGCCGGAATTGTACAACTGTTCATCAATCTCTGGCATTCCATGAGCCTGAACGATCTCATTCACCCGATCGATGCTTTCAGGCGCATCGTGGCTACATTCGGCGAGCCCATCGGCCGGCTCATTGCCTTTGTGGTAGAGATCGTCAAAATTGTTGTGGAAGTGATCCTGCAGGTGATGAACTTCCCCACCGATCTCATCAGCAATATCATCACCAAAGCCATGCAGGCTTTTGAAATGATCAAGCGCGATCCGGTAGGGTTCCTCAAAAACCTGCTGCGCGCCATCAAGGAAGGATTCACACAGTTCTTCAATAATATTCTCAGGCATTTGCTCAACGGACTCACGGGCTGGTTGATGAGCGAGTTACGTGACGCGAATGTGCCCGCGCCGCAAGACTTCTCCCTGCGGGGCATCATCAGTTGGGTATTGCAGGTATTGGGATTGAGCATGGAAACCATCTGGCAGAAATTATCGGAACATCCGCGGATAGGACCACAACGTGTAGCGCGCATACGCAGCATGATCAATACGCTGGAAGGCATCTGGACTTTCATCAGAGATGTACAGGAAAGAGGTATTGTTGCCATCTGGGATAAGATACAGGAGCAATTGAGTAACCTGTGGAATACCATATTGGATGCTGTGAAGAATTGGATCATGGAGCAGATCGTAAACCGTGTGGTAGCCAGGTTGCTGAGTATGCTGGACCCTACGGGTATCATGGCCGTGATCAACAGCGCGATTGCTTTGTACAGAGCTGTACAATCCTTCATCCGTTACCTGCGAGAAATGCTTACAGTGGTGAATTCATTCGTAGAAGGCGTAGTGGAAATAGCGAGTGGCAATACAAGGCGTGCGGCAGACTTCCTGGAAAACAGTCTCGACAGGGCCATGCCCATCGTCATAGGCTTCCTTGCTAACCAAGTGGGCTTAAGTGGTGTGGGACGCCGCATTGCTGAACTCATAGGCGCTGCAAGACAATTGGTTGACAGGGCTGTGACCTGGTTGGTGAACCGGGCTGTGGATACAGGCTTCGCTTTATTCGACCGGTTGATGGCTGCGGGAAGAAGTGCGGTAGCAGCAGTGCTTGATTGGTTGGGATTCAGGGAAAGATTTGCTACGGATAATGGAACAAATCATACCATATATATAAGAGATTCCGGGCAAGCACCAACACTGATTATTGAAAGTTCTCCTGTGGACGTTGCTACATTCTTTAACCAACAGGAAGCGGCTATTACTGCGTCATCAACTATGACTACCACAGATAAGAATACTAAACTAGGAAAGATCACACATGGAAGGAATTTACTCCAAGGATTGCAAACATTAATGAATAGCGCCAAAGCTGCAAACAACTCAAATCCGAGGATTCCGCAAATGATTGTAGAAATCATTGGCGTTATAAAGGAAATTGAACCAGGTGGTACACAAGAAATGGTTCCCGCTGCCGAATTCAATCCCGGATTCTTAAATGCTAAAGCCAGTTCATTTTCTGCAAGATATGTTTACAGAGGTGGTACAACAGCTGCTGGGGTTGCCATACCTAAAAACCATGCTGATGGAACCGAACCATCGGATGCGAATTTGGTAGATGCATGGAGGATATTAACAGGATTGCAGTTAAGTAGTAGGTGGGTAAGGTTCCATATACTGAACAGAGAAGTAGGTGGTATTGCCGCCGACTCTAATTTAATTCCTACACCTACTTTGATCAACAATGAGTACAAGGATGCTTTGGAAACCGATTTGAAAGGATATTACAATTCGGGCCTGCCCGTTTGGCTACGGGCTTCGATAACTTACAGGCCTATTTATAATTCTTTGTTCCCGAATAGATATTCAGCACAAGCCGGGGCAATGAAATATCAAAATAATCAATGGGTTGAGGACCCTACCAAACAAAAAACGTTTAATGTTAGTATTGACCCGCCTGAAAATGCAGGCTTTAATATTAATCTGGTCTTAACTGATGCTGATGCCCAGTATTTCATTGTAAATATGTCGACTGTAACAAGAGATATGATTGATGTTTTAAGAGCAAGAAGGCCAGCAAGCGGTTATACATATTATCGTCAAATGGAAAGAGCACTTGCATCCGAAGTTTTTGGAACTGACGTTCTATCTTTTGATCCGGAAGTTATTAGTGCGCTGAGTCCTACCCAGGCACAATCGAACAGAATAAATGCATATAGAAGAGGATTGTCAAGTGTAAATTGGATTTTCTAAATAAATTTTAAATATATGGCAACCATTTTTAAAAGACGTAGACGCAGATCCATCACTGCCAATGAGGGTAAGTTCTTTAAGAAAGAGAATACCCAGGAGCAAAGTTTTTTCAGCGGCGCTGATCATGATGGATTTTTCCAACCACAACCGCAAACACAACAAGTACAACGAAAATGTGCTGAATGTGAGAATGAAGAAAAAAAGGCCCAGCGCATGACCGATGATAAGAAAGAAGAGGATAAAACCGTGCATCGCGAAACGGATAAAAAAGAAGACGACGATAAAAAGTTGCACCGGCAAACTGATGGGGCCGCTACTGCCTCAGGCGGCGCGGCTTCTTATGTCCATTCGCTCAATGGCAAAGGTAGCCCGCTCCCTGCTTCTACAAAGCAATTCTTCCAACAAAGGATGGGCGTTGATTTCAGCCAGGTAGCCATTCATACGGAAAAGGAAGCCTCCGATTCTGCCAAAGCCATCAATGCAAAAGCCTACACAGTGGGCAATCATATCGTATTCAAAGAAGGACAATATGCACCGGATACATACGAAGGGAAAAAACTGCTCGCACATGAATTAATGCATGTGGTACAGCAGGCAGGAGCCATCATGCGGAAAGTAAATCCGGTAATCCATGAAGACGATGACAAGACCGCTTTGAGGTCGGTTTCAGGTAAGGGAACGCTTACCGATAATAAAACCAATAATGGCGCTTCGGCAGATGTGAGCGCACAAACCACCGCCAATTACGACCATGGCACTTTTACAACAGCCAATGCTACCAGCAACCGCGCAACAGGTTGTAGTGATTGTGGATCTGCTCCCTGTGCTACGATGAGTGGTGTTATGATCTCGGTATTCCATGCGCATCCGGTTATTGCACCACCTGTTATGCCGCCCGGACTCACACCTTGTCAGCAGTTGCGCGTACAACATTTCATCAATAACGTATTGATGCCGCACGAAAGACAGCATGTGGCGGCATTCAATACCTACAATGGAACAGTGCGTACACCATTTACGGTAACTGCGTGCCATACAGACCAGGGATTGAGCGATGCGCTCCTCCCCTTGCACAACAGTATAGATGCCAGTCGTATTGCTGCCGCCAATGCCCTGAGTGATGCCCTGGATCCTTTCAATACCACAATAGACATTGATTGCCAGGAGCCGAAAGCCCCTGCTTCCCCATCACCTAAAAAACAACAGAAGAAATAATATCTCAGCCTATGAAGCCCATAAAGTCAGCCAACTGTTGGAAACCAGTTATTTATGAGCCCGATGAAGTCAGCCAACAATTATTAAAGCGCCGCAACCTAACCCACACATCCGGATCATTGTACATAGCACTTTAGAACATAATGCAGTATCTTAACGTAAAATACAACCTGTGATCTACCAGTTAAACCATAGCAATACGGTCCCATCATTGAGGATTGCGATGGATCATTGCAAAACCTTGATCGGATTGCGTTTGCAGGCGTATTTCGACAATGGCTCTTTCGACCCGGTTGCCTGGCTCAAAGAACAATATCAAAATGAACCACCGAATAAAGGCTGGCTCTCTTTTATCCCCTTGCAGGAATACACCGAATGGATCGTGGTCATGTTAACGTTGGCGCCGCATGTGTATCCTAATTTTTTTGAATCCCTGATCGTAACACACCTGCCCTCCGGTGGCGATTTTCCTGAATTTGGCGGCGTAAAAGCGGCTAATCATCGAGGCATGTTGCCTACCGGCGAAACGATCCAGTTCATCATAGCCGGTGATGACGTTGATAAACGGCTGCAACTACAGGAACTTTTCCGTGAAACGCATTTCTTTTACCGCCAGGGCATTTTATGGCTGGAGCCGGTCAAGGAAGGCGAACCGGTAATGAGCGGGCGAATCGTGTTGCCGCAGGAAAATATAGAACGCATCTTATTCGGTCGTGAGTCGGCACCGCGTTATGGACTCGATTTCCCTGCCAAACAAATTATTACGGCCATGGAATGGAACGATGTGGTATTGCATCCGCGCACCATGCAACAGGTAAAAGACATCAGTACCTGGCTCAATCACCATCACCGGTTTGCTGAAGACAATAATTTGAAAAGAAAGATCAAACCCGGTTACCGCGTACTTTTTTACGGCCCTTCCGGAACGGGTAAAACATTAACAGCCGCACTGCTGGGTAAAGAGTTCGGCAAAGATGTTTATCGCATCGACCTTTCACAAATTGTAAGTAAATACATTGGTGAAACGGAAAAGAACCTGGAAGCCGTTTTCAAAAGAGCGGAAAGCAAGGACTGGATATTGTTTTTCGATGAGGCCGATGCACTCTTCGGCAAACGAACCAGTGTACAAAGTTCGCACGACAAATACGCCAACCAGGAAGTGAGCTATCTCCTGCAACGTGTGGAAGACTATCCCGGCCTGCTCATCCTGGCATCCAACTTCAAGAACAACCTCGATGAAGCCTTCCTGCGCCGCTTCCACTCCGTGGTACACTTCCCCATGCCCAATACCGCCGAACGGCATCATCTCTGGAAAAAAACAATGCCCGCAGGCTTGCAACACGATGGCTCTGTGAACCTCCTTGAACTGGCCGACCAATTCGAGCTGACAGGCGCTTCCATCCTGAATGCCGTGCAGTTTGCCACTTTGCAAAGCTATGCCCGCGGCGATGGTAAATTGTTGCAGTCAGACCTGCTCGAAGGAGTGAAAAAAGAATTCCTCAAAGAAGAGAAGTCTTTTTAAAATTACCTTTGTGCTCATTAAATGGCGAACATGATTCAGTTGCTTTTGGTAGAAGACGACCAGCGTATTGCAGCATTGATCAAGCAGGGGCTGGAAGAACAGGGATTTGAAGTAACAGCTGCCTATGATGGTTTGATGGGAAAAAAACTGGCTGTTAACAGGTCATACGATATCATTATCACCGATATCATACTACCCAACCTGAATGGAATCGACCTGTGCAAAGAGATCAGGCGCGTTAAGCCCGATGTGCCCATTATCATGCTCACAGCCCTTGGTACCACCGACGATAAAGTAGAAGGATTTGATGCCGGCGCCGACGATTACCTGGTAAAACCCTTTGAACTGCGGGAATTATTGGTAAGGATACGGGCATTGCTGAAAAGAAGCGCTTCCAATAACCAGGTGCAGGGATTCATATTGCGGTATGCCGATATAGAAATGAACATGCATACCAAAATTGTAAAACGAAACAACAAAGAAATTGAGCTGACGCCAAAAGAATTGAAGTTGCTCGAATACATGATGCAAAACCCTGAAAGGGTGCTGAGCAGAACAGAGATCGCAGAAAAGGTTTGGGATACTTCTTTCGATACCGGCACCAATTTCATTGACGTGTACATCAATTACCTGCGGAAAAAGATTGATAAAGACTTCGATACCAAATTGATCCATACCAAATCGGGACTCGGGTTCATCTTCAAAAAAGAGTAATATGCAGATCAGGACCAGGCTAACATTATTGTTCACTGCGCTGACAGCGGCCATTTTGCTGGCTTTTGCCCTGATCGTATATGTTTCTTTCTCCCGAACAAGGGAAGATGAATATTATAAAAGGCTCAAACAACAAGCTACCATCAAAGCCAACCTGCTGTTTGATACGAAAATCGATCCGGGCGTATTGCAGTTGATTTACAAGAACACATCCGATCCTTTATTCCAGGAAGAAGTAGCTATTTATGATACAGGTTTTCATTTATTGTACCACGATGCGGTAGATATCGATAAAGTGAAAGAGACCCGGGACATGATTGATCAGACCATTGCACAGAAAGAGCTCCGGTTCTATGTAAAAGACATGCAGGTGGTGGCATTCGTTTATACGCGTAAAGATCATACTTATGTAATCACTGCCGCGGCCAAAGATGGCAATGGACTGGCCAAACTGGCGGCCTTGCGCAATACCCTGCTGGTGGTATTCGTAGGCGCCATTGTACTGATTTTTTTGGCAGGCCGTTTTTTGGCCCGTCAATCACTGAATCCCGTAGCCGCAATGGTAGACAAGGTGAAAACCATTACGGCCACCAACCTCGATTTCAGGGTGGCCGAGGGCAACCGGAAAGATGAGATCGCTTCCCTGGCCATCACCTTCAATGAAATGCTCAACCGCCTGGAAAATTCATTCGACGCCCAGAAACATTTTGTATCGAATATCTCCCATGAATTGAGAACGCCGCTGACTGCCATGCTTACAGAGCTGCAACTGACTGTATCGAAAGAAAGAAGCAATGAAGAATACAAAGCGGCGATCACACATATTATAGGTGATACCAAAAAGATCATTCGCCTTTCCAACAGCCTGCTCGACTTGGCAAAAGCCAGTTATGATCAAACCGAAATAGCGTTCAAAGAACTGCGGATAGACGAGGTACTGCTCGACGCCCGTAACGATGTGCTGCACAACCAGCCCGATGTGAGCATCAATATCCGTTTTGAAAAAGAGATCGAAAACGATGATTTCGTTTCAGTGCAGGGCAATGAATACCTGCTGAAAGCTGCTTTCAGCAACTTAATGGAAAATGGCTGTAAATTCTCGGCGAATAAACAATGTACTGCTTCTATCTCGTACGATCAACAACATGTGATCCTGCATTTTACCGATACAGGTATAGGAATCCCACCCGATGAGCTGGCACATATTTTTACCCCTTTTTATAGGGGAAAGAATAAACAATTTACCGATGGCAATGGCATCGGTCTTCCATTAACGCAAAAGATCATTGGATTGCACAATGGTACTATTACGGTGCATTCAAAAGAAGGAGAAGGCACTACATTTGTCGTTACTTTCAAGCATGTTTAACCAGTCCAACAAGAGAACCATCCTAAACCGGGAAAGTCATTCCATTCTTTGAGATAACTTCTAATTTTTTTCTAATAAATTTCTAAAAGCGCTCTAACAGCCTTTTTATCAAGGCTTAACTACTTTTGCGCTGTCAAAAACAAATTGACCACAAATGGATGCAGACCCTTATTCTTTAAACGGTAGCCACCACTCCTAACCTGCCCCGCTTTTGCTGTGCAGCATTGGAGCATGATGACTGCACAAATGAACAGCAATGAGCGTTTTCGACTTTACTTTAAGACTCGCCCTGGCCCATGTATTGGGTGCTATTATTGGAATTGAGCGTCAATGGCGCCAAAAAAGCGCCGGCCTCCGAACCAATACCCTGGTAAGTACAGGCGCTGCTGCATTCATCCTGTTATCGCTTTCACTCACCGGTTCCAGTGGCGATCCGAGCCGTGTGGCATCACAAATTGTAACAGGTATTGGTTTCCTGGGAGCAGGTGTGATCATGAAAGACGGCATGAGTGTTCAGGGATTGAATACAGCCGCTACCATCTGGTGCTCCGCAGCAGTAGGCTCACTCGCCGGAGTAGGGCTGCCCATTCAGGCAATAGTGCTCACTGCAGCAGTAGTACTCACACACTTGTTGTTGCGGCCGCTGGGCAACAGGCTGAGCAAATTCTCATTTACCCCATCGGAAGATATGCAAACAGAATACCTGTTTACCATCAAATGCAAACAGGAAGTGGAAAACCATATCCGGGTATTGCTCATGCAGTACCTGGGTAATGATGACAGGCTGCTGTTGCGATCCCTGACCAGCAGTGACAATGGTGACCCGTCCAATGCCATCATCGCCGCTGAAATCAAAACATTGTCGCCACAGGAAGTATTGATAGAAAAAGTAGCCAGCCGGCTCACCATCGAAAGAGATGTTACGAAAGTAAGCTGGGAGGTTACAGGACAACAAACTGATGTATAATGAAAACACACATTGATTGGTTCAAAGCCATCGTACTGTTAGCCGTGTTGATATTCTTAACAGATATGAACCTGGCATGGTACAAACATCCGATGAACAATATACCAGTATTGAAGTATAGCATTATCGCATTATCAACATTGCTGTTCGTTATGATCGTACTGAATTTCATAGGTAAGAAAAAAACAAAAAAATAATCGCATGCTCTCCACTGTAAAAGATAATATAAGGAACAGGTTTCATTTTTCTATCAATGGAAATGGGATCAACGAAGGCGCTGTTCAGAAACTCAAGCTCGTGAGCAGCAACGACAGCGACTATTTTTTCCATATCATGGAAAGTAACAACGCCGGGTTGAGCGATGCACAGGTAACCGATAAGCTCAAAACCGTTGGTTTGAATGAAGTGCAGCACGAAAAAGCTCCTTCCTGGTTCCGTCAATTGATGCAGGCGTTCGTGAACCCGTTCATTGGCATATTGGTGGTGATTGCCATCATTTCATTCATCATGGATGTATGGATGGCCAAGCCGGGAGAAGAAGCATACAAAACGGTGATCATGGTGGGTGTGATGGTAATGGTGAGTTCCCTGCTGCGTTTCGTACAGGAATACAGGAGCAACCGGGCAGCAGAACAATTGAAGAGCATGGTAAAAACCACGGCCACCGTGATCAGGCGGCCGGAAGGCAAAACAGAAGTGGATATCAAAAACCTGGTGCCTGGTGATATCATCCTGCTTTCTGCCGGCGACATGATCCCTGCCGATTGCCGTATCATTCAATCGAAAGACCTGTTTGTTAGCCAGGCCATGCTTACCGGTGAATCATTGCCCGTAGAAAAAAGAAATATTCCCATCCGTGATGCAGATAAGAAGTCGCCACAGGAACTGGATAACATTTGCTTTATGGGAACGAATGTGGTGAGTGGTACAGCCACTGCCATAGTGGTAACTACCGGCAACCAAACCTATTTTGGTTCATTAAGCAAATCGATCATTGGCAAAAGAGCAGAAACCAGTTTTGATAAAGGCGTGAACAAAGTGAGTTACCTGCTCATCAGTTTCATGCTGGTGATGGTACCGCTCATCCTCGTAATCAACGGATTGATGAAAGGCAACTGGATGGAAGCGCTCCTGTTTGCCATTGCTGTGGCCGTTGGGTTAACACCTGAAATGCTGCCCATGATTGTAACAGCCAACCTGGCCAAAGGCGCCGTGAACATGAGCAAACGCAAAGTGATCGTTAAACGCCTGAATGCCATCCAGAACATAGGCGCCATGGATGTATTCTGCACCGATAAAACAGGCACGCTTACCCTGGATAAGATCGTACTGGAACGCCACCTGAACATGTTTGGAGAAGAAGATGAAGAAGTATTGAAATGGGCCTACCTGAACAGTTATCACCAAACAGGTTTGAAAAACCTGCTGGATCTGGCTGTGCTGGAGCACGTAGAACTTCACGATTATTTAAAAGTGGAAGACCACTTCCTGAAAGTAGATGAAATACCTTTCGATTTCCAGCGCAGGCGCATGTCGGTTGTGTTGAAACAGCACAATGGCAAGCACCTGCTCATTTGCAAGGGAGCTGTGGAAGAAATGCTGGACCTGTGCAACAGGGCTTTTGATCCGGGTGAAAACAGGCAGTTGCATATAGAATCAGACAGGGTGATCCCTATGGATGCAGAGATGCGCTCCATTGTATTGAGTACATCCAAAAGGCTGAACGAAGAAGGACTGCGTGTGTTACTGGTAGCCATCCGCGAATTCGATGACAGGGCGCTCACCTATTCTGTGGAAGACGAGAAAGACATGATCCTGACCGGCTTCATCGGCTTCCTCGATCCGGCCAAACCATCTGCCAAAACATCTATCGAAGCCTTGCAGAAACTGGGTGTAAGTGTAAAAGTACTTACCGGAGACAACGAAGTGGTGACCAAGAAGATATGCCGCGATGTAGGTATTTCTTTCGATAGGATCATGCTGGGCAGCGACCTGGAAAAAATGACCGACGAAGCATTGCAGAACCAGATAGATGATATAGCCATACTGGCCAAACTGAGCCCCATGCAAAAGTCCAGGGTGGTAAAAGTATTACAGGCAAAAGGTCATACAGTTGGTTTCATGGGCGATGGCATCAATGATGCGGCAGCTTTAAGAGACGCAGATGTAGGCATCAGTGTAGATACAGCGGTGGACATTGCCAAAGAAAGTGCGGACATCATTTTACTGGAAAAAGACCTGATGGTATTAAGGAAAGGAGTGATCTACGGCCGGCGAACTTTCGGAAACATCATCAAGTACATCAAAATGACTGCGAGCAGTAATTTCGGTAACATGTTCAGCATGTTGGGAGCCAGTGCTTTCCTCCCCTTCCTGCCCATGCTGCCGGTACAATTGCTGGTACAGAATCTCTTATATGATATTTCGCAGGTATCCATCCCCTGGGACAAAATGGATGAAGAGTTCCTGCAAAAGCCCAAAAAATGGGATGCTTCAGGCATATCACGGTTCATGGTTTTCATCGGACCCATCAGTTCCATATTCGATTACGCTACTTTCGCACTCATGTTTTTCTTTTTTAAAGCCAATTTGCCGGAACACCAATCGTTGTTCCAGAGCGGGTGGTTTATAGAAGGGCTGCTTTCCCAAACATTGATCGTGCACATGATCAGAACCCGTAAAATTCCTTTCATACAAAGCTGGGCGGCTGCACCGGTGGTGGCATTGACTTCTATTATCATGCTCATTGGCATTGTACTTCCGTTCACTCCATTTGCCGCAGCACTGAGGCTGCAACCTGTTCCATTTGCCTATTTCCCATGGCTGGTATTGATCCTCACCAGTTATTGTTTGCTCACGCAAGCGGTTAAAAACTGGTACATACGGAAATTCCACCAATGGTTGTAATGAAAGGATGCACGACGAATCAACCTAAACTATTGAACAGAAAAAAACGACTGGCATGAAAAAATTGATTGTATTGTTCGCTATGATAACAAGTTTGGTAACACATGTAAAAGCACAGGAAAATACAGATACCAGTAAAAAAAGCAAATGGAGCAGCCACTTTCAGTTGACTGTGATTGCACAAAAACATGCGGGATTCCATGCTGCTTACAGCGGAGATAAAAGCCTGGCAGATACTGTTGAACCCATTGCTACCAGCCTCACCACTACCCTGTTCCTGGGAAGAAAATTGTGGAAAGGTGCTGCACTCTATTTCAACCCGGAAATATCAGGCGGTAACGGACTCAGTTTTGCCCAGGGGGTAGCAGGCGCGTTGAATGGCGAAACCTACCGTGTGGGAGCTGTTAAACCACAAGTTTTTATTGCCAGGGCTTATCTGCAACAACGATTTCCCCTGGCCGATGCAAAATATGTTGATGTGGCAGATGATGTAAACCAGGTAGCCGATAAAATTCCGGACAGCCGCATTACCATTACAGCAGGGAAATATGCGATCAGTGATTTTTATGATGACAATGCTTACAGCAAAGACCCCCGTTCCCAATTCTCTAACTGGGCCATCTGGGCAAATGGCGCCTGGGATTATCCTGCCAATACGAGGGGTTATACCATGGGCGTGGTAGTGGAGTTGATCAAACCCCGATGGGCGGTCAGGTTATCCACTGTTGCCGTTCCCAGGATTGCCAATGCTTCCAAAATGGAGTACGATATGAGCAGGGCGCATTCCGAGACTTTTGAATATGAGCGTAAATGGACAGTTCGTAAGCATCCCGGTAGTGCACGCCTGATCCTCAGCAATACACATTCAAAAGCCCCTTCCTATCAAAGCGGTTTGAAAGCGGTTGCCAACAGCGATGCCTTTCTGTTATCAGTTATTTCAGGCGATAGTGAAAACACTTCTTATGGAGGAAAAAAATTTGGCTGGGGCGCAAGTGCCGACCAGGAAATTACCAAAGACCTGGGTATTTTTTCGCGGATCGGCTGGAATGATGGTAAATATGCCACATGGGCTTTCACTGAAATCGACCGTACTTTTTGTCTGGGCTTATCCCTTAAAGGAAACAGGTGGAAAAGACCTGAAGACGTATTCGGACTCGCAGCAGTTGTCAGCGGTATATCAGACGAGCACCGCGCTTTTCTCAAAGCAGGCGGCTATGGTTTCATCATTGGTGACGGTAACCTGAATTACGGAAAGGAAGCCATTGTAGAAACATTTTACAATGCACGCCTGTCAAAACAATTCTGGTTGAGTGTGAATTATCAGTTTGTGAACAACCCGGGTTATAACAAAGACAGGGGACCTGTGCATGTATTCGGTGTACGTGCTCACATAGAGTTTTAAGTGTAACTCATTCTCTGATCACCGTTCTGCGCAGTTCCAGCAAGTTCAGCGCATTGGGTTCAAAACCGTTCACGTTGTTTTGTACCAGGTGAATGGCCATATCGTACCAGATGGGGATCACGGGCGCATCATTGATCACCAGCTGGTCCATTTGCCGGTATAAAACATAGCGCAACGAATCATTGGTTTCGAGCAGAGCCTTTTCATACAAGGCATCGAAAGCAGGATTCCGGTAACGCGTGTAATTGGGTGGTGCAGGGTTCTTGCTGTAGAACATCGCCATATAATTCTCCGCATCGGGATAGTCGGCGATCCAGCTTCCGCGAAACAGCAACGCTTGTGATTTGGCAGTCTGCTCCAGCAGCAAACTTTTTTGTATCACTTCCACCTGTACGCGAATACCTACTTCTTCCCATTGCCGTGCAGCAAAACTGGCAATATCTGCATAGATGGGAATGGTAAGCAGCTTCATCACCGGTAAACTCTTGCCACCAGGATAACCGGCTTCATTCAATAATTTTTTGGCTGCTACAGGATCATAAGGATAGCCCTTTACCAATTCGGTATTGTGCGATGGTAACCCGCCCGGCACAAAACCCGCTTCTGCGGGAATACCAATAGAATTGCGCATGTACATCATCAACTTCTGCCGGTCGAGCGCATAATTCATGGCCTGCCTTATGGCTTTCATTTTTGTGGGCGATTCTTGCACCAGCGGGTTTTGTTCATCGGATAAAATGCCAAAATATTCTGTATTGAGATAAGCATGTTTTTTCAATTGGATCTTTGATGCCCACTGCGAACGCAGCGCTCCTTTCTTTGTCAATATCTCGTCTTTGAATGATGGATCGATATCATTGATAAAACTCAGTCCGCCCTGCCTGAACTGCAGGAACTCCGTGGCTTTGTTATCGAAGAAACTGATCTTGACAGCATCGAGATAAGGCAATGCATGACCGGTATTGTCTTTTTCCCAATAGTGCGCATTCTTCAATAATACCAACGCTTCTCCTTCATCCCATGATTTGAACACGAAGGGGCCGCTACCGCATGGATGCCTGCCAAAATCTTTTCCATATTTTTCCACCACTTCCTTCGGAACGATGCTGCAATACTGCATGCTTAGAATACCCATGATGGGATGGAAAGGCCGTACCAGCGTTAACTGAAAAGTAGAATCATTCACCGCAATAAAACCATTGTCTGTCTTTATACGGCCATTGAATATCCAGGCCCCGCTGCTGGCAGTCTGGTGGTCGATGATCCTGTTGAAACTGTATGCCACATCCGCTGCCACTACTCTTCTGCCTTCCCCGCCGGGGAATACTGCATTATCGTGAAAGAAAACATCGTTGCGCAAATGGAAAGTATAGGTGCGGCGGTCGGCACTGATATCCCAACGCTTCGCAACAGAAGGGATGATATTCAGTCCGCTGTCTATTTCCACCAGTGTATTGTAGAGCTGGTGCACAGGCCACATGATGGCCTGGTTTTTGGCAAAAGCCGGATCCAGAGTGGCAATACCGGTAGACTCATTGTAATAAAATACCTGTTTGGCTGCCTGCCGGTGATGCATACAGGAAGCCAGTAATAAACAAATGGCCAGACAGTTTCTCATTTTTTCTGAATACCGTACTTTTAGCGAATGAATAATGCAAAATACAAGTTCCTGTTCATGATTGGTTGGTTCACCGTCATTTCAATGCAGGCACAAACACCACTATCCTCCAAAGAAGTCTTTACCCGGGCCGATACGCTTCGCGGCAGCATCACACCTGAAAGGGCCTGGTGGGATGTATTGCATTATACGATTGGTGTGACACCCGACTTCCTATCTAAATACATAGAAGGTAAAACGGAGATCCGTTTCAAAGTGCTGGCACCCGGTAAGACCATGCAGATAGACCTGCAGGAGCCTATGCAACTATCAAAAGCGTATACCGCCGCGTACAAAGACTTGCCGCTTCGTCGCGATGGTAACGTGTATTATGTGAGTTTTCCAAAAGAGTTGAAAACAGGCAGCGTTCAAACACTCACGCTTGTTTTCCACGGTAACCCGCGCATTGCCAAACGGCCACCATGGGATGGTGGATGGATATTCCAGACCGATAAACTAGGCAGACCCTGGATGAGTGTGGCCTGCCAGGGGCTCGGCGCCAGCGTATGGTATCCCTGCAAAGACCACCAGAGCGACGAACCCGATCAGGGGGCTACGCTCAATATAACTGTTCCCGATACACTGGTAGCGGTAGGAAACGGAAGATTGATCAGTAAGATCAGCCACAGCAAAGGCCTGGTTACCTATAAATGGGATGTCAAAAACCCCATCAACAATTACGATATCATCCCTTATATAGGTAAATATGTGACCTGGCATGAAACATTCAACGGCGAAAAAGGACCGCTCGATTGCGATTACTGGGTGCTGGATTACGAGTTGGAAAAAGCGAAAGAACAATTCAAACAGGCGCCGAAAATGTTGCGTTGCTTTGAACACTGGATGGGCCCTTATCCTTTTTATGAAGACAGTTATAAGCTGGTGCAGTCGCCACACCTGGGCATGGAACACCAGAGTGCAGTAGCTTATGGCAACCAGTTTAAGAACGGTTACCTGGGAAGGGATCTTTCGGGTACCGGGTGGGGACTCAAATGGGATTTCATCATTGTACACGAAAGCGGGCATGAATGGTTTGGCAACAACATCACCAGCAAGGATATTGCCGATATGTGGATACATGAGGGCTTTACCAATTATTCAGAAACGCTTTTTACCGAATGTGAATACGGCTTGCAGGCAGCCAATGAATACAATTACGGCATACGCCGCGTTATACGCAATGATGTACCCATAACAGGTCCTTATGGTGTTAACAAAGAAGGCAGTGGCGATATGTATCCCAAAGCGGCTAACATGATCCACAGCATCCGTAACGCCATGCACGATGATGAAAAATTCAGGAACATGCTGCGTTTCCTCAACAAGAAATTTTATCATCAAACAGTAACGGCAGATGATATCCGCGAAGCGATGGAAAGCTTTACCGGCTTTGGACTGGATAAAATATTCAACCAGTATCTGCACACCACACAGGTACCTGTGTTGGAATACAAGTTAGATGGTACACAGGTGTCGTTCCGTTGGAGTAATTGTGTAGACGGATTCAATCTTCCTCTATGGGCTGGCGCGGGCAACCAGGCGCAACTGGTTAAACCAGTAACAGGTAGCTGGACCAGTTTGCAGTTAAGCAATGAAAATGCTGCCAACTGGAAACTGGAAAACATAGAAAAACTGTTCTACGTTAAAGTGCAAAAAGCAACGAATAATTGAATCAGTTGTCGGTTAACCTGCCGGCGCCCTTGTACCTCGGCTGCCAGTATTTATCGTTCAGGTCGCTGATCATAACGCCACCGCTGGTGGCTGCATGAACAAACTTGTTATTGAGGAGATACACACCTACATGTGAAATGCTGCGTCCGCTCGTATGAAAGAACACCAGGTCGCCTTCTTTCAGGTCTTCCAGTTGTACTTTTTCGCAGGCATCGTATTGTTCCTGCGCGGTGCGGGGAAGATTGTGCTTGTACACATCCCGCATGATGATCTGTGTAAAGGCAGAACAGTCGATACAGTTATCAGTAGCCCCGCCGAGGCAGTATTTGGTGCCCCACCATTTTTCAATCGTTTCCAACAGCGGAATATTGGTCAGTTGTTCCACTGTTGCATCCATCATCACCGCGTATTTCAACTGCAACCAGTTGGCTTTTTCGATTTCAACAGAAGACAGTCCATAGCCTGGCATACGTTCTGCACCGGTATTAGTGTTGTGCTTAGAGGTGGTAGTGCTGGTTTTATGACGGGTGGTAACCACCGAGCCGGGTGTTACCTCTATCTGGTCAATGAATTGAGGTTGGCCGAATCTCCTGGCAGCATTGCTTGTTTTGGCTACAGAGTCGTCTTTAGCCCCCAGCTTGCTGAGGGATTTACAACTGCTGAAGACAAAAACAAGCAGGCATGATATGGTTATATATGGTAATTTCATAGTAGGTGATTTGCAATATAATACCCTGAAACCGATGCCGGCTCCAATGCGCATAACTTTTTAACATGCTATCCCATCCCTGCACCCCTGTGGATAACTGGAACCCGGGCAGTACGGCCTGTTTTTCCGACCTTTGTATGTATGGCTGCATTCTCTCATTTACACGTTCATACTCAATATTCTTTGCTCGATGGCGCGGCGGCTATTGGCAGTCTCTACAAAAAAGCTGCCAATGATCAGATGCCTGCGCTTGCCATTACGGATCATGGTAATATGTTCGGTGTTTTTGACTTTGTAAGCCAGGCCTGGAAGAACACCAAAGTGGTGGGAAAAGATGCCAACGGAAAAGACATTGTAGAGCCCGTGGTAAAACCCATCGTTGGTTGTGAGTTCTATGTGGTGCGTGACAGGCATGCAAAAGTGTTCACCAAAGACGTGAAAGATGAGCGTTACCACCAGGTGCTGTTAGCTAAAAATGCAACGGGTTACGCCAACCTGGTAAAGCTCACTTCTTTGGGTTTTATTGAGGGAATGTACAGCAAGTACCCGCGTATCGATAAAGAGCTGATTGAACAATACCACGAAGGACTGATCGCTACCACTTGTTGTATCGGCGCTTATGTTCCGCAAACCATCCTGCACGATGGTGAAGAAAAAGCAGAACAGGAATTCAAATGGTGGCTGGATATGTTCGGAGAGGATTATTACATAGAACTGCAAAGACACAACATCAAAGAACAGGAGCTCATCAACCAAACCCTGCTCAAGTTCTCAAAGAAATACAAAGTGCCGGTGATTGCCACGAACGACAGTCACTATGTTGACCAGGACGATGCCAATGCACATGATATCCTGCTCTGCATCAACACAGGCGAAAAGCAAAGTACACCAGGCTTTGATGATTTTGTGAATGATGATGTGCAGATACGCAACCGCCGTTTCAAATTTCCCAACAACCAGTTTTATTTCAAGACCACGGCCGAAATGCAGCAGTTGTTCAGCGATATTCCCGAATCGCTCGACAATACCAATGCGATTGTTGACAAGGTGGAAATACTGAACCTGAAGAAAGACATCCTGTTGCCGGCCTTCCCTATCCCACCTGAATTCCAGATACACAACGATGCGAACCTGAACCAATGGGAATACCTGCGGCATATTACCATGGAGGGCGCTAAAAAACGGTATACAGACATCTCTCCCAGTACGCAGGAGCGCATAGACTTTGAATTGTTCACCATCAAGACCATGGGTTTTGCCGGTTACTTTTTGATCGTGAGTGATTTCATCAAAGCAGGTCGTGAACTCGGCGTATTCGTAGGCCCGGGACGTGGCTCTGCTGCGGGAAGTGTGGTGGCTTATTGCATCGGCATCACCAATATTGATCCTATTAAATACAACCTGCTGTTCGAGCGTTTCCTCAACCCGGACCGTAAGAGCATGCCCGATATCGATACGGATTTTGATGATGAAGGAAGACAGAAAGTGATCGATTATGTAGTAGGCAAATACGGTAAAGAGCAGGTAGCGCAGATCATCACGTATGGTACCATGGCCGCCAAGATGAGTATCAAAGACGTGGCACGTGTACTGGATCTCCCGCTTGCCGAAAGTAATATGCTGGCCAAGCTGGTGCCCGATAAACCGGGTACGGAACTGGGGCGTGTATTGAAAGCGCCCATCACTGCGAAAGAAGGCCCCAAATCGCTCGAAGAAAAAGAAGCCTACCAGCAGGAAGATATTGAGAATGTTAAGAAACTGCGGGAGATATACAACGGCACCGATATCAGGGCGCAAGTGTTGAAAGAAGCCGAGCGATTGGAGGGATCGGTGCGCAATACGGGTATCCACGCTGCAGGTATCATCATCGCACCCAAAGACCTTACGGAACTGCTTCCTGTGGCTACTGCCAAAGATTCCAGTTTGTGGGTAACACAGATCGAAGGCAGCATCATTGAAGATGCGGGCGTTATCAAGATGGACTTCCTCGGATTGAGAACGCTTTCGATTTTGAAAACAGCGCTGGAACTCATCAAAGAGAACCACAATATTTCTATAAACCTGGATGAACTTCCGTTGGATGATGAAAAGACTTTTCTGTTGTACCAACGCGGAGAAACCAATGCCACTTTTCAGTTTGAAAGTGTGGGTATGCAAAAATACCTGCGCGAACTCAAGCCCGATAAGTTCGATGACCTCATTGCCATGAACGCCTTGTACCGTCCGGGTCCCATCGCTTATATCCCCAACTTCATTGATCGTAAACATGGCAGGGAAGCCATCACGTACGACCTGGATGATATGAAGGAGTATCTCGCTGAAACCTATGGTATCACCGTTTACCAGGAGCAGGTGATGCTGCTGAGCCAGAGCCTGGCAGGTTTCACCAAAGGAGATGCCGACGTGTTGCGGAAAGCGATGGGTAAAAAGCAGAAAGCAGTACTGGATAAAATGAAAACCCAGTTCATTACCGGTGCCACCGCCAAAGGACATCCCGCCGATAAACTGGAAAAAATATGGACCGACTGGGAAGCATTTGCACAATATGCGTTCAACAAATCGCATTCTACCTGCTATGCTTTTGTAGCTTACCAGACCGCTTACCTCAAAGCCCACTATCCCGGCGAATACATGGCTGCCGTACTCAACCATGCAGGCAGTATTGAGAAGATCACCTTCTTTATGGAGGAATGCAAGCGGATGGGTATCAAGGTATTGGGGCCCGATATTAATGAATCACTTAAAGGCTTTGCCGTGAACAAACGCGGGGAGATCCGCTTTGGACTGGGAGGTCTCAAAGGTGTTGGCGAAGCTGCAGTAGAGACCATCATTGCCGAACGGAGCAAAAATGGGGTGTATTCCGATATCTATGAATTTGTGAAGCGGATACTGCAAAGAACAGTCAATAAAAAATCATTGGAAAGCCTGGCTTATTCAGGCGCTTTCGACTGTTTTCCGGAATTGCACAGGGCGCAGTATTTCAAAATACCTGATGGAGACCGGCTCTCGGGATTGGAAAGGCTGATCATGTACGGACAGGCTTCACAAAGCCAGGCCAGCTCCTCCAATACCCTCTTCGGCGAACTGGCCGAATCGATGGAAGTAGCGAAACCCAAGATACTTCCATCCGAACCCTGGACCCTGACCGAATTACTGGATCATGAAAAAGAAGTAACGGGCATGTTCATGAGCGGACACCCACTCGATCATTTCAAATTTGAATTGAAATATTACGGCATTACGCAGATCAGTGATTTTAATGAGATCAAGGATACCTTGCAGCTACAAGCCAACCCCGGTAAGAGTTTGCGCGTAGCAGGATTGGTGATCGACGTGCAGCATCGTGTTACTAAAACCGGTAAGAATTTCGGCTCGTTCGTGATAGAAGATTTCAGTGGTAAAACAGATTTCATTTTGTGGAGCGAAGACTATATCAAATTCCAGAACTACCTGGAAAAAGGACAGAACCTGCTGTTGACCGGTTTCTTCAGGCCCCGGTTCGGAAGAGCAAACGAGTTTGAATTCAAGATCACCGTGATGTCGTTACTGGAAACGGTAAAAGAAACGATGACCCGGAGCCTGGAGATCAATGCCCACGCGGCAGCTATATCGCCCGATTTTGTCCGGTTTGTAGACCAGAACGTTCGCAATTTCCCCGGCAAAACCGCCCTCCGGTTCAATATTTATGAACCCAGGGAAAACCTGAAAGTGAGCCTGATCTCTTTCGATAAAGGCTTCAGGATGAACGAGGAAATGGCTGAATTCCTGCTCAATAACCAGGATTTAGAGGTGAATGTAGGGCTGGCAGGGTAATGTACCAGTCCCGACGCCCTGTCAGTTTTGCTGTTGCAACGTCATTAATCACACCCGTGGAAAAGTCAAAACTGCATAAACGGCCATTTGGAGCTAAATTTGACATCCTAATAAGGTAAGAACACCTAAAAAAACAAACAGTGTATATGGCATTAGAATTAACAGACGCTAACTTCCAGTCAACCGTACTGGACAGCGATAAACTTACAGTAGTAGATTTTTGGGCAGAATGGTGCGGACCTTGCCGTGCCATCGGACCCGTTATTGAAGAGTTGTCGAAAGACTATGCAGGCAAGATCAATGTGGGCAAAGTGAATGTAGACCATAACCCTAATCTGAGCGTGAATTATGGCATCACTTCCATTCCTGCTATCCTGTTCATCAAAGGCGGACAGATCGTAGACAAACAAATTGGCGCAGTACCCAAATCTGTACTCGATAAAAAGATCCAGGCGCATATATAGTATAGTAGACTGCGTATCTTATTGAGTTGCTAGTTGCTAGTTGTTAGTTGTAAGATAGAAATAAAGATATTCTATCAACTAACAACTCACAATTAGCAACTTTTTATTTAATATTATTCGTTATCTTTCCCCGTTTTATTTTTTATTAACTAACGAAAACTAATTGCATGATGAATATCAAGTTGCGCCTGATCATCATGAATTTTTTGGAATTCTTTGTTTGGGGTTCCTGGCTTATCTCCCTCGGTGCTTATATGATTGTAACACTCCATTTTTCCGGTGGAGAAGTAGGGGCTGTTTACGCTACCATGGGCATAGCTTCCCTGTTCATGCCGGCTTTATTGGGTATTGTGGCAGACAGGTGGGTGAATGCCGAACGTGTATTGGGTATTTGCCATATTGTGGGGGCCTGCTTATTACTCTGGGCTTCTACAGTAAGCGATTACAGGACTTTCTATCTTATCATGCTCCTCAATTCAATGGCTTTCATGCCAACAATCGCGCTGAATAATACTGTATCCTATATTATACTGGAAAGAAGAGGATTCCACATTGTAAAAGATTTCCCTCCTATTCGTGTGTGGGGAACGGTGGGGTTTGTTTGCGCTATGTGGATAGTTGATTTGTGCGGCTGGACTAAAAGTCCATTTCAACTTTATCTAAGTGCTGGAGCCGGCTTATTGTTGGGACTATATACCTTCACTATTGAAAAATGCCCGCCTGTTAAATTCAACGCGGAGAAGACACTGTCAGAAGCCTTAGGGTTAGATGCATTCGTTTTATTCCGAAGAAAAAAAATGCTGATCTTTTTCATCTTTGCCATGTTATTGGGCGCGGCCTTACAGATCACTAATGCATTCGGCGGCGCTTTTCTCGATGATTTCAAAACCGGTTTTGCCGATTCATTCGGCGTAAAACATCCGAACCTGCTCTTATCCATTTCGCAGATATCTGAAACACTTTTTATCCTCACCATTCCTTTCTTCCTTAGAAAATTTGGTATCAAACAGGTCATGCTGCTCAGCATTTTTGCCTGGGTATTCCGTTTTGGATTATTTGCCATTGGCGATCCGGGACCAGGGCTCTACCTGTTGATCCTGTCCATGATCATTTATGGAATGGCATTCGACTTCTTCAATATCTCCGGTTCTTTATTCGTGGAAAAGGAAGCCGATATACGCATCAGGGCCAGTGCACAAGGGTTGTTCATGCTCATGACCAATGGCATCGGCGCTTTCCTCGGAGGTACCATCAGCGGATGGGTAGTGGATTATTTTACTGTTAATGGTGTGAAAGACTGGCACAATATCTGGTTAAGTTTTGCAGGATATGCATTGGTGCTTGGTATTTTCTTCCCGTTGGTATTCCGGTACAAACACAACCCGGATATGGAGACAAGCAAACATCACTAAATACTTGTTATAAAAATCATCTATGAAAAATATGGACCGTCTATTCGTTTTAAAATCTCTAATGCAACACCGTCATCTAAAGAATTACCTGGAAATCGGGGTCTTTAACGGACATATCTTTTTTCGTATCAAAAGCAATTTCAAGATTGCAGTTGATCCCGATTTTGTATTCGGGAATGGCCGTAAAGCCATAAAACTCCTGCTGAATCCGTATAATCGTTATAACCAGTATTTTGAAAAAACAAGCGACGATTTTTTTGCGCAAGATGGTCCGAGGTTGTTCCAGGACAAGAAAATTGAACTGGCGCTTATTGATGGAATGCACGAATGCGATTATGTGATCAGGGATGTAGAGCATACATTAAATCATGCTGCTCCTAATGCGGTAATCGTTCTGCATGATTGCAATCCCTTAAGCGCGGAAGCCGCTTGTTCTTTTAAGGAATGGAACTACCCGGGAACCTGGAATGGAGATGTATGGAAAGCGATCCTTTATTTCCGCAGTCAGCGAAAAGACCTCACCTGCTTTGTACTGGATGCCGATCAAGGTTTGGGCATCATTGTTAAACAACCGGCAACAACGCTTCTTCCGTATGATAAGGAACAAATCAGCCAATTCACTTACCAGGATCTTGCATTGAACCGGGCTGAATGGCTAGGCCTGCAGCCTTCGGACTACTTTTACGATTTCTTTAAGATCGGCGCTTAAACATTATTTATCCGCCAAATCGGTGTAAATTTGCTGTCTGAACATCAAAATCTGTGAACATGATCCCGACTGCGTCAGATCCCTTTACACTGGTTGCTTCCCTCGATGATACGAACGAACTGAAAAAAATAGGTGAAAAGATATTACGCAAAGAGCGCATCAATTTCCGGGATGGCGTAACACTGTTTGAGAAAGGCTCATTGGCCTTTCTTGGTACACTGGCCAATTGGGTACGCGAACAAAAGCACGGAAACAAAACCTACTTCAACAGGAACTTCCATATAGAGCCTACCAATGTATGTGTATTCTCCTGTGCCTTTTGCGCTTACTCACGCCTCTATGCCAACCGTGAAGAAGGATGGGAACTGAGCATCGAGCAAATGATGCACATCGTTAAAAGTTACGATGGAAAGCCGGTAACCGAAGTGCATATTGTAGGCGGTGTTCATCCTAAGATGAACCTGGCGTTCTTTATCGAGCTTCTCCAAACCATCAAAGCACATCGTCCCGATCTGCATATCAAAGCTTTCACCCCTGTTGAACTCGATTATATGTTCCGCAAAGCCAAAGTGTCGATTGAAGAAGGTATGAAGATGGCGCACGAAGCCGGATTGGATTCTTTACCCGGTGGCGGCGCAGAAATATTCCATCCCGATATCCGAAAACAGATATGCGATGATAAAGTGGATGCCGAAGGCTGGTTGCATATTCACCGTGCGGCACATGAACTGGGTATGCACAGTAACGCCACCATGCTTTACGGACACATTGAAAAATTCGAACACCGCATCGATCACATGGAGCGCCTGCGCCAGTTACAGGATCAGACCGGCGGCTTCAATACTTTTATCCCGTTGAAGTTCAGGAACAAAGACAACGACATGAGCCATGTTCCCGAATCAACAGTAGTGGAAGACATGCGCATGTATGCCATGGCCCGCCTGTACATGGATAATTTCCCGCACATCAAAGCTTACTGGCCCATGCTGGGGAGAAAAAACGCACAGTTGGCATTATCATTCGGCGTAAACGATATCGACGGCACCATCGACGACTCTACTAAAATATATTCCATGGCAGGAAGTGAAGAACAAACGCCTTCCATGAACACTGCAGAGCTGGTAACGCTGATCAAACAAGTAAAACGCCAGCCGGTAGAACGCGGTACACTGTATAATGAGATCAGGGATTATAGTGATCTGGCGATTGAAGAAATAACTTTAAACTAAATTAAGTACTGTATCCGTTGCTACTGTTTTCCCACATTGGTAATATCCGGACGCAATAGCTCATCTATTAGTTTTAAGGCCTTCCAGCCGGCTTCTTTCATCAGCGTTAATTGTTTCCTGGCATTTTCTTGCGTCAGGTCTTTATGACTGTTCAGGTATGCCGTTATTTCTACCATGCTGCTTACAGGATTGCGCAGGTCATGGGCCATGATCTTCATCATGCGGGTGTTTTCCTGCTGACTTTGTTCCAGTTCCGAGAGACTTTCTTTCATATGATCATTCTGCTCGGTAATAAATATGTTCAGTTTGTTCAGTTCAGCAATTTGCCGTTTGGACCTCCTGTTGTTGATCAGCACTAAGAGAAGAATAATCAGTGCCATTGCAAACACAATAATTGCAATGATCAGGTAAACTGTTTTCAATTCATCATACTTCTTCAGCAGGGTTAATTCGTAACGACGGGATATATTGTTGAATTGATTTTGTATATCAATGACTCGCAGGGGACTGGTTGCTTTTGCCAGGGAATCTTTTAGCCGCAGGTAATTTTTCAACGCCGTAAATGCAGGTAGTGTCTCTTTCAACCCATCATAATAAAACCATTGCCTTTCTCTCCATAACAGTTCATGATGAATATTGGGAAGTTTATCCAGGGACTGTCTTAGTTGCATTAACTGCTCCCTGGCTTCAGGAAAACGGTGTTGTTCCAATAGCAGTAATATCAACCTAAGCATGGTTCGTTGCGCAAAGCTAGGATCGTAGTTTTTTTGACCGGTTACACGAATGGTTTCCCGGAACAGCTGTTCGGCGGCTTTTCCATCCCCTTTTAATCGTAATGCTTCACCTTTGGTGCCATTGATAACGGCTATAGCCGTTTGAATATAAGCGTGCTGCTTTGTATAAACAGGATCATTCCTGTGTTGACGGACTGCCCGGTCAATATAACGCAAGGCGCTGTCGCAATAATAAACAGCGCTGTCCAATTGCCCCAGATTGCTATAACACCATGCGATATTGTTCAATTGTCCCTGTTGCTCGGTAAACCGTAGCCAAAGATATTCAGGGCACCGGGACTTTACGTTGAATGTTTCTTTAAAATATGGAATGGCATCTCTGTACCTGCCCTGGGTGTAGTAGAGCATGGCGATGCGATTACTGTATTCGCCGAAGTTGCAGGTATCTTTTGTTTTCAACATAAACTGCCTTCCCCGGTAATAGTATAAAATGGCGTCGTTGAATTTACCTTCTGATATCAACACGTCGCCCTGGGTCAATACAGCCCTGGCATATATTTTTATGTACGCCGGAAAGCGGGTGCTATCTGGTAGTACGCTCAATACACTGTCTGAATAGGCCCATGCTTTTTTGTGGTTTTTTTGATGAGTAAAATAACAGGAAGCCAGGTAATCGTATTTCCTGGCCATGTCGAACCGGCTGGGATGATGGATTTGCTGGAATGCAGAGTCGATAAAATGAGGTATCCGGTCAACCATTGCTCCTGTATAAGTATCAGCAGTAGCAAGTATCTGCTGCACCCTTGCAGCGTTCTTTTCTCCGTCAGGCCGGTATGGAGAAGAACAAGCCAGGGAAAACAGCCAACCTAGTATGATACTATACTTGCGCATTTTCTTCCGTAACCTTTAAACGTACATAAAAAACGGTACCCACCCCTTCTTCGCTTTCGTACCATATATCTCCCTTATGTGCCTCTACAATCTGTTTGGTAATGGACAACCCGAGGCCAAAGGAAACTTCGCCTGAACTGCCGGTTCGCTTGACCTCGGGTGAAAAACTGAATATTTTATCCCTGAATGATTCCGGAATACCTATCCCCTGGTCTTTTACCGATACAAGAACGGCTGCACCTTCTTTTTGCATGGAGATGGTAATCGTGCTGCCAGAGGGACTGAATTTGATGGCATTGGTAATCAGGTTGCTGAAAACACGCCATAGTTTTTCCCTGTTGGCCATTACCGTTACAGGTATAAGGTGTAACTCGAGTTGTAGTTCTTTTTCTTTGCTTTTTGGGCGAAGTATATCCACACAGTATTTCAGCGTTGTATCCAGCTCTACCGGTTCTTTGAGGGTATCGGCCGGAATATTCAGGTGCAGTAACTCGTTGATCAGGTTCAAAGCCCGGCCGCCTGCTGCTTCCATGAGTTGCAACGGCTCTTTACTGTCTTTATTGATGAGCGGATGCTGTTCTTCGAGGTATTCAGTCATGGCCACCATTCCTCCAACAGGATTGCGCAGGTCATGGGCTACGACCCGCATCATACGGGAGTTTTCCTGCTGGCTTTGTTTCAAAGCCGATAAACTTTTCTTCAGCTGATTGTTTTGTTCGGTAACGAAAGCATTCAGTTTGCCCAGTTCCTGAACATACTGCCTGGATTTTCTCACATTTTTTAATATCAACAGGATGATCAGTAATGTCATCACAAATACAACAAATGCAATGGACAGGTAAACCGTTTTTAATTCGCTCTGCTTTTTTAGTAATGCCAGTTCATAATGTTGAGATATATTGGTGAATTCATCCTGTATATTGATGGAATGCAATAGTTCAGATGCTTTATTAAGAGAATCTTTTAATCGTAAGAAGCTCTTCAGTGTTGCATAAGCCAATTCGGGTTGACCTAGCGCTTCATAATACTTCCATTTTACTTTCCGGTAATCGTATTCAGCAGCCGTGCTGGGAGACTGATCCAGGGATTGCCTCAATTGCTGCAATTGTTCTCCGGCTTCTTTGTAACGGTGTTGCCCCAATAGCAAAGATGCGAGACTGCTCATGGTGTTTTGTGCGTCTGCCAGATCATGTCCCTGCTGTGCATTGATGCGGATGGATTCACGGAACACTTGCTCTGTAGTGCTGCTGTCTCCTGTTTCCAGCAAGGTTTGTCCTTTGTTACTGATGATCACACCAATGGCCGTTTCAATGAAAGCCTGACGGGAAGTTCGGTCGGCACTGTTCAGGTATTGTTGTTTGTACTTGTCTATATAATGCAGGGCGCTGTCGTAATAGTACAAGGCGCTGTCGTACTGCTTCATATTTGAATAACAGAGCGCAATATTATCCAGTTGCGCCTGCACTTGCGCGAACCTGGTAAAGAGGTTTTCAGGGCAGTGAAGCGATACGTCGAGCGTTTTTTTGTAATACCGGACGGCCTCTTTATACCTGCCGAGATCATAATAGAGCGTAGATAGCCTTGAGTCATATTCGTAAAAGCTGCAGGTGTCTTTCGTCATTCGCATGAACAACCTTCCACGGTAGAAATATGAAATGGCATCATTGTACCTGCTTTCCGATTTTGCTGCATCGCCTTTGATCAAAAGGGCGCTGGCATAGAGTTTTATGTGTTCCGGTAGCTGCGTGCTGTCGGTGATCGCAAGCAACATACTGTCTGCATAAGCTCCGGATTTCGCAGCATCTCTTTGCTGATCGTAATAATAATTGGCGAGGTAATGGTATTTCTTTGCAATATCGAATGTGCTGATATGGGGAATGCTGCGAAAAGCAGAGTCGATAAAATGATCAATCCATGCAGGACCATTACCACGGAGACTGTCGGCAATGGTCACAATTCTTTGTACTTGTGCAGCGTGTTCTTTTTGATCGGGAGGAGATTGGGTAGAACAAGCGATGACGAACAACCAGGTAAGGGCACCAGCATAATTCCGGTATGCACTATTGAGTCCGTATTTGGTAAAAATTCCCATCAGCCGCATTGGTTAAACATCACTTCGCCGTGTAATCACGAGCGTAATTGCTACTCCAACAATTTAGGGGTTTTTTAATGACTATTTAAATTTTTTGCTATAAAATTTAATATCCTATGGGGTAGTGCTTTTAAATAGTCATTTAAACAGGGTTTTCGTTTATATATAATCAACACTCTGGGAGACTGATCGGAATATGGATCGCCAGTCCCCCGTCAGCGGTCTCCTTGTATTTGCTGCTCATATCCAAAGCCGTATCCCACATGGTTTTAACCACTTTGTCCAGGCTTACTTTGGCATAGTCGGGCGAACTCTGTAATGCCAGTTGTGAAGCGGTGATAGCTTTGATGGCACCCATGGTATTTCTTTCAATACAGGGAACCTGCACCAGTCCGCCTATCGGATCGCAGGTCAACCCTAAATGATGTTCCATGGCTATTTCGGCAGCCATCAATGCCTGGCGCTGGGTACCTCCCATCGACTCTGTGAGTGCAGCGGCAGCCATGGCAGAAGAAACGCCGATCTCGGCCTGGCAGCCACCCATCGCCGCAGAAATGGTAGCGCCTTTTTTGAATATACTGCCAATTTCAGAAGCAGTGAGCAGGAAACGAATGATCTTGCCATCATCATGCCCATTGCAAAATGTAACGAAATACTGCAGCACGGCGGGTATCACGCCGGCAGCCCCATTCGTAGGCGCTGTTACGACTCTTCCGAATGCGGCATTCTCTTCATTAACGGCTAATGCAAAACAACTCACCCAATCCAGTATATAATGAAAGCCTTCCCCTCCTGCACGAATCGCTTTCATCCAGCTTTCATAATCGGTATAAGGATGGCCCTGTATCATTTTTTTATTCAGGTCGAACGCGCGGCGGCGCACCTGTAAACCGCCCGGTAATTCCCCTTTGGCATGACAACCACGATATATGCAGTCTTTCATGGTATGCCAGATGCGCAACACGCCTGCCCTGGTAGCATCCTCAGAGCGCCAGGCATTTTCATTCTCCATGACCACTTCATGGATGGCCATACCCGTTTTCATACACCAGTGCAGCAGGTCATCGGCCGTATTGATGGGGAATGAAAGCTCTACTGCATTTTTATGGCTATTGTCTTCCCCTTCTTTCACAACAAACCCGCCGCCGATAGAATAATAAGTTTCGCTCCATCCTTGCCCATTTTTCAAGGACACAAGAAAGCTAAGCCCGTTGGGATGAAAGGGCAATGTTTCATGATACAGGAATTGCACCTGTTCTGCGGCATTGAATGCAATCACCTGCTCGCCTCCCAGCATCAATTCCTTTTTATCGTGGATAGCATTGATACGTGGAGTGATGCTGTTTACATCGATGGTCACCGGGTCTTCATTGCAAAGTCCCAATAGCACGGCTATATCCGTTCCATGCCCCTTGCCGGTTTTGGCCAGAGAGCCGTATAATAACACGGTAACAGCCGCTACCTGGTCAAGACTGGTGCGTGACCGGAGCGTTTCTACAAAGCGCAAAGCGGCGCGCCAGGGGCCTAAAGTATGGGAACTCGAAGGGCCTACCCCTATTTTGAACATGTCGAAAACCGAAATTGTTTCGTGAGGCATAGTCAAAGTTAGTGCTTAAAATTGGCTGGTTTTTCCGACCTTCACGCAGCAATTAATCTATATTTTATTTTTTAATGTTTGAAGCTATGCAACTCTCTTCTCTCCTGAACAGATTCAGTGAACCGGAAACACTTAAAATGGCCAAACTGGGCCGTGAACTGAGGGCCAAAGGGGTCGACGTAATCGACCTGAGCCTGGGTGAACCAGATTTTGATACCCCGCAGCACATCAAAGACGCTGCTATCAAAGCCATCAACGACAACTGGAGCCATTATACACCTGTTGCCGGCTTTGCCGATTTGAAAGAAGCCGTATGTACCAAATTGAAACGCGATAACAATTTGGATTATACACCGGATCAGATCATCACGTCTACCGGCGCCAAGCAAAGTCTGGCCAACGCCATTCTTGCATTGGTGGATGAAGGTGATGAAGTGATCATTCCTACTCCTTATTGGGTAACTTATTCAGAGCTGGTAAAAATTGCCCGTGGTAAAGTAGTGGAGATCAGGACCAGCGTGGAGAACGATTTCAAACCAACTCCTGCACAGGTAGAAGCCGCCATCACACCCAAGACAAAAGTGTTCATGTTCTCATCGCCCTGTAATCCTTCAGGCGCTGTGTACAGCAAAGCAGAACTCGAAGCGTTGGCTGCTATCTTTAAAAAACATCCGCATATTGTGATCCTTTCAGATGAGATCTATGAATACATCAACTTCGTAGGCAAGCACGAAAGCATTGCGCAGTTTGCCGATCTGAAAGACCGCGTGGTACTCATCAACGGTCTCAGTAAAGGATTTGCCATGACCGGCTGGCGTTTGGGTTATATCGCTGCCAGTGCTGCTATTGTGAAGGCCTGTGAAAAATTACAGGGACAATTCACCAGCGGTACCTGCTCCATTACCCAGAAAGCAGCAGTAGCGGCCCTTGTAGGTGATCTGCGTCCTTCACAGGAAATGACGGAGGAGTTTACCCGCAGAAGAGAAAAAACACTGGCGCTGGTAAGCGGTATTCCCGGTTTCAAATGCTTTGCACCGCAAGGCGCATTCTATGTATTTCCGGATGTAAGCGCTTATTATGGTAAATCAGATGGCACTACTACCATCCTAAATGCAGCCGACCTGAGCATGTATCTCTTGAATACTGCGCATGTATCTTCTGTAATGGGAGATGCTTTTGGTGAACCCAAATGCGTTCGTTTCTCTTTTGCCAACAGCATGCCCAACATTGAAAAAGCATGGGCAAGGATCAAAGACGCGCTGGCAAAGCTGAAATAAATACATGCTTCTCTAGTATTTTATATCGTCATCCCCGATCAACGTCACCCTGAGCGAGCGAAGCGAGTCGAAGGGGCAGCCGAGGGATCTGCCCGAATGTTCAAGCAGGTCCTTCGACTCGCTTCGCTCGCTCAGGATGACGTTTTTATTGCAATTTTGTCCTATGCAGCAGACTGATAAAATGGACATGTTCCGTAACCGGTTGGCAAAAGTGTACAAGCACCGGAGCAAACAAGCCCGGCGTATGCAGGTAGATTGCTACCGGGTATACGATCACGACCTGCCCGAATTTCCCTTCTGTATAGAATTGTATGAGGACAAACTTTACCTGGCCGAATATTTGCGCAGGCATGGTATGAGCGATGAAGAACATGAAGCATGGCTCGATGCGTGCCTGGCAATGATCAGCGAGATCGTGGGCATTCCAACCGATCAGATGTATGTGCGGCAACGCAAACGAATGTCGCACCGCGAAGGGCAATACGAGCGGCTGAATACGGAAGACGCTTTTTTTACCGTGCTGGAAAACGGATTGAAGTTCCAGGTGAACCTCACCGATTACCTCGATACCGGCCTTTTCCTCGATCACCGCATCACGCGGCAAATGGTGAAAGAACAGAGTGAAGGCAAACGCATATTGAACCTGTTTTGTTATACCGGTTCTTTCTCGGTGTATGCTGCCGCAGGCGGAGCTGCTGCCGTTACTTCTGTTGACCTCTCCAAAACTTACCTGGGATGGGCCGAAACCAATTTCGCCATCAACCGTTTAAAATCGCCTAACAAATACCGCTTTGTACACGCCGATGTAAAGCAATACCTCAAAACATTACCCCCAGAAAGTTTTGACCTGGTGGTAATGGATCCTCCCACTTTCAGCAACAGCAAACGCATGAAAGATATCCTGGACATACAAAGAGACCATGTGGAATTGCTCAACGATGTACTCGCTGCTACAGTGCCCGGCGGACAAATTTATTTCAGCACGAATTTCACCCGTTTCCAATTGGATGCCGGCGCTATTCATGCCAGCGATATCAAAGACATTACCAAAGCTACTACCCCGTTCGATTTCGAAGGAAAACTCAAAAGATGGTGCTATAAACTAATCAAATAAATAGCCATGAAAACCGCGCCATTTGTTATTGAAGAAGTGCTCAACGCACCGGTATCCAGGGTTTGGAAAGCCATTACCAACAAGGACGATATGAAGCAATGGTATTTCGACCTGGCGGAGTTCAAACCGGAAGTGGGTTTTACATTTGAATTTCACGGAGGCAAAGACGATAGAAGCTATCGTCATCTTTGCAAGATCACCGAAGTGGTGCCTGAAAAAAAATTAACCTACAGTTGGTCTTACGATGGTTATCCCGGCCAATCTTTTGTAAGCTTTGAATTGAAGGATAATGATGGTAAAACAAGCGTAAAACTTACCCATGCCGGACTGGATACTTTCCCCCCAAAGAGAACCCCGATTTTAATTCAGCCAATTTTGCAGAAGGATGGACCTATATCATCGGGCAAAGCCTGAAACAGTTTGTTGAAAAATAGCATTGACCTTGCAGTTAAAATAAACAACTCATTGCATCGACTGCAATAACTCGGCGCCCACTGCTTTCAACGCAGGGTCGTTGGCAGTGCGAACAGGCAGCCTTACCAGGAGCTTCAATACTTCAATAGCTTGTGCAGGTCGCCTGTTCTCTTTATATGCTTTCGCCAATACCAGGTAATTGGCTACAAAATAAGGCTCCAATGTTTTGCATTGTTCCAGGTGTGCGATGGCCGAATCTATATCGGCTTGTGGTAAACCTCCGTGCAGGAATTTGATGGCAGCTTTTTTAAGAGGTGGCAGCGTCAACAATTCATAATGCCACTTACCTACCAGGTAATGTGCTTTTCCGTAACGGGGATTCAACAACAACACTTTATCGGCATATCTTTTTTCATCTTTGAAATAAACCGCTGTTTTCTTTGCTTCTGTTTCTATCTCGGGCATGCGATCGGCTACCAGCGCCATAATATAATTCGCATCAGCATTGTTGCTGTCTGCCTGCCAGGCCCGCTGCGCAAAAGCCGCTGCCGATTCATAGTACAAGCGCATGCCGTTCTTATCTGTTACCCTGCTACCCAACGATAAATTCAACTCAGCAGAATGCACCAATGCACGGATATTAGCCGGAGCTATCAATAATATCTCCTTGTATTTGTCCAGCGCTGGCTGGTCTTTCTGCTGCTTTTCAAAATTATCCGCTTCTTTCAGCAACACATTCACATCCTGCGCATGCAAGCATGCTGCGTTGAACAATAAAATAAATACGACTAAATTATATTTCATGAACTATTTGGTTAATTCAAACTCCACTCCCACACTCCCATGAAAATCGGGTATCGGCGGCTGCAATTTATCGATCGATATTTTGACTTTTTCCGCCTGCTGAAAAGTTGCGAGTATTTCCTGCGCAATAGTAGTAGCCAGTGTTTCCAATAACAAAGTAGGTGTTTCCATTCTTTTCTTTATCAACTCATAAACCCTGACATAGTTGATGGTTTCATGTAAAGTATTGACAGGAATACGGGCCGGCTGGTGCCAGACGGTAACATCTACTTTGAAATCATTGCCCAACACCGTCTCTTCCTCATATAAACCATGAAAGGAGTGAAAAAGGAGGTTGTTTAAATGTATGGAAAGCATAAATATCATTTGTTACAACCGTCATCCCGAGCGAAGCCGAGGGACCTCATGAAGCTTTCAGCAGGTCCCTCGACTCGCTTCGCTCGCTCGGGATGACGATGGTTTATACTAATCCTTTCGTTGTCAGGTAACGTTCTGCATCCAATGCCGCCATACAACCACTGCCGGCTGCTGTTACCGCCTGACGGTAATTCTTGTCCTGCACATCTCCCGCAGCGAATACACCTTCAATATTTGTTTTAGTAGTACCAGGCGTGGTGAGCAGGTAACCGGTCTCATCCATATCCAGCCATCCTTTGAAGATATCGCTGTTGGGATGGTGACCAATGGCCACAAAAAATCCGCTGATGGGTATGGTCTGTGTTTCCTGTGTCTGGTTGTTTTTGATGCGAACAGCTTCCACTTTGTTCTCTCCCAGTATTTCATCAGTGTCAGTGTTCCAATACACTTTGATGTTAGGTGCATTCAATACCCTTTCCTGCATCACTTTACTGGCACGCATTTTATCGCGGCGGATGAACATGTGAACAGTGGTACAGAGCTTCGATAAATACAAAGCTTCTTCCGCAGCAGTATCTCCTGCACCAACGATGGCTACTTCTTTTCCTTTGAAGAAAAATCCATCACACACCGCACAGGCGCTTACGCCAAAACCGTTCAGGCGCTCTTCGCTGGGCAGTCCCAGCCATTTGGCCGAAGCGCCGGTACAAATGATCACGGCATCTGCTTCGATCCATTTCTCTTCATCGATCTGCACTTTGTATGGATGTTGGGAGAAATCAACTTTGGTAGCGAGTCCGTAACGGATATCGGCGCCCATGCGGGCAGCCTGCTTTTCAAAATGGACCATCATTTCAGGCCCCTGTATGCCATCGGGATAACCCGGATAATTTTCTACTTCTGTGGTGATGGTGAGCTGTCCGCCAGGCTGTATACCCTGGTACAATACCGGCTTCATATTGGCGCGGGCCGCATAAATGGCGGCAGTATAACCCGCAGGTCCGGAACCTATGATCAGCACATGCACTTTTTCCGTTGCTTCATTTGCCATACTACTAAGACTATTTAGATTTGAACAAACATACAAACAAAAACCCCTCCGTTTTCACAGAGGGGTCTTATTGTCAGTTTCTTTGTAAAACTTATCCCAGGTATGCTTTTAATGCATTACTGTAGCGCGCTTTCTGCAAGCGTTTGATGGCCCTTTCCTTGATCTGGCGGATACGCTCCTTTGTCAGGTCATACTTCATGCCAATCTGTTCAATGGTCACCCCGTTCTCGCCATCCAGACCAAAATACGCATTCACGATTTCGGCTTCGCGCGGACTCAATGATTTCAATACACGGCGAATCTCTTCACGCAGTGAATCTTTCATCACGTCATCATCCGTATCATCGCTACCTTCCAGCAGGTCGCCCATGGCTACATCTTCTGCCTCGTGTACGGGGGCATCCAGTGAAGTGTGACGGGTGTTGCTCTGGAAGATGTTGTTGATCTCGGTTTCGCTCATTTCCAGGATTTCAGCCAACTCTTCGGTAGACGGCTCGCGCTCGTGCTCCTGTTCAAAAGCCATATAGGCTTTGTTGGCTTTGTTGTATGTGCCGATTTTGTTTTGAGGCAGGCGGACCAATCTGCCCTGCTCTGCCAACGCCTGTAAGATGGACTGGCGGATCCACCATACCGCGTATGAGATGAATTTAAAACCCTTGGTTTCATCGAAACGCTGGGCTGCTTTTATCAGACCGAGGTTGCCCTCGTTGATCAGGTCGCTAAGAGAAAGGCCCTGGTGCTGGTACTGCTTAGCCACAGATACCACGAAACGTAAGTTGGCCTGCACCAATTTGTCGAGCGCTCGCTGATCACCCATTTTGATGCGCTGTGCCAGTGTAGTCTCCTCTTCGGGAGTGATCATAGGGATCTTGGAAATCTCCTGCAGATACTTCTCTACGGCCTGCGAATCTCGGTTGGTGATCTGTGTTGCAATTTTGAGCTGCCTCATGATGTGATATTATCTTATTTAATGTAAACGACTAAAAGACCTCAAATGTTTCAAAAGCGCTGTACTAAAATCGTTAAAGTTACCCAATACGATCATAAGAAGCCCGCAAAGTTACATCGTAACAATGGATTTTGCCAGCTTTTGTGGAAAAAACTGCATAAATGGGCAAAATATGACAATTAATCAGCTCAAGCGGGAATCGGCAATAGACCTGTCGATACCCTCTTCCAGCCGCTGCTGCTCCTGTAGACGTTTGAGTTTTCTCCCATACGATATTTTCGTAATGAGTACGAAGAATACCGGTACCACAAATATGGCCAGTGTGGTAGCCGCCAGCATACCCCCGAATACGGTCCAGCCAATGGTTTTTCTCGATTCTGCCGCTGCTCCCGATGCAAATGCCAGGGGCAATACCCCCAGGATAAAGGCCAGGGAGGTCATCACAATAGGCCGCAACCTCAGTTCTACCGCCTGTAAAGTGGCGTGAACAATGTCAATACCCCTGTCTACCCGCTCTTTGGCAAATTCCACGATCAGGATGGCATTCTTGGCCGCCAGTCCGATCAGGGTAATCAACCCTATCTGTGCATATACGTTATTGCTGAGTGATGGGATGAAGGTAAGCGTAAGGATAGAACCGAATGCCCCGATCGGCACGGCGAACAATACCGAGAACGGGATAGACCAGCTCTCATACAATGCCGCCAGGAACAGGAACACAAACACAATGGAGATAGCGAAGATCATGGTCGCGCTGCTGCCTGCCTTGATCTCTTCCCGGCTCATACCCGAAAATTCATAGCTGTAACCTTCGGGCAGCACCTGGGCCGCTGTTTGTTTCAATGCTTCAATGGCCTGTCCGCTACTGAAACCGGGTTTGGGTGTTCCGTTGATCTCAATAGAACGGTAAATATTGTAGTGTGATATGACGGCCGGGTTTTCAATCAGCTTTGTGTTGACCAACGCGCCCATCGGCACCATTCCACCCTGGCTGTTGCGCACATAATAGCCCTGCAGGTCATCAATGGATTCGCGAAAACTGCTGTCGGCCTGCGTCATCACCCTGAAATTACGTCCGTAGATATTGAAATCGTTTACATAACTGCTGCCCAGCAAGGTTGACAACGTTGCGTACGCATCTGCCACAGATACGCCCAGCTTTTTTGCTTTCTCCCTGTCAACATCAACCTGGTAACCCGGTGTTCGTGTAGAGAAGAACGTGTACGCCATACCGATTTCCGGCCGCTGGTATAGCGCCCCGAGGAATTTTCTGGCTACTCCTTCGAATTGCCGGAGGCTGTCGGTACTGGTGGTTTGTTGCAGTTCAAAAGTAAAACCCGAAGTAGCGCCCAATCCCGGGATGGCGGGCGGCGCAATGGGTAATATGCGTGCCTCTTTTATATTGGCGGTTCGTTTGGTGATCTCTGCAATCACCCCTTTCAATTGTTCTTCCGCTTTCTTCCGGTCTGCCCAGGGTTTCAGGCTCACGAACATGGTACCGGTGTTGGATTTGCTGGAGAAGCTTACAATGTTGAGTCCGGCCAGTCCGCCTACCACTTTAACGGCAGGGATACTTCGCACCATTGCCATTACATCTTTCATCATAGCTACGTTGCGCGTGGTAGAAGTTCCTTCCGGCATTTCATACGTTACATACAAACGGCCTTCGTCTTCCGTGGGTATGAAGCCGGAAGGTTTGGCTTTGAAAAGGAAAAACAATCCTACGAACAAACACACCATCATCACCAATACATATGGCGTTGCGCGGATCCATTTACCTACACCACGCGCATAAGAACGGGTGAGTCTGGTGAACTTGTTGTTGAAAGCGGCAAAGAATTTTTCCAGGATGTTCTTCTTCGCTGTTGCATCTTTGGAAGACTTCAACAGTACGATACACAAGGCCGGGGTGAGTGACAGCGCAACGAATGCAGAGATCACTACCGAAACGGCAATGGTAATGGCAAACTGCTGGTAAAGCCTGCCCACGATACCCGGCACAAATCCTACCGGTATGAACACAGCTGCCAATATCAACGCGATAGCCACTACCGGACCAGAAATATCTTTCATGGCTTTTTGCGTGGCTTCCCTGGGCGTCATCTTTTCATGATCGATATAATGCTGTACCGCTTCCACTACCACAATGGCATCATCCACCACAATGCCGATGGCCAACACAAAGGCAAAGAGTGTAAGCGTGTTGATGGTAAATCCGAAGGGCGCGAAGAAAATAAAGGCGCCGATCAATGATACCGGTATTGCCAACACGGGGATCAGCGTAGCACGCCAGTTCTGTAAGAACAGGAATACCACCAATACCACCAGCAGCAAAGCTTCCAGCAAGGTATGGATCACTTCGTCGATCGATACCTGTACTACCGATGCTGTTTCGAGCGGCACCAGGTAATCGATGTCTTTGGGGAAATGTTTTTTGAGGTTATCCAATGCTTTCATCACACCGGCATACGTATCGAGCGCATTGGCGCCGGGTGCCTGGTAAATAAGCACGAATGCACAAGGCTTTCCATTTACCAGGGCATTGATGGAATAGTCGAATTTACCCAACTCAACGCGGGCAATATCTTTCAAATAGACGATACTGCCATCGGAAGGCTTGGTACGTACGATGATGTTTTCAAACTGCTCTTTGGTATTGATGCGGCTGCTGGTAAGCACATTGTATTCGAAGACCTGCCGTCCCGGTTGTGGATTGCCACCCACGGTGCCCGCCGCGATCTGTATGTTTTGTTCTGCGAGCGCAGCATTCACATCAGCCGGTGTAAGACCCAGCATGGCCAGCTTGCGCGGGTTGAGCCATACACGCATACTGAAATCATCGGCTCGGGCCAGGATATCTCCTACTCCCTTCACACGCAACAGCGCATCTTTCAAATAAATATTGGCATAGTTACCCAGGAAGATCGCATCGTGCGTACCATTGGGTGAATACAGCGCCAGCGCCATCATGATGCTGGGGTTACGCTTACGGGTAGTGAGTCCCAGTCGTTTCACCGCATCGGGCAAAGTAGGTTGCGCAACACTCACGCGGTTCTGTACATCCAACGTGGCGATATCGATATTAGTACCTACTTCAAAATTTACCGTAATGCTGCTCTGTCCGCTGCTGGTACTGTTACTGCTCATATAGGTCATGCCCGGCGTACCGTTCACCTGCGATTCAATGGCCGTGGTGGTCGTCTGTTCCACTGTCTGCGCATCGGCGCCGGTGAAATTACCACTGATGGAAACCGTTGGCGGCGTAATATCAGGATACTGCGCAACAGGCAGGTTGGTCATGGAGATCAATCCCACCAGCACAATCACAATGGAGATGACGATGGCTGTAACAGGACGTTTTATAAAAGTATCTGCGATCATATTGAATTAAAAATTAACGCTCTATTTTTGACTCTTGCCTTTGACAGCAGTAGTAATCACCGCTCCTTCACGCAAATTCTGCACTCCCTGCACGGCTATTTTTTCACCTGCATTCAAACCGCTCTGCACAATCACGTTGTTTCCTATTTGCGTACCCAACTGCACTTTGCGCTGGTTTACTTTGCTGCTATCGCCCACTACGTAAACAAAGAACTCACCCAATTGCTCTGTAATTGCTTTATAAGGGATCATCACAGCGTGACTAGATGCCTGGTTGAGTACGCGTACGGTGGCGCTCATCCCTGCCTTCAGCATGCCTTTGTCGTTCGGAAAGCTAAGCCTTGTTCTGATAGTAGATGTTTGCGGATCAACAGCGCGATCGATCATGCTGATGGTACCGTTAGCAGGATACACAGCTGTTCCGAATGTAAGGGTGAAAGTAGAATCCTTGCCGCCTTTTTGTTGCAACTGCGTGAAGCGGTACAACTCCTGTTGGTTCACTGCAAAATCAACGGCCATGGGGTTATCGGTAGAAACGGTGTTGAGTACGGTTTGACCTGCCACCACTGCGGCTCCCTGCTTTACTTGCGAAATACCAATGGTGCCGCTGAATGGTGCATAGATGGTAGTGAAGCCCAGGTTGCTCTTCATGCTGTTCACCGCTGCTTTGGCGGCCGATACCTGTTTGTGTGCAGCTTCCAATGCAGCATCGGCATAATCAACCTGTTGCTTGGCAATGGCATCGTGCTTATCCAACTCGTGGTAACGGTCGGCGTCTTTTTGGGCTTTCAATAAATTGGTTTCCTGCACCTGCAGGTTGGCTTGCGCCTGTTGGTAATTGGCATCGTATACCTGCGCGTCGATGGTGTACAGTTTTTGTCCCTTGCTCACTTTATCTCCATCCTTAAAGAACAGTCCGGTAACATAACCGCTTACCTGCGCCCTAATGTCTACCTGGTTGAACGCTACCACCGTGCCGGGATATTCATCGTGATACACCGCATCGGTGCTTTTTACCGTATCGAGGGTTACCGGTACGGCTTGCAGGCCAGCCTGCTGCGGCCCCTGTTGTTGAGAACTTCCGCAGGAAGCCATAAACAACGCCGTTATGATGATGCCGGTATGATTTTTCAAAGTATGCAACAACATATAAAGAGATGATTTAAAAATTAGTAAACGATTTGGCCCAGGGCTACCTGCACATCTATTTTGCTGGCCAGCACCTGGTATAAGGCATTGTAATAATTGATCTCGGATGTGCGCAGATCGGTTTCTGCTGTAATAACTTCCAGGTAAGTTTTCACACCCGATTTGTACTGCAACTCAATAATGCCATACACTTCCCTCGCCAGCGCCAGGTTTTCTTTCAGCGCCTGGTAATTGGCCAGGTTGGTTTTATAGCCGGCCATTGCCTGCGCGTACTGTGCGTTGACAGCATTTTTCAGGTTGATGATGTCCCAGTTGGTTTTCTTCAACTGCCACCCTGCCTGGTCGATATTCGCTTTGCGTTTACCTCCCTGGAAAATGGGAAGGGTTATCGTTAGTGCAGCAAAAGAGCTGGGATAATTCATGTTGTACAGCTTGGCAAAATCATTGTCCTGGAAATTCATGTTATACGCTCCGTTGAGGGCTACCGTGGGGAGGTACGACCATTTCTCGTATTGCAGGTTGGCTGAGAGTAGCCTTTTCTGCGTTTGCAGGAACTGGTATTCAGCGCGGCGTGTATAATCGGGTAACTGCAATGTATCCAGCATCGCGTCTTTCTCCAGTTGAAGGGTATCGTATGCGATGTGCAGGTCTACGCTATCCGGACAACCCATCAGCGTTTTCAGGTAGGCCGACTTAGCCTTCAATACCACCAGGTTTGCAACACGGGTAGCTTTGCTGTTGTTGAGAGAAATGGTAGCGCGCTTATAATCGGTTTTGTCTGTCAGTCCGGCTTTGTATTGGTTGGTTGCTATCCGTATGCTGCTTTCCAGCCGCGCAATATTTTCATCCGACACTTTGATCTGTTGCATGGTAGCCAGCACATCGTAAAAGGCTTTCGACACATTGGATATCACACCGATCTTGTCGATACCTGTATGCTGGCGCGCCTGCGTACGAACATCTCCTTTGCTACGGAAAGTCAGCAATGCATCGCGGTTGAAAAGGTTCTGCGATACAGTGAATTGTGCAGCAGAAGTATTGTTAACGCCCAGCCTGATGGGGTTCCCGCCAATGACACTTGTTGGCACCTGGAAATTGTGTTGCAGGCTGTAGTTCAAATTCAACTGCGGGTACCAGGCAGATAGTTTGTTGCGGATGGTGGTTTCAACGATCTCTTCATCGATGAGCGACTGTTGAAAAGAAGGCTGGTGCTTCAAAGCATACTGCACCACATTGTCCAGGCTTGCGTTCTGTAATAAAGTGGCATCCTGTTGCGACTGTTGCGCTTTTCCGGGTAAATACAAACAAGCAAGGGTACAGAGGAGGTACAAGGGCTTAGTGATATGGATCTTTCGAATCATGATATCCGTTTTACGCTTTCAACGTGCAAACAATCTGAAACTAGAAAAAGGGTATCCGAGGTGCCGGAAGACTCCAATCATCAGATTGAAGATATTAATTTATGAGCGATTTTTTTAATCCGCAAATCTAAGGGCGCCACGATCATAGTCGCAACATTATTTTATAAACGGTAAGCTGCAGGAGCATCTTGTTCTGATCGCAACACCTATCTTAGCGGCATGATCGATTTCAGAAGTGATACCGTTACACGGCCTACCCCTGGCATGCTGGCGGCAATGCAGGCAGCTCCAACGGGGGATGATGTTTTTGGAGAAGACCCAACGGTAAACCGCTTGGAACAATTATGCGCCGGTTTGTTTGGCATGGAGGCGGCCGTTTTTTGTCCCAGTGGCACCATGACCAACCAGATTGCCATCAAATGTCATACACAGCCAGGCGATGAAGTGATCTGCGAACAGTTGTCGCATGTTTATCAATACGAAGGAGGCGGTATTGCTTTTAACTCGGGCTGCTCGGTGCGTTTGCTGCATGGCGACCGTGGCCGTATTACGGCAACGCAAGTGAAACAGTCCATCAATGCAGATGATGTGCATAAACCGGTCTCCGCATTGGTTTCTTTGGAAAATACAGCCAACCGCGGCGGCGGAAGCTGTTATCAATTTACTGATATACAGGAAATAAAACAGGTTTGTTTGGATAACAACCTCAGGCTGCATCTCGATGGCGCCCGCCTGTTCAATGCACTGGTAGCGAAGCATGAAACCTGCGGGCAATACGGAACTGTATTCGATAGTATTTCTATTTGTTTGAGCAAAGGATTGGGCGCCCCGGTAGGAAGTGTGTTGATCGGATCCGGCGCTTATATCAAGAAAGCACGCAGGATACGGAAAGTATTCGGCGGTGGTATGCGGCAAGCAGGCTATCTGGCAGCAGCAGGAATTTATGCATTGGAAAATAATGTAGCACGCCTGGCAGATGACCACGCGCATGCGCAGCGAATTGCAGCAGCATTGCAAAAGAAAGATTTTGTGGGTGAGATTTTACCAGTTGAAACCAATATCATTATTTTTGAAGTGAAAGGCCGTTTTACCGCACCTGGTTTGTCGGCAATCCTTAAACAATCCAATATCTACGCAATTGCCATATCCTCTACACAGATCAGGTTTGTGTTGCATTTAGATATTAGTTCCTCCATGGTGGACGAAACCATCCGGGTGATTGATACTTTGTAGTACAGCTGTTTATTGATGAAGTGGACTTTATTTATCATTGAAATTTAGAAAAGAACCAAGAGCATGTTACCGAGAATCAACCCAACGAATACCCAGGCATGGTTTTTATTGAAGAAGCACCACGAAGAAGAAATGAGCCGCCGTCACATGAAAGACCTTTTTGCGGCAGATCCCGAGCGTTTCCAGCGTTTTTCTCTTGTATTTGAAGAAACACTGTTCGATTATTCCAAGAACATCATCAACCAGAAGACCTTACAGTTGTTGTTGCAACTGGCGGAGGACTGTAAGCTGAAAGATGCGATCCACGATATGTTCGCCGGACTGAAGATCAATGAAACGGAACACCGTTCGGTATTACATACCGCCCTGCGTAATTTTTCTGATACACCTATATTGGTAGATGGCAAAGACATCATGCCGCATGTGCAACGGGTACTCAACCACATGAAAACTTTCTGCGAGGAAGTGCACAGCGGCAAATGGAAAGGATATACCGGCAAAAAGATCCGTTATATTGTGAATATCGGCATCGGCGGCAGCGACCTGGGGCCGGTGATGGTAACGGAAGCGCTTCGCCCCTATTGGAAAAAAGACATTGAAACTTATTTTGTGAGCAATGTCGATGGAACGCATATCGCTGAAACACTGAAAAAAGTAACGCCCGAAGAAACACTTTTCCTGGTGGCTTCCAAAACCTTCACCACGCAGGAAACCATGACCAATGCGCACACGGCGCGTGACTGGTTCCTCAGGGAGGCAAAAGACCAGGCGCATGTGGCCAAACATTTCGTGGCGCTCAGCACCAATGAAAAAGATGTAACGGCATTTGGTATCGACAAAGCCAATATGTTTGAATTCTGGGACTGGGTAGGCGGCCGGTATTCTCTGTGGAGCGCTATCGGTTTGTCTATTGCGCTCACCATCGGATATGAACATTTTGAAGCGCTCCTGAAAGGTGCGGCAGCAGTAGATGAACATTTCCGCAAAGAGAAATTTGATAAGAATATACCTGTGTTGATGGCGCTGATCGGTATCTGGTACACCAATTTCTTTGGCGCACAAAGCGAAGCCATCCTCCCCTACGATCAATACTTGCATCGTTTTGCGGCTTACCTGCAACAGGGTAATATGGAAAGCAATGGTAAAAGTATCGACCGCAGCGGGCACCCGGTGAATTATGCAACCGGACCGGTAATCTGGGGTGAGCCGGGCACCAACGGACAACACGCTTTTTACCAACTGATCCACCAGGGTACCTTGATGATCCCCTGCGATTTTATTGCACCGGCTATCAGCCACAATCCTATAGGCGATCATCATACCAAACTGTTGTCTAATTTCTTTGCGCAAACAGAAGCGCTCATGAATGGCAAAACAGAGAACCAGGTAAGAGCGGAGTTAGAGAAAGCCGATAAGAGTAAAGAAGAGATCAAGCGACTGCTGCCCTTTAAGGTATTCGAAGGCAATAAGCCTACCAATTCATTCCTTGTAAAAGAAATTACACCGCATTCATTGGGAAGCCTGATTGCGTTTTATGAGCATAAGATATTTGTGCAGGGTGTGATCTGGAATATTTTCAGCTTCGATCAATGGGGCGTGGAACTGGGTAAACAGTTGGCTAATCAATTACTGCCCGAATTAGCCGATGATGCAGCAGTAACTACGCACGACTCATCCACGAACGGATTGGTCAACGCCTATAAGCAGTTCAGGAAAAACTGAATCAATGGTTAACATCAGGCCAATAACACAAACAGATAATGCAGCCCTTGCCTCCATCATTCGCAAGGCCTTGGAAGAGTTTGGCGCCAATAAGCCCGGAACCGTTTATTACGACGAAACCACCGATCATTTATTTGAAACTTTCCATGTTGAGCCCGCCAGCAGCTATTTTGTAGCGGAAAAAGACGGAGCGCTATTGGGTGGGGCGGGCATTTATCCTACCAATGCATTGCCGGCAGATACTTGCGAACTGGTGAAGATGTACCTGGCGCCTGCGGCACGCGGACTGGGCCTCGGCAGGCAATTGATCACATTGTGTTTGGAAACCGCTAAAGCAAAGGGATTTTCAAGGGTTTACCTTGAAAGTATGCCTGAATTAAAAAAAGCAGTTGGCATTTATGAGCTGTTTGGCTTTCAATACCTTACAGCTCCTATGGGAAACAGCGGGCACTGCGGCTGCGGCATTTGGATGCTGAAAAATCTGTAACCGGTTGGGGGGCTATTTTATTTCTTCAAATACGCCAGTCTGTTTGTTCTTCCGCACATTATCCCAATTGAACCAACGGCCGTTCATGGCTACATAAACGCCGGGCGGCAGGGTTTGTACAAAGGCCAATGCCCCGCCCAGGTTGAACAGGCCGTCGGAACTACCGAATTTGATGGGAATCATGGCCCCTGTGAGTACAATCGTTTTGTTCTTGACTTTTTCTGCCAGCACATGGGCTGTTACCGACATGGTATCGGTGCCGTGGGTGATGACGATCTTGTCTTCTTCGCATTGAATGCACTGGTGTACGATCAGATCCCTGTCTTCATCTGTCATTTCCAGGCTGTCGATCATCATCAGGGTACGGATCTGAACATCCAGCCGGCACCTTCCCTTCTCCAGCAGTTCCTGCATGTGGGTATTCTTAAAATAAAGTTCTCCCTTCAGTTCATTGTATTCCTTATCGAAGGTTCCACCGGTAATAAAGATGCGGATCATAGCTGGCAATTTGAATTCGGATGTAAAGATTCAAAATCATTCGCACATAAAAAAAGCCGCTGGTGAAAGCGGCTTTTGGATAAGCAATTAGTTTATGGCTGGTTACCATTTGTCTACTTCTTCCGAAGCGGTGTTGGATGCGGCTACCGCATCAACAGTAGGAGTAGCTGCTGCAACGGGAGCGGCTACCGGCTGTTCAGCTACTACAGCCGCTTCTTCCGCAACTTCTACTTCGCCCTCGGCATCGTTGTATTCATGGTTAAAAGCGTCAAAATCAAAATCAGGCATCAGTTCTGTCTTTACATAATCTACGGCTTCGTTCAGTGCCTTGATGAACTTGTTGAAATCTTCTTTGTACAGGAAGATCTTGTGCCTGTCGTACCCGTTGTTATCAAAGCGTTTCCGGCTTTCTGTAATGGTCAGGAAATAATCATTACCGCGTGTTGCCCTTACATCAAAAAAATACGTCCTCCTTTTGCCTGCCCTGATACGTGTGCTGTACACACTTTCCATTTTTTTTTCGTTGTTCTCGTACGACACAGTTGTAGATTTTGTTTGGTTAATTTTTGAGTGACACAAATATATGATTGTTATTGAATTACCAAAATTTTCATAAAACCTGCCGGAAACCCCGCAAAAAGCCGCTTTTGCCTTATACTTCGGCCTTTTCTTCGGTCAGTTGGAGCCGGTATAACTCGGCATAATAGCCATTGGCGGCCATCAGTTCCTCGTGTGTACCCATTTCCAACAGCTCGCCATTGTCCAGCACGACGATCTTATGAAAAGGGAAAGAGGAGAATATGCGATGGGTGATGATGATAGCGGTTTTATCGTGCAGGTATCGGTAGAGGTTACCAATAATAACGTGTTCTGTTTTGGCATCCACGGCGCTCAGGCAATCGTCGAACACTACGATCTCGGGGTTTTTGATCAGCGCGCGGGCAATGGATATCCGCTGTTTCTGGCCACCACTCAATGTTACACCACGCTCCCCGATCATGGTTTCATAGCCTTTGGCAAAGCCCTGTATCTCTTTGTGCACGCTGGCAAAAGCAGCGGCTTCCGTTACCCGTTCTTCCGATGCAGGTGCGGCCAGACCAAAGCTGATATTGTCGCGCACCGTATCGCTGAACAGGAACACATCCTGTTGCACATAACTCACCTGGTCGCGGAAAGATTTGAGGTCCATCGTACGGATATCGTTGCCGCCAATGGTGATCTTCCCTTCCTGCGGATCGTAAAAACGCAACAACAACTGCGCAAGGGTGGTTTTACCACTGCCGGTTCTGCCCAATACCAGCACCTTCTCTCCTTTCGTAATCCGCAGGCTGAATTGTTTGACGGCGTTGATACCGGTATGCGGATAAATAAAATTTACTGCATCGAATACAATATCGCCGGAAACCTTTACCTGCTGGGCTTCGGGAAGATTGGCAATGGTAGGCTCGGTGAGCAGGAATTCATTGATCCTTCTTTGGGAAGCCGAAGCCCGCTGGATCATGCTGGCCGTCCACCCGATGGCGCTTACCGGGAAAGTGAGCATGTTGATATAGATGACGAATTCAACGATCAGCCCGATCTTGCTGCTGTCGTGCAGGGCCTGTACGCCTCCTATCAGTATGGTGACCAACGTGCTGAGTCCAATCATCAGTGCCATACTGGGGAAATAAATGGCTTCGACCCTGGCCAGGCTCACGGCATTCTTTTTATATGCTTCGCTGTTTCTGGTGAAGAAACCGAGCATGGCTTTTTCCTGCACAAAAGATTTGATCACGCGTATACCGGAATACGATTCCTGGGCATTGGTGGTGAGATCTGACAAAAGCGCCTGTATCCTTTCGCTTTTTTTGTTGATGATGCTGTTTACAAAATAGATGGTGATGGCCAGCAGTGGCAATGGCGCCAGTACATAGAGTGTTAACGACACGTCTTTACGCAGCATATTCATCACGCAAAATCCAATGAGGGTTACCAGGTTGATCAGGTACATGATGGCGGGGCCGGTGTACATCCGCACACGGCTCACGTCTTCCGTCATCCGGTTCATGAGGTCGCCGGTGCTGTGGGTCTTGTAGAAATTTGTATCGAGCCGCTGGTAATGTTTAAAAATCTCATTCTTCTGGTCGTATTCAATATGCCGGCTCATGACAATGATGGTCTGGCGCATGAAGAACATGAAAATACCCCGCAGTATGGCCAGCAATAAAATGGTGAGGCTGCAAACGGCGATGAGCCAGCCAAAACTGAACTGTGCCGATTGCACCCAGGTGATGAACCGGTGCACCAGTACATCATGTACCGGTTTGGAAGCAACCGGCCTCGCGCCGGGCAATCGCTGCTGTACCAGGTTCACCACAAAACCGGTTATCTGTGGCGCCAATACGGCAAAATAGTTGGAGAATACAACAAACAGGGTACCTACTATAAAGCGTACACGATATTTCCAGAAATATTTACGTAAAGAAGATAAAGGTGTCATGCCACCCAAAGGTAGCGCAGTCAACGGGATTTACCGGCCAGGTATTTGATAAGCGGGAATATACAACCAACCAATGAAACCTTATCTGCACCGACCCAATGTTGCATTAATCTGTTTATATTAGTAGTATTGCTTTATGCTTGCATTGCCCGGCATTTTCATTCACTAAAAATATTTCATGAAATTTGACAAAGCAATCCCCATCCTCTATTCAACGGATGTACGAAAAAGCATACAATATTTTACGGAGCAGTTAAAATTCGAGAATAAATGGGAATGGGAAGCTCCTCCGACGTTTGGTGGTGTTTACAGAGATGATGTCGAGATATTCTTTTGTAAAGAAGACCAAGGCAATCCTGCAACGTGGCTCAGCCTCGTTGTCGACAACGTAGACGAGTATTATGCATTAATCAAGGATGGTGGGGCTAAGATTCTTGCTGAACCCGACAGTAAAGAATGGAATATGAGAGAAATGTTGGTAGAATGTCCAGATGGGCATATTATCAGGTTTGGACACAATATCTCTTGCGACTAATCAAGCATATGTAGAATGGAATAAAAAAAGGAAACAGTCAAAATTGATCGTTTCCTTAAGCGGAGAGAGAGGGATTCGAACCCCCGGACCTGTAACAGTCAACGGTTTTCAAGACCGCCGCATTCGACCGCTCTGCCATCTCTCCGGCGCAAAAGTACGTTTTGAATCCAAACAGCAAAAAAAATCTTGAAAATCGTTGCTGCACAATTGGTTGTACAAAACTTATCATCACCAAAAAATGATCTATCTTTCGGTATCAACCGTCAAGCAATATCTTAATGACCAGGTGCCAGCTTATTTTTGTCCTGCTGCTGTTTTGCAGGATGAGTTTAGCCCAGGATATGATCAAACACGTCCACCACCGGACAGACTCTACTTTTTTTACTGAAAACGCAGGTCCGCAGCAAAGTGATTACCTGGAAAGCCTCGAACAGGTGTTCCAGGTGTTGAATAAAGTGCCGATCGTGACTTCAAGCTTCCTGAACCTGGATGACATCGAACATGACCTTGGGCAGAATGATTCTGCTGTAGCCATCCTTAAAGAAAGAATGGCGTATACTCATTCCCTGAATATTCGCAGCCTGCAGGTATATAATACGTTGTTGGATAAGCTGGCAGTAACCATGAAGCGTTACGAAGATAACTTGGATGAGTATCGTACAAAATTAGAAGGACTGAAAAAAGAAATACTCGGGCTGAGAAAAGATACCCTGATCGGGCAAATATTTAAAGATACGGCGCTGCATACTGTCTTTACACCACAGTTGAAGCGGTTGCGCAGTAAGTGGCGCGAGGCCGACAGCCTGCTAAAATCCAGTACCAATGTTATCAATAACCTCAAATCCCGTGTTGCTGCAAACAATATTACTATTGCCGATCTCCTGTTCCAGGTAGATGCTATTTCCGACGATTTGCGATATAATGCTTTCGGCAAAGAACAGCGGTTGGGCAAACTGTCATCCATCACCGAGTTCCATTTCCACTATATCAGTCCCCTTCCGGTCATTGCCTGCCTGGTATTTACACTGAACCTTGCCCCGCTTTTCGATCCGCGTGCACCTGCCGTTTATATTGAATATAGCCAGTTGTTGTTGGTGCTGGCATTGGGTATTCTTTTCTACCGGCGATTGCCAAAGCATTATTTTATGCTGTGGTGCATTTTCATTGTATTGTCGTTCACGCTATATTTTGCCGAATCGGGTCATTTACTCGCTACTTATTCCGGGCGATGGGTAAGGCTGATGCTGAATGCTGTTTCTGCAGCACTGGCAGTGTATTTCTTTTTCACCTCTAAAGAAAAACCCGGCCGTTCGTGGCTGGTGCGTTTTGCTGTAATCATCTATCTTGCCTTGCACCTTACTGCTATCGTTTGCAACCTGCTAGGAAGGGTAACATTATCACAAATAGCGGGCTCGACCGCGGCTTTCTCACTTTCGTCGGCTATCGGGCTCATGGTTTTTGTGCAACTGATCACAGAAACATTTTTACTGCAAATTCAAAGCAGCCGGATGCGGAAGAATTACCCGGATTCATTTGAATTTGTGGGTATTGCCCGCTCGATCACGAAACTCATGGGCATTGTGGCTGCCATTGTATGGCTGATTGTAGTTACCAACAGCCTCAATGTATATGATATGCTGGGTGATACACTTTCAGGCCTGTTCAATACCCCTCGAAGCGTGGGCAAAATCAGTTTTACATTCAATGGTATCCTCCTGTTCCTGGGTATTATCTGGATAGCCAACTTCTTCCAGAAATACATCGCTTATTTTTTTGGCGATACCGGCGACGATGCTTCGATAGACGACCGGAACCAGCGTTCCAGGTTGTTGGTTACACGGCTTGTCTTGTTAATTGCCGGGTTCTTCCTGGCTGTGGCGGCTTCCGGATTACCGATAGATAAAATCACTTTTGTACTCGGCGCTCTTGGTGTGGGTATTGGTCTTGGCCTGCAGGGTATCATTAATAATTTTGTATCGGGCATCATCATTATTTTCGACAGGCCGATCCGTTTAGGCGACACTGTTGAGGTAGGCGGTAAAAAAGGCCGGGTCAAGGAAATCAGCATCCGCTCAAGCACCATCCTTACCGATGAAGGGGCAGAAGTGATCATTCCCAATGGAGATGTGCTTTCGCATAATATCATCAACTGGACATTGAGTAATAACCAGGTGCGCGCAACGTTGTCCTTCAACCTCGACAAGACAACCTACACAGATGCGATACAACCTGACATAAAAGAATTGGTTAAAACAATACCGGGCATATTTCTGCGCAAGGAACCGGAACTGGCCATTGAACACGTGACTTCCAAAGCAGTGCGGTTGAAAGTGAGTTTCTGGTGTACAGATGTTGGTTCATCTTCCGCCATTAGTGCCGCAGCCCGAGAAGCAATTTACAATTACCTGGAGAAAAAAGGTATTGAAGTGTCATAGTTTTCATTAATTTATACCATCATCCATGACTCCAAAAGTATACCGGCTCATTGTTGCTATTTTAGCAATAGCAATCGGACTCTACCCTTCTACGTATCTTTTTGTGCATCAAAAATTTGGATTATTACTATCCAAAAGTGACACCACACTCCATAACGTTTTTTGGAATATTGGTTTTTATACGCACATCAGCTCAGGGGCGCTTGCTCTATTGATTGGTTGGATGCAATTCAATCCCAGACTGCGGGAAAACAGGCTGATGTTACATAGAAATGTTGGTAAAGTCTATATTATAGCTGCTTGTTTGAGTGCATTAGCAGCTGTGTACATCGCATTATATGCCAATGGTGGAATAATAGCTTCGTTGGGATTTATCAGTTTAGGAGTCATCTGGTTCTACACTACTTTGAGGGCTTACTTTGCTATAAGAAACTTGCAGATTATTGAGCACCAAAAAATGATGACATATAGTTATGCTGCTTGTTTTGCAGCGGTAACATTAAGAATATACCTTCCTTTGTTAACGATGTTATTCAACGACTTTATCAAGGCTTATTTAATTGTAGCATGGCTTTGTTGGATACCCAATATGATCGTTGCCTATTTTTTAACCAGGCGGTTGAAAACTAATAGGGGTTAAACTAAAAATCCGCTTAACTGAACACAGTAAGCGGATTTTTAGTTTCAAATTTATTCAGCGCCATTCGCTGCTGCATTCAACCAAGTGGCAAAAGTCTTTATGACGTTTGCATCAATATCGATCTGCTCCTGCGCCTCTTTCCAATTACGTTGCTCAATACCTTCACGGATGCCGGGCAATGTTTTAACACCATAGCCGGTATAAAAACCCGGCGCATAAATGGCATGACGGTACCAGCCTCTGCGGGGAAGTCCTTTTTCCATCAGCAATTGCTGTTCGGCCTGGTAGAGCCGGCGATTCAGTTTATTTTGCTGCTCTTTGGTAAGTCCGCCTTTTGTAATCAAAGTCTCCAGTTGTTTACTGGCATTCTCCAGGCCGGTCATCGCATTCTGTAACGCTGCAAAATTCAAGAACGGCACTTCATCTTTTGCGGCAGGAGGCAATTCTTTGTGCAGCGGGTCGGCTGCATAGGCATATTGTTTTTCTTTCAGCAGTTGATTTTCCACTTCAGTGGTCTCGCGCGACTGGTCGGCAAGCGCAATCACTTCCTTCACATAGGTTCCAATGTTTTTATAAAGTGTGGTAAAATCGAAAGGCAATATATCGGCATCGGCCATGCGCAATGTGCTACGGCCTGCAGTTTTAGCAAGGGCTACACCATATTCGAAACTGGAGTCTTTGAAGCGCCGGTAGTTGTCATAAGAATCATATACAGAATGGTATTCACCGCCGGCATCTTCACCACCATAGCCAAGGTTGAGTGAAGGAATGCCCAGATGTTGGATAAAAGGACTGTAATCTGAACCGGAACCCAGTGCGCCCAATGCAATTGTTTTTTTCGCCAGCAGCTCTTTTTTGCTTTTGATGTTATTGCCGGCGCTGATGATATCAAATGCCCGCCTTCTTTCCAGTACACTGATGCCTGTTTGCGGATCGCGGACATCCGCGGCAATTTCGTTCATCCAGGGCTCCAATGCATGCGAGCCTTCTGCAAAAAGAAATCCACGGCCATTACCGTCTGAATTGATGTACAATACGAGTTTCTGTTGAAGTTCTGCTGCATGCTCTTCGGCCCATTCGGTAGAACCGAGCAGACTGGGCTCTTCCCCATCCCAGGCGCCATATACGATGGTACGTTTAGGACGCCAGCCCGTTTTTGCCAGCTCGCCGATGGCCCTTGCTTCTTCCATCATAGCTGCCTGTCCGCTTATAGGATCTTCTGCCCCATTAACCCACGCATCATGGTGGTTGCCGCGCATCACCCACTCATCGGGCAATTCACTGCCCTTCATCACAGCGATCACATCGTGTATAGGTTTGATATCCCAGTTGAAAGCTAATTTAAGGTGTACTGTTGTATTACCGGGTCCTACATGATAAGTAAAAGGAAGGCCACCGCGCCATTCTTCCGGTGCTACCGGTCCTTCAAGCGATTGCAGCAACGGAGCTGCGTCGTGGTAGCTGATGGGCAATACAGGTATCTTTAAAAGATTGCCGGCAGCGCTTCGATCCAGTCTTTTAGCGTCTTTGGTAGCGCCTGTTCCGGGTGTCAGAGGATCGCCCGGATAAACAGGCATGTCCATCACCGATCCGCGTTGCGCTCCATATTCATTCCTGAATGCGCCTTTAGGATACACATCTCCCTGGTAATAGCCATCATCTTTCGGATCGGAATAAATGATACATCCGATAGCGCCGTGTTCCTGGGCCACTTTCGGTTTAATGCCACGCCAGGACCGGCCATATTTTGCAATCACGATTTTCCCTTTCACATCTATACCCATTCGCTCCAGTCGCTCGTAATCGGCAGGAACACCATAGTTCACAAATACCAGCTTACCGGTTACATCTCCATCGGCGCTGAAAGCATTATAGACAGGTAATTGCTCTGCTGTTTGTCCCGATGTAGCATCTTCTTTCAACGGCGGCTCCGCTAATACAGCCTTGTATTTAACAGGACCGGTCATTTCCAGCAATCTTTCTTTGGGTGTAGGAAACAGCACATAAAATGTCTCAACATGCGCATCGAAACCGCAGTTTTTAAAATGGTTTAAGATGTACTGGGTCACGGCCTCACCTCCGGGCGATCCTACATGGTGCGGTCTTGCAGAAAGATCTTTGATATAACGATCTACATTTTTGGCCAACAGGTAGCTGTCGAACTGTTGTTCAGCGGCTACCTGTTTTGATGAAGCGGTTGCGCTGAAACCTGTCAATGGTTTGTTTTGAGCTGAACCCAATAAACCCGTGTTGAGCAACAATAAGGGCAGGAATAATTTTTTTCTCATGTCTTAAATCGATTATGATTAATATAGATTGGCATCTTTCAGTACCAGGTCTTGTATCTTCGCTTAAACGGTAATACCTCAACCGGACACTGGAAGCCATTTCATTTTATGAAGAAAAGATATCTTATTTTGAATATACTGTTCCTGTTTTTTTCCTGGCACAGCTTTGCCCAGGCAAAAAAATGGAAGACCGGGATATTAAGAGATGAATTCATCTATCAAAAAGCCTCATTTCCGCAATGCCATGCCGCTACGATTGCTGAAACGAAAGAGGGATTGATTGCAGCATGGTTTGGCGGCAGTTATGAAGGCAGTAATGATGTATGTATTTATACCAGCAGGATGGAAAATGATCGTTGGACAGATCCTGTGCAGGTTGCGGATGGTGTGATCAATGATACGCTCCGTTATGCTTGTTATAATCCGGTATTGTGCCAGATACCGGATGGTGAATTGTTGCTGTTTTACAAAATAGGTCCTAATGTAGCAGGATGGACGGGTTGGATGATCCGCTCAAAAGACAATGGCCGCACCTGGAGCAAACGCGAGCCCTTACCCAATGGGTACCTGGGACCGATCAAAAATAAGCCTGTAGAGGTAGCGGGAACCTTGATTTGTCCTTCCAGTACAGAGAAAAACGGATGGAAAGCCCATTTTGAATACACCCATGATATGGGAAAGACATGGGCAAAGTCGCCCGATATCAACGACGGCAAAACCCTGTCGGCCATTCAGCCAAGCGTATTGCAATATAAAGACGGAAGCCTGCAGGTTTTATGCAGAAGTCAAAATACTACCATTAACCAATCGTGGAGTTATGACAACGGAAGAACATGGAGCAACATGACAGCAACGGAGCTACCCAACAACAATTCAGGAACAGATGCGGTCTCGCTAAAGGATGGCAGGCAGCTATTGGTGTATAACCACGTAAAGCCACCGGAAACCGCATCTGAAGGCAGGGGCGTAAGAACGCCTTTGAATGTAGCGGTATCAAAAAACGGGGAACAATGGTACGCAACGTTGGTGCTGGAAGATTCCCCAGTCAGTGAGTATTCTTATCCATCTGTTATTCAATCGCAAGATGGAATGGTGCATATTGTATACACCTGGAGGCGTGAAAAAATAAAATACGTAAAGATCGATCCTTCTCAACTCAAAATCCAAAAAATCAAGAAGGGGCAATGGCCGGATTAACTGTTACAGGTGGCAATTGACTATATTTTTGTTATCTTGTATATCCCTAAAATTCAAAACCATGTCTACCCAGGATTTCACCACTACCCTGGTGGTTGATCAGACTCCCCGGGAAGTATTCAATGCCATCAATAATGTTCGTGGATGGTGGTCCGGACAAATTGAAGGCCCTACACATGAACTTAATGATGAATTCAGTTATCGATACAAAGACTTTCATTACAGCAAGCACAAGCTGATCGAAGTTGTTCCCGATAAAAAAATCGTTTGGTTGATTACGGACAGCAACCTGAATTCTTTTACAGATAAAAACGAGTGGAACGGCACAAAGATCAGCTTCGAGATCACAGAAAAAGATGGCAAAACGTATGTCCGGTTTACTCACTGGGGCTTAGTTCCGCAGATTGAATGTTTCGGTGCTTGTTCTAATGCATGGACTGGTTATATTACTCAAAGTTTACGCGATCTGATCGTTACAGGTAGAGGATGGCCTGCACAGCATGCATGATCAAATTCATTTTTAATGCTTCTCTACACATGAATGCACAACCATCACCAGCAGGTTATTGCCATAGAGTTACAGGCACATGGCCACACACCAGATATTGACCGTTCCCTGAGTTTTGAACAGGACGCGGATGATGAGGCAGCGTGCGCGACAATTCCAATGCGTGTTCGGGTAACACCACATCCTTATCACCATTGATGACCAATGCGGGCGCTGTTATGGATTTAATATCGGCATCACTGATGTCTTTGAATGCCATCATCCGGGCAACATCGCGGTTGAACATGGCTTGCAGCCCTTTGGTGTTACCGGGATTGGCTTTCAAGTAAGCATCCTGCAAAGGCTGCGGCATGTTGGCAAGTGTTGCATTGGGGAAACCTTCAAAAAAACCGGGCGGCATACCGCTTCGTTTGTATGTTGTAGAAGCCAGTACCAGCTTATGCACCAACGCCGGATGACGGATGGCAATCTGCAGACAGGTGGTTCCGCCGTTGCTGAAACCCATGAAATCCGCTTTCTCAACATGCAATTGATGCAGCAATGCTGCCACATCATCCGCGTCCTGTTCAAAACTCAAGGGACGGTCAATATCTGGTGTATGGCCATGTGCCTGTAACTCTATGGCAATAACCTGCTGGTGATGGTTGTGCATTCATGTGTAGAGAAGCATTAAAAATGAATTTGATCATGCATGCTGTGCAGGCCATCCTTTACCTGTAACGATCAGATCGCGTAAACTTTGAGTGCAACCAGTACCATGGCCGATTACAACAAATCCAGGATCACTACCGATTTCAACCAGGTAAGGATGTTCACCAATACACCCTGGGGCTCCAGCTTCTGCGCATTCGTGCTGGATGCAGCAGCCACTTTTGGTAAAGGCGGAACGGTTTCGTTTTCATATACCCGCGGAAAAGCTACCGGTACAGCAATGAAGACCTGAAACATAAATTGGTGTTGGTAGCGCTTACACCACTTATTATGGATTTACAGTAAGTTCTTCCATGACTTATTACCAGGGCGATCGTTTCTCTGCCCTGGTTAATACCGATGTGAACGGAGGTGGCAATACGAATGCCCTGGCGTTTTATGTGGAATATGAGCATCGCTAAAAGTATCAGCATCGATAAAAAGCAAAAGCTTAATTTCAGGGCAGATATCTTTAACGTGCTCAACCTGTTGAATCACGAATGGAGTGGATACAGATCGGTGATCAATACCAATGCCGGTACCCTTTTCAAAAATACCGTTCCTTATACCATTCAATTGGGTGTGCGCTACAATTTCTAAGGTTATGTTGAAACAACTGATCGTTATCTTCTTATTATGCAGCAGTGCTGGGTTGGCAACAGCCCAGCCTGCTGTTTATACTACGGCCAATGCGCATTCGCACAACGATTATGAGCAACACCATCCTTTCTGGGAAGCTTACCAGCATGGGTTTGGCAGCATTGAAGCAGATATTTTTCTGTTGGATGGCGAGCCGGAGTTAGTGGTGGCACACAGCATAGAAGAGATCACCATCAAAAAAAGAAGACTGGATTCTCTTTACCTGCTCCCTCTCGTACAGTGCATCCGCAAACACAGCGGCTATCCCTTTGCCGATACAACCAGGAAACTGCAATTGCTCATTGATATCAAAACCACGGCAGCCCCTGCTTTGCAAAAGCTGGTTGAAACATTGGAGCGGTACCCCGAGTTAACGCATAACCCCTTGGTATGTTTTTCTATCTCTGGTAACCGGCCTGCATCGGATTCTTTCCGGTTGTATCCTTCCTATATTGTATTCGATGCCGAGTTGAAAAAAGATTACGATGGACAGGCATTGCAGAAAGTGAACCTGATGAGCGCCGATCTGAAAAACTATACTGCCTGGAAAGGCATAGGGCCGCTGCCTGCACAAGACAGTATCGTATTGAGCACCGTTATCCACAAAGCACACGCATTGAATAAGCCGGTACGTTTCTGGGGAGCGCCCGATACATTGAATGCCTGGAAAATATTGATGCGTATGGGGGTTGACTACATCAATACCGATCATATTGCGGCATTGTCGGAAGCGCTGAAAAAGCGGTTATGATTTTTTTTCTTCGTCGGGCAATTTCTCTACCGATACCAGGTCTGACAAGTCTACGTTCATAGGTAATACGCCAATCTGAACAATGGCGCGCTTACCACGTATTTCCTTGACTTCACCCACCTGGTAGTTTTTCTTCAGTTTTACGAGGGAGCCAACGGAAATATGCTGCGTGAGTTCTTTGTATTTCTGGTCTACTTTTTTCGCCAGCTTATTCACCACAATTTCTTCTTTTCGTTTGAACAACAGGTTTTGGAGGTTCTTGATCACCTCGTTCTTGTTCTCCGATTTTTTCCAGTCGAGTACAATTTGTTTGAGCTTTCGCTCCATGTCTTTCAGGTAGGCCAGTCGTTCTTCGGTGATGCGGTTCTGGTTCTTCAATAATTCTACCTGCTGCCGGTGGCGTTCTTTATCCATCACCAGTTCCATTTCTTTTTTCAGGCGCTCATTTTCTTTCAGCAGCTTCTGCAGTTGTTTTTTCTCTTTGTCTAATTCCTGCAAATCCTGCTCTGTCCTGTTGAGCAACCTGTCCAGCTTGAAATGATCTTCTTCTACCAGTTTCCTGGCTTTGCTAATGAGGTGCTGCGGCAATCCGATGCGTTCTGCAATGGCAAAAGTATAAGAGCTGCCCGGCTTGCCCACCACCAGTTTATACAAGGGCTGGAGATTTACTTCATCGAATTGCATGGCGCCGTTGATGATGCCCTGGGTATGGTTGGCCATCACTTTCAGGTTCAGGTAATGGGTAGTTACAATACCGAATGCGTGCCTGCGTGATAATTCTTCCATGATCACTTCTGCAAAAGCGCCCCCGAGATTGGGATCACTGCCACTGCCCAACTCGTCGATGAAGAAAAGTGTTTTGCCGTTGGCTGTTTCAATGAAATATTTCATGTGCAGCAGGTGGCTGGAATAGGTACTCAGCTCGAATTCCAGGTTCTGCGTATCACCAATATGGATGAACAGTTGTTTGAAAATACCCATCTCCGAAGTAGGATGCACCGGCACCAGCAGGCCGCTCTGCAGCATCAATTGGTTCAGGCCCAGGGTTTTCATGGCAACGGTTTTACCGCCGGCATTGGGACCACTGATGACCAGTATCCGGTTGCGCTCATCGAGGGTGAGAGTGAGCGGGATGGTAGATTTTTTCGATGATTTGTTGTACAGCAACAACAGCGGATGATAGGCGTTGATCAGGTGTACCTGCGCTTTATCGGACAGGTTGGGAAGTTCACCGTTCATATCCAGCGCCAGTTTGGCTTTGGCGCGAATGAAGTCGAATTCACCCGCAATGAACAGGTACTGCTGTAACAATGGTGCATGAACGGATAAAGCAGCCGTCAGTGCACGTAATATTCTCTGGATCTCTCGGCCTTCTTCGTGTTCCAGCGCAAAGACCTCGTTATTCAGTTCAATGGTTTCTTCGGGTTCAATGAATGCCGTTTTCCGGCTGTCGCTTTCGCCATGAAGAATACCTTTTACCTGACGCTTGTGTTCAGAAAAAACAGCTACCACCCTCCTGCCGTTGCTGAAGCTTTCATCGATATCGGCCGTATAGCCTGCTTTAGCCAGTTTGCCGATCACTTTTTCGAATACCCGGCGCAGTTCATTGCGTTTGCGGTAAAGGCTCATACGGATATGTTGCAATTCCGGGGAGGCGGTGTCCAGTACATTGCCATTTTCATCCAGCACTTCGTCGATCTTCTCCACGATCTGTTTTTCGTAGTGGGTACCGGCAATGACAGCTGCCATAGAGGGGAAAGCCAGCCTTCGCTCCGAATCAAACCAACGAAAGATAGAGGCGGTGTTCTCACAGAGTTTGCGGATATGCACCCATTGCTCGGCATTGAGCGTAGCGCCCGGAATGCCCAATAACTTGAGATCCTTGGCAATAGGCAATGTAAAATCATTGGGGAAATACTGGCTTTGAAGGAAAAGCTGTTTGTATTCAAAGCTTTGTCTCAGCTCCAGCTCAATATATTCTTTACGTGTATGTATGCGAAGATGGGAAGCTTTTTGCTGTGCATATACTGTTTTACAATGAGCTTCCAGCAAAGACCTGACTTTATCAAATTCCAGCTGAACCAGCGCAGAATCGGGATACAAACGCATGTAAGGTAACTTGTTTTACAAGGGCAAAGGTAATGGGAAGTCGAAGGTTTAAATCCGTAATTTTAACTATCCATAAAAAAACAGGACATGAGAGCATTATTCTTTTTTAGTACATTTTTAATGATTACACTTTCATCCTGTGCGCAACAACAGCAAAAACTGACAGATATGAATAACGACCCCATTCCTACAGGATTGAATACAGATACAGCCACTTTCGGTGAGGGGTGTTTCTGGTGTACAGAAGCCTTTTTTCAAAGGCTGAATGGTGTATTAAAAGTTGTAAGCGGATACGGAGGCGGGCACGTGGAAAATCCCAGCTATGAGCAAGTTTGCGATAAAACCACCGGCCATGCAGAACTAGCCAGGATCATTTATGATCCTTCTAAGATAACTTATGATGAATTACTGGAGGTATTCTGGAAAACACACGATCCCACTACGCTCAACCAGCAGGGGAATGATGTAGGCCCTCAATACCGAAGCGTGATCTTTTACCACAATGATGAGCAGAAACAAAAAGCAGAACATTACAAAGCATTGCTCGACAAAAGCGGGGCCTGGACAAAGCCCATTATTACAGCCATTGAGCCGTTTAAAAATTTCTACCCCGCCGAAAATTATCATCAGGACTATTACAACAACAACCAGGAACAAGGCTATTGCCGGTTCGTGATCAGACCCAAACTGGAGAAATTTGAAAAGGTTTTCAAAAACAAATTGAAACATCCCTGATTACCCGATATAAACGCAACAAAAGGGGCTGCTTCTTTCGAGGCAGCCCCTTTTTCAATAACCATTATGCAGGGAAAGTCTTCTACTTTTTCTGAAGAATCAATACTTGGCCGGGATAAGAGTTCACTCCATAATAATGGGTTAAGGTAAGTTTAATGGTTCCTTTACAAGAGTTTACACTACCTGTTCCCGCATGCGATACATCTGTAACAGGAGGATAGTCTCCATAAATTTGTTTAGGCACTGTAACAGAATTGTCTGACGGACTCACATACAAGGTAACCGGGTGCCGGTTGGCACCGCCGTTTACAGGATCCATATTCGGATAACAAAGCAAGGTAATGCTATAAGTGCCATCTGCATTAGCAGTAGCGGAAGACGTACTGGTAATGGGGGAAGCATTAGCTGTTGGATAATCAGCCCAGTCATCCTGAACAACCGTATAAGTGGCGTTATTAAAAACTGATGGATCGTAATTACAGAATATCACTGCATTCCATCGAAAACTGGCATTATAAGGAGCCTGGCTTTCAAAATCTGCCGAATTGGTATTGTCCAGTGAATACAAATTACCATTGCTTGCAACAAACTCATTATAAAAAGTAAACTGCTGGCCAATCTGGAAAGTGCCGGTACTTGTGCCCATGGCTTTGGCTACTTCCGCACCAGTCACACTTAAAGTGCCACTATCTGTCATCGGTACGTTTTTGATGAGCTTCCAGGTTGATTTGCTGCCGCTGTTTCCTACATATATGTTTACGCTTGACATAGCCAACCCACCGGGGTACCTTTTCACTTTAATGGAAACGGTAGAAGCTGCCAGGTTATTAGGATCGAATTTAAGTGGTGTGGTAGGTACCTTCTGATTCCATTGCAGGAATCCGCCATTTGCTACGCCGAACCGCAAGTTAACAGAAGCATCATCTTTCTTGCTACAGGAAAACACGAGCAAAACAGCTGAAATACATATAAATGGTATGATTAGTTTTTTCATGTTCGTGATTTTTTAGATTAATAAACCCAGCCAGTTTTAGGATTAGTATCCCAGAATACCTGGGTGGTTAAATCAGTCTTCTGTTTTGCCGTATTGTTATAGTTCACATATACTGCCGGATAGAAAAAGGAACGGATAAACGAACCAGGATTGGGCTGCAACGCCGGTTGCATTTTGATGGCTTGTGATCCAAGCCTCCTGTAAAGGTTATAAGATTCGATGCCATTGCCCCAAGCACTGATGTAAAATTCTTTGGCTACCACTGCCAGCTTATCATTGAGGGTAGCAGCTCCATCGTATGCATTGCCCACAAAACTTGTATAGTTGTTGATGGTAGACTGAGAAGGTACAAAACTGGCTGTTGGTGTTACTCCTACCGAGGAAGGGAATGCCATCACTTTTGAGATCGATTTGTTAATACCCGATAAAGTCAGCGCGCGCCCGTCACCGGAAGCATTCAACGTAAGTACTGCTTCTGCTTTAAGGAAGTCTGTGAAAGCTGAAATCCATATCGGCAGGATACCCTGTCCCAAGCCTCCGATACCTGGTTTCACAGCAACATTCTGGTTAGCATCGAACTGGCCGCCGGCCGGGTACACCCCCCATGTAGTTTTGAGCTGGTTATCTGGCGGTGTACCTGAATTATCGCCATGGTCACGTCCAAAATAACCGTTCGACACCATACAGAAAACGGTACCTGAAGGATAATTAGACGGATAAGCCTGGAAACGGCAGGGCTGGGTAAACTGCAAGGTAACCGGATCGGTAATGGCTGCTGTGATATCAGTGGTCTGGCGATAAAAATAGTAACGCGTACGGGGATCAATCAACCCTTTCTCTGTTACCATTGTCCACATGAAATAATTACCCAGATAATCGCTCGAACCGGTAGGTGTGTAATTACCTGCATATTTAGGATGACGGCTATCCGGTGCCAGGGATTTAGAACCATACTGGTACTGAAAATCCTGCGACGTGCTATTCACCAGGTCATTCTCACTCAACAAGGCTGTAATGTTCGTAGTAGCAGTAGCTGCATCTGCCAAACGATAGTTCATGTAAGCCTTCAGCTTTAATGTTTTTGCCAATGTGCTCCAATTGGCACGGTTACCTCCATAAAAGATATCGTTGGTTGGAGTGGGACCGTTACTACTCAGGTCAGTAATGGCGCTGTTTAAAAGTGCAACTGCACTATCGTATACAGCTTTGCCTTTATCCAGGGCGGGATTGGTATTGGCAATACCCTTGTTGGCCTGGCTGTAAGGCACATCTCCAAAATAATCCACCAGGGTCATCAGCGTATATGCTTTCAACACCTTACCGATGCCAACATGTATGTTTTTTTTCTGGGAATAAGCAACCGGGATCATGGCATTCACATTAGTAAACAGTGCAGCATATGCGGTTGTCCAGGTTCCATCTGTTGTCTGCGGCTGGTAAGCTGCATTGTAAGTGGGACCAAACATGGTCTCCATCCTGGTCAACTGTGCACCCAAATTTGACAACCCGGAATAAAAGTTGGCAAAATTCAGCTGTATGGAGTTCAGGTAAAGGTCTACATCCGCAGACGCAGTATTGGGTTGATTGGGGTTATTCAATAACCCGTTAAAATCGCTGTTCAGCTTATTGCAGGAAGCCAGCAATAAAACAACTGAACAATATATCATTAACTTTTTCATTTTTTAATTCTATTTGGTTATTGAAGTTTAAAAAGTTACGCGAATGCTCGCACCAAAACGACGGGAAGATGGACCAGTCAATAACTCAAGACCACGGCCGGTACCTACACCCAAACTGGAAGTTTCAGGATCGAAACGAACATATTTAGGGAAGTTCGGAGCCAGGTAGAACAGGTTCTGGCCAGATGCTACGACGGATACGCTTCCGAAAGGTGTTTTGGCCAGCCACTTGGAAGGCAATGAATAACTCAATGAAACTTCTCTCAGCCTGATCAGCGTTGCATCCCATACCTGGAAATCGTTCGGACCAAAATAAGTATTGAAGTATGCACTGGTAGCGCCGGTTTGAATATCATTGGGTTTTCCGGTTGACTGGCGTATACCAGGCAAAGTGATCGGAATGGTCCTGTCGAAGTCCATATCCTTTGTCAAACCACGGGCCAGCAAAGATGCAGTGGTGAGTGATATCATTTTTCCGCCAACAGAGTAATCCATTTGCGCACGGAAAGTCAGTGACTTCCAGGTCAACTCGCTGATACCTGTCAGTTTGTATTGAGGCAGCGGGCTACCCAGGATGCCAATATTGGGGTCCTGGACATAATAACCATTGTCATCAAGCAATTTCTGTCCGGTTTTAGGATCAACAGAGGTAACACTACCCTGCAGAATACCTAGTGGCTGCCCGTTGATGGCAAAGTTTCCTAAGTTGCTGTAGCCGGCAAAATTGATCTGCTTGATATAACTGGGCAGGTCATACACCAGACTTTTGTTGATGGTCCAGTTGGCATTCAACTGCCAGTTCCAGTCGCGCGCTTTGACCACGTTGTAGCCCAGTCCTAATTCGATACCTTCATTACGAACATCTCCCGCATTCACAGAGGTAACGGTATAACCGGTAGAGGGATCCAATGAACGGTCCAGTATCTGATTACTGGAAATCCTTTTATAGAAAGTAAGATCTACTGTCAGCCTGTGGTTGATGAAAGTGCCTTCCAGTCCAGCTTCATATTCCTTCAGGAGCTCGGGTTTTAAGTCTGGATTAGCAAGCCTGTTGGGAATCGCATTCTGGTTGATCACATTTCCGTTCCTGTCAACAAAAGCATTGGTCTGGATATTTAAAGCAGTCCTGGTTGTATAAGGATCTGGGAAACGGGCGCTGGTAGAATAACCTACACGAACTTTAAGAAAGTTCACCCATTTGTTGTTTTTTAATCCGTTGATCGCTGCCGTGGGTATCATAGAAATGCTGGCACTTGGATAGAATATTTTACGATTGCTCTCTTCCAGTGTGGAAACCCAGCTCTCACGGCCACCTACGTTCAGATACAGGTAATTCCTGTAACCACCTGAGGCAGACAGAAACGCTCCAAAGCGTTTTTGTTGTGAATCAAAGTTCAGGTTACCTCCATCCTCACCTACCGCTTCATGGTTTACAAAGTTGCCATGGTTGAACAGGCCGAATACCAATTGCTGGGTACTCTTCATGCCATTTTGCGTATAATTATCATTACGAAGGCTCAGACCACCATCCAAGGTCAGGTTCCAGTCCTCATTGAGGTCCTTCACATAGTTCACCAGGATATTATGATCTAAAATGGAGTTGGTAGAATTAAGGGTACGATACATACCAGTGGTATATTGCAATCCGCCGGTGGTGCCGCCTTTATTCACGGTGAGTTCATTCAGTGTATTGTACACGTCGATACCCAGGCGATACAGTACACTCAGTCCTTTCATGATATCGTACTTCATTTGTATATTACCGAATGTGCGGTAGATTTTTTCCCGTATGAGGGAGTTTTCTACAGTCCAGCGCGGGTTTTGAATACCGTTGTTTGCACGATAGTAAACACTTGATCCGTCAATGGGGTTTTTATAAGGCCATCCCATCAGATCAATACTACGGGGCGTATAGATAAGGTCTCCGTAAACAGAAGGATTATCAGCGCTACTACCAAAACTCGTACTGGTAGTGGGCGTAATATAATCAGTTGTAGCAAAGTTAATGGTGCCACTCAAAGTAAAGTTGTTGGAGAGTTTGGTTAATCCGCCGAAACCAAAGTTGTTTTTGATTACACTGTTACCTGGCAAAAAGCCCTGATCGCTGGTATAGGAATAGTTACCGCTGAAACGGGTAACAGCATTACCACCAGATACGTTGACTGCAGTATTGCTTACCCAACCGGTGCGGAAGAAAGCTGGTACACTGTTGTAAGCTTTATACGCGTATTTTTTTCCTTTGTATTCCGGGAAAGCTACATTCAGCGCGGAACGGCTGTATGGGTGATTGAAAGAATCAGGTGGGTTTTTAAAAGCAGCGCCCCAGTTACTGAAGGCAAGAGATGGCGCTAAGTTAAAACCACCACCATAAGTATCCTGATAATCGGGCAGGTTGGCTACTTTATTGGCAAATAAGGATTGAGAAACTGTAATTTCAGTTTTCTTATTCTGCTTATTATTAGCAGAACCATTCTTGGTTGTAATCAGCACAACCCCATTCCGGGCAAGGTCGCCATACTGAATGGCTGCGCTCAACCCCTTTAATACCGTAATGTTCTCAATATTATTCGGATCAATATCGAGGAAACGGCTGGAAGTTTGTCCACCGAAGGTGAAGCCCGAAGGCATATTGGTGCTACCGTCGAAAGGAACACCATCTACAATGAAAAGCGGGGGAACAGAACCACCTGTAATTGTACTTACCCCCCGAATAACGATGTTTGTACCCGAACCTGAAATACCACTGGTTCCAAGGATATCAACACCCGGGGCCTTACCTGCCAGCACACGTCCTATATCGCCTTCCGGTCTTAATTCAATATCCTTCTTTGCTACCGAAGTAACAGCATAGCCAAGCGCTTTTTTCTCGCGCTTGATACCAAGCGCGGTTACTACCACCTCACTCAGGCTTTCATCTATATTCTTCAGGGAAATGGTCAGCGCTACACCGGAAGAGGTAGCAATCTCTTTTCTTTCATATCCGGTACCTGAAACAACTAGTACTGCACCGGGGCTGACCGAAAGTTTAAATGCGCCATTGGCATCTGTTGCAGTACCGTTCTTGGATTTTTTTTCAACAACGGACGCCCCATCAATCGGCCTCCCCTTGTCGTCGGTCACTTTTCCTGTTACCGTGCTTTTTTGTGCGATAGCTGTCATACTAACAAAGAACAGCGCACAAAAACCCATTAATAGTGTTTTTCTCATGCTTTTTAAGTTTTAGACGTTTGATTCTATGACGAACAGAATCTTAATGAAAAGTAAAAAAGAAAACCGGGTTGAGATTAACAGAATGTTAACTTTAATCTATTTTTAACCCCCTATCGAAAGGGGGATGCTCATCGGCAATCCCATCGCGCCAAAAAACCTGGTTGTTAGCGGGCAAGTTTTGTCATTTTATCGGCAATTACTCCTAAGCTTCATTGGTTTCCGATCTTTCTCAAGCAAAGAACAACAGCATAATAAGGTGGGGCGGTATGCTGGCTATTATAATGATTGTTTTAAGCAACAAATATCCTGTATTCAGTATCTGGGAGAAAATAAAGCAAATTTTATTTGCTCATAGTATTATTTTATTAATATTTGATACTCAAATGTTTTATCCGATGTCCATTTCTACGCTGAGAAAATGTAACCTGCTTGTTATTGCCCTGCTCGCCTTTTCTTTCTTTTCCCACGCGCAGCAAACCTATAGCGTATATAGCTGTAGTGGTAGCACCTTCAGTTTTGTTCAACCCGGCGCTCCCACCGGCACCACTTATACCTGGGGAACCCCTGCTATCAGCCCGGCTGGCGCCATCAGCAATGCTACTGCGGCTGCCACACCGCAGAACATGGTAGTGCAATCCCTCACCAATAACACCACATCACAGGCAACGGCTACTTATCTCGTTACAACTTCCAACAATACCAACTTTACATTGGTGGTAACAGTGAATCCACAGCCGCAATTGTCAACCCCCACCAATGCAGGATCCATCTGTAGCGGCAGCCTGGTTACCTATACTCCCAACAGCGCGGTATCGGGCACCAGCTTCAACTGGAGCCGGCCTGCGATCGCCGGTATCAACAATGTTTCGAGCCAGGGCACGGGCAATCCGAATGAAATCCTTTATAATACCACTACCAATCCCATTGATGTTACTTACAATTATACATTAACTGCGAATGGCTGTACCAATAACCAGGCAGTTACAGTAACAGTAAAGCCTTTGCCCACCCTTACTACTTCCCTGGCAGCAGCCTCTATTTGCAGTGGCGGAACAGCTGTGTATACACCTGCTTCCAGCCTTGCCAATACCAGTTTCAGTTGGACGAGAGCGGTGGTAAGCGGCATCAGCGCAGGGCCTGGAAGCGGAGGACCTAATGTCAATGAACAACTCAACAATACCACGCTCCTGCCCAGGACTGTTACTTATGTGTACACATTAACCGCCAATACCTATGGTTGTTCCAACAACCAAAATGTGTCTTTAACAGTAAACCCCGTTCCATCTATAGCTGCACAATCTGTTACTTCCTGTAGTGGCAACGTATTCATGATCTCTCCTTCACCTGCACCGGCAGGAACATCGTATACATGGCAGGCTCCCGTGATCTCGCCTGCTGGCGCTATTACAGGAGGTGGTACCAATACCATTGGACAGAACTATATTGGGCAAGCACTTACCAACAACAGCGGAGCTTCCGCTACTGCTACTTATACGGTTACACCAAGTTCCTATGGATGTGTTGGAACAAATTTTACCGCCACTGTTACCGTAAACCCGGGTGGTTCGGTTGCAACGCTCAGCAGCAGCCTTACACCACCCGATATATGTAGTAGCACATCGTTCTTTTATCATCCTACTTCAGCCGCTGCAGGCCCCAGCTTTAGCTGGACCCGCTTCGCAGTAGCGGGCATCAGCCAAGCTGTAACAACAGGCAGTGGCGATATCAATGAAGTACTGACCAATACCACTTATCTGCCGGTTACTGTCAAGTACGCCATTACTACCACATCCAATGGCTGCTCCAATACACAGGATATTGCAGTTAATGTGAATCCTTCTACAGTGTTAAGCACTTCGCTTACACCGCCTGCTGTGTGTAGTAATACGGTATTCAGTTATACGCCTATGAGCCAAACAGCCAACACTGCATTTAACTGGACCAGGGCATCTGCAAATGGCATCAGCAATGCAGCGGCCAGCGGAACCGGCAATCCCAATGAAACCCTGATCAACACGACCAGCAGTACCATTCAGGTTACCTACATCTATAATCTCATCACACCCAATGGTTGTACCAATAACCAATCGGTGGTGGTGAATATCAATCCAACGCCTACACTGAGCAGTACACAAACTCCCAATGCTGTATGTAGTGGCAGCACCTTCAATTATATTCCTACTTCTGCTACGGCAGGCGCTACTTTTACCTGGAACAGAGCGGTAGTTACTTCTATCAGCAACGGAGCGGGCAATGGTACTTATAACCCGGCAGAGATACTGGTTAATACCAGCCTCAACCCGGTGAATGTACCTTATACCTATACCATCAGCGCCAATAACTGTTCCAGTACGGCTATTGTTACCGTTCCCATTAACCCGGTACCCAATATTGCCAACCAAACACTGGCGGCTTGCAGCAATACTGTATTCAATCTTACACCTGTCAGTGTTCCATCCAACACCACTTATACCTGGACGGCGCCTGTGATTGCACCTGTTGGCGCAATTTCTGGCGGATCTGCACAAACAACCGGTCAGGCCAGCATCAGCCAGTTGCTCACCAACCAGACCATCAACTCCGCTACGGCTACCTATACGGTTACTCCCACTGCGGCAGGATGTACCGGCGCATCATTTACAGCCACGGTTACCCTCAACCCTGTTCCTGCTGCTGCCAACCAGTTGCTGGCAGCTATATGCAGCGGTAACGCGTTTAATTATACTCCCGCCAGCATGCCGGCAGGAACTACTTATACCTGGAGCAATCCGTTGCTGGCGCCTGCGAGCGGTTTAACAGGCGGCAGTGCACAGCCGATCAGCCAGACTTCCATCGGGCAATCGCTCAGCAGCGTCAATAATATCATGGATACGGCCACTTATACGGTAACGCCTTCCACCAATGGATGTGCAGGTAATACCTTCACTGTTACCGTACCGGTTAAACCGGTACCGATCCTTTTCAGCATGACCGACACCATTTGTTCCGGTACGCCGTTCAGTATACTGCCTTCACCGGTACCGGCCAACACAACATACACCTGGCCCACACCGGTGGTATTTCCATTTGGTTCAGTGATCAACGGCGGCCAGCAAACCACGCCGGTGCCCACTATTTCGCAAACCCTTGTGAACACTACCGCCGCCACCGGTCAGGTTGTATATACCATTACGCCGGTAGCTACCGGCTGCACAGGCGCACCTTTTACACTAACGGCTGTAGTAGGTGTACCGCTGCCACCCATAGCCAACCAATCAACCATTATCTGTAGCGGTACCAGCTTCAATATGACGCCGGCTACTGCGCCGCCCGGTACCACATATACCTGGAGTGTGCCGGTGGTGAGTCCCGCCGGCAGTGTATTGGGATTAAGTGCTGCTGTTACTCCACAGACCATCATCAGTCAAACCCTTACCAACCTCATCAATGTCAACGATACCGTGGTGTATTTTGTGCGGCCTTACAATACCGGTTGCCAGGGTAATATTTTCACCGCTACTGTTCGCGTAATGCCATCACCCAAAGCCAATATCACCGGCAAAGCAGTGATCTGTGCTTATCCGCAAGACACGCTGTCTATCAGCTTTACCGGTAACGCACCCTGGAGTTTCAACTATACCGATACCACCGGTGTATCGCGTACTGTTTCGGGTATCAAAACATCGCCCTATACCTGGATCACGCCTTCTTTGCGCAATGCTACCAGCCAGACTTTCGCCATCAGTGGTGTAAAAGAAATGGCTTGCAGCAACCTCACCGATACTTTCTATTTCTCCCAAAGGATCAATCACCTGCCTGTTGGTAAGATCGTTTCGTTGCACGGTAATTATATCTGCAATAATATCCTGGATACCTTGTATGTTGTTTCACTGCCTTCCGATACCGTCAGTTACCAGTGGTTGCTGAACGGAGTGCCAATTACCGGAGCCACCACCGATTCCATCGGCACGCTCACACCCGGTAAGTACAATGCAAGACTCACCAACCAGTTCGGTTGCGTAGATACGGCAGCATCCAATCTGGGATTGATATTGATCAATAAACCCATCCTCAAACTCAGTTACGACTCTTATTGCATCAACAAGTTGATACATTTTACCAACCTCACCGATACTACTTTCACCGGCACCGTTCAATGGTTATGGAATCTGGGTGATAGTACATCGGCCAATACCTATCATGCCACGGATACTTATCTCACGGGAGGCGACAGGCATATACGGCTCACAGCTACCCAAGCCAACTGCGCTTCGTATAGTGTATCGCTAGATACTACCTTCACCATACAGGTACCGATTGCGGCAGTACGATTACCATCGATCAGTGCTTACAAGAGTGTACCTACTATGATCGCGGGAAGATACCTGCCAGGTTATACTTACCAGTGGAATCCTACCAGGGGCATCACTTCACCCAACAGCGACAGCACCATTTTCAACCATTCGCAAACACAGCAATACCTGGTAAATTTGATTTCTTCGGGAGGATGTTATACACCTGATACTTTATTGGTGCGGGTCTTCGACAACAACATGGTAGATATCCTGGTTCCGCGATCTTTCACACCCAATGGCGATGGTGTCAACGACATATTGTATTCCTATCATGCAGGGCTGAAGGAGTTTCATTATTTCAAAATATACAACCGGTACGGACAATTGATGTTTGAAACCCGTGACCCCGATGCAGGCTGGAATGGCACAGCAGGGGGAACGGCGCAGCCGATGGGTATTTATATATGGATTGCTGAAGGCCTTGCAGTAGATGGCAGCCTGGTTAGAAAAACCGGGGAAACACTTTTATTACGCTGATGAAAATGACTATGATCATACTATTAAAACGATCTTTTTGTTTATTGTTATTGCTGACAATTTTCACTGGTGCATTACAGGCGCAAGACCCTGTTTTTTCGCAGTTCTATTCATCACCGCTGAGTGTGAATCCTGCGCTGGCGGGCAATGGCAGTGCCGACTGGCGCCTCATCATCAACCGCAGGAGCCAGTGGTTTGCCAGCGGCGTTGACCCGTTCAATACCACTTCTGTTTCTTTTGACGGTAAACTGTTCAAACAGAAAGACAAAGAAACGAATTACATTGGCGGGGGGCTCATGTTCATGCAGGATTATGGCATGTCGGGCGCCTATAAGAACAATTCTTTTCACGGTATCCTGAGTTCGCATGTGGCCATCGATGAAAATGATTACCATGGCTTGTCGATAGGACTGGCTGCAACTTATACCAATCTCATCATCGATTATACGCAACTCAGTTTTTCGAGTCAGCTCGCTTCTTCCGGTTTCAACAGGGCGCTGCCTACCAATGAAGCGTACCTGTCTACCGTCAAACCCTATGTTTCAATGGCCGCAGGCATCACCTATACTTATACCGATGAAAGTTCCAATTTTGATGTGGGTGTTGCAGGATACCGGTTCATGAAAACGCGCCGCTCTGCATTGAATGATTCCACGCAGCTCGATCCGCCGCATTATAATTTTCATGCCGATTACCAGGCCTTCCTGAGCGACAGGCTGGCATTCAATGCCAATGCCGTGTACATTGTTCAGAACAGTCAGAATTTTTATTCACTGGGCGTGAACCTGGGGCATATCCTCGACGATTCGGAAACACCTACCGTTTTCAATACGGGCCTATGGTACAGGAGTAATGATGCGGTGATTCCCTACCTGGGGTTAATGTACAGGAGCTTGCAATTGGGGTTGACTTACGACGTAACCCTCTCCTCTTCCAAGAACTCACTGGGATCGATGAAAACATTCGAGTTTTCACTCATCCTCCGTTCGCCTCAGAAAGTGGCGCATGCGATTCCTTGCCCCTGGAAATGACATTTAAGACTTATAATAGTCTCTTTTCGCATTTTCAATTGCTTCATTCCTTTGATGGCGCAGTTCCCTGATGCGTGACCTTCTTTCAGGACGGCTCAGGGAATGGTTCATACGAACGGAAGCAATTTTTTGCGAATAATCATGTTCCAGGTCGGCTATTTCCTGGTCAAGTTTAGAAGCTCTCGGTGAAGGCGGATAACCATAAGGATACATATAGTATGGATACCCATACCAATACGGCGAAAAGAACGGGTCGTAATAATAATAACGATGTACAATATAAGGCCGGTAATATCCACCCCTCACATAACCATGGAACTGTGCCGAAGCTGAAGTCACTGTTACAAATGAACTCATGAGTAACAATATGATAAACAACTTTTTCATAACCCTGTTTTACATTGAATTAGATGCAAAAAGTGGGCAAAAGCAACAGGACGTTTCAGATTATAACAATCCTATAACAGCGATGAAACGTCATTCCGAGCGTAGCCGAGGGATCTGCTCGAATGCTCAGCAGTTCCTTCGACTCGCTTCGCTCGCTCAGGATGACGTTTGAATATCAGTCTCCCTTCTCTTGCAGGAATTTGTCGTGCAATTTCAATACCTGTGGTATCAGCAATTCCTGCTCATCGTTCAGGATCACAAAATCGCAGAGGCGCATTTTGATCTCTTCGTTAATCTGCCTGTTCATGCGGCTGAGCACTTCCTCCCGCGAAACACCGTCTCTTTTCATCACACGGTTGATACGCACATGGCGTGGAGCATAGACCCCGATGATATAATCAAGACCCGTAGTGGATCCTGCTTCGAAAAATAAAGCGGCTTCTTTGATGGTATAAGCAGTGGGTTGTGCATCGGCCCATTTTTCGGCTGCTGCAATGGTAACCGGGTGCACCAATGCATTGAGCTGTTCCAACCGGTAAGGATCGTTGAAGACGATATGGGCAATGTATTTTCTGTCGAGACGGTCATTATCAAAAGCGGCTGGGCCAAATAAATGAATCAGCCCTTTACGCAATGCAGGATCTTCTTCCATTAGTTTCCGGGCGGCGCTGTCGGCATCAAATACAGGAATACCCAGTATCCTGAAGATATTGGATACGGTGGTTTTCCCGCTGCCGATGCCTCCTGTTAAACCGATCCTGAGCATATTATTTCGAAGTGGGTAGAATAAAAAAACCTGGAACTGCAGGTACGATTCCAGGTCTAAATTAATGCTTGGTTGCAGTTTTTGCTACTATTATTTTTTGTCAGCTGCAGCAGCTTTGTTGATGGCAGCTGTCCATTCCATGCTGATAGAAGATTTTTCGATCTTCAGGTAACTGCCGGGGGTTACTTCCAGCTGGATGGTATTGTCTTCATTGATCTTGTTCACCGTACCGTGGATACCTGCAATGGTTACCACTTTATCGCCTTTCTGCATATTGTCGATGAACTTTTTCTGGTCTTTTGCTTTTTTCGCTTGTGGACGGATCATGAACAGCCAGAAAACAAGGATGATACCACCCATCAATACCAATTGCATCATGCCGCCGCCCTGTTGAGGGTTCGCCGCCAGTAAAACTGAATTCAGATAAAACATGTTGTTCTTTTTTTATTATTCTTGAATATCGCCCGTAAAGATAAGGTCGTGATTGTAACCATTGCGTGAATTTGTGGTAGCCAGTATACTTTTCCGAACCGTGCCCACATGCGCTTTTTTGCTATCGAAGGACCCCACCACTATGCCGGTATCGCCCGGGGCGATGGCTTGCCTGGTATAATCGGCAACCGTACAACCACAAACCGCTTTCACATCGGTGAGGTAAAGTGGCTGATGGCCGCTGTTCCTAACGCGGAAACGGATCTCGATCTGCTCTCCCATTTTGATGCTGCCGAAATTTACTACAGAATCCAGCCACTGTACCGTTGTATAATGAGCCGTATCGGCAGCGGGCTGCTGGTTCACTTTCACGGTATTATTGCAGGCCGGCAAAAAAGCCGCCACGGTTGCACAGAACAGCATACCCGTCAATATCCGTTTCATAAGACTTATATTTTGTTTTTGTATTGTATCTTATTGATCTTCCCGGCTTCGGTAAGTTCTTTATGGATATTATCCAGGATACCATTGACAAACTGTCCGCTTTGCGCCGTACTGTATTCCTTGGCCAGGTCGATGTATTCGTTGATGGTTACTTTGGTAGGAATGGTTTCGAAGTAGAGCAATTCACAAACGCCCATACGCATCAAAATCATATCCAGTATGGCAATACGCTCTGCATCCCAGTTCTTCAATTTGGGGGTAATAAGACTGGTGGTATATTCTTTCTTTTCTAAAACAGTTTCCAGCAGGGTCTTCGCAAAGATCCATTTTTCTTCGCTCAGCATTTGCGAGAGATGGAAAGATGCGGGCTTTTGCAAATAACTCATCATCAGCTGGTCAATCATCTCGGCGTCATCGTCCCAGTTGTTGAATAATTCTTCCACGTGCGTGATGAAATATTCATTGGGTAACATAAGATGGGTGAAGATCAGTTTCAGGATCTCTTTTTCGCTGTTCTTGTCGCGGGAAGGCGTGGCAATATAAGTCTGGTATTGTTCGGTTCCGGTGAGGTCTTCGTATACTTTCTTCACCAGTTCCCTGTCGATCAGTTGCTGGGGCATATCTTTTTCGACTGCCTTTTTAAAAGAATCGTCTTCCAGTATCTGCCAGAGGAGCTGGTTACCGGCAATTTTGGTGTTTACATTGAGGTCGGCCTCGGTGGGCAGGTTGCGGGAAGCCCTTTTCTGGGCATTGACTTCGGCATAACGCGCCACTTCTGTCAGGAAATAAAGGAGGTAGACAAAAAGCTCCCGGCTCTTGTCGAGCTGCTTTTGCAACTCCCCTACCGGTTGTTTAAAAGCCGGCGTACCGTCTGCCGCTTCTATCATATACAGGAGCTGCATTACTTTTACCCGGATATTTCTTCTGCTGATCATATTTTCTAAGAACTCTGTTTGGGAGCGGCAAAGGTATTGTATAAATGGGGCCATGCAAAATGTAATATGTATATTTATGCCCCGGAAAATGAAAAATTGACAGGGTTAGCAAAACTTGGTGCATATTTGCGGGCGTTTCTGACAAAGGGACTTTACCGGGCACCCACAAATGAAGCCGACTGAAATTTTGGCTTAACTAATGGTGATGGCATGGAAATCGATGGGCAGAAGCATATTATTCACTCAATTATTAAAAAATCAATAACGTATGGCTAAGAAACTCAACGTTACACCTTTGCACGACAGGGTAATCGTTAAGCCTGCCGCTGCCGAAGAAAAAACTGCAGGCGGTATCATCATCCCCGACACCGCTAAAGAAAAACCCCAACGCGGTACCATCGTAGCTGCCGGAGCCGGTAAAAAAGATGACCCGATGACCGTTAAAACCGGCGACACCGTTTTATATGGTAAATATGCAGGAACGGAAATCCAGATCGAAGGACAGGATTTGCTGATCATGCGTGAAAGCGACATCCTTGCAATTATTTAATGAAACAATTCGGCAATTCGACAATGAGCCGAAATAATACATTGTCAAATTATCTAATTATCAAATTGTCAAATTAACATAACATGGCAAAGCAGATATTCTTCGATATCGAAGCAAGGAATAAAATGAAAAAAGGCGTTGACACCCTGGCCAACGCTGTAAAAGTAACCCTGGGTCCTAAAGGCCGCAACGTGGTTATCGAGAAAAAATTCGGTGCTCCTTCCATTACTAAAGATGGTGTAACTGTAGCAAAAGAAATTGAACTGGAAGACGCCATCGAGAACATGGGCGCCCAGATGGTAAAAGAAGTAGCTTCCAAAACTGCAGATATTGCAGGTGATGGTACCACTACCGCTACTGTACTGGCCCAGTCTATCATCAGCGAAGGTTTGAAGAACGTAGCAGCAGGCGCTAACCCGATGGACCTGAAGCGCGGTATTGACAAAGCCGTTGCCAAAGTAGTGGAAAGCCTGAAAGCGCAATCACAGACTGTAGGTAACGACACCAAAAAAATTGAGCAGGTAGCTGCTATCTCTGCCAACAGCGATATGGAAATCGGTAAGCTGATTGCCCAGGCCATGAGCAAAGTAGGTAAAGAAGGTGTGATCACTGTAGAAGAAGCAAAAGGCACCGACACTACCGTTGACGTAGTAGAAGGTATGCAGTTCGATCGTGGTTATATCTCTCCTTATTTCGTTACCAACAGCGAAAAAATGGAAGCTGAACTGCAGAACCCCTTCATCCTGATTTACGACAAGAAGATCAGCGCCATGAAAGATATCCTCCACATCCTGGAGAAAGTAGCACAGAGTGGCCGTCCGCTGGTGATCATCGCCGAAGATCTCGAAGGTGAAGCGCTTGCTACCCTGGTAGTGAACAAACTGCGTGGTACCATCAAAGTGGCTGCTGTTAAAGCTCCCGGCTTTGGCGACCGCAGAAAAGAAATGCTCACCGATATCGCTATCCTCACTGCAGGTACTGTAGTAAGCGAAGAGCAAGGCTTCAAACTGGAGAACGCCGACCTCAGCTACCTGGGTCAGGCTGCTTCTATTACGATCGATAAAGACAATACTACTATCGTTGGCGGTAAAGGTAAAAAAGCCGATATCGTTGCCCGTGTAAACCAGATCAAAGCACAAATTGAAAATACTACTTCTGACTACGACCGCGAAAAACTCCAGGAACGCCTGGCTAAATTGAGTGGTGGTGTAGCTGTACTGTATGTAGGTGCTGCTACTGAAGTAGAAATGAAAGAAAAGAAAGACCGCGTAGACGACGCCCTGCACGCAACACGCGCTGCTGTTGAAGAAGGCATTGTACCGGGCGGTGGTGTGGCTTATATCCGTGCCGTAGAAGCCCTGGAAAAACTGAAAGGTGGTAACGAAGACGAGATCACCGGTATCCAGATCGTTAAACGCGCCATTGAAGAGCCCCTTCGCCAGATCGTTGCCAACAGCGGTATCGAAGGTTCCATCGTGGTACAGAAGATCAAAGAAGGAAAAGCCGATTTCGGTTTCAACGCCCGTACTGAAGTATACGAGAACCTGTTCAAAGCAGGTGTGATCGATCCTACCAAAGTAACCCGCGTAGCACTGGAAAACGCTGCTTCTATCGCTTCTATGCTGCTGACCACTGAGTGTGTGATCGCCGACAAACCCAAGCCTGAAGCGCCGATGCCTCATGGTGCACCTGATATGGGTGGAATGGGTGGATACTAATCAATACCTCACTATGAATAAAATCCCTGTAACACAACCGTTACGGGGATTTTTATTATGCACCGATTCCTCCTATATTTGTCCAATGCAGCACGATGATGATTTTGTGAAGTATTGGGCTGAAAACAGGGAGAAACAGAAAACAAGTATCCGACCCCTCCTGGTAGGCATGTCCTCCGGTTTTATGATAGGCATACTCATTTTGGTTAGTTTGTCCTCCGGCTGGTACCAGCGCGCAGAAATGGTGGCCAATGCGAGCTTCAGTTCGGTGGTATTTATCCTGGCCATTTTGTTGCTTTCTTTTTTCCTGGCGTTTTTCTACCGCAAGTTCAGGTGGGAAATGCAAGAGCAACGTTACCAGGAACTTATGGCAAAAAGAAACAGGCGGCATGCAGCCAACGGGCCTGAAAAAGGGTCTTAATTACAGAAACGCATTTAATTATTTGATCATAAAATAAAACTGACTGCTCTCCCAATGAAAAAGCTATTGTTTGCTTCGGTTCTTTTCCTCTCCCTCTCCTCTTTATTGATCATTTCCTGTGGCAAGACCGATTCAGGCGCCTGCCAACCAGCTTCTGTTGCTTCGGAAAAAAGCCAGATGGTGGCCTATTGTACGGCCAACAACATTCACTACACCGAGCATAGCAGCGGCATATTATACGAGATCGTCAGCCCCGGTTCCGGCTCCAGGCCTACCGTGGATTCCATCATCAGTGTGGTATATACGGGTAAGCTGATGAATAATACCACTTTCGACGCTTCGGCCAATCCTGTCACTTTCAGCCTGTCTGGTGTTATCGAGGGTTGGAAAATAGCTATCCCACTGCTGCAAAAAGGCGGCAGGATCAAAATGGTATTGCCATCTTCGCTGGCATATAGCTGCATGGGCTCGGGTGCCATCCCCCCTAATTCACCTCTTTTTTTCGATGTAACCCTTACCGGCGTCAAATCCAAATAGCTTCTATATATTACCCCCTTTCCCCTATCTTTGCCCACTCTAAAAAAACTGATTAAACCGTTACGAATATGCAACTGAAAGGTTTAGTGCGATTTTTTGCGATTGCACTGATTGTGATCTGCTTGTACCAATTATCTTTTACCTGGTTTGTCCACAGCCATGAAAATGCCCAGGATGCAAAAGCCGAAGCCTGGGTTAAACATTTCCCTTCACCCGAAGTTAAATATCCCGGCAATAAGGAATTACAGGCGCTGTATGCAGACAGTCTCGCTGAACTGAAAAAAGAAAGGTTGCAACGTTTGCTCGACAGTACCAAAGACACCAAACTCGCTTTTGGTCTTACTACTTACAGCAGCGCCAAAGAAAAAGAGCTGATGCTGGGCCTGGATCTCCAGGGCGGTATGAGCGTGACCATGGAAGTGGGTCTCGACGGTTTGATCAAATCACTGGCCAACTTTACCAAAGACGCACAGTTTAATAAAGCGCTCGATGCGGCCGTATTGCGCAAAGCCAATGGCGGGGCCGACCTCATCACCCTTTTCCGTGATGAATATTCCAAGCTGAACCCTACCGGTAAGCTGGCTCCTTTCTTTGCGGCCCGCAGCAACGGCAAGGTTAAATTCGATGCCAGCGATGACGCGGTATCCAGCTACCTGAAAGAACAGGCTACTGCTGCCTTCAACAATACTTACCGTATCCTGCGTACCAGGATCGACCGTTTTGGCGTAGCATCACCGAATATCAACCCCGATCCTGCCAAAGGCATTATCAGTATTGAGCTGGCAGGTATCAACGATAAAGAAAGGGTAAGGAATTACCTCCAGTCTACTGCCAACCTGCAGTTCTTTGAAGTGTACACTTTTGAGAGCCGCGACCTGCAGAATGGCATCGTGGCGGCCGATAAAGCAGTAGAAGATTATCTCAACGGCAGCGCTCCAAAAGATACTGCTAAAAAAGTTGCTGTTGAAACAACCACAGCTACTGCCAAGGCAGATACCAACAAAACTGCCACGCTTTCAGGATTAGGCAACACACATGGTCAAACTGCCAAAGCCGATTCAAACAAGATCAATTCTAATAAGAATCCGATTGCGCGCTTATTGCAGTTTACACAGCCTTACCAGGACAAAGGTGGCAAACCCATCTATCCTGCTGCACTGGGTTATATCCAGGCAAAAGATACCGGCACGCTCAATGATTACCTGCGGATGGACCTGGTGAAGAATAAGTTCCCTTCCAACCTGGTATTCATGTACGGCAAAACCGAATCGGGCGATCCGAAGATGAAAAACATCCTGATGCTCTATGCCATCAAGACCCTCGACAATGGACAGGCCGAGCTCGAAGGTGACCATATTACCAATGCTGCGCAGGATTACGACGAGCGCGGACGCATTGCCATCAAGATGAACATGGACAAGATCGGCACCAATATATGGGCGAAGATGACCACGCGCAACGTGGGCAAGCCCATTGCCATTGTGCTCGATAACTTTGTATACTCAGCTCCGAATGTGAACGATCCAATTACCACCGGTAGTTCGCAGATATCCGGAAGCTATACCATCAAAGAAGCGCAAGACCTTTCTGAAATATTGGAAAGCGGTAAACTGCCTGCACCTGCCAAGATCGTGCAGGAGCAGCAGGTAGGTCCTACCCTCGGTAAAGAATCCATTACCGGCGGCGGACTGTCGTTCCTCATCGCATTCATCGTGATCTTCGCCCTGATGCTGCTGTACTTCAATACCGCAGGTTGGGTAGCCAATATTGCACTGATACTGAACCTGCTCTTCACCATCGGTGTGCTGAGTGCACTGGGCTTTACCCTTACAGCGCCTGGTATCGCGGGTCTGGTACTCACCATTGGTATGGCGGTGGATACGAACGTAATCATCTTCGAGCGTATCAAGGAAGAACTGAGCAGGGGTAAATCTTATCAACTGGCTGTGAACGATGGTTACAAGCGTTCATTGTCGCCCGTACTCGATGCGCACGTGACCACATTGCTCACCGCTATTATCCTCGCTTATTTTGGTCTGGGTCCGGTACTGGGCTTCGCCACCACACAGATCATCGGTATTTTGTTGTCGCTGTTCTGCGGTATCCTGGTATCGAGGTTGATCACAGATTTCTACACCAACAAGAACCGCCACTTTGAATATTTTACTGGTATTTCAAAGCGCATTTTCAAACATGCCGCTTTCAAATTCATCGAATACAGGAAGATCGCTTATGGTATTTCTGTTGTGATACTCATATTGGGTATTAGTACGTTCTTCAACGGATTCGATGAGGGTGTGGAATTCTCCGGAGGACGCAGCTATACCATCAAATTCGACCACGCTGTGAGTCAGTCTGAGATTACCGATGAACTGAAAAAAGTATTCGGCGAAGCGCCCATTATCAAAACGGTGAACTCTACTCACCAGTTGAACATCACTACTTCTTACAAGATACACGAAACCGGCAACCACGTAGATTCGCTGGTAGAGCAAATGCTGTTCAATGGCCTGCACAAACACCTGCCGCAGAACATCACGTTCAACGAATTTGAAACCAAGTACAAGCAAAGCTCGCAAACGGTGTTGCCTACTATCTCGGATGACCTGAAGGCCGGCGCTACCAAAGCCACTATATTCGCCATCATCGCTATCTGTTTGTATATCTTCATCCGTTTCCGCGACTGGCGATATTCATTGGGTACCATTTTCTCTTTGCTGCACGACGTGTTTGTAACCCTGATCGTGTTCAGCTTCGCACGGAAAATTGTGCCCTTCCCGCTGGAGATCGACCAGCACTTCATCGCAGCCATCCTAACGGTGATAGGTTTCTCGATGAACGATACCGTGATCGTGTATGACCGTATCCGTGAAGACAGCAAACTGCTGAAAGGCTCCAGCAATGCAGCCATCATCAACAGGGCCATCAATGATACGCTGAGCCGTACCGTCATGACTTCGCTCACGGTATTCCTCACCATCCTGATCCTCTTTATTTTTGGAGGAGAAGTAACCCGCGGATTTGCGTTTGCGATGCTGATTGGTGTGGTAACCGGTACCTATTCGTCTATCTTCGTGGCAGCGCCAATACTGGTTGACTTTGCGAAGAATAAGCCCCTGGGTAAAGACGAAACAAAAAAATAATCTATTTTTCTCAAAATGAGAAAAATCCCGTTCCGCATGCATTGCGGAACGGGATTTTATATTGATCTTAAGGTTATGGATTTTGTTTAACAATTATTCAACGTAACTTGCGGCTGATCTGAAAACCCTTGTTGGCAAAGTTTACACATATTAGCAGAAACGCACTATTGTTACTGTTGGCGCTGCAGGTATTGAACCTGAGTACCAATGCTATTGAATTTCAGCCCTTTCATACCAGCAACTTGTACGAGTTTAACGACCTCAACAGTATTGCGGAATATGTTACAGAGGTTGTATTAAAACACTACAATGCCTTTCCCGAATTCGGCCAGCAACCCTCTTCCAAGTCGCAGGTAGAAAAACACATCAGCTTCAAACTTTCTGTTCCCAGTCCCTTTACGTTGCTGGTTAAAAAAGAACAGGCATCCATTCAATACAGCGATGCAATAAAGGATACTTACCGCTATCTTTTTTTCAAGGAAATCAATCCTCCTCCTCCCAAATGCTGATATCAGCATCACGTTACCATTATTGTAGTTGAATAAACTGGCATACAGGTATTCCCCTGGCTTGCAATGGTTGTTTCCTCCATGCTATGAGGATCACGTAACCAGCAAGCGCAGGCAATCGATGATGTCTGAATTGACTTAAACCTGCCATATCAATATGATGGCATTGATGAATTATTATTTTCTGTCACCAAACCTATCCTCCATAAATGAAAGTCTTTTACAAGATATGCCTGCTCCTTTGTTTGCTTGAAGCAAACGCATATGCAGGGGCACAGAACCTGCCGCCTGACAATCCTGTCAAGGCAGACAGTACCAGGCTCACCCTGGACAGTGCGGAACAGCTTTTTTTAAGGAATAACTTTTTATTGCTGGCGCAACGCTATAATATCGACGCGCAGAAAGCACTGATCATACAGGCGAAACTATGGCCGAATCCCAACCTTTCGTATGCACGCGGCCCGATCTTCGGTATCCACGATGAGGCCTCCAATGTGGTGAACGCCGGCTTCTTCAATTATGCCGAGAATGCCGCCACCCTCTCGCAGTTGATTTTACTCGCAGGGAAAAGAAATAAGCAGATCAAAATTGCTGAAGCCAATGCAAAGCTGGCGGAATATCAATTCTATGATCTCCTGCGTACGTTAAAATACACTTTGCGTACTGATTTCTTCAATATCTATTACATGCAGCAGTCGGCCAAAGTGTACGATAAGGAAATCAGTGCCTTGCAGCAGGTGGTGAAAGCGTTTGAATCGCAACAGGGCAAAGGATATATCGCAGAAAAAGAAGTAGTGCGGATCAAAGCGCAATTATACAGCCTGCAAAGTGAATACAACGACCTGATCAACCAGATCAATGATACACAAAGTGAATTGCGGCAGGTGTTGCAAGTGAAGAAGAATTATATTATTCCGGATGTGGATCTGCAGAAAGCTAGTTCCTTCGATCCGGCAAAATACAATTTGACATCATTGGTAGATACGGCATTCAAAAGCCGTACCGATCTGCAAATTGCCCGTACCAATACCCTGATCAGCAAACTGAACTACAATTACCAGAAAGCATTGGCGGTTCCCGATCTTACTGCTTCTATATCGTACGACCGGCTGGGTAGTTATGTGCAGAATTTTCATTCAGCAGGCATTTCTATGGACCTGCCCATCTTCAATCGTAACCAGGGCAATATCAAATCGGCCAGGGCCATGATCAAAGTGAACCAGGTTACCCAGCAATCTGTGGAAGCAACCGTAGAAGAACAGATATACAGGGCCTTACAAAAGGCTTATGACAACCACAAGCTTTTCCAGCACATTGATCCAAAGTTTGTGTCTGATTTCGATAGGTTACTGAATGAAGTGTTGATCAATTACCAGCGCAGGAACATTGGCTTACTCGACTTCCTGGATTTTTATGATTCTTATAAGCAAAACACGTTGCAGATCAATTCCATCCAATTCAACCGTGTGAGCGCATTTGAAGACCTAAACTTCTATACCGGAAATCAATTCTACAACTAAATTATTGAAGACCTGATAACACTATTTTTTATGCAAAAAAATGTAACTACCTCATTTCTTTCCGCCTGCTTGCTGATCGTGACAGGAGCTTTTTTTCAATCCTGCAAATCTCAAAATGAGAACAAACAGACAGAGGGGAAAGTAAAATATGTTATACCCGATTCCATACGAAAAACCCTGGTAATCGATACCGTATCGGTTGGCAAGCTCGAAAACTCGCTTACCCTCACAGGCAAAGTGGCTTTTAATGACGACCATGTAGTAAAACTATACCCCATGGTGAGCGGCAATATCCAGGACATCAAAGTGATGCTGGGCGATTATGTACAAGAGGGACAAGTACTGGCCGTGATTAAAAGTTCTGAAATGGCCGGCTTCAGCAACGATCTGGTGAATGCAGAAACCAACCTGCGGGTGGCGAAAAAGAACATGGATGCTACACAGGATATGTTTACCAGCGGACTCGCATCTCAGAAAGACCTGCTGGCTGCTCAGGCTGCTTATGAGCAAGCCAAATCGGAATTATCGCGCATTAACCGCGTATTAAAAATCAACGGCGGTAATACACAGGGAGAGTTCATTGTGAAAGCGCCCATCAGCGGCTTCATCGTAGAGAAATTTGTTACCAATAATATGGCTATCCGTGCCGACAACAGCACCAACCTGTTTACCATTTCCGATCTGAAAAATGTATGGGTCCAGGCCAATGTGTACGAATCCAATATTGAACTTGTGCATACGGGAGATCCGGTTAATGTTACCACGCTTGCCTATCCCAATAAAGTGTTCAAGGGCAAGATAGACAAGATCATGAACGTGTTGGACCCCTCTAATAAAGTGATGAAAATGCGTGTGGTATTGCCAAACGAAGGTTACCTGCTCAAACCGGAAATGTTTGCCAGTGTAACGGTTACCAATTCAGAGAACAAGAACAGCATGTATGTGCCTCTCCGCGCATTGATCTTTGACCATAGCCAATACTTTGTATTGATATACCATGGAGAAGGCAATGCCGATATCGTTCCCGTTCAAAAGCTGAGCGCTATTGGCGATAAGGTATACCTGACAGGTGGAGTGAAACCGGGAGACAGGCTCATTGGATCCAACGCCTTGCAGATCTATGACCAGTTGAACAATTAACCAGACCTAAATTTCATCTTATGACGAAGTTTCTTAAGAGAATCATCGGGTTCTCGCTTAAAAATAAATATTTTATTTTATTCCTTACCTCACTGCTCATCGTTTCCGGTGTGATGACGTTCATTGATATGCCCGTAGAGGCATTCCCGGATGTAACCAATACCGAGATCAGCATCATCACACAATGGCCCGGCCGCAGCGCGGAAGAAGTGGAAAAATTCATCAGCATCCCCATTGAGATCGCTATGAACCCGGTACAACGCAAAATACACATGCGTTCTACCAGCATTTTCGGTTTGTCATTCATCAAACTGATTTTCGAAGATGGTGTGAAAGACCCGCAGGCGCGGCAACAGGTCATGAACCTGCTGGGCAATGCGGTACTACCACCCAATGTGCAACCCAGTGTACAACCACCAACCGGACCTACCGGGGAATTGTTCCGTTATACTTTGCGAAGCAGTTTCCGGGATGTAAGAGAACTAAAGACCATGCAGGACTGGGTGATCGATCGTCGTTTGCGCAGTATTTCCGGTGTGGCAGATGTTGCCGCCTTCGGAGGAAAAACCAAAACCTATGAGATACAGGTAGACCCTGGCAAGCTGGCCAACCTCGGGCTCACACCCCTGGATGTTTTCACGGCGGTGCAAAACACCAATATCAATGTGGGGGGCGATATGATCTTCCAGAACAACCAGGCGTTCGTAGTAAGAGGTATCGGTTTGTTGAACGATATCGAAGAGATCAAGAATATCATTGTACAGAACAACAATGGTGTGCCCCTGCTGGTAAAAGACGTTGCTACAGTGGAAATATCCAATGTGCCGCGGCTTGGATGGGTAACGAGGGCCGACGGATTGACCGATAAAAACGGCAAAAGGGTTGTTACAAAAGAAGACGATGTGGTAGAAGCCATCATCCTGATGCGTAAGGGCGAGAACCCTTCCGAAGTAGTGAAAAACATCGAGCAAAAGATCAAATACCTGAACGAAACCGTACTGCCGGCTGACACGAAGATCGTTCCTTATTATGACCGAAGTGACCTGATCGAATACGCCACTCATACGGTGTTGCATAACCTCGTAGAAGGCGTGTTATTAGTAGTAGTACTGATCTCCTTGTTCCTGTTCGACTGGAGAGCTACCGTTGTAGTAGCGGTGATCATACCCATTTCATTGTTGTTTGCATTCATTTGTTTGCATATCATGGGTATGAGTGCGAACCTTTTGTCATTGGGTGCCGTAGACTTCGGGATCATCCTCGACGGAACCATTGTGATGGTGGAAGGAATATTTGTGATACTCGATCACAAAGCCAAAGAAGTGGGGATGGAACGGTTTAACAAGCTGAGCAAGCTGGGATTGATACGCAAAAATGCAGCGGAAATCGGTAAGCGCCCCTTCTACCTGAATGTAATCATCATTACTGCCCTCCTTCCCATTTTTGCTTTCCAGAAAGTAGAAGGCAAAATGTTTTCTCCGCTGGCCTATACCCTTGGCTTTGCTTTGTTAGGCTCGTTGATCACTACCCTCACACTGGTGCCGGTCCTGATCAGCATACTCATGCGCAAGAATGTAAAAGAAAAACACAATCCCATTGTGCACCACATGATGGGCTTCATGCTCATGGGCTTTATCAAATCGTACAAGAACCGGAAGCTGGTATTACCCGTTGCTTTTATCGCGATGATAGCCGGACTATACTCTTTCAAATACCTGGGTTCTGAATTCCTGCCACAGTTGAATGAAGGAAGCATCTGGTTACGCATTCAAACGAACTATAGCACAGGACTAAACAAATCCGTTGAAATAGCAAAACAGGCCCGGGACATCATCACCGGTTTCCCGCAAGTGCAGTATTGTGTTTCACAAACGGGAAGGCCCGACGATGGTACGGATGTAACCGGGTATTACAATAATGAGTTCGACATATTAATGTATCCGCAGTCGGAATGGGAACCCAAGATTTCCAAAGAAGAGCTGATAGACCGGATGAACAAAGCCTTGTCGGTGATACCGGGTGTTAACCTGAACTTTTCACAACCGATCATGGATAATGTGGAAGAAGCCGTTTCGGGTGTCAAGGGCAGTATCTGTTTGAAAATCTATGGCGATTCGATCCCCTACATGGAAAGAGAAATAGGCAAATGTTTCAGCGTGCTGAAACAAGTGCGGGGCATCGAAGACCTGGGTGTCATACATAATACCGGTCAGCCTGAGCTCGACATCAACCTCGACCAGCAAAAAATGGCGCTCTACGGTGTTACCACAGCCCAGGCCAACGCGGTCATCAGTATGGCCATCGGAGGTCTCGGGCCCGGCGGCGTTCCGGCGAGTTCTTTGTATGAAGACATCAGGATCTTCGGTATACGGGTGAGGTTACCGGAACAATACCGGCAAACACCGGAACAGATCGGAGAATTGCTGGTGCCCACGATGAACGGCAGTAAAGTGCCCATCAAATCCATCGCCACTATTGCCCAACGAACCGGCGCCAGCCTGATCTTCCGCGACGATAACCAGCGGTATGCAGCACTGAAATTTTCTGTTCGTGGAAGAGATATGGGCAGCACCATCCGGGAAGCGCAGGAAAAAGTGAACAAATTAGTGCACCTGCGCAGAGGGTATACCATGGAATTCCAGGGCGATTTTGAAAACCTGATACGTGCCCAGCATCGCCTGGCACTGGTGGTACCCATTAGTCTCATCCTCATCTTCTTGTTGCTGCTGAGCATGTTCGGTAATTTTAAAGATGCATTACTGGTATTCACCAATGTACCCTTTGCTATTGTGGGAGGCATCATGGCCCTTCACATTACCGGCACCGATTTCAGTATTTCGGCCGGTATCGGTTTCATCGCCCTCTTTGGTATCTGTATACAAGATGGCATCATCCTGATCACCCGATTCAAAGAAAACCTGCTGGAGTTCCGGGGTGAAGATATCCTGTACAACTCCATTAAGCTGGGTGTGAATACAAGGATACGACCCGTGATGATGACGGCGCTGATGGCGGCGATTGGTCTTTTCCCTGCTGCGATATCCTTTGGTATCGGCTCTGAAAGTTCAAGACCGCTGGCGAGGGTAGTTATTGGCGGTATCCTTTGTGCCATGCTCTTTTCATTGTGGGTATTCCCGCTGATCTTCCGGCTGGCCTATAAAAAAGTAGATACCAAACACAGAAACCCTTCTGAAGAAGGTGAAGTAGCTTGATATAAATAAGATTCAACAGCGAAAAGGGCTGCCTCAAAACATACGAGGCAGCCCTTTTGTTATTGTTTTTTAAGCGATACCAGTTAAATTGCGGCGCAATAGCTTAATTTTTACTTATAAAAATAGTATACATCGCTAAAAAGGGCCTGGTATTGCTGCTGGCGCTGCAAATATTCAATCTGAGTGTCAGCGTGATTGATTTTCAACCGATTTACGCCAGCGCCAGTCTTTACGAGGAATTCAATGACCTGGACACTGTCATTGAGTATATCTCGGAAATCCTTTTAGACTATAAAAACAGCTTTCCCGAACCCGAAAAGCCTGCTTCCAACACCCAGGCATCATTCGAAAAACACGTCAGCTTCAAACTGGGCATTCCCAATGCCTTTGCTGTTCAACCTGAAAAAGAGGAAAGCGTTATTACACATGCAAATCATGTTGCAGATGTATATGGTTATCTTTTCTTTAAGGAAATCAATCCACCCCCTCCTAAATACTGACAGTAGTATTTTGAGTACATTATTTATACAATTAAAATTGCAGATAAATTATAATCCAGAACTTTAACAATCCGGTCGAAGGTTCAGGTAATACATTGTATAACAGGGAATAATCATTTACCAATGAGTTCTTGTATAGCAATTGACGCCCGGATTGATAAAACAAATATTAATGATGACGACTGTTTTGTATCGGATAGCATTCATTATATGCCTTACAAGTGCCGCCTTCTGCTCACAGGCGCAGAATCAACCCCTCATTTCTCCCGTTAAGGTAGACAGCACAGCTATCTCCCTGGATTCTGCCGAGCAGATTTTTTTAAGAAATAACCTACTGTTGCTGGCGCAACGCTATAATATCGACGCACAGAAGGCGTTGATCATCCAGGCGAAGCTTTGGCCCAATCCCAACCTCGCTTATGCACGTGGCCCCATATTCGGCATTCACGATCAATTTTCCAATGTGGTGAACGCCGGTTTTTTCAATTATGCCGAAAACACCGCAGCCATATCGCAACTGATCTTACTGGCCGGCAAAAGGAATAAGCAGATCAAGCTTGCTGAAGCCAATGTAAAGCTGGCTGAATACCAGTTTTACGATCTGCTGCGCACACTGAAATACACTTTGCGTACCGATTTCTTCAATATCTATTACCTGCAGCAATCGGCCAAAGTGTACAACAAAGAGATCAGCGCTATGCAGCAGGTAGTAACCGCTTTTGAATCGCAACAAGGCAAGGGATACATTGCAGAGAAAGAAGTAGTGCGTATCAAAGCGCAGCTTTACAGCCTGCAAAGCGAGTACAACGACCTCATTAACCAGATCAATGATACGCAAAGCGAACTGAGACTGGTGATGCAGGTTAAAAACCTGTATATATCGCCCATTGTTGATACACAAAAAAACGCCGCGCTCGACCCGGCCGCGTACAGTCTGACTACGTTGGTAGATACTGCTTTCAAAAGCCGTACTGACCTGAAGATCGCACGCGCCAATACCCAGATCAGCAAGCTGAACTACAATTACCAAAAAGCACTGGCGGTGCCTGATTTAACGGCTTCATTAGGGTACGACCGGTTAGGTAGTTATGTACAGAATTTCCATTCGGTAGGCGTTTCCATGGACCTGCCCATTTTCAACAGGAACCAGGGCAATATCAAATCGGCCAAAGCGATGATACAGGTGAACCAGACTACTGAAAAAAGCGTGGAGGCTTCGGTGGAAGAACAGCTATACAGGGCGCTGCAAAAAGCGTATGACAACAACAAACTGTATAAGAACATCGACCCAAAATTCTCCGGCGATTTCGACAGGCTGCTGAATGAAGTGCTGATCAACTACCAGCGCCGCAACATTGGCCTGCTGGATTTCCTGGATTTTTACGATGCCTATAAATCGAATATCCTCCAGATCAATTCCATCCAGTTCAACAGGATAAGCGCGTTTGAAGACATCAACTTTTATACAGGAACTAATTTTTATAACTAGATCACCTACTACCAGAAATATTTTTTATGCAAAAGAAAATGCAATCATCTTTTATCACCACCGGTATCCTGATATTAGCCGCCGCGATCGGAATGCAGTCATGCAAATCTAACAATGAAGGCAAGGCCGAAGAAAGGGAAAAATATGTGATACCCGATTCTATTTTTAAAACACTGGTGGTAGATACGGTTTCGACTGCTCCGTTTGTGAACTCACTTACTTTAACAGGTAAAGTGTCGTTCAATGAAGACAATGTAGTGAAGATCTATCCCATGGTGAGTGGTAATGTACAAGACATCAAAGTGGCGCTGGGCGATTATGTGCAGGCCGGACAAACGCTGGCTGTTATCAAAAGTTCTGAAATGGCCGGCTTCAGCAATGACTTGGTGAATGCTGAAACCAACCTGCGGGTAGCCAAAAAGAACCTCGATGCCACGCAGGATATGTTTACAAGCGGACTCGCATCGCAGAAAGACCTGCTGGCGGCCGAAGCGGCACATGAGCAGGCCAAATCGGAACTGGCCCGTATCAACCGTGTGCTGAAGATCAATGGCGGAAATACACAAGGCGAATACGTGGTAAAAGCGCCGATCAGCGGTTTCATCGTGGAGAAGTTTGCCACCAACAATATGGCCATCCGGTCTGACAACGGCGGCAACATGTTTACTATTTCAGACCTGAAAAATGTTTGGGTACAAGCCAATGTGTATGAATCCAATATCAGCCTTATTCACCTGGGTGAGAACGTAGACGTTACTACCCTCGCCTACCCCAAGAAAGTGTTCAAAGGCAAGGTAGATAAGATGCTGAACGTGCTCGACCCTAACAACAAAGTAATGAAAGTGCGCGTGGTATTAGCCAACCAGGATTATATGCTGAAGCCGGAAATGTTTGCGAGTGTTACCCTTACCAATAGGGAAAACAAAGAAAACATCGCCATCCCTACCAGCGCCCTGATATTCGATCACAGTCAGTATTATGTGCTGGTGTACCACAGCAAATCGGATGTACGGATCACTCCTGTTAAATTCATCAATACAGTAGGCGATAAAACCTTCATCTCTTCAGGCGTCGACAAAGGCGACAAGATCATTGCGTCTCAGGCTTTGTTGATCTATGGGTCTTTAAATAACTAACATTAAAATCAGTTGAGATGAATAAATTTCTGAAAGGCGTCATAGCTTTTTCACTGAAGAATAAATACTTCATTTTATTTGTTTCGGTGTTGCTGGTGATCGTGGGTGTGATCACGTTCCGTGATATGCCCATTGAAGCATTCCCCGATGTTACCAATACCGAGATCAGTATCATTACACAATGGCCGGGCAGAAGTGCTGAGGAGGTGGAAAAATTTATTACCATCCCTGTAGAAATTGCCATGAATCCGGTTCAACGAAAAATGAGCCTGCGTTCCAGCAGTATATTCGGACTGTCTTTTGTTAAGCTGATCTTTGAAGACGGCGTAAAAGACCCCGAGGCGCGCCAGCAAGTAATGAACCTGCTGGGTAATGCCAACCTGCCCAATGGTATTTCCCCTTCAGTGCAACCGCCTACCGGTCCCACCGGAGAGATCTACCGTTACACCCTGCGCAGTGACCTCCGCGATGAGCGCGAACTGAAAACCATGCAGGACTGGGTCATCGACAGGCGCCTGCGGGCTGTACCTGGTGTAGCCGATATCGTGAGCTTTGGCGGCCGTACCAAAACCTATGAAATACAGGTGGATCCCGGTAAATTATACAATCTCGGTATCACGCCTCTGGATGTGTTCAACGCCGTTCAAAAAAGCAATATCAATATCGGCGGTGATGTGATCATACAGAACAACCAGGCCTATGTAGTAAGAGGTATTGGGTTGCTCGACAATATCAACGAGATCAAGAACATCATCGTTGAAACCAATAATGGAGTACCCGTATTGGTGAAGGATGTAGCTACTGTGGAGATATCCAATATGCCCCGCCTGGGACACGTGAGCCGTTCCGACGCTATTGTTGATTCGGCCGGTCACCGCACCAGTACCGATGAGGCCGATGTGGTAGAAGCCATTATCCTGATGCGCAAAGGAGAGAATCCTTCGAAAGTAGTAGATGCGGTGAAAGAGCAGATCAAAAAACTGAATACTACTGTATTGCCGCAGGATACGAAAATTGTTCCCTATTACGATCGTGCCGACCTGATCTCCTATGCCACGCATACAGTATTGCACAACCTTACAGAAGGTATACTGCTGGTTACCCTGTTGGTGTCGTTGTTCATGTTCAACTGGCGTACCACATTGATCGTATCGATCATCATTCCTATGGCCTTGCTGTTTGCCTTTATCTGCCTGCGGTTGATGGGGATGAGCGCCAACCTCCTGTCGCTCGGCGCTGTGGACTTTGGTATCATCATCGACGGTGCGGTGGTGATGGTGGAAGGCATGTTCGTGATACTCGATCATAAAGCGCGGGACATGGGCATGGAACGTTTCAATAAGATCACCAAAATGGGCATCATCAAAAACAGCGGCGGACAACTGGCCAAAGCTATTTTCTATGCCAAAGTGATTATCATCACAGGGCTCCTACCCATTTTCGCTTTCCAGAAAGTAGAGGGTAAGATGTTCTCACCCCTGGCCTATACCCTTGGCTTCGCTTTGTTGGGTGCGCTGATCACCACGCTTACACTGGTGCCGGTGCTCATCAATATGCTGCTGCGCAAGAACGTGCACGAAAAACACAATCCCATCGTGCATCATCTCACCGGCTTCATGCTGAATGGTTTTGCACTGGCATTCAAGAGAAGAAAACTGGTCATTCCGCTGGCTTTTTTAGTGATGTGTTTCGGCCTCTATTCTTTCAGACACCTGGGTACTGAATTCCTTCCCGAGCTGAACGAAGGATCGATCTGGCTCAGGGTGCAGTTACCTTATAGTGTATCGCTCGACAAATCGGTAGAAATATCCAAACAGGTTAGGGATATATTGATATCATTCCCGCAGGTGAAACACGCTGTATCGCAAACGGGCCGTCCGGATGATGGCACCGATGTAACCGGGTTTTACAACAATGAATTCGATGTGATATTGTATCCCAGCGAAGACTGGAAGCCGAAAATTTCCAAAGAAGAATTGATAGACCAGATGAATGCCAAACTATCGGTGATCCCAGGAGTCAACCTCAACTTCTCGCAACCCATCATGGATAATGTGGAAGAAGCGGTATCGGGTGTAAAAGGTTCTATCTGTGTGAAGGTATATGGCGATTCATTGGATTATATGGAGGGAAAGATCAACGATGTGTACAATATCTTAAAGAAAGTAAAAGGTATTGAAGACCTCGGCGTTATCCGTAACATTGGCCAGCCGGAGCTGGACATCAACCTCGATCAACAGAAGATGGCGCTCTATGGTGTGGCTACGGCCGATGCCAACGCCGTCATTGCCATGGCCATCGGCGGACAAACCGCTTCTACTCTTTATGAAGGCATCAAAACCTTTGATATCCGTTTACGCCTGCCGGAAGCATTCAGGAAAACACCGGATGATATCGGCAACCTGTTGGTGCCTACGCAATCGGGCTCCAAAGTGCCGATCAAAGAGATCGCCTCCATCTCAGAAAAAACCGGCCCCTGCCTGATCTTCCGCGACGACAACGAACGCTATTCTGCGCTCAAGTTCTCTATACGCGGAAGAGATATGGGAAGCACCATTGCCGAAAGCCAGGAAAAAGTGAACGCCAAAGTGCAGGTGAAAAGAGGTTATCGCATGGCATGGCAGGGTGATTTTGAGAACGAACAGCGTGCTTCAAAAAGACTGGCCATGGTAGTGCCCATCAGCCTGTTGCTGATATTCCTTCTACTGTTTACCATGTTCGGGAATTTCAAAGACGCGGGTCTGGTCTTCCTCAACGTACCCTTTGCGATTGTGGGAGGTATATTCGCCCTGCACCTTACGAATACGAACTTCAGTATCTCTGCGGGTATCGGTTTCATTGCCCTGTTCGGTATTTGTATACAGGATGGTGTGTTGCTGATTACGGTATTCAAACAGAACCTCGATCACATCAAAGGGCAAACGGCATCGCTGTACAATGCTATTAAGCTGGGAGTGAATTCGCGGATACGACCTGTAATGATGACGGCGCTGATGGCGGCGATCGGTCTCTTCCCTGCCGCCATTTCTCATGGCATCGGTTCGGAAAGCTCCAGGCCCCTGGCCAGAGTGGTGATCGGAGGTATTCTCTGCGCCATGATCTTCTCACTGTGGGTATTCCCGCTGATCTTCAGATTGGCCTACAAAAATGTAGACACCAAACATGTGGATCCTGCAGAAACTGCAAATGGAACAACCCCTATAAATTAATCCTCATCCCCATGTTGAAACATGGGGCAAAGTTAGGAGGATGTTTTTAATAAAAAAGGAGGCCATTCACCTCCTTTTTTTTATTTCATTCAGAAAGGATTATACTGCGAAGGAAGTGCCGCAGCCACAGGTTTTGCTGGCATTGGGATTGCTGAAAGTGAATCCTCGGCTGTTGAGTCCGCCTTGCCAGTCCACCTCCATTCCGTGCAGGTATAACTGGTGACTCTTGTTCATGATGCAGGGAATGCCTCCGAGTTCAAATGACATATCACTGGCATCGGGGTGGTCAAAACCCAGCACATAAGTCATGCCACTGCATCCGCCGCCTTTTACGCCAATACGCAATTGTTGGCTGTGGTCAAACCCGGCTTCTCCCATTAAACGTTTCAATTCTTCAATGGCGCCTTCTGTTAAGGTCACCGGAGGTATTGTTGCTATCGTTTCCATACTCATCTTTTGTATATGCAAATATACGAAACCTTCTATTCTCCAACTACCGCCATACAACCTTACTTTTGCCAAAAACAACCGATGCTCGATACCACCATCCTTTTTACCGTGATCATCGCCCTCATGATCGCTGCATTCCTGGCCTGGCTGTTCTACCTGCAACGAAAGAACAAAAGAGAAGAGCTGAAAAATAAATCCAACAGCAGTTCCCTGCCCTTGCAGGCTTATGAACGCCTGACCCTGCTGGTTGACCGTATTGCCATTCCCAACCTGGTGAGCCGTACCAATACCGGCGGACTTACCGCGCAGGAAATGCAACTGATACTGATTAAAACCATTCGTGATGAATTTGATTATAATGTAACGCAACAGATTTACGTGAGCCGGGAAGCATGGAATGCGGTGAAGCAATTAAAAGAAAAGAACCTGCTGCTCATCAACCAGGTGGCCAATGCGCTTCCTGCCAACGCTACGGGACAGGAACTGAACCGGTCATTGTTGCAATACCTGATGCAAGACCCTAAAGCAGATTTTCACGAGATCGTAAGCGAAGCGCTGAGTTATGAAGCCAAAAAGTTGTTATGAGTGAAAAAAAATTAACCACCGATAGCGGCATAGCCATACAGAAAGTCTATTACCCTTCTGATGTGCCGCAGGGAGAAGCGAATGAGCATCCTGGTGAGTATCCTTATACCCGCGGCGTGCAGGCCGATATGTACCGGGGCAAGCTGTGGACCATGCGACAGTATGCAGGTTTTTCCACCGCTGAAGAAAGTAATAAAAGATATCATTACCTGTTGTCGCAAGGTGTGATGGGATTAAGCGTTGCTTTTGATCTCCCCACACAGATCGGGTACGACAGTGATCATCCGCTTGCCGAAGGCGAAGTAGGGAAAGTGGGTGTTGCCATCGACAGCCTGGAAGACATGGAAACTTTGTTCAAAGGTATTCGGCTGGAAGATGTGAGTACTTCCATGACCATCAATGCCACCGGTTTTATATTGCTGGCATTTTATGTTGCACTCGCTAAAAAACAGGGAGCCGATCTGAAAAAGATCACCGGCACCATCCAGAATGATATCCTGAAAGAGTATGCAGCCAGGGGCACTTATATCTACCCGCCCCAACCATCCATGCGCATCATCACCGATATTTTTGAATGGTGCAGCCGGGAACTGCCCCGCTGGAATACCATCTCCATATCAGGTTATCATATCAGGGAAGCCGGGAGTACCGCCGTTCAGGAGATCGCTTTTACCCTCAGCAATGGTAAAGCTTATGTTCAGGCAGCACTTGAAAAAGGACTGGATATCAATGTGTTTGGAAAACGATTGTCTTTCTTCTTCAATGCCCATAACCACTTGTTCGAGGAAGTGGCCAAATTCAGGGCTGCCCGCAGGATGTGGGCGAAAATGATGAAAGAACTCGGCGCTACCGATGAAAAAGCCATGATGCTCCGCTTCCATACCCAAACCGGCGGCGCTACCCTAACAGCCCAGCAGCCTCTCAACAACATCAGCCGGGTAACCATACAAACCCTGGCAGCTGTATTGGGTGGTACACAAAGTCTGCATACAAACGGGTACGACGAAGCTCTCAGCCTCCCTACCGAAGAAGCGGCCCGCATTGCGTTGCGAACACAGCAGATCGTTGCGTTTGAAAGCGGCGCTCCTGATACGGTGGATCCGCTGGCCGGCAGTTATTTTATGGAATCACTTACAGCAGAAGTAGAAGCCAAAGCCTGGGAATTGGTGCACAAGATCGATGCGCTCGGCGGAAGCGTGCACGCCATTGAACAGGGATTCATGCAGGATGAGATTGCGCGAAGCGCTTATGAATACCAGCGGCATATTGAAAGCGGCGAAAAGATCATTGTAGGTGTAAACAAATTCACTGTTGATAAAGAAGAACCCGTTCCCGGTTTCAAGATCGACGATACCATTCGCACTGTTCAGACAGAAAAACTGAAACGTTTAAAAGCAAAGCGGGATAACGAAAAAGTACAGGCCTGCCTGGCCAACATCCATACGGCTGCCCATGGCAACGATAACCTGCTGCCATGGGTAATTGAAGCCGTAGAACAAGATTGTACGCTGGGCGAAATTGCAGACACCCTGCGTAAGGTCTTTGGAGAGTATAAATAATATCAGCTGAGTACCACGATCAATGCATAGATCACGCCGGGGATCCAGAACAGCAAAGTAAGCACCAGGCTTAACCAGAATTTGCCGTTGATAACCCCTTCTTTCAGGTAAACAGCCAATGGAGGCAACAATACAGCCAGGATGGCAAGCAACACTGTATTCGTGCTGGGTTCCCCGCTCGCCTTTTTAGCTGCTTTGTATTCCTTGATCATCATTTTGGCTTCGGCTACACGCGCCTTTCTGTCAACCCTTGATAAACTTTTGAATTCACGGATCGCATCGGTAACGACCACATCGTTGAACTTGATTTCTTTGTCGGGAGCAGCAGCAGCGTCCTTTGTTGTTTTTTCCGGATCCGTTGTAGCTACAACAGCGGCAGCATAACTGCTGGTAAGACCTAATTGAGCAATAAGAAATGTGCAGAGGAGCATTCTTTTCATAAGATTGGTTTTAGAGATGCTAAATAAAGCTTCACTAATATAAGCAAAACCCATGATATTCAAAATGAATTCTGATTATATTAGTGTTACATTCATCTTTTATTATCAGACCCCCATAAAATGTTCCGCATGAGAAAAAAGACCTTGGTTATTTTCCTGTTTTTTGCATCTGCCGTTTCTGCGCAACAGATGCCCGCGAATTACTCCAAATTAGTGACAGATGTGACGCCTAAAGTTGTTGAATGGCGCCGTTATTTTCATGAACATCCCGAATTATCCAACCGGGAAGTCAATACAGGTGCCTATATAGCCAGTTATTTAAAATCGTTGGGATTGGAAGTGAAGTCCCCTATTGCCCGTACCGGTGTAGTAGCTGTTTTAAAAGGCGGCCGCCCGGGTCCGGTGGTGGCATTGCGCGCCGATATTGATGCCTTGCCGGTAACAGAACGTACCCCTGTTCCCTTTGCTTCTAAAGTAACCACTTCTTACGGCGGACAAACCGTAGGCGTTATGCATGCGTGCGGTCATGATTCACATATTGCTATGCTGATGGGTACTGCTACCGTTCTGAAACAAATGCAGCAACAGGTACCGGGCACTGTGGTATTCCTGTTCCAGCCTGCCGAAGAAGGCGCTCCCGGTACCGAAGAAGGCGGTGCACCCCTGATGATCAAAGAAGGGGCGCTGGACAATCCCAAAGTAGAAGCGGTATTCGGATTACACATCGCTGCCAGCATACCCGTAGGGGAAATCTGGTATAAATCCGGCGCTTTCATGGCTTCCTCCGATTGGTTTACCATCAAAGTGAAAGGCCGTGGTGCGCATGGCTCTGCACCCTGGATGGGTATTGATCCGATTACCACCGCTGCTCAGATCATCGAAGGCCTGCAGCATATTGTGAGCCGCGAGTCAGATATTACAAAGGCGCCTGTTGTAGTCAGCGTAGGCGCTATTCATTCAGGCGTGCGCAGCAACATCATTCCCGAAACATGCGAAATGATCGGCACCATTCGCACGCTCGACAGCAAAATGCAGAAAGAAGTGCATGAACGTATCAAAAACACGGCAGAACATATTGCCGCCAGTTGTGGCGCTACTGCTGAAGTAACCATCGAAACGAAAACACTGGTTACTTATAACGATCCTGCATTGGTGAAGAAAACCCTTTCTTCTTTGGTAACTGCCGCCGGTGCAGATAAGACAAAAGAAATGAACTGGATCACCGGCTCTGAAGATTTTTCCTATTACGGAGAGAAAGTACCTGCTTTCTTTTTCGACCTGGGTGCATTACCCAAGGGCAAGGATCCGAAAACAGCGCCTTCACATCATACAGCCGATTTCTATATCGATGAAAGCGGTTTTGATGTAGGTGTAAAAGCATTCTGCCAATTGGTTTTCGATTACGCCAAAACCAAATAACTGCATCAACGGGCGCCGAATAACAGACTGCCGATCCTTACCAGGGTACTGCCTTCTTCGATGGCAATGGTATAATCACTGCTCATGCCCATGCTCAATACCGACCAGGGCTGTTGTGTATTTTTATACTGATCGAACAAAGATTTGAGGACGTGGAATTCTTCACGCAATTTGGAGGTATCGTTGCTGAAGCTGGCCATGCCCATCAATCCTTTTACCTGTACGTGTTGCAAGGTATCCAATGCAGCTACTACTACGCTTAGTTCCTGTTCATCGAGTCCGAACTTGGTTTCTTCCTGTGCAATATGCACTTGCAATAAACAATTGATCTTTCTATTGCATTTAGCGGCCTGCTTATCGATCTCTTTGAGCAGCTTAAAACTATCTACGCCATGTATGAGGTGCACAAAGGGCGCTATGTATTTTACTTTATTGCTTTGCAGGTGGCCAATGAAATGCCAGCGGATGTCTTTAGGCAGTATCGCTTCTTTCTCAGTCAGTTCCTGCACATAATTTTCACCGAAATCACGTTGTCCCAAATCGTACAGCGTTTGAATATCGGCTGCGGGCTTGGTCTTGCTCACTGCTACCAGTGTAGTATGACTGGATGACAGGGTTCGTAAAACGGATTGGTATTGGGCAATATCCACCGGCATGAAAGGGTATGGTTTACTGCAAATGTAAGTGCATCCGTTTTCTCCATACCAGGTTTTCCAATAACAGCAGGTTATTATAAGCCGGACAATAATAATAGAACCGGGTAATACCGGAAGCGCCAGCCCAACGTTTCAATGGATCGGGAAACATCGAAGCGATGTTAGCGATGAAGAAAGAAAAAGATTCATCTTCTGCCAGTTCGTTCAGCGTTCCATTGAGCGGCAATGTTATTTCGGGAGGCTGCACGCCCCAGCGCATCAGGGCCGTACTCAATAATATTTGTTCAAGAAACTGTTGATTCGTTGCCAGTTCTTTCTGTGCATCAGCAACCAGTTGAGGTTTGTAATGTTCCAATGCAGGTATGGGTTTTACCGACATCAACCGTGACAGGTGATACAGGATGATTGAACTTTTGCGGTAATGCGGAGATACATACGAAGCCGCATCGAGGTGACGGCGTTCTTTCAGTACGCGAACGATCAGATCGAGGCTGGCAGAATCGGCCGCTGTCCATGAGATGTTGTACGATTGCATCATATACAGCACATTCGACAATACGCAGATGTCAAAATCCACCGGCATTTTCTTGCCAAACCAGGTAGAATAGGCGCCCATATTCCTGTATGCTTTGAATGTATTCTTCACCTTGCCGGCATCGTTGTTCGTGAATGACTGCATCAATTGGTGTACCTGCTTAACGGTTGAATCGGCAGCGCCCATGGCCAGGAGAATAATCCCGGTATCGTCAAGATCATCGGGCAATGCCTGGCTTTTATTGAAGTGATTGATCCATCCCGAATAAGGAAAAATGGCAGGCGTATCTGTAGGCCAGAAATTATAAGTAGGTCTTCCACTGCGGTTGCGGAATTTGGCATAAGCCGGTATGGTGCGATCAATGATGCGACCGGCAATCCTTTGTTGCGTTGTATCCAACCATGGTTTTATGTCGCGCAGTGTCATGGCGATGAGCCCGGTAAAAAAAGGATTCACATCGGCCTTATACCTGTCTTTATTCCATGCATACAAACGGTAAGAAGGAAAAGATCCGCCAGGAAATATGCCATTCTCTTTCACCTGCAACTGCTCTATGCGTTGCAGCAGCTTTTGTACAAAGAGACTATCCTGCCCTGCTGCAATTGCTTGCAAAAACATGCAGCAGCACACTATCAATGGCCATCGATACATGACGCAATAATAACAAATACTGTTCGATCGTCATCCAGTCCCCTTGAACGTCATCCCGAGCGCAGCCGAGGGATCTGCACGAATGCTCAGCAGGTCCTTCGACTCGCTTCGCTCGCTCAGGATGACGATATAAGAAGCGACGATTGATTATTTGAGTATGCTGCGACTGATCACAATGCGTTGTACCTCGCTGGTACCTTCATATATCTGCGTGATTTTGGCATCGCGCATGAGGCGCTCTACATGGTATTCTTTTACGAAACCGTATCCGCCGTGTATCTGTACCGCTTCAGTGGCTGTCCACATAGCCGTTTCACTCGCATACACTTTGGCCATAGATGAACTTAAGCTGTAGTCGAGGTTCTGGTCTTTTTCCCACGCGGCTTTCAAACACAACAGCCTGGCGGCTTCTATGCGTGTGGCCATATCGGCCAGCTTGAACTGGATGGCCTGGTGATGCATGATCTCTTTACCAAAAGCTTTTCGTTGTTTACTATAAGCCAATGCTAATTCATAGGCGCCGCTGGCAATGCCCAATGCTTGTGAAGCGATGCCTATTCGTCCGCCGGCCAGTGTTTTCATGGCAAAAGTGAATCCGAATCCGTTCGCTCCTATCCTGTTCTCTTTGGGCACTTTTACATCGGTAAGCAATATGGTATGGGTGTCGCTTCCGCGGATACCCAATTTGTTTTCTTTGGCGGCCACCGTTACGCCCGGCCATTTTTTTTCTACGATGAAAGCATCGATGCCTTTGCTTCCTTTCGATGCATCGGTCTGGGCCATCACCAGGTACACAGATGCGGAAGATCCATTGGTGATCCAGTTCTTGGTTCCACTCAACAGGTAATGATCGCCTTTGTCTTCTGCAATGGTACGCTGACTGGTAGCATCACTTCCGGCTTCCGGCTCGCTCAGCAGGAAAGCGCCGATGTATAATTCACCGTCCTTACGGCCTTGTGCAAGGGGGGTGAGGTATTTTTGTTTTTGTTCTTCGGTTCCGTATGCTTCGAGTCCCCAGCACACCAGGCTGTTGTTCACGCTCATGCAAACGCTCACGCTGGCATCTACCTTGCTGATTTCTTCCATGGCCAGCACATAACTCACCGTATCCATGCCGGCGCCGCCATACTGCGGATCTACCATCATACCCATAAAACCCAGTTCGGCCAGTTTTAAAACCTGCTCACGGGGAAATTGTTGTTTTTCATCCCTTTCAATAACGCCAGGCAAACATTCGGTCCTTGCAAAATCGCGGGCCGCTTTCTGGATCATCAGGTGTTCTTCACTTAACTGGAATTGCATGGTTTTCATTTGAGGGCCCAAAAATAAGGATTGACGCTCACAAACCTAACAATTGTTAGCATGAGTGCTACATATATTTTTTTTCCAGGTTGTATAAGACGCTTTTGTCTTTATCGTTCATCGTTTTAGTGGTATCCTGCAGGAAATGCCGTTTGAAAGCCTGTATGGCTGCTGAAGTGTCCCTTATATCATAACCAATGATACGCAGCGCCCCGATATGGTTGAAGTCGGCCGGCGCGGGCACGAGCGCCTCATCCTGCCACAATCCGAAACCTTGTTCAGCCAGTTTTTTCCAGGGAAAACGGTAATTGGGATCGTTCTTACGCGTGGGCGCAATATCACCGTGACCAATGAAGTTGGCGGTAGGGATACCATAATTCTTTTTGAGACGGGAAAGCAAACTGAGCAGGCTGTTGATCTGTAAACTGTCGAAGGGCTCAAAGCCGTTGTTATCGAGTTCAATACCGATAGAAGCTGAATTGATATCACTGTAATTGCCCCATTTACTAATGCCTGCATGCCAGGCACGCAGGTAATCATTGAGCATGTGGTGGATGGTTCCGTCTTTGCAGATCACATAGTGTGCGCTGACAGCCGTACGGGGCAACGTAAACGTTCGCAATGTTTGCTGACAGGAATTTTGTGCGGTATGATGGATGATCACAAAACCGGGCTTGCGCATATTGAAATTGGTGGTACCTACCCAGAACGGTGGCACACGCATGGAATCGGAAAAAGCCGTTTCAACCGGCATCGCGTTCAGAGTACTGGCATAATCTTTTGATTGTTGCCTGTACGACCTGTTGGTAGTGGCATAAGGATTGCGCGAACAGGCAACAACAAAAACGGGTAAAAAGTAAACAGTGATAGATTTCAGTATCAGTTTCATAATCAAAACATGTATTAAAATGAAAAGTACTGATATCTTTGAAACAAAATGCATACCATGTCATTACAATTGGGAAGAACCGTATTTGGAGATCCTGCCAACAAAGGCCGGGTATTGTCGCGTGAAGACGCATTGGAACTGTTCAATAGTTGGGTACTGAACCCAAAATTGAAACTGCACATGTTACAGGTAGCCGCATTGATGCGTAGCTGGGCAGCCGAAAAAGAGCAGCTCGATGAAGCGGGTCAATGGCGTTGGGAACTGGCAGGATTATTGCATGATGCTGACTGGGACCAGTGGCCCGATCTGCACTGTAAAAAAATTATCGAAGAACTGGAACAACGCCAGATAGATCCTGAAATCATAAGGGCTATTGCTTCTCATGGTCACCTGCATTTCGGGGTGATACCCGAAACACAGATGGATAAGTTATTGTATGCATTCGATGAGTTATCAGGGTTGATACATGCCTATTCATTGATGCGTCCCGGCGGTTACGAGGGTATGGATCTGAAAGGTGTTAAAAAAAGACTCAAAGAAAAATCTTTCGCGGCAAATGTATCCAGGGAAGATATTGCAGACGCCTGCGAAAGGGCCGCTATTCAGCTCGATGATTTGATCCAATTCATTATACCCCGCCAGGCTTTGGTAGCCGAAAAATAAAATTACCCCAGGAAGCAACCGGTTGCCTATGAGGATCGTATATCCTTAAAACCTTTCTTATGGACAGAAGAAAATTCATTGGCGATCTTGGTTCTCCGGTATTGGCTGTTTGTGCAGTATGTTTGGGCGCTTGCAGTAAAGGCGGTAATTCCCCCTCCAACGGCAATCCAGGTGGTGGCGGTGGTGTTAACTTTGCTGTCAACCTTAATTCGCAACTGCCGAATGTGGGTGATTCACTGGTACAGAGCGGTGTAATTGTAGCAAGAGTAGCTGCTGGAAATGCTGTTTCTTCTTTCGCAGCCGTGCAGGTTGCCTGTACACACCAGGGCAATCCTATCAATTATAGCAGCAACGGAAACAAGTTTGTTTGTCCAACCCATGGATCCCAGTTCAACACTAATGGCAGTGTCATCAATGGCCCTTCAACCGGTGGAACCATCACCGCCCTTAAAGTGTATAATATAGCCATTAGCGGCTCTACTATGACAATCACAGGATAATTTTTCAATTCGGCAATTCGACAATTAAATAATGATTGAGGGGATGTTAAATTATTAATTCACCATTGTCGAATTGCCGAATTACCAAATTGTCGAATTATTTCGGTTCTTGCTGACTGAGGCAATGAAAACTGCCAAGCCCCCATATAATGTCGGTAGAATCAATGCCTACTACTTCCCTGCTTGGGAAAGTTGCTGCAATGATGGACAACGCCTCGTCGTCTTTCCTGCACTGGTAAGTAGGAACGATCACGTGTTTGTTGCTGATATAAAAATTGGCATACGATGCAGGTAAACGCTGGTCTTCATACACCACTGCATCGGGCATGGGCAATTCTATGATGTTGAGTTGCTTACCGCTGAGTAAGCGCATTTGTTTTAATTGTTTGAGGTTGGTTTGCAGCAATTCGTAGTTTTCATCCTGCTTATCGGTTTCCACTACGGTTAGTACCGTGTCTTCGTTCACAAAACGGATGGTATCATCGATATGTCCATCGGTATCATCGCCTACGATCCCTTCATCTACCCATAATACCTGTTCCATACCATAATAATCGCAGAGGTATTTTTCTACCTGCGCCTGGTTGAGATGCGGGTTACGGTTGGGATTGAGCAGGCAACAAGTAGAAGTGAGTATCGTTCCTTTACCATTGAATTCTACTGACCCGCCTTCCATTACAATACCAGGATGATATACCGGGATGTTGAAATGTTTGCCAATTAATGTGGGTATCACATCGTCCAGCTCATAAGGAGGGTATTTGTTGCCCCAGGCATTGTAGTTCCAGTCAACGATTACTTTTCTTTGTGCGGCATGAGGGTTGACGAGGAAAGCAGGGCCATGATCCCTGCACCAGGCATCATTGGTGGGGTGCAGGAAAAATTCAACCTGCTGCATATCAACGCCTGCTTTTTGCAACTGTTCAACAGCAAAAGCTTTCATGGCTTCATCTGTTACATTGATGCGCACTTTCTCGCTCAATGCGAGGTATTTCACAAACAATGAATAGTTCGGATAGATGGTATGGATCTTACCGGGCCAACTGGCTTCTTTATGTGGCCAGCTGAGCCAGGTGGCTTCGTGCGGTTCAAATTCTGCCGGGAAATAATAACCGGCTTCTTTCGGTAATTTCAAATGATGTAGTTTAATCAGTCTTCGTCGATGTATCTTTTGGTAACGGGCTGGTAAGAATCGATACGCCTGTCGCGCATGAAGGGCCAGTGTGTTCTGTAACGATCGGTTGCAGTGGTATCGATCTCAACAACGGCCACTTCTTCTGCATCATGCGATGCTTTGTACAATAAGCTGCCGAAGGGATTGCTCACAAAAGAACCGCCCCAGAATTTCATGGCGCCGTTTTGCTCGAGTCCTACCCTGTTTACGCTCACTACGTGTACACCATTGGCCACTGCATGGCTGCGCTGGATGGTTTGCCAGGCATTGTATTGTTCTGTATTGGTGGCTTCATCCTGCGAAGTAGCCCAGCCAATGGCTGTGGGATAAAATAATATTTCCGCACCCATGAGCGAAGTGATGCGCGCAGCTTCGGGATACCATTGATCCCAGCAGATCAACACACCCAGTGTGGCATATTTTGTTTTGAATATTTTATAGCCGAGATCGCCGGGCGTGAAATAGAATTTTTCATAGTAAGCCGGGTCATCGGGGATATGCATTTTACGATACTTACCTAAGTACGTGCCATCGGCGTCAAGCACGGCTGTTGTATTGTGGTAAAGTCCCTGCGCCCTCTTTTCAAAAAGCGAAGCAATGATCACCACGTTCAGCTCGGCAGCTACTTTGCTCAATGCATTGGTAGAATCGCCCGGTATGGGTTCGGCCAACTGGAAGTTCTCATAATCTTCCACATCGCAGAAATACAGCGAAGTAAACAATTCCTGCAAACAAACGATCTGTGCGCCTTTGGCCGCCGCTTCCCTGATCTTTACAATGGCTTTGGCAAGGTTCTCCGCTTTGTTGGCGGTACAACTGGTTTGCACCAGGCCTATTTTTACTTTTGACATATTCTTTCAATTAGTCAATTTGACAATTCGGCAATTCGACAATGAGATAATTAACCAATTCTACAACTTGTTTGAGTAATATATACATTATCAAATTGTCGAATTGCCGAATTGGCTAATTATATTCAGGTTGTTTGTTGAATAATCGAATCGAAACTCTTCAATCCCAATACTTTCTCAGAAATATATCCTTCTGCATAAGCAACGCCTATTCTTTTACCCAGCATCATGGCGCGCGCTTTTACTGTTTCCATGAATTGCGGGGTGGAGATATAGGTTTGGGGTTCATCGGTACCCGGACTGTTGAACTGTGTGGTATAGGCCAGCACCGCTTCAATCTTTTTCTCCATGAAGACCGAAATATCTATCACAAAAGAAGGCTGTATGAAGCGGTCCTGGATATAATGGAACACATATTTGGGGCGCCAGGCTTCCTGTGGCTGGCCCTTGCTGTCTGTTGTTTCTATCTTACGCAGTCCGGCCAGGAATGCGGCATCAGCCACCAATTTGGCGCTGCGACCGTGATCGGGATGGCGGTCTTCGGGTGCGTTGGCCAGTACGATCTCCGGTTGATATTGCCGGATGGCGGCAATCACTTTGCGCAGGTGGGCTTCGTCGTTCAGGAAAAAGCCGTCGGCCATGCCCAGGTTCTCCCGGATGTGCAGGCCCATGACCTTTGCAGCCGCTGCTGCCTCGGTTTTACGGGTGTCGGCAGTACCGCGGGTACCCAGTTCTCCCCTGGTGAGGTCAATGGCCCCCACTTTTTTACCTTCTGCAATAGCTGCCATGAGTGTGCCTGAGCAGCCCAGTTCTATATCATCGGGGTGAACACCAAAAGCCAGTATATCTAATTTCATTAATAGTATGATTGTAGGCCGCAAAGATATTTATACATTTTCCAAAATAAAATTTCCATCCACTCCCAATTTCTCGTGTACCGCTTTCAGGAAAGGAATATCAGGCTTTCGTTTGCCATTGAGTATTTGGGAAAGTTTTGCCGTTCCCATATTCAGCATTTCCGCAAGCTTGGCTTGCGTAATATTCATTTCATCTATCTTCTCCTGTACAATGGAATTAACGGTTACAGGCAAAGGCATAATTTCTAAAACGTGATCTTCGTAATATTCAATAGCTTTTGACAGTTCTTCAATCTTAGTGGCGTCCCTGGTTGTAATATTTTTTTCACCCTTATTCATAAGGGCATACACTTCATGTAAGGCCTTCTTGTATTCTTTGTTGTTCGTAATTTTCATAACCCTTTATTTATACGTAATATTTCCCGCTCCAATAGTTTTATTAACCCTGTCATACTCTTTATGCGTACCGAACCAAAGAATAAAAACAGTGCGGGCTTTGAATATTATCAACGTTATTAACTTGAAGTCATTCCCCTTAATATTAAAACAGTACCTGTCATTTCCCACTGCATCTACACTATTGAAGTACTTTTTTACGTCGGCAAAGTTTTTCCAGTCCACTCGTTTCGTTATATCATACCACGTATTCAATGGGTCGGCCGCTGTTGGGTACTTTTTCGCATAGCGTTCAATAGTAGTTTTGGAAATGATGACCATTTATGCAAATTTAAGAAAATGAAATAATTTAGAAAAATGAAATAAAAGTATATAAAATAGCCCGAAAAGGCGGCTGAAACGCAATAAGTCCGTCGGCAGCAATCTGCTGCATGTTAAGTGGAAGTTTACAACATAACAGGTAGAAATGTGTCGTACGGCAAGCAGAGATTCGCCGCGTGGCAGGTGATTTTGTTTCGCATAGCAAATAGAAATATGCTGGAACTTAAGTGGGGATCTGCCGCTTAGCAAGTGAAGGACCATCACCTGTTGAACAGATATTCGCTGCACACCGGGTGAGGAAGTGCCAATTGGTACGCATCTATATACGGCTCATTGCTAATGGAAACAGGCGGCATAGTAAGCAGCAGCCCCTGGCCTGTTCAATGAACAAGCTTCGCATGGTAAGTGAAGATTCTCCGCACAACAGGCAACACGCCTCCACCTAATTGGTGAAAGATTACCGCTTGTTCGATGGAAATATGTCGTTTGTTCAGTGGGAATATGCCGCTTAATGAGTGAAAATTCACCGCTGAGTTAGTAAAAATTCGCCACTCAGTCAGCAAAATATTTGCACTTACGTCGTGTAAACTTGGCGCTAACCATGTTTGGAACTTTCACAAATGGTGTTCTGGCCATTCTACGTTATTCATTAACTACCTCAGACAGGTCGTTAATGAACGGCGGTTACATCCACTTTGGCAATCCCTTTCAATGTCAGCGAAATATTGCGGTCTGCTGCTTTGTTGGCGTATTCACTGATGATCTCCAGGATATCATAATCAATAAAATTACACTCGCTGCCGTCGATGGTCAGCAATGTATCTTCCGGAATCTGGTCCAACGACCTTTGTAAATTCACTTTATTGAGGAAGCTTACGTTGGAGTTCAGTTTAATCAGGTAGCTGCCTGTTCCACTTGTTTGGGAATGCATGACCCGGTATTCTGCTTTGAAGTTGTTACGGATAATGAAGTATGTGGAAACCAGCAGGCCAATGCTTACACCTATTAACAAGTCTGTTGCGAGGATCACCACTATGGTAATGATGAATGGCAGGAACTGTTTCCAACCCAGGTTCCACACGTTCCTGTACAGTTTGGGTTTGGTGAGGTTGTAGCCTGTTATCAGCAGGATGGCGGAAAGCGAGGCATAGGGAATGGCATTCAACACAAAGGGAACCAGTAAAACGGAGAGCAATAAAAAAAGTCCATGTGTGAAAGCAGATAACTTTGTTCTGGCGCCGGCATCTACATTGGCAGAACCTCTTACCACCACTGCTGTAATGGGAATGGCCCCCAGGAAACCACAGGTCATATTACCTATTCCCTGTGCAATAAGCTCGCGGTTAGGAGGTGTGATCCTGTTGCGGATATCTAATTTGTCAATGGCTTCTATGCAAAGCAGTGTTTCCAGTGTGGCGAGTAGTCCGATGGTAATGCCATCTTTCCATATTTCCGTACTTGTTAAAACCTGCGACAGATCGGGAAAAGAGATATTTGAAAAAATATTGGCAGGAATATTCACCAGTTGAGATGGCTTGAATGCCAGGTGCGAACCGATTTTGCTGAACAGGATGCTGGCGAGGATACCCACCACAACAATCAGTAAGGGGGTTGGCACAATCTTTATCTTTTTGGCAAAAGGTTGTTGCAATACGATCAACAAAGCCAGGGAAATAAACGAAAGGAGCACCACGCCGGCTGTAGTATGATGTCCGAAATTCCGGAAGCTGGCAGCCAGTTTTTTGGAAGAGAATAGTCCGAGGAACCCGCTGGTCCAGAAGTCGGGCTGGTCATAACCCAATGCAATGGGCACTTGTTTGGAAATGAGGATGATGCCAATGGCTGCCAGCATTCCCTTGATGACAGCCGATGGAAAATAACTGGCAATGGTTCCTAATTTCAAAACCCCGAGCAGCACCTGGAAAAGACCTGCTATGATAACCGTCAGCAGAAAGATTTTATAGTTACCCAGCGAAATAATAGAGGCCGCCACCAGGGTGGTGAGACCCGCCGCGGGCCCTGATACCGCTAGTTGTGAACCACTTACTAGTGCAACTACCAGTCCGCCTATGATACCTGATAAAAGCCCTGCATAAAGCGGGGCGCCTGAAGCCAGTGCAATGCCCAGGCAAAGTGGCAATGCTACGAGGAAGACGGATAAACCGGCCGGCAGATCATACTTAAGCCATACTAACCTGTAATACCTGATTTTCCGTCTCATATTTTATACCCTCAAAACAATGTAGACCCTTGTGGTAAACAATTTTGCCGTTACAAGATAAGGTTTTTAACAAAAAATCCCGCTCTGCAGAGCGGGATTTCATTATCAGAACTAGTGATAAGTTTATTTCTTTTTCTCGTAACGCTTCTTGAACTTGTCGATACGACCTGCAGTATCTACCAGCACATTCTTACCAGTATAGAAAGGATGTGACATGTTGGAAATCTCCAGTTTTACCAGGGGGTATTCTTTACCATCTTCCCACTGGATGGTTTCTCTGGTAGCAGCAGTAGAGCGGCTCAGGAATGCATAACCGTTACTCATGTCCTTGAAGACAACAAAACGATAACTTTCAGGATGGATACCTTGTTTCATGGTTTCTATTTTAAGGTGGTACGGATTTGGCCGTACGATTATTTAAGAGCTGGCAAAGGTAAGTACAATTAGGCAATTGGCCAATTTGGAAATTTGCCAATGATTGGGTGCATCAACTTTTCATGTTTATGAACTGTAGCGGGATGCCGAAATTGCCGGCCTTGCATTTGGCTATAACATCTTGAAGATCATCGATTTTCTTGGCGGTAACCCGGATAATATCGTCCATAATGGCCGCCTGCACCTTCAGGCCGCTGTCTTTGATCATTTTGACGATCTTTTTGGCGTCGTCCTGCTTCAGGCCATTCCGCACGGGTACCTCTTTCTTCACCACTTTCCCGCTGGGATAAGCGTCTTTATCAAAATCGAAAGCACTGGCATCAATACCCTGCTTCATAGCGCGACTGATGAGCACATCGATGAGCTGTTTCATCTTCATATCACTTTCGACTTCCAGAGACACCACAAAATCTTTTTTGTTCAGTTCCACCACCACCGGCGAATCGCGGAAATCGAAACGGCCGCTTATTTCTTTCTTAACTGTATTGATGGCATTATCGAGTGTTTGCAGGTCTACTTTGCTGGCAATATCAAATGACGGCATAAACAAAATTTTAACAAATATAGCCATAAAAAAGGCCCCGATGGAAATCGGGGCCGCCGTCTATATAATGCACATGAGAAAAAACAAATTTAATGTTGCGAATGTGGATGGAATCAACCAGATAAAATTGCTAAAAGATGATGAACGGACATACGCCTATTCAAATGGATCATTCCTCTTAATTAAGAGCCATTACCTCCTTGTTGTACCCTGTTTTGTTCATCGGTTGCACTACCTCTTCTGCGTTGTTGTTGCACAGGTTTTCCTTTACCAAACCTGTACGAGAAACTGACATTGAATACACGGCTGTCGCGTACCTGGTGAATGGTTACGTCTACATTCTGGTACTTACTATAACCATTGAATTGTTGTGTATAAAACACATCACTCAGGTTCATCTTAACTGTTCCCTTGCTATTCAATATTTGTTTGCTCAATCCTATATTCATACTACCCATCGGTTGAATAACCAATACACCTTCCAAACTGTTTCCACGATAAAAACCACTGAGCTCTGCGCCCCACCCTTTTTTAAAAGTGAACTGGTTGTTCATGTTGGCCATGAAATTATTTCCGCCGATTGAAATGGGGCCGCCGTTCACCGTACCATTGAATTGATTGTAATAATACAGAAGATAAATATTGGTACGCCACCATTTAGCGAGCGGCATACCCAAACTCATCGATGCGCCCAGGTTCCAGCGGCTGGCGATATTGCTCTTCTTCACATAGGTAGTAGTGGTACTGTCTATCTGCTCCAAAACATCCTGGATAATATCGGTAGTATAACTATAATTGATGGTAGTGGTAAGCATGCCGCCATATATGTGACTGAGTTCGATATTGTGACTGAACTGCGGGTTCAGGTAAGGATTACCCACCTGGTAAGTGTACTTATCAAGAAAATAAAAGAACGGGTTCAGGTCCTGGTAATTGGGCCGGTTGATACGGCGCCCGTAATTCAAAGAGAACTGGTTCTTGTCGTTCAGGGTATATCCAATATACACTGTGGGGAATAACTGCGTGTAATGACGGTTGAAGGTTTGCCCCGTTGTAAGTTGATTACCTTTCATGACTGTATTCTCTGTACGCAATCCGAATTGTCCGCTCCATTTTTTATTGAACTGCTTTCCAAAATTGACATAGGCCGCATTGACATTTTCTTTGTATAAAAAATGATTGGTCCTGCCCGAATCGATTACATATTGCCCGTTTTGCAAATTGCTGTACTGTGCATTGTTGTCTGTTGTTACATAACTGCTTTTAATACCCGCTTCAAATTTGATATCGCCGCGCAGGGTCTTGGAAAAATCTACTTTGGCGCTGTATATATCGATATCGGAAGGCACAAGTCCCCTCATGGTTTCATCGGGTCCTTTTTTATTGCCGGCATTATCATAAAACAAGCTGTTGAGCATCTGCAAATTGTTCGATGCATAATGGATATAATCCACATCACTGGTCAGTTCCGTTCCGGTTGTATCGAATACATGGCGCAGGTTGAAATTGAAACCAACATTTTTAAATTCATTCCTGCCATCATTGACAGACTGCGTGCGTGTATTCAGGGTACCACTATTGTCTTTGATCAATGTATTGTTCCTCATGTACTCAGTGCCATTATTACCCAAACCTGTTACAACCAGTCCCAATGTTGTTTTTTGGGAAGCAAAATAATCGAACCCGGTTTTGAAATTATAACCACGGTACTCACGGTTACTCAAGGTACGCTGATCAAAAATAGATGAGATAGTGTCGGAAGATTTATTCCTGAAAATACGGGTGAGGTTGATTTCATTGAAATTTTGCGAATAATAATGACTGGCATTACCGAAAAGATTGAACTTACCGGTACGGTAATTTAAATTGAGGCTGTTATTGGCCCTGGGATATACTCCCTGACCATATCCTGTTGTTAAACTTCCATTGAAGCCCTGCGCTTTGTTCTTTTTTGTTTTGATGTTGATAACACCGGCATTACCCGATGCATCGAACTTGGCCGGCGGGTTGGTCATGAGCTCTATCTGGTCGAGGTGACTGCTCGACATATTACGGAGCATATTGGCCAGGTCCTGTCCGCTTAAATAAGTAGGTCTTCCATCTATCAGGATCATCACACCCTGCTTGCCCTTCAGGCTGATATTGCCATCTTTATCAACACTGATACCCGGCGATTTTTCCAGTATATCCATCACGGTTGTACCTGCATTGGATGGAGAAGCATCTACATTGATCACCGTCTTATCCAGTCGCTGTTCGATAAAAGGTTTTTTGGAAGTAACCGATACACTCGCCAATTCATTGGCTACCGGTTTAAGTGCAGTGATGTTCAGGTGATGAGCCTGGTGGTTGGCAGACAATTCAAAAGCATCGCTGTAATATTTTGCATAACCTGCTGCCTGTACCGCTACCAGGTATTTACCCGCCGGGATCTTTTCCATGGAGAAGTCGCCGTTCTTATCGGTCACGGATCTTTTCACTACGGCAGAATCTTTTATGCGCAGCAGGCCAATGGATGCCGCTTCCACCGTTTTTTGGGCGGAAGACAGTCTCCCGCTCACCGAACCCGCCGGGTCTGGCGCCTGAGCTGCGAGGCTGGAGGAAACCAGTGCCGTTGCCAGCAACATAGATAGAAATTTGTTCATACAATTAGTTTTATAGTGATTGACTTAGTTCCAGTTGTTACTAATTACAGAACAAAACTATGTACTATGCAAAACAAAGTACATAGTTTTAACATGGGCGGTTCCTGGAATGGATGAACGGAAAACCGGGGGTTCAGGGATTACTTAGCGGTAGCAGTGGTCCATTTTTTGGACTTTGCCATCACAACGATGCCGGCAATGACAAGCAAACTGGCGATCAGCTCTGCCTGGGTAGGTTTAAAGGGAAGGGTCTCATAACGGGTATTCACGCGGATCAGTTCAATGAAAAACCGCTCCACACCGTTCATCACCAGGTATAGCCCGAAGAGTTGGCCGGGTACTTTGATCTTTTTGCGTACCGACCACAATATGAGGAAGAGGATAAAACAAACGATGATTTCGTATAAAGGTGTGGGAAATACCGGCGGCACCAGTTGGCTGCAATAGGGGCCGCTGCATCCCGGGATGGGTACGCCCTCACCTACCACGTTGTGAGGATAATTGTAAGCCCACAACCAGCCGGGCATCCAACTAAAAGGTTTGGGATGGGTATTCACAATACCCCAATCGCCATCGCCGCTCATGTGGCAACCAATTCTTCCGGCCGCATAAGCGAACATCATCACAGGCGCCATCGTATCGCAGAGGTGTGCAATACCGATCTTATGTTTTCTTGCATACACAATAAAGGCGATGCCGGCGCAGATCAGTCCGCCGTAAAAAGTAAGTCCGCTGAAAGATATCAGTGCGCCAACAGGATCTTTTACAAAGTCGTTCCAGTTTTCAAGGTTATGGAAGATCTTGGCGCCTACAAAACCAAATGCAGCAGCATAGATCACCAGGTCTCCTACCCTGTCGTGCGGCCATATTCTTACCACCCTGTTTTCCGGCTTCGCGAGTTGATGGCGTTTTTTCTCCCACCACTTCAATCCTGCGAAAACCAGTCCCAGCAATATTCCCAGCGGCCAGCTCCCTTGCGTGGAAAGAATGAATGATTGCGGATCGTTCAACGCATTGCTGGTTACAAAAGCGCCGATGATCTTAAAGCCAAACACAAATCCCAGTATAAAATTCGCCAGCAACTCCTGCAAGCTTGCAGGTGCACCAATGGTGATGGTCTCTTCTGTATACACAAACTGACCCAGGTTTTCTTTCCTGCGGAATTCCATGGTAAGGATCCAGGCCGAAGCGATGAAAGACAGGGCCACAAAAAAACCGAAGGTGTTTACCAGCTTCAGTCCAGCTATGTCGATTCCGAAAATATCTTTGAATGCGTAGTAGAGATTGGGATACATGGCAGCAAGATAATGGTTAAATATTTAGCAGTGAAATTGCTGTAAAAAAGTAAGGCTCCGCAGAAGCGGAGCCCATACTTACTAACCCATCTCTAAACAAAACTAAGGTAAAATCAGTTACAATACTCATCAAAAACAGCGATCAGGTGCTGGGCGATCATTTGCGCCGGGCGACCCTCGATCTGGTGCCGTTCCACCATGCTCACCAACTGCCCGTCTTTGAACAGGGCAATAGCGGGTGAAGAGGGCGGATAAGGCAGTAAATGCTGGCGAACCTGGTTCACTGCCTCTACATCAAAACCTGCAAAGCTGGTGGTCAGCCTGTCCGGACGCTTTCCGGCATTCTGAATGGCCATCAGCACACCGGGCCTGCAAGCGCCTGCCGCACAACCACAAACCGAATTGATCACCACCAGGGTGGTGCCACTCTGCTTCAGGGTATCGTCCACTTCCCGGGCCGATACCAGCTCATCAAAACCATGATCGGTCAGTTCGGCCTTCATGGGTAACACTATTTCTGCTGGGTACATGTCATTTCATTATTAGAATGCAAAGATACGATAAAGTTGGAACACTAAAGAAGCATTAAAAACGACAAAGTGACGCTTGACAACTCCAATAATAGACATTTTGTCGTTTAAAAAGGGACGATTCCCTCCTTACTGGCATGTTTTGCTCGTAAAAATCGGGTGGTACAGGGTTTGAATGGGTTATAGAAACAATTGAAAACTCAAAAATTGAATACCATGACACTTGTAAAACATCGTCCCGCCCATTTCAGCAACTTATTCGATGAGTTCTTTGGCAATTACCCCGTTAACTGGGGAAAGGATATACAAGCCGCTTTCGGTAACCCCAAAGTGAATATCCATGAAACTGCCGATGCCTATCATGTAGAACTGAATGCGCCGGGCCGCAACAAAGAAGATTTTAAGATCGATGTGGAGAATGGTTTGCTCACTATCAGTTACGAAAAGAAAACCGAAACTGAGAACAAGGAGTATAAAACCATCCGCAAAGAATTCAGCTACCAGAGCTTTAAACGCAGCTTCAACCTCGATGAAAACATCGATGCCAATGCTATCCAGGCCAAATATGAGAACGGCGTGTTGAAACTGTTGCTTCCTAAAAAAGAGGAAGTGAAAACAGCTCCCAAGCAAATTACTATTTCATAATCCTATTACAAAAATCATTGGCACAGAGCCAACAGATTTTGTTTCATAAGCAGTTGGTTTTGGTTAACACCCCGCGTATCCACGCGGGGTTTATTTTTACTGCTGATGCTATTATCGATGATGTATCGATCGGATCACAACGTCGGGAAGGAAAGGAGAAGCGTCGCCGCCATTGCGCAGGATATCGCGCACAATGGTGGAAGCTACTGATGTGTACTTAGGCTCACCGGTAAGGAAAATTGTTTCTATGTTTTTATCGAGCGTGCGGTTGGCGTCGGCAATGGTTTTTTCGTATTCAAAATCACTCACGTAACGAATCCCCCTGAGTATGAACCCCGCTCCGATCGATTTGCAATAATTTATCGTGAGCCCTTCATAGATCACACTTTCCACGCGAGAGTCTCCGTTGTAAATTTCTTTGAACCATTCCTGGCGTTGTTCGGGACTGAACATGGGCGTTTTAGCCGCATTGATACCAATACCGATATAAATTTTATCGAAGAGCGGCAACGCACGGTTGATGATATCGATATGTCCTAATGTAACAGGATCGAAGGTTCCGGGAAACAGGCAGATTCTTTTCATAAGCATGGTTTAATTTTCCCTGCCGGCCAGCAGATAGAGTACCGCCATACGCACTGCTACCCCATTCTCCACCTGGTTCAGCACAATCGAATGTGGTCCGTCGGCCACATCGCTGTCCAGCTCCACACCCCTGTTGATGGGGCCCGGGTGCATGATCACGATCTCTTTTTTAAGGCCGTCGAGTAATTTTCTTTTGATACCGTAGGCCAGGTTGTATTCCCTGAGCGATGAGAACAGGGGTTGGTTCTGTCTTTCGAGTTGTATGCGCAGCACATTCGCCACATCGCACCATTCCAGGGCTCGTTGCACATTATACTCCACCCGCACATCCAGGGCTTCGGTAATGTATTTGGGTATCAGTGTAGGCGGCCCCGCTACCATGATCTCGGCTCCCATTTTCTTCAGCAGGTACATATTACTCAAAGCCACGCGGCTGTGCATGATATCACCGATGATGGCCACTTTCAATCCTTCCAGTTTACCCAGCCTTTCCTGCATTGAAAATGCATCGAGCAATGCTTGCGTGGGATGTTCATTGATGCCGTCTCCTGCATTCACAATCGCAGCGGGAATATGTTGCGCCAGAAAATGCGGCGCACCGGAAGCGCTGTGCCGCATCACCACCATATCTACCTTCATGCTCAGAATATTGTTCACTGTGTCGAGCAAGGTCTCTCCTTTCGCCGCAGAAGAACTGCTGGCCGTAAAATTGAGCACATCGGCCGAGAGGCGTCTTTCCGCCAACTCAAAAGACATACGCGTGCGGGTGGAATTTTCGTAAAAGAGATTCACAATCGTCACATCCCTGAGTGAGGGAACTTTCTTTACAGGTCTTTGTAAAACTTCTTTGAACTGCTGGGCGGTGGAGAGAATCAACTGAATATCTTCCTTATTCAGGTCTTTGATACCAAGTAGGTGTTTGGTAGATAGTTTCATTAAAGGGCAAAGATAAAGCGTTTTGAGGAAATCCTATAACAACACTACTTCTTCCCGTTCGTCTCTTTCTTTCCAGCACACTTTCACTTTTTCAGATACGATGGTGTCGATGGTCTTGCCGGTGTAATCGGGTTGTATGGGTAATTCCCGGTTGAAGCGGCGATCTATCAGCACACAGAGCGATACTTTGGATGGACGGCCGAAATCGAGCAAGGCATCCAGCGCTGCGCGGATGGTGCGGCCGGTGTACAGCACATCATCGATCAGCACCACGTGTTTGTTTTCGATGCTGAAAGGAATATCGGTGGCATTGGCAATGTGCAAGCTCTTTCGCACATCATCGCGATAAAAAGTGATGTCCAGTTTCCCGTAATGGATGGCGGCCTCCCCAACGATCTTTTTCAGTTCGGCTACGATGCGGTTGCTCAGGAACACGCCGCGGGGCTGCAGTCCGATGATGACGGTATTCGACAGTTGCAAGTTATTTTCCAGTATCTGGTGGGCCAGCCTTTTAACGGTCAGTGCCAGTTGTTGTTCGGATAAGATCGTCTTCAAACCTGAATTTTAGAATAAAAATAAATGCTTTCCCCGAGAACATGCGAATAATTCGGCCCGCAGTGCTTTAATTTGCCCCCGATGTTGAGGCTCCGATCCATAACCCTGTTACAGTTTCGCAATTATCCGCAAGCGCAGTTCGATTTCAATGAACGTGTGGTGGGCATTTCCGGCCTCAATGGATCGGGCAAGACCAACCTGCTCGATGCCATCTATTACCTCAGTTTTTCCAGGAGTTATTTTTCCCGGCCCGATTCGCAGAACGTACACCATGGCAGCATCGGCATGCGCATAGATGGCGACTATCAACTGAACGAAAAAGATCACCGGCTCGCCTGTATTCTCCGGGAAACCAACCGCAAAGAGATCATTCTCGACAACGAAGCGTATAAAAAAGTATCCGACCACATCAGCCGTTTTCCCTGTGTGATGATCGCTCCCGATGATCTTGTGCTGATCACCGGTGGAAGTGAAGAAAGAAGAAAATTTACCGACACGCTGCTCTCGCAATTGAGTCAGCCTTACATGCAGCAACTGATCGATTACAACAAGATCATCCAGCAAAGGAATAGCCTGCTCAAACAAATGTCCGAAACAGGCAGTACCGATACGGCATTGATGCAGGTACTGGATGAACAATTGATTTCGAGGGCGCAATTCATTTTTGAAGAAAGAAGAACTTTCCTGGCAACATTTTTCCCGGCCATTCAATCGGTCTATACACGTATTGCCGGCAAAGCCGATGGACTGCAGATACGCTATGAAAGCCAGTTACTGCATGGAGATATGAAAAGCCTGCTCAAAACAGCTTATCACAAAGACCTCGCTTTACAAAGAACCACAGTAGGCATTCACCGCGACGAGTTGGTATTCCTGATGGATCATGCGGCTTTCAAGACCGAAGCATCACAAGGGCAAAGAAAGAGCCTGCTCTTCGCGCTCAAGCTGGCCGAATGGCAGGTACTGAAAGAAAAAAAAGGCTTCACGCCCATCCTTTTGCTCGATGATGTATTCGAAAAACTCGATGCACAGCGCATGCAGCAATTGTTGCATTGGGTTTGTGCCGAAAACGACGGGCAGGTGTTCATTTCAGATACACACGAGGAAAGATTGAAAGAGCACTTGAACGAAACAAGGACGCCTTATCAAATCATTCAACTAGTTTAACCGTCATCCCAAGTATTTTTAATCGTCATCCCGAGCAACGTCACCCTGAGCGAGCGAAGCGAGTCGAAGGGGCAGCCCAGGGATCTGCTTGAATATTCGGACAGCTCCTTCGACTCGCTTCGCTCGCTCAGGATGACGTTCAGAATTAATTGCTACCTTTATACCATGGGTGAATTTCACATCGGCGATGCACTGAAAGGATTTTTGAAGAAGAGTCCACTGCGCAACGGTATACGTGCTGTGCAGATAGAAGAGATATGGGAAAATCTGATGGGTAAAACCATTGCCAAATACACCGACAAAATACAGATCATCAACCACAAACTATTCATCCATACCGCTGTTGGTCCGCTGAAAAATGAGTTAATCTATCAGAAAGAGCAGATCATACAAAGAGTGAATGAAGCGTTTGGGGAGAAAGTGATTACGGAAGTGATAGTACAGTGAGTAACCCATCGATCGTCATCCCGAGCGCAGCCGAGGGATCTGCCTGAATATTCGAGGGGCTCCTTCGACTCGCTTCGCTCGCTCAGGATGACGAGACACGCGGGTCTATTATACCATAGAGTATATCGGCCATCAGGTTCACCACTATAAAGAAACTGGCCGTTACCAACACGCTTCCCATAACCACGGGAAAATCGAGTTTCTCCAGCGCATCCACTGTTACCTTACCGATCCCCTTCCATCCGAAAATATATTCCACAAAAAAAGCGCCGGCCAGCAATTCGGCAAACCAGCCGGTAACGGCAGTGATCACGGGATTGAGCGCGTTGCGCAGAGCATGCCGGAAGATCACACTTTTTTTGCTCAATCCTTTTGCATAAGCCGTTCTGATAAAATCCTGGTCCAGCACATCGAGCATGGCGCTGCGCGTTAACTGGGTGATGATAGCCAGCGGACGAATACCTAAAGTGAGTGCAGGCAATACCATGTTTTTCAATTGTAATGATTTACCGGTAAACGGATCTATATTGAACAGGCTACCCGTCATGTGCAAACCCGTATAACGACTGAGCACAAAACCAAACACATAAGCCAGTACAATGCCCATGAAAAAAGAAGGCGCCGAAATACCCAGCACACTCGCAAATACAGAGCCAGTATCCATCCAGGTATTTTGCTTCACGGCAGCCAGTATGCCCAACAGGATACCCACGATCGTTGCCATGAGCATGGCGGCAACAGCCAGGATCAGCGTACCCGGCAGGGCATCCATCAATACTTCACCCACATTTTTTTTAGTCTGGTAAGAGCGCCGCAGGTAAGGTATTTTCAAGCCCAGTTTGGTTTCTCCCCCGATAAAAAAACCTTTCAGACCCTTGGCCCTGATCTCTTCTTCTGTGTGTATGCCCACTGGCGACACATCATTCAAATAAAGCAGGAATTGTTGCCATCTGGGTTTGTCCAACGCCAGTTCTTTGCGGATGTTTTCAATAGTGGCTTTATCGCCGGTTTGTCCGAGTACCAGCCTTGCCGGATCGCCAAAGCCCTGGAACAAAAAGAACACCACCACGATCACACCGGCGAGTACCAGCAGGCCATACAACATTTTACGGGCAATGAGCAACAGCATGATCCAAATGTAACAACAAAGCTTACAAGTAGCTCAGCCATTTCTTTTCCTTGTGGTTGCTTTTATACCGGTCGTACCATTTACACAGGGGATACATCACAACCAATACGCCTATCCAAATGAGGTATACGATGCCCAGGCTGAAGCCATATCCTTTCAAACCCGGACTTAACGTTACCCATGTAGAGATGATCATGTCGGTCCATTTGTATCCGCATATTTGAGCGCCAACAACAGCGAGCAGGTGTATGAAGTAAATATGGATGATGTAAAAGAACAGCGGCACCCTTCCGAATACCAATACTTTCTTAGTGAATCCGTTCAACGGCCGCTCTGCGTAGGCCAGGAACAGGAAGGCAGGTCCCAATGTCATGAGCAGGTACAGGAAGGAAGGCGGGTACTTGGTGGTATTTAAAAATGAAAGCAGGGTAAACACAGAATTGTGTTGCGGCGCCCATGCGTGGGGATCGCCGTAAATGTTCAGCGTGCGTACGATGATGAACAGCATGGTAACCCCAACGCCCAGCCTGATCAGCGCTTTCTTTCTTCGTGCGGGGTCTACATCACTGGCATACAATCTGCCGAAACAATAGCCCGTGGCCATGGTTCCTATCCAGGGTATGATCGGATAGCCGACAAATATATCGATGTACGAAAAACTGAACAGGCGTTGCTCGTGCAGGAAGGCCCAGAAGAATGCATTCCCCCCTTCTCCGGGAACATGCACATTATCGAGCAGGTTGTGGGCTGTCATGCACAGCAAGCCTATAACCAGTATCAACGGCATGGGAAAATAAATGAGTAGCGACAAGCAGATCATACTGATGCCGATGGACCAGATCACTTGCCAGATCAGTATTACATAAGGATGGAAGGTCCATCCCGGTGTTACCACCAGCATTTCCAGTACTACCAGCCAAAGACCTCTGGTAAAAAGGAAAAAAGAAAGTTCTTTGGTTGTTTTGCGGCTCTTGCTCAGGTAAGCAGCCGTGCCTGCGAGAAAAGTAAAGATGGGTGCACAGAAATGTGTGATCCATCTTGTAAAAAATAATGCGGGCGTGGTGTGTGTAAGGTCTGTGGGATCGTAGAGATAAGCTCCCTGGTGAAAATAATCCCTTACATGGTCCAGGGCCATAACCAGCATGACAAAGCCTCTCAATAGATCGATCGATTCAACGCGTTTATTTTTTACCTGGGCAGTTAATGTTGAAGTCATACTCCGTGGGTTTTAGTTGGGGCGACAGCCTGTAAATTTAACCAAAAGCCGGAGTTGTACTACCAAATTTTACCCGCATCTGTATAAGCCAGTTTTTTAACAATGGTAGCTCCTTTCATTAAAAAGAAGGTAGGTCTTACCCTCGCCGCTGTTTTCAGCACAATGGCATCGCATTTTAAAATGTGATATTGTGGGAAGAGTACCGTTGCTTTTTCGGGTTCCGCTGTAACCAGGAACAGCGGTATTTTTTTTTCCTGTAAAGCTTTGCCGGCTACTGTTTCAAGCGCTGCCTTCCATTGATCTACCCCATTCATGTCTTTGGCCATTACCAGCAGGTAATTGCCGGAGGAAGCAAACAAGGCGGAAGTGGTATCCATGCCAGTGATGTTTTGTATGGCGAACTCTGGGATCGCCGGTTGAAGGCCATTCCCTTTTCTGGCTATTTTATCCTGTCTGCCAACATACTGGTAGGTAGAGTCGAAATCGGGCGGAAAATGATCCTGGTCGAATGTGAGTGCTTTCCCATTCTTCCGGTAAGTGAATACGATGGACATACTATCGGGCACAGCGCCTGCTGGTTGTTTCATTTGTTCCGCAATATTATTCCCTGCTTTATAAGGCAGACAATCAACCAATGGCAAATGCTTCAACACATACCATTGCAAAGCCGAAGTAAACAACACTGCTACGAACACCGCAAATCCTGCTACCTTGTTGCGGCCACCGGCAACAGTAGAAAAAAAGAGTACAAGGATCAATAACAACAAGACCAGGTCTTTCCCGAAAGATTGTGCAGGTGTAAGCGGAAGACAATCACCAAAACATCCGCAGGTTTTGATCTTGCCCGAGAGCAATGCATAGCCCGTGAGGAAGCTGAAGAAAATAATGAGCAACAGTAATAACCAGTTCACCAGTTTTTGCTGCCATCCTACGATCACCGCAACACCAGCTCCTATTTCGAATGTATTCATGATCACGGAAAGGCTCAGTGTATAATCGTGAAAACCATTCCACCCCCACACTTCAAAAAATTCCTGCATTTTGTAACTGAGTCCGAGCGGGTCGTTGGCTTTTACCAGGCCGGAGAAAATGAACAGCAGTCCCACCAGCCAGCGGATAATGGTCAATACTCGTTTCATCTGTTGGTTTTATGGTTTTGGTTAGTGCTTCCCTTCAGCTATCAGGATGAGGGCAAAAACAGCATAGTTCACAATATCTACATAATTGGCATCGATACCCTCGCTGATCAGTGTTTTCCCTTCGTTATTAAGTATTTGCCTGATACGCATGAGTTTCATGAGAATGAGGTCGGCAAAGCTTTCCTGGCTCATTTCTCTCCAGGCTTCGCCATAATCGTGGTTTTTATCCTGCATGGTTTGACGGGCCATACCCACAGCGTGCGCATATAGTTTTTCTACCCGCTCCAGGGGTAATTCCTCCACCATGGCATCGTTCAGTTCCAGTTGTATCAACCCAATGACCGCATAGTTCACGATGCCCATAAATTCAGATGGAATATCATCCTGCACTTTCTGCGTTTCCAATTCCTGCAGGTTGCGTATGCGCAGCGCTTTGATGAAGATCTGGTCAACCACGGAAATGGTGCGCAATACACGCCAGGCTGTGCCATAATCTTTTGTCTTCTTGAGAAAAATATCCCTGCACTGTGCGATGGCCTGGTTGAATTGCTGGTCGGTCTGGTTCATTATCGGAACAAAGGTTAAAGGCTTTGAATATCTTTGATGCGGATGCAATATAAATCAATAGACAGAATGTTCACACTTAACTGCAAGGGAAGGCTGCTGGCGCTCGACAAACCTGTTGTCATGGGTATCATCAACAGCACACCCGATTCATTTTACAGCGGCAGCAGGCAACAGACCATTGATGGCGCCTTAAAGCAAGCCGCGCTGATGCTGGAAGAAGGCGCTGCCATACTGGACATCGGCGGTCAGAGTACGAGACCCGGCGGTGAACAGTTAGGAGCAGCAGCAGAACTGCAACGGGTAGCGCCGGTTATAGAAGCGATAGCCAAAGCGTTTCCGCAGGCTTATATTTCTATTGATACTTATTATGCAGAGGTGGCACAGGGTGCAATTGAAGCGGGTGCCTGCATGGTGAACGATATCAGCGGCGGCAGTTTTGATGCCGGTATGTTACAAACCATAGCCGCACTCAAAGTACCCTATGTATGCATGCACCTGGAAGGAACACCGCAGACCATGCACCAAAAAGCAGACTATCCTTCATTAATGCAGTACCTGCTCGATCATTTCATTCAACGAATTGCGGCCTGTCGCGATGCAGGCATTACCGATGTGATCATTGACCCGGGTTTTGGCTTCAGCAAAACCACTGCGCAGAATTTTCAACTGGTGAAAGAGCTGGGGCTTTTGAAAATGCTGCAATGTCCTTTGTTGCTGGGGGTATCGCGTAAGTCTACCATTTACCGTACGCTGGGCATTACACCCGAAGAGTCCCTGAATGGCACTACGGTTCTCAATACCATGGGGTTGCTCAATGGCGCCAATATTTTACGGGTGCACGATGTGAAAGAAGCTGTGCAGGCCATACAGCTTGTTACACAATAAAACTTTGCCTTTTGCCCCGGGCTTAAGCCCGGGGCAAAAGGCAAAGAGTAATGTTATATATCCAATCTTATTTTTTGGGCTGGGCGGCAGCAGCGGCATTCGGTGCCGGAGCAGGCGCAACGGCAGCAGGAGCTGGTGCGGGCTTGGCAACATCTGTCACTTCCACATCGAACACCAGGTTATCCCAGGGTCTGATGGCCGGGGGCATACCTCTCTCGCCATAAGCCAGCATACAGGGGATAAACAGCCTTCCTTTACCACCTTTGGCAAACAGGCGCAGACCTTCGTCCATTCCGGGGATCATGCCGGGGGAACCAATGATTACCTGGAGCGGATCTTTGTGAAGACTGGCCGTTTCGTTATTGGAATCAAAAGACTTGCGTTTTGCATCGGTAAAATATCCTTTGTACATCACAGAAGCCTGGAAGCCGGAATCTGCTTTTTGTCCTTCACCCGCACGCTGTATTTCCACCAGCACACCAGAAACTGTTTTTTGGGTTTTGATGCCTTGTTTGGTGGTATAGTCAGCCAACTCTTTCACTTCCCTTTCTTTTTCTGCCTCTACTTCCTTTTTGTGGTCGGCGATCATCGCTTCCTGGTTGGGGAATGTTTTGATAATCTCTATGCGGCCATTGATCATATCTCCGCTATGAAAATCAGGACTGTTGGGATCGATCATCTGCATTTTTTTCAGGGTATCGATGCTCAGTGCAAATTCAGCTTTATCGCCCGGCGCCATTTTGGTAATGAACTCTGTGAAATTGTATTTACCCAGGCGGGTTGTATCGATTACGAAATAAGCCGGAACGTGACCAAATGAAACATTCAGTACGGTATCTTTCGGAGAAAGCTTGTATTCAATATGGAATTTCACAAACTGTCCCTGCTTCAGGGTTTCTTTGCTGCCTCCTTTTGTGATCTTGTATTTCATACCGGAAGGCGCTTTCTGGTATTGGCTACAACTGGCCAGCAATACAATTGCCAGCAACAGGGTGGTTGTTGTTCTCATCATGGTTGTTATTGTAATTGTTGTTGATAAGTTTTTATGATCGTTTTGAATTTTTGTACGGTTGCTTCCAGGCTGTCGCTGCTCCTTCCACCGGCCGCGTTCTGGTGGCCGCCTCCCTCAAAATGTTGTCTGGCAAAAAGGTTCACATCAAAATTTCCCTTGCTCCTGAAACTCCATTTCCGTTCTTCATCGCGGTCGATGACCAGGGCACCGAGCCGCATGCCTTGTATCGTTAGCAAATAGTTGACCAATCCCTCTGTATCACCCGTTTTAATGTCGAATCGTTGCAGATCCTGCCGGGTAATATGCATCAGCGCCGTATTGTATTCGTACAATATTTCCATCCTGTTCAGGAGCGCATAGCCAATGAAGCGCAGCCTTCCCTCCAGAAAATTATCGTAGATCATCTCATGCACGTGGGTATGGTTGAGGCCCAGTTCTTTCAGTTGGGCTGCCATACGGTGTACAGCCGCAGTAGTAGACGGAAAACGGAAAGAGCCGGTATCGGTCATCAGTCCCGTATACAAACACGCTGCCATGTCCAGGTTCAGTTTATCAGCATGACCCGATGCGATGATGAAATCATACACCATTTCACAGGTAGAGCTTTTGGAGGTATCACTGATACCATAGGCAAAAGCCTCTTCCTGAGGTTGTTGGTGATGATCAATCAATATTTTGGTACAGGTAGCTTCGGTGAGCGGCTGCTCCATGTTTTTGGTGCGATGCAGGATGTTAAAATCCAGACAAAAAATAATTTCGGCCGACTGGATCAGGTTTTTTGCCTTGTCGCGATAGCGTTCAAAATCAATGACCCGGTCCACACCCGGCATCCAATCAAGAAAATTAGCCCAGTTCGTGGGGGAAATCACGACTGCTTCATGCCCCAGCGCCGTGAGGAAATGGTACAGTCCCAATGCCGACCCCATAGCGTCTCCATCGGGTTTCTGGTGCATGGTAATGACCACTTTGGCAGGGGTATTCAATCGGGGGTAAAACAGGTCTATTGCTTGCATAGAGTCGCGGCAAAATTGCAGTTTCCGGCTTATTCTATCAAATCAATTTAGGGTACTTTAACAAAAAACAGGTCGCAATACCCTATTAAAAGGGATGAATGCTTAGCTTTGCGGCCGAAATTTTATCAGTATATATGAGCAACAGAACATTTACCATGATCAAACCCGATGCTACTTCCAAGGGGCATACAGGGGCTATTCTCGACCAGATCATCAAAGCTGGTTTCAGTATAAAAGCTATGAAATGGACCCGTCTAACCACAGAACAGGCCGGTTTTTTTTATGATATTCACCGCGAGCGTCCTTTTTTCGGTGAACTGGTTGATTTTATGAGCAGTGGTCCGATCGTAGCGGCCATCCTCGAAAAAGACAATGCAGTAGCTGATTTCAGGAAGCTCATCGGAGCCACCAATCCTGCCCAGGCAGAAGAAGGCACTATCCGTAAGCAATTTGCCGCTTCTGTAGGAGAAAATGCTGTACACGGTAGCGACAGTGATGAAAATGCAGTCATTGAAGGCGATTTCTTCTTTTCTAAGCTGGAACGCTATTAAGACGCAGAAATAAAGTAATCCAAAAGGCCATTCGCCATCTGGCGGGATGGCCTTTTTCATTGCACTATGGCACATTGAGCCATTTTCAAATCAGATAAGATATATTGCAGCTTCGCAAAACCGGCATCATGTTCGAATTCCATAAGGACAGAAAAAGATATTTCGATATTCAGGTATGGAATACTGAGAAATATGTCATTCCCTTTATTGAAAAAACCTTCCCTATTCAGCCTGGCATGCGTGTTTTGGAGATTGGTTGTGGAGAAGGAGGTGTGTTGAAGGCGTTCGTCAATAATGGATGTACAGGTGTAGGGGTAGAACTAGATAAACCACGTATCGACAACGGCACGCTCTGGCTGGCTGATGATATTGCTGCCGGCAGGATACGGTTTGTAGCCAAAGACATTTACCAGGTGGATGTGGAAACAGAATTGGGCGGCAGTTTCGACCTTATTGTGTTGAAGGATGTTATTGAGCATATACACGATCAACCCAGGTTGATCGCCTGGATGAAACATTTTCTTACCAAAGAAGGCGCTATCTTTTTTGGTTTCCCGCCATGGCAAATGCCTTTTGGCGGTCACCAGCAATTGTGCAGAAATAAATGGCTGTCGAAACTCCCCTACTATCACTTATTGCCGCTTCCGGTTTACAGGGCCATCTTACAGCGCTACAAAGAACCTGTTGCCGATCTGCTGGAGATCAGGGATACACGCATTTCTATTGAAAGGTTTGAGCGTATAGCGAAGCAGGCAGGTTACAAGATTGATCATAGGTTACATTACCTTATCAATCCCATCTATGAATGGAAATTCGGCTGGCACGCGAAAGCGCAGTTGCCTGTTTTGCGTGATATCCCTTATATCCGCAATTACTTCACCACTTGTGTGTACTACCTCATCAAACCGCTTCAAGCATGAAAAAAAGATTGGTGGTGTTGACGGGCGCAGGCATCAGTGCAGAAAGCGGACTGAAAACTTTCCGAGATAGTGATGGTTTATGGGAAGGATATGATATATACGAAGTGGCTTCTCCGCGCGGATGGCAGCAGGCGCCACAGGTTGTGCTCGATTTTTACAATATGCGCCGCAGGGATGTAGCTCTTGCACAACCTAACGCTGCGCATAAAATATTGGCAGCGTTGGAACAGGATTTCGATGTACACATCATCACACAGAATATCGACGACCTGCATGAACGGGCTGGAAGCACACAGGTATTGCATTTACATGGCGAGATATTCAAAATGCGCAGTGTGCTCGATGAAAACATTACTTATCCCATCCGTGAGGATATCCGTTTGGGCGACAAAGCGCCCGATGGCGGGCAACTCAGGCCCCATATCGTTTGGTTCGATGAACCCGTTCCTATGATCGAAGCGGCTATACAAGTAGCACGGACAGCAGAACTCTTTGCAGTCATCGGCACTTCATTGGTAGTCTATCCCGCGGCAGGGCTTGTCAATTATGTGCCTTATGGCGTACCTAAATTCATTGTCGACAAACATATCCCTTCTTCCCCATCGTTATACAATGTAACTGCTATCGAAGCTCCTGCTTCGGAAGGGGTACAATTGTTAAAAAACAAGCTGGCGGCGTATCTTTAGACTTTTGCTAACATCGGCTGTTATAATCTTGCACAAATTTCATTGCATGAGGGTTGGTTTACTTTTCGTTTCCTGGTTTATTGCACTTTCCGCTACTGCTCAACTGAGTGAACAGTACCTGGAACTCAAAACTTTTACCGGTAAACAAACCAATTTGCCAACCGATAGCAGCGCGGCGCTTTATCCATATTATCACAAAGAACTGCACTACCTCTACCCGTTGTATAAAGCTTTTCAAAAAGAAAAAACAATCCTTGCGGCCACGGATGCTGCTAGTTATTACGACCAGCTTTCGCAGGTCCTTGCTTTTGTGGGTGATTATGCAAGCGTTTTGCAATTGAGCAAACTGGGACACGATCCTGTGGGTGACACGGCTATAGGGTTTTCCAACAAGCAAGCAGAAATAGTAAAATCGATTCAGTACACTGATGCCAGGCAGTATATTTTGAAAAAGGCGGCTGCCAGCCGCGTTGTGATGATCAATGAAGCGCACGACAAGCCCTTGCACAGGGTTTTCACCGCTTCTTTGCTGGAAGGCCTGTACCAACAGGGATTCCGCTACCTGGCCATGGAAACCCTGAACACGAATCGCAACACACCGCTTACCCGGTTGAATATGTACACCGGTCATTATACCTGCGAACCTATGGGTGGGGAATTGGTGCGAAAGGCCCTGGAAATAGGTTATAAACTGGTGGCTTATGAAGATTCTCTGGCGTACAAACACGGACCCAATCAACGCGAATACATACAGGCGTCGAATATCAATGCGATCCTGAAAAAAGACAGCACTGCTAAAATACTGGTACATGCCGGTTACGGGCATATATCGAAAGTGGCTACGGAAGACTATATTCCTATGGCCGCATATTTTAGCGTGATCTCCGGCATCGATCCGCTGACCATTGACCAGACTTCTCTGTGCGAAGGAAGCACGTCGAATGACAAAGCCAGTTTTTATGAAACATGGCTCAAGCTTCGCCCCGTTGCAGCTCCTGTAGTTCCTTTGCAAAGTGATACCGCATTCGATCCCTTTGGCTATAAGTTGTATGATGTTTACGTGATCCATCCGGCAACAAAATTTCATAACGGCCGTCCGCAATGGGTCAATATGGATGGATGGAAAAAAGAACTGCCCGTGCCTCCGGCGTTTCAATCGCTCTTCTTTGTACAGGCTTATTATGCCAATGAATACAATGATAAAACCGCCGGCCTGGTAGTGCCTGCCGATCAAACTTATATCAATGCACCAAACGGTTATTACTACCTCTATCTACGCAAAGGTAGGTATAAAATAGTTTTCCGGGATAAATTATATGCAGTGTTGGGAGTAAAAGAAATTGAAGTGAAATAGCGCCTTCAGAATTTGGCTCAATTTTTAGGCAGGGAAGATTTTAGAAAATCAATTTCTTGTCGTGGAAGAAAAAAACCTTTGATGCAGTTAGGGTTTCTGATAGAAAGTTGGATATGCGTTTTTTCAGCGATCCCAGCCCCGGTATATGCAGGGCCGCCTTCGGTAAATACCCCTCTTGCCGAATCGAATATTCTATATTCACTATACCCTTTCAGTTGTATATCTGTAGCAACCCAGTTAGTAATTTGATCATGCATAAATTCTATCACCTTGCAATCCAGTTCACGTAGGATTTTATCTTTATGGTGATCTGTTTTGATGTCTCTATTTTGGGGGAGTGTTTCACCAACATCTTTATAGGTTTGAGCCAGTAATGAATAAGATCCCTTAATCATTGATATAAATCGCGAATCAGAAAGATCAAAACAATACCCTAAATCCAATACTGCTCCGATTACAGCAGGGGTATCAATCTCACCTCTTCGTTTTTTATCTTTTGCCCATTCAAGAGCCCTATCAATGTTGTTTTCCCAGAAATATATGCCATGCCCCAGCCAGTCATAAGGTTTTTCACTCTTTTTAATAAAATCCGGATTTGATAACAGCTTGTTCCGAATGGCGGCCTCGCATCCATGAAAAGCAATAATCAACCCTGGCCTCGAATAGTACATGGTTACTTTGTAACCCCTTTTCTCATGAACCTGCCAATATTCCGATATGGTTTGGTATAATTACCTTTTTTCGTCAGGATACCTGCGGAAACAAGAGACGCAAACGCTTGTTCTTTTGTACGCTTTTCAGACAGTTTTTTCTTAAACATGTCTATTAACCTTTTAATATCTTGATCAGTCATACTACAAATTTACTGTAAGCAGCTTGCAAAAAAACAGGAGTTTGTACGTGATTTTTTTAGCAATAAATCAGATCAGGAATATACAATTGAAGAACCGTATTCAATCGGTCATCAGCTATGCAAGCCGAAATAAGAAAGGGTTATCCATACTGCCACAAAGAAAAAAGCAGCCAATGCATCATTGGTCAATGATTTGAACGGTCTTTTCCTGATAAAAAGTTGGTAGAAAATCCACAGTACCATTAAAATAACAGGGCCGAAAAAACGCAGCATCCATAGCGTATAAGGAACAGACATATACTTTCTATTTTCCTTGAAGTGTTTCGCTGCTATAAAGGTATAACTTATTATTTAAAAAAGATATACCCTATGAATACCGCAGCTATCACTCCTATCAGATCGGCCAGCATACCGGCCCAGATGGCATAACGCACTCTCTTGATGCCTACGCTACCGAAATACAACGCAACAATATAAAAAGTAGTATCGGCGCTGCCCTGGAATGTAGAAGCCAACTGGCCAATGAAACTATCAGGGCCATGCGTTTTGAAGATATCCAGCATCAGCCCCCGGGCGCCGCCACCGCTGAACGGACGCATGATGGCAACCGGCAGGGCCGGTACAAAATCGCCCCGCATACCGCTGGCCGTAAAACACCAGGTAATAGCGTTGATGATCGCATCCAAAGCGCCACTGTCGCGGAATACACGAATGCCTACCAGCAACCCTACTAAGTATGGAATGACTTTGATCACCACATCCCAACCTTGCTTGGCCCCATCAATGAACGCTTCAAAGACATTGATCTTTTTCACCCAGCCACCGATGAGGAAAGAAGCCACGATAAGAAACAGTATCAGGTTACCCAGCACATCGGTGAATGTTTCCTTGGCAAAAAGCGTGGGGCTGCCCGCAGCGGCTTTCGAAGGCAATCCATCTATAAACCATGCAAATAATAATACACTGGCAATGATACCTCCCAACCACAATAGCAATACTTTATCCATCCGGATGCGCTGGTATGCAATGGTGATGATGATGCTGGCCATCGTTGCAACAGTGGTAGCTACCATCAGGGGCACGAATACACTGGTTGGATTGACACTGCCCGCCCCGGCGCGATAGGCAATGATCGACAAAGGAATGAGGGTGAGTCCGCTCGTGTGCAGCACCAGGAACATGATCTGTGCATTGCTGGCCGTGTCTTTGGCAGGATTCAGTTCCTGCAGGCTGTTCATGGCTTTCAGTCCGAATGGGGTGGCTGCATTATCCAAACCCAGCATATTGGCGCTGAAATTCATCACCATTTGTCCCATAGCCGGGTGCTTTTCAGGTACTTCCGGGAACAACCGCTTCATAAAAGGATTCAGCAAACGTGCCAGGAAATTAACGGCACCGGCCTTCTCTCCAATATTCATCAATCCCATGAAAAACATCATGGCGCCGGCCAGCGGAAGGCCTATTTCCATCACAGAAGACTTGGAAGCATCGAATATTCCCTCCACCAGTTTTTTGAATATTTCATAATCCTGGAAAACGATCAGTTTCACCAAAGCGATCGCCAGTCCGATCAGGAAGAAAAATATCCAAACATAGTTTAATGCCATAGCCTGCAATTAATGAGGTGAAAATAAGGAATGGGGCTATATTTGCGGCTCAAATTTTGAAGTAATATGGCTTTACAAGCAGGAATCGTGGGACTACCCAATGTGGGAAAATCGACTTTGTTCAATGCCGTGAGCAACAGCGCCAAGGCGCAGGCAAGCAATTACAGGTTCTGTACCATTGAACCCAATGTTGGATTGGTAGACGTGCCCGATGAACGCCTGAACAAGCTGACCGAACTGGTAGTACCCAATCGTACCGTGCCTACCCAGATGGAGATCGTGGACATCGCCGGACTCGTAAAAGGCGCCAGTAAAGGCGAAGGTTTGGGTAATAAATTCCTGGGCAATATCCGTGAAGTGGACGCCATCATTCACGTGATACGCTGTTTTGAAGACGAGAACGTATTGCGCGAAGAAGGCGCCATCAACCCTTTGAGCGATAAAGAGATCATCGATACGGAACTACAGCTGAAAGACCTGGAGAGCGTGGAAAAGAAAATGCAGCGCGTAGAAAAAATGGCCCGCGTAGGTACCGATGCCAAGTCCAAAGCAGAATTCGAGGTACTGACACGTTGTAAAGAACACCTGGAAAAAGGGAAAGGCATCTTCTCACTGGGATTGAGTAAAGAAGAAAAGACAGCCGTAGCCGATCTTTTCCTGCTCACCGATAAACCCGTGTTGTATGTAGCCAATGTTGACGAAGCATCCATGCATACCGGCAACAAATTCTCTCAAATACTGATCGACGGTGTGAAAGGCGAAGGCGCCGAAGTGATTGTAATGTGTAACAATATTGAAGCACAGATCGCCGAAATGGAATCACCGGATGACAAGCAGATGTTCATGGAAGAGTACAAAATGACTGAGCCCGCCTTGAACCGCCTCATCCGCTCTGCCTATAAATTGCTCAACCTCGATACTTATTTCACCGCCGGCGTACAGGAAGTACGGGCATGGACCATTCACAAAGGATGGAAAGCGCCGCAGGCTGCCGGTGTGATCCACAGCGATTTTGAAAAAGGATTCATCAAGGCTGAGGTGATCGCTTATGATGATTTTGTTAAATTCGGAAGTGAAGCCGCAGCGCGCGACAACGGCAGGTTGCGCATAGAAGGAAAAGAGTATCTCGTCAAAGATGGCGACATCATGCACTTCAGGTTTAATGTGTAAATTGGAGCCATGAAAAAGACCTTTCTTGCATTTATTGCTGCCACTGCTTTATTAGCAGGCTGTCGTGATACCAACAAAAGCGACGATGCATCGGCTCCTGCCATTCTTGCTCCGGCAGTGATCAATTACAGCCTGGTAAAAGTGTACCCGCATGATACCAGTTCTTATACGCAGGGACTGATCTGGCAGAACAATACCATGTATGAAGGAACAGGCTGGCGTGGGGTTAGTAAGCTGCGCACTATAGATATCAATACGGGTAAACCCATCAAGCAAATATCACTGCCTGATACCGTTTTTGGTGAAGGAATCGCTATATTAAACAACAAGATATATCAACTTACCTATCAAGAACACAAAGTATACGTTTACGATCTATCCAGTTTCAAAAAACTGCAGGAATTTGAGTGGCCCTATGAAGGATGGGGACTCACCACAAATGGTAAACAACTAATTATTTCAACCGGCGATAGCAACCTGTATTTCGTAAACCCTGAAAACTTCCACATCGAAAGAACTGTTGGCGTAAGTGATAATAATGGGTATGTACCCAACCTGAATGAGTTGGAATATGTTAATGGTAGTATTTATGCTAACGTTTACGAAACCGACTATATTATCAAGATTAACCCGGAAACAGGCCATGTGGATGGTAAGGTCGATATGTCGAGTTTATTACAAAAAGCAGGCGCCACTTATGATCCCCGACAGGTAGATGCTGGTTATGTTTTGAATGGCATTGCTTATGATGCTGCCAAAAACAGCTTTTATATTACCGGGAAAAGATGGCCTATCCTCTGTGAAGTGAAGTTCAATTAAACACTGCCTTTTTTTGAAAAAACATAGATCACCGAGCTGCATTTTTTTGCATTAGAGAATGCTTTGACATTCGACCAGATGCCTGTACGCAGCGCCCCGGGGAGATTGGATTTCCCATTCTTATATTGTTCACTAAGCATCGATACATACAGGCTATCGAACCACATAGGTAAAGTTGTTTCCAGCCTGAAGCCTTTTTGTTGTGCGAGTAATTCCATTCCTGCAGGAGAGAAATGATATAGGTGCCTGGGCACATCGTAAGCCGCCCAATACTGTTGGTACACCGTAGCATCGTAACTGGTATAATTAGGTACGGCAATAACCAGTTTCCCTCCAGGTTTCAGTATGCGGGCAAATGTTTGCAGGTACCCGTGCAGGTCGTGCACATGTTCCAGCACATGCCAGAGGCTGATCGCATCGTAACGGGCATCGGGCAGTGTATACAATGTTTCCGGTGCTTGCAGCTCCAGTCCGTATTTCGTTTTGGCCCGCTGCCTTGCCGTTTCATCAGGCTCTAATGCCGTTACCTCCCAGCCTGCTTCGCGCATCGCATCTGCAAAAGCGCCGATGCCGGCGCCCACATCCAACAATAATCCTTTTTCTTTACCTGTAACGCGCTGTATCAATTTTCTTTTGCTGCGCAACGTGTAATTACGCACCAGGTGGTAAAGACGGTTGATAAGTCCTTTATTGGTATCTGAATGGGAAATGTAGGCGGCGGACTGGTAATAGAGACCAATAGATGCAGCATCGGGCACCAGTTGTGTAAACCGGTTTGCGCATCCGTCGCAATGCCATACTTCGAAGAGCTCTTTGCTCACCGTATGGTCTTTTACTCCCAATACGGGTTGTATTGCAGCACTCTGGCAAAAAGGGCACAGGGTATGATTGATAAAATTTTTGTCGCTCATGATCATCTGAAAATAGATCGAACCGGATGCAAAGAAAAGAGATTATGCGTAGTAAAAAAGAATGATTCCTATACCGATCAATAACAAGATAGCGGCATAGAGCCACCATTTATTATTGGAAGCTGAAGTTGGTTCGGCTTCTGCATATTCATTGCTGGTAGCTGCTTCGTTGGTTTTGAGTGCATGTGGCATGGATGCTGTATGCTCAAAAACAATGCCATCCGGCAGTGATACAGGCGGTAATAACTCATGCGGACTGGCAACGGCGCGGAATTCAGTTGTTCCATCTTCCCGTATAAAGAGATGGCCCACTTCCTTCAATTCAACTCCTGATTCACTGGTTACTTTGGTTTTCAGCTCTTCGGTATAGTCTCTGAAACGGTTAATGGCATCTACTTCATCTGTATCCATTTCCCATGCAAGAAAATCATAGAACTGTTTATCGGCCTGTACCGCCTGTTGACGAAAACTGATCACGGGAACCGGCGCCTGTATCAGCTTGCCGCCTTCCTCCATCCGGGCAGGCCTGTTTTCAATAAGGAAGCGGCCCAGGCCCGGGATATCTAACCGGCGATGCAATACCAGGTATTTATACAGGTGTTCGTCCATCTTGCTTTTTTACCGGAACGAATATACAACTCCTCCCAACACATTCAGTCCCAATACCTCGTATTGGTTCCACCGCTGGTATTTGTTATTGAGGAGGTTGTTCACCTGGAACCATAGGTTGAGCTTGGGCATCACTGCAAATTCTATTCCCAGGTTGAGGTCGGCAGCGGGATCCAGCTTCATGGCCTGCATCGATTTACTGCGGTAATAAGGTCCGTCCCACAGGAATGCATCTGCTTTTACCTGTAGGTCTTTCAGCACTTTCCATTTCAGGGTACCCGTCACTTCAAAAGGCAATTGTCCCCATGCCTGTTCATTCACCACCAGGGAAGAGAATTTTTGGAAAGTAGCGCCGGCCAGGAAGGAGAATTTCTCCTGTACATTATACCCTACTTCTCCATGCAGCTTCATCAGTTGCATACTAGGTTCATACAGTACGTTGAATGTCTTTCCATCGAGCAGGTCATTCACAAAAAGCGGTTGGTTATTGAGCTTGATGAACGATACGCGTCCTTTATACGTAAAATGATTTCCAGCAGAGCCTTTGATGCCTGCATAGGTTTCTATCGCTTTGGTATTCTGCAGGTCTGTAAGCGCTGCTAACCAGGGGTTGAATCCTGCGAGGGAATAGTAAGTATTCTTGTTATAATAACCTGTCCATCCGCCTTCCACCACCAGGGCGCTCTCCTTGATCCTCGCTTCTGCCGTGATATTGGGCAGGGTTGAAAAGTTCTGGTTATCCCATGAAGGTTGAATACCCAGGTAGAGTTTGAAATTGGGCGTGTTGAATTGTAAGGTTGGACTTACATAATAAAGGTTGTTCTTCAGTGTACGCTGGTTCGGCGTGGAAGGGAAGAAAGTGGCTTTGGAAATATCAGCTGTGAGTCCCAGGTCAAACGCATAGATCTTTGCAAAACCTTTATTGATATTTGCTTTGGCCACCAGTGCGTATTCTTTATTATCGCGGTTATCGGCAAAATAGCGCAGCTGCACCTGCGGGTGGTAAGTAATATTAAAATCGTTGCGGGCCTTGTTCTGCAATCCCACTTCTATTCCTGCGGTATTGAAGCGGTTCAGCAAGCTGTCTTTTTTATAATTCAACGAAGCCGGCTCGTAACCGTAAAAATAGCGCGTGGTGTTTTCATAAAAGGCTTTGGTGGTCCATTCGTTGTTGTGATTGGTATTCAGAATAGAGATCACATTCATGCCGAATTTCGAATATTGTTGTGCCGGCAGATTGCCCTTGGTGGTTAAATAATTGGCGCGCAGGTTGGTGATGGATTTTTTGCCATCTCCAAAAGAGAAGGCGCCTTCGGCCAACCCCATAGTATAATTGCCGATACCTGCTTTTATGTAATGGTCATTCACCCATGCCAGGCCACTATCCTGCGGCAGGGCCAGCGGTTTGATAGGTACGGGCTGGTAAGAGAACAGGAGGTTCTGCGCAGGAATATTATACAGCACAGGTACGCGTGATGAGTCTATCACCGGCGAAGCAGCGGTAAAATTCACTTTGGCCGCATTCTTCAATGAAGGCTTGAATGCAGAAGTCACGGTTACTACACGGGGCGCGGTAGTGTCTCCCAAGCCTTCGCGATTCAGTTTTGCCGGCGTAGATTCGGCCGCACTGAAAACGGCCGTCTTTTTCTTCGCAGGCGTAGCAGCCGTGTGAGACTTTTTTGTTTTCGCGGGCGCTTTTTTGTGTGCTGCTGTCTGTACTTTTTTCTTACCCTTCTTTTTATGCTGGGCCTGTACCGTTGCCGTTGTCAACGATACAAGCAAAAGAAAGCAACATATTTTCTTACAATAATGCATGTATGTAATACTTTAGGGTTGTTCTACTTTATTGACTTTATTCTTCTCCTGCTGCACCTGTATCAGTTTTTGCTGTGCTTCTGTTTTCAACTCGGCGATCGTAGCATTCTCAACGATACTCTTAAAAGTTGCTTCGGCATTGAACCAGTCTTTCTCTTTGGTATAGATATCGCCCAGCAGTATATAGCTTTTGGTAACCCAGTATTCATAGGAGCCCAGCTTCTTGATCACTTCAAAAGCTCCTTTTTCCGCCTCGGGTAATTTGTTCTCTCCGAACAGTATTTCTGCAGAACGGTATTGCGCTTCAGCACTCCATTCAGATTTACCGGCAGCCACTACTTGTTTGTATGCGGCCAGCGCCAGATCGGGTTCGTTGCTCGACTGGTGATTTTTGGCAACCACCATATTGGCCATCATCCGGTCGTCTGTGGCAATGCCTTTCTCCTGCAACAACTCCTGCGCATTGGGCGCCGCTTCCTTCCATTTTTGTGCTTTGAACTGGCAACGCAGGAGACCACGCATGGCTTCCAGTTTATTTTCCTGTTGCTTGGCCAGTTCTTTCAGTTGGGTGAAATATTTTTCTGCAGAAGCATAATCTTTCAAATCGAAATAATAAATGCGTGCCGCCTGCAGCAGGCTTCTTTCGGCATACTGGCTCTGCCCTTTGGCAGCAACGGCTGTATAATAAGGAAGCGCTTTGTTGTAATCTTTAGCAACGATGTACAATTCTGCGATGAAATAATTGACTTCTATATTGTAGCGGCCGTCGGGGAATTTAGACAGGTAATCAGCAAAGCCTGCTTTGGCTCCTGCCACATCCTTTGCATCATACCGTATCATGGCAGAACGGAACGTGAGTGAATCTTCTTCGTTATAAGTTACGGGCTTTCCCTGTTGGCGCATGAAAGCCACAAAATCGCCGGGCTTTTGATTGGCTACAAAAATGTTGCGGATATATTCCACTGCATCACTACTTTCCTGCGTATTAGGATAATAAGCCACCAATTTCTTAAACTGCTCCAAAGATTCGGCGTTCTTATCCAGGTTAAAATACGCAATACCCATTTTCAAATAAGCCTGTGGGTGCAGGGAAGTGGCTTTGTTGTTATCCAGCACCAGTTTCAACGGCGCCAGTGCAGCCTGGAAATTTTCATCGGCCATATAAGTATTGGCAATCTCCATATTGGCTTCGGCTGTATAAGCAGAACCGGGGAACTGGCGCTCCAACGATTGCAGCAAGCCTACTTTCTCTGTGTTCTTGCTTGAAGCGCCGGCTATCACTGCTTTTTGCAGCAGTGCATAATCGGCACCTGGTAAACGCTGGCTGAGCACTTGTTCATACATGCGCAAAGCTTGTTTGTAATTCCGGGTCATGAAATAACAATCGGCCGCACGCAAATAAGCATCCTGCTCAATGGCAGAAGACGCACTGGAAACATTGCTTCCAGCCACCTGTTCAAAATGTCCGCGGGCCGCTTCGTAATTCTCTGTTTTCAGTTCGCTGTAGGCCAGACTGTAACGCGCATTGGCGGGATTCACTTCTCCGTTGACCAGGGGATTGCGCAGGTAGTTGCTCAGGAAACCGATCGCGGTGCCCGGATCGCCTTTGCGATATGCGATCTCCCCTTTCCAGAAATAGGTATAAGGAAGTTGCTGGTTGTTATAGGGCGATTGTATGATCCTCGTAAGCAATTCGTCTGCCTTGGTGATCTGCTGGTCATTGATCAGTTCTATCGAACGGCCATACAACAAACGCGGGTACAGCTTCACTGTATTTTCACTCTGCCCCGTGAGGCTTTCATACAGACTCAACGCATCTTTATAATTGCTGGTATTGGCCAGTGTGCTTACCAACAACTCTTTGGCTTCCTGGGAAAATTTCGATTGCGGATGATCGGTGAGGAAAGACCGGAATCCTTTCAGCGCCGCATCCATATAACCCAGGTCGTAAGACAGTTTCGCGTAGTTGAACTGCGATACTTCTTTCTGCGACGCGTTGCTGTTATTGGAAGCGCAGAAAAGGAAAGCATTGCGTGCATTCGGTTTGTCGTTTGTCTTCAGGTAAGCATCCCCCAGCAGGTACATGCTGTTCTGCGCCAGGGAGTCTTCTCCTCCTCCCAACTGTTTGAATCCATCGATGGATTTTGGCCAGTTACCGGCTTCATAATAACAATAGGATAATTCATAAAGATCTTCGCGCCTTACTTTGTCTTTTTTAGATACATACTGCTCCAGGTAAGGCAGTGCACGCGCATACTGTTTCTTTTCAAAGAGGATATGTCCAACCAATTGCCTCAATTGCAGGTCATAATATTGGCCGGGCGTCGACAACATTTGCTCTCCATATTCGAGGGCCTTGTCTCTTTCACCGTTGAAATAATAGATCTCGGCAATATAAAAGGGAACGATGTTCTGGTATGCGGGCGATTGCTGCGCTATGCGAAAACACTCCAGCGCCTGGCTATAATTCTTCTCACTAAAAACGATGAAGCCATAATAATAGTTGGCATCAACATAATTAGGATCTTTCGGCAACTGGCGGATAGCATTGAACAAGGGCTTTGCCTTATCGAACTGCTGCATGCTGAAATAGGCATACCCCTGGTGAAATTTCATGTTAGCAATTTCACTGTTGCTCAGGTTGGCAATATTAGCCTGCTGATAATATTCCTGTGCTTTACCCAGGTTTTTGGTACGGTAATAATATTCGGCAAGATGATAGTTCATCATCTGCACATGCGGTACATCGTGTTCCAATTCTGAGAAAGCCACAGCCATGGGTTCGGCTGTTTCATCGTTCAGTTGTAATCCGCAGATGATATAATAATATTTGGCTTCCAGCTGTACCGACATAGGCAGGTTGGTTTTACCGATGCCGTTGCTGTATATTTTTTTGAACACGGGATAAGCCAGGCTGAATTGTTCCTTCTGGTACAATTCCTTGGCCGATTTGAACTCGGCATCCGGATCTTGTAAAACCTGCGTGGTTTGTGCATGAACCAATGGTCCTACACTGCAGCCAACGACAAGTAAACCAATCTTGAGAAGTTTATTCATAGCAAATGGGGTGTGCTTTAAGCTAAAACCTGTTTTAAAGGTAGCACGAGCTTTGCTTTAGCAAACATCATTCCATGATTTGTGGAAAAACAGATAGTTCCCGTAAGTTTGTCAACAAATCAGGATAACTCTATGTACGAGCACATTAGCCAGGTAAGGGTACGTTATGCAGAGACCGACCAGATGGACATTGTATATTATGGCAATTACGCCCAGTACTTCGAAGTAGGCCGTACAGAAAGCATTCGCGATCTGGGTTTTACGTACAAAGAAATGGAAGCAATGGGTGTTCGTATGCCTGTGGTGGAGTTGAAGGCGCGCTACCTGCGGCCGGCCCATTACGACGATCTCATTACCATCAAGACCATATTGAAAGAATTACCCCAGGGGCATTCCATCACTTTTTTTAACGAAGTATATAACGAAAAAAACAAACTGCTCACCACCGGCGAAGTAACCCTGTATTTCATCAGTATTGAAACAGGCAAGCGCACGGTGATTCCCCACGAACTCCGGTCAAAGCTGGCGGTTTATTTTCCCGAAGAAGGTTTGATCCTGTAACCGACAATCAGCTTGATGATGGGTTGGTCGGATGCGCTGGTCAATCCCCACCCATACCCGAGATTCAATTCCCAGTCGGATGATATATTGAGATCGGTAACAGCGAATAACTGATGTTGCTGCTGCGGATAGGGATCGAAACGAAACAGGTTACCCACAGAGCCATAATATTCCATTCCCACCGCGGCTACTTTTAACAGGTCATAACTGGCTTTGAAATTGGGTGAGAAAATAAATCCCTTGTTGCTGTTGAGGCCATGGAGCGACTTTTCGAAAGTTGGATTGAAAGAGAGATACGTCTTCCCTATTTTCTTATCTACAATGGGTCTGATCTCCCAGTTCCAGTCGTCTTCGCTGTATTGCGGTTTCTGATAACCTACCTCCATTGAAAGACTGGCCCCCAATGGCCAACCCCAGCTATCCGGTACCCTTACCCTCGGCCGTATATGGCTGCCTACATAGCTGGTTCTATTATCCGAACCGATGGCATTGAACAGGTAAAACCCCACTTCTAACCAGGGCGTAAACCCATGGGTAATTTCAATGGTTTCGTGCAATATATGGTGCGTGGGAAGCACACCGTTCTCCACCAGTTTGGTGCCGCCGAAAATATAATTGCTGTGCAGCTCAACCATGGTAGTACGATGCTTCACCGTTTCCGACCCATATACCTGTATTTCATAATTGTCCTGCGCCTGGCTCAATAGTCCATTCAACAAACAATACAAAAACACCCCCTTTCTTTTCCAATACATCATGATTCAAATTTTATTTCAATTCATCTAACACAACAAACATTTTCTTAACGATATCGTTGGTAGAGCCGCTGTAATTATTGATCAGCAGCGCTACAGTATAAGTTGTACCGTCTTTCGCTTTATGATACCCGGCAAATCCCTTAACCGCTCCAATGGTTCCGCTTTTCAGTTTCATATTATTATATACAGGTAATGCATCATAATAATAAGGAAACCAGGGCCTTGTGTGGGCATATTGCAATACTTTTACCAACGCATCTACAGTAATATGATTTTGGGGAGAAAGACCACTTCCATCGATCATACGCAGGCCTGCTGGGTCGATACCCCGTTCTTTCCAAAACTGCTTAACGATTTCCAATCCTTTTTCCGTGGAGCCGAACCCTGTTTTTTCGTAAGCGATGGTTTTGAGCAATGTTTCGCCATAAAAGTTGATGCTCTTCTTCATGAACCAATAGTTGATGCTGTCGAGCGTGGGCGACAGGTAGGTGTAAAGTGATTGGTAGTTGGCGGTGTCAACCCCTTCCGTAATATAATTGAATGAAGTGGGTTTCATGCCAGCCTTAGCAAGCCCTTGCGCAAAAGCCGACAATAATTGCATAGGCGGATCGGGCATGGAGGCTGCCACTACGAAAGCCTGCTCACCCGCTGGGATCGTTCCACGCAGGTATCCGCGGTTACTTAAAGGGGAAGTGTATACAATGGAATTATCCCCGGAACTTTTATCCGCAGCCGTAAGCTCACTAACAAGCTGTACATGATACAATTCGGGGTCTGATTTTACAATATGTACAGAATCACCAATTTGTGACCCTGAATTCAATATAATATCAAATTGGTTTTCATGCCAATTCAATGCCGATGTACCAGCGCCATAGTAATTGCCGATATCATCCCAGGGCCATCCGCCTGGCACCGTATTGGTTTCCCATTTCTGCGTATGCCCGATCAAAGCGCCTTTCAACCGGCGGATGCCCCGCGCCTGCAAAGTTTGCGTCAATTGCCGCATGATGGCAGAATCTCGGGTATTCTTATAACGCCAGCTTCCCATGGTGGGATCGCCATAACCGGTAATGTGAATATTCCCTTTCAACTTGTTGTTAATCAGGTAGCCATCGTAGCCGATTTCAGTTTTATATCGGAAACCGGGCCCCAGTAATTCCATCGCAGTAGCGCTGGTAATGATCTTCTGGCAACTGGCAGGAGCAAGCCCGGTCTCCGGATTCAGTTCAAACACCAGTTCGCCCGTCTCACTATTCACCAATTTCATACCCATTATGGCGTGTTTCATTTGCGGGTCGGCCAGCAAAGCAGTGGTTGCAGTTTCCAGTTTTGTTTTAACAGATTGAGCGTGCAAGACCATCATACACAATGAACAGACCGTTCCTGCTAAAAGCTTTTTCATTATACCTCTCATGATCCAATTGATTATCCTGTTACCTTGTGCCAAATTTCAGCAGGGCTAATTTATGGAAAAAGTTTTTGCCTCAATTATTACGATTGGCGATGAGTTACTGATAGGACAAGTTGTGGATACCAACAGCGCCTGGATAGCACAGGAATTAAATAAAGCAGGGATCATGATTCGCAACAGGGTGGCGGTTGGCGATGTGCGGGATGATATCTGGAAAGCATTGGATGAAGAAAGTGAAAAGGCGCCCCTGGTGCTGATCACAGGCGGATTGGGACCTACTGCCGATGATATTACCAAGCCGTTGCTCTGTGATTACTTTGGAGGCAGGATGATCCTGCATGAGCCCACCTTATTGCATGTACAGCATTTATTCGAGCGCGTTTTTAAAAGACCGCTCACAGAGCGAAACCGCAAACAGGCAGAAGTACCCGATGTTTGCACCGTGTTGCGGAATGCTTTGGGTACTGCGCCCGGCATGTTGTTCAAAAAAGGGAACACCCGCTTTATTTCCATGCCCGGCGTACCCCAGGAGATGAAATGGATCATGGAACACCAGGTGATACCACAATTATCTTCCTGGTACCAAACCGGCCATATTGAACACAGAACTTTACTTACGGCAGGGATCGGCGAATCATCCCTGGCCGATATGATCAAAGACATTGAAGGAGCACTGCCCGCACATATTAAACTGGCTTATCTCCCCAATTATGGAATGGTGCGGCTTCGCCTGACGGCTTTTGGTAACGATTCGCAACTATTACAAAAGGAGATCGACCATCATTTTGGTTTGCTGGTTACAGCAGTAAAAGATTACCTGGTGATCGATGATGATATTCCCCTGGAATTGGTGGTGGGGCATCTCCTCAAAGAGAGGGGAAAAACATTGACTACTGCCGAGAGTTGCACCGGCGGTTATATTGCCCATAAGCTTACCTCCCATGCCGGCTCGTCGGCTTATTTTATGGGAAGCGTGGTGAGTTATGACAACAGCATCAAACAACGGGTATTGGATGTAAAGGCTGCTACGCTCGAAAGCAAGGGAGCCGTAAGCGAAGAGACTGTTCGTGAAATGATCCAGGGCATTTTGCAGGTAATGCAGACTGATTATGCTGTTGCTGTGAGCGGCATCATGGGGCCTGATGGTGGCAGCAAGGAAAAGCCGGTAGGTATGGTGTGGATCGCTGTGGGCGACCACTCTGAAACCATTGCCCGGCAATTCCATTTCCGGTTCGACCGGATGCGTAATATTGAATTAACGGCTATCAATGCCCTGAACCTTTTACGCCAGTTCATCCTGCAAAAGAGTTGATTAAATATCGCACCCGAACCATTATTTTTGTTGAGGTATAAGCACTTGTGCATACCTGTTTTTCGAGTCAGGAAAAGTTTTGGCCGATGATTATCCGATTTGTTTTAACATTGCGCAAAACTAACACTTGATCGTTTTTTTTTAGACCATTAAAAACAGTACGATAGTATGGCAATAGCGGAACTGGTGATGCCCAAACTGGGCGAAAGCATCATGGAAGCCACCATTCTCAAATGGCATAAACAGGTGGGTGACCGTGTGCAGTTGGATGAAACGGTACTTGAGATTGCTACCGATAAAGTAGACAGTGAAGTGCCTTCCACCGTTGAAGGGATTATTACCGAATTATTGTTCCAGGTGAATGAAGTAGTACCCATTGGCACTGTTATTGCTAAAATTGAAACCGGTGTTGCTGAAGCGCCTGCTGACCATGAGCCTGTTTTTGCTCCTACAGTCGAGCGCCAGGAAGCTGTAGCGCCTGTGCCAACAGAACAACCTGCAAAGCAGGAAGCACCGGTTGCGGAACTGACCGCCGAAGAAGTACCCTATGTACCCAATGCCGTAGAAATACCCAGTAAGCCTTCCGGCGCCCGTTTCTATTCCCCGCTGGTGTTGAATATTGCCAACAGTGAAGGCATCAGCCTGAGCGAACTGGAACGTGTACAGGGTAGCGGCAACGAAGGAAGGGTTACCAAAAAAGATATCCTGCAATATATACAGCAGAAAAAAGAAGGACATATTCCTGTTTACACGGCGCCGCAAACAACCACCACTGTCCCTGTACAAACTGCCATCACACCAGCTCCAAGTGTACCAGCGGTAGCTATTAGCTATTCCGGCAGGGTGGCCGACCCATCCCAGGTGGTACTCAGTGGCAGCACCGAGATAATGGAGATGGACAGAATGCGCAGGCTGATTGCCAAACACATGGTTGACAGCAAGCATACCAGTCCGCATGTGACCAGCTTTGCCGAAGCCGATGTAACCAATATGGTCATGTGGCGCGAGCGCGTGAAGAAAGATTTCGAGCAAAGAGAAGGTACCAAACTCACTTTCACTCCCATGTTCATAGAGTGCGTTGTAAACGTCATCAAACGTTTCCCGCTGGTGAATTGTTCGCTCGAAGGCGATAAGATCATCATCAAAAAAGATATCAATATTGGCATGGCTACCGCACTACCCAGTGGCAACCTGATCGTACCTGTGATCAAAGGGGCCGATCAATTAAATGTGGTAGGATTGAGTAAAGCCGTAAATAACCTGGCCGATGCTGCACGCAATAACCGGCTCAAGCCCGATGATACCAATGGCGGCACTTTTACGCTCACCAATGTAGGTACTTTCGGCAGCCTCATGGGCACACCTATTATTAACCAGCCGCAGGTAGCCATACTGGCCGTTGGCGCCATCAAAAAACGTCCTATGGTTATTGAGTCGCCCAATGGCGATACCATCGGCATCCGGCACATGATGTACCTCTCACTCAGCTATGACCACCGCATTGTAGATGGCAGCATTGGCGCCAGCTTCCTAACAGAAGTGGCTAAAGAGTTTGAGAAATGGGATGTCAATAAGCAATGGTTCCATTACATATAATTGTTGGATGCTAGTTGTTAGAGTTGAGTGATATAGCTCCCTTTCTTACAACTAGCATCTAACAACTCACCACTTAACGCCTTCCTTCATATCATCTGCCGGCGTCAGTATCACCTGCTCGCCTTCCTTGATATCACCGAATATTTCGGCTTCTTTCGTAGTTTCATTACCGGTTCGGATATCTACTTTCGTAAGCGCACCATTACGTACCACCCAAACATATTTTCTTTCGGTTGAAGTAACCACTGCAGATCTCGGAACAGACAAAGCGGTTTCATTGCCCTTCGATTCCAGCAATACATCTGCATACATACCCGGGGCCAGCGTGTTGCCATTATTCTGTACATCTGCTTCAATACGCTCAGACCTGAACTGGGTATTCATGTTCATCGATTTTCTGCTCAGTACGGCAGCTATCTTTTTGCCGGGCGCTGTGCTGGTTGAAAAGAAAAGTGTGTCTTTTTCGTGAAGCGATATGGCGATCTCTTCGGGCACATCTATCTGCAAACGCAAATGATCTACCTGCTTCAGTTCCAGCATCGGCTTGTCTTTCACAGCAGCACTTACCAGGGCGCCGGGGTGTACATTTCGTTCAGTGATTACGCCATCGAATGGCGCTCTCACCTGTAAATAGTCGATCATGGTTTGCTGCAAACGCCATTCGGCTTTTTGTGCATTGCATATGGCACTGTCTGCCGACACTTTAGCTGCGGCGGAAGAAAGGTCCAGCGGAGATACCGCACCTGCTGTGCGGGCTGCTTCCTGCAAACGATGGTATTTTTCTTTGTCGATGAGCCAGTCAGCCTGTGCCCGCGTATATTTTTCCTTTGCCTGCACCACAGCCTGTTCCAGTTCAGGCGCTTCAAGGGTCATCAGTAAAGTGCCTTTGCTAACGGCGCTGCCGATATCCACTTTCACTGTCTGCACATAAGCATTCAGTTTAGGGAATATACTTACCTCCTGATAAGCGCTTAATTGTGCAGGCAGTTTCACTTCTTTTGCAACACCTGCTTTCTTCACGGTGGCTACCGGATAATGGGCAGGGATGTTCGCAACCTGCTGTTTTTCTTCCGCACGGTTCGTTGAGCAGGCGGCCAGCACAACACTTGCAGTAATGGATATGAGTATGTATTTCATTTTGTAAATTATTTAGTAGTTGAATCTTCCGGTAATAATGAAACGGGTTCAAATGCCGACCGCTGGCGTACCCAGGCGTAAACAAGCGGCACAATGAACAACGCTGCAAAGGTAGAAGCGGCGAGACCACCGATCACCGCACGGCCCAGTGGTGCCGATTGATCGCCCGCCTCTCCCAGTCCGCTGGCCATCGGTATCATACCGGCAATCATAGCAAGACTGGTCATGAGAATGGGTCGCAACCTAACACTTGCCGCCATCACGGCTGCTTTGAACGGGTCTTTATACGTGAGTCGTAATGTTTCGGCATTGGTAACAATCAGGATCGCATTGGCCACCGAAACGCCGGTCGACATGATGATACCCATATATGACTGCAGGTTCAGTGTAGAGCCTGTTGCTAATAGCAACAATAAAGCACCCAACAATACAGCCGGCACGGTAGACAATACTGAAATGGCCAGTCCGAACGATTGATAATTGGCCGCCAGCAATAACAAGATCACTACCACCGCTGCCAGCAAACCTGTTTGCAATGAGTCCAATGTTTCTGTTAACAAGGAAGACATCCCTTTGAGTTCCACTACAATGCCTTTGGGTGGTGTTCCTGCCTCTTTGATGATCTTTTGTACTGCAGCAGTAGCCGTACCCAGGTCTTTCTTATAAATATTGGCACTTACCGTCAGGAATCGCCTGGGTCCTGCCCTATCGTATTCTCCCGGCGCTTCATTAATAGAAATATCGGCCACATCAGATAAAAGCGGTCTCGCTTTTCCTTTTACCAATGAAATGGATCGCAACTGCTCCATTGAATTCATCAGGTATTCGGGAATCTGCACCTGCACCTGGTAAGTATAAGCTGCATTCTGATCGAGCCATTGTACTTTCTCGGTGAAACGGCTCGATGAAGTGGCATCTGTAATACTTCTCGCTACTTCTGTAAGGCTGAGTCCCATTTCCGCCAGCCTCGCCCTGTCGATATTCACCCGGATGGTGGGAAAATGCAAAGGCTGTGCAATCTGCACATCGCGCAGGTAAGGCAACTCCTTCATCCTGGTAGTCAACTGTGCAGCAACTGTTTTGATCTGGTCGAAATTCTTGCCTGCAACGCGTATCTCAATTGGCGTAGAAGCGCCTTGCGCCATGATCTTCTCTGTCAGTTCGGCCGGCTCAAAAGACAACCTTACTTCGGGATATGCTTTACCAATATTCTTGCGCAACTCATCCTTCAAATCATCTAACCCGGTCTTGTATTCTTCGCTGATATTCACCTGCAAAACCGCTTCGTGTGTACCGCTATTGAAAACATAGAGGTTGCTGGAACCATAACTACTGGGGATCAATCCAACATAAGCCGAACTAACCGATACATGTCCCTGCACCGTACTATCGATCACATTGAGTATTCCCTTCACCGTTCTTTCTGTTTGTTCCAGTCGGGTACCATCGGGTTCTTTTATCCGTATCTGCAGCTGCCCGTTGTTGATCTTGGGCAGCAGGTCTTTACCAATGATGTAGAAGCAAATACCCGCTGTGGTGAAACCCAGCAGCAAATAAAGGCTGACGATCCTTTTACGTGCAGGCATTTTGTTGCGAAGCCAGGAAGCTAATTTCAATTTAATACGCTGAAAGAAATCGTTGTGTGCTTCTTGCTTTTCTTCCTCACTGGTATGCACATTGATCTCCCTGACTTCCTCGTTGTCGAGTGCCAGTCCCGCATGAGCATGCGGCTGGCCCGCATGGTACTGGAACATCTCTTCTTTCAACAACCAGTTGGAAATAACCGGTACCAGTGTCTGTGCTGCAATAAAGGAGACTATCATCGCGAAGCCGATAGACAGCGAAAGCGGCAGGAACATGGCTTTGGGTACACCCGTCATCACAAAGGAAGGCGCGAAAACGGCGAGAATACACAAGAGGATCAGCAACAATGGAAATGATATCTCCTGGCAGGCATCGAGTATCGCCTGTCGTTTGTTCTTACCCATTTCCAGGTGCTGGTGTATATTTTCAATGGTTACCGTGGCCTGGTCAACCAGTACGCCGATGGCCAGCGCTAGTCCGCTCAGCGTCATGATGTTCACTGTTTGTCCAAACAAGTGCAGACAAAGTACGCTACTCAATACCGATACCGGAATGGTAATGATTACCACGATACTGCTGCGCCAGTCCCGCAGGAACAACAGTACCATTAACCCGGTGAGAATAGCACCCAGCACACCTTCCGTCATGAGGCTTTTTACCGCGTTGATCACAAAGACCGACTGATCGAACTCGTAACTCACCCTTACATCATCGGGTAAGAGGTTCTGCATTTCGGGCAGTTTTGATTTCAGGTCCTGCACCACGCCCCAGGTAGAAGCGTCGGCTGTTTTTACTACCGGCAGGTAAACAGAACGTTTACCATTGATCAGCGCATAGTCAACCGTTACGTCCATCGCATCGGCTACTGTAGCAATATCATGTATGGCCACTGTTGCCGATCCATTGGTAACAATGGGTATGTCTTCAAACTCCTGCACTTTTTCTTCGAGAGAATTCACGGTGGTTACATACATCAGGCTGTCTACCCGCAGGTTGCCCGATGGCGTCATGGCGTTGTTCCTGGATATCGCTTCCACCACCTGGTCGGGCGAGAGATTAAATCGCCTGAGTTTTTCCGGGTCTACACTTACTACCACTGAACGAGCGTTGGCGCCGAAGGGCGGCGGAGCCGATAAACCGGCCACCGCAGCAAAACTGGGTCGTATACGGGTAGCCGCGAGGTCGTAAATTTCTTTCAGCGATTTTGTTTTACTGCTGAATACCAACTGGCCTACCGGCAAAGAGGAAGCGTCGAAGCGAACCACCTGTGGCGGCAAAGCACCTGGGGGAAAGAACTTCGACGCCCGGTTCACTTGCAATGCTACCTGTGCCGATGCTTCGGCCATATCGGTAGATTCGTAGAAAGAGAGTTTGATAAGGGTAAGTCCCTGTATGTTCTTGCTCTCAATAGTTTTAATACCGTTCACGTATAGAAACTGATCCTGCATACGGGTGGAAAAGAATCCTTCCATTTGCTGTGGCGACATACCGCCATAAGATTCGATCACATAGATCGTGGGCAGGTTCAGCTTGGGAAATATATCGATCGGTATTTTTCTGACAGCCAGCACGGCTGCCAGCAGTAGACCTATGAACAGTATCAGCACTGTAATGGGTCTTTTTAATGCTGCTCTTACCATGCTTATTGAATTGTTTGGATGAATGAATGAAGAGAACCTGTTGCCGCTGCCTTATCCAACCTGGAAAGGAACCAGTCGCTCAGTGTGGTTGCATGATCCGTTTGTGAACGATACAATACATAAGAGGCGTTGGTAAGATCTATCAGCGAAATCATACCGGCCCTGTATTGGGCCAGTTTTTGCTGGTAAGTGGCTTCGGCCGATTGCAACTGAACCGGTATCTGTTCCAGGTTCAGCGATGTTGTTTGTAAAGCGAGGTCAGCCTGTCTTGCCTGGCTGTGCAATTGGGCGATGGCCAGGTTGGTTTCCTGTGCACTGGCTTCTGACTGAAAGCGGTTGATAGCGAGCTTATCGTGTTTGGATGTACTGTTGAACAGGTTATACGTAAAGCCCACTCCCAACATGTAATTGAAACGCTGGTAAGCGAATCCGTCTGACAGTGCTTTATACTGGTCGTTGTATTCAATACTCGATGCACGCCCCCAGGCTCCTGCAGCCAGTAATATCCTAGGCTGGTAAGACTTGCTGATGAGCTTACCTTCTGCATCCACCGCTTCTTTTTTGCGGAGATAATATTGGATCAACGGGTTACCCGAGGTGTCATTGTTGGCCAAGGTATCCAACATCATTTTGTTGGGCAGTTCTTCTGCCGTGAAATCGATGCCGATCGTTTTGCCCGGTATACCCGTGAGATATCCCAATTGTTCTTTCAACTGGTTGAGCCGGCCCAGCGTCTGGTTGTAATTGATCTTTGTTCTGGCCAGTTCTGCTTTGGCAAGAGAAGAATCAGCCCCGGGCTTGATACCGCTCAAAGCCAGCGCTTGTATTACTCTGAAAATATTTTCATACCTGTCTATGTTCTGCTGATCGGCTTTGAGTTGATACTGGTCCTTACCAATGATCAGGTACAATCTGGCTACTTCATGTTGTACAATATAAGCGTCGCGATCAAGATCAGATTGTTTCAACGCCAGGTCTGATTTTGCCCGGTTGATCCTTGCCTGACGAAGTCCGAAATCAACCAGGTCATACTCTCCATATAATACAGCCATGTTACCACTGGCAGCCTGGTAATTACCGTCTTTCCTGATACCTCCCGAAGTGGAAGGTATGCCACCCAGTGGCAAGTAGCTTCCTGCCAGCGAATTATCGGAGCTCAGATTCAGTTGTTCGCTCAACCGTATCTGGGGCAGCGAACTGTGCTGTGCTTCTGTGATCCCGGCCATACTGCTGTTGACCAATGCCTTCTTTTGTAAGATCAGGGGCAGGTTCGCAGTAGCGCTGTCGATCAGTTGTTGTAATGTATAATGTTGTTGTGCTTGTGGCGTGTGAAAAAACAAGAGTGTTATGCACAGCATAAAACCCTTTCTGCTATAGAAAGAACCCATAAAAACTATTTAGATGAAAAAAGGGAATGATTGCAATGGAATCAGGCCATTGCAGGTGGGCCCCGGTGCTGTGGTAAGTGCACCAGTTTAAAATCATAAGCCGGCGCCTGGTATCCGGTATGTACACTTGTGATGTAATGTATAACAGGCAGTTCAGCCGTTACAAAGGGAGTAACAATGATGTCCTGCGGCTGGAATCTTTTGTTCAGCCTGGGTTTGTGATCACCGGCTTTTTTAGGCGTTGTACTGGTATAATGACGGGAAGCTTTGTCAGTGTCTGCTGTATGCCCTTTTTTGAATAAAGAAAAGGAGCTGGAAATAAGATCGAAATTATAGGTATTCTCTACCCAAAAAAAAGCACAGTATACCACCATCACTGGCAGGTAAGTCAGAAGTCTCATCAATGGCTTACGTATGTGCGTCATTAGTTTTAAAACTGTGCGGCAGCTTAGGGAGGACAAAGGTAAAGAAAGAATGCGAACCTGGCTGATTTTCACATAGTGTTAGTAAACAATTCAGGTATTCCTGCATCCTATTGGTAAATTCAGTAACCAAATGAATGGATATGAAAACCTTATCACAAACCTGGTTTGCCGATGGGTACATCGATTTTGAGCTGAAAAAATACACGCTGCTGGCTTATTTACAGGAGATCAACAGTTATTTCAACCAGAACAAGCTCTATCCGCAACTGGCCGACCTCATCTTCCACTATAACAACCTGGTGGCTTTCCGGGAAAACAAGAAATACCTGCAGGAGCAGTTTCCCAAGAAGCTGACCGGCATCCAGATCGAAAAATTACAGCTACTGTATGAATCGCTGGTACAGGACGATGAATTGATGCAGGAACTGGAAGAAATTATCAATTATGCTTCTTCCAACATGAAACGTACCATTACCAGCGCCACACAGATTTATGAATTTGTAGAAAGCACCCTTACCATCGAGCCCATCGGTATTATGCCGATGGATCATACAGAAGGATATTTCATGCTTTGTGAAGGAGCTTGTAAGAATACCTGGGTGTACCAGTACCGGCTCAGTATTTTTGAAAAACATGATGAGAAATACCGCAGCATCAAGACCGAGTTCGTAGATGTATGGCAGCGGAACTTCGTCAACTCTTACCAAAGTATCAAAGCACAACTGATCAAGAACAGATCGGACTTCCCCAACCCTGCTGTGTACTCGGTAGAAACTGCGCTCACCATTCCAATGGAAGAGACATTGTTGCCCATAGCGAAGAGAAGCTTGGTGAAGTTTATTTCGCTCGAAGAGTAGTTGTTAGATGTTAGTTGTCAGAAAGAAATTCATCTGACAACTAACATCTAACAATTATTCAATATCCTAGTCCCCAATCCCTACCCTTAATCACTGCAGGAACACCTTCGCTGATCCACTTAGCAGGTTTTTCTCCTTTGAGGAGATAATCGAAAAATTGCTGTTCGCGTACCTGTATGTCTTTGCGGTTCTTTCTTTCTATGAGGTTATGGGCTTCATTGTTGTAATTCAGCATCCACACTTTCTTACCTAAACGTCGCATGCCGGTGTACATTTCAATGCCTTGATACCAAGGTACAGCATCATCAGCATCATTGGCCATGATCACCAGTGGTGTGGTTACTTTGGGCAAAGAGAACAGCGCTGAATTCTGTAAATAGCGTTCGGGCTTCTCCCATAAAGTAGCGCCGATACGACTCTGTGTTTTTTCATACTGGAACTGCCTGTTGAGTCCTGTTCCCCAGCGAATGCCACCATAAGCACTGGTCATATTGGCTACCGGTGCACCGGCCCAGGCGGCTGCGTATAAATTGGTTTTGGTAATCAGGTACACAATCTGGTATCCGCCCCAGCTTTGTCCCTGTAAGCCGATGCGCGTGCTGTCAACAAATCCCTGTTTTACCACAGCCCTTGTTCCGCTTACTATATAATCGTAAGCGCTTTGCCCGGGATACCCTGTTTTGTACCAGATATCGGGTACGAATACAATATAACCGCGGCTGACAAAGAATGAAATGTTCAACCGTGAAGGCGTAGGCGCCGGTGCAATATAATTGTTCAGTGTGTTGTTATTCCGCTCATAGAAATATACGATCATGGGATATTTCTTGTGCGAATCGAACCCTTCGGGTTTATACAACACACCTTCCGTTTCTTTTCCTGTATAAGCTTTCCATTTGAACAACTCGGCTGTTCCCCAGTTATAGTCTGCCTGTTGACGGTTGATATTGGATAACCTGCTCGCAGTGGTTACCTGCAAAGGTTGCACATAAAGGTTCGGCGATTCGGTGTATGATTCTTTGGTGTAACTGATCACCCCTGCATTTTTTGCTTTCTGGATAACCAGGCCCAGGCTCTTCGGCTCCTTGAACAGCACTGTTGTTTCCTGCTGTTTAGCCAAATTGAGCAGGGCAATGCCGCTGCCTTTATCTTTTTCATCATAAAGGCGCAGCAGCAGTTGTTGAGAATCTTTGATGATGCGTTCGTCGGGATCCGTATTCACATAACGTAACTGTATTTTATCTTTCCGGCCATTGGTCAGGCGAATCGATTTTTCTTTTCCTTCAGCGTCTACTTTCCAGATATCATATCGATCATACACCAACACATACTGGTCGTTCTCCATCCATTTCACCACACCATAGGCATTGGGATCGTCGGGCACATCATTGTCTTCGTCGTATAATTTGGAAGTGATATCGGCAGCAACAGGATGGAGTTGTCCGCTTACAGCACTATACACATAATAATGCTGTTTGCGCTCATCGAAGAACAGCAGGTATTTACCGGAATAGGAAGGATACAATGCCGTTCCTTTCAGGTCTTTCCTGATCAGCGTAACTACACCACTCTCAGGGTTGATGCGGTATACATCGTTCAAACTAAAGCCCTGCCATTGCGTGGCGATGCGTTTCCCATCATCTGCTGTTCCGTAAAACCATTGGCCATCTCCCTCTCCTGTTGACACTACCTGGCGCATTTTATCCGTAGCCAGTTGTATTACTTCATTATTCACCAGATCAGCCCTTGCGAGGTAATTGTGCTTCAGTTCATTGTCGAGGTTTTTCAATTGCACCGGCTGGATATAATCATCTTTATAATGCCATATATCTACGTTCACCCTTTCAAACTCAGGCAGGCTGGTATCTTTTGCAGGCAATATGGGAGCAGTTCCAAAGAAAAGTCTTGCTCCGTTTTTGCTGAAACTGATATTGCTGTTCTCACTCACCGTCCAGTTGGCGGGAATGCCTTTTGTTTTCCTGTCTGCCACAACTACTGCACTATCGGCGCCGGTTTTGTAATAATATAACCGGTAAAATTTCTGCAGGGCTTTACTACTGCTGTCACGCTCCGCTACAAATGCAAGTTGATTGCCTGCTTCATCGAATTGATATCCTTTGGCATCATTGAAACCAACAAGAATGGTATGATGCGTGCGTTGATCGAGGTTGAAATATATAACGGATGCTTTCTGTGAAGGATCATTGTTTTTCCGGGTGGTTTCCAACACCAGCGCATTGCCTTTCCTGTTAAAAAAATATTCACTCACCTGGTGGAATGTACGTGTTTCCCCGGTAGCCAGGTTGGTAAGGACCAGGTCGGTGCCCTCTTCAATGGGTTCGTCTGGCGTTTTAGTTGTTGTGTTACGCGAAGCTTTTACCTGTAACTCACCCATGCCTTTTTCTTTGGCTGCATTGGCTTTGTTGCGCAGGCTATCTGCTGCATGTGCAAGACTGTCGGCCATGGTCAGCAGGTTGTTGATACGAGTCAATGAATCGACTGGTAACAGTCTGTTCGTTTCCGGCAATGCTTTTTCCAGCAAGTAGGCCAGCCAGGTCCCTGTTTCATCTGGCATTTTGAAACTCTTCACCCCGGCCATTTTCGTAACACGGCCGGTAACCAGGTCTATCATGCCAAGGCTATCCTTAGGCATGTCTTCTGGCTTCTTCTTTTTAATGCGCGCGTCGCGGGTGTCTTTGAATGGAGGTTTAATGCGACAGATCACAAAGCGATTATCGTTCGAAACAACTGCACTGTATCCCCGGGCTATTTCCTGCTTATAAGAACCATTCACAGCCTGGATCACCAGCACGCCATCACCTTCCTGCGGGTTGATGGTATAAGCTACATACTTTCCATCGTTACTAATGGTTCTTTCGGTGATGGATTGCCATTGGTCATACACAGAATGATCCAATGGCTTTTTCTGTGCATAAACGGTTACAGCACAAAGACAGACAATAGCCGGCAGTAGTTTTTTCATCTAGTCGAGGTTTGAAAGCGTCCGAAGATACTCAAACAATCTGCCCCCCAACTTTATGCACTTTGGAAATGTGATGAGTGGGTGAATGCAAAGAACATCCCTGCGGGGGATGCTCTTTGCATTTTATCCGAAAATTTTATTTACCCAGTTTGGCTTTCAGGTTCTGGTCCAGCGCATCGAGGAATTCCTCGGTGTACAGGTAATGTTCACCATGGTTCACTTTATTGCCATGGATACATACAGCGAGGTCTTTGGTCATCTTACCACTTTCCACTGTTTCTACACATACCTGCTCCAGTGCTTGACAGAAATTGATCAGCTCCTGGTTACCATCCAGCTTACCACGGAATTCCAGTCCACGTGTCCATGCAAAGATGGAAGCGATGGGGTTGGTAGAAGTAGGCTTCCCTTTCTGGTATTCGCGGTAGTGACGTGTTACGGTACCGTGTGCGGCTTCAGCTTCCATCACTTTGCCATCGGGTGTTACCAGTGTGGAAGTCATCAGTCCGAGTGAACCGAAACCTTGTGCAACTGTATCACTTTGCACATCCCCATCGTAGTTTTTACAAGCCCATACGAAATTACCATGCCATTTCAGTGCACTAGCCACCATGTCATCGATCAGACGGTGTTCGTAAGTGATACCGGCTGCATCGAAAGCAGCTTTGAATTCTTTCTGGTAAATGTCTTCAAAAATATCTTTGAAACGGCCATCGTATTTTTTAAGGATGGTGTTCTTGGTAGAAAGATACAGGGGCCATTTTTTCATCAGGGCCTGGTTGAAGCAGGCGCGTGCAAATCCCTGGATACTTTCATCGGTATTGTACATGGTGAGGGCTACGCCATCGCCTTTGAAATTGTACACTTCGAATTCCTGAACGGTTCCGTCTTCTCCTTCGAATTTAACGGTGAGCTTGCCCTTTCCTTTGGTCACAAAATCGGTGGCGCGGTACTGGTCGCCAAAAGCATGACGGCCAATGCAGATGGGGGCAGTCCAGTTGGGCACCAGCCTGGGCACATTGGAACAAACGATGGGCTCACGGAAAACGGTACCATCGAGAATGTTACGAATGGTTCCGTTCGGGCTCTTCCACATTTGTTTCAGGTTGAATTCTTTCACACGCGCTTCATCGGGTGTGATGGTAGCACATTTGATACCAACGCCATATTGCCTGATGGCATTGGCCGCATCTATCGTTACCTGGTCGTTTGTCTCATCACGGTATTCCACGCCAAGGTCATAGTATTTGATGTCAACTTCAATATAAGGAAGTATCAGTTTTTCTTTGATGAATTTCCAGATGATCCTTGTCATCTCATCTCCATCCAGTTCCACGACCGGATTAGCTACTTTGATTTTTTGTGGCATGAACGATTGCTTTTATTGATTGTAAAACGGAGCAAATGTACGTCAAATGAAGTTTCAAAATTTGGCTAAACATTCACGATTAATACCGGTATGGGCAGTGCGTGCCTTACGTCTTCAATGGTTTCCCCGAAGAGATAATCCTTGAGACCGCTGTGCCTGTGGGCGCCCATCACCAGCAGATCGGCCTTCGAATCCTTCACGATCCGGATGATCTCATTCACCCGGCTCCGGTATCCTAATGCGGTCTCTACATGGTAACCCATGTCGCGCAGCTGGTGGGCATAGGCCTCCAAGCGGTTACGGTCGCGACGGGTTTCGTCGTCATCGCTGGCCGATCCCAGGTAGCTGGCCGATACGCTTTCTACCACATGCAATAAAATATAGTGGACCGATTTTTTGCCCTGGGTTACCGCATGGGCGATGAGCTTTTCATCGGCAATGGAAAAATCAAGCGATACAGCGATCCGCTCTGTGGGTTTCACTACCAGGTTGCGCAGGTTTGCTACGTCGCCGTGCATGGGAGGAACCTGGCGGCGGGCTTTGTATTTGCGCACCAGGGGCTGGAAAGTCATGATGAGGAACAGCCAGGTAAACCCGGGTATCGCCAGCGCCACCAGTATTTTCCATATCCAAAGTCCTTCTGAATGGAACAGTTGCGTTGTTTCTTCAGCAACCAATTTTACGTTGAGAATCACCAGGATCAACGCTACCAGCCAGGCCAGTACCTTGATGCGCCAGGAAATGGCAAACTCCCCCATCGTTTCTTTATCGCTCACAAAATGGATCAGCGGGATTACGGCGAAGCCCAGTTGCAGGCTCAGTATCACCTGGCTCAATACCAACAGGTCGTCTACTTTTCCTTCACCATAAATCAATATCACTACTACTGCGGGTATGATGGCAATGAGGCGTGTGAGCAATCTTCTGAGCCAGGGATTCAGCCGCAGGCGCAGGTATCCTTCCATCACAATCTGACCCGCCAAAGTACCTGTAACGGTTGAGCTTTGTCCCGCTGCGATCAAAGCCACTGCAAACAACACCGGCGCCAGTCTCGTACCCAACAAGGGTTGCAACAGGCGATGGGCATCTTCAATCCGTGCCACTTGTGTGTTACCGGTCTTGAAAAAAACGGCTGCTGCCAGCACCATGATGGCAGTGTTCACAAAAAAAGCGCTGTTCAATGCAATGAAACTGTCGATCAGGTTGTACCTGATGGCCCGCCATATCCCTGGCTTATCATCACTGATCTTTCTTGTCTGTACCAGCGCCGAATGCAGGTACAGGTTATGCGGCATCACTGTGGCGCCAATGATACCTACTGCAATATAGAGTGCATCGTTATCGAGTGCAGAAGGCACGAGGCCGGTTACTACTTCTCCCAGGTGAGGTTCGGCGAGAAACAATTCCACCAAAAAAGAACACCCGATCGTAGCCACCAATGCAATGATGAAGGCTTCCATTTTGCGAATGCCGTAACGCTGCAACAAAAGAAAAAGAAAAGTGTCGAGCAGGGTAATAACGGTACCCCATATCAATGGCAAGCCTGTGAGGAGGTTGATACCAATGGCCATGCCCAGCACTTCGGCCAGGTCGGTAGCGGCGATGGCCAGTTCGGCCAGGATGTAGAGGCAGAAGTTAACCAGTGGCGGATAGGTCTCGCGGTTGGCTTGTGCCAGGTCGCGACGGCGAACGATGCCCAGCCTGGCGCTGAGGCCCTGCAGGAGCAAAGCCATTAGGTTGCTCATCAGCAATACCCAAATCAGCTGGTAACCGAAGCGGGAACCTCCCTGCAAATCAGTAGCCCAGTTACCGGGATCCATATAACCCACACTTACCAGGTAAGCAGGCCCTATATAGGCCAATATGCGCTTCCACCCTTTGCGCGGGGTGGTAGTATCTACCGATTCATGCACTTCACTCAGCGACTGGTCTGTCTGCACCCTGTTCATTATGAGTCTAAATTAAACATTTAGACAAATCTAAATTATTTTATCGATAACACTGTCCGCCTAGTCACTTCACGCGAAACGCTTACATTTATGGCATAAAACCGGGCAAAGCAATTATTACACAAACAATATCTGAATGAAAAAATGGATCGCTGGCTTTTTACTATTGGGCATTTTATCCTGTAAAGAGAAAAAGACCGACTTCTCAGGCGATGTGCCGCTCAAAGCTTCCGATTTTATCGGAGCGTTTCCGAAGATCACAACGGTATTCAATGTGACGGATACCAATGTAGGCAAAAAAGCAGATACCCTTACCATCGGCTACAAGGCGCTGGAGCAGTTTGTGCCCGACAGTGCGCTTGATATACTGACGGGGAAAGATAAGAAGCGCTTGCAGATACACCCTGTTGGATTGATCGAAAAGGACAAGGAAAATTATCTCCTGCTCAATTTCGTTAAACGGAACAAGACAACCCTGGGAGTGATCGTGACCGATAAGAAGATCAAATTCCTGGGTGCCAAAGAGCTGTTATCCAATGCCAGGGATGATGGATATACGCATTCTGTTTCTGTGAACCGCGAGCCCACTTTCATCGTCAGCAAAGAAAGGATGGGGAAAGACAATACCCTGTTGTTTTCACGTACCGGCTGGGTGTTCAACAATGCGGGATTGTTCATGGTAGCGATACATGATTCCAATGAAGAACCGCGGAAATCGGCTATCATCAACCCTATTGATACATTGTCGCGTAAAAACAAGCTCAGCGGCGATTATGTGCAGGATAAAAAGAATTTTGTATCGTTGCGTGACGGAAAAGATCCCAGCCACTATGTCTTCTTCATTCATTTTGAAAAAGATGGTGGCAGTTGCACCGGTGAACTGAAAGGCCAGTTGGTTATTCATACACCCAATACAGCACAGTTTTCAGCGAGTGGCGACCCCTGTGTGATCGATTTCAACTTTGAAGGCAATACATTAAAGATCAAGGAAAAAGGTAGTTGCGGCAACCATCGCGGCATCAAATGTTTCTTCGATGATTCCTTCCGTAAGAAAAGGGAACCCAAAACCGCCCGTAAGCAGGGGTAACCCGAACGATTGTATCAATCTTAAACATGTTTCCCACAGACCAATGTGTATAAAATACATGTTAATTGAAAAAACCTATATTGCGCAACTAAATTGTATCAAAGCAAGCAACCCATCATGAATTTCAGAAATTTCCAGGTTCCCTATCAGATCAGTGAACAGTACAGCAAGAAAGCGGCTTATTTTTCTATGGAATTTGCCGTTCATCAACCTTTGAAAATATACAGCGGCGGCCTGGGCTTCCTGGCCGGATCGCATCTGCGCAGCGCCTATGAATTGCGGCAGAACCTTATCGGCGTGGGCATTTTATGGAAATACGGTTATTACGACCAGGCACGTAACCAGGACCAGACCCTGCAGGTGACTTTTATGGAAAAGCTCTACAGTTTTCTGGAAGATACCGGTATTAAATTCCAGATATCGATACATGATCATCCGGTATGGGTGAAAGCCTATTACCTGCATCCGGAAACTTTTTGCAGTGCACCCCTGTTCCTGCTGAGCACCGACTTGCCGGAGAACGATTATGTATCGCAAACCATTACCCACCGTTTATACGATGCCAATGTGGCCACTAAAGTGGCCCAGTTCATCCTGTTGGGCGTGGGTGGCGCGAAGCTGATAGACGAGCTCGGTTTCAACCCCGATGTGTATCACCTGAACGAAGCACACGGCATTTCTTCCGCTTTTTACCTGCTCAACAAATTCAAGAGCGTAGAGAAAGTGAAGGAACACCTGGTATTCACTACCCATACGCCTGAAGAAGCCGGCAACGAGAAGCACGATATTTATCTCTGTCATAAAATGAGTTATTTCTGCGGACTCAGCATCGATGAAGTGCGCAAGCTCACCGGCATCAAAGACGACCAGTTCAACCATTCACTGGCAGCACTTCGCTTTGCCCGCAAAGCCAACGGCGTATCTGCTTTGCACGGTCGCGTGAGTCGGGAAATGTGGAAGAACTATGAAGGCATTTGTCCGATCGCTTCCATCACCAACGCGCAAAACTGGCGTTACTGGGCCGATAAACAATTGTATCGTTTCCAGGAAGAAGGCAATGATCTTGGGTTCGACGACCGCAAAAAATACCTGAAGAAAAGGGCTTTTGAGATCGTTGCCGATCAAACCGGGAAGGTCTTTGATCCGAATGTGCTCACCATTGTATGGGCCAGGCGTTTTGCCGGCTACAAGCGTGCCGATATGCTCACCTACGATATGGAGCGTTTTGAGGCATTGCTGAATAATCCGAAATACCCTGTACAGATCATCTGGGCAGGTAAACCCTACCCTGTTGATTACCCGGCCATTTCGCAGTTCAACAACCTGGTACACCTGAGCAAGAACTACAAAAACGTAGCGGTATTGATCGGTTATGAACTGGGTTTGAGCAAGCGATTGAAGCAGTCGGCCGACGTATGGCTGAACAACCCGCGTGTACCCCGCGAAGCATCGGGTACCAGTGGTATGACGGCCGCTATGAACGGAGCCGTGAACTTTTCTACCGATGATGGCTGGATACCTGAATTCGTGAACCATGGCAACAATGGTTTCGTGGTACCCAAGGCCGATTATGGCAACATGACCGTACATGACCAGGACGAATACGACCTGCATAAGGTGTATGAAATCCTGGAACAACAAATACTGCCCATCTACTACGATAATTTCGATACCTGGAGGCAGATCATGAAAAACGGTATGCGTGATGTGCGTTTCCAGTTCGACAGCAACAGGATGGCGCATGAGTACTACGAGATCATGTATAAATAGATGTTAGTTGTGAGTTGTTAGATTAATTCTAGCAACTGACAACTAACAACTCTCAACTATAATTCTATCTTTGGCGGATGAATAAAGTTGCCCTAGCCATTACCGGAGCCAGCGGAGCCATTTATGCAAAGCTGTTACTGGATAAGTTGTTATTGCTGAAAACACAATATGCTGAAGTGGGTATTGTGATGAGCAAAAATGCAGAAGAGGTATGGCAGACAGAATTAGGCAATGATAGTTATCGCAAATACCCTTTCCGTTTTTTTGATAAACATGATTTCAAAGCGCCCTTTGCTTCGGGATCGGCGCATTACAATATTATGATGGTAGCGCCCTGTAGTATGGGCACGCTGGGCAGGATTGCAAGTGGTGTAAGTGACGATCTGGTTACCCGTAGCGCCGATGTGATGCTAAAAGAAAGACGCAAGCTTATTTTACTGGTGCGCGAAACGCCTTACAACCTTATTCATATCCGGAACATGGAAACAGTAACACTGGCAGGGGGCATTATTTGCCCTGCCAGTCCTTCTTTTTACAGTAAACCTGTTACCATTGAGGCAGCTGCATCTACTGTAGTAGATCGCATGCTCGATTTAGCAGGATTTGAAATTAACAGCTTTCGTTGGGGGAGCGCTTAACTCTTGGCTTTCAGAAAATCGCTCACCAGATAACTGATCAGCTTCCCTGTATCGGCGCTGGTTCTTCCGTTAGACAACTGTGCAGCGCCTTCACAAATATGCAGATATGCCACTTTGCTGTCTGCTGCCGTAAAATTGATATACTGTCGGGCATGCTGAATGCTGATACCGGCTGGACTGGAAGCGCTGCTCAACACATTTGCAACTGAATCGAGGTCTATTTCTATTCCACACAGACTATCTTCTGTAAAGCCTGTTGCATGGCCAATGGCTTGCAGGAAAGTTCTTTTCTCGTGCACGAATATGTCTTCATAAGTAATGCAATCAACAAAGGGATTGTTCACAATATCCATCCATACATTTTGAGGCAGGTAGTTTTCATGTATGCCCACCACACAATATTTTTCCAGGTAACCATCGGCCTCAGCGTAAGTAAAACCGTTACCGCTGTGCCGGCCTTCCATGGGCCTGAAATCGGTGTGGGCATCGAGGTTAATGGCATTGATCTGTGCAATGGGCAGGATACCTGCTTTGTGAAATCCTTTGGCAGCGCCTTTGATGCAGGGATAAGCATTATTATGCCCACCACCAATGACAACCGGTATCTTTTTATTCTGCGTAATCATATGCACCAACTGCTCCACTTCATCATCGATCATGTTAACAGCATGCCGGCGGGCTTCCAGCTTCTCGTCGAAATCATGGGCATTTTGTTCTATCAGGGATTCAATGTCTGAGAAATCAAAATGTCCCAACAGGAGGATATTACTCCCTTCCAGGAAATCATTGCTCTGAATATTCAGGAACGACTGTAAAAAAGGCATCCAGACCGAATCGGCTCCTCCGATACCCATATTGGCTTTTACTCCGATGTCTTCGGGTATACCAAACAAAACAAATGGCGCAGTGGACTGTTGCAATGTTGTTTCGAGTAAATGGGGGCCGGCCGATAGCTGCACCCGCTCTCCGAGCTTGGTTTCATAACGGCGGATTTTTGTGAGAGACAAAACATCCTGCTTGTCGTAGAATTTAAAATGCTTCATCTTATTAACAGGTTTCCTTTCCGGTTAAGTTAACATATTCACCCGAAAACATAAAATCACTTTTCTATCCATTCTCCGTTGATCATCACCCTGTCTACCAGGTTCGACCCGAACGCATAAGGCAAATAAGCCAGCGAAGGGATGGGTTTCGTAAAAATGAGGTTGGCTTTTTTACCTACTGTAATACTACCCAGTCGATCGCCCAATTCCATAGCATAAGCGCCGTTCATCGTGGCGGCATTGATGGCTTCTTCGGGTGATAGTTTCATTTGTATACAGCTCATGGATACCACCAGGTTCATATTGCCGCTTGGGCTCGAGCCGGGATTGTAGTCAGACGCCAGCGCTATGGCACAGCCTGCATCTATCAATTGCCTCGCTGGTTGAAAAGGCATGCGCAGAAAAAAGGCGGCAGTAGGCAACAATGTACCGATGGTATTGGACGCAGCGAGCACTTTAATGGCATCGGCATCCATGGTTTCGAGATGATCTACCGATAAGGCACCCAATTGTACGCCCACTTGTACACCGCCCGAAAGATGCAATTGGTTGGCGTGTATTTTGGGTTTCAATCCTGCCATCATACCTGCTTTACAGATGGTGATGGTTTCAGCCGGTGAAAAGAATCCTTCTTCACAAAAAACATCGATGTAGTCGGCCAGTTTTTCTTTTGCTATCTCAGGTAACATCTCATGAATCAGGAGATCGATGTATCCCTGGTGATCATTACGATAAACCAGCGGATAAGTATGTGCCCCTAAAAATGTGGCTTTAACGGGTATGGGTGAAACGGTCTTCAGCTTTTTAATCACCCGCAGCATTTTCAACTCTCCTTCCACCGATAAACCATACCCGCTTTTGATCTCAATGGCACCTGTACCCAAGCGGATCAGTTCATATAAACGTTGCAGCGATTGTTCGAAAAGCTGCTCTTCGGGCATTTCCTGCAGCTTGCGGGCAGAGTTAAGAATACCACCGCCTTTGGCGGCGATGGCTTCATAGCTCATTCCCCTGATCTTGTCTACAAACTCTTCTTCCCTGCTGGCTGCAAAAACCAGGTGGGTATGGCTGTCGCACCAGGCAGGTAAAACAAAAGCGCCCCGGGCATCAATGACGGTTGGATTCGAAAGTTCCTGCTTATCAATGTCTTTCATGAGACCATACGCTGCGATCCTTTCATCATCCAGCAACAAAAAAGCATCTTCTACACAAGGCAGTTCTCTTAGTGCCGCACCTCTCAAAACAGTACTGGTATTTCTTGTACCGACCAGGCATTTAATGTGGGTAATCAACCTGAGCATGTACACAATATACCCCCTTTCCACTTGTTAAACAATCTTGTGCAGATACATGGTTCAAAAGAATGTTGTACATTGCACATATGCATACCTGCAGCAGTTTTGTTTTTTTGACAGCGCATTTTGCCTGGATGTATCGCGGCCTCAATCCCATGCCCGATCATTAAGTTCATCTGTGTAACAACGGAAAACTTAATTTTTTCATCAACCCAACATTTTATGGATCAACTATTATCGGTTACCTCGGAAATCGGTACCCTGAAACGTTTATTGGTTCACAGTCCGGATAGCGGACTGGGAAAAGTAGTACCATCGAAAGCGCAGGACTGGTTATTTGAAGACATCGTTCACCTCGACACCATTCGCAAAGACGAATACGATTATTACACCAAATTATTACTCTACTTCCTCGATCCTGAAAAGATCAATGGGAAACTCAGTACAATTGATGATCCTGCTTCCGACAGAAGTTTTTACAAACCTTGCCACCCTTCTTTTTTTCAATCGGATAAAGTGATAGAACTGGAATGGTTACTGGCAAGCATACTGGACAGCCACGAGATTAGGGTAAAACTGGTGGCTTCTGTTTGTGCCATAGAAGGATGCACATACCGTGTGCAACAGGAACTGCTGAACTATACACCCAACGACCTGGCCAAAACATTTATCACCGGCTCTTCAACAGACAAGCACCTGCTGTTTGCCCCCATTCCCAATTTTATTTTCACCAGGGATATTGGCATTACCATCAAAGACCACTTCTTGCTCAACAAACCAGCCAAGAAAGCACGCACACGCGAAGCATTACTGGCCAAGTATATTTTCTTCCATCACCCTTTCTTTGAAAAATGGAAACAGAATATCATTGAGCTGACCGACTCGCACCATGGCTTCCTGTTGCCCAAAGACGATGACGATCGCAAGATGACGCTGGAAGGCGGCGACATCATGGTAGTAAGCGATAACCATGTATTGGTAGGCGTTAGTGAAAGGACCAGTTCAGAAGCGGCAGCCAGGATCACCAATATCCTGTTTGAAAAAAACATCGTAGAAAAAGTAACCATCATCCGAATTCCCAAGAAAAGGGATTACATGCATATCGACACGGTATTCACACAAGTAAAGCGGGATGTGTGGGTGATGCTGGGTAATTTCTCGCGCAAAGTCACCCGCCAGGAAGATGCCAATGCCATTGAACGCGTGCTGGAGATCAAGAAAGAAGAAAAGATCAAGATCCTGCAATTCCATAAAAAGCAACCTCATCACCCCATTACATTTGAAAGCCTGGAAGACCTGCTGACCGATGTGAGCAAAAATGATCTGCATTGTGAAGGAGAAGTACAGTTTATTTTCTCGGGAAATAATGAGTTCCCTTATAATGCCAGGGAACAATGGACAGATTCCTGCAACCTGCTGGCCCTGAAAGAAGGGGTGGTATTGGGATACGACCGTAACGATAAAACAACAGAAGCCTTTCGCAATGCCGGTTTCAGGATCGTTTATGCAAAAGAATTGTTGCAGCAATTGGATGCAGGAACAGTGATCATTGATGAAATATCCGATACACTCATACTGATGCCATCGGCCGAGCTTTCGAGAGCCAGGGGTGGATTTCATTGCATGAGTTTGCCTTTGTGGCGTGAACCTTTACAATAATACCCATGCAACACAGTTCACATATACTCATGATCAAACCGGTGTGTTTCGATTTCAATACCGAAACAGCTGTGAACAATAGTTTCCAGGTACAATCGAACGACGAAACATTACAGGAAAAAGCGGCTGCAGAGTTCGACCATTTTACCAACCTGTTGCTGGACAATGGTATTGAACTGACTATTGTGCATGACACACCCGAACCGCATACGCCAGATTCTATTTTCCCCAATAACTGGATCTCTTTTCATACCAACGGCACCATCTGCCTCTACCCCATGTTTGCTGTGAACCGCAGGCAGGAAAGAAAACAACAAGTACTCGACCGCATCAACGAGCAATTCAAAGTGGCGGGTATAGTAGACCTCACTGGTTATGAAAACAATGGGCTTTTTTTAGAAGGTACCGGCAGCATGGTGCTCGACCGGGATCATGCCATTGCTTATGCCTGCCTCTCGCCCCGCACGAATGCTATTGTGCTGGACGACTGGTGCAAACGTTTCGGATACAGGGCTGTTCGTTTTACCGCAACCGATGCCAAAGGTATTCCCATCTATCATACCAACGTAATGATGTGTGTGGCGGATGTTTATGCAGTGATCTGTTTGGAAAGTATTGCCAGCAACACAGAAAAGCAACAAGTGGTGCAAGCTTTACAAAGCAGCGGCAAAGAGATCATCGATATCAGCTTTGAACAGATGAATCGTTTTGCGGGGAATATGCTACAGGTACACAACAAGTACGGTCAGCATTTCCTGGTGATGTCGTCACAGGCTTTTCATAGCTTAACAAAAGAACAGGTACAAAAACTGGAATCGTTCAATCCCATCCTGCATGCCGATATTACTACCATTGAAACCAATGGCGGTGGCAGCGCCCGTTGTATGATGGCCGAAGTTTTTCTTCCTACAAAAAGCTGAGCTTTACGCCTTCTTCAAAATCAACCGGCGCATAACCTAATTCGCGGATGGCTTTGCTGATCTTCAATCCCGAGCGTTTGGCCCTGCGCACCGGCTCGGGGAAAGTATCGGAAGTAACGGGTTGGATCAACGCACTGTTGAGCCCCAATGTCTTTGCCACAGTAAGCGCCATCTCATAAGGCGATACAATGTTCTTACCGGCCAGGTGGTACACACCTCTTGTATGATGTTCTATGATCTGCGTAATACCCAGACAGAGATCGCCCACATAAGTCGGCGTACGTTGTTGATCGGTTACTACTTTAATGGCCTTGCCTTGTTCCAGGTTGTTCTTCACCCAGTGTAAAAAACTGGGACGCATACCTTCGAGACATTTGCCATAAATGAAGACCGGTCGCACAATACAGTGATCCAATACACTTTGTTGCAGCAGTTGTTCTGCCCGCAACTTGCTTTCTCCATAGAAATTCAACGGTCCGGGTTCATCGTCTTCACTATGAGGGCCATCTTCCCCAAAAATGAAATCCGTAGAAATATATACAAAATGCGAATTTGTATTTTTAGCCGCATCTGCCAGGTAACGGGTAGCTTCTACATTGTATGCAAGGCATTTTTCAGTATCTGCATTGCACTCATCGGGTTTGCTCAACGCCGCAGTATGTACGATGGCATCGGGCATCAAATCGCGAATTATTTGCGTTACTGTACGAACATCCGTTAGTTCCAGTGAATGGTAACAAATATTTTTCACGGGTGAAAACCTGCTCTCTCCCCGTGAGAGTGCATGCACTTCAAACCCTTTACCAGCAAGGGATAGCGACAAATGCCGACCTAAAAATCCGTTAGAACCCGTTACAATTATTTTCATTTTACAAGATTACTAATAATATGCAATTCACTATCCGAACTTGGCATTTACTATCAAATGCTTATTTTTGAAACTCCGTGTAGCAAGTACACTTTTAGTGGTTACAGGAACAAATATCAAAACCCATTAGTCGCATTAAAGAAGAATCGCATATCTAAAAATGTCTGCAAGAAAAGTTACTAAGATTGGCGTACTGACCTCAGGAGGAGACGCCCCGGGTATGAATGCAGCCGTGAGAGCTGTAGTCAGAACCGGTATTTATCATGGATTGGAAGTGTTCGGAATCATACGCGGTTACAGCGGAATGATAGATGACGACATTATCCCCATGGATTCCCGTTCTGTTGCCAATATCATCCAACGCGGCGGAACCATTCTCAAAACAGCCCGGTGCAAAGAATTTTTTGAACACGAAGGCCGTAAAAAAGCCTTTGAGAACCTCAAGAAAAAAGGGATTGACGGATTGGTGATCATTGGCGGCGATGGCAGTTTCCGTGGCGCGCAAAAGTTCAGCAACGAATTCGATATACCCTGTATTGGTTTGCCCGGCACCATTGATAAAGATATTGCCGGTACCGATTTTACCATTGGATTCGACACAGCGGTAAATACGGCCGTGGATGCCATTGACAAGATCAGGGATACTGCCGACGCGCACGACCGTTTATTCATTGTGGAAGTGATGGGCCGCGATGCCGGTTATATTGCGTTGCATAGTGGTATCGCTACAGGCGCTGAGAATATCCTCATTCCTGAGAGCAAGACCGATATGGAAGAACTGGTCCATTCGCTCACCGAAAAAGAAAAGCGAAAGAAACTCGTGAACCTGGTGGTGGTAGCCGAAGGCGATGAATTCGGTGGCGCCAATGAAGTGGCGGCCGTTATCAAAAAGCGCATACCTCAAGCCGATGTACGGGTTTGTATCCTGGGCCATATCCAGCGTGGCGGCTCTCCTACCTGTCTCGACAGGCTCATTGCCAGCCGCATGGGCTATCATGCAGTGGAATGCCTGCTCACCGGCAAGCACAATGTAATGGTAGGCATCGTAAACAACAACCTGTATTATACACCGCTTGACAATGCCATCAAGGCCAAACAAAAAATATCGGAAGAATGGCTGAAGATCGTGAAGATACTCGCCAGCTAAACACTAACCCATTTATTTCACCCCCCAACTGAATAAAAAATGTCAAAGAATATAGATAAGTACCTGCACAAGGATATGAACAAAGAAGCGGGTATCGACCATGTAAACCATCGTACCAAGATCGTAGCTACCGTGGGTCCCGCTTGCGATACATACGAAAAACTGCTTGAATTGGTACAGGCAGGTGTGAATGTTTTCAGGCTCAACTTCTCGCATGGCAGTCATGAAGACAAGGCGCGCATCATTGAACATATCCGCAACATCAACAAAACCCAGCCTTATAATATTTCCATCCTGGCCGATTTGCAGGGCCCCAAGCTCCGTGTAGGTGAGATCTTAAACAACGCGTTGGAAGTGAAAGTGGGCGATATCCTCACATTCACCAATGAAAAATGTATCGGCACGCTGGAGAAGATCTATGTTTCTTATCCCAACCTGGCCGGCGACGTAACAATCGGCAACATCATCCTGATAGACGATGGCAAACTGGAAGTGAAAGTAGTGAGCATTGAAAAGAACGGCGATGTAAAAGTAGTGGTAACGCTGGGCGGTATCCTTTCTTCCAAGAAAGGGATCAACCTTCCTGATACCAAAATCTCTTTGCCTGCGTTGACCGAGAAAGACCTGGCTGACCTGGAATTCATCATTGAACAAAAATGCGACTGGGTAGCGTTGAGTTTTGTACGCAGTGTGAACGATATTGTTGACCTGAAGAGAAGACTCAGGGAGAAACAAAGCAAGAGCAAGATTATTGCTAAAATTGAAAAACCCGAAGCACTCACCAATATCCGTGACATCATTGTAGAAAGCGATGGTATCATGGTGGCCCGTGGCGACCTGGGTGTGGAACTGCCCGTAGAGCGTATTCCGCTGATCCAGAAAGAACTGATCCGTAAATGCCTCCACCGCGCCAAGCCGGTGATTGTGGCTACACAGATGATGGAAAGCATGATCGACCGCGTAAAACCCAACCGCAGTGAGATCACCGACGTGGCCAATGCCGTACTGGAAGGTGCCGATGCGGTGATGTTGAGCGGTGAGACCGCTACCGGCCAGCACCCTGCACTGGTAGTACAAACCATGCGCAAGATCATCATGGAAGTAGAAAGCAAAGAATACCGTTACAACCGTTCGGAAGACCTGAAACCGCAACCCCACTCTCCTTCTTTCCACAGCGATGCCGTTTGCTACAATGCCTGTAAGATCTCTGAAGACGTGCAAGCCAAAGCATTGATTGGTATGACGCAGAGTGGTTATACCGCCTTCATGCTGAGCAGCTATCGCCCATCTTCTCCGCTGTATATCTTCACCAAGGAAAAAACACTGGTGAACCAACTGAGCCTCAGTTGGGGTGTACGTGCTTTCTATTATGCAGAAGAAGACAGCCTGGACGATATCATTTTTGACCAGATCAATATCCTCAAAGAGCGTGGTTTTGTCAATACCAATGATGTGGTGGTGAATACTGGAAGCACGCCGGTGCACCTGCACCTTCCTACCAATATCATCAAGATAACCAAAGCAGAATAAGCTGATATCATCTTATTAAAAAGCTCACTGTAATCACAGATGGGCTTTTTTAATGCCATTTACACACGCAAACGATTGTGCCTTTTAATGTTTCAACTCCAGATTGTTAGAAAGAGGCTGTACATTAGCAGCATTCTTTAACCATATTCACGTCATGAAAAAAACATTGCTAGCTTTATTGATGCTTCCGCTGATGCAGTTACAAGCACAAAGTGTAAACATCATTCCCCAACCGGCCAAGATGGAAGTTGGGCAGGGTCATTTTACGATTGATGCCAATACCAAGATCATTGTAATTGGCGCCGGGATGGAAAAATCTGCCCGTTTCCTGAATGATTACCTGCAAAAATTTTATGGGTTCAATTTAAAGGTGATCAAAGGCAAAGCTGCTTCGGGCATTGTGCTGAAGCAGGCCGCCATGACAGACGGTGTGGATGGCGCTTATACCATGAACATCGACAAAAGCGGTGTAACCATTGCCGGTCATACTGAGAATGGTACATTTTATGGCATCCAGTCGCTCATTCAATTATTACCGCTGGAAAAAAGCAAAACATTCACTGTTCCTTTTCTCAGCATAGAAGACAGGCCCCGCTTCGCATACCGCGGTATGCACCTCGATGTGGGCCGTCATTTCTTCCCCGTTGATTTCATTAAAAAATACATCGACTTCATTGCCATGTACAAGCTCAACACTTTCCACTGGCATTTAACGGAAGACCAGGGATGGCGTATTGAGATCAGGCAATATCCCCGTCTTACATCGGTGGGCGGTTTCAGGAACGGTACCATCATTGGCCGTTATCCCGGTAAAGGAAACGATGGCATCCGTCGTGGTGGTTTTTATACCCAGCAACAGGTGAAAGAAATTGTGAAATACGCGAGTGACCGTTACATCACCGTGATCCCCGAGATTGAATTGCCCGGTCACTCTTCTGCCGCTATCGCCGCTTACCCGCAACTGAGCTGCTTCCCAGATGAGTCTACCAAACATCCCGCCAAGACCGCATGGCATGGTGATTCTACCGGTAAGCAAGTGCAGCAGGTTTGGGGCGTATTCCCCGATGTGTTTGCTCCTACCGAGTATACATTCAAGTTCCTGGAAAACGTACTGGATGAAGTGATCGCTTTGTTCCCCAGCAAATACATCCATATCGGCGGCGATGAGTGCCCCAAAGAAAGCTGGAAGCGTTCTGCTTTCTGCCAGCAACTGATCAAGGAAAAAGAGTTGAAAGACGAGCATGGCCTGCAGAGTTATTTTATCCAGCGTATTGAAAAATACCTGAACAGCAAAGGAAGGCAGATCATCGGCTGGGATGAGATATTGGAAGGCGGTCTCGCGCCCAATGCCACTGTCATGAGCTGGCGCGGCGAGCAGGGCGGTATTGAAGCTGCCAGGCAAAAACACAATGTGATCATGACGCCCGGCGGATGGATGTATTTCGACCATTCTCAGGATAAGAAAGAAGACTCTGTTACCATCGGCGGATATACCACCGTTCAGAAAGTGTACAGCTATGAGCCCATACCCAAAGAGTTGTCGGCCGAAGATGCAAAATATGTATTGGGTGCACAGGCGAATATATGGACTGAGTACATGAACAATGTATCCAAAGTAGAGTACATGATCTTCCCGCGCATGAGCGCCCTGAGTGAAGTGCTCTGGAGCCAGCAATCACAGCGCAACTGGAATCGGTTCGATCAGAAACTGCGCGCCGAGTTCAAGCGTTACGACTGGTGGAAAGTGAATTACAGCAAGGCTTATTTCGATCCTGCTAATAACTAACACCAAATCATTTCTTTTCTATCTTCAAAAGAGCGTGTACTTTAGCGAACCGTAAAAAACACTACACTACAAACACCTCACTAACATGGTTGATTCATTCGAAAAAATCGCGGTTGCCATTTACCCCAGTTCCAAAGATGGTTCGCGTTACGTTGCGCAGCAGATCGCTCAGCTCATCCGCGAGAAGCAAAAAAACAACCAGCTTTGCGTGCTGGGTCTCGCTACCGGCTCCACCCCCATCAGCATGTATGCCGAATTGGTTCGCCTGCACCGCGAAGAAGGGTTGAGTTTTAAGAATGTGGTCAGCTTCAATCTCGATGAATATTATCCTATTGAAAAAGATGCATTCCAGAGTTACTGGAGTTTTATGCATCGCCACCTGTTCAATCATGTAGACATTGACCCTGCCAATATTCACATACCCGATGCCAACTGGCCCAAAGAAGAGATCAAAAAGCACTGCGCTTTCTATGAAGAAGCTATTGAAAAACTCGGAGGTGTAGACCTGCAAATATTGGGTATCGGTAACAACGGACACATTGGTTTCAACGAGCCCGGTTCCAGCATCTATTCCAAAACCAGGCTGGTTAATCTCGATAACGGCACGCGTTTGGCCAATGCTTACGAATTCCAGAACATGTCTAAAGTGCCCAGGCTGGCCATCACCATGGGCATCAGCACCATCCTCAAAGCCAAGCGCATTTTACTGATGGCATGGGGTATGAAAAGCGCCATCGTAGCCAAAGCAGTAGAAGGACATGTGACCGAGCAGGTGCCCGCAAGCATTCTGCAACAACATGGCGATTGCACATTTGTGATTGATGAACCTGCTGCGCAGGAATTGACCCGCATCAAATATCCCTGGCTCGCAGGTGAAATCGAATGGACTTCGCAGATGATCAAAAAAGCGGTAGTGAACCTGGGTCTCAAGTTGAAAAAATCTGTATTGAGTTTAACCGCTCACGACTATAACGAGCACGGCCTTTCTGATCTGCTGGTTGAAAAAGGCGATTCCTATGAGATCAACCTGCAGGTATTCTATATGTTGCGCGACAGCCTCACAGGCTGGCCTGGAGGCAAGCCTGGTGTAGTGTTACCCACGCATCCGGAAAGAAGCGAACCTTATCCTAAAAAATGCCTCATCTTCTCCCCGCACCCCGATGATGATATCATTAGCATGGGAGGTACGTTCATGCGCCTGCACGACCAGGGGCATGAGGTACACGTAGCTTACCAGACCAGCGGTAACATTGCGGTGACCGATGAATTCGTTACCCGTTTCCTCGATTTTGCAGTTGGTTTTGAAGATATGTTTGGTATCGATAACAACAAGAGCCAGCAAATACTTTCAGCGGCACGTACCTTCCTGGCATCTAAGAAAAAAGACGAATCCGACACTTCTGAAATACGCGCCATCAAAGGGTTGATCCGCCGTTGCGAAGCCAAAGCTACCTGCCGCTATGTAGGTCTTACTGATGACCGTTGTCATTTCATGAACCTGCCTTTCTATGAAACAGGTACTGTAGAGAAAAAACCCATGAGCGAAACAGATGTACAGATCACCATGGAGTTGCTGCGCAAATTAAAACCGCACCAGATCTATTGTGCGGGCGATCTGGCCGACCCGCATGGCACGCACAAAGTTTGTCTCGATATTATTTTTGAAAGCATGCACCGCCTCAAAGCTGCCGGCGAATCCTGGATAAAAGATTGCTGGGTATGGTTGTACAAAGGCGCATGGCAGGAATGGGATATTTCAGAAATAGAGATGGCCATTCCTATGAGTCCCGACCAGGTAATGAAAAAACGTTTTGGCATCTTCATTCACCAGTCGCAGAAAGACATGGTTCCCTTCCAGGGTACCGACAGCCGCGAATTCTGGCAAAGAGCGGAAGACCGGAATGCCAATACCGCCAACCTCTACGCTGAATTGGGCATGACCAAGTATGCGGCGATGGAAGCTTTCGTTAGATGGCATTATTAGATGTTAGATGACAGTTGTTAGTTGTTAGAATTATTCCCTATCTAACAACTAACAACTGTCATCTAACAACTCTTACGTACTTTTGTCCGATGCAGACACCCGAGGTCAATACGTATGTTCCTATTGCTGAAGTAAAGAAAAATGAAATGCAGGTCCTGACCTGGGATGAAGCCTGGCGCAATAAGAGTTTCCGGATCAAAACCATTGTTGGTGGTATGTTGCTGGTGATGCTGCTGGCTTTGTTCCCACTTTTCTTTTCTTATGTTGAAAAGCGGCAGGGTATCCAGTTGAATGATTTCATTCTACAGCAAATACCGGTAGCGGATGTTTCGATGATCACTTTCATCATTATCTGGTCTGTGAGTATCCTTTTGCTGATCAGGTGCGTACAGCGGGCCGATATTTTCCTGGTGATGTTGTGGTCATTCCTTTTTTTATGCCTTGCACGTGTGCTCACTATTACATTGGTGCCATTGTCGCCACCGGAGGGACTGATCGTTTTGAAAGACCCGCTCACCAGTATTTTTTATGGCGGTGCCGATAAATTCATCACCAAAGACCTCTTCTTTTCCGGTCATACTTCTATCCAATTCCTCATTTTCCTCAGTGTGAAAAAGAAGATAGACAAGATCATCACCCTCACAGCTACTATTGCAGTGGCTTGCCTGGTGCTGATACAGCATGTGCATTATACCATTGATGTGCTGGCTGCTTTTATTTTCACGTATATCATTTACCGGATGGGTAAGCTGGTAACCGGTTGTTAGATCAGAAAGCTTCTCCTAACTGAAAATACAGTCCACTGTTATTGCCCTGTCCAACGCCGTAGTCGAGACGGAGGTTGAGTTTATCACTTTTCATCAGCGCAAAGCGCAGGCCGGCGCCCACTGAGTATTTGAAATCGCCGAATGAATAATCGGTGAAGCTGTTTCCCACATCACCCAAACCACCAAAGGCCACTGCTCCGAAGCGACGGTAAATAGGAAAACGATACTCACCCTGGAAAACCATCTGGTGGGTATACCTGAAACGGCCGGCATAATAACCCCTCATGCTGTTGGAACCACCGAGGAGCGCCAGGCTGCGCAGGGGCACTTCATTGCCCGTGTTACCGAAACTATACGCCTGCAAAGCCAATACATTATTACCAAAAGCAATGTACTTGCGCAGATCAATTACGATGTTGGTATAATTATAATCGGAGAAAAGGTATTTATTGAAGTGGTTGAAATATACTTGCGCGAACCCGCCCTTATTGGGTGCAAATGCATGGTTGCGGGTATCGTATGTGAAACTCATACCCAGTCCGGCAACTGTATACCCATTTCTACCCACAATTTGTTGCTGATCGAAAAGACCGCCGGCCTGGTGCTCCACATCGCTGAGTTGCTGGCGCTCAAACAGGCCGCCGATAAAAAAATGATGCCCTAGCTTACGCATCAGGTGGAGGTAGATATAGAATTGTTTGTACTTATACGATTCGTAATCGTTGTCTTTGGTATACTTGCCCAGTCCCCAGAATTTATCGGGAAATGAACTGAATGAAACCTGCTCGCTTAATATATATTTTTCGTGCCTGCTGTACTGTGCACCGTTGATAGCCAGTATCAATTGTTTCTTTAAAGAATACAATGCCAGCAGTTGCATGTTGGATGTTCTACTTATCGTATCTTTAGGATGTAAGCGAAATGTGACAGAGCCCACGGCCCCGCCAGACCAGCCTGTTTCAATGGATTTGGCAATCACTGGTAAAACAAGAAAATTCGTATGCCTGACAGAATCTTTTTGTGCAACTGCCGTAATGCAAAAGCACCAGGATAGTAAAAATACGGCAGTCAATTTGCACATAAAACAGTGTTTTGTGTCATAAAACACGCAAAATAAACCTCTTATACATTATCTTAGAGGAATCTCTTCATAAATTGCTTAGATTTGCGTGTTTTTTGGGTTTAGCCCTTTACAATTTTGTAATAATTAATTAACATTACACTAATATACTAACCGTAACAGCGTAAGAATGAAAAAATGGGATAGTCATTTTCAACTGGGAGATACTGTAACCGCGGAGCAATTGGATTTTTTCGACAAGCACGGTGTAATAGTATTTAGGAACTTCATCAGCAGGGAAAAAGTGAATATATTCATTGATGAGCTGAAACGCCTGGAGCAGACATGGCTGGAAGAAGGACGCGATAAAGTGAACGGCATCCCCTTGAAATTTGGCAAAGACGAGCACGGCAACAAAACTATCCAGCGTTTATGTTTCAGTTCTTTATACAGCGACCCCCTGCACCAATTACTGGAAGACGACCGGTTGAAAGCCCTCACCGCTTTCCTCGGGCCTTACGAAGGGCGTATTGCTGAGAATGAAAAAGACGGACTGGTCATCAACAATTACATCAACACCCCTAACAGCACTTTTACCCAAATGGGTTGGCATACCGATGCGCCCCGTGATCTTTTCTTAGGACAAAAGATCATGCCCATGCTCAATGTGGGTATACACCTCGATACCTGTCCTTTTGAGAATGGCGGTTTGCGGGTGATCCCCGGTACCCATAAGCAGGGTGTGCTGAAATTATTGTTCGGTAAAAAATATTTCATCGATAACAGTGATGATAACCGTGAAGTTGGGTTCGACCTCAATGCCGGCGACCTGTCGGTGCACGATGGCCGCCTCTGGCACCGCGTGAAGCAATCACCAAAATTCGGTGAAGAGAGCCGACGCCGCGTAATGTATGTGCCCATTGTAACGGGTAAGTATAAGCCGAAGGATGAGAATAGCAAAACACCTTTTTATCACCGTTTTACCAGCAAAGTGCATCATTAAAAATTATACCCTCAGTCAAAAATGATATTGTGAAAAGGTCAACAGCTGTTGGCCTTTTTCATTCAAAACAAGTATATGAGTTACGCATTGATCACCGGGGCCAGCAAAGGAATTGGCAAAGCCATTGCAGAAGAGTTGGCGGCGAAAAAGATCGGCCTGCTGCTGGTAGCCCGCAGTGGCGACCTGCTGTCGGCACTCGCTAATGAGCTGACGGCTAAGCATGGTATCCAGGTAGATTACCTGGCAGCCGATCTGGGCAAGGCCGGCGCGGTAGAACAGATCCTTCACTGGATAAATGAAAAGCATTACCCGGTGTATATCCTGGTAAACAATGCGGGATATGGATTGAGCGGCCCGTTTACGGCCTATAATGCCGCTGAGCACCGTGAAATGATGGAAGTGAATATGATGGCGCCTGTAGCGCTCTGTAGCGCTCTCCTGCCCCGTTTAAAAGAACAGCCGCAGGCTTATATCCTGAATATTGCCAGTTCGGCAGCATACCAGGCTGTACCCGGACTGAGCGTGTATGCCGCTTCGAAAGCTTTTGTTTTAAATTTTAGCCGTGGATTGCGCTATGAATTGCGTAATACCCGGGTATCGGTAACGGCTGTAAGTCCGGGTTCTACCGACACCGGTTTTGCACACAGGGCCAATGTGGGGCCTAAAGCCCTTAAAACGGCCGAGAAAGTGAACATGACGCCTGAAGCAGTTGCCCGGCTGGCAGTACATGCTATGTTTGCCCGCAAAACAGAGTTGATCACTGGTGTGATCAATAAACTCGGTGCATTTTTTGCGTGGTTATTGCCTAAGAAGCTGGTAGAGAAAGCTTCAGCAGGTATATATGATTTAGATTAATGTTGAAAAAAGGCAAATTGGTTTTGCAGATTCTTTTTTAGCCTTTATATTTGCAGCCCGATTAATGGGAACGGCTGCGTAGCTCAACTGAATAGAGCATCTGACTACGGATCAGAAGGTTTCAGGTTTGAATCCTGACGCGGTCACAAAAAAGAGCAGTAACATACTGCTCTTTTTTATTTGCCTCACCTGGTGTCTTCAGTTATCGCATCTACAGGCTGAGCGAAGACCCAAACTATGTAATTGTTGATTTGGTTTTCGATCATATAGACAATGCCCTGTTAACCCTGAATGCGTTAAAAAAATTATGGAGTAATGTAGAGGGAACCGTAATGATCAATCCTAAAACCAGGATACTGGACATGGTTGATGAAAACGAATATTAAGTGCCCTCGATAAGCCGTTGACTTACGTCAACAATGTTGTTTTACAGGATGCCAGTATCACAAGGGTGCAGCACAAATACAGCAATATTTTTTTCATCATTACATTTTTTTGGGAGGAGGCTTTACAATCATCGTGTCAGTAGGCAGTGACGCTACTATGTATTTTCCAGAGTCCAGCCTCGTTGCCGGAAATGCTTTCTGCAACGAAGTCCACTCCTGGTTTTTCACATCTGTTTGATACAGGTACAGATACCTGAGTGCTTTTAAAGGTTTTAATCGTTCTATTCCTTTTGCCGTAACCTTTGTTCCTGTGAGGTTAAGAGATGCCAGGTGATGCAACGACTGTAATGCCGCGATCCCTTGATCTGTAACAAGCGTATTGCTGAGTTGCAGTTTTGTAAGTGTTGTAAGCTTGCCAATGACCGGCATAGCAGCATCATTGATAGCGGCATGATCCAGCTTCAACCATAAAAGCTGTTCTTTGAGTGGTTCGAGTAACGTTATCAGGGAATCTGCATTGGCATTTACAAAATTGGCAGAAAGATAATTGCTGTTCTGTGCAACAGGCCCCACTATTACTCCGGCTTTTTTCAGCCTGCTGACAATGGTTTCATCAGCTTTCGCCACCTGCTGATCAGGCATTGCATTTTCTTCTTTTTTAACATTGCCCGATTGCAAAGCAATCAGTACCGGTTTGATCTTTTCTGTTTGCGGCAGGTCTTTTATTTTCTTATTAAAATCTGCGCCAGTATTGATCCACCAATGCAGTAAGGCGATTTCTTCTGCGGTGAGTTGAGGTTTCTCTTTGGGCGGCATGTGTTTTTCATTGGAAACCGGCAGCAATATTCTCCTGATCATTTCGCTTTCATCTGCTTTACCAGCGATGAGTGCAACGCCATCCTTACCTCCTTTGAGTATAAAGTTTTGCTGATCGAGTCGCAGTTTTCCTTTTTGTTTTTCAGGCCCATGACAACTGTAACACCTTGCCTGTAACAAAGGTTGTACCACACCAGGATACAACGCTGCTTCCTGGATATTGGGAATGGGTTTCAATGCAGGGCCTTCCTGGTTATTATGCAGGGCGGATGTAAGATAATCCGACCCATGCGTCAATGAACCACCCAGGTGCCCGGTAATGGTAATCAATACAATGATGCCCAGGGAAAACCAGCGGGCCATTTTTTCATTGAACGAAAACTTATACAACAAATAGAAGATCAAAGAAGCTGTTACTGAAAGAATACCCAGCCATTGATGCTGCTCTACCAAATCGGCATCGTAATCTGCGCTGAGTGAAAGCATATACCCTGTTAAACAGGAAAATATTCCGCTCAGCACACCCCAGAACAGCATCACGGGGATCGCCGGCCGAAGCAATGCAAATCTTTCTTTTATAGAAAGCCACTGAAAAAAACAGGCAAGCAATAAGATACCGATAGGCAAGTGCACCAGTATCGGGTGAAAACGTCCCATCAAACCTGAAACAGATAAAAACATGATCGATACAATTTTTAAAACGAAGGGCTTTACGCGCCGTATCGCTGTCTCAGCAATTTCATCATATACACATTGATGGCCCATTGATCAGCCAATGGCTGTCTCGTATAAGGCAGTGTAGGCATGTATGTAGGAGGCCCAAATTCGGTGAGGATCGTCATTCGCTCGCCATTTCTTTTTTTACGTTCCGCTACCTTGTCCCACCATGCGAAATGTTGCTTAACAGCCGCTTCCCATTCCGGTGCGCGCGGATCATTCACTTGTGGCCCTTCTTCGTGGCCGATGCGCGCATGGATATGTTCTACCCTTTCCAACGCCATATCAACTGTTTCTTTTTGATCACCCAGCATACTTTCGTGCACATTGCACCAATGCGATACATCGAAAGTAAGTTTCAGGTCGGGTTTCTTTTCTATGAACTGCCTGGTAATATGCGCAGCGAATAGCATGCGCGAACGGTGCGTTTCGTGACAGAATCGAATGCCTGTGTCTTTGGAAAGTTGCGTGGTATGATCGATGAAAGCTACCGATTGATCAAAACTAAAATAATCACGCCCGGAATGGCAATTGATATAAACCGGTTTTTGAAACCGATTGTTGGCGGCATCGGAAGTTACTTTCTTAAAGCTGTCGAGATGCTCCCTAAAATCGTTTTGCCAGCCCCGGCACAGAAATCCCACTTCGAGCCCATACTTTTTCAAAGCAGCAAACAATGCTTCCTGGTCTTTAGCTTCAGTTGGCCACACTGGCTCTATGCCATCATACCCTTCTTTTTTGGCAGCAGCGCAAAATTCATCGATCGTGCCATTGAATCCCCAGTTGGTAGCCATCAGTAACAAACTGAATTTTTCGTTTTGTTTAAAGGAAGGCTTATCCGTTGCTGCAAACTCGTCTAATGAATACAGCATGCCGGCTGCTGTGGCGCTGAGTTTGATAAAATTCCTTCGGCTTTGTTTCATTGTATCTGTTTATAGTTTTTTTAAGCGATGATATCCCGGATCACTTTCCCTCCTACATCAGTAAGTCGGAAAGGTCTTCCCTGGAAATAATAAGTGAACTGTTCATGATTAAAGCCCAACTGGTTCAATATAGTTGCCTGTATATCGAAGGCGTCTGTTTTACCGCTCACGGCACTGTAACCGATCTCATCTGTTTCGCCATAAGTATATCCTGGTTTGATACCGCCACCCGCCATCCATATTGTAAATGCTTCTGTATGATGGTCTCTTCCTTTAAATGGCGCATTGATGCCATTCCTGTTTTCCATCATAGGCGTACGACCGAATTCGCCGCCCCATACCACCAGTGTTTCTTCGAGCAAACCTCTTTGTTTTAAATCGAGCAACAAAGCTGTAATGGCTTTGTCGATCGTCCGGCATTTATTGATGAGGCCTATATTGACTGCATTATTGGGACTGTCTCCGTGTGCATCCCAACCCCAATCGAATAATTGCACATAACGCACGCCTTTTTCAACCAGCTTCCTTGCCAGTAATACATTATTTGCGAAGCAACTTTTACCGGGTTGGGTACCGTACATCTCATGAATATATGATGGTTCATCGTTGATGTTCATTACCTCGGGAGCTGTTATCTGCATACGATAAGCCATCTCATATTGTGAGATACGTGAAAGAATTTCAGGATCATTGTATTCAGCGTACTCCTGCCGGTTGGCTTCATTGATCGTTTCAATCGATGCTTTTCGCAAATCGCGGCTCATGCCATTCGGGTCCTTGATGAATAAAACCGGGTCTCCTTCGCTGCGACATTGCACACCCTGGTAAACAGATGGCAGAAAACCACTCCCCCATACCGATTTACCTGCATCGGGAAAGCTGCCGCCACTTGTTAGCACTACGAAACCGGGCAGGTTCTGGTTCTCTGTACCCAGGCCATAAGTGACCCAACTGCCCATACTGGGCCTTCCCAAACGCGGACTGCCTGTATGCATCAACAGTTGCGCAGGTGCGTGATTGAACTGATCGGTAGTAACTGCTTTTAAAAAGCTCACTTCATCCACTACTGTTGAAAAATGTGGCAGGTTCTCGCTCACCCATGTCCTGCTTTCACCGTGTTGCGCGAAACGAGCTTGCGGACCCAGCATTTTCGGCACACCACTTATGAAAGCGAACTTTTTTCCGGCAAGCAAGGAAGGCGGACAATCCTGTCCATCCATCTTCATCAATTCAGGTTTATAATCGAACAATTCCAATTGAGAGGGGGCGCCCGCCATGTGCAGGTAAATGACACTTTTGGCTTTGCCTGCAAATTGTGGGGGTTTGGGAAGCAATGGATGTGCGGGATCGAATGCAACAGGTGCAATAGCATTGCTGTTACCGCCGCATCCACCCAACAACGACCCCATGGCCAATGCGCCCAGCCCCATAGCACTTTCTTTCAGGAAGTGCCTGCGGGTGTGTAAGCGCAAATACGCTTCCTGCGCTTCTTTCACTAACCGTTGTACCTGTAATTCTTTTTGTGTCATGAACAACTGTTTTGCTCGTTTACCATTTCGTCACTATTTCATCGAGATTCAGCATAGCATTCGCTACTACAACCAGTGCTGCTGTTTCAGGGTTGTTGTGTTGATCATTCATGCCGATCATCTCGCAGGTCTTGTCCCGATCATTTTTAAAATCTCTCAAGGCTCTGTCGTACAAGCCTTTGAACAGGCTCAGCTTCGCCTGGCTGATGGGTTTATACAACATGAGTTCATATCCTTTCATGATCTGCTGCTCTGTTTTTTTACCCGCTTCCTCTTGCATACGGTATGCAAAATGTCTTGCCATATCCAGGTAAGCAGAATCGTTCATTGTTACCAATGCCTGCAACGGCGTGTTGGTGCGGATTCTGCGGGCTGTACACAATACACGCGGCACACCATCAAATGTAATCATGGAGGGATACGGCGCGGTGCGTTTCCAATAAGTATACACTGCCCTGCGGTACTGGTCCTCGTCTTTGCTGTTGATCCATTTTGCGCCATTGTAGGGTGAAAGCCATATCCCTTCTGGCTGCCAGGGCATCACACCCGGACCATACATTTTATCACTCATCATACCACTGATGCACAAATGCTGGTCACGCAGTTGTTCCGCGCTTAATCGTACCCTTGGTCCGCGTGCATAATATTTATTGAACGGATCTTTTTCTTTTACTTCATTACTCAGTTTCGAATCTTGCCGATAAGTAGCACTCATCACCAGTTCTTTCAGTAAGGTCTTGAGGCTCCAGTGGTAATCATTCATCAGCTTCCAGGAGAGAAAATCCAGCAGCTCTTTATGAGTAGGTGGTATTCCCTGGGTACCCAGGTCTTCGAGCGTTTCTGCAATACCGGTACCGAAAAGCTGTTCCCATAAACGGTTTACGATCGTTCTGGAAACCAACGGGTTTCTTTTATCGGTCAGCCACATGGCCAAACCCATGCGGTTCTTGGGAGCTCCGGCAGGCATGGCATATGCAAATATCTTTGGCACGGCCGGTTCCACTTCTTTTCCTTTACTGGTCCAGGCGCCCCGTATGAACACATTCGTTTTCCGCCACATCCAGGATGGATTCTCTACCATTACAGGTGTTGTGGTTACTTTGGCATCAAGGAGTTCATGAAAGGATTGTTCGATTTTTACAAAACCTGGCACCGATTTACCAGGCAATTGTTCAATGAAGCCAAAACAGTCAAAGGATACGGCAAATGATTTATTATCTGCAGGCAATGTGGGATTTTCGTAAGTAAGATACACATCGTGCACACCTGTTTGCGAAGAGAGGTGAATGTATTCATACCGCCATTGTGGTATAGCTTTTAATACTACTGAAGCCAGTAAAGGTCCGTCCGGCGCATCTACATGCAACTTCAATGTACCTGATCGGTTATTAGTGTAGAGCTTACAAACCAACAGGTTCTTTTGTTGTAAGTCGATTTTTTTAAGCCTGGCTACTGCATGATTGCGAATGATCAATTGAATATTGTGGTTTGCAATCACAGCGTTTTTCAAGCTATCGGCTGTTGTAGAATTTACCGATGGCTGTAAGGTGCGCAGGAATTTTTTGAGATTACTAGCTTCTGTTTCCGATGCATATTTCTTTGTCCAGTCAGTAATTGCCTTTAATTTTTGTTGCATCGTATCGTTGTACTCACGTAGTAAGGGATGTTCTCCGGGCACGTCTTCATCACGGGTATTGTTGAAATAAGCCAGGAATTGATAATATTCTTCATGATGAAAAGGATCATAAGGGTGACTGTGGCATTGTACACAGGAAAAAGTGGTGCTCATCAACGATTCCCAGGTAGTGTTCACCCGGTCTATCACTGCGGCTGTTCTGAACTCTTCATTATCGGTTCCGCCTTCATCGTTGTTCATTGAATTCCGGTGAAAAGCAGTAGCAATATATTGTGCATCGGTAGGATCTGGCAACAGATCGCCGGCAATTTGTTCCGTAATAAAAAGGTTGTATGGTTTGTCTTCATTGAAAGCATGGATAAGCCAGTCCCTGTACTTCCAGATAGAACGGCCTCCATCGGCTTCGTATCCTTTGGTATCGGCATACCTCGCCAGGTCCAGCCAAAGGGAAGCCCATCGTTCTCCAAAATGCGGTGAAGCAAGCAGGGAGTCCACCAACACTTCGTATGCTTTATCATTATTGCTTTTCAGGTATTGTTCTGCAACCGTCTGCGTTGGATACCTGCCAATCAGATCAAGACTTACCCTTCTTAACAAGGTAGCTTTATCTGCCTGGGCAGCAGGTTGTAATTTTTCCTCCTTCAGTTTGGCATAAATGAATTTATCTACATCATTGTGTATCCAGTTATTGGCGATATCAGGGGCATCCGTTTTTTGTACGGGAAGGTAGGCCCAATGATCACCCCATTTAGCCCCTTGCCTGATCCATTCTTTCAGGATATGTATCTCATTTTTACTAAGGGCTTCATGTTTATAGGGCATTCTTTCTTCCGGGTCTTTGGAAGTCAGCCGGCGGATCATTTCACTTCCGTTGGGATCACCGGGAATAATAACAGGGTTGCCAGACTCTGTTTTAGCCAATGCCTCTTCGCGGAACAATACGCTGAATCCGCCCTTGGCTTTGACACCACCGTGACAGGAAATACATTTTTTATTGAGGATGGGTTTTACTTCTGTATTAAAATCTATCCTTTTAGTGGGCGACAGCAAAAAGATACAACCCGTTGCTGCAATAACGGCAATTCCGGTAATAACATATTTTTTCTTTGTAAAAAGAAATTTCATCTGGCAGTCTTTATCGTAGAATCAGTGCTAAAAAATACGCTTTTTTTACCAATCATTTGCTTGCAGGGCGCAGACAATCGATTGCCTATAAATATTTTATATATATCCAGCTTTTATGAGTCAGCACAAACTCAGGGCGAACCCATTACACCTTTATTAATACGCATTCAAGATTTGCCAAAAGAAGTAAAAGGCTACAAAAGGAGTTAAGTTAAAATTTAAATGCCGGGCAGTTATTCACCACCCGGCATTTAAATGTATTGATTTGCCAGCCATTGAAAAATGATCATCTCATCGACATATCCTCCCTATTCACATCATTACACACTATGGCATCAAAACAGTGTTAATCACATGAATGACGCCATTTGACTGATACACATCTGCAATTGTTACTTCTGCTTTATTACCTTTGGAATCAATTACCCATAGTTTTTTCCCTTTTTCTGCAAAAGTCAATTGCTCTCCCTGAAGCGTGGTAAACATCACCTTTCCGTGTCCTTCTTTGATCTTCTTACGCAACTCTTTCGAGTCCATCTTACCGGGAATCACATGATAGGTTAAGATAGCAGTGAGCGTGGATTTGTTTTCCGGCTTTACAAGATTGTCAACTGTTCCTGAAGGCAGCTTTTGAAAGGCTTCATCCGTAGGTGCAAAAACAGTAAAAGGGCCCGCACCAGAAAGCGCTTCTAAGAGACCAGCAGCTTTTACTGCCGCCACCAACGTGGTGTGATCTTTGGAATTGACGGCATTTTCAATAATATTTTTGGTAGGATACATTGGCGCACCACCTACCATAACTGCTTTGCTATCCTGTGCAAAAGCATTGCTCAATGAGAAAGTCATCATAGTTACTACAATCAGCAACAGGGACTTGTGTTTCAATAATTTCATAAATGATTTTAATTTGATTATATTCATTTACGCAGATAATATCTTGATGGTTTTATCCCCGATAATAAAAAAAGCAATATTCGTAATGAATATTGCTTTCTAAAAAAAATCAGGACACATCAAACTTTCCCGGCTACATACATCTCGGTAAGGGTAGGTTGATCGCTACCACCCTGCTTTTCAAGGGTAATTGCAAACATTTGTGCGCGATCAATCACTTTCATTTTTTGTATCAATGCATGGCTGTTTAAAGCATATACGCCTGCATTTATGGGCTTACCATCAACAATGGCCCAGAGTTGATATTGTTTGCCGATTGGCGGGGTGGGAAGGTCTTTGAGAGAAAGATAGACTTCTTTGTTTTGCGTGTTCCAGAACAACATAACGGTATTAGCGCTATGTGCACCAACCCCAGCCAATGGAATCGATTTCACCGCAGGACTTAACAGCAGATTCATTTTTTCCTGTTCTGCTTTCAGACCGGCCAATTCCTGTTTAGATGCACGATCTTTCATCAACAATAACAAGTTGAATACCATACTTGTAATTAATAATACAACAGCTACGGCCCTGTATAAATGATACATTGAAACAACCCTGCCAGGCTTATTAGTATCTGAGATAGGGTAAGCGTCCGTGTGTTTATTCTGATTACTTATTGTTGCAGGTAGTTCTTTCTGTTGCAAAGCCGACCATATCTGCTCTTTCATATCATCAGGTGGCGCCTGACTGTACAATGTAGCATATTGCTCCAGTTGTTCTCGGCATTCCGAAATAGCAGTAGCTACTTCAGGATGTTTAGATGCCATCAACTCTAATTCATGCATTTCTTCAGGTGAAGCCACACCTAAAACATATGCTTCTATTAGCCCGGATGATATGTAGTCCTCGATATTCAATTCATTATGATTTCATTATATCCTTTAATTGTAGCAAAGCTTTCCTACATCTTGTCTTTACAGTTCCAAGAGGAATGTCAAGTTCTTTCGCGATCTCTTCCTGTGTATAGCCTTTAAAATATGATAGATCAATAACCTGACGGTGCTCCTCTTTAAGAACAAGCAGTAATTGCTTTAAACCAATATGATCGGTCTTCATGGATATCGATAACCTGCTTTCATGTGCAGACATGTTATCACTGGAATACTGGGTATTCTTTTCCTGGTTGTATCCCGACGATCGTAATGTATCAATCGCTGCATTACGGGCAATATTCAACATCCAGGTGTATAGCCTGCCTCTTCCGGCATCGTAGCTGTCAATGTTACGCCATATCTTAACGAACACTTCTTGCAATATATCGCTGGCCACTTCCTGCTTATCCAGTATTTTAATAATAACACCATATAAAGCTCCGGCGTAATTATCATAAAGATAATTAAATGCTTGTCGATCTTTGTTCTTTAGCGATGCAACAAGTTCTGTTTCCGTATTTTGCGTGTTCGCTGTCAATAGCAGGACTTTCAAAGTAAATATATGGCAGTTCCCGATAATTTCGGGATAAACGTTCAGTTAGAGCGAATAATGTTTATTATTTCTGAACAACTGCTCCCCGCAATGATTCAACAATTTTCCCCACGCTTACCAAGGCTGGTGTATTGGAAGGCACCCCGGCTTTATTGGCTCCCATAAAGAGATCTGTCTCAAACTGGTCCATGTCTGCATTCCCAGCCTTACCATTCATCCTGGGATTTTGAGCAGGGTCATGGGCAGCCACCATTGATTTTCCACCATAACTAAAGTTTTTTGCCCCGGTTCCCACACAAACAAAGTCTGTCAGGTTCTTACTCAATGCAGTAAATCCACTGGTATTGCCTGAAGTAACTTCTGCCAGTAGAACTTTGAAAAAGCCATTGATCTTACTATCTGCCGCAATAACAAAGATGGTACTGTCTACAATCGTACGGATAAGCAGACGCCCCTTTTCTATCTGGGTACCTTGCTGTTTAGGATCTGCAACCAGCGTGGTTCCCCCCAGAGAATCATAAAGTGTAGGCATGGGTGCTGCTGCCATCGCATCGTTTTTCTTGGAGCAAGCCTGAATCGCCAGAAAGGCAATGCACAGGGTAGAGAAAACTAAAAAAACTGTCATCTTTTTCATTGGTTACTTTTTTATGTTTTAAAGAATTTTTTTGATATAGTTATAAAGCTTGTGTGATCCCGAAGCTGCTACCGGGCAACCGGTACTCATTTCTTCTTGTGTAGGAAGATATCTTTCAGCTTTGTAATGCAGTGATTTTTTAAAATTGGCGACAATTGCATCCCCACTTGTTTTGATTGGGAAAAATGTAAATATGACAATGCCGTTCTGCGTATTACACAATACATGATCGACCCCTTTCTGGCCATACATCCAATTCGTTATTTTATCCGCATCTCCCTGATCGATTGGCTGTTTAATATCAATCCTAGCCATAATAAGTGTATTATTATCAGGCGGTTTAACCCTGGTTACCAGGTAAATATGTACTAGTAACGTTCCGAAAGACAAGAATAGCAGTATCAATAATGTGTACTTGAGTACTTTTCTGAAGAGGTTCTTTTTCATAATTGTACATTTATTCAATATTGTGATGGCAATATGAAACATGTACGGAAATATTGCAGAAGCAGATTCAGAAAGAAAAAATATTGTTGGAAAGCAGATAAAAAAGAAAAGCCCGCCGTCGCTAAAGCTTTGGCGGGCGAAGTCGGGAAGACAAGATTCGAAATTAGTTATAAAATATTATTAACTAGCGACTTGCATAAGCTCAGGCACTGAACTCAAGCCCTGCGTCACAGGTAAAAATGTGTTTAAAAGGACTATCGCAAAGGTATCAAACGTTACTCATCAACCACATACTTTTTTATTGTAGACTTCATCCACAGAAAGAACAATAGAGCCCACTTTTCTTCAGATGATGAAGTTAAATATCATTTTCTGTCGCGTAGACCACCAGACCGACTTTACCCTTTACTGCTAATTTTTTTATGAGATTCTTTCGGTAGTCATGGACGGTTTGCGGACTTATATGCATTTTATCGGCAATCTCCTTATACGTGAATGAGAGGCGTAGCAGTGATAGAAACTTTCTTTCTCTTTCCGTCAATACCGGAGAAGCCCCCGCGGGCACAAGAACATTATCTTGAATCCCCTGGAATATCTTCTTGGATAGTGCAGCAGGAAGATACACTTCGTTGTTAAATACCTGGCGGATGGCCAAGATAAGATTCAGGGGGTCTTCATTTTTAGTAATAAAACCTTTAGCGCCGGCCTGAATCATTTTCAATATTGAGGTCTCGTCTTGATACATCGACAATGCCAGGATTTTAATTTGCGGAAAATGATTAGTGACCCATTGCGCCGTCTCAAAACCATCCTTCCCCTCCCCCATATTGATGTCAAGGATCAATACATCCGGTATCTTCCTGTTGGTCAGTTCGCTGACAACCTGGCTTCCGTTATCTGCCTCAAACAAAAGCTGAAAATCATACTCTAATCGCAACAAACTGACAACCCCCTTGCGAAGCATCAAATGATCGTCAGCAATTGCGACAGATATTTTTCTTTTCATACTATTCGGCAAATGGAATAAAGATACAAATATGGGTACCCTCCGCAACGCTGGACTTTATCTGTATAGACCCTTTAATCAACTCAGCACGCGAATGCAGGCTCCTCAACCCGATGCCATTTTTCACGGTCTCCGGCTCAAACCCTTTACCATCATCTTCAATAGTAAGCGTTATCCCACCGGGAACGGATTCGAACAGATAGCTAACCGTCTTGGCTTCTGCATGCTTAAGAATATTCTTAATGGCCTCCTGATGCATTCGGAAAAGAACAAGCTGCGTTTCATTCGGCAGGGTGATCGTTTTACCATCAGTATCATCAAAAAAATTTGTTTTGATTGCCCCTTTTTTTGACAACCAATCAAGTTCATTTCGTATGGCTTCATCTATTCCAATCTCGCTGATTCGGTCACTGTGGATATTCCTGGACAGTTCTGACAAATCTTCCATAGCGGAACTGATCAGTCTTTTAGATTCAGCTATAAGAGAAAAGGATTGTTCCGGCGTTTCAGCAAATTGAAATAATGACAGATTTACATTTGCCAGTAGAAGAATCTGACTGACATTATCATGTATTTCCATGGAGACATTCTTCAATATCTCTTCCTGGGTTTCTATCTGGGTCTCAAGCAGTTTTTTTTCATGAATTACTTTAAACCGCTTGATTTCCTCCTCCTGAAGCCTCTTCCCTCTTTGGATCAGTCGTACAACCAGTAGTATAAACCCAATTAAAAAAACAGCAACAATAAAAGTGACTACTGCTTGAAGAAGGATTTCGGGATTCTCTTTGGACATAAGCAAGCGATTATCAGGAGTAGATAGTAAAGACTGTTTATATTGAGTAATAAGGTATGCATATTCCTTACAATTTCCTTTGAGAAATTGCTCAGACTGTTAAGGACGACAACAACTGAAAGAGATCCGGTATAAAAGAAAAGAATCGCAACAGTAACCCAGAAAACAAAATCTTTCGTTAGCGGCTGCAATTCGTCCTTCTCATTTTGAAGGAAATTTTTAACCTTCCACAAACCCACAAAGATCAGCCAAACAGCAGACAGGGCATAGGAATAGGTGTGAAAAGCTTTATATCCCGTAATAAAAAAAATGTCAGTGATACATATGCCCGCAACGAAAAAGCCGGAAAACAGAATTGACTTTCTTTGTAGACCTGGTTCAGACGTCACGTAAAAAAAAGAAGTATACAGCGCTAATTCAACTATTGAAAGGCAATTGATGAATAAAAGATTATTCCAACTATGCCAGACATAATAGGTGCCGACGGCTTCTACAAAGAAAGTAAAACACAACAGCATTGAGATTATTACGCGCTCAATCCCTCTACGTTGGAAAGTAGTGTAAACAGCAATAATCATTGCAGCTAGTAGGATCCACAGATCAGGGTTAATGGAATGCATAAAAAGGCCCCGGTTTTGCCGGGGCAAAATTACTCAATTTTAGGGCGGAAACTAGATAACTTTAATCCCCTTTTCGTCCTCTAAGATGGTCAGTCCAACTCTTTCCATTTCCAGCCCGAAAGGGATGCCTTTCGTACCAAGAGGATCGTTTCCGCCACAAAAGGGAGGACAGGCTGTCCCGTAATTGAATGCCAGAATTTCGGCACCACCTTTATGAGGCACATAGAGGTTTTTATGAAAAAGACCATTTTCAGTCTTTTTCTCTTTTGTAGCTACCAGAACCACAGTTTGCCTTCCCCGCAGCTCAATATCCCCTTCGAAATCCTCCGGGTAAACACCATAGTAGACCTTAATGCCATCCGCCCCGTGCTCGGACGCTAAACGAAGAAACTGTGTGATTTCTTCAATACCGAACCAGGTGCTTAAAGAATCAGGCTTCCCCAAAAATTGGGTGTTGGCTACCCATCTTTCTTTTTTGTAACGGCTGATAAGTTGGTCAACATGTTTGGTTCCGACCAACCGCCCGTTTTTCTGAAGAACTTGTGCTGTTGTCATTGGAATTAGTTTAGGTGAATAATACCACCAAACTATCCGACGTCATTGTAATAATACAGTTTCAATAATTTATAAAACAATTAATTACACATGTGTTATATATATAATATAATGTATGCCAAGAATTTCCGATTTTCGTGACAAATATTACCCTGTCATTGGAATAAAAAAACAATGCTTCCAGGGATAATAAAATACCCCCATAAATGGGGGCGCAAATAAAAAATAATCGGGGAGGTTAGATCTCAATGATAGAATGCGATCATTCCGTTCAGGACTCCGTATAATACCAAAACGGGACGGCTGTTAAGGTCAAGCTTTTGAAACAGGCTGTCCCGGTAATTTTCTACCGTTTTGAAACTAACCCCCATTTTCTCAGCTATCTCTTTATAGCTCAAGTCGGTACTGGCAAGTTGAATAAATTCAACTTCTTTCTTTGTTAAAATACTCTTGCCGTAAAATCCTGTCTTTTTATTAGAATGCTCTCGAAATTGGAAATACTCCTTTTTAACAAGGTCGCCAAGGTAAAAACCATATTTATGCACCGACACGATTGCTTTCTGTATAACGGAAGGATCAGATGACTTATTAATATACCCGCAGGCACCGTTTACAATCATATTGATGATCATATCCTCTTCGCCGTAAAAAGAGAATACGATAATTTTAATATCCGGATATGACAACAACAATTTCTCCATGGTTTGTTGACCGTTCATTACCGGCATTGAAATATCTAAAAGGACAATTTCCGGTATACAGGTACCAGATATTTTTTTTAAAAGTTCTGCTCCGTTACTTGCTTCCATTACAATCTGAATTTCATCAGTCGATTCAATCAGCATAGCAATACCCCTTCTGGTTACCGGATGATCATCTACTAAGGCAATCTTAATCATTGAGCAGCATTGGTTTCACTAAACTAAAATTAAGGCTTTTTTATCTTGTTTTATAGGTCTTTAAAAACGAAGCCTGACTATAAATCTTAATTAAATAACGAGCGCTTTCGGTCGCCACCTTACAACTCAATAATTACAGAGAAAGTTGTAAACGAGCCGGCTTTTATCTGGGGTGATATTTGATTCCATAAATCATACATTATCATTGATAAATAATGCCATCCAGATGGGTTGCTATTTGCAAACAAATTTGAACACGGCACCCATCGATCAAATCAAAAAAGAGTAAATCCAAATTTATCTACGAAACTTAGAGCGGAAACCGAAATGTGTAAAAAAATCCTGTTTCACCCACTCCAAATAGGGGGTTTTCCCCCTTGTATCAGTCAAAATTTGATTGTATTGTTGTATGGCATCAATCATTGCGAAAGAAAGTATGCAACAGATTGACTTCTAATACAAAGTGTAGTACGCTTAAACTAATTTCTAACCATTAGATCATCGTTTATCGTGCCACTTTGTTCGGCGCTTTTTGTTTTTTGTCTCCATATCAAATTCTACCCAATGAATAATTCTAAAATAAAAAACTGGCTTCCCGGTGTTTCTGCTCTCATTTGAAGGGAAGCTTATCGTTCCAATCAAAAACCACAAACATAAAATTCTATTTATGAAATCTCTGCCAACACTAACACCACAACAAGCTGGTGAGTTACTCGCATTTCAACGTGCTTCGAAACAAAGTGCAACTACTTACCTCAACCCTTCAGATCCCACACATCGAAAATTCATTGAAAGTATGCTCAATGCTGCCGGCAGAACACCGGCCAATTACCCATACCTCTATAAAGCACTGAACACGGGAGATTCATATAAAGGAGCCCCCGGCGTGGACAATGTACGCATGGTAGATGCAGGGAAAACTGCTGCCGGAAAAGCTACTGCAACCGTTTGGTCACGATCATCCAACGATAGCCTGATCAAAGGGGGTAATTTAATGGTATTCGACAGTGATACCGGTGCACTACTGGCGCAGGGAGAGAATACAGCGGTGAAAAGAGGCTTTCTCGCTTGTCCTGCCAGGAGCGCTACCGCTGCACCGGCCGGAAAAAACCTTTCTCTTCTGTACATGGGGCACACAACAGATGCCAACGGGTCTACCCGTTTTTACAGTTATACCAATAAAGTTGCGGTAGCGCAGGATGGCATCAAAGCTAATATTGCTATGCCTGTGATCCAGCATACAGGCAATGTAAACATTTGGATTGCAGTGGGCAGAGTAGCAGGTTCTCCATTTCCATCCAATACTGACTATATCTTTATAGAACCTTCCGCCAATGAAAATAATCCATATCTCATTGTTCCTTTTAAAGGTAATGTGGCGCTGAGCGGGCTTATTGACTTGCCCAGCCTTACCATTGCAGATCTCAGCACCAGTATTTTTGTAAACAATGGGCATGGCTCTACTGTCGAAATCACCAGAGCTACCCAATACACCACAGATGCAAAGATGATTGGTGCTTTTTCAGTGGGTACTCCTGCCAATGTTTTGCAGTGGGAATTTCCCTATGATCAAAAGGGTTACCAACAAACAAACTCAATTGTATACAACTCTACTTCGCTGGGCAACGAAATTGATAGTTATTTCTATTTCGCATTTAATGGCATCCCATTAAAAGGCGGCGCTACTGCACCTCCATTTTTTGTCTGCAGTAAAAACACACCCGAAGACCCATCTATCAATTGCACGCAGATACCGAACCTGTATTTCTGGTGGCATTGCCTGGCCAAAGGCACATTAGTAACGCTGGAAGATGGTAGTAAAAAACCAATTGAAGCCATCAATGAAACCTTCAGGGTAAAAACCGGTACTAACGGAAGTAGTTTCGCAGTATGCGCTACCGCATTAGGGCGACATAGTTCCGATCCGGCAGCAGGCACCCGCAAAGAGATATTCCGGCTCACCACCGCTAATGGTAAAAGCATCACTGCTACCGAGAACCACATGGTCTTTATGACGGTGGATAAGTGCAGAAGTATCAGCCATCTTGTTGCGGGTGACAAAGTAATGACCGATGAAGGCATGTCTACGGTAAAAAGCATTGAAGCGATTGCTTACAACGATATGTTTTATGCCCTGGCACTGGGCAATGTAAAAGAACAAGCTGAAAAAAGTTTTCCGCACAATATGGCAAACTATTATGCCAATGGAATCCTTTGCGGTGATCAGCTGGCAATGCGCCATCATTGCAATGAAGCGCACCATGATCTTGAATACATGCTGCCGCGCATCAAACAGGAACTGCATACTGATTATGCATCCGCATTACATCACAAGCGCTTTTAATACCCTACTCATGGCCAACAGTCTTATCAAGAACCTGTTTTATGCCAGCCCCTATTCCGTTCCACCTCCCGGCGTAGGTACTACTGGTGTAACATTACAGACAGATCCGGCGCAATCGCCCACGCCTGCCGGCGTTACCAACCCCGTGCTGGTGATCCGCTTGCGAATGGCGTCAAGCCCGGTGGTTATTGGCATATCTGCTACATCCGGTCCCGGTACAAGTGTAAAGACAGCTATCTATCAGCCGTCTTTTCCTTTATCCGCCACCGAGTCTTATATGATCGATATCATCTGGGTGCCGTCGGGCACACCGCCTGAAAATATCGACTGGAACAGTGCCATCGCATCTGCACCCGTAACAGCAGCCGAAGTGATGGTAGATAGCGCCGCTTTCAATGGCACTACGCTTGATGCAACGGTAACCTATGGTGCAAGCAGTGTTGCAGTAGGCGCACAGGTAAATGTATTCGCCCTATCAGGCGGTGTATATGTGAATATTGGCAGCGCGCAAACTCAGGGTAACAGGTTATCTGTACCTGTTACCACCACCGGGTTTACTGCGCCATTCTCTTTCAATGCACAAGCCATTATTCCCACCAGCAATTCGGGAGGCGGTGCTTTTGCACCGCCTTTCAGCATGGGGCCTCCTACCGTGATCAGCAATTACACCAGCGTACCACAAGCGGCTAAAACAATTGCTGCAGCTGTTTACAATGGCAAAAGCCTTTCTCTTTCCTGGAACCTCGATACCGTTGCCGGTTGCGTGAACCCCGATTCCAGCCTCATACAGGTACTTGCCAGCAACCAGGTTGTTGCCAGTTTTAAAGGAGGCCCTGTTTCTGCCAATATTCCGCTGGATATTTATGGCCAGTCAAACATTACCGTTCAGTTATCTACTGTAGCCAACAATATTGGCAGTACACCTTTGTCCTTCAGCCTGATCACGCAGGCGCCAACGGTAACTAATGTTGTTGCTGATAAAACAGCGGGAAAAGTAACGGCAAATATTACAACGACCCCCACAGGTCTTTCCGCACAGGCTTACCTGATGGATGGAGATATAGTACTTGCCGGTCCTGTTGCACCCACTAGCGGCGTAGTGAGTTTTAGTTATAGTACATCAAAGTACAATGTAGAAGGAATGGTTGGGCTAAGCGTTGTTGCCAGCAGTGTATCTGCCGATGGAACAGTAACAGGCCCTGCAAGTAAGCCCGCCATTTTACTGGCCACCGCACCTATACTGCAATCCGCCCTCCTGCGCATCGATCCCGCAAACAACGCACAATGGAGAGCGGATATTGCCTGGAACCGCCTGCCTGATAGCGCTGCCAATGTTACTGCTTATACAGTTTCTGTTTTACAGGAAACGACTGTTATAGCTACGCAAACCATTTCCGGCACTACTGCCACACTTACGTTTGCCAAAACAGCAATCGACACCACCAAAACACAAACCATACAACTCTTTGCTACCGGAATTACCGGCGGTAATAGCCCTGCACAAACTTTGTATGCGCTGTTTGCACCGCCATTGCTGGCTTCATTGGTTACAACAAAGGGACAAATCGGTATTACCTGGACCGTACCGGCCACGCTTCCGGCAGCCAATACATTGCCGGTAAGCTATCGCTCGATCATTGCATCCGGCGCTGCTACTATTTATCGTGGAAACGAAACAACTGCTACACGCAGTGCCATTCAGCTTGCCGCCCTTTCTATTCCGGATACCGGCAACCTGGTGGCAATGGTAAATATTTCACTTGGACCGGTTACACTTCAGTGTGATCCGTCTATGGCTGCCACCTGTAGCGCCAGTCCGTTATTGACAGCACCCATTATCAACGCAACTACTGCTGCAGCCACTACCAATATAGCTACACTGAACTGGACCGCTGTTACAGGCGCCAATGCTATTGCCTATAATATCAATTTTACAAAAGGCAATCCGCAAACCAATATTCCAACAAACGCTTTTGCATTAACAACAGCGCTTACGCCTGGAGCATTGCTCGGTTATACTGTAAGGGCAACCGGAACTTCAAACGGTGTTCCGGTTACAGGGCCTCCTTCTAATGAAGCATGGGTGCCAACGAATATGGCCAATGTTTCCACAGTCCGCTTCACTGGTAGCAATACAACTGTGGAGTGGGAGCAGGTGCCAGATGCTGTATGCTACTGTATATCGGTATACGACAATGCAACGCCTGCCAACCAAGTGTATACCAATACCACCAGTGCCACCAGCGATTCGTTCACTATTACGGCTGCCTCGGGGAAAGAATACACGGCCTATGTACAACCCATCATGAAAAATGGAACAGGTCTTGCCGGAACATCACTTAAACTATTCGCGCCAGCCTTATTCCTGAGCCAGCAGCCTGCTTCCGCCGCCTATCCATACATTTATCCGGCGCAAAGCATGTCGGTACTCGGTTCTGCAACCACAGGCCCTACGGCACAGGCCATTGTATTGTATTTACCCGAACTGGGTGCTGCATCCGGAGCACTGGGTACCACACCGATTGAAGTAGCGCCTTTCAAGATTGAACCTTCAGGAAATACTGCCTTACCCTATAAGCTAACCATTGCAGCAGATCCATTGGCCTGGACATTCAATACCACGGCTATCCGTGCCGCTCTGCAACAGGCCTATGTCAATTTCCTGAAGAATATTGAAACGCCTCCTGGGGGCACACTTGCCGGCGCCACGCCGTTTGGTATTTCACTCGTACAGTTGGCCATCGCCTGTTCATTACCACAGACTTTTGCAGAACAACTCTATTACAATTTCGGATTCTCTACAGTTTCCACTGTGGGGTCGGGTTATGTAGACCTCAGGCCGGGCATGGTGTTGCGGGTAGCTGCAAGCGACTACATTGGCATTGCGCAAAGCGGACTGCCTTCCTGGATCAACGGTTATGCGGGCGCTACCATTCTCGATTTTGAAATAGGCAGCTATCTGTCGGGCACTAACTGGCGTACAGGGTTCGATGCATTTTTAAATACACTTACTTCGCAGGGCTCTCTTACCGTTTCATCACCGGCTGCCTCTACGGGTTCCGTTCAGGCCGGCCTTGCCGGGGCGGTTGACTTGTATTATCCGCAATTCATTCAACCTTTCTATCGCCTGTATTTCCCATCTGCCATCAGTAGTCCATGGGGCAATGGATCAAATCTCACAGGATCGAATTTTACATTAGTAGCAGCGGGTAAATACAGCAGTTTGCAAAGCACAACAGTTGATCCGTCCAATAACCCTACAGCGTATTTCCGCGGCAGAGCTATTGTAGAAGTGATGATCAAAGTATTGGTCAACGGAAGCGAAAGACTTGTACCCATCGGTACCAGCCTGGGCAACCTGCTGGAGCAATTAGGCTTACGACCAGCATCTACATCACCGATATTGAAGCAACTTCGCGTTTATCGTTCCATCGTACCGGCAATTACCAGTACAACTACTGCAACAGCATTGGGACCTCAACTGGAATTGTGTGTTGACTGGAATGGTTTGGCAGTATATGGAACAGGTAATGGGTTGAATGCCATGTCGGTTCCATTAATGCCTGGCGACCAGGTTATCACAAATAAATATTAACCCATTCATGAGCGCTGTTCCGGTATTCAACCAGGTTAACTCTTCCGTATATGTGTTGTCAACACTCGCAGATACCGGACTGGTCAATTATTGGGCAGGATACTTTGCATATCCACCTGGTAGCCTGGGCACCAGCGCCAGTACAAGTACAGTGTGGCAGAACATCGGTGGCTTTTATTTATTCCTAGATCAAATACCTTCCGACTGGACAAAGTTCGCAGCAGATTTAACGGCACTCCGTCCAAATCTGGGTCCGCCTGATATCGTTCGTTGTGTGTGGATCAGCAATGCAGGTCAGTCTTATTTGCAATGGCAGATCACTGTAGCTTTTGCAAAAGCTACCGGAACGGGTGTCAACATCAGTTGGCAATTGATGCGATCCGTAGCTTTTAACATCGGCGCTTACCAATTATCGCTGACAGGATTGAGTGCACTCACTTATATCACCGATGAGAACGGAGGCGGTATCGGCTTTCCTGGCGGGGTGTTCAATGGCCCGGAAGGGGGCTATACTTTTCCAACAGCACAGCTGTCATTCAGCGGAACAGCACTTGGTGCATTCAGCAGCAGTATGACTATTGCAGCGCCTTCCAGCCAGGACCAGTGTGATCTGTGGAAAGCACTCAACATTGGTTTGCAATATGCAGCGGCACCTACGCCTTCTGATGATGAACCAGTTCCTCCTGTTAATGGAGATGATCCCGACCCGGCAGCTATGGCCTATGCAACTGCAACAAAAATATTGTTCATGCCTGTGTTCGCAAGGCAAACAGCAACCCTTAACCTCGGCATCCTGTTCGATCCATTGCTGCCACTGGTGGCTTCCCGCACTTCATTCAGTTTATTTCCTGCGGGAACAACGGCTTCACCTGTACAGGAGAGTTTCCTGAGAACCACCCGCGGATACACTATTCAGTTAACGCCACTCAAAGCGAATGGGGTACTCCCCGATGCACGTTTTGTATTCGGCTATTGCCCGGTACAGGAAAGCCTGTCAGAAGAAGGATATCGTTATCATTTAAGTCCCGATGGTGCATTCCAGGCAACCATCCTCACTCCTTCGCAAAAAAAGAGTAAGCGCAGCACAACTACACCCCTGCCCAATCAATTATTATTGGGTTTGTCCGGATTGGAATACGCAAGCCTCGATGGCGCCAGTTACATGATCATATTCCAGGGAAACAAACCGGCATTCATTCCTTATGTTCCGCCATCGCAATCACAGGCACCCGATATATCTAAAGCACTGACAGGAGCGGCAACTACTTCACACCTCACTGTTATGTCGCTCAACAACCAGGTGGTTAACCCTGTATATTATGCGCAACCGCGCGAAGCGCCGCTCTTTTCCGGTATCGATCATCGTACCGACAATATCCTTGATTTCAATCCCATGCCTGCTTTTACCTTTCCTTATAATGTGCAACAGCAGCCAGTTGTATTTCCCGTAGGCATTTACAAAGGACTCAGCAGTGATGAGAATGCACTTGCACGTGAAATGGAAAATGCAAGCCTGGCCCCCTACCGTAATTATTTTATCAGTAAACAATATGGTGTAACAGCCCATGCCGCCAACGCGGAAAACTTCCCCGTACCCAAACGACGTTTACGCAGCGTGAATGATCCGCTGGGTGTGACGCCACAAGGACTCGTAGCTGAACTGACGCCCGACTATAAAAATTTCGATGGTCTCATCATGGGTAATATGCCCGGCACTAATTATCCCAAAGTAGACTTCACAGCTGTAGAAGGCATGTTCAAGCAAGCTTTGCAGAACAATCAATTGTTTTTTGTAGCAACCAACGCAGGCGTGCTTATGAGTGGCACTTCGGTACGGTACCAGCTGACAGAAAAAGACAAACCCTTTCTGCTGGCGATGGGGGTAACGCAGGCTGTTATTGATGCCGTATACCTGGCTGTAAGCAGGGCCACACAGCCGTTTGATACGGAGGAGTTATTTGTAAACTGTATCCGTACTGCTGCGGGTAATGATCTCGGTTCTTTTCTCAAAGTAGCCGGCATACTCAAAGTGGAAATGGATGGATGGACTTTCCAGTTGTCGCCGCGCACCTGGCGTACCGATGCGGAGAGTCCAACACTCCTGGTTGCCAAATTCTGCAACCGCTCACTGAGAGACCTGGCCAATGATACCAGTAGCTGGTATTGGCCCGAAGTAGCTACACCTCAGAATGGAACGCTGACTCAAACACAAACAGTATTATTAAATATTTGTAAGGCGGCCGCTGCACCCGATGCAGCCAAACCCCTGCGCATTTTTTACGATACGGTGCTCAACGACAAAAACTGGAACGGCTTCTTGTTTCTGAATGCTCCGGTGGATATTTCAGAGATGCCCGATGACCTGAAATTCTTAACAGCAGGTATTGACCTTACCAAATTCTGTGCACATCATATCGGTTTCTCACAAACGCCCTTCAATGTGCTGAATGGTGTTCCCCAGTTGCAACAGACGGCGGCATTCGGACTGATCAATTACGAAGACCCCATGGATCTCTACGCGGAACAGAGCATTCCATTTGGTTTTAAAACAACAAGGCTGCGGGTGCGTTTTGCCAATGCGGCCCTCGTAGATTTCTCGGCCGAAGTAGAACTCATGCTTAACAGCCTGTTAGGATCTTCATTAACCAAGCAAATAGCAGCACGCGGAAATAACCTGATCATTGAAGGCTCTTACCAGCGTGTGGGCGGCGCACCCTGCTATGCATTTGCACTGAATGGGGAAAATATTTTCAACGCCAACGATACGGTGCTTACAGACATCGAAGTATTATCGGTACAGGTGGTTAATGGTGGAATTACCAATTCTGTAAACGTGCTCACCAATTTTATATTGATGGGGAATTTCAGGTTCCTGCGTATAGAAGCATTCGATCTGTTCTCTTTTGGTCCGGGCGAAGATACCGACGACAGGTTCCTGCGATACAATGGACTTGGTATTAACATGCAATTCTCACTGGCTACACCGAAACAACAAATCTTTACGGTAAAAGAATCCAATACTGCATTCGACATGGTGGCCAGTCATCAACGGACATCCTCACTGATGAATAATTTCCCATTAGCCATCAGCGGATTGGTTGCCAGCCCCAATCTTGCAGCGGAAGGCGAAAAGCCAAGTGGACAAACACCGGAAGACATGGGTTATACTTCTGTTGCAGCGCCACTGGAGCAAACACCGATGGTGCCTGGCTGGTATGGGCTGGTACTGACGCTGGACCTGGGAACATTCGGCGCATTGACTGGTAGTGTAAGCTTTAAAATTTCTATCCTCGCCGCCTGGAGGAAAGGTGATTCGCAAACGAATGTACCAGTTTATCTGGGGTTGAAATTACCAGGTATACCGGTGCTGGGCGGAAGTTTTCCTTTACAGGGCGTGTTGAAGATCGGTTTCCGGAATTTTCAATTCGAAACTTATACTACCGCACAAAACGAGCTCGGGTACCTGTTACGGCTTCGGCGTTTTTCATTATCTGTGCTGGTATGGAGTTTCCCTCCCGGCAATAACAACATCATTTTATTCGGACAGCCGCGAAACCCGAAAGGTTCATTGGGTTGGTATGCAGCGTACAGTGATGACAAAGACGATACACAGGCAAAGACAGATCCATTATTATTAGAAAATACAACGCCACTACCGGATCATGTGCAGCGGCGTTTAAAATCGGGCAGGCGTACGCCACCCATCGGGTAATATAAAAGCATACAATATGGCAACAGGTGTTGTAAAAGTAACCGTAGTAGACGTTGGACAGGGGCAATGTACGTTCGTGGAAATTTATAACACGGACAGCACCCCTAAACTCATTCATGCACTTCTTTTCGATTGTGGAAGTGATAAAAAAAGCGATGAAACTTCAACCAACCTCCAATATATTGCTACCAAGGTAGCAGGTATGGATACACCTGCCTTTGATACCATTTTTTTCTCCCATAGTGATAAAGACCACATTAGCCTCACCTATGATCTCCTGCAGGAATTCCCTTCTTCGAAAAAACCAACCGTAAAACAGGTTTGGTATGGAGGCGCCCGCAGCAGGTATACCAAATACGATTTCAACATCCTGGATTACCTTGAAGAAGAAGGATATTGCACAAAATCCAATCTCAAAACAACAGGAAGTAATTACACCGGATACGACACAACTTCTAAAAGTTTCACTCAATATCTCTGGAGAAGCGCCGATAATTCGGTTGCAGTATATGCAATCGTTTCTAATGTATTGTCGGATGATCCTGACTGGGACGAAAATGACCTGGATGTAGAAGGAAAAACCGCAGAAGCATTGAACCGGGTATCCATGGTCTGCTGGCTTTCTTATGCAGGTGCTTCTTATGTAATCTGTGGTGATGCTACTAATAAAACGATGGGGGCCATAAACACTCGGTTTACTGCCGGCACTACCGTATTTAATAAAAATAACATGACAACACTGCCCCACCACGGAAGCCGGGCCACGGGGTTTGCAGTGAAATCATCAGAAGTTGCAAGCAGTACAGCCAAACAGGTGGTAAGCGATTTTGCAGGACTTCTTAAGTCGAAGACCCTGACAATAAGTTCTTTTGAAAAACACCGGCACCCTTCCCTGGAGTTGATGAATGCATTTCCGCCTACCATTACTACTCCTTTTGTAAGAGATCCCAGGCTTAAGGAAACAAATGCCCACAGACTGATAGGCAATGTCGATATCGCATTAACACAGCCCAAAGGATGGAGTCTCCTGAAAACATATTACTCTTTCGATACTACTTCCTGTATGTTCAGCACCAGGTATTCCCAGTTAATGACATGGTTTTCCTACAACCTGGGAGCTTCGTCAGTGGCCGTAGCAAAAGGTCCCACATCATCATCAGTAGCTATCAATGCATTTGCCTGCTGGCAGTATGAAACACAAACAAATGGGAACTTCCTCTTAGGTGGTTATGCCAATCTTGCATTGCCACTTGTGCTGTTTACAGCAGGAACCACATCTATGGTTGCATCACAACCCAATCCCGCCATCGCATCCGTCCGGGTAAAAGATCAATCGAAAAAAGTACGGCAGCCTGCTCATACGCAATCGCAATTTTATGATCAGTTAAAACAGTTTCGTTGAAAAAAGATTCGTTCATACATGCAAGACAATATATAACCAATTTAAACCAACAGGGTATATGGCAACAGGCATTGTAGTAATAAGCGTATTAGATGTAGGACAGGGACAATGTACGTTTGTAGAGATCTATAATACGGCGAGCACCCCTAAAATCATTCATACGCTTCTTTTCGATTGCGGAAGTGATAAACAAAGTAGTGAAACGCAAACAAACCTCCAATATATTGCTACCAAGGTAGCAAGTATGGATACCCCTGCCTTTGACACTATTTTTTTCTCCCATAGCGATAAAGACCATATCAGCCTCACCTATGACCTCTTGCAGAAATTCCCTTCTTCAAAAAAACCAACTGTAAAACAGGTTTGGTACGGAGGAGCCCGCGAAAAGTACACCAAGTCTGGCTTTAATATTCTGAATTACCTTGAAACGAAAGGATATTGCACATCTTCCAATATCAAAACAACAGGAAGCAATTACACCGGCTACAATACAACTTCTAAAAGTTTCACAGAATATCTCTGGAAAAGCACTGATAATTCGGTTAAGGTATATGCGATCGCTTCCAACGTATTGTCAGATGATCCTGATTGGGATGATAATGACTTGAGTGTAGAAGGGAAAACAGCAGAGGCACTGAACCGCGTATCCATGGTCTGCTGGCTTTCCTATGCAGGCTCTTCTTATGTGATCTGCGGCGATGCCACCAATAAAACAATGGGTGCCATAAATAATCTGTTTACCGGTGGCACCCCCGTATTTAATCAAAATCTGATGACAACATTGCCCCACCACGGTAGCCGGGCCACAGGGTTTGCAGTCAGCTCATCAGCAACAGCAAGCCTTACAGCTATATTAGTAGTAAGCTCATTCTCTGCTCTGTTAAAATCTAAAACAATAACTGTCAGCGCCTACCAAAAGCACCGGCATCCATCATTGCAGTTAATGAGTTATTTTATCCCTACTATAACTACCCCAATCATAAAAGACCCCCGATTAAAAGAAAAAAACTCGCATCGGATTACGGCTTATCTCGACATCAATGTGGGAACGGGCACAGGCATGTTCCTCGTCAGAAATCTACCTTATTCATTTGAAACATTAATCAATACTTTAACAACGCGGTATTTCGACGGATTTCCCACATTCTCTTATAACATTGGTCTCTTTACTACAGCTAAGCCATCTCAGGGACTGGTAACCTCAACTACCGTAATCAATGGTTTTGCATGCTGGCAGTTTGAAACACAAACAAATGGGGACTTTCTTTTAGGGGGTTATGCCAATCTTGCATTACCACTTGTGCTGTTTACAACAGGAGCCACATCTTCGGTCGCATCGAAATCCGGTACGACCGACTTGTTGGAAGCAATTACAGTAACAAATCCGCCCATCGCAACTGTTAGGATAAAAGACCAACCACAAAAAATATGGCAACCTTCACAAAGGCTATCGCAATTCCATAACCATTTAACACAGTTTCGTTGAAAACGGCTAAATCATGAGTTCAGCAAATGTATATACAGCGCTCAATAGTTATATTCAAAACAACTCTATTGATTTATGGGCTGCAGCCAACGGCTCGCCCGACCTGGCAGGCATGCTGCCGGTATTGGGGCTATTCAACATCAACGCGGCTTATACACTTACATTTGTTGTCTTAACGCAAAGTCCCAGTGGTGCAAGCGTTCGCCTCACGGGAAGCGGTTCTTTCAATGGTGCAAACCCATATACGGCAAATGCAACCCTGCAATATATACAGGAGGGAAATGTTTTTTCATTGGAACTGGCCATCACTACAGACTGGATTATTTCCAATTTCTTTTCTTCATTGCCCGATACGCTGATGCAGGTGCCAACGATTCAGCAAGGTATTTTATGGTATCCTTCTGTACTGAATGGCATGACAATACGAACGGCTGTTTTCTCAGGAAAAACAGGGGAAACTAAATTAACGCTCACCGGTTTCTTATTACAGCCTAATAATCCGAATCTTTTAAACAGGACCCCGATGGTCGGACCCTGGCCGCTTCGTTTATCAGGGTCAGTAGAAATGCCCACCAGTACCCGCAGTTATCCATTGATCAACCTCGATGCAAGGGGAAATGATACCATTATCAACGTTGCAAAAGAGCAAGGGATCAGCGGTCCGGATGCTATGGGCCTCTCTAATCCCGGTCTTACACTACTGGTACAACCACTGAAACCACAGCAGCCTAACAGGATCGCTTTTTCAACCATCGAGTTATTTGCCGATTTTGCCCTGGGTGAGATCAAAGGCCGTATTGCCACCCTGGTTCTTTCGAATGATGACGTGTGGAATTTTACTGTCCGCTTCAAGAAAAACGTATTTACATTGAGACAGGGCCTTGCGCAGCTTACCCGCATTTTTGGCGTGGAACTGCCCATCCCTATGAACTTCCCCGTACTCACTGATTTTTATGTTGGGGAAATCGATATGGATCTTCAGAATACAGGTTCTAATGCAATCCCTTCCTTCTCTTTGTTGAATCTGGCTGTTACCATACGCTCAGAAAAAACATGGGACCCTCCTATTCCTTTTGTTACGATTGACAAAGTTGGCACACGATGGGTATGGGGGTGGTCGATGGTGAACGGGGAGGGCGGGCCAGAAAAAAGATACACACTCACCGGTTCTGTATTTGGCACCATCAATTTCGGCGGCAGTAACGGGCAAACAGAATTATTGCCTGCTCCACCTCCGCCGGACGATGCACCGGATGACGGTAGCCAGGCAGTTGCTGTAAACGGCAACCCGGTATCGCTCAATGTAAACATGTCGTTGCCCAATTTTATCATCTCCGGCTCTCTTGCAGATGGTAGTTATATCCCCATCGGCAAAGCATTGAATTTTTTCTTTAAGAATGATGGGCCTCCTACCGGACCACAAACAATGAATGTTACTCGGTTAAGGTTCTCCGCAGATCCCATCGGCCAGAATTATTTTGCAGAAGCCGCCATACTTTTTGGTGACCCGGTAAACCCAGACCCGCAACAGGGATGGGAGATCGATCTCTATGTCATTACCATTATTCTCAATCAGCTCGAATTCAATATTGCCGTGAATGATGGTAAAGTATCGGGCGGGATCAGCGGCACTTTTTTCCTGGACCAGGGTGACCCCAGCGACTACAAAATGCCGCGGATCATGATCAGCGCGGAATATCCGCCGCAACAGCCCGATGCACCGGAAGGATGGACACTCAGCGGTCATCTATACCCCGGCACATCCATCAGCGTTACAAAACTGGTTTATAAATTTATTTATGGCGGAGGTACAACCCATCCACCCCGCTGGGTTCCGGATATTCTCATCGACCGCCTTGATGTTGTTTTCACCACTGGTTCCAAAACACCAACCAGAGAAGTAAAAGCATCTTACACTTTCGGCGGCACCATTTCCGTTCGCTGGGAGCCCAATATTTTCAATACCCCGCTAAAGATCAACGCTTCAGCCAGCATTGACCTGGCAAAACCTGCTACAACAGATACACCCAGCGGCAAGCTAACAGGTACTTTCAGTGTCAACAAGATCCAGCTCACTGCAAGTCTTACTTTCGGTGTTCCGGAACCTACTTATCTTTTCAAAGTACAGTTCGACCAGCTTTGGCTGCAGGCCACCACATCGTGGCGGGGCGAACAGAACAACCGCCACCAGGTTGTTTCATTGCAGTTAGGCGGTGTTACACTGGGTGATATACTGGAATACCTGGTGAACCTTGCTGCACCTACCATTGGCTTCAAGCTCGATTCGCCCTGGGATGTATTAAAGAAAGTGGACCTCTCCCGTTTTGTGCTGACCATTGATCCGAAAGAAAATATCGTTGAATTTGTATTCAATGCCAATGTTGACCTGGTGATTGCACAACTCGATTCAATTGGTGTGCGGTACAGTAAAAAAAGCGGCGACGGGAAAGTAGACCTGATCCTCACCGGCAGTTTCCTCGGACAGCAATACACCAACGATAAGCCATTAAGCTGGGATGTGGTCAATGATCCGCCTCCCGCTGTTCCTGGGAAAGGACCAAGCCTGGTCAACCTTCGTTACCTGGGTCTGGGCCAGAGGGTAACATTCAGCGGTATTACCCCCAGTACCGTTGCGGATAGTATTAAGAAGCTGAAGCAGGACATGAAGAAGCCGCCGGACGATGGTAATCCATTGCCCAGCACTATGTTGTATGCTGCCAATAGCCAATGGCTGATCGGACTGGATATACAACTGATGGAGACTCTTGATCTCGCGATCATCTTCAACGACCCCAAACTATATGGCTTATCCATTGCATTGAGCGGTGAACGTGCCGGACCATTGGCCGGCCTGCGTTTTGAAATACTCTATAAAAAGATCACCGATGAAATAGGCATGTACCGCATTGAGTTCCAGGTACCCGATATGTTCCGCACCATCCAGTTGGGCGCGGTTTCTATCACACTGGGCATCATCGTAATTGAAATTTATACCAACGGTAATTTCAAAGTAGACCTTGGCTTCCCGTATAACCGCAACTTCGACCGTTCCTTCAGTTTGCAGGCTACCATCTTTATTGGCCGTGGTGGTTTTTACCTCGGCGTATTGAATGGCGATACTTCCACGCAGGTACCACGTATTTCCAACGGTAATTTCTCACCTGTTATAGAACTGGGCATCGGCATCTCAGCAGGTGTGGGAAGAGAGATACGCGCCGGCATTCTTGCAGGCGGCGCTTTTGTAGAGCTGCAGGTCATATTCCAGGGCGTGCTCGCCTGGTTCAATCCCAACAGCAGCGGCGCTGCTCCCGCCAAATTTTTCAAATGCCAGGGCGTGGCCGCCATTCATGGAAAAATATATGGCTCGGTAGATTTTGTAGTGGTCAAAGTATCCATTACCCTCGAAGCCTATGCACAGGTGAGCATTATCTATGAATGTTATCAACCTATGCTCATTGAACTGGAAGTGGATGTAAGCGCCGAAGCATCGATCAAAATATTATTCGTCAGAATTTATTTTTCATTTGGCGTACACCTAAGCCTCGATTTCACCGTTGGCTCCGCCGAACCCACGCCCTGGATACTCAGCAACAACAGCAGTGGCGGCAGGTCCTCTGCTGCACTGGCAACTACCAGCCATCACCTGCTGAACCCCAGGCGTCCTGTTGCGTTGAGAACCAACAAGCACCGGCGTTTGCAAGTGCTTCGTGAAGCGCATGTAATGACCATGGGGTTGCAGGGTACGGCTGCTTTGCAGGAATACAACCTGGTATGGCATCCCACCAATAAAGTTTTCCCTGACTCACCACGCAATGCACACCTTACCTTATTGCCGGTATTCACCATTAATAGTGTACCGGTTAACTGGGATGGAACAACACCGGTAAACAGCAACCCCAATTACCGAAGCGCTTTTGTTCTTTTTGCAGACACCGGCATGTCCACCTCAGCCGTAACAGCGGCTGACTGCGCCATACGCAGTGCGGCCCACAGCGCCATGACGGTAAGCGATACCGATACCAGTTTGCTCGCTGCCGATATCCTCACACAAGGCTTGCTTTTATATGCCATCCAGGCATTCCCGCGCGACCCTGCAGAAGGCAACAATATTACGGCCTGGCAGATCACGTCCTTACTGGATCAGCTCAATATGCCCGATACCATGTCGGGCGGACTATCTATCGACAACCTTAAAACATTCTTCACAACCAATATCAATCTCTGGATCAGTGGCGATATTACACCCCGTCCTGATGACAAATCTGCCATGGTATTGCCACTCCCTCCATTTGTGGGATGGACATCTCCGCAGGGTGGCACGATTGATTTCAGCACTAAGAATAAGATCGGTCCTTGGTATGAATGGGGTATCTCACAATTACTGGGTAGTTATTTCCCGGTAGGTGGAGACAACAGTAAGAAGCCGGCGCAGGACGATCCCTCCACTTACGAATCCTTCACCAGTTTCATGTTCCGCGACTTTTGCCTCATCCTTATGCAGAACGGTATTAAGGAGATGCAGAAGCAGATGAATAATACCACGGTTACCGTAACGACTGTGAGCAGTGTAGTGCAAAACCTGGAACAAGTAGCAAAGACACTGCCCAATGCCAGCGTGCCATACAGGATCTGTTCGGGAGACACAGTTGAAAGCGTAGCGGAAAGCCTGGGTGCAACGGTTGAAGAGCTTACATTCCTGAACGATCACCTGCAAAGCGACCTTGAAACATTACCCGTTGGCACACCCCTTACCATTAAGCTGGGCGTTCCGCCCGAAGTATTGGCTATGGACAACGCCGGTATTTCGTTTGCCGTGACTCAATGTACATTAGGCACACTGGTTCACCAGGCCGCTCAAAACGATACCCTGCAAAATATTGCCAGCCTCTTCAATGTAGCAAGCGTTGCCACTTTACTCGCCTACCAGGATAAAGCCTACCCCGTACTTTCTTCCGGTCCCAATATCCTGGCCCCTGGAAACAGTTTCGATCTGCCTCAGCAAACATTTGTCAATGCACCTGCCGATTTTGTTCAGCTGCGTGTCGCAGGTGTTTTCTTTGCACGTTACCTTGATGCATCCATATTGAAAGACACGGCTCTTCCTGATATGGCCAACTGGTATGTGCAGGCCATTGCCGAGGTGAACCAGGACCTGTTGAAACAATTGTTCCCCGAGCAAAAGATCCCTTCGGTCATTGAATTACCACCGGGTCAGGTTTTATCGGTACCGAATGCCTATCAGAATGCCTACAATATACTCGCTAATCGTAACAATTATACCACTGTTGCAGGCGATACACTTTATCGCATCGGGCTGGCGCTCGTATTCCAGCAGGATTTCGGAACTACTACCCCACCAGGTATTACACAGTGGCCTACATTCCGGGCAGGCGTTACATCCACCGGCACACAAAGCTGGTCTATCCCCGCATGGCAAGGAATGATCATTGAATCCGGAACAAACATTGAATCGCTGGTACGCCGGTTGATTGTAAACGCAAGCTGGATAAGCATTATACCGGTGCAACCTTCAAAAGGCACATGGTCATACGACTGGGATAAAGTGGCCGTATGGTTATCGACAGCAAAAATCATTGCACCGCTCGCCAGCATCACCGTACCCAATGCAACAGTAGTTTCAACCACCCCGCTCAGCTTCAGCATACTTTCGACAAAATATGGACTTACTGTTACCGACGCAGCCACGCGTCTTAAAAAATTAAACGGTCTCTATGCCAGTGGCACCGTGCTGAAAGTGAAATTATTACCGGCGCAGGATATCACCGTTCTGGTGAATGCAGTACTGCAAGGCGATAGTTTTACATCCATCGTGAACCAGTCCTCACGAATGTTGCTCTCAGGATTACGTCTGCCATCACTGACAACGGATGGAGGCGGACATACGGTGCCTGATCCTGCCCATCCTTCTCCACTGTATGATCTTACTGGTCAGCAGTTCAATATTGCATTGGACAGTACCAAACCAACAGATAATGCACTTACACTCTCCCTTGCATCACAACAAAGCTGGATCAAACTGTTCAATTCCATTACTGTGCAAACCGGGCAAACGCTGGCTTCACTGGAAGCAGCTTACCCCAACCTGCTTGTATACAACCCGGGACTCAATGAGTCTACTTTTAAAGTTGGCATGATATTATTGACCGCACCGGTAAACTCGCTCGATTATAGTTATACCAATGCAGATATACTGGGTGTAATGCCCGCAACCGGTTTAGCCATCGCACCCGTTCCGGCCACGCCGCCTGCACCTGTGTTGATGAAGATACTGGGTACAGTACCGCGCACCTATGGACTGGAGCATGGCATTGAATTACAAACGCCTTTGGCGCTTGCTATTCCAACAGATCCTGCCCTTCCTAATATCACCGGCAATCCTGGTTTGTGGATGTTGCCTTCCGATCTGCAGGAGAAAGCAAGAAATGGTGTTACTACCCTGTATGAAATATTAACAGTGCAACAAGGTACAGCTGCAGGAAGCAAAGCTGTTCAGATCAACAGCAGTACCTATGGCACGCTCATTCCGTTTAAAGTGAAACGGATGAATGACAGTTCATCGCAGTTTAATCTGATGGGTGTAGATACCGATAAACGCAACCTGCTGATTACACTCAGTAACTGGCTGCGCCAACAGGGCAGTACCGATAAAACCACCGTAAACCTGCTGCTTTCCCCTGCTCCTAATGCAACCAATACTTCGGGACTAACGATACTTTCAACAACTGCGGCAAATGCATTTTTAATAAAAACCAATCTGTCTACCGTATCAGTTCCGCCTGCTATGTTGACAAGGGCGGTGAACCTGAAAGACACAGGTAATAGTGTTTATTATGCAACCCTGGCTTCCCTGGCCGATTTCCTCGAATTGTTATGGGAAGGAAGCGTAGTAGGCGGGATAGGTTATTATTTCAGTCCGGGTATGCAACTCCCGGGAAGCGCATTCGACCAACAGGGAAATATTACCCTTCAATTATTGGTGATCGCAGGTACACAACAATCGCTCGCTCCTAATGGACGCAGCCTGCTTCCTTTCAATAACTGCGCATTGATTGGCCCTGGCGCTTACAATGCCCAGTTCTCTCTTTTCATGGAAAGCGCTGGCAGCACCGATCCTTCCGAAACCATTGCGCAGGCATTGGTTCCGCCGGGTAATGTAGGTTTTGAGCTGGTTACTGCCAATCCGGATACCATTACACCTGCCCCCCCTGTCCCGGTAAAATTATTACGTAACCTGTACAGCCTGTTGAGTTTTGAAGTGGCGCAACAAACTGGATCTCCTTTCTATGCACCACCATCAGGTATGCCCGTGATGCCCGATCCTTCGGACAATTCAAGACAACAGGCGTGGGAAAAAGCGCGTGCTCTTCGCAAAGCGATTGCAGCTAAACTTGTAACAACAGCAGATACAAGTGCTAAACCTTACTGGCGTTATGCACAGGTATTACCTGTGTCGCGGTTTATACGGCCTGGCACAACGCTTGCTGCCGCAGATGTAACGGGACTGCCTCCTTTCAATGAAGATCCTTACCAGGGATTCGGCACCCAGACAGCTTTGCCCGTTGCTAATTTTGTGTTTGGTTTCGGCGATGTATTGGGTAACCGTACCGGCGCCAACGGAACCGGACAAGGCACTACGCCTGTTAAAGTGGGTTATACTGATAACATGGTTTCGGTGGGCGACTGGTCATCTGTTGCCCGTTATTTCAATGTACAGCAATCGGGTTCCAATGCAGTGCTCACCATTTACATTGCACCGCGCCCTTCCGAATTACTGCCAACACCTGCACAGCCGGGCGATGTAAACAATGACCTGCTTAAACAGCAACAAAAGTTATTCAGTCAAACGTATTACCAACTCATACAACCCGGACTCACCGCCTGGCTGGTTACTTCACTGAATTATATCAGCGACCCGAACTATGGAAACAAAGGCGTTGCTATCAGTGACAGCAGCCCCTTATGGAAATTCGCAGCCGGCTCCTATGCTGTTACAACATCGCTACGCAGCTTCCTGCCGGCGAAACCTACAGGCATTACTACGCTGGGTGATATCATTACAAAGTATGGTGTTGAGAAACGTTATGCAGAGCTGGCCCAGGCTAATGCCGGTTATGCAGTACAACAATTGTTTGGCACTACTGTTCCCGTTGTGCCTGCATATTTTCCTTTTGTAGAACACCTTTCCATCACAGCGTTAGCAGCATTGCCTCCGGCAGGCTGGCCTGTACCGCCTGTTGCTACCACCTTACTTACTTATACAGAAAACACTTCACTGTTGCTGAAAGCCGGTACACTGCTGGTGATCCCAGGTAAAACAATTACAACAGGAACAACACCACCTACTGCTTGCCTGCAAGACCTTGCAGACGGCGCTCATACTACGGTGATACATCTTGCAGTGCAGAATAGCGAGCAGCCCGTTCTGCAAACCGGTTTCGAATTTACCGTAGACGTAGATGAGCATACAGAAGTAGTGGTAACAGTAGATGCCGCTACCAATAGTCTTAAACTGGTGGTTGATGCATTCGCCAATAATGGCGTGAATACTACGGTAGAAGCGCTGGCAACTACGCATAATAAAAAAACAGGCATGCTTGCCCTCGACAAAACACTCGATGTAAAAGCATACCTAGTGAAAGACGGCAATACGCTTGCCGACAATCAGAGTGGTGTAAGCGTCACAGACCTGGCCAATAACAATGGCAATACGCCGGATCTTTTCGACCCGGGAGCCCTGATCTATTTCGGAAACTTTGCAAACGTTATTACCGGAACGGCTCCTGTTTCCCTGCAACAGTTTGCAGACAGGTATGCTTGCCCGGTTGCGTTGCTGCTCAGCAATAATTCAGGTCTTACACTTCCATCCAACAGCGCTTTCGTTTTGCCAGGTACCCTGGCCTGGCCAACTGATACCGGTTCTATCAAGATTCCGTATACCGTGCGGAATACCAACACACTAAACAACATAGCTCAACAGTTCGATTTCAATACTGCCACTGTTTCTGCTGCCCTACAACTGGCAACGAATAATACCAATATGCCAGGCACATTGATTCCTAATATTGATGTTACGATAACTGTTGGCACTAATACCTACCCGGTCAATACCGGTTCAGGCAACCCGTCTTTCACTTCATTTTTAAAGGCCTTGCAGCAGAAAGCACCTGCGGGTACATTGCAGGATATCGTTAATTCAATGGGAGGAAGCACCGGTGTATTGAACCCGGGCGCTTTATTCCTTTGTCCGCCTGCCAAATTCCAGCAAGACACGATGCCTGTCAACATACCAGACATGTATGGTGTAAGTGCAGCTGCCTTTGCATTAGCCAATATAGCCATACAAGGCATTATTGCTCCACAAAAAACCTTACAGGCATCTGTAGAACTGGGAAGTATTACGATTCAAACAGGTGACGACGACACATTCAATACACTGATCGTGCGCTTTGCGGCAAAAGGAATTAGTCTTAGTGCAAGTGAGATCGTCGATATCAATGCAAATGTAGCCTTCATTAAATCGTGCGCTCTTGCCATGCTCCCTCCTGCCGTCATCAGCTTTAGTACATCGCTTGATCAGAACGGTCCTTATGAATCACCCATCGTACCATTGAAAGTATCCCTCCGCCTGCTTCGTCCCAAAGCGCTGATCTATCCGGGCTTTGAAACAACAAAAGGAACAGGGGCAGTAGAAATGGCCGAATCCGATTTCCCTGCACCTGTAAAAGACAATAGTAAGACCAGTGGTCTTACCCTGAATGATTTTGTTGCCAATATGAAAACCGCCTTGCCACAGCTGCGTTTGGGAACCGCGCAGGTAACCGGTGTAGTGCAGGACCTGTGGCAGGTAAACTTCACCAGCAGCGGGTTTAAAAAAGTAGAACTCATTGGGGCAATCATCATAAACAACGAACAGAAACCCCGATACTTTGCCCTGAAGCCATTGTACCAGCAACTGGTAACGCGCCCGGTAACAGTAAGCCTTTTGAAAATCGATGGCACGCTGGATGCAGGACAGCAGCGTTCCTTTCAGAGTATTGATGTGGAACTATGGGCGCGACGTTTTGTAGAGGACATGGACCGCTTCCTCTCCGGCCCTTATGCAGCAGCTATTTATAACAATACCAATATTCGTAACCAGTTAAAGCTGGTACTCGATGCAAAGACCGGGCTGATCCCTGCTATTGCAGCAGGGTTGAGTAATGTATTGAATGTACAGGATGCCAATAAAGTACCGGCATTGGCCAGTGCAGTAGATGCGCTGGAACAACAACTGGGTGTGAGTCTTGCAAAAACCTATGAATCAACCGTGCTTATTCAGTATGATTCAAAAACAGAAGCTGCTGTTCTGCCAAAGCCAGCCGGTCTATACGGTAATGGAAAGATCATCGATACTACTACCAATGAACCTCTTTTCGGGCTCAGCATGATCGCCGCCAAAACGGATCTTTCCAAAGCCAGCTCCTATGTGAATTTCCTGATGACACTGGACAACCCGGCGTTTCATAAAGATGTATTAGGTTACTTCTTCTACGACATATCGCATCTTGAATTTAACATCAGCAGCGATCACCTGCCGCAAAATTTCAAAGCATCCGACTGGCTTAGTTTTATTCCGCTACTGTCTAAACCAGAAAAGCCTGCTGCCTTATCTGGCACAGACCCAGCCATTAAAATTGATGTGCCCATTCCATTGCGGAATTTCCCCGATATGCCCAAGATCGTTTCGCAACAGGCGAAGCAGACCTTCCCAGATGGAACTGAAACAGTTAACCAGCTAGGCGTTTGGAATTACGATTACGTATATACCCACCAGCATGCAGAGCAGGATTATGTGGTATTGAAAGCAGAGTTCAACCTTAAGCTGCCGGCTGCTGTACGGAAAATGACAGACCCGCTGCGCGACCTGTTCACCGAATTGGCCCAGTACATTACGGTAGCCGATCCGTTATGGCAACTCATCAACGGATTAACCGACCCGAAAACAAAATTGCCCATCGGCTATATTGAGAATGCAGTACGGACCTTTGTTACGCTCGCCGGAAATATCAACCAGTATTGGAGTGCACGAATATCACAAAAAGAAATAGCAACCAATAAACTCGACCTGGTGGTGGCAGCCCTCAGCTATGAGTTCAATGCACGGGTAAGTTACCGGAATAACCACGATCTGGATACGCTTACATTAAAAAGATTAGGCAGTCAGCCCGGCCCTAACAATAGCTGGCCCGACGCATTTGCACAGTCACCCGATGGTACTTTCACACAATTGGATATGCAAAGCAGTGCGCCGGATACGGCCATATACAAAGTTCCTGCCGGGATGAGCATACCTCCTGTTACCTGGCCTGTATTCAAATTAACCTGGGGCAGCCTGAACCTGGCAACCGTACAGAATGCACGCTCACAAATGCATGTGCAGCGCAACCAGGACCTGATCGATTATGCGAGTACCAATACTGATTTTATTTTCTCAACAGATACCATCATTGCACCCGGTATCGTTACCCCGCTCAACACATTCGGTAAACGTGTTGACATCAGCGCTTTGGGCAGCAATCTCACCGATGCACTGAATGCCTGCTTTAATGGTTTGTTCGGACCAGCCATGAACGGGCAGCCAGTAACCATTCAGCTGAGTTACGGTTTTGAACTGGTAGCGCCTTCTGGTCCTGATGATGAAGGGCTTATTACTTATCTGCCAATCGGGCTGTATCCTAACCAAACCTTATCCGCCACTACAGCAAACGACCTGAACAATGTTATTGTTGAATGGAAAAGGGACAATAACCCGGCTGAAAAAGGAGGTGCATGGGTCTTTTCTTTGAAACAGTATTCTCAACTTACGGATTACCCGCAGACTTTATTGAATATTGAACATCTGGTGTATCGTATTCCGCCGAAGCAGGGTTAAAAAAGTTAGTCAGGGTGTGTCAGGCGACAGACAGTATTAAAATACAATTCGGAAAAAGGTTAAATTAAAAAGTTCTATCACCGCTGTAATACACTCTCTAAATAAAACCTGCAGTTATGACCTGATGTATATTATAATGTACCCTATATGTAGGACAGATAATGTGTTCAACTAAGATATTGCATACAGCAGCCCTTTTTCCCGGTCTGCTTTGTTGCGGCGGATGATCATATCCACCACAAAAGTGTGTGTCGATTTCATGTCAGACTTTTTTAGTTCGTTTTGAAATGATTTGAGTCTTTCTGCACATTTTCACGTGTTCCGCAGGTTCGATTCTGGATCGGATTCGAACCAATCAGATCAAAAGATGACCTAGTAGCCGGAGTTCAGCATGTCAGTACAAATTCCTTGAGTTCAAGCCGTATGCCTGACACAACTCAAGGATTTGCCTGAAACAAGTCTGATATTTTTTGATATTTTCTGATATGGTTATGCAGAAAAATCACGCTGATATTAACATTTTATATTTCGGAATAAGCCATTTTGTCGGGGCTAAAAAAGGGATAAATCGGCTGAAACTCAATATGGACAAGGGTCGCAGACTGTTTTCCCATCACTGACCTACCAAAGCAAAAAAGACCAAACTTTCGTTTGATCTCTTCTTCAGTCGGGAAGACAAGATTCGAACTTGCGACCCCTTGCACCCCATACAAGTGCGCTACCGGGCTGCGCCACTTCCCGAACATGGGTTGAATTGGGCTGCAAATATAGGGATGTAAACGCAAATAGAAAATTTCAGATTATATTGCACAAAATTTTACACCGCTACATGAAGATTCTCATCAGCCAGGTTAAAATTACCGACCCACTCTCCCCCTTTAACGGTTCCGTAAAAGACATATTAATTGACAGTCATCACATCGCAAAAATCGCAGATAAAATCAGCGAGAAAGCAGATATCCAACTACATGAAAAAGACTTGCAGGTTTCTCCGGGTTGGGTAGACCCTTTCGTTCATTTTTGTGATCCCGGATACGAATTCAAAGAAACATTGGATACCGGAGCTGCTGCCGCTGCGGCTGGCGGCTTTACCAGGGTTTTTACCCTGCCCGATACACAGCCGGTAACCGATAATAAAGCGCAGGTTGAATACATCGCACAACGCGCTGTTTCACTGCCCGTCATCATTCACCCAATGGGTACCGTTACCAAGAAAAAAGAAGGCAAAGAATTAGCAGAGATGTACGATATGCGCAACAGCGGGGCTATCGCTTTTTCAGACGGACTGGAGCCGGTACAATCAGCCGGACTGTTCCTGAAAGCGCTGCAATATGTAAAAGCATTCGACGGTGTACTGGTACAAATTCCCATTGATAAAAGCATTGGTGCAGGCGGACTCATGAACGAGGGCATCATCTCTACCCGGTTAGGCCTGCCTGGCTTGCCCGCCATAGCAGAAGAACTGATGATCCGCAGAGACCTTGAACTGCTGCGCTATACGCAATCGAAACTGCATATCACAGCTGTGAGCACGCAGAAAAGCCTGGAACTGATCAAAGCCGCTAAGCAAGATGGTTTGCAGGTAACTTGCAGTGTTACACCTTACCACCTCTTCTTCTCCGACGAAGACATGCAGCGTTACGATACCAATCTCAAACTGAATCCGCCACTCAGAAGCAAGGCCGATGTACTCGCCTTGCGCAAAGCAGTATTGGACGGCACTGTGGACTGCCTTGCTTCACATCACCTGCCACAGGATTGGGATCATAAGACCTGCGAATTTGAATACGCACTGCCCGGTATGCTGGGCCTGCAAACACTGTTTGCTGTAGTCAATGAAGTACTGCCTGAATTAACAGATGCAAGACTGGTTCAACTGCTGGGTTCCAATGCCCGCGCCATCTTCGCGCTCCCCCCTGTTACCATTGCCGAAGGAGCCGAGGCTGAATTGAGCCTGTTCAGTAAAAAAGAAAACACCCTGCTTACCAAAGCAACCATCAGGAGTAAATCGGCCAACACGCCCTTCCTTGACAAGCCGTTGAAAGGAAAAGTTTTCGGAATTATCCATAAAGGAAAACTATCTTTAAACAACTAAAACCAAACCTAAACAGCATATCATGGAAAACAAAATCACTCCACCCTGGCTGAAGGGCTTGCTCATCAGTCTTATATTGATCGTGATCGGACTGATCATCTATTTCGCCGGACAAGCACAGAATAAATCCCTCGGATGGATACAGTTCTGCATCATGATAGCTGCTATTATCTGGGCATGTACCAATTATGCCAAGCAGATGCAGGGCAATGTAACTTTTGGCAATGTGTTCGCACACGGTTTTAAAGTAACGGCCGCTATTGCTGCCATCACCGCTGTATATGTTTTCCTGGCTTTCAAATTCATTTATCCTGAAATGATCGACGCTTCTATAGAAGAAGCACGAAAGAACATGGAAGCAAAAGGCAATATGTCCGATGACCAAATCAAACAGGGACTGGATATGATGAGGAAATTTTTCATGCCTTTTGCCATCGGCGGCATGCTGATCATGAGCGCTATATTGGGCGCCATAGCATCGCTGATCGGCGCCGCAGTTGCTAAAAAGAATCCCAACCCAACTTTAGAGCAGTAAGCATATATGGATGTATCGATCGTAGTTCCCCTGTTCAATGAAGATGAATCGCTGCCCGAACTGTGCAGCTGGATTGAATCTGTTGCCACCACCCACCAGCTCAGCTATGAAGTGATACTGGTAGACGACGGAAGTACCGATGACAGTTGGAAAGTGATCGAAGAGATCCATCAACGCAATAACCGTTTCAGGGGCATCAAATTCCAACGGAACTATGGTAAATCAGCTGCGTTAAACGAAGGCTTTAAAGCAGCCCAAGGCGATGTAGTCATTACCATGGATGCCGATATGCAGGACTCGCCCGACGAGATTCCCGAACTGCGCAGGATGATCGTTGAAGAAGGTTATGATATGGTGAGCGGTTGGAAAAAGAAGCGATACGATAATACTTTTACCAAAAACATTCCTTCCAAAATATACAATGCTGCGGCACGGAAAAGTTCCGGCATCATGCTGCACGATTTTAACTGTGGTCTCAAATCATACAAACGCAAAGTGGTTAAAAGCATTGAAGTGTTTGGGGAGATGCACCGCTACATTCCTATCCTGGCCAAATGGGCAGGCTTTCGTAAGATCGGTGAGAAAGTGGTGGAACACCGCCCCCGCAAATACGGCGTAACCAAATTTGGCTGGAACCGTTTTGTAAACGGGTTCCTCGACCTGGCCACCATCATGTTCCTGGGTAAGTTCGGCAAGCGCCCCATGCAATTCTTCGGACTGCTGGGAACAGTGTTCTTCCTGATCGGTTTTATTGCCAGTATATACCTGGTGATTGCCAAATTTACCGTTGCCGATTTTGCATTGACCAACAGGCCCAGTTTTTACATCGCACTCACCACCATGATCATTGGTATGCAACTTTTCCTTACTGGTTTCATAGCAGAGTTGGTTGCCCGCAATGCCAGTGAAAGGAATGCATACCTGGTCGAAAAGAAATTGGACTGACCGCTCTTTTGTTGATATTTGGATCATGAAGAAAAAGCTGATCATCATAGGTCCCGCCTGGCCGCTGCGCGGCGGCGGTTTGGCAACTTTCAATGAAAGGTTGGCACTGGAATATATCAGGCAGGGATTTGATACTACCATCTATACTTTTTCATTACAATACCCCAATTTTTTATTCCCCGGGAGTTCGCAATACACTGATGAACCTGCGCCTGAAAGCATACCTATTAAAGTACGCATCAATTCCATCAACCCCTTCAACTGGTGGAAAGTTGGCAGGGAATTGAAAGCATTGGCACCCGATTACATTGTAGTACGCTACTGGATTCCATTCATGGGCCCCTGTTTTGGTACCATCCTGCGAATAGTAAAAACGAATAAGCTTACCCGGATCATCTGCATCGCAGATAATATCATACCGCATGAAAAACGTCCCGGCGACAAACTTTTCACACAATATTTTATACAACCGGTGCACGGGTTCATCACCATGAGCAAACAGGTGCAACAGGATCTGCAACAGTTCACCAACAAACCATCGCAACTGGTACCGCATCCACTGTACGATAATTTCGGTACGGCCATACCAAAAGATGTTGCAAGAGGCAAGTTGAAACTACCGGCAAATGATCAAATCATTTTATTCTTCGGCTTCATCCGTAAATACAAGGGACTCGACCTGTTACTGGAAGCGATGAATGACGAACGCATACGCAAAGCAGGAATCAAATTGCTCGTTACCGGTGAGTTCTATGAAAACCGCGAACCTTACGACCAACTGATAGAACGGTTACAGATCGCCCCGCAACTGTTGTTACATACGGGGTTCATACCCAACCACGAAGTGGCTTATTATGTCAGCGCCGCTGATTTCATTATCCAGCCTTACCGCGATGCAACCCAAAGCGGCGTAACGCCGTTGGCCTATCATTTCGAAAAGCCCATGCTGGTTACCAATGTTGGCGGATTGCCCGACCTGGTGCCGGATGGTAAAGTGGGAGTGGTTGTTGAACCGAATGCTGCAGCCATTGCCACCGGTATCTTGCAACTGTATGAATTAGGTGAAAATTATTTTTTGCCGCATCTTCGCAATGAAAAACAGCGGTATAGCTGGACAAGGCTCACCGAAACCATTACAACCCTAGTTCCATGAACGGAAAAATAAAAGAGCTCATTGCAGCATCCATTGAAGTGAAGCGCCAGGTGCTGGAAGATGCAGCTCTCCAACAAACCATACAGCAGGTAATTGATATAGTGACCACCACCTTCCAAAAAGGCAATAAAGTATTGTTTTGTGGCAATGGTGGCAGTGCTGCCGATGCCCAACACCTGGCTGCCGAATTTTCCGGCAGGTTTTATAAAGACCGTAAAGCGCTTCCTTCCGAAGCACTGCACTGCAACACTTCTTACATAACAGCCGTTGCTAATGATTACAGCTACGATGTGATCTATTCAAGACTGGTAGACGGGATGTGTGTAGCCGGTGATGTATTGATCGGACTGAGCACATCGGGTAATTCGGGTAATATCCTCAAAGCTTTTGAAACAGCAAAAGAAAAAGGAGTGATCACGATTGGCATGACAGGCGCAAGCGGAGGAAAAATGAAAGCCATCAGCGATTACCTTATCAACGTACCTTCCACCGATACACCGCGCATACAGGAATCGCATATACTGATCGGACATATTATTTGCCAATTGGTAGAAGCTAATATTTTCGGATAATCATGCTGCCACTCAAAGAGATCGATCATAACTGGACCCTCTTCCTCGACCGCGACGGAGTGATCAACCACGAAAAGGATAATGACTATATCCTCAACTGGAGTGAATTTGTATTCTATCCCGAAAGCCTCGAAGCGCTTCCCTTGCTGGCCAGGCATTTTCGCAGAATCATATTAGTTACTAACCAGAAAGGTATTGGAAAAGGCTTGATGAGCGAAGCCGATCTTACCAACATCCACAGGCACATGCTGGATGAAATTGAAACCAGGGGCGGGCGCATCGATCGCATCTATTTTTGCTCCGACCTCAACAACCTTTCCCCCAACCGGAAACCCCAGCCAGGTATGGCTTTCAAGGCACAAAAAGACGCTCCAGCAATCGTATTCAGCAAGAGCATCATGGTCGGCAATCGTTTAAGTGATATGCAGTTCGGGCGCAACGCAGGCATGCACACGGTTTTCCTCGCCACCACGCATCCTGAAGTACCCTACCCCGATCCGCTGATCGACCTGCGGGTGGACACCTTGTTGGAATTTGCCCGCCTGCTCTAACAAAATCTTTACATAAGATTCCTGATATTTGTTCATATCATTCGTTATGAAAAGAACAGGTTTTGTTTGCCTGCTGCTGTTGACAACATCTTTACTCAATGCACAAAAATCTACCAATGAATATGTGCAAAAAATACAGGGCATTGAAACGGTTATCAAACCTTATGCTACGGCCATTATGGAGTCGGAAGAAATGCCGGACCGGTTCAGGGCAGACAGTTTCTTTACACGCGGACTGGTGCAGGCTTTGCGTGTTCCGTATTCTTTTTCTTACCCCTTCGATTCACTGACCACCATTTCAAAATTATACGCGCCTGACAGCAGTTTTCGCATCTTTACCTGGCAGGTGATGAAAGATTACACGTATTACCGCCAGAAAGGTGTGATACAAATACATACAACAGATGGTTCGCTGAAGATATTCCCTCTGTTTGATTTTTCTGAATTCACCGAAGCGCCGGTGGACTCTGTACGCAGCAACCGCAACTGGATCGGCGCTATTTATTACAGCATCATCCTCAAAGAATACAACCACAAAAAATATTATACACTGATGGGTTATGACGAGAACGATGCACGCACCACCAAAAAATGGGTTGAAGTACTAACGTTTGCTACCGATGGTAGTCCGCAATTCGGCGGCCGTTATTTCAGCTATCCCAACGATGCGCTGAAACCGCCACAGCCCGCTTACCGTTTCTGCCTGGAATTCAAAAAAGGCGCCAACGCCAAACTCAATTACGACCGCGACCTGGACCTCATTATATTCTCACATCTTACCAGTGAGACTGGTGAGACTGCACAGAAACATACACTGGTGCCGGAAGGAAGCTATGAAGGCTTTCAATGGATTTCCGGCAAATGGGTGTACAAACGGGTGGTTGCAGAAGTAGATCCCAGTTCCAAGGTTAATCCGCCGCGACAATGAGTTGAGAGTTGTTAGATGTTAGTTGTTAGAAATATGAAAGATAATCTACCAACTGACAACTAATCTAATTTGAGTACAGCCAAAAACGCTTCCTGCGGCACTTCTACGTTACCGATCTGTCGCATGCGTTTCTTTCCTTCTTTTTGTTTTTCCAGGAGTTTCCGCTTACGGCTGATATCACCACCATAACATTTGGCGGTAACGTCTTTGCGCATAGCGCTGATATTTTCGCGCGCAATGATCTTGGCGCCGATGGCAGCCTGGATGGCTATCTGGAACTGTTGCCTGGGTAGCAACTCTTTTAATTTTTCGCAAAGCTTCCTGCCGAAATCCTGCGCACGGCTGCGGTGGATAAGGGCGCTGAGGGCATCCACTTTATCATTGTTGAGGAGGATATCCATTTTTACGATATCTGCTTCGCGCCAGTCGATCGGTGTATAATCGAAAGAAGCATAGCCCCGTGTAGAACTTTTCAATTTATCATAGAAATCAAATACGATCTCAGTAAGCGGCATTTCAAAGATCAGCTCAACACGTGTGGGTGTGAGATAACTTTGATTGATGAGTATGCCCCGTTTACCCAGGCAAAGCGTCATGATGTTGCCGATGTACTCCGGCAAAGTGATGATCTGTGCCTTGATAAAAGGCTCTTCAATCCTGTCTATCTTAACAGGGTCGGGCATTTCGGCCGGGTTATTGACAATGATCTTCTCCCCTCTTGTAGTATAAGCGTGGAAGCTAACGTTGGGTACGGTGGTAATAACCGTTTGGTTAAACTCCCGCTCCAGCCGCTCCTGTATGATTTCCATGTGCAGGAGACCCAGGAAGCCGCAACGGAAACCAAAGCCCAGCGCCTGGGAAGTTTCCAGTTCGAAAGTAAGTGAGGCATCATTCAACTGCAGCTTGTCCATACAATCACGCAGTTCTTCGAATTCATCTGTATTCACCGGGAAGATACCGGCAAATACCATGGGCTTCACTTCTTCGAAACCATGGATCATTTCACCGGGATTGTTGGCAAGGGTAATGGTATCACCCACTTTCACCTCTTTAGCGTTCTTGATGCCGGTGATGATGTATCCTACATCTCCTGCAGCGACTTCATTTTTGGGCGTCATGCTGAGTTTGAGCACCCCTACTTCATCTGCAAAATAATCGTTACCGGTAGATATGAAACGTATCTTATCGCCTTTGCGGATCACCCCGTTGAGGATGCGGTAATATACAATAATACCCCTGAAACTATTGAACACGCTATCGAATATCAGGGCCTGCAAAGGAGCGTCTACATTGCCTTCAGGAGCAGGTATACGCTCAACAATAGCCTGTAAAATTTCTTCGATACCAATACCCGATTTGCCGCTGGCCAGCAGGATGTCTTCCTGCTTACAACCAATGAGGTCCACGATCTGGTCGGTCACTTCAGGTATCTTGGCACCATCCATATCGATCTTATTGATAACCGGGATGATCTCAAGGTCATTGTCAATTGCCAGGTATAAGTTACTGATTGTCTGAGCCTGTATGCCCTGTGAAGCATCCACCAGCAAGAGGGCTCCTTCACAGGCGGCCAGTGCGCGGCTCACTTCATAACTGAAATCCACGTGGCCGGGTGTATCGATCAGGTTCAGTACATATTGTTCGCCCTTATACGAGTAGTTGATCTGTATCGCATGACTTTTAATAGTAATACCTTTCTCCCGCTCAAGGTCCATATCGTCCAGCACCTGGTCCATCATCTCCCGCTCGCCAATGGTTTTGGTATGTTCCAATAACCTGTCAGCCAGCGTACTCTTACCATGGTCGATATGCGCAATGATGCAAAAATTCCTGATCTTCTTCATAGAGCAGCAAAGATAATTGATCAATTCGGCAATTCGGCAATTCGACAATTGACGCATATTTTCATTGTCGAATTGCCGAATTAACTAATTGGCAAATTGTCTAATTGTTTTTCAGTGCATTGATAATAGCCACAAATTCGTCGGCAATAAGAGAAGCGCCACCTACCAGTCCGCCGTCAACATCAGGCTGACCAAAAATTTCGCCTGCATTGGCTGCCTTCACGCTCCCACCGTAAAGAATGGTGATTTCATTGGCTGTTGCAGCACCATATTTGGCAGTGAGTTGTTCGCGGATGAAAGCGTGCATTTCCTGCGCCTGTGCACTGGTGGCCGTTTTGCCGGTACCGATGGCCCAGATGGGTTCATAAGCGATCACTACCTGTTTCAGTTGTTCGGCACTGAGGTGGTATAAAGATTCTTCGAGTTGTTTGGCAACAAAAGCATTCTGTGTATTAGCTTCGCGAATGCTCAATGGCTCGCCGCAGCAGAAGATGGGATGTATGTTGTATTCCAGGCAGATATTGATCTTTTCTGCAAGGAACTGGTTGCTTTCCTGAAAATATTCACGGCGCTCGGAATGTCCCAGCACCACATAAGATATGCCCAGCGACTGCAGCATTTCAACCGATACCTCACCGGTATAGGCACCGCTTTTTTTGCTGTAGCAGTTCTGTGCTGCAATAAATACATTTTGTTTACCGGCCAGTTGTTGCTGGGCCATGGGTAGGTATGGGAAGGGAACGGCAAATATGGCCAGTTGGTTAGCGCCTAATGTATGAGGCTTGGATTGAATATCTTTCAGTAATTGTTCTCCCTGTGAAAGGGTCAGGTTCATTTTCCAATTGGCGGCGGCTATTTGCTTTCTCATGTTAGGGGTTTCCTTTATTTTGAATGATGCGCAAAGATAAAGGCCAGCACTGAAGCTTCCGCCTCCGAAACTGTTTGCTGCTTCATTTTTTTCCAATTACCGATGTCTTCCAGGGCTTTATCGAGTTCATAAACAGCTCCTTCCGTTCCCCAACTGAAATCTTTGATCCTTTTGGGCAGCAGTCCGTTCCCAAATACATTACAGCTCACCCCTATTACCGACCCGGTATTGATCGCTGCATTGATAGCCACGCGGGAATAATCGCCCATAAATACACCGCATTTTTGTGCAGCAGGTATAAAGGCTCCGCTCTGCTCGTCCCATACCTGTACTATTCCGGCCGTATTCTTTACGTTACTATTGGTAGCCCCCGCCCCGAAATTGCACCACTCACCCACTACCGAGTCACCTAAATAACCATCGTGCGCTTTGTTGGAATAGCCCATGAGTATGCTGTTCTTGATCTCGCCACCACCCAGGCACCAGGGGCCAATGGTGGTAGCGCCATAAATGCGGCTGTTCATTTTCACAGCGGCCCCTTCACCCAATGCAAAAGGTCCGCGTATGGCTGAACCTTCCATTAGAGTGGCATTCTTACCTATATAAACCGGTCCGGTAGCTGCATTGATGATGCAATGTTCAACCACCGCTCCTTCTTCAATAAAAATCGCTTCCGATTGACTAACACGATTGGTTTCCGGAATAGGCTGCGAATTACGGCCTTCAACCAGCAGGTCGAAATCCTGCCGCAGCAAAAAATCATTGTATTGCGTCAGGTGCCAGGGATGTTGTATCCTCCTGGCCTGTGCATACTTATGCACTTCTTTAAAATAATGCAAGCTGTTAGCAGGATTAAACGACTCAAAAGCTATTTGCGCTTTCCCTGCAATCAACCCCTGTTCATCTGCCAGGCATACGCCTTCTTCAATGTCTGACAAAGCACTTAACAGCTCAGCAGAAGGCAATGCCGTAGCATCGATCCATAAATGCGTTTCTGCAGCCGGACTTTCATATAACTGTTGCAGGTAGCCGGTTGTGTGCACATACACAGGCTCGCGTGTCCACAAGGACCATCGTTCACGAATGGTCACAATACCCATGCGCAATCCGGCAATAGCGCGGGTTTGGGTAAGCGGGTAGAAATGAGCCCTTACAGCATTATCGAACAGAATGATGGCCATGCAATCAGTTAACCGGAGGTATATGACAGGGTTTGCCTTTCTGAGGCCCACCACCATCTTCTGCACGCTTGCAAACCGGCGGTAGTTTTTTGTACGCTTCAGGTTCCGCTTTCTCTGCATCAGCATCAAAGCCTGCATTATTCAGCGCTGCTTTGATGGCACCTGTGGTAGTTCTGTCGGGTAAAAACTGAACACGTATTTCACCCTGCAATAAATTTATTTTCCACTGCAAAATACCATTGTCGGTATTGTCCTTTTCCAGCAACAGGTATCTGTCTAACCGCTCTTTACATTCCCAACAACGCAGGTTCGCCGATTTGATGGTTACCCATTCCGGTTTGGGTTGCTGTGCCCTTAAACAAAGGGAACTTCCCAAAATGAATACTACTAAAAAATAAATTGTTCTTTTCATAAAGCTTTATACATTGCTCAATGGACTCCTTTCCAATTCGCCGGATCATTTCTCCATTCCAGCAATACAGGCTCCAGTGATGAAGCTACCTGTCCTTTTTCAATGGCCAGTTCAATCAGATTGCTGTAATTGGTGAGCGACCGGAATGGCACACCCGCCGTTTCAAAAGCTGTGTCCGCTATCGAAAAACCATAATTGAAAATAGAAACCATGCCCACCACTTCCACACCGGCGCCGCGCAATACATCAACCACCTGCAAGCTGCTCTTACCGGTAGAAATGAGGTCTTCTATGACCAGCACTTTTTGTCCGGCTGTATAAGCCCCTTCTATCTGGTTGCCTAATCCATGTTCCTTGGGTTTGGGACGCACATATATATAAGGCAATTTCAGTTGATCAGCAGCCATGGCTCCCCAGGGGATGCCGGCAGTAGCTACACCGGCCAATACTTCCGCTTCCGGGAATTTCTCAAAAATCACATTGCACAGCTCACTTTTAATAAAATCACGCACAAAGGGAAATGATAATACTTTACGGTTGTCGCAGTAAATAGGGCTCTTCCAGCCACTGGCCCAGGTAAATGGGGCATCGGGACTTAACTTCACTGCTCCAACCTGCAAGAGTTTCTCGGCTACGGCTTTTTCATTGGTCATGCTGCGAAAATACGTAAAACAAGTTGGTAGTTGTTACCTCAGTATCCCTTCGATCAGCGCGAGCTCTTCTGAACTGAACTGGTAATTTTTGATGCATTGCAATGAATCCGTTACTTGCTCCGGTTTACTGGCGCCTATCAATACCGAAGTAATGCGGGGATCCTTCAGCACCCATGCCAGCGCCATTTGCGCGAGCGACTGTCCACGCTGCTCTGCCAATACATTCAATCGTTTCACTTTATCCAGCTTCTCCGGTGTTACCTGGTCTTCTTCCATGGCACCATTCCCCCTGTGCGATGCAGCCCGTGAATCTGTTGGCACACCTTTCAGGTATTTATTGGTAAGCATGCCTTGTGCAAGCGGGGAGAAAGGTATACAACCCACTCCTTCACGTTCCAATACATCGAGCAAACCATTTTCTACCCAACGCTCAAACATCGAGTATTTGGGTTGATGAATAAGACAAGGCGTACCCAGCTCCCGAAGGATGGCAATGGCTTTGGCTGCTTCTGCCGGCTGATAGCTGGAGATACCTACATACAAAGCTTTACCCTGGCGAACAATGAGATCGAGTGTAGACATGGTCTCTTCCAAGGGTGTATGCGGATCGGGACGATGGTGGTAATAAATATCTACATAATCAAGTCCCATTCTTTTCAGGCTCTGGTCAAGACTGGCCACCAGGTATTTCCGGGAGCCCCAGTCGCCATAAGGCCCTTCCCACATCTTCCATCCTGCTTTGGTGGAGATGATGAGCTCGTCGCGGTAAGGCAGGAAATCCGCTTTGAAAAGCTGTCCGAAATTTTTCTCTGCCGATCCGGGAGGCGGGCCATAATTATTGGCCAGATCGAAATGCGTAATGCCGTGGTCGAACGCTGTGCGCAAGATATCACGCGCTTTATCCATTGAATCGATATCACCGAAATTATGCCACAGGCCCAGCGAAACGGCCGGCAGCATGAGACCGCTGTTGCCGCATCGGCGGTATTCCATCTGTTCATAACGATTGGAGCTTGCTGTATAAGACATGGTTATTGAGAATTGATGAATGATAAATAAGGCTAAAAATACGTGACAGGATAAAACTAATCGTAACTTTTCAAAAATCTTTTCCCTGTATTGAATCGCAAAACCGCAAGCCTGGTTTTAGCCATTGCTTTGGTCAACGGCATTTCGGCCCAGCAACCCGCAGGCAGCGATTCCTCCATTGCTCATGCCAAAAAAATATTGTTGCAAACCCGGATGCGGAAAGATACCCTTGGTTCGCTTATCCCATTGCGAGACCTGGGAATAGCTTTTTATCTTGCCAAGCAGTACGACTCTGCCACCCTGTACTTTAAAGAGGGATTGAACCTGGCCATTTCCCGGCGCCAATACTATTTGGAATTGCATGATTTCAGGCCAATCCTGAACAACAATTTTTTCCTGCTGGGTAATTATACCGCCGCCATGGAGATTTCGGTAGATGGACTGGCCAGGGCCGAAGCCCTCAACAACCCTGAACGGATAGCGCATTTCAAAGGAGTGATCGGTTATATTCTAATGAAGCAGGGTAAGCTGGTAGCCGCCAAACAATATTTTATCGATTTCCTGAAGCTCGCCACCGGGCTGCACAATAAATTGCTGGAAGCAAAAGGACTCTTTTACCTGGCCGACCTGTCGATCCTGGAAAAAAACTATGCCAATGCCATCTCTTATATCCATAAAGCCATGGCTGTTTTCGATGATCCTAAAACAGTGCTTAGCATCAATAAAAATGAGCAACTGGCTTATGCGAACAACAAACTGGCCGAAGTTTATGCGCAGATGAACGACCTGCCGCATTCCCTGCAATACAGCCTTACTGCCATCCGCATCAGTGAACAAAACATTCAATGGATCAACCGTTATGACATGGCACGTTATTATGTGAACGGAGGTACTACCTATAACCGGCTGAAGCAGTACCAGCAAGCGCTCTCATTGCTGAGGAAGGGATTGTCCATTTCCAAAGAACCCATGTACATGGAATGTATACAGGATGCCGATGAGCAATTGTCCATTGCTTTTGCCTCATTGCGCAATTACGACAGCGCTTATGCCTACCATCTTCGTTTTACACAGGTGAGGGACAACATCATGGCCGAAAACAACCAGCGCGTACTGCTGGAAAAAGAGACCCGTTACAAGATGGAAACCCAGCAGCGGTTGCAAGACGCCGCACTGAACCGGCAAAAGCTATGGAAAGACCTCAGTATTTGCATCGCTTGCGCCAGTATCCTGATCGCGTGGTTGCTCTACAAATGGTATAGCCTGCGGCAAAGGAATCATTTCCAGGCTGCATTGAACATGCAACAGCAGGAAAGCCTGCGCGCTACCATTTCAGCGGCCGACAGGGAAAGAAAAAGAATTGCCGATGACCTGCATGATACACTGGGTTCGCTCTTATCGGCTACCAAACTCAAGCTGTCGGCCATAGAAGAAACAGGCACCATGCCCGGGCAGGAAAAAGAAGGCCTGAAAGAAGTACTTGCATTGCTGGATGAAGCCATGCAGGAAATGAAAAACATTGCTTATAATATCATGCCGGCTACCTTATCGCGACTGGGCGTGATCGCTGCATTGCAGAGCCTGTTTAACAGGATCAGTCATCAATCGGTTATACACATCAATTACACTACATACGGATTCACAGAACGGCTGCATGAGACAGTAGAGCTGGGTATTTATCAGGTGGTGTTGGAAGCCATGAACAATATTGTAAAGCATGCACATGCCAGGAACGCAACAGTGCAATTGGTTCGTTATGAGCGCCATATCAATATTACCATTGAAGACGATGGCCGTGGCTTTGATGCGCTGCGTGAAAATACGGTGGGAAACGGACTCAACAATATGCAGTCGCGCACCAAAAATATGCGCGGAACCATTGACATCGACAGCCAGCCTGGCATGGGAACCACCATCATCATTGAAATTCCATACACCTGATACCGGGTTGCTACCGGAATATTGGTATTGTGAAACAGCGGCGCAGCCTTTAGATTTACGTATATGAAAGCAGTGGCATCGAAAAGGATACAACTATTGATTGCCGACGATCACCGGGTACTACTCGACGGTTTGGTTTCATTACTTAGAACAGAACCCAATTTCGAGATCGCTGCAACAGCGGAAAACGGCGAGCAGGTAATTGATTGGCTCAACAAAACGGAAGTGGACGTATGCCTGATCGATATCAGCATGCCCAGGCCGGATGGCATGGAGTTGACACGATGGATACAACAACACAAGCCACAAATAAAGATCCTCATTCTCACCACGCACGACGAAGAAGAGATCATTGCCGAAATGGTACAGGCAGGCATAGCCGGATATCTGTTAAAAAGCTGCACCCGGCACGAGTTGGTAGAAGGTATCAACCGTGTTATGAGCGGACAGTTTTTCTTTAGCGAAGCAGTCAGCAACCGCATCATCGATAGCTATAAAGAACAAAAAAAGGAAACCGCAGAAGAGCCCGTAACATTTACAGAGCGCGAAAAAGAGATCGTACAACTTTTGGCGAAAGAATATACCAATGAAAAAATAGCCCAAACCCTACACATCAGTTACAGAACGGTGGAAACCCATCGCAAGAACATGATGCTGAAAACCAAAGCACGCAACCTGGCGGGCTTATTGCGTTTCGCTTCCAATCAGGGCCTGATCAGGCTATGAATCATCCGAACCGTTTGTTTAAAAGTGAAAAGCCAGTGCATGCACCTGTTATCTGTGTTGGGTACAACATAAACAGGAAATGCAACTGGCTTACGTATCCTCCCCTCAGAAGATCCGTTTCAATGAAATGTTGTGGGAACAGGTACTCGTTGTTCCATTACCCGTTACAGTGCCTGTGATAGAACTTGCATCACTACTGATGGTAAGAGAACCAGACTCACCTCCCATGCTCATCTGGACCTGATTGCCACTAACAGTTCCTGTACCTCCTCCATGCTCGCCAGTAGTGGCAAGGTATGTTCCCATAGCTGAACTGCCGGCTGTCCATACATTCACAACAGCATTCACACATTTTCCTCCATTGCTGCTTACCGGTGAGGCTGAACCCTGGTATACCCTCACTGGATTCGAAGATGTTTCTTTTGCAATGGCTGCATATACCGGCCCCTGGTGGCTGGGGAAATACACAGAATCTATCGAAGGATTGCTGCCGGTAGCAGTCACAGAGAACCATATTTTCGCCCCGCTGGTGCCGGTAAACAATGCTTTGGAAAGCGCCTGACCACTTTGCCAGTTACCCAATGAAGCGGCGGGTAAACTATCAGAAGCACTGGCCGGATCAGTCCATTGATAAACCACATAAGGTTTAGCAGCCTGCAGGTTAACCACAAAATAACCGCTTGAGCCCGTCAGCGTACCTTTATAAATACCACCACTCTGGTTATCATAGGCCGCCTGGGCAGTGGTTCCGGAAGTATTATTTCCCGATCCTGGCGAATTGCTGCCGGATGATTTGCTGCAGCTATTGCCAGTCAACAATAAAGCCGAAACAGCGGCAATGAGAGCACAAAAACTGATAAGCTGTTTCATAGGTATTTGTTTGTATCGATGAATGAATCTTGATAGTAAAAATAACCGGCAAAAGGCTGAGCAGGAATACCATGACCACGGTATTTTCATCTACCAATAAGTTGGTATGAACCAGTTGTTAAAACAAGTTGGCCGTTTAAGCCGGCCCTATTTATTTTTGGGGAATGGAACCGATAAAAATCATAGCGGGCGGCGGGTTGGTCTTTAATGAGGCAGGTGCCTTACTCATGATCTTCAGGCGTGGCAAATGGGATCTTCCCAAAGGCAAGCTCGACGAAGGAGAAACGATTGAAGACTGCGCGCTGAGAGAAGTGAAAGAAGAAACCGGCCTCGCAGAAGTAATACGTGAAGAGCTCATATCCATTGGTTATCATCATTATTTCGATCTCCATTTAAACAACAACGTCATCAAAGAAACCCATTGGTTCCGTATGCATGCTGCCGGCAACCAGCCATTGACACCGCAAACGGAAGAAGACATTACAGATATCCGTTGGGTGCAAGGCGCCGAATTGGAAGCCTGCTTGAACGATAGTTATCCTAATATCGTAGAGGTAATAAAAAAGGTATTCTATTAGTCCTCATCAACCCTAATACTTTCATTATCTCTTTGTCGAATTGTCTCATTGCCCCATTGAAACTATCTTTGCCCCCTAATCAAACTGTATGAAAGTAGGTATTCTCGGCGGTGGCCAGTTGGGCAGGATGTTATTACAGGCTTCGGCCAATTATGTGGTGGAGACATCGGTACTGGATAAAGAAAGCGATTGCCCGGCAGCGCATTTATGCCATCATTTTGTACAGGGCGATATTACTGATTTTGACACCGTATATCGTTTTGGAAAAGGCCTGGATGCCATCACCATAGAAATCGAATCCGTTAATGTGGATGCGCTTGAGAAATTAGAAGCCGAAGGCGTACCTGTATATCCCAGGCCTTCGGCAATCCGTACCATCAAAAACAAGATCACACAAAAAGCTTTCTACCGTCAGCACGATATACCTACTTCGGAATTCATTATCACGGAAGCCAGGAAGGAATTGCAGGAACACCTTTCTTTCCTGCCGGCTGTTCACAAAACCGGAGAAGGCGGCTATGACGGCAAAGGAGTGCAAGTGCTGAAAGAGCTCAAAGACATTGACCTGGGCTTCGATGTACCCGCCGTGTTAGAAAAAATGGTTCCCATTCACAAAGAGATCGCTGTAATTGTAGCCATGAGCAACCAGGGCGAAGTAACCCTCTACCCTCCTGCTGAAATGATCTTCGATCCCGTGCTGAACCTGCTGGATTACCAGTTGAGTCCGGCTATTCTTCCCGAACAGGTACTGTGGAAAGCAGAAGCTATTGCACTGAAAGTGGTAAAACACCTGAACAGTCCCGGATTGTTTGCCATTGAATTGTTTGTTGATAAAAACCAGGAAGTGCTCGTGAATGAAACGGCGCCCCGTGTCCACAACAGCGGCCATCATACTATCGAAGCCAATTATAGCAGCCAATACGATATGTTGTGGCGAATCATACTCAATTACCCGCTGGGCAATACCGATCCCATTCTGCCTTCAGCCATTGTGAACCTGCTGGGCGCTGAAGGTTACACCGGAAAAGCCAAATATGAAAACCTCGAAGATGTATTGAAGACCGACAATGTGTTTGTTCATCTCTATGGTAAAACAGAAACCAAACCCGGTCGCAAAATGGGACATGTAACCATCATCAGTAAAGACTACCAGGACCTGGCTTACCAGGCCAATAAGATCAAGCACCTTTTGAAGGTGATAGCCTGACCGCCCTTTTCACTACCTGCTGCACACTGTCGATCACCGGTATAATCGGAGGAAGCGGTGGCGGCGGCAACAGTTTGGGTTGACGAACGGCTTTCCTCACTGCCAGCGGATGCTGGAAGCCGATACCAATCAGGCTTTTCAACTGCAACCCGGGTGAATTTTTATTGGCTCCGAATAACCGCACATTATCGTCGTAGATCATGTCTAAGTTATAAGTGGCGGTGAACGCTTTATTGATGCGGAAAGAAAACATATTCGTCATGAAAAAATCCACATTCTGCGGCTGATCGGCATAATTCGAAAACAGGTCGAGCCTCCCTTTATAACCCACGTTTTTACCAATCGATGTCATGTAATTGATGGTGGCAAATGCACCGATCTGGTTGATGCTGTGCGATCCGGGCGGTACGCCATAGAGTCCTTTTCTGGCCAGTGAATCGTGTGCAATGATGGTCATACGCGATGTAAGCGGAGAAAGGAAAAGCGAGAATTTATCACTGGGTTTGTAATCCATACCCAACGACAATATGATATAAGCCGGCGACAGAAAAGAAGATGCCAGCGTTGGCACGTTATTGCTGTAACTGAACCCGTCGAAAAACTGTGACCGGAAATTGAACAAGGTAGACACATATACTTTTCCCACGCTGTCTATCTTATAACCATACTTACTCAGGAAATCGATGCGGTCGTCGTTCTTGCGGCCACTCAGACTGGTGGTCTGCACATAACCCAAGTTTACATCCAGGTTATTATCCCAGGTGTACCGCTTCTTTTTATGATAGAAAAAATAGTTGAAATAACCACTTGCCGCGAGAGAGAAATTGTCGCCACCGGCCGACCAGTTGCTCAATGATCCTTGAGAAATGTTAAAACTTAACAGCCCACCTCTTTTCCAGTCCCATTTGGTGGTATCTGCCTCTTTTCTGATCGTCCTGGCGGTTTCGGCCTTTATCTTGTTCAATACATCCTGTGCCTGTCCAAATTGAATACCAATGGCCATTATAGCCAACAGAATACATTTATTCATCGATTGTATACGCTGATTTATGCGTAAAAATAAGGAATGACACCATTCATCAAATCGGGTGCTGACAAACTGGCATAAACAAGCGAATTTTACGTAGTTTTGCCCTCTAAATTTTCAAACGCATGGAAATGCTGGCTATAGCTGGAAAAGAACATGATGAAAGTCGACAGGGTGAAACCTTGAAGCCTTTTGAAAACGACCCCAATCAATACCGGAAACGTTTCTATATAGAAAGTTATGGCTGTGCCATGAATTTTGCCGACAGTGAAGTGGTAGCTTCCATATTGAACCAGGAAGGCTTCGGCGCAACCCGGCTGGCAGAAGAGGCCGACCTGATACTGGTGAATACCTGTTCTATCAGGGAAAAAGCGGAACAAACCGTTCGCAAACGCCTGCATGAATTCAGGAAACTCAAGGAAAAGCGCAAGGGCATGCTCATTGGCGTGCTGGGTTGTATGGCCGAGCGTTTGAAATCGCAATTACTGGAAGAAGAAAAACTGGTAGACATCGTAGTGGGTCCTGATGCTTATCGAAGTCTCCCCTTTCTGATCTCCGAAGCGGAAACCGGACAGAAAGCAGTGAATGTGTTGCTGAGCCGTGAAGAGACTTATGCCGATATCTCCCCTATCCGTATCGACAGCAATGGCATCAACGCTTTTGTATCGATCATGCGGGGATGTAACAATATGTGCAGCTTCTGTGTAGTACCATTTACACGTGGCAGGGAGCGCAGCCGCGATGCCGTTTCTATTGTGGCCGAGTCGCAGGATCTGTTCAACAAAGGCTATAAAGAGATCACGCTGCTCGGACAGAACGTAGACAGCTATTACTGGATCGATGAAGCAAAAGATGAGACCATAACATTTGCCAGGCTGCTCGAAAAAGTGGCTTTGATTAGTCCCGATCTGCGTGTACGTTTCAGCACTTCACATCCGAAAGATATCACCGACGAAGTATTATACACCATTGCAAAATATGAGAACATCTGCAATTATATCCATCTGCCCGTACAGAGCGGCAGCACGAGGATGTTGCAGTTGATGAACCGTACTTATACACGCGAATGGTATAAAGCCAAAGTGGATCGTATCCGCGAGATCATCCCCGATTGTGGTATCAGTTCCGATATCATTGCCGGTTTCTGTACCGAAACGGAAGAAGATCACCAGGACACCCTAAGCATTATGGAGTACGGCCGGTTCGATATGAGCTATATGTACTTCTACAGCGAGAGACCCGGTACATTGGCTGCCAGGCGTTATACAGACGATATTCCAGAAACAGTGAAGAAAAGAAGGCTACAGGAAATCGTAGACCTCCAGGGAATTTTATCACACCAAAGCAACCAGCTCGACCTCGGCAAAACATTTAAAGTATTGATCGAAGGCAATAGCAAGAAAAGCGATGCGCAATGGTATGGAAGGAACAGTCAGAATAAAGTGATCGTATTCCCTAAAGGCAACCATCCTTACAAACCCGCTGATTACGTGATGGTGAAAGTGGTGGATTGCACCAAGGCAACTTTGGTGGGAGAAATCGTTGATAATTTGGCAATTTGATAATTCGACAATTCGATAATTTTTGCACTACGTTTCATTGACGAATTGTCGAATTGGCAAATTGTATAATTAAAAAAATATGGATTTACAGAGCATAAAGAACAGATTCGGTATCATTGGCAACTCCCCAGCCCTCAACTACGCCCTGAATACAGCGGCGCAGGTAGCGGCTACCGATCTCACCGTGTTGATCGTAGGTGAAAGCGGCGTGGGTAAAGAAGTATTTTCACAGATCATACACGCATTATCTGCCCGCAAACACAACCCGTTCATAGCGGTGAACTGTGGTGCTATACCGGAGGGCACCATCGACTCGGAATTGTTTGGTCACGAGAAAGGCGCTTTCACGGGAGCGGTAGACAGCCGGAAAGGATATTTTGAGACCGTTAACGGGGGCACTATTTTCCTGGACGAGATCGGAGAAATGCCATTGGGCACGCAGGCCAGGCTGTTACGCGTATTGGAAACCGGCGAATTCATTCGTGTGGGATCATCTAAAGTACAGAAAACCGATGTGCGCGTTATTGCAGCTACCAACAGGGAATTATTGGAGTTCACACAAAAAGGAAGATTCAGGGAAGACCTCTATTATCGTTTGAGCACTGTACCCATCAGGGTGCCTGCATTGCGCGACAGGAAAGAAGACATTCCTTTACTCTTCAGAAAATTCGTGGTAGACTTTTCAGAAAAATACAAGACCGCACCAGTACAGCTCGACGACGATGCGAAAAACCTGTTAATTAACCATCCCTGGCAGGGCAATGTGCGTGAATTGAAGAATATTGCAGAGCAGATATCTGTACTCAGTACATCACCCATTATTACGGCAGTCGAATTGAGCAGGTTCCTGCCCAACCAGGATAAATTCAACCGGATGCCGGTGCTTGCCGGACATGCTGCATCAACCGGTGATTTCGCCAATGAAAGAGAGATCCTGTACAAACTATTTTTCGACATGAAGAAAGATGTTACGGAGCTGAAGAAAATGTTCCTTGAAATATTGCAGAACCCTTCACTGGCAGGCGCCGCTGCTAATTTCACCCGGGATTCACTTATCCAGGAATACCACAACAATGGTGAGGCTCAATCCATCATCACTCCTCCTTCAATTGCTTCGCCGGCCAGTCCCGCTGCAACAACTTACTACCCATCAACACATGGATCACAGCCTGTACTACTGCACGATGAGAGTATTCATCAGCACGAAGAGGTAGAGGAATCGCTGAATATCATGGACAAGGAAAAAGAACTGATCGTGAAAGCGCTGAAGAAACACAAGGGAAAGAGAAGGGACGCCTCGCTCGACCTGGGTATCAGCGAAAGAACGCTTTACAGGAAACTGAAAGAATATGACATTGATGAATAGTATTAAAAGTCGAATTGTTGTCTGCCTCTTATTATTGTTTTTGATGAGTGGATGCGGGGTGTATTCTTTTAAGGATGCTACCATTCCGGCCAATGTCAAAACCATCAAGATTGGCTTCATTGAAAACAAGGCACGTTATGTAAACCCGCAGGTAAGCCAGAAACTGACCGATAAGCTGCAGCAAAAGATCGTTGGAAGCACCAAACTCACCCGTACCAACAGCGACGATGCACATTATGTGCTCAACGGACAGATCACCAATTATGATCCTTCGCAGACCGTTGGTGTGAGCGCACAACAGCCTACGACCAACCGGTTGACCGTTACTGTTCACATGACATTGAGGAAGACACTGGAGAATACAACCGAAGAATTCGATGTAAGCAGAAGTTTCGACTATTCGGCCAACCTTACTTTGCAGCAGGCCGAAAGCGGATTGCTCGACGAGATCGTTCGCAGTATTACCGATGATATTTTTAACCGCATTTTCTCCAACTGGTAATCAAATTGTATTTTTAGTACTATGAATGCTTCCCTGGAAAAGACCTTATTGCACCTGACCGGTAAAACCAACTTCAGTGAAGTAAGCGTAGCGCAACTGGAAGGGCTCGTTGCTGCCCATCCGTATTTCGCACCGGCGCAATTACTGCTGGCTGCCAAATTAAAAAATACACAACACCCCCAGGCGCTTGCCCAAAGCACTAAAACAGCTTTATACTTTACCAATCCATTTTGGCTGCAGCTCCAGTTGAGCAAAGATGCCCATGACGAACAAGTAACCAGTGTGGCGCCGGTGACCGCCAAGATATCTTCCCTGTTATCCGATCAGTTGGCGAGTTTTAAAAAGCCGCTGGAAGCAGATGCCAAACTCGATATAGAAGCAAAGCAGGAAAAATTGTATACCATTGATTATTTTGCTTCGCAAGGCATTAAAATCGATTTGGATGCGATTCCGCAGGACAAGCTGGTTTCCCAGATGCGTAAGTTTACTGACTGGCTCAAGCAAATGAAGCCCGCCGATACCAATATAGACCTGGGCGTATCGTCTAAACAGGAAAAAGACGTGATACAAAGCGCTGAGAGCTCTAACGAGCAACGCGAAGTGGTTACCGAAAGTATGGCAGAAGTGCTGGGAAAGCAGGGACAAACAGACAAAGCCATCCAACTCTATATTAAATTAAGTTTCTTAAATCCTGAAAAAACCGCTTATTTTGCGGCCAGGATACAACAATTAAAAGGTATATAAAATGATCATTCTGTTTTTGATTCTGATTGTAATAGCTTCTGTGGTGCTTGGTTTCATTGTGTTGGTGCAGAACCCCAAGGGAGGCGGACTTTCCGGCACTGTTGGCGGGTTCAGCAACCAGTTCATGGGTGTAAAGCAAACGACCGACGTATTAGAAAAAGGCACCTGGATTTTTTCAGGCATCATTGCCCTGCTGGCGCTTTCTTCTACCCTTTTCCTGAAAGGCGGTACATCAGGTGGTGTTGATACTTCCATCATTCAGAAAGTGAATACTAGTACCAGCGCTCCTGCAGCACCGGCCAATACTGTTCCGGCTAATGCTGCTTCTGCGAAGCCTGCTGATTCTGCTAAAAAATAAATAATAGCTGATAAAAGATATTCCAGACCCTGCCTGTGTATTCAGACAGGGTTTTTTAATTAATTTAAACACCGGAAGAGGGCATGGTTATGAAAAAGATCCTTTTGATATTATTGCTTTTGTTCATTGTTACAGCAGGTATTTTTTCCTGGCAAAGCCTCACATCAGGCACCGGCTTTGAAGAAAAGAGCCGCTACCTGGTAGTGGAAGAAGGCAGGAATACACAAAAAGATGTGATACAAACGCTGCAGCAGGAGCACCTGGTCAAGCACCCGGGCACTTTTTCATTGCTGGCAACAACATGGGGTATATGGAATAAACTGAAGCCCGGCAAATATGAAATAAAAAAGGGTGATAACCTGTTCAGCATCGCACGCATGCTGAGAAACAACCGGCAGGCATCCATCAAACTGGTCATCAATAAACTGAGGGTGAAAGAAGACCTGGCACACCTGGTTGGTAAAAACTTCAATACAGATTCTGTTGCAGTAATGAATTTTCTGCAGTCGAACGACTCGCTCAAGCCTTTTGGAGTAGATACGAATACCGTATTTACCCTTATATTGCCCGATACGTATTCTTTTTATTGGAACACTTCTTTCAATAAAATATTGCGCAAGCTTGCCGATACCAGGAACGCTTTCTGGAGCCGCAATGACCGTATGCAAAAAGCCCGGCAACTTTCTTTCACCCCTGAAGAAGCATATACCCTGGCTTCCATTGTAGAAGAAGAAACCAATTTTGAATCCGACAAATCCAAGATCGCCGGTGTGTACATCAACCGGCTGGGAAAAGATATGCCCTTGCAGGCATGCCCCACGATCAAATATGCCATGAAGGATTTTACACTCACCCGCATCTATGAAAAATACCTGGGCAATCCATCTCCTTATAATACGTACCGGAAGAAAGGATTGCCCCCCGGTCCGATCTGTACCCCATCGCCTAAAACCATCGACATTGTATTGAATGCACCGCGTACAGATTATCTTTATTTTGTTGCCAAAAGTGATTTCAGCGGTTATCATCATTTCAGCAGCACGTATGAAGAGCATATGCAGTACGCCAGAGAATACCAGAAAGCATTGGATGCCTATATGGCCAAAAAACAAAACTCGCCTGAGCATTGACAAAAATTGAACGACACATTGTTAACCTCGCTCCCATTGCCTGGCTCATCAACAAGAGCAAGGCAATGGTCATTCCCGGGTTCCGGGGCCTTCCGTTATACGATGTGGTGCGTTTTTTCTTCCGGCAGATCAATAAAGTAGGCTTGAACGAAAGGGCCGCCGCCATTTCATTCAACTTTATCATGGCCATGCCGGCAGCACTCCTGTTTTTGTTTGCACTGGTGCCTTATTTCCCGGCTTCGGCCAGTTTTGAAATGGAAATACTCAAATTATTCAAAGACATTTCTCCCGACTCTGCCACTTATCGTTTCATCAAAGACATATTGGACGGACTGCTGGAAAAACACGTAGGCGTATTTTCTTTCGGTTTCATATTGCTTATCTTTTACGCTTCCAATGCCATCATCGGCATCATACGTACGTTCGACCGGTCGATACAGGAGCAGAAAGGTTTTTTCCTGTACCAGCGCTGGCGCGCTATCCGGCTCACCGGTATTCTTGTATTGCTGGTCATTGCTTCTGCATTGGTATTGATAGGACAGGAACAGCTCGCCGGCCTTCTTAAAAACCTCTTCCACATGCGCAGGAGGGCCAGGCTACCCTGGTGGAACGGGATCCGCTGGTTCATCATTACTGGCTTGCTCTTCTATTGCGTGGCGATGATCTATAAGTTCGCCCCCTCGGTAAAAAAGAGATGGCATTTGGTATCGCCTGGCTCTCTACTGGCCACCGCATTGATACTGGTTACCACCATCGCATTTTCCTCGTGGGTAAGCCTGTTCGCGAGCTCCAATTACAACCGCGTTTACGGCTCCATTGGCACCGTGCTCATCCTGATGTTGCTGATTTACCTCAACTCATTGATCCTGCTCATTGGATTTGAATTAAATGTCAGTATTACCTACCTTACCCGTAAGGCCGAGGAAAGAAATACATGAAAAATACATGACAGTTGCAATATGATGCAGCCTTAGTCCCTTAAGAATAATTTTCCTGATTTTTTATGGATTCGGTACAACTCCTATACAAAAGGGAGGCCGTCTCAATACAATAATTGAGGCGGCTTTTCATTTTGAGAGGAGAGCGGGCATTTAAAGCTGGGATTAGATTTTCTGAGAAGTACCTGCT